>CAVSEY010000020.1:0-28913 GCA_963727035.1 uncultured Pseudomonadota bacterium | reverse complement strand
CGAAACAGAAGCCGATCACGACCAGGACGATGCGGCGGTCGTTCGGCAGATGGTTGAGTATCCAGACGCGAAAGGCGTCGAACCGGCCCGACTTGACCGCGACATTATAGAGCAGCAGCGCATTGACCACGATCCACATCACCGGCCAGAGCGCGAAAACAGCGCCGGCGGCCACGGCGTCGAAAGCGAGCGCGGCGGGCGCCGCCACAGAAAAATCGCCGCCGCGAGGCCGGTCGCGAGGCCGGCCAAAGCCGCCTGCCAGGCCGGGCGCCGCAAGACGCCGAGCAGGAGAAGCACCATCGCCACCGGCGAAGCGGCGGCGAGAAAGGAAAGGCCGAGGCTGTTCCCGACCGGCGTCAGAAGCTGCGCGAACATTTCCCCCCCCCGCACGGCGTCGTTTTTTATTGCGCCTGAACGTCAGATGATCATTCGACGAGGGCGTATTCAAGCCAGCCCTTTGTCCATGAGGGCGTCATCCGCGATCGGCCGGAAAGGCCCCGCCCCTGCCACTCGAAATCAGGATCGCCCGGAAATCGTTGACATTGGTGAAGGTCGGGCCGGTGACGACCTGATCGCCCAGGCGTTCGAAAAAACCGTGGCCATCATTGTCGGCGAGCCTTTCCCTGGCGTTGAGCCCCAAATTCCTCGCGCGCGGAAGAGTGTCGGGCGAAACAATGGCGCCGGCCACCTCCTCGGCCCCATCGACGCCGTCGGTGTCGCCGGCGATGGCGTAGACATTCGGCAGGCCGTCGAGATCGATGGCGAGCGACAGCAGGAATTCGACATTGCGCCCTCCCCTGCCCTTTCCTCGCACGGTCACCGTGGTTTCGCCGCCGGAAATCAGGACGCAGGGCGGGGGCGCCGGCTGGTTGTGTGCAAAAACCTGGCGCGCCATGCCGCTCATCACCCGTGCGACCTCGCGCGCCTCGCCCTCGATCGCATCGCCCAGGATCAGCGGCGCGACCCCGGCGGCGCGAGCGATGTTTGCGGCGGCTTCGAGCGAGGCCTGGGGCGTGGCGATCATCCGCACGGAATTGCGCGCGAAGACGGGATCGCCGGGCTTGGGCGTCTCGCGGGCGGGATCGTCGAGCAGCGCCGCGACGGCGGACGGGACTTCGATATTGTAGCGCCGGAGCACGTCGCGCGCCTGCGCCAGCGTGCTGGAATTGGGAACGGTCGGACCGGAGGCGATGACCGAAGGGTCGTCGCCCGGCACATCCGAAATGATCAGCGACACCACCTGCGCCGGGGCGGCCGCCGCCGCGAGGCGCCCGGCCTTGATCGCGGAGAGATGTTTGCGCACGCAATTCATGTCGTTGATATTGGCGCCGCTGCGCAGCAAGGCGCGATTGATCGCCTGTTTGTCGGCGAGCGTCACGCCCGGCGCCGGCAGGGACAAAAGCGAGGAGCCGCCGCCCGAGATCAGGCACAGGACCAGATCGTCGGGACCGAGCCCATGCACCATGTCGAAAATGCGTTGCGCGGCGCGTCGTCCCGCTTCGTCCGGGACCGGATGGCTCGCCTCGACCACGTCGATGCGGTCGAGCTTGCCTACGCCATAGCCATAGCGGGTCACGACAAGGCCGCTGAGCGGCTTGTCGGCGGGCCAATTGGCGTCCACCGCGCGGGCCATGGAAGCGGCGGCCTTGCCGGCGCCGACGACGATCATGCGCCCCTTGGGCGGCGGGGGAAGATGCGGCGGGACGACGAGATCGGGCGCGGCGGCGGCCACCGCCGCGTCGAACATTTTTCTCAACAGCGCGCGCTCGTCCATCGCCGATTCTCCCCGCGCCCTAATCTCGCCTATTTCTGGCCGATCTCGAAATCGGCCAGCTTTTCCAGAACGCGCACCAGCGCCGAATGGTCCCAGGCCGCGCCGCCGGCGGCGACCGCCGCATTATACAGCTCCTGGCAGGTCGCCGTATTCGGCAGGCTGACGCCGAGGCTACGGGCGCCCTGCAAGGCGAGGTTCAAATCCTTCTGGTGCAAGGCGACGCGGAAGCCCGGCGCGAAATTGCGCTTGATCATGCGCTCGCCATGCACTTCGAGAATGCGCGAACTGGCGAAGCCGCCCATCAAAGCCTGGCGCACGCGGGCGGGATCGGCGCCCGCCTTGGAGGCGAAGACCAGAGCCTCGCCGACCGCCTCGATGGTCAGGGCGACGATGATCTGATTGGCGACTTTTGTTGTCTGCCCGTCGCCATTGCCGCCGACCAGGGTGATGTTCTTGCCCATCAGTTTGAAAATCGGCTTCACTTTTTCAAACGCCGCTTCCGGCCCGCCGACCATGATGGTGAGCGTCGCCGCCTTGGCGCCGACATCGCCGCCGGAGACCGGCGCGTCGAGATAATCGCAGCCCAGCGCGTTGATCTTTTTGGCGAATTCCTTGGTCTCGATCGGCGAGATCGAGCTCATGTCGACGACGATTTTTCCTGCCGTCAGGCCTTCGGCGACGCCGTCCGCGCCGAACAGAACCTTGGCGACATCCGGCGTGTCCGGCACCATGGTGATGATGATGTCGGCGTTGCGCGCCACCTCGCGGCCGTTGGCGCAGGCCACGGCGCCCTGGTCGAGCAGATCCTGGGGCGCGGCGCTGCGGGTTGCGACATGAAGCTTGTGGCCGCCGGCGATGAGATGGCCGACCATCGGCCGCCCCATGACGCCCAGACCGATGAAACCGATATTCGCCATTTTCGTCTCCAGATCAGATATTTGCGTCGGCGCCTTGGTCACAGATAGGGCCTGACCCACGACAGGCCTTCCGTGGTGGTCGTCTTCGGCTTGTATTCGCAGCCGATCCAGCCGGAATAGCCAAGCTCGTCGAGGCGGCGGAACAGATAAGGAAAATTGATCTCGCCGGTTCCCGGCTCGTTGCGGCCGGGATTGTCGGCGAGCTGGATATGGCCGATCCGCGCGAATTCGCGCGCGATCGTATTGGCGAGATCGCCCTCCATCACCTGGGCATGATAGATGTCATATTGCAGCTTGAGGTTCTTGGCGCGGGCGGCGTCGAGCAGCGAAAAACCGAAGCTCGGGCGATCGACGAAAAAGCCTGGAATGTCGCGGCTGTTGACCGGCTCCAGCAGCAGGCCGATTTTTTCCGCCGCGAGCTTTTCAGCCGCATATTGCAGGTTTTCGATCAGCACGCCGCGCGCTTTGTCCGCGCTCACGCCCTCGGGCAGAATGCCGGCCAGGCAATTGACCTGGGGGCAATTCAGCGCCTTGGCGTAGTCGATGGCCGTTTCGACGCCATCGCGGAACTCCTGGACGCGATCGGGATGGCAGGCGATTCCGCGCTCGCCCTTTGCCCAGTCGCCCGCCGGCAGATTGTGAAGCGCGATCGCGAGGCCATTGTCCTTCAACGCCGCCGCGACCTGCTCTTTTGTGAAATCATACGGGAACAGGAATTCGACGGCCTTGAAGCCGGCGTCCGCCGCGGCCTTGAACCGCTCCAGGAACGGCAGTTCGTTGTACAGCATGGTCAGATTGGCGGCGAATTTCGGCATGGGTCTTCCTCGGGATTCCGGCGGCGGCGCGTTTGAATCAGATCAGCGTTTGTCGGCGAAGGCGTCGGCCACTTGCCTTTGCGGCGGCGCGGCGGCCTCGAAATCCTCGCTTTTGCGGATCGACAGGTTCGGGTCGAGGCACAGGATGTCCTCGAACTCGTTGACATTGTGGATTTCGGTTCCCATCGAAATATTGGTGACGCGCTCAAGGATGAATTCCAGCACCACCGGAACCTGATGCTCCTCCATCAGCGCCTTGGCGCGGGCGAAGGCCTCCTTGAACTCGTTGGGCGTCTTCACCCTGATCGCCTTGCAGCCAAGGCCTTCCGCCACCGCGACGTGATCGACGCCGTAGCCGGGCACGGAATCGCCCTCCGCCGAGGCGTTGATATTCTCGAAGGCGAGGCTCACCTCGAAATCCATCGCAAAACCGCGCTGGGCCTGACGGATCAGGCCGAGATAGGAATTGTTCACGACGATATGCAGATAGGGCAGCTTGTGCTGCGCCCCGACCGCCAGTTCCTCGATCATGAACTGGAAGTCGTAATCGCCCGAGAGCGCGACGATCTTTTTGTCCGGATCGGCCGCGCGCACGCCGAGCGCCGCCGGCAGGCTCCAGCCGAGCGGCCCCGCCTGGCCGCAATTGATCCAGTTGCGCGGGCTATAGACATGCAGGAATTGCGCGCCGGCGATCTGCGACAGGCCGATGGTGGTGACATAGCAGGTGTCGCGGTCGAGACATTCGTTCATTTCCTGGTAGACGCGCTGGGGCTTCAGCGGGACCTGATCGTAATGGCTCTTGCGCAGCATGTTGTTCTTGCGATGCAGGCAGGACGCCGCCCAGCTTCGCCCGGTCCTTCAGCTTGCCCGCCGCCTTCAATTCGCGCGCGGCTTCGATGAACAATTCCAGCGCGACGCGGGCGTCGGACACGATGCCGTAATCCGGCCCGAACACGCGCCCGATCTGGGTCGGCTCGATATCCACATGGATGAATTTGCGGCCCTTGGCATAGACCTCGATCGAGCCGGTATGGCGGTTCGCCCAGCGATTGCCGATGCCGAAGACGAAATCGGATTCGAGGAAGGTGGCGTTGCCATAGCGGTGGCTGGTCTGAAGCCCGACCATGCCGGCCATCAGGGGATGGTCGTCGGGAATCGCGCCCCAGCCCATCAGCGTGGGGATGACCGGGACGCCGGTCAGTTCGGCGAATTCCACCAGCAGGTCGCTGGCGTCGGCATTGATGATCCCGCCGCCGGCGACGATCAAGGGCCGCTCCGCTTGATTGAGCATTTCCAGCGCCTTGCGCGCCTGCTGCAAGGTCGCGGCCGGCTTGTAGACCGGCAAAGGCTCGTAGGTGTCGATGTCGAATTCGATCTCGGACATCTGCACGTCGAGCGGCAGGTCGATCAGCACCGGGCCGGGCGCCCCGAACGCATCAGGTGAAAGGCCTGCTGGAAGACGCGGGGCACAAGCGCCGGCTCGCGCACCGTCACCGCCCATTTGGCGACCGGCTTGGCGATGGCCTCGATGTCGATGGCCTGAAAATCCTCCTTGTAGAGGCGGGCGCGCGGCGCCTGGCCGGTGACGCACAGGATCGGGATCGAATCGGCCGCCGCCGCGTAAAGGCCGGTGATCATGTCGGTCCCGGCGGGGCCGGAGGTGCCGATGCAGACGCCTATGTTTCCAGGCTTGGCGCGGGAAAAACCGTCGGCCATATGCGAGGCGCCCTCGACATGGCGGGCGAGAATATGGCGGATCGAGCCGCGCCGGCGCATGGCGGCGTAAAGCGGATTGATCGCGGCGCCGGGCACACCGAAGGCGACTTTCACGCCCTCGCGCTCCAGCACCGCCACGGCGGCGTCCATCGCATTCATCTTCGGCATGGCGTCCTCCCGGCGCGAATTGGTCGTGAATTTTCTATCGCAGGACCGGGCAGGATTTCGAGATGGCTTCCACGATATGGAAATGCTGATGATTATCTACGTCAAAACAGCATATTATACATTTTCATCCGGTCGTTTTCCGTCATTTTATGGCGACAATGGCAAAGAATTCCCGTATCGTGGAAAAATGGCGTGAGTTGCCTGGAAAGCTTAAAAAAAAGCGCTTTCCGCAGCCTTTGAAAACGGGGGACGATATGGCGCGCCAACCCGCAGTGAAAAGCCGCAGCGCGGCAAAACGCGGCAAGGGCGAGACGCGGAGCGGCTCCGATCAGGTCCAGTCGCTGGCGCGCGCGCTGTCGCTGATCAACCGCATCGCCGAGGCCCCGGACGAGGGGGCCACGCTCACCGAGTTGGCGCAGCAGGTCGGCCTGCCGCCTTCGACCGCGCATCGGCTCCTGCTCACGCTGGAGCAGGAACGCTATGTCCGCTTCAGCCACGACCGGCGCATCTGGACCATCGGCGTCCAGGCCTTCATGACCGGCTGCGGCTTCATCAAGACCCGCAGCCTTGCGGCGCTCGCCCGGCCGCACCTGCGCCGGCTGATGGAGGAATGCGGCGAGACGGTCAATCTCGCCTTGGAGGACCAGGGCGAGGCGGTCTATCTCGCCCAGGTCGAATGCCGGCAGATGATGCGGGTCTTCGCGCGGCCGGGCTCGCGCGTGCCCATGCATTGCTCGGCGGTGGGCAAAGCCATTTTTTCCGCGACTTCCGACAAGGCCATCGCGAAAATCCTTCACCGCCACGGCATGCCCAGGATCACGCCGAAGACCCTCACGACGGTCTCGGCCCTGCGCGCCGAACTCGAAAAAATTCGCGCCCAGGGCTATGCGCTCGACGACGAGGAACATGCGGTGGGCCTGCGCTGCATCGCCGCGCCGATTTTCGACGAAACCGGCGACGTGATCGCCGCCGTCTCGGCCTCCGGCCCGATGGCGCGCATCGAAGAGGACCGGATCGCGCCGCTCGGCCGGATGGTCGCCGAGAGCGCCCGCGCCATCTCCCTTGAGATGGGCGCCTCGGCGTCCCAGTTCAGGAAGACGCCAAAAGCCTGATTGCGCTGGTCATCGACCCGAAACGCTTCCCATGGCGCGCATTCGCTTCGATTGAGAATTGCTCGCGCTCGAGGCCGAACGGCTCGACACGCCGACGACCAGGGCGATCACGGAAAAGCTTCCCCTTGAGGCCCGCGCGATGACCTGGCCGTCGGCCTGTCGATGGTCGGCGCGGGCGCGATCTTTTGCGGCCTGGCTGGCGCATCTTCCGGCGACGGGGGATTTCGGCTAGCTTAGGTCATGGGCGGCCGTCGAGTTGCTCGAAGAAACGACTTTGAGGGGACGCCAAATGACGGTGAATGAGGGAGTTCTTGGATCGCGGCTTGCGCGTGATCGTCGGCATGATCTTGATCGCACTGGCCTATACCGGCAAGATCGGCATGTGGGGCTGGATCGGCGTGGCGCCTCTGGTGACCGGCGCCGTCGGGATGTGCCCGGTTTACAGCATTCTGGGCATCCGCACCTGCCCCGCGCCGAAGCAGTAAATCCACGCGCAAGCGTCTCCGTCCCGCCGCCGTCGTGCGTGGGACGGAGCGGCGCGCCTGCCCTATGCCAGCCGCGATATTCGCGCGAGGGATTCATAGGTCGCGATGAGTCGCGATCGGTGAAAATCGGTGTTACTGCGCCTTTTGCGCGTCCCTGACCCGGGCGACGACTTTTTTGAAATCAGAATAATCGAGGGCGGCCGCAACCTTGAACGGCCCGATCAGGAACACCGGCGTTCCCTCCAGGCCGAGCGCCTGCGCCTGTTCGACATTGCGCTTGATCAGCGCGGAAATATCGGCGTCATGCGCCTTGAGATCGGCGTTGAGCCGGTCCATGTCGACGCCTGAATTCTTCACCGCCGCCAGCATGACGTCGTCGCCGTTGCCGCGCCCCGGCACGGCCATCAGCGCGTTGTGAACGCGCTCATATTTGCCCTGATATTTCGCCGCCAGCGCCAGATGCGCGCCATAGACCGAGGCTTCGGTGAGGATCGGCCAGTCCTTGTAGACGAGGCGGATATGGCCGTCGGTCTTGACCAGTTTTTCCAGCTCCGGCGTCGCCTTCTTGCAGAACGGGCAATTGTAGTCGAGGAAGGCGACGATGGTGACGTCGCCCTTCGGATTGCCGCCGACGGGCGCCGCCGGATCGTTGAGGATCGCGTTCACGTCGATCTTGGCGTCTTCGGCGCGGGCGGGCGCGGCGGCATATAGCGCCAGACCCGCTCCAAGAGCGGCCAGACGAAGAAGAGAGCGGCGGTTCATGAAAAAGCTCCGGTCGTTTGACGTGATGCGGCGGCGAATGCGCCGCGCGGGGGTATTTCGCCTTGTCTTGAGCGGCTTCGGCTCGCCCTGACAGGCGCCGATCGCGCCCCGCCCCGGCCCGGCCCGACTGGCAGAGCCTTCAGCCCAGATCCTCGGGCGTCGCCGGCATCGGCATGATCTCGACGCCTTCCTCGAGCAGGGCGCGGGCGTCTTCGGGCGAGGTCTGGCCGCGGATCGGACGCTCCGGCGCCTCGCCGTCGTGAATCTTGCGGGCCTCGCGCGCGAATTCCGTCCCGACGTCCACAGTGGCCGCGACGATCTTCTGGTGCAGATCGCGCGCCATCTCGCGCAACCCGCGGTCGGCTCCGCCCAGCAGGGCGACATTCTGCTTCGGCGCTTCCGCCGGCTGTTGCGGCGCGCGGTCCGCGCGCGCCACCGCCGGCGCCATCACCGCCTTGGCGATGTCGGTCCCATTGCAATAGGGGCACGAGACGAGCTTGTTCGCGATCTGGAAGTCATAGGATTCGTTGCTGGCGAACCAGCTTTCGAATTCGTGGCCATTGGCGCAGGCGAGGGCGAAGCGGATCATGGCTGGCCTCAATCCGCCAGAAGGGGATCGAGCTGGCCTTCGTAGTCCAGGTCATGAAGGTCGTCGCAACCGCCGACGTGATCGCCGCCGATGAAAATCTGCGGCACCGTCGTCCGCCCGTTGGCGCGCTTGACCATTTCCGGGCGCAGGGCGGGGTTGACGTCCACCCTGATCTCCTGGAAGGCGGCGCCCTTCTTGTTCAGCAGCGCCTTGGCGCGGATGCAATAGGGGCAGGTCGCGGTGGTGTAGATTTCGATCTTCTTCATGACGCTTTTTTAAATCGCCCAAAGCCCGCGGGCAATGGGGAGAATTGTCACGTATTGACCACCCGGGCGAAAACCAGCGCGTCCACCCTTTGCGCCCCGGCGCGCAGCAACACGCGGGCCGCCGCGTTCAGCGTCGCGCCCGAGGTCATGACGTCGTCCACCAGCACGATTCTGCACCCCTCGGCGTCGATCTTGCGCGTTTCCGGCACGACGAAGGCGCCCTGGATGTTCTGGGCGCGCAGGCGTCGGGTGAGCCCGACCTGCGGCGGCGTCGGTTTTACGCGCAACAACAGTCCGGTCTCGACCGGCACGGCCGAAACCTTTTCGATCCCGCGCGCCAGCGCCGCCGCCTGGTTGAAGCGCCGGCGCGCCAGCCGCGTCCAGTGCAGCGGGATCGGGACCAGCATGTCGGCGTCGGACAAAAGTTCGGCGCCGGCGCGCGCCATCCACAGGCCCATCGGCCCGGCCAGTTCGTCGCGGTCGGAATATTTCAGGCGATGGACCAGCCGCCGCGCCGGCCCGTCCTCGAATCGCGCCACCGCGCGCGCCCGCGCAAAAACCGGCGGGTCGGCGAGCGCGGCGGAAGAAATCGTCCGCCCCCCGGCTTCCGCCGCCGGATCGGTCTCGAACGGCGTGCCGAGGCGCTCGCAATAGGGGCGCTCGATGAAGCGCATGGCGCGCCAGCATTGCGGGCACAGGCCGCCATGTTCGGAAACCGCGCGGCGGCAGGCAAGGCAGGTCGGCGGATAGATCAGGTCGAGCGCCGCCCCGCCGGCCTTTTTCAGGACGAGCGCGCCGTCTTTCAGCCAGTTCGGCGCCGCGAAAGGCGAAGGCGTCAGCCGGAACATCGCGTAAGCTTACTCCCTTTCGCGGCGTCGCGCGACTTTTGACGGCGACCGCCCTGCGGCGCATAAGGGGCTTGTGACGAAGCCGCCGCTCATTTTCGACCGCGCTTTATGGCGCAAGCGCCTCGCCCGCGCCGCGCGGGCGAAAGAACCCTGCGATTTTGTCGCCGCGCGTGTGGCCGAAGACCTCGCCTTCCGCCTGGCGCCGATCAGCCGGCCTTTTGCGCGCGCGCTCGACCTCGGTTCGCCGCATCCGGCGATTTCGCGGGCGCTGGCCGCGCCGGGACGGCTGGTTTTACGCGCAGTCCCCGTTTTCGAACTGGCGGGCGGCTCGGCGCCGGCGCTGGTCGCCGACGAAGAGGCCCTGCCCTTCGCGCCGCAAAATTTCGATCTCGTGGTCAGCGCGCTCAGCCTGCAATTCGCCAATGACCTGCCCGGCGTTTTCGCCCAGGTGCGCCGCATTCTCGCGCCGGACGGCCTGTTCCTCGCCGCTGTGGTCGGCGGCCAGACCCTGGCCGAATTGCGCTTCTGCCTCGCCCAGGCGCAAGACGAGATCGAGGGCGGGGCCAGCCCGCGCGTCGCGCCTTTCGCCGATCTGCGCGACCTCGGCGGCCTGTTGCAGCGCGCTGGCCTCGCTTTGCCGGTGACCGATTGCGACGCCTTCACCGTGCGCTATTCAAGCGCCTTCGGCCTGATGCGCGACCTGCGCGCCATGGGCGCGACCAATTTTATGGCCGCCGGCGCCCGACGCCCCTTGCGCCGCGACGTGGTCTTGCGCGCCGCCGCGCTCTATGGGGAGAAATTCTCCGACCCCGACGGGCGACTCCGCGCAACCTTCGAGATCGTCTGGGCGTCAGGCTGGGCGCCGCACGAAAGCCAGCAAAAGCCGCTGGCCCCCGGCTCGGCGCAAACGCCGCTCAGTGCGGTTCTCGGCGACAAGAGCCGCGCCTAGGCCTTTTTGGGCGCCGTCGCGCCCAAAAACGCGGCCAAGGCGATGGCGAGCGAGATCGGCACATTCCATGCCGCGAGCGACAGGCCAAACACGCGCAGGGCCGGCGCGTCGCAGCGCACCACACGAACATGCTCCAGTTGCGCGCGGAACGCCTCCATCGAGGTCGCAGCGACGAATTTTCCGGTGCAGCCGGTCGGTCCCGGCCAGAATTTCCACTCCACCCCGGCGTGATAGGCGGCAAGCGCCGCGCCGGCCAGGAAAAACGCCGCCAGCAGGACGAGAATCGCGCGCGCAAAAAGCGGCGGCGCGTTGCGGGCGAGAACGACGGCCGCCGCCGCGAGCGGCAGGGAAGCGTAATAGGGATAGCGCTCGATCAGGCACAATTCGCAGGGCTGGAAGCCCAAAGCCTGAAAGGTCCAGGCGCCGGCAAGCGTGGCCGCCGCCGCCGCCAGCACCAGCAGCGCGGCTTTTTCGGGCGAGAGGGCGGCGCGAAGGCGCGCGAACAGGCTCATGGCGTCACACCAGATGGGCCGCGGCCCAGAAGCCGCCGACGATGATGGCGAGCAGGGTCATGACGAACCAGGCGAAATGCTTTTCCAGCCAGACGCGCATAGGGTCGCCGAAATGGTTCATCGCCGCCGCCAGGAGAAAGAAGCGCGCGCCGCGGGTGATCAGCGCCAGCAGCACGAACAGCGGCAGATTATAGCCGAGCAGTCCGCTGACGATGGTGACAAGCTTGAAGGGAATCGGCGTCAGGCCCTTCACCAGAATGAAGGCCCAGCCCCAATGGGCGTAGAATTCGCGTAAAGAATCGATGCGCGATCCATAGCCGTAGAGATGGATGATATATTGGCCGATGGAGTCGTAGAGCGCGGCCCCGATGAAATAGCCGAGCACGCCGCCGGTGACGGAAGCGACGGTGCAGACGGCGGCGTAGAACCAGGCCTTGCCCGGCTTGGCCAGCGACATCGGCAGCAGGATCAAATCCGGCGGCAGCGGGAAGAACGAGCTTTCGGCGAAGGCGATCCCGGCGAGCGCCAGAGTCGAGTGCCGGCTTTCCGCGAGCGCCAGGGTCCAGTCGTAAAGCCTTTTGAACATCATGATCCGATCTTTTGCGGGCGCGGCCTTGGTACACCTTCGCACGCGCCCGGCCAAGGCGTCCTGTTTAATCCACCAATGCTAAAAATGACGCAACGCGCGCAGGGAGCGATTGACGGGGCGGCGCCGCACGCTATATTTCGCGCCTCTTCCGGGGGCCTCCCTGGCTGAGCCCCTGTGGCGGAATTGGTAGACGCGCTCGAACTCAAAATCGAGTTCCGCAAGGAGTGCTGGTTCGATCCCGGCCAGGGGCACCAATTTTACGTATCAGAAAATCTCAGACTGTCTCAAAACTGCTTGAAAGGTAATGCGTTTCAGGCTGTTTCGCGTCTCTGTATGTTTCCCTCCGTCTCCCGGCATCCAACAAAATTGTTGGTCTTTTTGTTGGTTCGTGGCATTTTCGTTCGTGACTGAGACCAACAAAGACCAGCAATTTTCCCGCGAGGCCAGCATGCCGCTCTCTGACGCCGCGATCCGCGCCGCAAAGCCGAAGCAGAGTGGGAGGCTGACGCTTTCAGATGGCGGCGGCTTGCAATTATGGGTCACCGCGACCGGCACAAAACTCTGGAACTTCGCCTACCGCTTCGGCGGGAAACAAACGCGCGTCGCCTTGGGAGCTTGGCCAGCGGTTAGCCTGAGAGATGCCCGTCAGCTTCGTGAGGAGGCCAAAACGCTTTTAGCAAAAGGCATTGATCCGGGCGAGCAGCGGAAGCAAGACAAGGTCCGCGAGGCTGTTGAACGGAATAACACCTTTGACGCTATCGCGGACGAACTGATCGAAAAGAAGCGCCGCGAGGGCAAGACCGAAAAGACGCTTTACAAAAATAAATGGGCGCTTGGCTTCGCCAGCCAGTCGATTGGATCGAGGCCAATCGCGTCCATCACCGCCCCCGAGGTTTTGGCGGCGCTTCGAACGGTAGAAGCAAGGGGGCACTACGAGACCGCAGTTCGACTGCGCGCTCTTATCGGACAGGTTTTCAGATTCGGCATAGCGACTGGCCGTTGTGAAAACGATCCAACATTTTCGCTACGCGGAGCGTTGACCGCGCCGGTCACGAAACACCGGCCGGCAATCATCGAGCCTATTGCTTTTGGCGGCCTGCTGCGCTCCATCGACGGGTACGCAGGCGATCCGACGACGCGCGTCGCCCTGCAATTGCTCACGCTCACGTTCGTCAGGCCGGGGGAGCTGCGGAACGCTGAATGGTCCGAGTTCGATCTAAACGCCGCAGTTTGGTCGATCCCCGCTGGCCGGATGAAAATGCGGCGTCCACATCGCGTACCCCTCGCCCCGCAAGCGGTCAGTCTGTTGCGGGAATTGCACGCCATTTCCGGCCACCGCCGCCTTCTGTTTCCCGGACTGCGCTCGGTTGAGCGTCCGATTTCGGAAAACACGCTGAACGGCGCGCTGCGCCGGCTCGGATATTCCCAAGACCAGATGACTGCGCACGGCTTCCGAGCTGCTGCATCGTCTATGTTGAATGAAAGCCGCAAATGGAGCGGCGACGCCATCGAGCGCCAGCTCGCCCACGCCGACCCTGACGAAGTGCGCCGGGCTTATGCGCGCGCCGATTTCTGGCCCGAGCGTATCGAGATGATGAAGTGGTGGGCCGATCACGTCGACGGTCTCCGGCAGGGCGCTGAGGTCGTGCCGCTGCGGCGGGCGTGATCGATGCGAACGCGATTGATGTCCAGTGGGCAGTTTCCACGCATCCGATTGCTCACCCCATGACGAGATCGACGTCTCTCGAAGTCCTTTGCGCGCCCGCATTCTGAAGCTGCTCGGATGCCGTGGGTGGCCTCACACGCCGGGAACGGGACATGACGCCCACCCCGCCATTATCCATCTCGCCATCGGTCATCGAAGTCGACCTCGCTTCTCGGACGCCACGCCACGGGATCGGCGATCCAGCGATTGATGTCGGATTCCCTCCAGCCGGCGCCGTTGACGCTGATTTTGATCTGTGCGGGGAACGTGCCCTCGGCGATCTTGCGGTAGATGGTGGACCGGGACAGCCCGGTCCGGGTGAGAACGGTTTTTAGGCGGACGATACGGTCTGGCGCCTGCATGGCTGCGCTGCCTCCTGCTGGTTTGTGCTGACGGCTGCCAGGACCAGACAGAGCAAGGACTTATTGTTGTGCAAGAGGGATTTAGACGTCGTAGCGCCGTGGCGTACAGGCGGCGGAAAATAGGCGGGGATGAACGACCACCGTCTAAAAGACGGTGGTTTCGAGTTACGGCTAAAAGCCGGATCGGTCGGCCCATGGGCCAACTCGGCCAATGTCGCTGGATTGTGCCGGTGAAGGTTTCGTCCTGCCGCAGGCCCGGTTGAAAACGCCGATCGGGTTCCCGACTGGCATTCAGGCCAGTTTTACAAACTTAATGCTGGCCGCCGCCTGAAAGGCGGGGGATTTACGGATCCCCTATGAAGGACATTAAAGTCCGATGCCCCGGCCTCTGCCGAGGTCAAGGCCGTGACTAAAGGCGAGTTCCAGCCCGAGTCGGCGGCCTGATTCGAACGAGATGCCAAGTTCGCGCTTGCGGTTGGCGAGGATCGATTCAAGCTGCGGATCGCGTTCGAGGCTCTTCGCCATGTCGCCCATCGCCGCCCGCGAAACCTTGTAGCCGGACATGTCGCCTTCCCTGTACTGGCGCTGGCTGGCCTGGCCGAGTTCCCGCCAGCGTTCCACGAAGCGGTCGGCGCGGCGCTGCGGGTCGGTGCGCAGTTCGGTTTCGAGCTGGAGCGCGCGGATGGCGCGGGCGGGGTTGCCCGAAGCGGCTTCCAGGGCGAGTTCCGGGTTCTTCTTGTAGGCGGCTTCGGCATCGTGCGAGCCATAGGGCCGCACCTCCTCGAAGACCTTGCGGGCCTCCCGCAATTCCTTCACCTGCTCCCGGCTGGCCTTGCCGCCCCGCTCCTGTGCTCCTGCATCTCGAAGATCGCGCCCACCGTGCGGGCATGGCGGACGAGCGCCCTGGTGCGGGCGCGGCGCAACGCCGTTTCCGGGTCTTCCGTCACCTTCCTTTCCGCCACCTTCCTTTCCGGCCTCTGCCCGCCATCGGCGGGCAGGCGCAGACCGTCGAACATGCCGCGCATCTTCTCCGGCACGATCTTCCGCACGATTTCGGCGACGCGGGCGCGGAAAGTGATCCCGCGCCGTTCGGCATAGCCCTGAGCCGGATCGACGCGCTCGTAATCCGACGCCATATCCTTGGCCCTGTCGCGCGACAGGGTGTGGGCAAGCTGCTCCTGGCTGGCGAAGTCGTCATGGCCATAATGCAGGTCCAGACGCGAGCGGTGGCGCGACAGGGCGACATAGCTGCCGTGGGCGTCCATGCCCGGCGTCGCCAGAACATGGGCGCGGTCCACGGTCATGCCCTGCGCCTTGTGGATGGTCGCGGCATAGCCATGGTCGATGCGGTCGTAATCTTTGAGGTCGAACGAGACCCTGCGGCCGTCGTCGGTGCGCACGGACATGGACCGGGCGCTGACCTTCTCGACGGTCCCGAGCGTGCCGTTTTTGACACTAAGACCGCGCTCGTTTTGCAGGAACATGACGCGATCGCCGCTGGCGAAGCTGCGTTCGCCACGTTCGACCGTGATGAGCACGTCCTCGCCCAGATCGCCGGCGTCTCGCATCCGTTGGCGCGCGGCCTCGTTGAGCGCGCGAACCTCGTCATTGGTGTGGGTGAGGATGATGCGGCTGCGGTCGGGCGACGCCTGCCGGTCGCGGTCCCAGCGTTCGATCAGATTTTTGCGCGCGTCCTCCCGTGACGCCGCCTCATGCACCATGCCGCGGCGGTCATAGGCATGGATCGCAGCGCCGGTTCGGCCGGTCGCCAGATCGCGCGTGGCGTCGCGCTGCCAATCCTCCCGCTGGCGGCGCACTTCGCCGATCTCCGTGCCGCCTTGGCGCTCAAAGATCGAGCGGAACGCCGCGCCCGCTTCTATTGCTTGCAACTGTTGGCTGTCGCCGACCAGCACCACCTTGGCGCCGGCTTGCGCCGCATGGGACAGCACGCGCTCCAACTGGCGCGTGCCGACCATGCCCGCCTCGTCGATCACCAGGATATCGCGAGCGGTGAGCACGTCGCGGCCCTGTCCCCAACCGTGTTCCATGCTGGCGATGGTGCGCGACGCGATACCCGATCCGCTTTCGAGATTCTCGGCGGCGATGCCGGACAGCGCCACGCCCCGGACCTCGTAGCCCGCCGCTTCCCAGGCTTCGCGCGCCACCCCCAGCATCGCGCTCTTTCCCGTTCCGGCGTAACCGACCACGACGCCGAGATCGCGTCCGTCCGTGATATGCGCCAAGGAGTCGGCTTGCTCTCCCGAAAGGACAAGGCCGCGCGCTTCCGCACGCGCCAGCGCCGCCTGTCTGTCGGCGTCGTTCACCGCATGACGCTCCCGTTCCGCCATCAGTTCGGCGGCGCGATGCAGGCGCTGTTCGGTTTCGATCATCTGCCGGGTGGTGAAGCGATCTTCGCCCCGCCCGTCCTTGCCCAATTCGACCAGATCGGGCGCGGCGCGCACCGCGACCATCACGGCGTTGAACTGGTCGGCGCCGTCGCTGTGCCGATGCGCGAACATCGCCATGTCGCGGCGCGTGAAAGTGGATTGCTGATGCGTGATGGCGTCGAGCGCCAGGGCGGGATCGGCGATGATGCGCGCGCCATTGCCGCGCGCGATCTCGCGGTGCATTTCGGCACGGTCGGCGGCTTCGATCCCTTCGCCCTCGATCCGCTGTGCGGGCGCGCCAATCTGGCTTTGCGGCTCCAGCGCGATGCCTTGGCGCTCAAGGCTGCGATGGTCGATGCGTGCGTCGATGTCGAGTTCGGCCAGCCGCTCATTGGCCAACTCCGCCCAGCGTTCGCGCCAGCGCTCGACCATCTCGATGCGGTTCCAATCCCGCACCTTCTGGCCGAAGCCATTCTCGTCCCGGTTTATATTCACCTGGCGCATGGTCAGCATGACATGGGCGTGGGGTTTGGGCGTCCCGTCCTCGGCCGTATCCCAATGCACATTGAGGTCGGCGATCATGCCCTGATCGACGAATTCGGACTGCACGAAGTCGCGGGCCAGTTCGATGCCTTGGCGCTCCGTCATCTCGCGCGGAAGGGCGAATTCGACCTCGCGGGCAAGCTGCGCGTCTTTCCTGACCTCGAACGCCTCGACATCGTTCCAAAGCCGTTCGCGGTCGCTCCACGCCTCCGGTGCACTCTCCGGCAGCATGATCTCGGAATGGACGACGCCGCGCTTGGCCGAAAAATCGTGACTGCGTTCAAGCCGGTCGTCTCGCAACCGAGAGGCCGAGCGGTAGGCCGCCGACGCCACCGCGCTTGAGCCGGATTTGCGGCCAATGACCTTGACGTGAAGATGATAGATCGCCATCGCGACCAGATCATCTACATGGGCTATGCGCACGTCGGAACGACGTATAAGCGCGCCCTCCCTCGAAAAATTCTCGGGAGGGATCACACCGTCTCGCACCATCCCGGCAAGCCTACAGCATTCCGGCAGACGCTCAACTATCATCACTCCATCAACAGCTTATGGAGGACATGATGCGCAAGCCACGGGACTTCGACGCGGAACTGAAGTCGCTCGAACACAAGGCGCGAGAGCTGAGAAACCGCAAGGTGCAACAGCTTGGCGAACTGGTCATCTCGACCGGCGCCGACGCCCTCAGCGCCGACGAACTGGCGGGCGCGCTGATCGTGCTGGCCGAAACCAAGGACGCCGGAAAGAGGGAGGCATGGGCAAAGCGCGGAGCCGCGTTTTTTCAGGGCCGGGCGCGGCGAACTGCATCGGCGCCTGACCGCGACAGGAGCGGCGCTCCGGCGCGACCAAGCGGCGCGCAACCGCCATCAGGCGGCGCGGGCGCGGCATGACATGCGCGCCTGGCAGGTCGTGCGCCGCAAGCGCACGCGGCATCTGATCGAACTCGGCGGCCTCGTCGTCAAGGCCGGTATCGTGGACCTGACCGGCGATGATCGCGCCATGCTCTACGGCGCGCTGCTCTGGATGGCCGAAAAGCTCCAGAGCGAGGAAGCCGAACATGCGCGCGGCGTCTGGGCGAAGCTTGGCCGGATGGCGTTCGAGACGGAACAGAAAGAATAAGCGCCCGCCATCGCGCAGGAGCAGCAAGATCGGGCGTGACCGATGGCGGGCGGCGCGGTCAGCTCAACTATCGCAGCGCTGCCCGCCGTCGCGCGGCTTCGGTTTGCTGATGTTCCGGCGCCCTGGGGCCAGCCGCGCGTTGAGGCCGCGGCGGTCGAACGCTGGCGCCGCACGAGAGGAACGGACGATCAACGGCCCGTCAACGGCGAACAATATCTGCGCGACGCCCCATTCAAACCTTACGCCCTTCGTAGGGCAAAACGGCGGAAAGCCCGCGAAGCCTTTGCCGCCAATCCAAAATCTACGACCCGCTGAGCCTCCGGCGAATGAATTGAAGCGCGCAGGCTTCGGCGCGTCGTCACCGGCTCATATGGGCGGTGAGCGGGCTTTGGTCGAAGGGCTGCTTCCAGAACGATCAGCGGTCGAGCACGCAAGGACGGCTTGGCGCCATAAGCGGGCAATTCGGGTTTGCTGAAAGAGCCCGATGATTTCGACGGGTAGCGGACTTTCGAGCTGCCAGCTGCTGGGCGGTCAGGCGACCGCGCAAGCAGTCCAGTTCTGAAGCCCAATCGCTATGGTGCCGCGGCGCATTCCGGTAGCGGCAGGCGAACAACACTCAGCCCCGCCGAAGCATTCCCCAGGGCCCAAAAAAACGTCTTCCCCGGGCTCGCCGCTCCGCCAAGGCAAAGGCAGCTGAGCAAATCCCGGTGGATAAAGGGGGCCGAAGCTCATCGAGTCGCGGCGACGATGATAGTCTCATCAAGTCGATTGCAAAGGCGAGGTGTGCGAAATGGCGGGGCGGCCAACGGCGAAATCTTACTAGAGTCTCATTCGGACGGTCGCGCCTCGGACGACGCAAGCGCGCGTCTCGCGCAGCGGATCGAGGAGGTCTGCCTTGACGCCGTTGCAAGCCTTCCCCCTGCCAAGATCGAAGAGACGGCGCTGCAATGGCTTGCAAAGGCGCTCTTCGATCCCAGCGCTCCGTCCAACGCCCTCCCGGTCATGGAGGCTTTCGCGCTCGCAGGCTATCTGACGTTGTTCTCACCCTCGCTGCTCGGCGTCGCGCCGATCGAGCGCTTTATCCGCCAGCGCCGCACGGACGCCGACGACGTGACGCGCTCCGCCCTGGACGCGCTGGCCCAGGCGAACTTCCATCTCATTCGGTTGAAGTCGCGCGTTGGGCCGCAAACGCTTGCCATCGAGGATATAGCCAACGGCGAAAGCCTGTCGTTGCTAGATGCGGAAATTCCCGATGGCGCTTTGTCGGCCTTCGTCGCGGTCTGGCTCGCGCCGCTGCCGAACGGGGATTTTGTCGCGCTGGGGCCGTTGACGCCGCTCGACGCCGCAGCGCTCGGAGAAGGCCTCACCTTTGTGCGTCCAGGCAAAGGAATGAGCAATCCGCGACGCTGCGCCGCCACCGTTTGTCGGCATGTCGTGCGCCACGGCGGCTTGCGCATTGAGGGCCTGAACGCTTTTACCGAGGACTTGCTCGATGAAGGCGCGAGCAACGCCGCAGAAGAGGAATACGACGACCTTGATCGCCTTGCCTTTGCCATAAGGAGGGCGAAAGAAAGCGAGGCGCTTTCGGCCGAAATTATCGAAGAGGCGCGACGCATCTCCTCTCCTCTCCACCTGTTTCACGCTGTGGCGCGGAGCGTCAACGCTCGTCGGCATGGCCACGCGGATATCGCTGCCGCCTTTTTGCGCATCGGCTTCGTCATGATCGAGACTCTCGACCGCCGCGCGGCGGCCGGGTCCGGCGACGACAGCCAGTCGCTCGAAATCGCTCGCGGTGGAGATCGATCGCGCCATCACGGAAAAGCGCGCGCCGGTGGAAGTTCGTTCGCTATTCGAGGATTTGCGCCGCCGCCTCTTGGCGTCGCGGCGCTCCCGCGCCGAGCGGGGCGCCGGAGAAGCGGAACTTATGCGCGTCCTGCAACGCATCCAGGCGTTGCGCGCCAAGACTGTCGAGCAGGGCTGCACGGAGCAGGAGGCGCTCGCGTCCGCCAGGAAAGTGGCGGAACTGCTCGACCGCTATGGCCTGTCGCTCAGCGAAGTCGAGATGCGCGATCTGTCCTGCCAAGGTTTTGGGATCGACACCGGCCGGCGGCGGCGGGCGCCGGTGGATGAATGCATGCCGGCCATCGGACTTTTCTGCGATTGCAAAGTGTGGATGGAGACCGCTGCGAGCGGCGCTATCCGGTTTGTGTTCTTCGGCTTGCCGGCGGACGTCGAGGCGGCGCATTACCTCCATGACCTGATCGTCGCGACCTTCACGACCGAAACGACGCGGTTCAAAAACGAGGACGCCACGATCGCGTCCGGCGAACGGCGTGTGTCGGCTCGTTCGTTCGAGATCGGACTGGCGCACGGAATTTGCGACAAGCTGACGAGCATGAAGGCGGAGCGCGACGCAGCCAACCGACGTTCGACGGGCCACGACCTCGTTCCCCTCAAAACCTCAATCATCGACGACGAGATGGAAAAGCTTGGGCTATCGTTCCATGCCAAAGGTCAAAACCGTAAGCGCAAGGTGGCGCCCGACGCCTACCGCACGGGCCGCGAGGTCGGACGGAAATTCGAGCCACGGCGCGGCGTCGCAGCGGCTTGAAGCCTTTGGCAGCGCTTGATCCTCTGAACGGTAGTACAGGCCTTGGGACGCACGACTTATCGTCGCCGACGCCTTCGTGGCGCCATCATTCGCGACGCGCCTCTTCACCGATCGGCCGGAGCGACCCGGCGCAGACCGGCTTCATTTGTTGAACGAACCCTAGGCTGGCTCCGCTTTAATCAACTTTATTTCTGTGCGCGGGCGCGCTTTTTTAGAGTTCGCTGGATCGTCCGCTTCGCCTGTTGCCAATTTCGGATGAAATCGGGTCATTTTGCACGAGTTCGATCAGGGTCGTTCGGCTGACCGCGCCGCGAAGACTGTGCAAATCGACGGTTTGACCAGCATTGCATAACCTGCCAAGACGCCGGGCAACCACACACAGAATGTTGTCTCAGCCTCGTACGCCAAAAATAATCTGCGCGATGCGCAGCATTTCATCGAACTCCTTTGCCTCGATGTTGTACATCACCTCGACGTAATTGTTCTCCGTCCTGGCGATCTCAAAGGCGAGGCGTGTGGGAGTGACCTCGATCAGCCGCAGCCGAAAGTGGCCAGCGTAGGTATCGTGATCGTGGGTCTCGATGTAGCAGACACCCCCGTCATCGTCCTCAAACTGACGCTGAACAAGAAGATAGGGGTGATCGGGCTCGCACAGGTCAAAATCAGCTTCGCTGCGGGCTTCGCTATCGAACGATATCTGGACGAATTCGCCGCCGGACTCTCCGATAGATACGTGGTTGGCATGGAGTTCATTCGGGCCTCGCTTTAGTGAGCATAGTTCTAGCCGGACTCAACTCCAATTCCCGATGAGTTTTGTAAGCGGCTCGGAGAGACCCCGCTCACTCCATCCGGCACCCTCCCGAGCGCGAGCGCTGGCCTTTGGAGCGAATATCCTTCAGACCGTCCGGGCCTTGCGCGTTGAAACGATGAACCCAATCGCGCAGCGTCTGGCGATCCATGCCGCCAATCCGCGCCGCCTCCGCTCGGCCCATTCCGTCCAACACCCCCGCCAAAGACAACAGCCGCCGGCTTTGGTTGGCGTCTTTCGAACTGGCCGCAAGACGCCGAAGTTCAACAGCCGAATAATCCGTCCTGATCTTCACTGTCGCTGGCATGGCGCGAATCCTCCCCGCGCCAAGGGAATCAGATCAAAACCAGGATGGGAATCCCCTTCGAGTCAGATTGAAAGGCCGTTGGTATTACGGGGGGCGGCATCATCCAGGAATTGATGGGCGCCATTATCTCGTAATTGCCGGGCGCCTTCGTCGGAATCGACATCAAGTCGATCCGCCGCCAGCGGACGACGCCGTTTTTTTCCCGGTCTGGCCCGGTCTCGACGATCTCGGCGAGGGCAGCCAGTTGCTCTGGCGCCAGTCGGGACGGATGGCCTTTGGAGCGAATATCCTTCAGACCGTCCGGGCCTTGCGCGTTGAAACGATGAACCCAATCGCGCAGCGTCTGGCGATCCATGCCGCCAATCCGCGCCGCCTCCGCTCGGCCCATTCCGTCCAACACCCCCGCCAAAGACAACAGCCGCCGGCTTTGGTTGGCGTCTTTCGAACTGGCCGCAAGACGCCGAAGTTCAACAGCCGAATAATCCGTCCTGATCTTCACTGTCGCTGGCATGGCGCGAATCCTCCCCGCGCCAAGGGAATCAGATCAAAACCAGGATGGGAATCCCCTTCGAGTCAGATTGAAAGGCCGTTGGTATAAGACGCTTGGCGAAAAGGCATATGGAGACTTGGTTTATCTGTTTCCGAAGCACCTTGGAATCAAGACCTCTCACGTAGACGCGGTGCTGTACCGGCATGAATATGAAGAGTCTGCTCGAATTCTTGCCTCGTACGGTCTTAGCCACGAAAGTGAATGGGTAGAGTGGCAGTGGGGTCGTACCTACTTAGGTTTGGATAAATATGATAATGCGATCTCATATCTCAATAAAGTTGTAAATTCACGAGACCCGGATTCGCATTACTATATCTACCTTGCTCGCGCTTTAGATTTTGCGGGAGATGCGCCGGAAGCGTTAAAAGTGCTCGTCGCCGGAAAAACGAGATTTCAAAACGACATAGGTATCAATTCGGCTTTCGGTTTTGAACTAATGCGCCTTGATCGGCAGGACGAATCCAAGGAGTTGCTGCAGCCGCTGTTCAATGAATACAATGATAATGTCTATGCGGCGTTTGCCTTGGTTAAAATATTTTTGGATGGAAGCGCCATAGCCGATGCTAAAGAAATAGTGAGGAAAGCCGAAAATTCTGCGCCGCAAACTCTGCGAAATATGGTCATTTCTATGCGAGCTGACATCGAAATAGCAGAGAATCAGACAGAAGTCGCCTTAGCGAGGCTCAATAAAGTTTCAGAGCCAGACCCATTTATCTGCTTGTCAATGTTGGATGCTTTACGCAAGTCCGCGATCGGGCAGCCTAGCGGCTCAATCGCTGTTCACAATGCAATGAAATTCAAGGTGCCGAAGCGTTATCAATACAATGCGCGAATACAGGTCGCACAGGCGAGGCTAGCGCTAACTTTAAAGGATCGATCGTCTTGGGATCGAGCACTGGCGAATCTTTCCGAGTCGAGATTGGATCCGGCGCATCTCAATCAGCTTAGGAGTGATACCAAGACTCTCTGATCAGAACCCCTGCGCCCAGTCACGCAATCCGATGGACATGATGCGCCACGGCTGGTCGACGAGCTTGTTCCAGGCAAAGCAGCATTGGTCGAGGACATCGGCGTAGGACTTGAACACGCGATTCGACAGCCAGTTGTCGCGCATGAACTGCCAGACGTTTTCCTGCGGATTGAGCTCCGGGCATTTGGGCGGCAGCGGCACGATCGTGATATTCGACGGAACGATGAGCCGGCCCGACAGATGCCAACCGGCCTGATCGAGCAGGAGAATGGCGTGTTTGCCGGGCGCGACCTCGGTGGCGATTTCGGCAAGATGCAGGCTCATCGCCTCGGTGTTACAGGCGGGCAGGACGAGCGCCGCGCCTTTGCCCTCCTTCGGGCAAATCGCGCCGAATATGTAGGTCGAGGCGGTCCGCTGGTCGTGCGGCGCCGATGGCCGCGTTCCGCGCTTGGCCCAACGCCGCGTGATCTTGTTCTTCTGGCCGATGCGCGCCTCGTCGGCGAACCAGATTTCTATCGAGCCCAGATCGAGGCGCTTCTCTTCGGCTATTTCCGCGACGCGCGCCGGGAAACTTTTTTAAAATCCTCGATCGCGCCATCGGCTTGCGCATGATGGCGCGGACGCGCCGAGAGCTTGCGATAGCCCATGGCCCGCAATTCCCGGCTGAGCGTCTGCTTGGCGATCGTGACCCGGAACTCCTCATGAAACCATTGGCAGAGGTCGACGATCCGCCAGCGCACGACGCCATGGATCGCCGGCGTCGGTCCGCTTTCGACGATGGCGCCGAGCGCTGCGCGGTGCGCGTCGTTGAGCCGTGACGGCTGGCCCGGCGCCTTGCGGTTGATGAGGCCGTCCGGCCCGAGCGCGTTGAACTTCACCACCCAGTCGCGAATGATTTGTCGAGTCACCCCGCCGATCTCGGCCGCCTGCGTGCGGGTGGCTCCGTCATAGATTGCGGCCAGAGCCAAAAGCCGGCGCGCCTGCGGCCCGTCCATGGACCGCCTGGCGGCGGCCCGCGTCATCTGTGCGTCGAAATCAACCCGAAGCGGAATGGGCATGGCGAACCTCCTTCGTTCGCCACGTTGAATCAAATCGCGCCTGATTTGAAAAGCCGCCTCGAGTTACGCTCTCCGAGACTTGGTATGAGTGGCCTTGAAGAGATAAACAGAAAGCGCCTGCTCCGCGTTGGACGGAACCCCGCTCACGAAAAGCGGTCAGCGCCATCGGAAAGTTATCGGTGGCAGCTTTGCCGTTGGTGGATGCCTGATACGAAATCCAAATAGGGGGACTTCGGTATTTCGGCCGTTTCCTTCGCTAAGCGTTTGTACCGGGCGGCCACGACCACGACCATCGTAGTGTGGTGGCGTCCGCAGGACCGGCGGGGCACGTTTCCTTTCGATTCTTTCGACAAAACGGTATTTGGGGGTATTTTCGGGGGTGGCATCAAAAACTGAATTTTAAAACTATGATTAATATCAATCGGTTACCGCATTAATTAGATGACGGCCAGGGCACCTCTCTGAAATAATTAGATAAATTAGCATTACGAAAGGTTCGGCAAAAGCTGAATTTTTCTGCGTGTCGGCGCCATGTCGGCGCCGTCTGTTATTTCTAAAATTCCGTGACTTGTGAGGGCAGCGGCATGTTCGCCATACGGCATACCGCCTGCCCCCAGATGAATATTGGCGACGGCTCGTCGGATTGGTCAACCGACCAGGCCGTGACCCTATCGAACCGCCGCCGCGCCGCGTCCTTGCACAGCGCATCGAAAGCGGGGCGCTCCGTTCGTGACTTCGCATCGCTCACGCCTTCGTCGCGATAGACCTTGACGACGCGCGAACCTCGGCGAAGTCCCGCACACCCCCCGCCTCGCGACGGTCATTCCGCCGCCTGGCTTTCGCCTGCGATGACGCCTTGCCTGACCTTGCATCCAATTTATTGGCGGAGGCGGATGGGAATCGAACCCACCGCCCGTTATTGACGGGCCGCTGGTTTTGAAGACCAGGAGGGCCACCAGACCCCAATCGCCTCCGAAAATGTCAACGCCGCAATCGCCGGCGCTTTGCCTTCCTTCAAGGTTTATCGCGCAAGCACGCGGCGGTCCGCGATTCTGCGCGTAAAATTTATACTGTCCAGGTGCTCAAGCAAGGGCACGCTGTATTTGCGGGAAATGCCGAGCGCGGCGCCGATCTCGGAGACCAGCATTCCATTGTCGTTCAGGAGGGACGCGAGACGCCGTTGCGCCTCGGCGACCGCGTCGCGATGGAAAATCAGCTCGCGCTGCTGCACGCGGTCTTGCGCGCGCACGGCGATCCCGTCGCGAACCAGCCGCTCAAGCATTTGCCGGCGGGCGGGGTCGGGCGCGAGTTTCCAGGGTTCCGGCGGTGTGAGGCCGGCCTGTTTGAGCGCTTCGGCCAGACGCACGGTTTCCAGCCGCCGCCGCGTGGCGTCGGCGCTTTCGCGCATCGAGTCGGCAAGGACGATCCGGCCGCCGGCCTGACGCAATTTCCCCGCCGCCACGAGCCGCGCCACGGCGGCGTCAAGCGCGGGCGTCGAGGCCTGCGGCAGCAGGCCGGCCAATGCGTCGGCGCCGAGCCCCGGGGGATGCCCGGTCAAAGCCTGCGGCAGCCGAGCGAGCAGGGCGTCGAAAGCCGGGCCGGCGACGGCGAAACGGTCGTGGTCGCAAAAGACCGGCGGCGGAATCTCCCCCCGCAGCAGGGCGACGGCCCGCGCGGGCGCCAGTCCGGCCAGGCGCGCGAGACGGGCGACGCTGACGCCTTTTTCGCCTGCGCCGGCCAGTTCGCCGGCGACGATCTTTTCCGGCGCGGCGCCGGCGAGATTTTCGAGACGTCGCAGCACGCCGGGCGCGCGACGTCTTTGCCGGCGCGAGTCGGGGTCGAGGACGACGCCGCCCGCGACCGTCGCCGCCGGCGAGCGCAGACGCAAAACGAAAGGCTCGCGCGCAGGGACGCAAACCGGCTCGGCGGTCTTCAGTTGCGCCAGCGCCCGCTGGCCCGGCGCCAGTTCGTCGCGGTCGAGCAGGCGCAGCCGCACCTCGACTTCCGTGGCGCCGAACAGCAGCGCCAGCCGATCGCCGGTGGCGAGAGCCGGCGCGCCTTCCACCGCTTGGACCGAGACGTCGAGCCAGGACGACGGCGCCAGCGCGCCGGGCGCCGCCAGCGCGCGGCCGCGCGAAACTTCCGCCGGTTCGACGCCCCGCAGATTGACCGCGACGCGCTGGCCGGGCCTTGCCTCGTCCACCGGGCGTCCATGCGCCTGCAGGCCCCTGATGCGCAGCCGCCGCCCCTCCGGAACGAGTTCGATCTCGTCGCGCGCGCGCAAGACTCCGCGCCGCAAGGCGCCGGTGACGACCGTGCCGTGACCGACGATGGTGAAGGCGCGGTCGATCGGCAGCCAGGCGAAGCCGGCGTCCTCCGGCGCCTGCGCCTGCGCCGCCAGGGCCGCTATCGCCGCGCGCACATCCGGCAAGCCGCTCCCGTCGAGCGCGGAAAAGCGCAGCTTTCCGCAGAGGCTCATCCCGGCGGAGCGGGCCAGCGCCGCTGCTTCGCCGCCCACTTCCGCGCATCGCTCCGGCCCGGCGAGATCGGCCTTGCTCACGACGACCAGGGCCCGCCGCACGCCGAGCAGTCCGGCGATATCGACATGCTCGCGCGTCTGCGGCATGATTCCCTCGTTGGCCGCGACGACCAGCAGCACGGCGTCCACGCCGGTCGCGCCGGAAATCATGGTGCGGACGAAGCGCTCGTGTCCCGGCATGTCGATGATGTCGATCTCGGCGCCGTCGAGCGCAAAATGGGCGAAGCCGAGCGCAATCGAAATGCCGCGCCGCCGCTCTTCGGGCAGGCGGTCCGTGTCCATGCCGGTCAAGGCCCGGGTGAGGGCCGTCTTGCCGTGGTCGACATGACCGATCACGCCAAGAGTTCAAACGGCTGGCGACGTTCACGTCGACGCCTCCGGGACCACCGCCGCCAAGACCGCCGCAGCGAGAACCGGCAAATCTTCGTCTTCGAGCGTGAACACATCGAGCAGGAACGCGCCGTCGGCGATCCGCCCGACCACGGCCGGGCGGCCGAGGCGCAGACGGCGCGCCAGCTCTTCCGGCGCGACGCCGGGCAGGGCGACGGCGACGGCCCGGCTCGGCAAGGCGATCGCCGGCAGCGCGCCGCCGCCGGAATAGGCGGCGCTGGCGACGATTTCCGTCGCGGCGGGCGGCGCCAGAAGTTCGCGCAGCTTTTCCGCACGCGCCTGCAATTCCGCCTCGTCCTGAGCGAGCATCCGTAGCGCGGGAATGCGTCGCCGCGCCAAATCCGGATCGCGATGCAGGCGCAGCGTCGCTTCCAGCGCAGCAACGGAAATCTTGTCCAGGCGCAAGGCCCGCATGAGCGGATGCTTGCGCAGAGCCGCGATGGAGTCTTCGCGCCCGACGATCAGGCCCGCCTGCGGCCCGCCGAGCAGCTTGTCGCCGCTGAAGGCGACGAGATCGGCGCCGGCCGCGACGCTTTCGCGCACGGTCGGCTCGCGCGGGGCGTCTGCGGCCCGCAGTTCCGCCAGCGCGCCGCCGCCGAGGTCATAAACGAGCTTCAGGCCGCGTTCACGCGCCAGCGCCGCCAGCGAGGCGAGGTCGGCTTCGGCGGTGAAGCCGGCCATGCGGAAATTGCTGGGATGGACTTTCAAAATCGCGCGGGTCGCGGGCGTGATCGCCGCCGAATAGTCGCTCAGGCGGGTCTTGTTGGTGGTCCCGACCTCGACCAGGCGCGCGCCGCCCTGCCGGATCACCTCCGGAATGCGAAAGCCCCCGCCGATTTCGATCAGTTCGCCGCGCGAAACCACCACTTCGCCGTCCGCGGCCAGGGCCGCCAGCGCCAGCAGCATGGCGGCGGCGCAATTATTGACCGCCAGCGCGGCTTGCGCTCCGGTCAGCGCGCAAAGCAGGGTTTCGACGCCGGGCGCGCGCCGCCCGCGCAGGCCGGATTCAAGCGAGAATTCGAGATTGGAATAGCCCGCCGCATCCGCCATGGCCAAGACGGCCTCAGGGGCGAGCGGCGCCCTGCCGAGATTGGTGTGCAGCACGATCCCGGCGGCGTTGACGACGCGAACGAGTCCCGGCGCGGCCAAAGCCGCGGCGGCGCGCGCGACGAGCGACGCGCAGTCCGTCGCGACATCGGCGCCCTGAATGAGCTCGGCGCGGGCCGCCTCGACCGCCCGGCGCAGGGCGCCGACCACCGCCTCGCGCGGCAGTCGCTCGATCAGCGCGGCTGCGGCGGGTTGTTCGAGCAGCTTTTGCACCTGCGGCAGTTCCCGCAAGGCGGCCTTGACCGCCGCCGGCCCGCAGAGCGGATCATGCATGCGTAAACTCCTCCCCGATGAATAATGGCGCGATTGTTTGACGAACGATAGCTTTCTGCGCGCTTTTTCCCGGAGTAGTCTGCCGAACATAAATTCGGCCGGCGTCGGATTCGATCGAGACGGCGGGCGAGGGAGAGCGCCAGATGAACATCGTCCCCGGAAAAGTCCGCCTGACCGATCTGGCGCATGGAGGGGGCTGCGGCTGCAAGCTGGCGCCCGCCGTCCTGGAAAGGCTGCTGGCGAACCTTCCGCAAGGGGGCCCCTTCCCCGCGCTTCTGGTGGGAACGGAGACCTCGGACGACGCCGCCGTGCTGCGCCTGAACGATGACAGCGCGCTGGTCGCGACCACCGATTTCTTCACCCCGATCGTTGACGACCCCACGGATTTCGGCCGCATCGCCGCGACCAACGCGCTATCGGACGTCTACGCCATGGGCGGGCGGCCGGTGCTGGCGCTTTCGCTGGTCGGCATGCCGCTGGGCAAGATCTCCGAGGACGACGCGCGCGCTATCCTGACGGGCGGCGCGGCGGTTTGCGCCGAGGCGGGCGTTCCGCTCGCCGGCGGCCATTCGATCGACAGCGCCGAGCCGATTTATGGCCTGGTCGCGCTCGGACTGGTCCACCCCGAGCGGATCTTGCGCAATTCCAGCGCCCGCGCCGGCGATGTCCTGATCCTCACCAA
>CAVSEY010000019.1:0-47389 GCA_963727035.1 uncultured Pseudomonadota bacterium | reverse complement strand
CGATGGTGGGCGCACAAGGGCTCGAACCTTGGACCCGCTGATTAAGAGTCAGCTGCTCTACCAACTGAGCTATGCGCCCATCGAAACGCCGGCGAGGTTTCCTCCGCGCCGACGAAGCGTGCGGTGTGTAGCAAAGCGAAGTCGGGCTGTCCAGTATCGCGGAGCGGCGTTTTGCGATTTTATGACCCGCGTATTTTTGTCGAAACGGTTTCCGCGCCATGATAAGAGCGCGGGGTCGCTTTAGCCCGCGCGATCGGGGGGATGAACGAGAAACGCGATGGAAGAAACGCCTGAACAGCCAGTGGAAGCATCGGAAGATGGCGTTCGGGAGAAGTTCCTGGCTTTTCTGAAGCCCCCGAGGCTCGATCGGCGCGGCTGGGCGCTGCTTGCGGCCCTGGCGCTCGCGACCTGGGTTTCGACCGGATTCTACAAGGTTCAGCCCGACGAACAGGGGATTGTCCTGCGTTTCGGCGCCTGGGTGGCGACGACGCCGCCCGGCCTGCATTTCCACGCGCCATGGCCGATCGAGAGCGCGATGTTCCCGAAAGTCACCCAGATCCGCCAGATGCTGCTCGGCCTGCCGCCCAATGGCGGGACGCCCAGCGCGCGCGACAAGGAGATGCTGACCGGCGACGAGAATATCCTTGAGGCCGACGCCGATCTGCTCTGGCAGGTCAAGGACGCCGGGCAATATCTGTTCAATGTCGCCAATCCCGAGACGGCGCTGCGGGTCGCGGCCGAAAGCGCCCTGCGCGAAGTGGTCGGCCGCACCCCGATTCAGGGCGTGCTGTCGGACAAGCGCCGTCAGGTCGTGGATGAAACGGCGGACCTGCTGCAACGCGTGCTGGACCGCGAAGGCGCGGGGATTCGGGTCGTGCAGATTCAATTGACGCGCGTCGATCCGCCCGGCGCGGTGATCGACGCCTTCAACGACGTCCAGCGCGCCCGCGCCGACCAGGAACGCTCGCGCAACGAGGCGCAGGCCTACGCCAACGACATTCTGCCGCGCGCGCGCGGCGAGGCCGTGCGCATCGTGCAGGACGCCGACGCCTACAAGGCCCAGACGGTCAATCTGGCCCAGGGCGAGGCCGGGCAATATTCGGCGATCTACCACAGCTACGCCGACGCGCCGACGGTCACGTCCTGGCGCCTCTATCTTCAGGCCATGGACGCGCTGCTCGCCAAATCGTCGCGGGTGATTCTCGATTCCACCGGGCGTGGGGCGCTGCCTCTCGCGCCCTATCTGCCGCTCAGCGAGATCAAGCCGCCGGCGGCGCAGGCTCAGGGCGCAATCCAGTCCCCGGCGGCGGCTCAGCCTCCGGCCAGTTCGTCGGGGGCCGGCAGATGAAGAAGGCGCTGATTTTCCTTCTGGTGGTCCTTGCGATCGCGACATTGACCGCCATTTCGAGCTTTTTCACCGTCAATCAATGGGAAAGCGCGCTGGTGATCCGGCTGGGCGCGCCGGTCGCCGTGATCGAAAAACCGGGCCTCAAGACCAAGGCCCCGTTCATCGATACGGTGGCGATTTTCGACACGCGCCTGCAATTGCTCGAGCCGCCGTCCGGACAGGTGATTCTCGGCGACCAGAAACGCATCGTGGCCCAGGTCTATACGCGCTTTCGCATCACCGATCCGCTGCGCTTCTATCAGAGCCTCCAGTCGATGGACGTGGCGCGCGCGCAGTTGGCCTTGTCGGTGGACACGGCGATGCGCCGCGAATTCGGCCAGATCGACTTGCCGACCCTGCTCTCGGCGGACCGCCCGGCGATCGTCAGGAAGATCCATGACGACGTGAAGGCCAAATTCGCGCCGCTCGGCCTCGATGTCGTCGAGGTGCGCCTGCATCGCGCCGACCTGCCGCTTGAAACCAGCCAGGCGATCTACGACCGGATGAAGTCGGAGCGCTACCGTCAGGCGCAGGCGCTTCGCGCAGAAGGCAAGCAATGGGCGCAGGAAATCGCCTCGAAGGCCGATCACGAGCGCACGGTCATTCTGTCGCAGGCGCAGCGCCAGGCGCAGATCACCCGGGGCGAGGGCGACGGCGAGGGCAATATCCTCCTCTCCAATGCGCAGAAGGGCGATCCGAAATTCTATGCCTTCTACCGCTCGCTTCAGTCCTACGGCAAGTCGCTGGCCGACAGCGGGCCCGTCCTGCTGCTGGCGCCGGACGCGGCCTTCCTCAAGGCGCTGAAATCCGGCCCGCCCGAGGCGACGGCCGCGACGGGCGTGACGGGCGCGAAATGACGCCAATTGATCTTGAAAAGGGCAATTGGCGTGCGCGCCGAAACGCCGGTCGGGGAAAAACACTTGGCCGGCGGACGCCGGCGGGCGCGCTTGCTTCTTCGCAGGCGCGGGCCAACGGCAATAACAGGGCCTGAACGGGAAAATTCGCCATGGATGGAGCCGCAACCGCCGCTTCGCTCGGGGTCATAGTCCAGATCATTTTTCTCGATCTGCTGCTGTCCGGCGACAATGCGCTGGTGATCGCGCTCGCCTGCCGTCATCTGCCCCCCGAACAGGCGCGGCGCGCGGCATGGGGCGGCGCGGCGGGGGCGATTTCGCTGCGGGTGTTCCTGACCCTGATGACCAGCGAGTTGATGACGCTGCCCTTCGTGCAGCTGCTGAGCGCTTTCCCTCTGCTCGTCATCGCGCTCAACCTGATGAACGAGGGGGACGCAGGGGAGGCGCCCGCGGGATCGGCGCGTAGCGAGGCCAATATGCTCGCCGTGGTCGGAATCATCATTGTCTCGGACGCCGCGATGAGCCTCGACAATGTGATGGCGGTGGCGGCGGTTTCGGGCGGCAGCGTCTGGCTGCTGGTTTTCGGCCTCGCCCTGAGCATCCCGCTGATCGTGTTCGGCAGCTTCGGATTCTCGATGCTCATGCGGGCCTATCCATGGCTCGTCGATCTCGGCGCCGGGCTGCTGGGCTGGGTTGCGGGCGGCATGATCGCCCGGGATCCCTTGTTCGCGGACTGGATCGATGCGCAGGCGCCGGCGCTCGCTTTGGCTCTGCCGCTGGCCTGCGCGATTTTCGTCCTGGTTCAGGGCCGATTTGCGCGCGAGAAAGCGGCGGCCGGAACGCAAGGGTCCCAAATCCCGCCGCGGCGGATCGACGCCCCGCCGCGCCCCAAGGCTCCGCCGAAAGCCAAAGTTGCGCCCCAGCCGAAAAGCAGCGAAACCCCGGTCGCCACCGCGCGGGAAGAGGTTCAGGCGCCGGCAGGCGACACGGAAGCGGACAAGCCCGAAGTCATTCCGGCCTTCGGTTCCGCAAGGGTGATCAGCGCCGACGATCGCCTGATCGCCATGGGTCTGATCGGGCTGTTCGTGATCTTCGGCCTTTTTCTGCTCGTCTTCATCCTGATTCCGGATTGAGCGAAAAACTCGGATCGGTAGGAAACGCTACGAGCGAATGCGACGCCGAGCCGACGCGAGGGACCTTGCCGATCGCGACGAGTCGCGATCAGCCAGGCGCGGCGTCAATTATCCCCGCCGACGATGGCTGCGACCTTGGCGGCGCCGAGATTGCTCACGGCGAATCCCATCTGCTGGTCGAATTGCAACGCCGTGGTCTGGGCGTTGAGGGCTTGGGTTCGATCGTCATAGCCGCGTGGGCATTGGAAGGTGAGGGCGCGGCCGTCCCGGCCGCGATAATAGGCCTCGAAACGGCGCTCCAGCCGCGCGCTTTCGTCGGGGCTGGCGAAAATGTCGGTGATCACCGTTTCGTGCGAGGCCGGCGCGACGCCGACGCAAAAGCGCCAGTCGCCGGCCGTGGCGGCGCCCGCGCCAGCAAGCGAAGCCATGAGCGCGAGGCCGAAAGCGCACGAGAACCGGGTGAAAAAAATCATGCGAAACATGCGGCCAAGGCGTGGAGGGGCTTTTCTGGATAATCGTCCGGCAAGGTAAACAAAACCTCAACCGCCGAAGACGTTGGCGTGCGCCGCGCGGCGTCTTGCAAAACAATGGTTTAACGGCATTTTCGCGCCGTCAGCCACGCTTTCGCGGCCAAGGGTCCGGCTTTCGCCTCAACGCGCCATTTACCCAAACATTTTAAATTGCCGCGTGCGGGCCGACGGCCCGGCTTCAACGGATTTCGGTCGACCATGCGTAGCGCGCGCCGCCTTTCCTCCCCGCTTGCCCGGAATTCCGACGCCGGCGCCGACACGCGGGGGAGACCGGCCTTTCAGGTCGTGGACCTGAGCCGGGCGCTCGAACGCAGCCTGGATCCCCGCAGGGAAGTCCGTGCGCCACGTCACGCCGCCGGACGCGCGCATCTCGCAACCCTTGCTGGTCGGCGCGCTCCTGCTGTTCGACGTCCTCAACATTCCGGCGAGCGGCTTCGCGGCTTATCGGGCGCAAGCCGCGCCGCAATCGCTGGATGCAGGCGCGCTCGCCGCCAGCCTCGCCGTCGTGGCCTTGCTCGCCATTCTCGCGCTGCGGGCGCGCTGGGCCTATACTGTCCGCGCGATGGGCGATTTCCCGCGCCAGATTTTGAATCTGGCCGTGGCGCTGGGTGGAGCGCTCGCGCTGTTGACGACGGGCGCGGTGATTGGCGGCTTCGGCGCGCCGGATCTTGTTCGGGGCTGGGTTCTGGCGTGGTTCTGCGGCGGCTGGGCCGCCGGGGCCTTCGCGCGCGCCGGATTTGCCCTGGCGGTGAAGATCTGGACGCGGCAGGGTCGGCTCGCGCGGCGCACGGTGATCGTCGGCGGCGGCCAGCACGCCCTCGAAACCATCCATCGCCTCGAGCGGTCGGGCAGGGGGGCTCTGCAGATTCTCGGCCTGTTCGACGATCGCTGTCGCGAGCGGCTGCCCGATCAGATCACGGATTACGCCTTCCTCGGCGCTTTCGACGATCTCGAAGCCTTCTGCCGCAAGCAGAAGGTCGATCTGCTGATCGTCGCCATACCGGCCGCGGCCGAGACGCGCATTCTCCAGATCCTCAAGAAATTATGGGCGTTGCCGGTGGACATTCGCATTTCCGCCCTTGGCAGTCGTCTCAAATTGCGCGACCGGGCCTATCAATATATTGGCGACGCGCCGTTCCTGCCGGTGTTCGACAAGCCGATTTCGGACTGGGACTCCGCGCTCAAGGCGCTGTTCGACCGCGTCGCCGCCGCCCTGCTGATCCTGAGCCTGTCGCCGGTCCTGGCGGCGGTCGCGCTCGGCGTGAAACTGTCGTCACGGGGGCCGGTGCTGTTCCGGCAGACGCGCTATGGCTTCAACAACGAAAAATTCCCGGTCTTCAAATTCCGCTCGATGTATGCGGAGCAATGCGACGCCGACGCCTCCAGGCTGGTGAGCCGCAATGATCCGCGCGTCACTCCATTCGGCGCCTTCATCCGGCGGTGGTCATTGGATGAATTGCCGCAATTGTTCAATGTCCTGCTTGGCGATCTGTCGCTGGTCGGCCCGCGTCCGCATGCGCTGAAAGGCGCGGCGGCCGGCTTGCGCTATGACGAGGCCGTCGACGGATATTTCGCCCGCCATCGCGTCAAGCCGGGCATCACCGGCTGGGCGCAAGTCAATGGCTGGCGCGGCGAGACCGACACGCTGGAAAAGATCGAGCAGCGCGTCGCCCACGATCTCTATTACATCGAGAACTGGTCGATCTGGCTCGACCTGAAAATCCTGGCGATGACGCCCTTCTCGGTGCTTTCGACCAAAAACGCGTTCTGAGGTCACTCGGTCGCGTCGTCGTCGTCCGCCAGTCGGACGATGACGTCCACGCCGACGATCTTCTTGCCTTTGGGCGGGACGATCGCGAGATGTTTGGCGACATCCTCGGGCATGTCGAAAAGATCGGCCTTGGCTTCGTCGTAAAAATGACAATGCGAGCCGGTCTTGGTGTCGTACCAGACTTTCGAGCCGTAAAGCGCGATCTCGCGCACCAGACCCGCCGCCACGAATTGATGCAGGGTGTTGTATACCGTGGCGCGCGACAGCGGCATGCGCAGGGCCCAGGCCTCGTCGAACAATTGGTCCACGGTCACGTGGCGGTCTCCGGCGACGAAGAGCAGGCTCGCCAGACTGACGCGCTGGCGCGTCGGGCGAAGATCGACGGCGCGAAGCTTTTCGCGCACCAGCCGCGCCAGGGCGCCGTCCCTCCAGTCGAAAGTTGGCCGTGCGGCAGGGCGCCGCCCCGTCGGCAGTTTTGGTTCCTGATGGCTCGCGCTTTGCATTCCCCGCACTTCCCCTCCGGCGCTTGCCGCCGCTCCCAATATTAGAATAGTTCTTGGATTCGTTCTAAACATAATCCAAGGTCGGCGTCAAAGTCTATCCTTCCATGCAAGTCTGGCGCCGCGACAGGCCGCCGCAGGCAAAGGAAAGGCCGCGGCGACAGGTCACTTGACGCCGATGGGTCGGGCGACACATAAATCCTACGAGGCCAAGGGGAGCCCCGCGAGAGAAATCGCACCTTGGGGCTGAGAGGCCGGCGGCGTCGAATGACGGCCCGGCGACCCTCAGGCGGCCCGATGTCGGGTCGCCGCACCTGATCCAGTTCGCACTGGCGGAGGGATGGCGCGAACGAAGCCCGCTTCGCCGACGCGCGTTTTTCCGCCCGGGTTTAAGCCCATTGGGGTGAAAACGAGGGCAAAATGCGCATTCGCGTCATCGGCGCCGGCGCGGCGGGGCTCACCGCCGCTTACGAACTTTTGACGCGCGCTCGAGCGGCGGGGCGCGATATCGCCATTGAAATCATTGAAAAGAGCGACGGTCCCGGACGGGGCTGCTCCTTTTACGCCGGCGGCATGATCGCGCCCTGGTGCGAAGCCGAATCCACCGAGCCGGTCGTCGCCAATCTTGGCGCCGAGGCGCTGGATTTCTGGACCAAGGCGGTTCCGCTCGCCGAGCGGCGCGGCAGCGTCGTGGTGGCGCCCGAGCGCGACCGCGCCGAACTGATGCAGTTCTCGCGGCGCACCTCGCATTTCGTGACCCTGGACCGCGCCGGCCTCGCCGCCTTGGAGCCCGATCTTTCGGAAAATTTCTCCACCGCGCTTTATTTCGAGGAAGAGGCCCATCTGGAGCCGCGCTCCGCGCTGACCGAGCTCGCCCGGACGCTTGCCGCCGAAGCCAATGTGACGCTCCATTATGGCGTGGACGCCGAGACCCTGCCGGACAATTGCGACTGGGTGCTGGATTGCCGTGGCTATGCCGCGAAACCCGATCTCTCCGGCCTGCGCGGCGTCAAGGGAGAGATGATGATTGTGCGCTCGTCCGACGTAAAGCTCGCCCGGCCGGTGCGCATGCTGCACCCGCGCCATCCGGTCTATGTGGTTCCGCGCGCCGACGGGACTTTCATGGTCGGCGCCACCATGATCGAGAACGAGGAGCGCGCCCGCGTCACCACGCGCTCCATCGTCGAACTGGTCAATTCGGCTTTCGCCATCCATCCGGCCTTCGGCGAGGCCGAGGTGGTCGAAACCGGCTCCGACGTGCGGCCGAGTTTCTGGGACAATCTGCCGCGCATCCGCCGCGAGGGGCGCCGGCTTCATCTGAACGGGCTCTACCGCCACGGTTTCCTGCTGTCGCCGGCGCTTGCCAGCCGCGCCGCCCGGATCGTGCTGGAGGACGCTTATTTTCCGGAGGTCATGGATGAAAATCGTGGTCAATGGGGAGACGCGCGACGTGAAGTCGTCTGATCTCGCCGCGCTGATCCAGGAACTCGACTTTTCGCCCGATTATGTCGCGACCGCGGTCAACGAGACTTTTGTGCGCGCCAAGGAGCGCCGGCTGCGCCGCCTGTCCGAGGGCGACAAGGTCGAAATCCTGACGCCGCGCCAAGGTGGCTGAGCAAGGAGGCTGAACCATGAACGATCCCCTTCGCCTTTACGACGTCGAGCTGGACTCGCGCCTGCTGGTCGGCACCGCGCAATATCCCTCGCCGGCGATTCTCGCCGAGGCGCTCGCCGCCTCGCGCGCGGAGATCGTGACCGTCTCGCTGCGCCGCGAGGCCGGGGGTGGTCGCGCGGGCCAGAGCTTTTGGGGCCTGATCCGTTCGCTGGGCATGAAGGTGCTGCCCAATACCGCCGGCTGCCGCACGGTGAAAGAGGCGGTGACCACCGCCCAGATGGCGCGCGAGCTTTTCGGCACCAACTGGATCAAGCTGGAGGTGATCGGCGACGAGGACCTTTTGGCGCCCGATGTCTTCGGTCTGGTCGAGGCGGCGCGCATCCTTTCCGACGAAGGCTTCAACGTCTTTCCCTACACGACCGACGATCTGAAGGTCGCGGAAAAGCTGCTCGACGCCGGCTGCAAGGTGCTGATGCCCTGGGGCGCGCCGATCGGCTCGGGCAAGGGCCTGAACAATGTTTTTGCGCTGAGGGCGATGCGCGCCCGTTTCCCCGACACGCCGCTGGTGATCGACGCCGGGATCGGCGCCCCATCGCAAGCGGCCCAGGCTTTCGAGCTGGGCTATGACGCGGTTCTGCTCAATACGGCGATCGCGCGCGCCGGCGATCCGATCGCCATGGCGCGGGCCTTCGCCGGCGCCTGCGAGGCCGGCCGCGCCGCCTTCCTGGCCCAGCCGATCGAGCCGCGCGACATGGCCGCGCCCTCGACGCCGGTCATCGGCCGCGCTTTCTCATGAGCCTCGACCCGTTCTATCTGATCGTCGATCACGTCGATTGGCTGCGCCGCCTGCTGCCTTGCGGCGTGAAACTGGTGCAGTTGCGGGTGAAGAACGCGGAGGAAGGTGATTTGCGCGCCCAGATCGCTCAGGCGCGCGACCTGTGCCGGCAAGCCGGCGCGCAGCTGATCGTCAACGACTTTTGGCGCCTCGCGCTGGAGTTGGAATGCGATTTTGTCCATCTCGGCCAGGACGACCTTCTGACCGCCGATGTCGCCGCGATCAAACGCGCCGGCGTCAAACTCGGCGTCTCCACCCATGACGAGGCGGAACTGCAAAAGGCGCTGGCCGCCGCGCCCGATTATGTCGCGCTCGGCCCGATCTTCCCGACGATTTTAAAGAAAATGCCCTGGGCGCCGCAGGGCCTGGAAAAAATCGGCTTGTGGAAACAGAAGATCGGCGCGCTGCCGCTGGTCGCCATCGGCGGCCTGACCCCCGGGCGGGCGGTCGAGGCCCTGAAAGCCGGCGCCCAAAGCGCGGCGGTGGTCACCGACGTCACCCTCAACCCCGACCCGGAGGCGCGCACGCGCGAATGGCTGGCGGCGACGCGGGATTTTGCGGGGGCGTGAGGCGAGATCAAACCGAGGCGGCCTGATCGCTCCTCTGTTCGCTGCTTTTTGGCGCTGGCGCATCCGCCGCCAGCGCCAGCGCGGCGTCCACTTTTGCCTCGCTGGCATAGTCGAGGATGAAATCGAGGCCGGCGGCGGCGGTTTCCTGGTGGAGTTTTTCGTCATTGTGGAGCGCGACGATCGCCTCCGCCATGTCCACGACCCTGGTATGGACAAACCTCGCGAGGGCAGGCGGAAGATCGAGCCCTTCCGCCGCGATCGGCGAGCAGACGCAGGGCGCGCCGGCGGCGAAACTTTCGAGAACCTTGCCTTTGATCCCGGCGCCGTAAGCCATCGGCGCGACGGTGAGGCGCACGCGGTCGAAAAACGCCCCGAGGTCGCCGACGGGGCCGAGAACGATGATCCTGTCGCTCGCCAGCTCGCGCAAGGAGTCCGGCATGTCGCTGCCGGCCAGCGTGCAGGTCATGGACGGGTCTTTCGCCCAGACCGCCTTCATGATCGTTGTGACCAGCAGGCGGGCGGCGTCCACATTCGGCTTGTGGGCGAAATGGGCGAGAAAGCCGATCCCGCGGCGCTGCGAAAAGCTTGCGGCGGTGGGATTGGCGACGACACGCCATGGCGCGACCACGATTTTCCTGGCCGGCAGGCTCCGCTGGAGAATGTCTCGTTCGACGGGCGAATGAGTGACGACCGCGTCGGCTTGCGCGGCGCACCAGAATTCCTGTTGTTTCAGCCATTCGCTGTGCCGCGCCAGATCCTCGCGCTGCTCGACCGCCGCCTCGCGCGCCAGCCGCAAGCTGTGAAGATCGGCGAGACTGTAGATGATCTGGGCGCGCGGCTGATGTTGCCGCGCCAGCGCAAGATAGCACGACGCATTGGACAGGCGGTGCAGATAGACGAGCCGATAGGCGCCGCGCTGGCGCAGCAGCAATTCCTCCACCGAATTGACCCAGGGCTTGGCATGGCAGGTCACGCCGAGGGCCTCCAGCGCGCTCGCGTCGCCCTTCAGGTCTGCGTTCATGTCGGCGGGCGCGAAATGCACGTCGAAGCCCAGTCTTTTCAGCGACAGCATATGCGAGACAATGGCTTTCGATCCGGCGTCGCGGTTCGGGTCGGGCAGGCGGTCGTCGATGACCAGCGCCGCCGGACTGCGCTTCGGACGCGGATTGGCCCTCAGGCGACCTGGCCTCATCCTGCCACTGCAGGCGCCGGCGCGCCTCGCGCTCGGCAAGACCGCTGCGCTTGCTGCTAAAGGCGCTTTTCAGCTTTTCCGTCTGCTCCGCCAGAAAAACCATGCGCGCGTCGAAATCCTCGTCGGTTTCGGCGGCGGAGAAAATGCGGGAAAGCTCGTTGACCACATTCTGATCGAAAGACAGCGGCGTTTCGACGATTTTCGGAGAACCGGGCAGGACGGCGCCGTCCTGCTCGCGCCGGACTTCGATCGAATGGCTTTGGCCTGCAGGCAAGCGTTTCGGCAATTGAAGGCTGAAGGCGTGCCTGCCGGCGCCGATCCCCGCCGCGAGCAGATCGCGCCGCAACCGGTTGGCGAGACAACGCCCCACCATCGCGCCATCCGCCAGGACGAGGAGACTGACAGGCGCGTCGGGCCGATCGGAATCCCAGGCCCAACCGTCGATGCGGGTTCCGGAGACAAAGTCGATGCTGCCGCGAAGCGCCATGATCCGTTCTTTGGTTCGCCGCGCTCAGGCCGCCGCATCTTTCGCGGCGCGCGCGCTCAGGAACAGGCCGTTCCCGAAAATCGCGCCGTCGGCCGAACGCCGCAATTCGATGTGATGCGGACGTGACGGATCTTGTGGCGAGGCGAAACGCACGGCAAAATCCGCAGCCCTCGCCCGACCGCTTCCCGTCAGCGTAAACATAGCAGAAGAACGCGCCATCGACAAAAACGTCGAGGCAGACCGGCGCCTCGGGAAGGCGGCGTTTTGCGCCCAGCCTGAAGGACGCCCCGTTTCGCAATTTTCGATCGCGCCGGGCGGCGCGCCGGCCGCTCTTTTGGGTCGCGGCGGCCCGTACTTTCGCCAAAGCGAAAAAAAGGTTATGAGCGGATTCCAGCTACCGTGGGAAAGGACGCGTGTTGCAAAGGTTCAGCATGACCGAAAGCCGTTACGACGAACTGGTCGCCCATGCGGTCAAATCGATCATGGCGGCGGATGTCTGGTCGAAGCCTTATCCGCATATGATCTTCCGCGATTTCTGGCCCGAGGATTTTTATCGCGAACTGCTCGCCAGGCGTCCGGAAGAAAAGAATTACCTCCAGCTCAACGGCGCCAATACGCGGCGGCAGTTCACGCTGTTCGACGGCTCCTGCGACGCCGGCGACGACGAGCGGCGCGCGCTGTGGAAGTCTCGTCTCCGACGTCTGCTCCTCGCCTGAACTCGAAAACGCGCTGCGGGCGCGGCTCGACGAGGGCCTGCGCATCCGCGCCAAGGGGGCGAAATCGGCCTGGCCCGTGCCGATGTATCCCCGGCCCGTGCTTTATTGCGATTATGACGGCTACAGCATCAAGCCTCACCCGGACACGAGGCGCAAGGTGCTGACCATGCTGATCTACATGCCGGAGGACGACAGCCAGAAGGAGCTCGGCACGACGCTTTACCGGCTCTCGCCCCAGGGCCTGTTCTCATGGAAACATTTCGGGCTCGCGGAGGAAAAGACCACGCCGTTCCTGCCCAATACCGGCTGCGCCTTCGTGGTCATCCATCCGGCCCACGATTTCCTGCGCGCCAGCTGGCACGGACGGGAATTGATCGCGCTGCGCGACAGCAAGCCGCGCTTCACCATCCTGAACACCTATTACGCCGAACCGGTCCAGAAGGCGGTTTACTGAGCCGCCGGCCCGGCGCAGTATGACGCTCCTATCGGGGGTGAGGCCATGTTCCGCGACGAATTCGGCGAAAGACGCTGGCCGGTGCTGGCCGTCGCGCTGGGGCTGGTCTTTTCGCCCGTGCTCGCGATCCTGGTGAACAAGTCGCTCCCGCCCTGGGGTTTTTTGTCGTTCGAATGGCGCAACCTGCTGTTCCTGATCCTGACGCCCTTCGTGCTGGGGGTGGTCAGCGAGACGCGCCCGGTGACGGTCGGGGATCTTGAGGCGCGCGACGGCTCGCTGGTCTTCGCCGTGATCGTCCTGATCCTGTGGTTCCTCATGCTGCTCAAGGGCTGGGCTTTCGACCTCTGGGCCACCGCCGCGTTCCTTGGCCTGCTGGTCTCGCAGGTCGCCGGTTTCCATGCCGGCCGCTGGACCGGACGCATCCCGCGCCATCGCCTGCCGGACGATCCGCGCGCGGGTTGAACCCGTCCGGGCGGCGGGCCATATTCGCGAACATGAGCATTGAGGCGGGACTGGATGGAAATGACGCCTGCGAGTTGAAACTCGGCGTCGGCGGCATGACCTGCGCGGCTTGCGTCGCCCATGTCGAAAAGGCGCTGAAACAGACGCCCGGCGTGCTCGACGCCCGTGTCAATCTGGTCGGCGAGCGCGCCGATCTGACGCTCGCGCCCGGGGCCGACCTTGGCGAGATCGCGGCGCGGGTCAAGCAGGCCGGCTATGAGCCGCGCATGACCCATATCGAAATCGGCGTCGGCGGCATGACCTGCGCTTCCTGCGTCGCCCATGTCGAAAAGGCGCTTAAAGCCGTTCCGGGCGTGATCTCGGCGCGGGTCAATCTCGCCACCGAGCGCGCTTATGTCGATGGGATCGAGGGCGTGGTCGCGGAGGCGGCGCTGGCGTCGGCGGTGCGCGGCGCCGGCTACGAGCCGCGCCCTCTGGCGGCCACAGGGCGCCGCGGTCGATCCGGTCGCGCGCCGCGCCGGCGAAACCGAGGTCATGCGCCGGCGCTTTCTGCTTGCCGCCGTGTTCGCCGCGCCCATCAGTTTTCTGGAGATGGGCGGCCATGTTTCGCCTGCCTTCGGCGCCTGGCTTCATGGCGTTTTCGGCCATCAGAACCTGATGATTCTGATCGCGGCGCTGACCAGTTTCGTGCTGTTCGTCCCCGGCCGGCGCTTTTTCACCATCGGCCTGCCGGGGCTGCTGCGCGGCGCGCCGGACATGAACGCTCTGGTCGCGCTCGGGGCGGGCGCGGCCTATCTCTATTCGCTGCTGGCGACTTTCGCGCCGCAGATTTTGCCTGTGGGCGCGCGCCATTCCTATTTCGAATCCGCCGCCACCATCGTCACCTTCATCCTGCTCGGGCGCTGGCTTGAGGCGCGCTCGCGCGGGCGCGCCGCCGACGCCATTGGCAAGCTGGCGCGGCTCCAGCCGAAAATCGCCCATGTCCGGCGCCAGGATGGAACTGGAACGGTCGCCGCCGTCGACCTGCCGGTCGAGCAGGTTCTGGTTGGCGACGTCATCGAGACGCGGCCCGGCGAGTTCGATCCCGGTCGATGGCGTGGTGAGCGAAGGCGCGAGCCATGTCGACGAGAGTTTCATCACCGGCGAAGCGGCGCCCGTCGCCAAGAAGCCGGGCGACGCGGTCACCGGCGGCAGCGTCAATCTCGCCGGCGCCTTTGCCTTTCGCGCCACCAAGGTCGGGGCCGACACTTTTCTCGCCGATGTGATCCGCATGGTCGAGACGGCGCAAGGCGCGCGCCTGCCGATCCAGGACCTCGCCGACCGGGTCACCGCGATTTTCGTGCCCGTCGTGATGGCGGCGGCTCTGGCGACCTTTGCGCTCTGGCTTTATTTCGCCGGAATGTCGAACCTGACCCTCGCCCTGGTCAGCGCGGTCAATGTGCTGATCATCGCCTGTCCCTGCGCCATGGGCCTCGCCACGCCGGCGGCTCTGGTCACCGGGACCGGGCGGGCGGCGGAGCTGGGCGTGATCTTCCGCCAGGGCGCCGCCTTGCAGACCTTGTGCAGCGTGACGACCGTCGCCTTCGACAAGACCGGCACGCTCACCGAAGGCCGGCCGGTCCTGACGAGGATTGTGGCGGGCGACGGTTTCGAGGCCAACAACCTTTTGGCGCTGGCGGCGGCGGTCGAGGCGCGCTCGGAACATCCGCTCGGCCGGGCGCTGGTGGAGGCGGCGAAGACGCGCCAAGCTCCGCAGGGAATAAAAACCTCGGCCCCGCAGGGAATAAAAAGCTCGCCCGAAGCGGCACAGGTGACGCATTTCGCCTACCAGCCCGGCCTTGGCGTGAGCGGAGAGGTCGAGGGCCAAACAATCGCGGTCGGCTCGGCGGAATTTCTGGGCTCGCTCGGCGCCGTGGCGGATTTGTTCGCGCGGACGGCCGAGGAGCTGGCGGGGCAGGGCGCCTCGTGCTTTTTCATCGCGGTGGACGGCAGGGCCGCCGGACTGTTCGCCTTTTCCGACCCGCCGCGCCCGCAGGCCGCGCAAGCGGTGAAAGCGCTGCACGACCTTGGCCTGCGCGTCGCCCTGATCACCGGCGACCGCGAGGCGACGGCGCGATTCGTCGGCGCAAGGATCGGCGTCGACGAGATTTTCGCCGGACGGCGGCCAGAGGGCAAGGTCGCGGCCTTGCGCGAGCTCCGCCGATCGGGCCCGGTCGCCTTCGTCGGCGACGGGATCAACGACGCGCCGGCGCTCGCCGCCGCCGATGTCGGAATCGCCATGGGGGCGGGCACCGACATAGCGGTCGAGAGCGCGCAGGTCGCGCTGATGTCGAGCGATCTGGGCAAGGTGGCGCAGGCCTTCGCCTTGTCGCGGGCGACCCTGCGCAACATCAAGCAGAACCTCGGCTGGGCTTTCGGCTACAACGTCATTCTGATTCCCGTCGCGATGGGCGCCCTTTATCCGGCCTTCGGAATCATGCTCAATCCGAGCCTCGCCGCCGCCGCCATGGCGTCGTCGAGCCTGTTCGTTCTCGGCAACGCCCTGCGCCTGCGACGATTTGCCATCCCCTCCGGTTCAGATGGAGACCAGCCCATGACCGCGCCTTCTTCCACGATCTTCGCCGTCTCCGACATGACCTGCGGCCATTGCGCCGCGCGGGTGAAAAAAGCCGTGCTTTCCCTTGAGCCGGGGGCGGAAGTCGAGGTCGACCTGACCTCCGGCGACGTGACCGTCACCCCCGCCGCCGCCGACCCCGCCGCGGTCGCCAGCGCCATCGCGGAGGCTGGCTATCCGGCGAGCGAAAAAAAGTTGGATAAGAAATAGACCTTTTCCCGAACTTCGCATATATGGGTATCGGACTGGATCAATGACGCGCCGTGCGATCGGCGCGAGCTTCACTGGCGTCGCGGCTATCCGCGCCTTCCGCTTCAGGACAATGAAATGGACGACGAGACAATCATCACCGGCCCGCTCTATGCGACACGCAAGAAGGTCTATCCCCAGGCGACGCACGGCACGTTCCGCAACATCAAATGGGCGCTGCTGGCGCTGACGCTCGGCGTCTATTATCTGTTGCCCTTCCTGCGCTGGGATCGCGGCCCGAACCTGCCCAATCAGGCGGTGCTGATCGACATGCCGCACCGCCGCTTCTATTTCTTCTTCATCGAGCTCTGGCCGCAGGAAGTCTATTATTTCACCGGCCTGCTGATCATCGCGGCGATGACGCTGTTCCTGATGAACGCGGTGGCCGGACGCGTCTGGTGCGGCTATCTGTGCTGGCAGACGGTGTGGACCGACCTGTTCTTTGCCGTCGAGCGCTGGGTCGAGGGCGACCGCCGCGAGCGCATGATCAAGGACAAGAAGGGCCTCACCTTCCGCCGCGTCTATGAGCTCGGCCTGAAACACTTCCTTTGGCTGATGATCGCCTGGTGGACCGGCGGCGCCTTCGTGCTCTATTTCGCCGACGCGCCGACGCTGGTGAAACAGCTCCTGACCTTCCAGGCGCCCGGCATCGCCTATATCTGGATCGCCATTCTCACCTTCACGACCTATATGTTCGCCGGCCATATGCGGGAGCAGACCTGCATCTATATTTGCCCCTGGCCGCGCATTCAGGCCGCGATGACCGACGAATGGGCGCTCAATGTTTCCTATGAGCGCACCCGCGGCGAGCCGCGCATGTCGACGAAGAAGGCGGACGCGGCGCGCGCCAAGGGCCTTCCGGCCGGCGATTGCATCGATTGCCACCAATGCGTCGCGGTCTGCCCGACCGGCGTCGATATCCGCGACGGCTCGCAGCTTGGCTGCATCCAATGCGGCCTGTGCATCGACGCCTGCGACAATGTCATGAAGGAAATCGGACGTCCGCCGCGCCTGATCGCCTATGACACCGACATCAATATCGCGCGCCGCCCCCAAGGCCTGCCGCCGATCTACAAGCCGATCCGCGCGCGCACGATGATCTATCCGGTGATCATCGCGCTGGTCGGCGGCTTGATGGTATGGAAGCTCGCCACGCGCGCCGACCTCGGCGTCGACGTCCTTCACGACCGCAACCCGATGTCGATCCCGATGGCCGATGGCGGCGTGCGCAACGGCTACACCGTTCGCATCCTGAACAAGCAGCCGAACGAACGCCGCGTGAAGCTTTCGGTGTCGGGCGCGCCGGGCCTCCAGCTCAGGATCGTGGACGACCCGAAGCCGACCGAGGCGACGGTGGGTCCCGACTCCACGCTGGAGTTGCGCGTCATGGTCGTCGCTCCGGCCGACGACGTCCCGGCGAATTCGACCAATGTGACTTTTAGCGCCGAAGACGCCAATGGCAAGACGACGGCGACCGCGAAGGACCATTTCTTCCCCAACGGCTGACCGAAGAAGAAAACGCCATTCAGGGGCGCGGCTTGCCAGGCCGCGCCTTTTTTGTGTCTCGGTGGAAAGGCGCCGGCGGCGCGGCGATCCGCGCCAGCGGGAAAGCGAGCCCAGCCCGTTTGAGAAATGCGGGCCAGCGTCGCGTTTCCGCGGTAAGCTCGACGCATGCGGCGAATCGACCTGTTTCTCGGTTTCTTCAAGCTCGGCGCGCTGGCTTTCGGCGGGACCGGGCCACTGACGCGGGCGATACTCGTCGAGGACCGGCGCTGGCTGGACGACAAGGAATTCGCGGCCTTGCTCGGCTTGTGCCAGGCGCTGCCGGGCGCGAACACCTGCAATCTCGCGGTGATGCTGGGCGATCGCTTTTGCGGCGCCTCCGGGGCTTTCATCGCGCTGTTTGGCCTGCTCGCCGCGCCGCTCGCCATAGTGGCGACGGTCGCCTCATTCTTCGCGACTTTCGCCCATCTGCCTGACATTCGCGCCGCCCTTTCGGGGGCGACCGCCGCCGCCGCCGGCCTTGCGCTGGGCACAGCGATAAAAATGACGATGAAAATCCGGCCCGGCCTCCGCGTCGCCGCTTTGGCCTTTGCGGCTTTCGTCGGCGTGGCGGTGCTTCGGGCGCCGCTGGCGCTCGTTCTTGGCCTTCTCGTCCCCACAAGTTTCGTCCTGGCGGGACGGCCGGAATGAAGGACAATCTGCTCGCCGATATTTTTCTGCGCTTCGCCGGCATTTCGCTGCTGGCGGTGGGCGGCGCCACCGCGGCCTTGCCCGAGGCGCAGCGTCAGATCGTGACCCAGGCCCATTGGATGAGCGCGCAGGATTTCGTCGAAACCTTCGCCATAGCCCAGGTCTCGCCGGGGCCGAATGTCATCGTTTTCAGCCTGTTCGGCTGGCGGCTCGCCGGACTTCCCGGCCTCGTCGTGGCGACGCTTGGCATATTGGCGCCGGCCTCGCTGCTGGCTTTCGCCGCCGCGCGGGCGATGCGGCGCGCGGGCGAGGCGCCCTGGCTGGCGCGGCTGAAAGGAGCGCTGACCCCGCTGGCCGTTGGCCTGATGGCGGCGAACGGCTATCTTCTGGCGCGCGGGGCCGATTCCGGCCTTTTCGCGACGCTCGTCACCCTCGCCTCGGCGGCTTTCGTGGCCCTGTCGCCGCGCAGCCCGCTCTGGGCCATGGCGTTCTCCGCGGCGGCGGCGGTCGTCGCGGGCAGACTTGGATTTTTGCCCTCATGACTTGGATTGCATACGTCAACGGCCGTTATCTTCGCCACGCCGAGGCCGGCGTTTCGATCGACGACCGCGCCTTTCTCTTCGCCGACGGCATTTACGAGGTGATCGAGGTTTTCGGCGGCCGGCTGATCGACGAGAACGGCCACCTTCAGCGGTTGGCGCGCTCGGCGCGCGAGTTGCGGCTCGCGCTTCCGGTCGCGGAAACGGCGCTGCGGCGCATCCTGCGCGAACTGGTCGCCCGCAATCTCGTCACCGACGGCCATGTCTATCTTCAGGTCACGCGCGGCGCGGCCAGGCGCGACCATATCTTCCCCAGGGCCGGGACGCCCTCGACCCTGGTCGCTTTCGCCCATCGCGGCGACCGGGCGGCGGCCGAGGCGCGGGCGCGCGCCGGAATCAAGGTGATCTCGCTGCCGGACATTCGCTGGAAAAGGCCGGACATCAAGACCACCAGCCTGCTGCCCAACGTGCTCGCCAAGCAGCAGGCCAAGGACGCCGGCGCCTACGAGGCGTGGCTGGTGGACGCCGATGGTTTTGTCACCGAGGGCTCGTCGAGCAACGCCTGGATCGTGGACGGCGAGGGCGCCCTGATCACCCATCCCGCCGATTCGGCGATTCTTGCCGGAATCACCCGCGCGCGGCTGTTCCAACTCGCCGCCGCCTGGGGGTTGCACGTCCTGGAGCGGCCATTCACGCTCGAAGAGGCTTTCCAGGCCAGCGAGGCCTTCATCAGCGGCGCGACCACGATCGTGCTGCCAGTCGTGGACATCGACGGTAAAAAAATCGGCTCGGGCGCTCCCGGCCCGGTTGCTTTGGGCCTGCGCGCGGCTTTTCACGATTTTGCGCCGGCGACGCCTTGAGCTTGGGGAGGCATAGCACTAAATCCCATGAAAGAATTTCTTGCCTCAATGCGGCGCTTGGGCCTCTAATAGCCAAAAGCGCGTGGAAAGCGTTCCGCTTTGAGGTCGATCATCCGGGCTTCAAGGCAAGCGCGCAAAAGAATGAATAGGAAAAAAAATGCCGGTTGAACGCACACCCAATCTTCAGGATACGTTTCTCAATTTCGTCCGCAAGAACAAGGTTCCGCTCACGATTTTCCTCGTCAATGGCGTCAAATTGCAGGGCGTCGTGAGCTGGTTCGACAATTTCTGCGTGCTGTTGCGTCGCGACGGCCACTCGCAATTGGTCTACAAGCACGCCATATCCACCATCATGCCGGGCCATCCGATCCAGATGTTCGATCCGGCGGAGGAAGGCGCGGAAAAATAATTTCGCTCAGCCAGGGCGTTTCGCCCCACTAAGGAGTCCCGGACGACCTTGAATGACCAAATGGCGCCCCACGACGGCGCTTCCCTCCTGCTGCGCGGGAGCAAGACGCGGGTCCTCGTGGTCGGGCCCTATCTGACCGACCGCGCCGCGCCCGAGGCGTCGATCCGCTCGCGCGAGGCGCGCCTTGACGAGGCCGTCGGGCTGGCCCGCGCCATAGACGTCGAAATCGTCGGCCAGGAGATCGTCCCGCTCGCGAAAATTCGCCCCGCGACTTATCTCGGCAAGGGCAAGGTCGATGAGCTGGCCGAAAAGATCAAGGAAGCCGAGGCCGAACTGGTCGCGGTCGATTGCGCTTTGTCGCCGGTGCAGCAGCGCAATCTCGAAAAGGCTTTTGCGGCCAAGGTGATCGACCGCACCGGGCTGATTCTGGAAATTTTCGGCGAACGGGCGCGCACGGCGGAAGGCGCGCTGCAGGTCGAGCTCGCCCATCTGACCTATCAGAAATCGCGGCTGGTGCGGTCATGGACCCATCTGGAGCGCCAGCGCGGCGGCTTCGGCTTTTTGGGCGGCCCCGGCGAAACCCAGATCGAGACCGACCGCCGCCTGATTCAGGAGCGGATGAACCGGATCGAGCGCGACCTCGAAACGGTGAAAAAAACGCGCGGCCTGCATCGCAAGAGCCGGCGCGAAGTTCCTTTCCCGATCGTCGCCCTGGTCGGCTACACCAACGCCGGCAAATCGACGCTTTTCAACCGCCTGACCAAGGCGGAGGTCTTCGCCAAGGACCTGCTGTTCGCGACCCTCGATCCGACCCTGCGCGGCCTGAAACTGCCTCATGGCGGCAAGGTGATTCTGTCGGACACGGTCGGCTTCATCTCCGACCTGCCGCATATGCTGGTCTCGGCCTTCCGCGCCACGCTGGAAGAAGTGCGCGAGGCCGACATCATCCTTCATGTGCGCGACATCTCCCATGAGGACAGCGAGGCGCAAAGCGCCGATGTCGCAAAGATCCTGGCCGAGCTCGACGTGGACTCCCACGACCATGGCCGGCTGATCGAAGTCTGGAACAAGGTCGATCTGGCGGCGCCGGAAGAACGGGCGCGGCTGCGCGGCGCCGCCGCCCACCGCCCGGAGATTGAGCGGCCTTGCGTGGTTTCGGCGGTGACGGGCGAGGGGCTGGACGATCTGCTGCTGGCGATCGAATCACGCCTCGCGCGGGGCCGGCCGGTTTTGAGCGTGGCGCTCGACGCCGGCGACGGCGAGGGCCAAGCCTGGCTCTATGCCCATACCGAAGTCCTGTCGCGCGCAAGCGACGATCATGGGCGCGCTTTTTTCGAAATCCGCGTCGCGCCCGAACAGCAGCAGCGCGTCCTGCGCCGCTTCACCGGCGCTGTGGCGGCGGATGGCGACGCGCCCCATGCGGAGGCCAATTGGCCCGCATAGACGCCCTTCCTGCCGGGATTTCCTGAAAAAGCTCAGCGCCCGCATTTCGTCGCGGCGGGGAACTCGATCCGCATCAGTTCGCCGCGCAGGGCGAAATCGCCGTAATCGAGCTTCAGGCCGGTCGAGACGCCATTTTCGTACAGATTGAACGACAGCGCGTAATCCGGCAGGCCGTCGCGCCGATCCTCCGGAAAATAGGCGACCGACACGGGCCAGCGCGTCATGCTGCGGAATTCCGGGTTTTGCGCGCCTCGGTCGGCGTCCGGCCCGCGCGCCGGTTTTCCGATGATTGCGGTGACATTGTAAATGCGCTTGCCGTTGTCCGAGCCGTCATAGAGCCGGGCGACCAGAACGCTTTCGCCGCGCCGCGCCGCCTGGATGATCCGCGCGATGTGCTGGGTGGGAAAGAGCACGTCGGGCTGGACCGAGAGCCGGAAAGGCTCGGGCCGGCTCAGGGCGATCGAGACGCCCTGGGCGCCGCGTTCCGCATGGCCGTCGACTTCGCCGCCTTCCGCCGCGCCCCGCGCCGTGCTGAAACTGAAATCCGCGCCGGCGGAGTCCTCGAATGTGGTCGTGCGCGTATCGGAAATGCGCGCTTCGCCGTCGCCTGGCGTGAGATCGACCACTTGCCGCAAGGTCTGATTGTAGCCGCCGCACTCCGACGAGAAATCGAAGGCGATCTTGCCCGACGCATCGGCCGGCGCCTTCGCGCCGGTCGCGTCGGCCAGCCGCAGGTCGTAAATCGCGCGGTGGCTGACCAATGTCACCGGCTGGCTCGACGGCGGCTTGATCTGCGCGGCGGCGGGCCCCGCTGCGCAGCACAGGATCAGGATGAAAGTTCTGAGGTTCGGACGCATCGTCATGCTTGGGATGGGGGATTCGCGGCGACGAGAGTATATGCTGACAATGTTGTTGCAGGAAACCTGTGGCGAAACTTGGATGGTTTGAGCAGGAGGGGGCGATGGGACGGACCGGAAGCGAGATCGAGCAGAAGCTCAAGGACCTGGGCCATAGTCTGCCGCAGCCGGCGGCGCCGCTCGCCAATTACGTCCCGGCCGTCGCCAGCGGCGGGCTGCTGTTCGTCTCCGGCCAATTGCCCTTTGGCCCCGACGGCAAGCTTTCTCCCGGTCATGTCGGCAAGGTCGGGGCGGCGGTGACGGAAGCCGAGGGCGCGCGGGCGGCGGCGCTGAGCGCCTTGAACTGTCTGGCCCAGGCCAAGGTATTCCTCGGCGATCTCGGGCGAATTCGCCGCTGCGTGCGGCTTGGCGGCTTCATCAATGGCGCGGACCATTTGACCGGCCTCGCCGGCGTCATGAACGGCGCGTCGGATCTGATTGGCGCGGCGCTGGGGGAAACAGGCGCGCACGCCCGCTCGACGATCGGCGTCGCGCAATTGCCGCTCGGCGCCTGCGTCGAGGTCGAGGCGATCTTCGAGATCGCGCCGTGAAAGGCGGGAACGGCTGGCTGATCGCGCGCCCGATCGCCCATCGCGGCCTGCACGATCCAGAGCGCGGGATCGTCGAAAATTCGCTTGGCGCCGCGCGGGCGGCGGTCGAAGGCGGCTATGGGATCGAATGTGACGTCCGCCTGTCGCGCGACGGCAAGGTTTTCGTGTTCCACGACGATAGGCTCGATCGGCTGACCGGCGTTGTTGGCGCCTTCCGCGATCGCGACGCCCATGCGTTGGCCCGAATTGCCCTGGGCGAGGGGGAGACGATCCCGACCCTCGCCGCCGTTCTGGCGGCGGTCGGGGGGGCCGTTCCCCTGATTCTGGAGCTGAAAGGCGATTCGTTCGGCGACGTGGGCCTGGCGAGCGCCGTCGCGGCCGAACTGGCCGATTATCGCGGCCCGGTTGCGCTCAAAAGCTTCGATCCGGCGCCGATCGCAAGCTTGCGCGCCGGCGCCGCGCGCTGGCCGCTCGGCATTGTGGCGCAAAGCGATTACGAGGACGAGGAATTCGACCGCCTGACCACGGCGCAGTGGGAGCAGGTGACCCGCTTCACCCACGCCGCGGCGACGCGACCGGATTTCCTCTCCTGGCGCGCGACCGACCTGCCGGCGCCCGTGGTCGAAGTTTTCCGCGCCTGCGCAAGCCTGCCGGTGATGACCTGGACCATCCGCTCGCCGCAGCAGGCCGAAACCGCCCGAAAACACGCCGACCAGATCGTTTTCGAGGGTTTCATGGCCTGACGGCCGTTAGCTGAGAAAAAGGGATTGACGGATCAGAATCGCGCCCCTATGTTCCGCGCCACCTTAGACAGGCCGTAGACGGGCGTGTTTTCCGGCGCCGCGCTGGAAACGTAAGCCGTCTAAACGCTGTCGACCAGCTTTGCGACTGAAGAGTCATTCGGTTTCGCGCGATACTCCGCGTCGGAATCGTTCATCGACATGATTGGCGTTGAGAAAGCGTCGATCCTCTGTCTGGCAAGCGCCGGAAGCCCCGTGGGGCTGAAGGCGCTCGTTTGTTTCGCCACAGGTTGATTCGGCCTTTGGCGGAGCAGGGCGGGGCGGAAGCGTTCCGCGTCACAGTTTCAACATTCGCTTCGGAAAGGCGAAGGATGCCGACAATTTCCCAGTTGATCCGCAAGCCGCGGCAACCGAAAACCTACCGCGAAAAGGCCCGCCACCTGCAGGCCTCCCCGCAGAAGCGCGGCGTGTGCACCCGTGTCTACACGACCACCCCGAAGAAGCCCAACTCGGCGCTGCGCAAGGTCGCGAAGGTTCGCTTGACCAATGGCTTCGAGGTCATCGGCTATATTCCGGGCGAAGGCCATAACCTTCAGGAACACTCGGTCGTCATGATCCGCGGCGGCCGCGTCAAGGACCTTCCCGGCGTGCGCTACCACATTCTGCGCGGCGTGCTCGACACGCAGGGCGTCAAGGACCGCAAGCAGCGCCGTTCGAAATACGGCGCCAAGCGGCCGAAGTAATTCGGCCGAAGTAAGATTCAGAGATTCTCGAGGAGCTGTTATGTCTCGTCGTCACCGCGCCGAAAAGCGTGAAGTCATTCCGGACGCCAAGTTTGGCGACATCATCGTCGCCAAGTTCATGAACTCGATCATGTACGACGGCAAGAAGTCGGTCGCCGAGGCGATCGTCTATGGCGCTTTCGACATCATCGAGGGCAAGGCCAAGAGCGATCCGCTCGCCGTCTTCAAGCAGGCTCTGGACAATGTCGCGCCGGCGATCGAGGTCCGGTCCCGCCGTGTCGGCGGCGCGACCTATCAGGTGCCGGTCGAAGTCCGCACCGAGCGCCGCCAGGCCCTCGCGATCCGCTGGATCATCACCGCCGCGCGCGGCCGCAACGACAAGACCATGGTCGATCGCCTTTCGTCCGAACTGCTCGACGCCTCCAACAATCGCGGCTCCGCCGTCAAGAAGCGCGAAGACACCCATCGCATGGCGGAAGCCAACCGCGCCTTCTCGCATTACCGCTGGTAAGGAATTCGACCATGCCGCGCAGTAACCCGATCGAAGACTACCGTAACTTCGGCATCATGGCCCACATCGATGCCGGCAAGACGACTACGACCGAACGCATCCTCTATTATTCCGGCAAGTCCCATAAAATCGGCGAAGTCCACGAAGGCGCCGCCACCATGGACTGGATGGAGCAGGAGCAGGAGCGCGGCATCACCATCACGTCCGCCGCCACCACGACCTTCTGGAACGGCAAGCGCCTGAACATCATCGACACCCCCGGGCACGTCGACTTCACCATCGAAGTCGAGCGTTCGCTGCGCGTGCTCGACGGCGCGGTCTGCGTGCTGGACGGCAACCAGGGCGTCGAGCCGCAGACGGAAACCGTCTGGCGTCAGGCCGACAAGTATAATGTTCCGCGCATTGTCTTCGTCAACAAGATGGACAAGATCGGCGCCGACTTCTTCAAATGCGTTTCGGACATCGTCACCCGCGTCGGCGGCCGTCCGGTCTGCATCCAGCTGCCGATCGGCTCGGAAAGCAATTTCAAGGGCGTCATCGACCTGATCCGCATGAAGGCGGTGATCTGGGACGACGAGGGTCTTGGCGCCAAGTATCACGACGAGGAAATTCCGGCGGAATTGCTGGAACAGGCGAAAGAATATCGCGAGAAAATGGTCGAAGCCGCCGTCGAAATGGACGACGACGTCATGGCCGCTTATCTTGACGGCGTCGAGCCCGACGAAGCGACCCTGAAGCGCATGATCCGCAAGGCGGTGCGCGGGATCGTCTTCCATCCGGTGTTCTGCGGTTCGGCCTTCAAGAACAAGGGTGTCCAGCCTCTTCTCGACGCGGTCGTCGACTTCCTGCCGTGCCCGATCGACCGCGAAGCGGTCCAGGGCGTCGACATGGACAGCGGCGAACCGATGACCCGCAATCCGGTCGACACCGATCCCTTCTCCATGCTCGCCTTCAAGATCATGGACGATCCCTTCGTCGGCACCATCACCTTCTGCCGCGTCTATTCGGGCAAGGTCGAATCCGGCACCACGGTGCTGAACTCGACCAAGGACAAGAAGGAACGCGTCGGCCGCATGCTGCTGATGCACGCCAACAATCGCGAGGACATCAAGGAAGCCTATGCCGGCGACATCGTCGCCCTGGCCGGCCTCAAGGACACCCGCACCGGCGACACGCTTTGCGATCCGCTGAAGCCGGTCATCCTGGAGCGCATGGAATTCCCCGATCCGGTCATCGAGATCGCGATCGAGCCGAAGTCCAAGGCCGACCAGGAAAAGCTCGGCGTCGCGCTTTCCAAGCTCGCCGCCGAGGATCCGTCCTTCCGCGTCTCGACCGATCAGGAATCGGGCCAGACCATCCTGAAGGGCATGGGCGAACTCCATCTCGACATCAAGGTCGACATCCTCAAGCGCACCTACAAGGTCGACGCCAATATCGGCGCGCCGCAGGTGGCTTACCGCGAGCGTCTGTCGAAGAAGGCGGAAATCGACTACACGCACAAGAAGCAGACCGGCGGCACCGGCCAGTTCGCGCGCGTGAAAATCGTGTTCGAGCCGAACGAAGCCGGCGCGGGCAACGTGTTCGAGTCCAAGATCGTCGGCGGCGCGGTGCCGAAGGAATATATTCCGGGCGTCGACAAGGGCATCCAGTCGGTGATGGGCGCCGGCGTTCTGGCGGGCTTCCCCGTCGTGGACGTCAAGGCCACGCTGATCGACGGCGCCTTCCATGACGTCGACTCCTCGGTTCTCGCCTTCGAAATCGCCTCGCGCGCCGCAACCCGCGAAGCTCTTCAGAAGGGCGGTTCGGTTCTGCTCGAACCGATCATGAAGGTCGAAGTGGTGACCCCGGAAGAATATACCGGATCGGTCATCGGCGATCTGAACTCGCGTCGCGGTCAGATCCAGGGCCAGGACATGCGCGGCAACGCGGTCGTCATCAACGCCATGGTGCCGCTCGCCAACATGTTCGGCTACGTCAATCAGCTGCGCTCCTTCTCCCAGGGCCGCGCCAACTTCACCATGCAATTCGACCACTACGAACAGGTGCCGGCGGCCGAGGCCGCCAAGGTCCAGGCGAAATACGCCTGACGCATCTGAGCAACACTTAAGGAGTCCGGGCCATGGCCAAGGAAAAATTTTCGCGCACGAAGCCGCACTGCAACATCGGAACGATTGGTCACGTCGACCATGGCAAGACGTCGCTGACGGCGGCGATCACCAAGATTCTGGCGGAGTCGGGCGGGGCGACGTTTACCGCTTACGACCAGATCGACAAGGCGCCGGAAGAGAAGGCGCGCGGCATCACGATTTCGACGGCGCATGTCGAATATGAGACGGCGAAGCGCCATTACGCGCATGTCGACTGCCCCGGGCACGCCGACTATGTGAAGAACATGATCACCGGCGCGGCGCAGATGGACGGCGCGATCCTGGTGGTGTCGGCCGCCGACGGCCCGATGCCGCAGACCCGCGAGCACATTCTGCTCGCCCGTCAGGTCGGCGTTCCGGCGCTGGTTGTGTTCCTGAACAAGGTCGACCTCGTCGACGATCCGGAACTGCTGGAGCTGGTCGAGCTCGAAGTCCGCGAGCTGCTGTCGAAATATGAATTCCCCGGCGACGACATTCCGATCACCAAGGGTTCGGCGAAGGTTGCGCTGGACAATGGCGATCCGGAGCTGGGCCGCAACGCCATCCTGAAGCTGATGCAGACGGTTGACGACTATATTCCGCAGCCGGAGCGTCCGATCGATCAGCCGTTCCTGATGCCGGTCGAGGACGTGTTCTCGATCTCGGGCCGCGGCACGGTGGTGACGGGCCGCGTCGAGCGCGGGATCGTCAAGGTCGGCGAGGAAGTCGAGGTCGTGGGCCTGCGTCCGACGATCAAGACGACGGTGACCGGCGTTGAAATGTTCAGAAAGCTGCTCGATCAGGGCCAGGCGGGCGACAATGTCGGCTGCCTGCTGCGCGGCACCAAGCGCGAGGACGTGGAGCGCGGCCAGGTTCTGTGCAAGCCCGGCTCGGTGAAGCCCCACACCAAGTTCAAGGCCGAGGCCTATATCCTGACCAAGGAAGAGGGCGGCCGCCACACGCCGTTCTTCACCAACTACCGTCCGCAGTTCTACTTCCGCACGACGGACGTGACCGGCATCGTGACCTTGCCCGAGGGCACGGAAATGGTGATGCCGGGCGACAATGTCACCATGACGGTGGCGCTGATCGTTCCGATCGCGATGGAAGAAAAGCTGCGCTTCGCCATCCGCGAAGGCGGCCGCACGGTCGGAGCCGGCGTCGTCGCGTCGATCATCGAGTAACAGGCGGATCAAGCCGGCGTCGGTCTGCCGGCGCCGGACCCCGAGGGATTCAAGCAATGAACGGCCAGAATATCCGCATCCGCCTCAAGGCGTTCGATCATCGGATTCTCGACACGTCGACGAAGGAAATCGTCTCAACCGCCAAGCGCACGGGCGCTCAGGTGCGTGGGCCGATCCCGCTGCCGACCCGGATCGAGAAGTTCACGGTGAACCGCTCGCCCCATGTCGACAAGAAGTCGCGCGAACAGTTCGAAATCCGCACCCACAAGCGGGTTCTCGATATTGTCGATCCGACCCCGCAGACCGTCGACGCTCTGATGAAGCTCGACCTCGCCGCGGGCGTCGATGTCGAGATCAAGCTCTAAGTCAAGTTTGAGACGTTTTTGTAACGGCTCGCGGCGCCTCTTCGCACGACGAATGCGCCTTAAGGGAAAGAAACCATGCGCTCAGGCGTCATCGCACAGAAGGTCGGCATGACCCGCGTCTTCACCGACAGCGGGGAGCATGTTCCGGTCACGGTTCTGAAACTCGACGGCGTTCAGGTCGTCGCGCACTGCACGATGGAGAAGAACGGCTATACCGCCGTTCAGCTCGGCATCGGCCGCGCGAAGGTCAAGAACGTCTCCAAGGCCGAACGCGGCCGCTTCGCCGTCGCCAATGTCGAGCCGAAGCTGAAACTCGCGGAATTCCGCGTCGCCGAGGACGCTCTGCTGCCGATCGGCGCGGAGATCACCGCCGATCATTTTGTCGTCGGCCAATTCGTCGACGTGTCCGGCACGACGATCGGCAAGGGCTTCGCCGGCCCGATGAAGCGCTGGAACTTCGGGGGCCTGCGCGCCACCCACGGCGTGTCGCTCTCGCATCGTTCGCATGGTTCGACCGGCGGCCGTCAGGACCCCGGCAAGACCTTCAAGAACAAGAAGATGGCCGGCCATATGGGCGCGGAGCGCGTCACCACCTTGAACTTGCGCGTGGTGCAGACGGACGTCGAGCGCGGCCTGGTCCTGGTCGAGGGTTCGGTTCCCGGCCACGCCGGCAACTGGATCTTCATCCGCGACGCCGTGAAGAAGGCGCTTCCCGCCGAAGCGCCGAAGCCCGGAAAATTCCGCCTCGCCGACGCCAAGGCCGAGGCTCCCGCCGAAGCGCCGGCTGCTGAAACCAATTCTTCGGAGGCCTGAGCCGTGAAAATCGACATCACTTCGCTCGAAGGCCAGACCGCTGGCTCGATCGAGCTCAACGACGACATCTTCGGCCTCGAGCCGCGCGAGGATCTGATCGCCCGCATGGTGCGCTACCAGCTCGCCAAGCGCCGCGCCGGAACCCATGCGGTCAAGAACCGCGCCGACATCGCCCGCACCGGCAAGAAGATGTACAAGCAGAAGGGCACCGGCTCCGCCCGTCACGGCTCCGCCCGCGTGCCGCAGTTCCGCGGCGGCGGTCGCGCCTTCGGCCCGGTGGTGCGCTCCCATGCGCATGACCTGCCCAAGAAGGTCCGGGCGCTGGCGCTCAGGCACGCCCTGTCGGCCAAGGCCAAGGACGGCGCGATCGTCGTGTGGGAGGCCGCCAACGCCGCCGAATCCAAGACCGGCGCGCTCAAGGCCAACTTCGCCAAGATCGGCCTGAAGAACGCCCTGATCGTGGACGGCGCCGTCGTGCAGGCCAATTTCGCCTTGGCCGCGCGCAACATTCCGCAGATCGACGTGCTGCCGGTCCAGGGCATCAACGTTTATGACATTCTCCGCCGCGAAAAGCTCGTGCTGACCAAGGCGGCCATCGATGCGCTGGAGGCGCGCTTCAAATGAGCCAAGGGACCACTGACCCGCGTCACTACGACGTGATCGTCGCCCCGGTCATCACCGAAAAGGCCACCTTCGCGTCCGAACAGAACAAGGTCGTGTTCAAGGTCCGTCCCGACGCGACCAAGGACCAGATCAAGAAAGCCGTCGAACGCCTGTTCGACGTCAAGGTCGAGGCGGTCAACACCCTCGTCCGCAAGGGCAAGAAGAAGGTCTTCAAGGGAACGCGCGGGCAGCGTTCCGACGTCAAGAACGCGGTCGTCACTTTGGCCGAAGGCCACAAGATCGACGTGACGACCGGGCTCTGAGCTGAGGTAAGGAAACAGGCAGATGGCGCTTAAAACGTTCAAGCCGATCACGCCGAGCCTTCGCCAGCTCGTGATCGTCGATCGAAGCGAGCTCTACAAGGGCAAGCCGGTCAAGAAACTGACGGAGGGGCAGAGCTCGTCCGGCGGCCGCAACAACAATGGCCGCATCACGGTCCGTTTCCGCGGCGGCGGCCACAAGCAGGCCTATCGCGTCGTCGATTTCAAGCGGCGCAAGGAAGGCGCGGCCAAGGTCGAGCGGATCGAATATGATCCCAACCGCACGTCGTTCATCGCCCTCATCACCTATGGGGACGGCGAGCAGTCCTACATCATCGCGCCGCAACGCCTTAGCCCCGGCGACAGCGTGGTGTCGGGCGCCCAGGTCGACGTGAAGCCCGGCAACGCCATGCCGCTTGCCGCGATCCCGGTCGGCACGATCGTCCACAATGTGGAGCTGAAGATCGGCAAGGGCGGCTCGATCGCCCGTTCCGCCGGCTCCTATGCGCAGATCGTCGGCCGCGACCAGGGCTATGTCATCCTGCGCCTGAACTCGGGCGAGCAGCGCCTGGTCCATGGCCAGTGCTACGGCACCGTCGGCGCGGTGTCGAACCCCGACCATATGAACACGTCGATCGGCAAGGCCGGCCGGCAGCGTTGGCTGGGCTGGCGTCCGCATAACCGCGGCGTCGTCATGAACCCGGTCGATCATCCCCACGGCGGCGGCGAAGGCCGCACCTCGGGCGGCCGTCACCCGGTCACCCCCTGGGGCAAGCCGACCAAGGGCAAGAAGACCCGGTCGAACAAGTTCACCACGAAATTCATTGTGACCTCGCGTCACAAGGCCAAGAAGAAGGGCTGAGCCACATGTCGCGCTCGATCTGGAAGGGTCCGTTCGTCGACGGCTACCTCCTCAAGAAAGCGGAGGCGGTCGCCTCCGCGAAGCGCTCCGAGGTCATCAAGACCTGGAGCCGCCGCTCCACCATTCTGCCGCAGTTCGTCGGCCTCACCTTCGGCGTCTACAACGGCCACAAGCATGTGCCGGTGCAGGTGACGGAGGACATGATCGGTCACAAGTTCGGCGAGTTCTCGCCGACCCGGACCTTCCATGGCCACGCGGCCGACAAGAAGGCGAAGAGGGGCTGACATGTCGCAGGAAAAGAATCCCCGCGCCCTCAAGGACAATGAGGCCAAGGCGGTCTGCCGCATGATCCGCGTCAGCCCGCAGAAGCTGAACCTCGTGGCTCAGCTCATTCGCGGCAAGAAGGTCGATCGCGCCCTCGCCGACCTGACCTTCTCGCAGAAGCGCATCGCGCACGACGTCAGGAAGACGCTCGAAAGCGCGATCGCCAACGCCGAAAACAACCATGACCTGGATGTGGACGATCTCGTCGTGGCCGAAGCCTTCGTTGGCAAGGCCCTGGTGATGAAGCGCTTCCACGCCCGCGCTCGCGGCCGCGCCGGCCGGGTCGAGAAGCCTTTCTCGAACCTGACGATCGTCGTGCGCGAAGTCGAAGCGTCGGCGAACAAGCCTGTTCGGGCCTGAGGAGAGAACGATGGGACAGAAAGTTAATCCAATCGGTCTTCGTCTGGGCGTAAACCGGACGTGGGACTCGCGCTGGTTCGCCAACAAGGGCGAATACGGCAAGCTGCTGCATGAGGATTTCGCCATCCGCGAAATGCTGATGAAGGCGCTGAAGCAGGCGGCGGTGTCCAAGATCGTCATCGAGCGTCCGCACAAGAAGTGCCGCGTCACCGTCCACTCCGCCCGTCCGGGCGTGGTGATCGGCAAGAAGGGCGCCGACATCGACAAGATCCGCAAGATGGTGGCCAAGCTGACCGCCAGCGAAGTCACGATCAACATTGTCGAAGTGCGCAAGCCGGAAATCGACGCGACGCTCGTCGCCGACTCGATCGCCCAGCAGCTGGAGCGCCGCGTCGCCTTCCGGCGCGCCATGAAGCGCGCCGTGCAGTCGGCCATGCGTCTTGGCGCCGAGGGCATCCGCATCAACTGCTCGGGCCGTCTCGGCGGCGCGGAAATCGCCCGTCTGGAATGGTATCGCGAAGGACGCGTGCCGCTTCACACCCTGCGCGCCGATGTCGATTACGGCGTCGCCACCGCCCATACCGCCTATGGCGCCTGCGGCATCAAGGTGTGGATCTTCAAGGGCGAGATCCTGGAGCACGATCCGATGGCGCAGGAACGCCGCGCCAACGAGATCGGCGGCGACCACCACGGCGGCCATGAGCGCCGCGAACGTCGCGAGCGCCGCGAACCGCGCGAACCGCGCGGCGCGCACTGAATTTGAGCTTGAGAGTTTGAACCATGCTGCAACCCAAGCGCACTAAATTCCGCAAGGCCTTCAAGGGCCGCATCAAAGGCGCCTCCAAGGGCGGCTTCGAACTGGCTTTCGGCCAGTTCGGTCTGAAGGCGATGGAGCCCGAGCGCGTCACCGCCCGCCAGATCGAGGCGGCCCGCCGCGCGATGACCCGCCACATGAAGCGCGCCGGCCGCGTCTGGATCCGCATTTTCCCCGACGTTCCGGTCTCCTCCAAGCCGACCGAAGTGCGTATGGGCAAAGGCAAGGGCTCGCCGGAATTCTGGGCGGCGCGCGTCGCCCCCGGCCGCATCATGTTCGAGATCGACGGCGTTCCGCTGACCATCGCCCGCGAGGCTTTCGCGCTGGCGGCCGCCAAGCTGCCGATCAAGACGCGTTTCATCGAACGCATCGCCGAGTGAGGACGATAGGATGAAGAACGATCAGCGCCTGTCCGACATCAAGGCCATGTCGGACGATCAATTGAACGAAGAACTGCTGAAGCTGAAGAAGGAGCAGTTCAACCTGCGCTTCCAGAAAGCGACCGGCCAGCTCGAAAACACCTCGCGCGTGCGCGTCGTGCGGCGCGACGTCGCCCGCGTGAAGACGATCGCCTCCCAGAAGCGCGACACGAAGAAATAAGGTTTCATCATGCCGAAGCGAATTCTCCAGGGCGTCGTCGTCAGCGACAAGCAGGAAAAGACCGTGGTGGTGAAGGTGGAGCGCCGCTTCACCCATCCGCTGCTGAAGAAGACGGTGCGCCGCACCAAGAACTACCACGCCCATGACGAGGCGGGGACGTTCAAGGTCGGCGACGAGGTCTTCATCCAGGAGACCCGCCCGATTTCGAAGCTGAAGCGCTGGACGGTCCTGACCAGCGAAAATAAGGCTTGATTTCGGCCGGAAAATAGACCAGGAAGCGCGCTCGCTTCCTTGATGAGCTTTCCGTTCGCCTGCTTCGCCGAAGGTGGGGCCGGCGGGACGGAGATTCTGTTATCGAAGGGAATTCCGCTCTTGCGAGCGGGATGCGGCTTTCCACACGGAAAGCCGATCCAGGCGTAGTCCGGGCCGGAATGAACCGGTGCGGAAACCGATCTGATATGAAAGGCTCGAAGCCATGATTCAGATGCAGACAGCCCTCGACGTGGCCGATAATTCCGGCGCGCGCCGTGTGATGTGCATCAAGGTGCTTGGCGGCTCCAAGCGCAAATATGCAGGCGTGGGCGACATCATCGTCGTCTCGGTCAAGGAAGCCATTCCGCGCGGCCGCGTGAAGAAGGGCGACGTGATGAAGGCGGTCGTCGTGCGCACCGCCAAGGACATCAAGCGCGCCGACGGTTCGGTGATCCGTTTCGACACCAACGCCGCCGTTCTCATCAACAACCAGAAAGAGCCCGTGGGCACCCGCATCTTCGGGCCGGTTCCGCGCGAATTGCGCGCCAAGAACCACATGAAGATCATCTCGCTCGCGCCGGAGGTGCTGTAATGGCCGCGAAGATCAAGAAGGGCGACAAGGTCGTCGTGATCGCCGGCCGCGACAAGGGCCGCACCGGTGAAGTCACCCTCGTGTTTCCAAAGGAAGGCAAGGCGGTCGTCCAGGGCGTCAACATGGTGAAGCGTCACCAGAAGCAGACGCCAGACCCAGGAAGGCGGCATCATTTCCAAGGAAGCGCCGATCCAGTTGTCGAATATCGCGTTCGCCGATCCCAAGAACGGCCAGCCCACGCGCGTCGGCTTCAAGATTCTCGACGACGGCCGCAAGGTTCGCGTCGCCAAGCGTTCCGGAGAAACGATCGATGGCTGAGCCGAAAAACCCGAAAAAGGGCGGCGACAAGGCCGCCAAGGGCGCTGAGAAGGCCGCCAAGGCCAAGGGCGCCGAGAGCGTCGCCGCCGCCGGCGCGGTCGCCAGCGCGCCGGAGGGCTATGTCGTGCGCATGCGCAAGCATTACGACGAAGTGGTGCGCCCGCAGATGATCGAGGAGTTCGGCTACAAGAACGCGCTCGAAGTGCCGGCGATCGAGAAGATCGTCCTCAACATGGGCGTGGGCGAAGCGGTCAACGACACCAAGAAGGTGACGATCGCCGCCGCCGACCTCGCCCTGATCGCCGGCCAGAGGCCGGTCATCACCCGCGCCCGCCTGGCCATTTCGACCTTCAAGGTGCGCGAGAACATGCCGATCGGCGCCAAGGTCACTTTGCGCAAGACCCGCATGTATGAATTTCTTGACCGTCTCGTCACCGTGGCCTTGCCGCGCGTACGAGATTTCCGCGGTCTCAATCCGAAGTCGTTCGACGGCCGTGGCAATTTCGCCATGGGCATCAAGGAGCACCTGGTGTTCCCCGAGATCGACTACGACAAGGTCGACACCGTTCTGGGCATGGACGTCATCGTCTGCACCACGGCCAAGACCGACGACGAGGCTCGCGCTCTCCTGCGCGCGTTCAACTTCCCGTTCCGGCAGTGAGGCCAAGTCCTCAAACGCGGAAACCAGAGGTAACCCATGGCCAAGAAAAGCAAAATCGAGCATAACCAGAAGCGGGCCAAGCTCGCCGCCCAGAAGGCGCCCAAGCGCGCCCGCCTGCGCGCGATCGCCAAGGATCGTTCGCTGAGCGTGGAAGAGCGCTTCACGGCGACCCTGAAGCTTGCCGAAATGCCGCGCAATTCCAGCATCAATCGCGTGCGCAACCGCTGCGAAGTGACGGGCCGTCCGCGCGCCTATAACCGCAAGCTGAAAATGTCGCGCATCGCGCTTCGCGAACTGGGCTCCAGGGGTTTGATCCCGGGCCTCGTGAAGTCGAGCTGGTAAGGAGACCGACATGGCGATCAATGATCCTGTGGGCGATCTGCTCACCCGCATCCGCAACGCGCAGATGCGCCGCAAGTCCTCGGTGACTTCGACGCCGGCTCGCGTCTGCGCGCCCATGTCCTCGACGTGCTCAAGGACGAGGGCTATATCCGCGGCTATAGCGTCACGGAATTCGGCAACGGCCGCACCGATTTCGAAATCGAGCTGAAATATTTCGACGGTCAGCCGGTCATCCGCGAAATCAACCGCGTTTCAAAGCCCGGCCGTCGCGTTTACGCGGCGGTGAGCGCTCTGCCGCGCGTCGCCAACGGCCTTGGCATCGCGATCATTTCGACCCCGAAGGGCGTTCTCGCGGATCATGCCGCGCGCGACGCCAATGTCGGCGGCGAAGTGCTCGCGACGGTCTTCTGATCCGAAGCGAGGAGGAGCAAACATGTCTCGTATCGGCAAGAAGCCCGTAGTCGTCCCGGCCGGCGTCACCGCCAAGGTCGATGGCCAGAAGGTGACCGTCAAGGGCGCCAAGGGCGAACTGTCCTTCATCGTCCATGACGATGTCTCGGTGTCGATGAACGACAACCAGATCAAGGTCGATCCGCGTTTCGAAACCAAGCGCGCCCGCGCGCTGTGGGGCACGGCGCGGGCCCAGATCAACAATCTGGTGGTCGGCGTCACCCAGGGCTTCGAAAAGAAGCTCGAAATCACCGGCGTCGGCTACAAGGCGGCGGTGGCGGGCAAGACCCTGCAACTGTCGCTCGGCTACAGCCACGACATCAGTTTTCCGATCCCGGCCGGCATCGCCATCGTGACGCCCAAGCCGACGGAAATCACCGTGACCGGCATCGACAAGCAGCAGGTCGGCCAGGTGGCCGCCGAAATCCGCGAATATCGCAGCCCCGAGCCCTACAAGGGCAAGGGCGTCAAATATGCCGGCGAATTCATCTTCCGCAAGGAAGGCAAGAAGAAGTAAGGAACCCGCGTCATGGCACAGGAACAATCCGCCGACCGCCGCAAGGCGCGCGTTCGCCGCACCCTCCGCGCCCGCGCCTATGGCAAGCCGCGTCTCTCGGTCTTCCGCTCGTCGAAGCAGATCTATGCTCAGGTCATCGACGACGAGAAGGGGGTCACCGTGGCGTCGGCCTCTTCGCTCGAGAAGGACAATCGCGGCGCGCTCAAGACCGGCGCCAATATCGAGGCCGCCAAGACGATCGGCAAGCTGATCGCCGAACGCGCGGTCGCCGCCGGGCGTCAAGGAAGTCGTGTTCGACCGCGGCGCCTATATGTACCACGGCCGCGTCAAGGCTCTGGCCGACGGCGCGCGCGAGGGCGGCCTGCAGTTTTAAGGCTGACCCCCACCCTGGCCCTCCCCACATGGGGGAGGGAAGGGGCGCGAATTTATCGGCGGCTTTTCGGCCGCCGGCAAAACCGCTCGAACCGGCCTGGCGCCGGCTTCGGGCAATCCCAGCGAGCGGGCGTTTTTTAAAAAGCGTTCCGCGCAAGTGACGGAAAGAAATATGGCTCGTGAAGGTGAAGGCGGTCGCGGACGCGATCGCGACCGCAAGGTCGAAGAGCGCGACAGCGAATTCGTGGATCGTCTGGTCCATATCAATCGCGTCGCCAAAGTCGTGAAGGGCGGCCGCCGTTTCGGCTTCGCCGCGCTCGTCGTCGTCGGCGACCAGAAGGGTCGCGTCGGTTTCGGCCATGGCAAGGCGCGCGAAGTGCCGGAAGCCATCCGCAAGGCCACCGAATCGGCCAAGCGCGGCCTGATCCGCGTGCCGCTGCGCGAGGGCCGCACCCTGCATCATGACGTGAACGGCCGCCACGGCGCGGGCCGCGTCATCCTGCGCGCCGCTCCGGCCGGCACCGGCATCATCGCCGGCGGCCCGATGCGCGCCGTGTTCGAGACGCTCGGCGTCCATGACGTCGTCGCCAAGTCGCAGGGCTCGTCGAACCCCTACAACATGGTCCGCGCCACTTTCGACGCGCTGAAGGCCGAGGATTCGCCTCGCGCCGTCGCCGCGCGCCGCGGCATGAAGGTCTCCGTGCTCCAGTCGCGCCGCCCCGGCGGCGAAGACGGAACGGCTGAAGGCTGAGGGAGCGCGCCATGACTGAAGCCAAGAAACCCGCTCCTGGAAAGACCGTCACGGTCGTCCAGACCCGGAGCCCGATCGGCCGCCCCGCGGACCAGCGCCAGGCGCTGGTCGGCCTTAAGCTCAACAAGATCGGCCGCAAGGCGGTGTTGATAGACACCCCCACCGTGCGCGGCATGATCGCAAAAGTCGCGCATCTCGTGCGCGTCGAAGCCTGAAGGGAGCGACGCACATGAAGCTCAACGGCATTTCCGACAATCCCGGCGCCTCCAAGGAGCGGATGCGCGTCGGACGCGGCATCGGCTCGGGCAAGGGCAAGACCGCGGGACGCGGCGTCAAGGGCCAGAAGGCCCGCACCGGCGTCGCCATCAAGGGTTTCGAAGGCGGCCAGATGCCCCTGCATCGCCGCCTGCCCAAGCGCGGCTTCTGGAATCCCTTCTCGGTGGATTACAACGAGGTCAACCTCGGCCGCATCCAGCAGGCGGTGGAATCCGGCAAGCTCGACGCCAGCGCCCCCGTGACGCTGGAAGCCCTGATCGGCGCCGGCGTGGTCTCCAAGCCGCGCGACGGCGTGAAGATCCTCGGCAACGGCGAATTGAAGGCCAAGCTGACCTTCGAGGTCGCCGCGGCGTCGAAGTCGGCGGTCGCCGCCATCGAAAAGGCGGGCGGCGCGGTCAAGCTGCTTGCGGCGGCCGAGGCCTGAAAAAGTTTTGCGGAAAATTTCGTCGGAAAGGACGTGATTTTCTTCGAACGAAAGTCTAAACGGGGCGGGCGACGACAAGTCTCCGCCCCGTTTTCGCAGGCCCGCATCGCGGCTTTTCAAGCCGGCAAGGGCGACCGACATCTGGAGCGTTGCAAATGGCCTCGGCGGCTGAACAGCTTGCGGCTAACCTCAATTTTGCGTCCTTCGGCAAGGCCGAAGAGCTCAAGAAGCGGATCTGGTTCACACTCGGGGCCCTGATCGTCTATCGGCTCGGAACATACATTCCGCTGCCGGGCATCGATCCCGCCGCCTTCGCCGCCCATTTCCAGAGCCATCAGCAGGGCGTCCTGCAGATGTTCAACATGTTCGCCGGCGGCGCGGTGCAGCGCATGGCGATCTTCGCCCTGAACATCATGCCCTATATCTCGGCCTCGATCATCGTCCAGCTGATGACCTCGGTCATTCCCTCGCTCGAACAGCTCAAGAAAGAGGGCGAGCAGGGCCGCAAGGTCATGAACCAGTATACGCGCTACCTCACGGTGGCGATCGCGGCCTTCCAGGCCTATGGCATCGCGGTCGGGCTCGAGGGCCAGTCCAATGTCGTCACCGATCCGGGCTGGTTCTTCCGCATCTCGACGGTGCTGACCCTGATGGGCGGCACTTTGTTCCTGATGTGGCTCGGCGAGCAGATCACCTCGCGCGGCGTCGGCAATGGCTCGTCGCTGATCATTTTCTCCGGCATTGTCGCGGCCTTCCCCTCGGCGATCGCCAATACGCTGGAGCTGGCGCGCCAGGGCGCGATCTCGCCGCTGGTGCTGCTCGGCCTGCTGGTGATGTCCACCGGCGTGGTGGCCTTCATCGTGTTCATGGAGCGCGCCCAGCGCCGCCTTCTGATCACTTACCCCAAGCGCCAGCAGGGCAACCGGGTCTACGAGGGGCAGACCTCGTTCCTGCCGCTGAAGCTGAACACGGCGGGCGTGATTCCGCCGATCTTCGCCTCCTCGCTGCTGCTGCTGCCGACCACGATCGCCAATTTCTCTCAGAACAACGGCTCGACCGGCGTGCTCGGCTTCATGGCGACCTATCTCGGCCACGGCCGCCCGGCCTATATGGTCTTCTATGCGGGGCTGATCATCTTCTTCGCCTTCTTCTACACCGCGATCGTGTTCGATCCGGTCGAGACGGCGGAAAACCTGAAAAAACACGGCGGCTTCATTCCCGGCGTGCGCCCCGGCGAGCGCACCGCGCAATTCATCGATCACGTGCTGACCCGGATCACGGTCCTCGGCGCCGGCTATCTCGCCTTGATCTGCCTTCTGCCGGAAATGCTCATTTCGCAATTCGCCTTGCCGTTCTATTTCGGCGGCACGTCGTTGTTGATCGTTGTCAGCGTGACCATGGATACGGTCGCGCAGATCCATGGCCATCTTCAGGCTCAGCAATATGAGGGTCTGGTGAAAAAGGCCAAACTTAGGGGAAGAAAGAAATGAGACTGATTCTGCTCGGACCGCCCGGCGCGGGCAAGGGAACCCAATCGGCCCGGTTGGAAAAGAAATTCGGCATTCCGCAGCTCTCCACCGGCGACATGCTGCGCGCGGCGGTCAAGGCGGGCACGCCGGTCGGCCTGAAGGCCAAGGCGGTGATGGAATCGGGCGGCCTGGTGTCGGACGAAATCGTCGTCGGCATCATCGCCGACCGCATCGGCGAGGCCGATTGCGCCAAGGGCTTCATCCTCGACGGCTTTCCGCGCACCGTGGCCCAGGCCAAGGCGCTCGACGCCATGCTGAAGCAGAAGGGCATGAAGCTCGACGCCGTGGTCGAACTGGTCGTCGACGAGAAGGCCCTGGTCGCGCGCATGGAAAACCGCGTCAAGGAGACGCTGGCCGCCGGCGGCACGGTTCGCGCCGACGACAATCCGGAGGCCTTCGCCAAGCGCCTCAGCCAATATCGCGAGCAGACCGCGCCGGTCTCCGACTATTACAAGTCGGTCGGCGAGCTGCGCACGGTCGACGGCATGGCGGCGATCGACGACGTCACCGCCCAGCTCGACAAGGTTCTGGCCAAGTAACAGGGCCGGAAATTCGCCGAAAAGCGGTTGACGGGAAGCCGTCGCCGCTGTAGGTGGTCAGTTTCATTCCGCGCTCCGGCTTGAAAAGGCTGGAGCGCTGTTTTTCTGTACCCCGAGGTTCCAATTCCCGCACGGGCCGGCCTCCACCGGACGCGGGCTTAACCCGGGCCTCATGGCCCCCATATGGAGTGAGAAATGGCTCGTATAGCCGGCGTCAATATTCCGACCAACAAGCGCGTCGTCATCGCGCTCCAATATATTCACGGCATCGGCGCGAAGAAGGCGGAAGAGATCTGCGAGAAGGTCAATATCCCCGCCGCCCGCCGCGTCAATGAACTGACCGACGCCGAAGTCCTGCAGATCCGCGAGACCATCGACCGCGATTATATGGTGGAAGGCGATCTGCGCCGCGACGTCGCGATGAACATCAAGCGCCTGATGGACCTGGGCTGCTATCGCGGCCTGCGTCACCGCCGCCAGCTTCCGGTTCGCGGCCAGCGCACCCACACCAACGCCCGCACCCGCAAGGGCAAGGCCAAGCCGATCGCCGGCAAGAAGAAGTAAAAATCCGGCCCAAATGGGTGGGGCCGGGCTGCAAATGGCGTTTTCTTCCGCTCCGATGCTCACGTACTGATGTACGCTCCGCTTCGGTGCTCGAAAAACACCATTTTCGCCGCGGCCTGACCCGTTTGAATCCGAATTTTGAGAGTTCCACCTTCGCGATTCGCGAGATTAACCCGAGCGCCTGGAATTACGGGCGCGCCAGAAGGACTGACAGAATATGGCCAAGGACAACACCCGCGTTCGCCGCAGGGAGCGCAAGAACATCGCCTCGGGCGTCGCGCATGTCTATTCCTCGTTCAACAACACGATGATCACCATCGCCGACGCCCAGGGCAACACCATTTCCTGGTCTTCCGCCGGCACGATGGGTTTCAAGGGCTCGCGCAAGTCGACCCCCTACGCCGCGCAGATGGCGGCCGAGGACGCCGCCCGCAAGGCCGCGGAACATGGCGTGCGCACCGTGGAAGTCGAAGTTTCCGGTCCCGGTTCGGGCCGTGAATCGGCGCTCCGCGCGCTCCAGGCGGCGGGCTTCACCGTCACCTCGATCCGCGACGTGACCCCGATTCCGCACAACGGCTGCCGCCCGCGCAAGCGCCGCCGCGTCTGATTTTTTCCTATCCGATATTCCCGCGACGGTTCGACGGAGCCGCCGCGGGATTTTCCGTAAAGCGGGCCGCCGGCCATGGTTGACGAACCGATATGCCCCGGCCCGAGGAAGAGGCGAAAATGATTCAGAAGAACTGGCAGGAACTCATCAAGCCGAACAAGCTGCATGTGGCGCCCGGCGAAGACCCCAAGCGCGCGGCGACCGTGGTCGCCGAACCGCTGGAGCGCGGCTTCGGGCTGACGCTGGGCAACGCTTTGCGCCGCATTCTGCTGTCGTCGCTGCAAGGCGCCGCCATCACCTCCGTCCATATCGACGGCGTGCTGCATGAGTTCTCCTCCATTCCCGGCGTGCGCGAGGACGTGACCGACATCGTCCTGAACATCAAGGACGTGGCCATCAAGATGCATGGCGACGGCCCGAAGCGCATGACCCTGAAAAAGGTCGGCCCCGGCGTGGTCTATGCCGGCGACATCGGCGTGACCGGCGACATCGCGGTGCTGAACCCGAACCTGGCGCTCTGCACCCTCGACGAGGGCGCGGAAATCCGCATGGAATTCACGGTCAACACCGGCAAGGGCTATGTCCCGGCGGACCGCAACCGCGCCGAGGACGCGCCGATCGGTCTGATCCCGGTCGATTCGATCTATTCGCCGGTGAAGAAGGTTTCCTACAAGATCGAGCCGACCCGCGAGGGCCAGGTGCTCGACTATGACAAGCTGACCCTGGAGCTCGAGACCAACGGCGCGCTGACGCCCGAGGACGCGGTCGCCTTCGCCGCCCGCATCCTGCAGGACCAGCTCAACGTCTTCGTCAATTTCGAGGAGCCCAAGCGCGAGGAACACACGCCGTCGATCCCCGAACTCGCCTTCAACCCGGCGCTGCTCAAGAAGGTCGACGAACTCGAGCTGTCGGTCCGCTCGGCCAACTGCCTGAAGAACGACAATATCGTCTATATCGGCGACCTGATCCAGAAGACGGAAGCCGAAATGCTGCGCACGCCGAATTTCGGCCGCAAGTCGCTCAACGAAATCAAGGAAGTGCTGGCCCAGATGGGCCTGCATCTCGGCATGGAAGTCGTCGGCTGGCCGCCGGAAAATATCGACGAACTCGCCAAGCGCTTCGAGGAGCATTATTGATTTCGTCTTCGTCATTGCGAGGAGCGTAAGCTACGAAGCAATCCACCTAGCAACTGCCCGGAAATGGATTGCTTCGCTTCGCTCGCAATGACGGCGAGAGTTTTGCCAGGGCGCATCAAGCCCGGCATACCGCCCACAAGGGCAAAGCACGGAACGGCCGTTCCTTGGCACGGCGGCCGTAAGCAAACAGGAGTAGCCGCATGTATCATGGTCGTTCCAAGCGCCGGTTCAACCGGACCGCCGAACATCGCAAGGCGATGTTCGCCAATCTTTCGCAAGCGCTGATCAAGCATGAGCAGATCGTCACCACCCTGCCCAAGGCCAAGGATCTGCGTCCGGTGGTCGAGAAGCTGGTGACGCTCGGCAAGCGCGGCGACCTGCACGCCCGCCGTCAGGCCATCGCCCAGATCAAGGACGTCGAGCTGGTCAAGAAGCTGTTCGACGTGCTCGGCCCCCGCTACAAGGACCGCAACGGCGGCTATACCCGCGTGCTGAAGGCCGGCTTCCGCTATGGCGACAATGCGGCGATGGCGGTGATCGAATTCGTCGATCGCGACGTCGACGCCAAGGGCGCCGCCCCGGCCGTCGCCGCGGAATAATTCCTTCTTGCGATGACGCTGAAAAGCTGCGCCGGACCTCGCGAGGTCCGGCGCAGCTTTTTTTTCAGAACAGGGCAGAGGCCTTGCCCAGGGCGAGATGGACGCCGATCAGGAAGGGAATGCCGACGCCGCCCAGGGCAGAATCCCGAGGGGGCCGAACTTGCCGTGGCCGGCATGCTCCGCGTCGCCCCCGACAATGTCCTCACGCCGGAGCGCGCGTTCGCGCAGGACTTCCGCGTCGGTCATGTGACGCCAGTCGGCGACCGGGAAGAGCAGCAGATTGCAAATCAGGCCGACGGCTTCAAAATTCCGCCAAGCTCCACGTCGGTGAATGACCTCCGCCTTGCAAAGCCCATTGATAGTTTCGGCGAGAGCATTGTCATAGGAATCGCCAACGCTTTCCATTGAGCGCTCAATGCCGGCCTCCGCCAGGCGCTCGGTATATGTGATCGAGACATATTGGCTAAAAGGACAAGCGATTGTCGATTCCGACGAAGGCGCCCGGCAATTACGAGATAATGGCGCCCATCGATTCCTGGATGATGCCGCCCCCCGTAACGGGATGATGGCGCCCGGGTCGTGGGGCTTGCTGGCTGACAATTTCTTGGCGCCTGAGACGGCGCCTGGTCAAGAGGTGATCGTGCTCCTGGCGCGAGCGCGCCGCATGCTTTCTCCGGTCAGTTCGATGCGGTGGGCGTTGTGGACCAGACGATCAAGGATGGCGTCGGCGTAGGTCGGGTCGCCGATGATTTCGTGCCAGCGATCGACGGGAAGCTGCGAAGTGACGAGGGTGGATTTGCGGCCATAGCGCTCTTCGAGGATTTCCAGAAGATCGTGGCGCGCCGCGGCGTCGAGGGGTTCAAGACCCCAGTCGTCCAGCACCAGGAGATCGGCGCGCCCGAGCGAGCGCAGCAAGCGGGCATGGCGACCGTCGCCGCGCGCCAGGGCGAGTTCCTCGAACAGCCGAGGGACCCGCTGATAAATGACGGACCGATTATCCCGGCAAGCCTTGTGGCCAAGCGCCGAGGCGAGCCAACTTTTGCCGACCCCGGTCGGGCCGATCAGAGCCAAATTGTCGTGGGCGTCGATCCAGTCGCCATTGACGAGTTTTTGCATCATGGCGCGGTCGAGGCCCCGTGGGCTGCGATAATCGATGTCTTCAACGCAGGCCTGTTGGCGCAATTTCGCGACGCGAAGCCGTGCGGCCAGTCGCTTGTCCTGGCGCAGGGACGCCTCGCGATCGAGCAGAAGACCCAGCCATTCCGGATGACTGAGCCCGCCGGCCTCACTGGAGGCCGCGACTTCGACGAAGGCCTTGGCCATGCCGTGCAGGCCGAGGGTGTGGAGTTGGTCGAGGGTTGGATGTTTGAGCAAAAGCTTCTCTCCTAATTGTAATAGCGCGGGCCGCGGATGTTGGCGTGCAGGATCGTCGGCGCCTCCGCGGCGCGCTTTTCGGCGGGCCGACGATCAAGCTTCTTGTCGAGGATGGATTTCACGGAGGAATAGGTGCGCGCGCCGATGGCGATGGCGCGCTCGGCCGCCGCCTCGACGCGCTCGTCGCCATAGGAGTTGGCCAGGCGAACGATGCCCAGGCAGGCGCGGAAGCCCTGTTCGGGATGGGGGCGACGCTCGATGATCTGCTCGCACAAGGCCGCCGTCGCCGGCCCGATCCGCTTGGCGTCGGCGCGGATTTTGTCGATCGTCCAGTTCTTGTAGCGGCGATGGCTGGACGGCATGTGGTCGGCCACGGTGGTGTGGCCGTGATTGCCGCTCATGCGAAGATGCGCGGCGATCCGCTCGCCCCGGAGGAATATCTCCACCGTCCTGACGGTGAGCCGGGCTTCGACCTCGGCGCGGGCGAAGCGGTGGGGAACCGAGTAATAATGGCTGGCGACTTCGACATGGTAGTCGACGCCGACGCGGCAGGTTTTCCATTGCGTGAACTCATAAGGTTCGACCGGCAGGGCCTTGAGCGTCGGCCGGTCGACGTCCTCCAGCAATTGCCGGCGGGTGACGCCAAGGCGACGGATCGCCCGCTCGTCATTGAGCTTTTGCAGCATTTCGACGATGGCGGCGTTCAGTTCGGCCAGGCTGTAAAATGTGCGTCGGCGCAGCCGTCCGAGCAGCCAGCGTTCGACGATCAGCACCGCCCGCTCGACTTTGGCCTTGTCGCGCGGCTTGCAGGGCCGCGTCGGCAGAATGGCGGTTGAGTAATGGGTCGCCATCTCGGCATAGGTTCGGTTGACGTCGGGATCGTAGAAGCAGGCCTTGATGACCGCCGTCTTCGTGTTGTCCGGAACGAGGAGTTCGGGGGCGCCGCCAATCGCCGAGAAGGCGCGGACATGGGCGTCGATCCAATCGGGCAGCGCCTGCGTCCAGCTGGCGCAGGCGAACGTGAAGCTCGACGCGCCGAGAACGGCGACAAAGACCTGAGCCTCGCGAACTTCTCCGGTCAGACGATCGATCACGACGGGCACGGTGTCGCCGGCGTAATCGACAAACAGCCGCTCGCCGGCGGCGTCGTGGATCGAATCTAACGCTTGGTGCCCACGCCTGACGGCAGCGATGATTTTGTCAGGATCGGCGGTCCATGTGAACGGCTTCGATTGCTGATTATGTTCTTCGAGGAAGCGGTTGATGGCGGCCTGGAGGTCAGTGATCGAATGAAACACGCCGCGCTTCAGCCTCCGCTTGGTGAGAATGGCGAAGAAGCCTTCGACGGCGTTGACCCATGACGCCGATGTGGGCGTGAAATGGAAAGTCCAGCGCGGATGCCGATCCAGCCATTGGCGCACCTTGGGATGCTTGTGGGCGGCGTAATTGTCGAGGATTACGTGGACAACCTTGCCGGCCGGGACTTCGGCCTCGATGGCGTTGAGAAAGCGGATGAACTCCTGATGGCGATGACGCTGCATGTTGCGGCCGATCACCTTGCCGTCGAGAACGTTCAGCGCGGCGAACAACGTCGTCGTGCCGTGCCGCTTGTAATCGTGGGTCATGGTTCCGACGCGGCCCTTCTTCAAAGGCAGACCCGGTTGGGTGCGGTCGAGTGCTTGAATTTGGCTTTTCTCGTCGACCGACAGGACGATCGCATGTGCCGGTGGATCGACGTAAAGCCCGACGACGTCGCGCAGTTTATCGACAAACTTTGGGTCGTTGGAGAGCTTGAACTGGCGGACCCGATGCGGCTGGAGACCGTGGGCGCGCCAGATGCGCTGGACCGAACTGACCGAAACGCCAACGGCCTTGGCCATCATCACGCCGGTCCAGTGCGTTGTTTCGCCGGGCGGATCCGTGAGCGTCAAAGCGACGATCCTTTCGACGACGTCAGCGCCGAGCGGTTCGATGCGGGCGGGCCGCGTTCTGTCACGAAGGAGGCCGTCGAAACCCTCCTCCATGAACCGCTCCTGCCAGCGCCAGACGCAAGTCTTGGACTTGCCGGTTCGCCGCATGATCTCGCTCGTGCCGATCGCGTCGGCGCTGAGCAAAATGATTTCCGCCCGCCAGGCATGTTTTTGGGCAGCGTTTCGGTCTCGGACCAAGGCGTCAAGCCGGCGTCGATCCAAAGCGGATACTGTGATGGAAATTCCCGTGCGCATCGCGCAAACTCGCACGCCCCGAAATCAACGGGAATCCATAAAAGGACTCTTCCGTCAGATTTCATCCAATAGGTCTGCCGCATTGTCACCGACAGCGTCTTCGCAAAGCCCCGGTAGAGGTCGCAAAACCGCGAGTAGCTGTAGCCGCCCGGATTGGCGGCGATATATTCGTCCCAAAGGATCGTCAGGGTGACGTGCTTGCGTTTCAACTCGCGATGGACGGTCACCCAATCCGGCTCGGCGACACGCCGATGCCCCCGCCTGCTGCGGCGATTGGCGTAAAGAGCGCCTTCCAATGCGGCGTCGCTCATGCCTTCCGCCTGCGTCCATGAAAGCCCCGCGCTTTCAGCTCTTTGCAGCATCTCGCGCACCGTCGAACGCGCCATGCCGAGCCGCCGGGCGATTTCGTGCGCCGAGAAAGAAGAAAATTTCAGTCGAATGATTTCGCGCGCCTGGCGCATGGAAATTCGCTCCGCTGGCATCGATTGCTCCCTTGGATTGCCAAAAGAGCGACTTCAACATGCCAGCGGCGGCCCCCGTCCTTCACGAAATCACCCGGGCGGGATCATCTCGGAATTGGGGGCGCCATCATCTCGGAATTGGGGGGCGGGATCATTCCGTTACGGGGGGCGCCTTCATCCAGGAATTGGGGGGCGCCTTCGTCAGGAATCTACAGCTAAAAGACAAGCGATTATTGCGAACTCGATAACTGTCTTCAAGGCGCCATCTGTTTGACACAAGCGCCGGCTATTACGGCTTCAATTCCAAGGCGAGCTCGGATGTACAGCCGCCAAGGATCGGGCCCCGCACGGTGAAAACCGGTCGCGGGGTTTTTCGTTTCTCCGAAGCCCCGGAAGCCCCAAGCCGGCCTATGGCGCCGCCTGGACGAGAGCCAGCGCGCGATCGTCGCGGCGTAATTGGCGAATCTGTCGCAAGGTGGAGATAGGGGCGCAAATCAATACGGGAAATGGCAAGCGGCAAATTTGCCGCTTGGCTCTGACGACCTTCCCGCCGCCGTGCGCCGCCTTGGCGAAATCCTCGCCAAGCAAAAGGCGCTCGGGGCGATGAAATACCGGCGCCACGGGAATCGGAACAAGTGCGGTTCCAGAAGAGAACCGCACTCCGACCCTCTCCGAAATCGGCATCGACAAGAAGCTTTCTTCGCGGGCGCAAAAGCTGGGGGCGATCGAGGGTAGGGGTGCGGATTGTTACCCTATGAGTTACCCGAAAAGAATGC
>CAVSEY010000018.1:0-355831 GCA_963727035.1 uncultured Pseudomonadota bacterium | reverse complement strand
AAACGGGAAAAATCACGCCAGCCCCACCAAAGCCTCTTTGGTCGCGGCGAACACGCCCTTTTCGGTAATAATCCCGCTGACCAGCCGGGCCGGGGTCACGTCGAAGCCGGGATTGCGCGCTGGCGTGTCCTTTGGCGCGATGCGCACGGATAAAACTTCACCATTGGCGGCGAGGCCGGGCACAAAAGTGACTTCCTCCGGCGCGCGCTCCTCGATCGGGATCAGCGCGCCCTCGGCAAGCGCGAAGTCGAGGGTCGAGACCGGGGCGGCGACGTAAAAGGGCAGGCCGCAGTCGCGCGCGGCCAGCGCCTTCAGATAGGTGCCGATCTTGTTGCAGACGTCGCCATTGGCGGCGATGCGGTCGGCGCCGACGATCGCCATGTCGATTTCGCCGCGCTGCATCAGATGGCCGCCGGCATTGTCCACGATCAGGGTGTGGGGAACCCGCTGCTGGCCGAGTTCGAAGGCGGTCAGCGATGCGCCCTGGTTGCGCGGCCTCGTCTCGTCCACGAAGACATGGACGGGAATTCCGGCGGCCTGCGCCTTGTAGATCGGCGCGGTCGCCATGCCCCAATCGACGGCGGCGAGCCAGCCGGCGTTGCAATGGGTGAGGATGCGCACCGGCGCGCCGCCGCGCTTTTCGGAAATCGCGCGGATCAGGGCGAGGCCGTGGTCGCCGATCGCCTCGTTGCAGGCGACGTCCTTTTCAGCGAGGTGCTTGGCGAAGGCGAAGGCGGCGTCGCGGCGCAATTCTTCGGGCATGGGCTGGAGAAAGGCGGTCATGCGCGCCAAGGCCCAGGCGAGATTGACCGCGGTCGGCCTCGTCGCGCGCAAAACCTCCGCCGCTTTGGCCATGGCCGCGTCGGACGCGTCGGCGCGCAAGGCCAAGGCCAGGCCATAGGCCGCGGTGACGCCGATCAGCGGCGCGCCGCGCACCAGCATGTCCTTGATCGCCCGCGCCGCGTCGGGAAGCTCCCGCAACAGGACGGTCGCGACCACATGGGGCAGGCGGGTCTGGTCGATGATCCACACGCCCTGGCCTTCCGCGTCCGGCCAGATGGCCCTGCGTTTTTCTCCGTCGATCAGCATGTGGCGATCCTTTCACGGGCGGCGGGTTTTCGCACGCCCGGCGTTTCGATGAACAGGGAGGCGGCGATCCTGCCCTCGCGCAGGATGAGCAGCGCGCCCGGCTTGATCGCGGTCCAGGCCTCGTCGCTGGTCAGCGGCCCGGTGGCGACCACGGTGACGCAATCTTCAGGGCCGGTTTCTTCGGCGAAATTGACCTTGCGGTCGTCGTCGATCAGCGTCGCCTCGCCGAACGGCGCGCGGCGGGTGAGGCAGGACAATTTCTTGCCGCAGAAGGCGTAAAGCGACCGGCTGTCGCTGAGCAGCATGTTGAACACGCCGAGCCGCGCCAGCCGCGTGCTGAGCTGGAGGATTTCGCGGTCGAGCTCGCGGCAGGGCGGCAGCGCCGGGAAACGCGCGCGCAACTGGTCGAGCATCCAGCAGAAGGCGTGTTCGCTGTCGGTTTCGCCGACGGGCGCGTAGAAATCGAGCGGCAGCGACTTGATGCCGCGCAACTGGCCGTTATGGGCGAAGGTCCACATCCGGCCCCACAATTCGCGGGTGAAGGGATGGGTGTTGGCGAGAGCGACCCGTCCGCGATTGGCCTGCCGGATATGGGCGATGACGGTGCGGCTGCGGATCGGATGGGCGCCGATGAAACGCGCGATGTCGGAGCTTGCGGCGGGTTCGGGATCGTGGAAGGCGCGCGCCGCGCGGCCCTCGTAAAAGGCGACGCCCCAGCCGTCGCGATGCGGGCCGACGCCGCCGCCGCGCCGGGCGAGGCCGGCGAAGGAAAAGCGAATGTCGGTCGGAACATTCGCGCTCATTCCAAGCAATTCGCACATCGCAACGGGCGTCCGGGAGGTTTCTCCCTTGGGCATAGCCAAGGATTGCGCCCGCGCCAAGATTTTTTAGCGCATCAGGTCGGCGAGCGCCGTGCGCATGGCGGCGCTGGGGATGCCGAACAGCCCGCCATAGGGCTCGTCGAGGTCGAGAATGACGAAGACCGCGACCGTGATCGAGAGGGCGCAAAGGCCAATCAGCGCCATGATCGTGGCGTTGGGCCGCGTGGTGAGGCCGAAGGAGCCGAACAGGATCGCCAGCCAGAACACCAGCACCCAGTAAAAGGGGTATGAGATCGAGGCGCGTTCGCTCTCGATCGCTTTCCAGCGCGCACTCAGCATATCCCGGTATTGCTCGTCGCAAGCCCGGGCCACGTTCTGCTGCAACACGCTGACGGGCGCGAGCGACCGGATTTCGATCCCGACGTCGCCGAGCACGCCCGAGAGGCTCGGGGCTTCCCCAAATCGCGGGAGTTTCTCCGCGCCGGGATAATCGACGCCGGTCGGGCGCGGCTCGTTTGGCCAGGTGCTGACGATCACCGCAGCGACATAGCCGCGCAACTGGGCGCGGATCGCGGCGGTTTCGGGACCATAGTCGCGCAGGCAGCGATCAAGCTGGACGATCTGGGCCGCGTCGTCCGCCCGCGTGGCGTAGGCCGCGTCAAATCCCCCCTTCACCGAAGTGGTCAGGAGGCCGAGGACGATGGCGGTGAAATTCACCAGCAGCATCACCACGAGCTGCATCAACGAGATGGATTCGGGTGAGCGGTGTTGTTCCGGCAGGCGCCGGTGAACAGCGAAGCCAAGCGCGGCGCTGGCGCAGAGAATGACGAAAAGAACGACGGCGTTGAGGGGACTTTGCATGTTTTCCGCCCTGTCACGCCCCGGCCGATGGGCCGCCCTGGCGCGGCTTGATCCAGTTCAGCGCGGTGATCGAGAAGAAACCGCCGATCCACGAGCCCGAGGCCGCGAACAGGACATAGATCCAGTTCGAAGTATAGCTGATCACCGCGAAGGCGGAGAGCAGATACCACAGGCTGCTCCAGCTCGCAGCGGCGAACCTCCTTCGTTCCGACACCGAGGCGTTGAACAGGACATAGACAGCGTCGGTCGCCGCGGTCGAAACGACCACGCCGAGGGCGACCAGCGGATGGACGGAGGGAAGGATCATGGCCCGACTCGCGATGCTTTTCCGCGCCTGGCTTTCCGGCGCGTCGCGGATGATAACGAAAAACGCGGGGTTAACTCTCTGGAAATCCCTTTACGAAAAACTATTTCTTTCGGTGGCTCCATCGAAAAAATGGAGGGATCCCATGGGCGCTTTGAAAAAAATCCTGCGCGCGATTCTCGACGACGACGGCGCGCCGAGCCTTTATTCGGCGCTGGTGGTCGGCGCGCCGACCTCGGGTCGCCACCAGACGGGCGCGTCCGGCGGCGGGAGCCGGCGCGACGCGGCCGGGTCGAAGGCGCCCGCGCGCCGTTCGTAAAAAGCGAAGCCCTCGGCGCGCGGAAAATCAGGTTCCGCGCGGCTTGGCGCGGGTGGTCGGCGCGGCGGCGGCCGGGTCGTCGGGCCAGAGATGGCGCGGATAGCGGCCTTTCATCTCCGCCTTCACCGCCGCCCAGGAGCCGCGCCAGAATCCGGGCAGGTCGCGGGTGATCTGGATCGGGCGGTGCGCCGGCGACAGCAGATGCAGGGTCAGCGCAACCCGGCCGCCGGCGACGCTCGGATGGGTCGAAAGGCCATAAAATTCCTGAACCCGCGCCGCCAGCACGGGGCCTTCGGCGGCGCCATAATCGAGCGCGATCGAAGAGCCGGCGGGCGTGACGAAATGGGCCGGCGCCTCCGCCTCCAGCCGCCGCGCCAGATCCCAGGGGACGAGCGCGGAGAGCGCGGAGTCGAAATTTTCCGCGTCGATCTCGTCAAGTTTCTGCCGCCCGAGGATGAAGGGCGCGAGCCATTCCTCCGGATCTTTTGCCAGCGCGGCCTCGCTCAGGTCGGGCCAGGGATTGTCGTCGCCGGCGAAAGCCGCGCGCAGAAAAACGACCCGCTCGCGCATTTGCCTTTGCGCCTTGCTCCAGCCGAGCCGGTCGATCCCTGAAACCGCCGCGCCGCGCGCCAGACTCCGGGCGCTTTCGAGCGTCGGCTCGACCGCCAGATTGCGCTCGCTGAGCGTCAGCGCCCCGAAACGCCGGATTTCGCGGCGGCGCAAGGAGCCGCTCGCGGCGTCGAAGCGGGTCTCGTCCTGTGTCACGATCTCGGCGCCGAACAAAGCCTCGAATTCCGCCTCCTCCAGTCCGGCGGCGGCGAGGATTCGGCTGGCGCCCGCGCGCCCGGCGATTTCCGCGACGCCCAGCATCGTCGCGCGGGCCAGCGCCTGGTGCGGCTCAAGGATCGCGGCGCGGCCATTGGCCATCAGGAACTCGCCGGCCTTGCCGCGCGCCCGGGCGATGCGGTCGGGATAAGCCAGAGCGACCAGAGCGCCGGGGGAGAGCGTCCTGTCCTCGCGCTTTTCGTCGAGTGCGCGCGCGGCGTCGCGCAATCCGTGTTTCCAGCCATGGGCGAGACGGCGCCCGTCTTTGGCGCGCGACGAATTTTCTCGAAGGAAACGGTCCAGACGCTCGGAAAGATCGGGCGAATCGCCGCCGAGGCCCCGTTCGGTCAGAACGACGGCCAGTTCGCAGGCTTTTTCGCCTTCGCCCAAGAATTCCGCCTGAAGCGCCATGCGGGCGAGGCGCGGCGGCAGGGGCAGGCGCTGCATCGCCTTTCCGCGCGCCGTGATCGCGCCTTCCGCGTCGAGCGCGCCAAGCTCCTGAAGCAGGGCGCGTCCTTCGGCGCTCGCCGCGGCGGGCGGCGGATCGAGCCACGAAAGTTGGTTCGGGTCGCGCGCGCCCCAGGCGGCGAGGTCGAGCAGCAGGCCGGAAAGATCGGCGGCGAGGATTTCCGGTTGCGCGAAAGCCGGCAGGGCGCCGGTCGCGGCTTCCTCCCACAGGCGGTAGCACAGGCCGGGCTGGGTGCGGCCGGCGCGGCCGCGGCGCTGGTCGGCGGCGGCGCGCGAGACGCGCAGGGTTTCGAGCCGGGTCAGGCCGAGATCGGGCTCGAAGCGCGGCGCGCGGACGAGGCCGCAGTCGATGACCACACGCACCCCGTCGATGGTGATCGAGGTCTCGGCGATCGAGGTCGCCAGCACGACCTTGCGCCGGCCTTCCGGCGCGGGGCGGATGGCGCGGTCCTGCGCCGCGCGCTCCATCGCGCCGTAGAGCGGGCAGACATCGACGGCCGGATCGTCCAGGCTTTCCTCGAGTTTTCCGGCAAGCCGCAGGATTTCCGCCTGTCCGGGCAGGAAGACCAGAATCGAGCCCCTTTGTTCGGCCAGGGCCCGGCGTATGGCGCGAAAGCCGGCCTCCTCGATCCTTTCGCGCGGATCGCGTCCCAGATAGACGGTTTCGACCGCAAAGGCGCGGCCTTGCGATTCGACGATGGGCGCGTTCTGCATCAGTTTCGAGACCCGCGCGCCGTCGAGCGTCGCCGACATGACCAGCAGGCGCAGGTCGGGCCGCAGCGCCGCTTGCGCGTCCAGCGCCAGGGCAAGGCCGAGATCGGCGTCGAGAGAGCGTTCGTGGAATTCGTCGAAAAGCACCGCCGCCACGCCTTCGAGCGAGGGGTCGTCGAGGATCATCCGGGCGAAGACGCCTTCGGTGACGACTTCGATCCGGGTTTTCGGCCCGCTCAGCGACTGCATGCGCACTTTCAGACCGACGGTTTCGCCGAGCCTGTCGCCGAGGACGCTCGACATGCGCTCGGCGGCGGCGCGGGCGGCGAGGCGGCGCGGCTCCAGCACCACGATCTTGCCGTCGCCGCGCCAAGGGGCGAATTGGCTCGAATCGAGCAGGGCGAGCGGAACGCGGGTGGTCTTGCCGGCGCCGGGCGGCGCCACGAGCACGGCGCGCGCGCTCTCCGCCAGCGTTCGGGCGAGGCGTGGCAGGGCTTCGTCGATCGGCAAGGTCATGCCGCCTCATGCCAGCAAATTCAGCCGATCGCAACGCGCCGCGCCGAGGCGCCGAAGGCGCCCCTTCTCTTGCACAGCGGAAAGGTCTATAGGACTGCCCCGGTCGCGCCTCATTTCGAGGCGGCAGCCAGGATGGTCCTATGTCGCAAGACACGATTCCCACGCCCGCCGCCGTTACGCCTTCCCCGGAATCCGTCACCCAGCCAGCCCCGCCGGACTCTGACCACCACGGCGCGGGGTTCCGGACCATGATCCTCGGCTCGATGGGCGTCGTCTATGGCGACATCGGCACCAGCCCGCTCTATGCGCTTCAGGCGGCGCTGGACCATATGAAGAAGGACGGCGTGGTCGAATCGGAGGTGATCGGCATCGTTTCGCTGCTGATCTGGGCCCTGGTCTTCGTGGTGACGCTCAAATATGTGTTCTTCCTGATGCGGGCGGACAACAAGGGCGAGGGCGGCACATTGGCGCTGATGGCCCTGGCGCAGAACGCGCTCGGCCGGCGCTCGCGCTGGATCTTCCTGCTCGGCGTGGCCGGCGCGGCCCTGTTTTCCGGCGACGCGATCATCACCCCCGCGATTTCCGTGCTTTCGGCGGTCGATGGCCTCAATACCGCGTCGAGCGCCTTCCGGCCTTACGTGCTGCCGATCTCGGTGGGGATCCTGGTGAGCCTGTTCGTCGTGCAAAGCAGCGGCACGGCCAAGGTCGCGACCTATTTCGGCCCGATCATGGTGGTGTTCTTCGGCGTCATCGGCGCGCTGGGGGTTTATCATATCGTCGACGCGCCGCGCATCCTCCATGCCTTCAACCCGATCTCCGGTCTCAAATTCCTGTTCGGCCACGGCGCGACCGGCTTCGTCACCCTCGGCCTGGTCTTCCTCGCGGTGACCGGGGCGGAGGCGCTTTACGCCGACATGGGCCATTTCGGCCGCAAGCCGATCCAGTTCGCGTGGCTGTTCTTCGTCCTGCCGGCGCTGGTGTGCAATTATCTCGGCCAGGGCGCGCTGGTGATGAAAGACCATTCGGCGGTCGCCAATCCCTTTTACATGATGGCGCCCGCCTGGTCGCTGATACCCTTCGTCATCCTGGCCACTGTCGCCACGATCATCGCCAGCCAGGCGGTCATCACCGGCGCCTTTTCGCTGTCGCGCCAGGCGATCCAGCTCGGCCTGCTGCCGCGCCTCGAAATCCAGCACACCTCAGCCACCACCGAAGGGCAGATTTTCGTTCCGCGCGTCAATCGGACCCTGCTGATCGGCGTGCTGCTGCTGGTCTTCCTGTTCCGCACCTCGGACAATCTCGCCAACGCCTATGGCATTGCCGTGACCGGCACCATGGTGGTGACGACCGCGCTGTCCTTCTTCGTGGTGTGGAAATTGTGGCGCTGGCCGCTGGCCGCGGCCATTCCCTTCGTCGGCCTGTTCCTCATCGTCGATCTCGCCTTCATGGCCGCGAATCTGGTGAAGGTGCTCGAAGGCGGCTGGGTGCCGCTGAGCCTCGCCGGCCTGTCGATGATCGTGATGTGGACCTGGGTGCGCGGCACCGAGCTTCTGGCGCGCAAAACCCACCGCGATTCGATCCCGACGGTCGATCTCATCCGCATGATGGAAAAATCCAAGCCGACCCGGGTGCCCGGCACGGCGGTCTTCCTCACCGGCGACCCCAATGTCGCGCCCTCGGCGCTGATGCACAATCTCAAGCACAACAAGGTGCTGCACGAGCGCATCGTGATCATGAACGTGGTCACCAAGCCGACGCCGCGCGTGTCGGAGAGCAACCGTTTCGAAATCGAGAAGCTCTCGCAGGACTTCATGCGCGTCACCGTTTATTTCGGCTTCATGGAAACGCCGAGGGTGCCGGCGGCGATGGCCCTGATGCGCAAATGCGGGGTGAAGTTCGACATCATGACCACGTCCTTCTTCCTCGGCAAAAGGACGCTGAAAACCTCGCCGGCCTCCGGCATGCCGCATTGGCAGGACAAGCTGTTCGTCAACCTGTCGAAACAGGCGATCAACGCAACCGACTTCTTCTCCATCCCCTCCGACCGCGTGGTCGAAATGGGCGCGCAAGTGACGATTTGACGGGAGCGGCGCCCGGCCTTGACGGCAAAATGGTTGAGCGAATCGATATGAAAAAAAAGCCCGCCCCCCGCAAGCCAGTGAAATTGCCGCGAAAGCCCCGCGAAGGCGGAGGGCCGGGCAGGTTGTCGCTCGACGACGAGACTTTTTCCGCCATGCTGGAACAACTTCTGACGAAAAACCCTTTCGCCGCGCCGCAGCCAAGCGTAGTGGAACTCTTCGCCGATCTGCTCGACACGATCAAGGACGCCGGAATCGAGGAGGCCGGCGAGTTGTTCGCCGAACTCGTTCCGGCGCTCGACGAGACGCGGATGGACGCCAATGGCGGCGATCCCGAGGCGCGGAAGGCGCTGCGCGAAATCGACCGGATGCTGCGTGAGGCCGTGGCCGACGATATATTGGATCCGGGCGACATGATGATGATCGGCAAGGTTTTCGCCGACGCCGGCCTGCCGCCGCCGGAATGTTTGAAGGACGCCTTCGCGCGCGCATGGAAGGAGGCGGGTCCGGGGCAGGGGGCTGAAAGCGCGCGTGAACATGGCGCCTTTGTGCGCGAACAGGCGCTGGAAAACGGCGACGATCCTTTCCGGATTTTCGGCTTTGTCCGCTCGATGAGCTGCATCTTGCCGGTCGAGTTGAAAGCCGAAATTTTCGGCCATCTGGCCGAAGGCCCGTTGACCGCCCAGGCGGTCGCCGGCTTTCTGTTCGATCCCGACGAAGCGACGGCGATCGCCGCCGCCGAGGCTTTGGCCGAGGCGGCGAAAAAGGCGCCGGTCGAGAGCGCCGCGCTGGAAAGGCTGGTTCTTGTCCGGCCGTGGCTGGCTTCGGCGCGGCAGGCCGCCGTCGATGAGACGATCAAGGCCATGCGCCGCAACGCCCGTCCCGCCAGGCCGGCCGCCGCCGTGAAAACGCTGAAATGCGTGGCGACGCTTTGCGACGGCTCCGGAACGATGCAGGTCGCGGTGGGGCAAAAAGCCGGAACGCGCTATCGCGTCGTCGCGATCATGATCAAACCGGGGGGCGTCGCCGACGCTTTCGTGATGGACGATCTGCCCAAACGCGAAATGGACGGCGTGATCGCCCGGATCAAGTCGGCCGTCGGGACGACGGAAACCGACCTTGAGGCGCTGGCTGGCCTGCTGCGCCTCGCTCTCGGCGACAATCTGGCTTCAAACACGCCGCCGCCGTTCGAAACCGCGCAGGCCGTCGAGGCCTTGGGGCTTGGGCCGGTCTATCCGCTCACAGAAACGCTGTCGGAGCTGATCGACCGCCTGCTGGCCGACGCCCTGCCGCAAACAAGCGGCGGCGTTTCGTCCGATGCGCCGATCGAGGTCGCGGGACGAGACATCGCCGAAGGCTGGTTCGAGGGCGTGGCTGATGTCGAAAAGCTGTTGAAGCCGGTGCGGGGACGGCAGAAGCGCGTCAAGAAACTTCTCGAAGCCTATCTGCCCGGGCGGCGCGCCTTCTGGGCGCGGCAATGCGCCATATCGGCGCTCGTCCTGCGCAACGCCAGGGACTGCATTTACAAGAACTGGCCGCAGTTGGCGCTGACCGGCCGCGACCTTGCCTCCGACCGGCCGCTGGCCGAAATTCCCCTGATGACGCGAATCGCCGAGCAGACCGTTCTGGTGTTCGAACAGAGTTTTTGACGAGCGGCGCGACGAGACATTTTCGCCGCCTCGCGTCTGGACAAAGCTCGCCGCGCAGATAGTCTGGCGCATTCACCAAGTTTCGGAGATTTGTCAAGATGTTGCCCAAATCCGTCGTATGGACCGCCCTCGCCGCCTCGCTCGCTGTTTCGGGCTGCGCCACTCTCAACGCGCAAGACCGAGAGGACATGCTGGCGGCCGCGCAATTCACGCGGAAACAGGCGGACACGCCGGCGAAACTGGCCCAACTCAAGGCGATGCCGCAGAATGTCTTCCTCTATCAAAAAAGGAAAGGCGCCGTTATTACGTTTACGCTGACGCCGCCGGCTGCGGTTGCCTTTATGTTGGCAACGAGACGGCCTATCAGCGCTACCAGCAGATCAGGCTGCAAAAGCACATCGCCGACGAACAGCTCGCCGCCGCGGAAATGCAGCAGGAAGCCGCGATGGATTGGGGCATGTGGGGGCCCTGGGGCCCCGGTTTTTATTGATCCCGAAGCCGGCGGGTCGGGCGTTCGATCATGGGTTTCAATACTGAATGACGAGACCTTTACGGCGACCTTGCCTGACTTGAGCTATCCATCGAGCGGGACGGCGTGGATACCTTCGGTCCCTTTCAAGGGCCGATGGTACAAGCCCGGGCTCCCATACCGCACGACCGCTCCCTGCTTCCCATTGCCCGCCGCCGCCCCCATATTGCGCGTATGGCAAAGAAACCTTCCTCACGGGCCAGGGCGTCAAAACCTGACGTGCAGCCGCTGGACGACCATCTGGCCGCTCTTGCTCAACCCGGCCTTGATCGGCAAGGGGTTCGAGGAGGCGGCCTCGCCTTATGTGGCGGAAAAACTCTCCGCCGAGGAAGCCGCGCGCTACGGGCTGGGTCAGGAGCCCGAAATTGCGCGCGAAAAGCCGATGCGGCGGGCGCCGGCGAAGGAAAACTTCCAGACCGGAAGCGGCGTCACCGCGACGCTTCTCGAAGATCTGCTGGAAAAGGGCGATCCCAATCTGCGCGACAAGGCGCCCTGGGTTCCGCATCGCCCGTTGCGGCCGGAAAAATCGGAAGGCGGCGTCCGCTTCGAACTGGTCTCGGAATATGCCCCACAGGGCGACCAGCCCCACGCCATCGAGGAACTGGTCGAGGGCCTCAAGGCGCAGGAACACGATCAGGTTCTGCTCGGGGTCACCGGCTCCGGCAAGACGTTCACCATGGCGCAGGTCATCGCCCGCAGCCAGCGCCCGGCGCTGATCCTTGCGCCCAACAAGACTCTCGCCGCCCAGCTTTACGGCGAGTTCAAAAGCTTTTTCCCCAACAATGCGGTCGAATATTTCGTTTCCTATTACGATTATTACCAGCCGGAAGCCTATGTGCCGCGCACCGACACCTATATCGAGAAGGAAAGCTCGATCAACGAGCAGATCGACCGGATGCGCCATTCCGCCACCCGCGCCTTGCTCGAACGCGACGACGTGGTGATCGTCGCCTCGGTCTCCTGCATCTATGGCATAGGCTCGGTCGAGACCTATACCGCCATGACTTTTTCGGTAAAACTCGGCGAAAAGCTCGACCAGCGCCAGTTGCTGCAAGACCTCGTGGCGCTGCAATACAAGCGCACGCCGGATTTTTCGCGCGGCGCCTTTCGCGTGCGCGGCGATACGGTGGAGGTCTTTCCGGCCCATTACGAGGACCGCGCCTGGCGCATTTCCTTCTTCGGCGACGAGGTGGAATTGCTTGCCGAATTCGATCCGCTGACCGGCAAGAAAATTCAGGACCTCGAGCTCATCAAGCTTTACGCCAATTCGCATTATGTCACGCCGCGCCCGACGCTTCTTCAGGCGTTCGACGGCATCAAGGCGGAGTTGCGCCAGAGGCTCGAGGAATTGCAGGCTTCGGGCCGCTTCCTCGAAGCGCAACGGCTCGAACAGCGCACCACTTTCGATCTCGAAATGCTGCAGGCGACCGGCGCCTGCGCCGGCATCGAGAATTATTCGCGCTATCTCACCGGGCGGCGCCCCGGCGAGCCGCCGCCGACCCTGTTCGAATATCTGCCCGAAAACGCGCTGGTCTTCACCGACGAAAGCCATGTCACCGTGCCGCAGATCGGCGGCATGTATAAGGGCGACTTCCGGCGCAAGGCGACGCTGGCCGAATATGGCTTCCGGCTGCCCTCCTGCCTCGACAATCGGCCCCTGCGTTTCGAGGAATGGGACGCCATGCGGCCGCAGTCGATCCATGTCTCGGCGACGCCGGGCGATTGGGAAATGCAGCGCACCGGCGGCGTTTTCGTCGAACAGGTCATCCGCCCGACCGGCCTGGTCGATCCGCCGGTCGAAGTGCGCTCGGCGCGCACGCAGGTGGACGACCTGCTGGGCGAGGCGCGCGACACGGCGGCGCGCGGTTATCGCAGCCTTGTCACGGTGCTGACAAAGCGCATGGCCGAGGACCTCACCGAATATTTGCACGAGAACGGCGTGCGGGTGCGCTACATGCATTCCGACATCGACACGATCGAGCGCATCGAGATCCTGCGCGACCTGCGGCTTGGCGCCTTCGACGTGCTGGTCGGCATCAATCTGCTGCGCGAAGGCCTCGACATTCCCGAATGCGCGCTCGTCGCCATTCTCGACGCCGACAAGGAAGGTTTTCTGCGCAGCGAGCGTTCGCTGGTGCAAACCATCGGCCGCGCCGCGCGCAATGTCGACGGCAGGGTGATTCTCTATGCCGACACGATCACCGGCTCGATGGATCGCGCCATGGGCGAGACGCGGCGCCGGCGCGAGAAACAACTGGCCTGGAACCAGGAACACAATATCACCCCGGCGACGATCAAGCGCGGCATCGCCGATATTCTCGGCTCGGTCTATGAGCAGGACCATGTCAGCGTGGATATCGGCCTGGCCGCGCCGGCCATCGGCCATAATTTCGCGGCGACGATCGCCGATCTGGAAAAGAAGATGAAGGCGGCGGCGGGCGATCTCGATTTCGAGACCGCCGCGCGGCTGCGCGACGAGATCAGGCGCCTGCAAACGGTGGAGCTGACCGTCGCCGACGATCCGCTCGCCCGCCAGAGCGAGGTCGAGGCGGGCGGCGGTTCTTTCGCCGGCGCGCGCAAATATGGCGAAAAGGCCAATCTGCCGCCGTCGCGCATCCACAAGCCGACCGACGAGGACATGGGGCCGCATAATTTCGGCGGCGGGGAGGCCAAGCCCAAGGCTTCGGGCGAAGCGAGGGCGCGTTGGCGGCAAAAGCCAAGCGGCGATAATCTCGAAAAAATTTTGCGGAGGATCGATGCTAGGCCTGATGCAGCGGCGCGAATTGCTGATTTCATCCATCATCCAACACGCGGCGCGCCACCATGGCGAGGCCGAAGTGGTCTCGCGGCGCGACGACGGCCGGATCGTCCGCACGAATTATGCGGCGATGGAGCGGCGCGCGCGAAAACTGATGGGCGCTTTGCGCGAGCTGGGCGTGCGGTTCGGCGACCGCGTCGCGACGCTGGCCATGAACAGCGACCGCCACCTCGAACTTTATTACGCCATTTCCGGCATGGGCGCGGTCTGCCACACCATCAATCCGCGCCTGACGCCGGCGGACATCGCCTATATCATCGCCCATGCCGAAGATCATGTGCTGTTCGTGGACGCCTGTTTCGCGCCCATCGCCGCCGCCATCGCGCCCAAACTCGCCGCTGTTCTGCACACGATCGTGGTGCTGGCCGAACCGGGCGAGATGAAAAGGCTCGATCTGCCGCCGGGCGTGACCCAACTGGACTATGAAGGCCTGATCGAGGCGGCGCGCGAGGAAGACGACTGGCCGGTTTTCGACGAAAACACCGCCTCCGGCCTTTGCTATACGTCCGGGACCACGGGAAAGCCCAAGGGCGTGCTCTATTCGCACCGCTCCTCGCTGCTTCACGCAATGGTCGCCAACGGCGCGGACGCCATCAGGCTGAGCGCGACGACCCGCGTCCTGCCGGTCGTGCCGATGTTCCATGTCAACGCCTGGGGCCTGCCCTATGCCGCGCCCATGGTCGGCGCCGCGCTGATCATGCCGGGCCGCGCATCTCGATCCGGTTTCGCTGCTCGGCCTGATGGACAGCGAGCGCGTCGATCTTTCGGTCGGCGTGCCCACGGTCTGGCTGGCTCTGGTCAATCACATGCGCCAGACCGGCGCGGGCTTCCAGACGCTGAAGCGGATCATGTCGGGCGGGGCGGCGCTGCCGCGCGCCTTGATCGTGGCCTTCGCCGAACTCGGCGTCGAAGCCTGTCAGGGCTGGGGCATGACCGAAACCAGCCCGGTGGTGGCCTATAATGGTCCCAAGCCCGCGACGGCAATGTTGGAAGGCGAGGCGCGCTTCGACCATGCGGCCCGGCAGGGGCGCGCCCTGTTCGGCGCGGACATCCGCGCCATCGGCCCGGACGGCGCGGAAGCGCCCTGGGACGGCAAGAGCCAGGGCGACATCTCCTGTCGCGGCCATTGGATCGCCAAAGGCTATTTCCGCTCAGCCGAAAGCGAGATCGCCGACGAGGCCTGGTTTCCCACCGGCGATGTCGGGGTGATCGACGAAAACGGTTTTATGCTGCTCACCGACCGGTCGAAGGATCTGATCAAATCGGGCGGCGAATGGATCAGTTCGATCGAGCTCGAAAATATCGCAATCGGCCATCCCGATGTCGCCGAGGCGGCGGCCATCGCGGCGGCGGACGAGAAATGGGGCGAAAGGCCGCTGCTGATCGTCGTCCCGCGTCAGGGCCATGAGCCGCAGCCGGAAAGCCTACGCGCCTTTTTCAAGGGCAAGGTCGCCAATTTCGCCATTCCCGACCGGGTGATCGTCGCCGACGAACTGCCCCACGGAGCGACCGGCAAGATTCTCAAGCACGAATTGCGGCGGCTCTACGCCGGCGGCGCGTGAATGGAACGGTCGCGAGCGGGCCGGTCGCAAAAAGGACACAGAACCGGGGAAATTGCGCGAAAGCCTTCGAAAAGCTTGGCAAAGGCGTCGCGATCCTTCTTATCATCCGTAAAGGACGACGCCTCTCAGGGAAATTGCGAATCATGCGGCGCGCGCAAAAAACTCCGGCACTTGTTCTGGCCGTCATGCTCGGCGTGACGCCTTTCGCGCCTGTGACATCCCGGGCGCAGAGCCCGCTTTCGCCCGAGCCGATGGCGGCCCAGCCCCCGGCGCCGGCGTCGCCCCAACTCCCGGCCGCGTCCGATATCGATTCGTCACCCTTGCCGCCGCCGGCCGCCGCCCCGGCCGCTCCCGCTCCCGCCGCAGCCGCCGCGCCCGCCGCGCCCGAGGTCGAGACGCCCAAGGCCGAGACCCCCAAATCCGAAGCCCCGAAAACCGAAGTCCCCAAGGCCGAGGCCCCGAACCCCGCCGCCCCGAACCCCGCGGCCCAGGCGAAACCGCCTGGAGCGCCGCCGGCCCAGGCCGCCGCCGCAAAGCCCAAGCCGCGCCCGAAGCCGGTTCCGCGCGAAATGGCCTTGTCGGACGACCCGACCCCCATCCTCCAGCCGGAGACCTTTTTCACCACCGCCAAGGCTTCGGAGCGTTACGCGGCGATCGTCGACGCCGGCGGCTGGCCCGTCGTCCCGAGCGACCTGCGGCCCGGCGCGCGCGGCCCGGCGGTCGAAATCCTGCGCCGTCGCCTCGCCATCGAGGGCGACCTTGTCGGCGCCGAGGCCAATGGAGCGCGCTGGACCCCTGCGCTCACGGCGGCCGTGAAAAGATTCCAGTTCCGCAACGGCTTGCGGCAGACGGGCGTCGTCGCCGGCATGACCCTGCGCGCGATGAACGTGCCGGCCAATGTCCGCTTCAAGCAGCTCGCCTCAAGCGCGCAGCGGCTCGCCGGGCTGAATTTCTCCTTCGGCGACCGATATGTGGCGGTGAATATCCCGTCTCTGGCGGTCGATGCGATCGAGAACGGCCGAGTCTTCCATCGCTATGCCGTCATTGTCGGCGAGCCGGATCATCAATCGCCCCAGCTCACCGCCCGGATCGTCGCGGTCAATCTCAATCCGACCTGGACGGTGCCGGTCTCGATCATCAAGAACGAGATCATCCCGAAAATGCGCAAGCAGCCGAATTATCTGGCGCGCGCCCATATCCGCATCCTCAGCTACCAGGGCAAGGAGATCAATCCGAGTTCGATCGACTGGAATTCGGACAAGGCGACCAACTACATCCTGCGGCAGGACTCCGGCAAGGGCAATGCGCTCGGCCTGATCCGCCTCCAGATGCCCAATCCCGACTCGGTCTATATGCACGACACGCCGACGCGGAACCTGTTCGCCAACGATTACCGCTTCCTGTCGCACGGCTGCGTGCGGGTGCAGGGCGTCTATGACCTCGCCGCCTGGGTGCTTCAGGGCGTGCCGGTGACCCCGCCGCCCACGACCGCGGCGCCGGCGCCGAGCATTTCGCCCGATCTCGGGGTGTGGACCGCGCAACTGATCCAGCAACGGATCGCGAGCGGCGCCCGCGAGGACATCAAGCTGTCCACGCCCGTGCCGGTGGTCTGGGTCTATATGACCGGCTGGGCCTCCGCTGACGGCACGGTCCATTTCCGCGACGACGTATACAATATCGACACGGTCGGGGGCTGAGGCCGCCGGGGATTTACCTCGCCAGCTCGTTGCGCGGATGATAGGGGCTGTCGGCGCGCATTTTCCGCGCCAGCTCCTCAAGCTCCACATTGGCGCCTTCGGGCAGGACGATGCGCAGGGTGACCAGCAGGTCTCCGGCGAGCTTGCCGGTGGCGGCGGGCAGGCCCTTGCCGCGCAGGCGAAGAGTCCGGCCGGAATTGCTGTGCGGCGGCAGGGTCAGTTCGACCTTGCCGCTGAGCGTCGGCGCCTCGACTTTCGCGCCCAGCACCGCTTCGTAAAGCGCGATCGGCAGGTCGAGCCGCAAGTCGCGGCCGTCGATCCGGAACAGGCCGTGCTTCTCGAAACGCACCGTCACCAGAGCGTCGCCGGCAGGACCTCCGCTCGGGCTGGGCTGGCCCTGGCCGCGCAGGCGAATCTGCTTGCCTTCGTCGATGCCGGCCGGGACATTGATTTCCAGCGTCCGGCCATTGGGCGTCAGCACCCGCGCACTGCCGCCATGGATGGCGGTTTCGAGCGGAATGGCGGCTTCGAGCGCGATATCGGCGCCCGGTTCGCGCGCCTGCTGGCGAGCGCCGCCGCCGAAACCCGGCCGCCGTCCGCCCCGTCCGCCGCCAAAAAAGTCGGCGAATATATCCGCCCCTTCGAAACCGCCGGCGCCGGAATTGAACTCGAAATGCGCGCCGCCGGGACCGCCGCCGCGCCGAAAGCCGCCGGGACCCGCGCCAGCGCCAAAGCCTTCGAAACCGGGATGGCGCGGCTTGCCTTCGGCGTCGATCTCGCCGCGGTCGAACTGGGCGCGCTTCTTCTCGTCGCCGACGATCTCATAGGCGCTGTTGATCTCGGCGAATTTTTCCTTCGCCTTGGGATCGGTGGGATTCCGGTCGGGATGGTGCTGTTTTGCGAGCTTGCGGAAGGCCTTTTTGACATCGGCCTGCGGGGCGCCCTTGCCGACGCCGAGAACTTGGTAGGGATCGCGCATTCTCGTCATAAGCTCATTTTATCGGCGGCCCCCGCGAGGCGCCGCCGCCATGCCTTCGCTCCTATTTGGGCCAGAGACGGGCTTCGCGCAAGGGGGCGGGCGCGCCTTTCGCCGGCTGCAGCTCTGCGATTTTCCACAGCGCGTTCTTGTCGCGGCAGGCCGCGCCCTCCTCAAGGCGGGAGCCGGCCGGGGTGTCGAAGCGGACCGAGAATTTGCGGCAGATCAGATCCTTCGATGGATAAGCAAGCCCGATCGGCGTGATCTCGCCATGGGCCTTGCTGATCGGATTGTCCCAGCGCACCGAGGCGCCGTTGCCCTGGGGGTCGAGCGCGACGGCCAGGGCGCCGAGGACGCGGCGGCGGTCTTCCTCGTCCAGCGAGGGAGGCAAATGTGACGACGCGGCGCCCTGGGGCGGCGGCGCCGAGATCGAGCCCGTTGGCTGAGTGTCGATTCCCCCGTCCAGCGGCGTCGCCACCGCGCAGGCCGCGAGGCTCTGGCACAGCAGCGCGCAGGCGATCAGGCGGCGCGCCAGCGTAAAATCTTGCCGCTCCGGCGACGGCGGTTCACTATGCTGAAACGGGGGCAAGCGCACGCGAGCGTGATCCGGACGAAAAGAACTCTGGGAAGGCCATATTCCGATGAACGCATTAACGGGGCGTAACCACAGGCCCGCTCATGAGCCCTTCGCTTTGTTTAAAGGCTGGATGGACGAGGCGGAAAAGCATGAGGTCAACGAACCCAACGCCATGTGCCTCGCCACGGTCGACGCCCAGGGAACGCCCAACGCCCGCATGGTCCTGCTGAAGGGTTTCGACGACGAGGGCTTCGTCTTCTATTCCAATCGCGAAAGCGCCAAGGGGAACGAACTCGCCGCCCATCCAAGCGCGGCGGGGGTTTTGCACTGGAAGAGCCTGCTGCGGCAGTTCCGCTTTCGCGGCCCGGTGGAGCCGGTCGGCGACGCCGAATCGGACGCCTATTTCGCCAGTCGCGCGCGCGACAGCCGCATCGGCGCCTGGGCGAGCCAGCAGTCGCGGCCGCTGGAAAGCCGTTTCGCGCTGGAAAAGGCGGTCGCGTTCCAGGCCGCCCGGTTCAATATCGGGCCCGTGCCGCGCCCGCCCTACTGGGGCGGCTATCGCATCCGTCCGGTCGAGATCGAATTCTGGTCGGCCAAGCCGTTCCGCCTGCACGAGCGCGTCCGCTACACGCGCGAAAAGCCGGAAGGCGACTGGGTGAGCGAGGCGCTCTATCCGTGACGTCGTCCCGCCGCCTTTACCCGGCGCATCCGGCTCTCGCTGTCAGCATCGCGGTGTTTCGCGACGGCAAGGTGCTGCTGGCGAGCCGCGCCGAAGCGCCTTACCGGCGCATGTTCACGCTGCCGGGCGGGCTGGTCGAAACCGGCGAAACGGTCGAGGCCGCCGCCTTGCGGGAATTGCGCGAGGAGACCGGCGTCCTGGCGCGGCTGGTCGGATTCAACCAGATTTTCCAGCACATCGCCCGCGACGGCGCCGGCAGGGTCGAGCGCCATTATGTCATTCTCTCCTTCGTCGCCCACTGGCTGGCGGGCGAGGCGGAGCCCGGTCCCGAAGCCAGCGAGGTGTTGTGGCGGGCGCCGGGCGATTACGAGGGGCTTTCGCTGACCCCCGGTCTGACCCATATTGTCGCCGACGCCCAACGAATCGTGGAAGCTGCGCAATGAAGGCGATATGGCGACGGTCGCGGCCGGGTTTGCTCGCCCTGGGCCTGTTTGCCGGGGCGATCGGCTTGGCCGCGCAATCGGGGGCGCCCGCGCGCGCGCAGTTCTTCTTGCCCTTTTTCGACAACCGGCCCACCACCGCGCCGGACGCCGGTTACCGCTCGCGACGCCGCGCGGGCGATCTGCGTCACAGGGCCAAGACGCACAAGAAACAAGGCGCCGCCGCCGACAAGAACGCACGGGCTCCCGGTGCGGCCAAGAAGGAGGCGGCCAAGGGCGCGGCAAGCGCCAATCCGGCGCCGCCGGCCGAGGGGCCGCCGCCGCCCTATGAGCCGCAACTGCTGCGTCTGTCGGAAATCATGGGCGCCTTGAGCTATCTGCAGCCGCTTTGCGGGGCCGCGGACGCGAAGAACGCGCCGTGGCGCGCCGAGATGGAAAATCTCATGAACGCCGAAGACGCCGGGCCGTCGCGGCGGGAAAAACTCGCCGGCGCCTTCAATCGCGGCCTTCGCGGCTATGAATATGCCTACCACGCCTGCACGCCCAGCGCGCAACTGGTCGGCGCGCGTTTTCTCGACGAAGGCGCGCGCATCGCGCATGATATTTCGACGCGATATCGCGCCAATTGATCGACAGCCGTGAAAAGCGAACACCGGCCCCAGGATAGCTGAGGCCGATGGACGGCATAGTCGCCATTGAAGCCTCCGCGTTGTCGGGCCGCAAGAAGTAGAGAGCCAAAGCGCCCCGCTCGACGGGAATCCTGCAGCTAATCGGCGAGCGCGGCGTCCATCGGTCAGGTCAACGGCTTAAGGCGTTAGCTTATCATGCCTTTAAGCCTAACTTATGGGAGAGGCGCGCCTTGATGAAGGAAAATTTGGCGAATTTCTGCGGTTCCAGGGCGTCGGGCCGCCCGAATGCCGCGGGCGGATCACCGCGTTGGCTGATGGTTGTCAGCAACGCCAAATTGAGGGAATTATGGAGTCCGCAGGCGGCGCCATCCGGCGAATGTCGGTTAATGTGATTCGCATAGCAAAATCTGCAGACGCTTGTGATGTGTCGGCTTCGCTGTCGCGAAATCGTGAAGTGCCGGCTCGAAAGGACCCGTTATGAATGACGACGCAAATGAGGACTTCTCCTATATTCGCAACTCGTTTTGTATATATCCGTTTCTCGAGTTGAACATAACGGCGAGCGGGCTGGTGAAGCCGTGCTGCGTATTCTCGCACGATATCGAGAGAGGCGGCCGCACCATGTCTGTCAATGAATACTCGCTTGCGGAAATTTGGAATTCAGACGCAATGCGAAACATTCGTCGCCTTATGGTGGAGGGCAAGCCGGTCGATGGATGTAATTATTGCTACAAGCAGATCAAACAAAAATTCCGCACCATTTGGGAAGACGCGAACGACGCCTTTGAGGCCGGTTGGCTAAATCCCCGCAACGAGACGCTCGCAGATCTCAAGCGACGGGCGATCAGTTCCGATTTCGCTCTTCCCAACGGTCCCGAGCGCTTGGATATGCACGTTGGCAGCCTCTGTAATCTCAGATGTCGCACCTGCCATTTCAGCTACAGTTCGTCTGTCGCCGCCGATCCTGTCCAAGTCCGATGGCCAAATTCGTTTCCAGGCTCTATTTCGCCGGCTTCGACCGCACGGTGGAGGGGCTCCGAAACGGTCGTCGCGCCTCGGCGGGTGCTCGGAGTGAGCTACGACGGCCTATCAGAAATCGATTGGTCGAACAGCGAGCCCGTCGCTTGGACGAACGGGCATGCGCAAATAAATATGAACACCGATGGCATTGACCTGGTGGGCATAGCTTTGACGATTGACGAAAATCGTCCCGTTGACCAGCGGCTGCGATTGACTGTCAATTCTCACGTTCTTTACGATGACGTCCCTGCGCCGGGCCTATGGTCAAGAACCTTTAACCTCAATGACGTTTCCCTAGGCAATCCCGCACTCGATATCTCCATCAACTCGTCCTTTTTGAGCCCCGACAACGCGACCAACACCGGCCTCGGCATTCGGCGTTTGGCATTGATCCGGGCCTCGAAGGGTCGAAACTTGATAAGCATTGGTCGCTTCGCTTCTGGACGGCAATGGTTCCAGAACAAGGAATTCATCGAAACCGATCTTTTCTATGACCTCCAGGTCATCACGAAACTCAATTTCATCGGCGGCGAGCCGCTGTTAATTAAGGAAGTTCGCAATATTATGCGATACCTAATCTCGATGGGCCGAGCTTCGGATATTACGTTATCTGTGTCCACAAACGGCACGGTCATGGACGACGAATGGCGCGAACTCGCAGTTCGGTTCAAGCTGCTCATCATTCAAGTCAGCCTCGACGGTTATTCAGGACTGAATGACTACCTCCGTTATCCGTCAGAGTGGGAGAGCATCAAGCAGAATCTCAAAAATCTGCAAAATACTCCAAATGCGTACGTCTATGTAAAGATGGCTGTCCAAGCATATAATATGCTGCACGTTACCGAGTTGATTGATTTTTGTGAACGAGAGGGGCTAGACTTCCATTATCAACCTGTTGTGGAACCACCGCAACTAAACTGCAATGGTATGCCGGATGAGATACGCTCGATCGCGGCAGAAAAACTTCGTCGTTACGCCATGCGTAATCAGGAAGACTTGGATCGACCGAACCAATTCGTCGACTATCGCAAAAACATTCTCGCCCTGGCTGAGACGCTCGAAATGCCGAGTACGGTCGACATTGCCTCAACGGTACGAGAGTTCATGATCTACACCAATGATTTGGACCAAAGCCGCCAGCAGAAATTTTCCGACGTCGGTTCGGAACTTATTACGATGTTGGAGGAGCGGGGCTATCCATGGATTAACGAGAACTCGTTTTGCAAAGTTTGCGGGTTCCGGCTGCAATGGCGCCGACCAAGAGACGGTAATTTGAAATGGGCCCACGCCGCAGTTCGGCCGCAACGGGTCGACCTCCTCCCATCAGCGCAGTGCGTGTTTGCGCGCGAACAGGGTCGGAAAGCACCCCTACCAGGATTAACTGCAAATTCGGTGGCGCATTAACCCTTTCTTAAGACGCAACTCGCCTCGCGCGGCCGCACTGGATAAGGTCAGTTCCGCGATGATCTTTCCCGCAACTCCTTTTCCCGAACTCGCCAGCGCCGAAGACGAGCGCCGGGCCGCTTTGGCTTTTGTCACCGAGGCTTTCGCCGAGGCGATCCTGGCCGGCGTCGAGAGCGAGAGCTTCGCCCACGCCGCTTTGTTCGCAGCCTTGCAGGAACTGGTCGAAACCTATGGCGAGGACGCTGTCGCCAATTTCGCCGGGCGCCTGCCCGAGCGCATCAGGGCTGGCGAATTCACCGTCGCGGTGAAACACTGAGGATTTATACCAAGTCTCGGAGAGCGTGACTCGAGGCGGCTTTTCAAATCAGGCGCGATTTGATTCAACGTGGCGAACGAAGGAGGTTCGCCATGCCCATTCCGCTTCGGGTTGATTTCGACGCACAGATGACGCGGGCCGCCGCCAGGCGGTCCATGGACGGGCCGCAGGCGCGCCGGCTTTTGGCTCTGGCCGCAATCTATGACGGAGCCACCCGCACGCAGGCGGCCGAGATCGGCGGGGTGACTCGACAAATCATTCGCGACTGGGTGGTGAAGTTCAACGCGCTCGGGCCGGACGGCCTCATCAACCGCAAGGCGCCGGGCCAGCCGTCACGGCTCAACGACGCGCACCGCGCAGCGCTCGGCGCCATCGTCGAAAGCGGACCGACGCCGGCGATCCATGGCGTCGTGCGCTGGCGGATCGTCGACCTCTGCCAATGGTTTCATGAGGAGTTCCGGGTCACGATCGCCAAGCAGACGCTCAGCCGGGAATTGCGGGCCATGGGCTATCGCAAGCTCTCGGCGCGTCCGCGCCATCATGCGCAAGCCGATGGCGCGATCGAGGATTTTAAAAAAGTTTCCCGGCGCGCGTCGCGGAAATAGCCGAAGAGAAGCGCCTCGATCTGGGCTCGATAGAAATCTGGTTCGCCGACGAGGCGCGCATCGGCCAGAAGAACAAGATCACGCGGCGTTGGGCCAAGCGCGGAACGCGGCCATCGGCGCCGCACGACCAGCGGACCGCCTCGACCTACATATTCGGCGCGATTTGCCCGAAGGAGGGCAAAGGCGCGGCGCTCGTCCTGCCCGCCTGTAACACCGAGGCGATGAGCCTGCATCTTGCCGAAATCGCCACCGAGGTCGCGCCCGGCAAACACGCCATTCTCCTGCTCGATCAGGCCGGTTGGCATCTGTCGGGCCGGCTCATCGTTCCGTCGAATATCACGATCGTGCCGCTGCCGCCCAAATGCCCGGAGCTCAATCCGCAGGAAAACGTCTGGCAGTTCATGCGCGACAACTGGCTGTCGAATCGCGTGTTCAAGTCCTACGCCGATGTCCTCGACCAATACTGCTTTGCCTGGAACAAGCTCGTCGACCAGCCGTGGCGCATCATGTCCATCGGATTGCGTGACTGGGCGCAGGGGTTCTGATCAGAGAGTCTTGGTATTAGGGGTGGGAATCTGACGATTGGGGTCCCGGTTGTGAATGACCCCGAACTGCGGATTGCGGGCATAGCGCGAAGGACCGGTCCCGAGAAAACACCGGTCGATGGCTGAATGGAAAGGATGCGCCAGAAGCGGGAAATCGCAATTGATCGGCCTTAATTCCGGAGTCGACCCGAAGCGGGTTGGGGCCTCTCGCCATGGAGCCGACAAAAAATCATGCCGTTCGCGCGCTGCGTGCTGTCGCGATGCCCACCCTGATGATCATGTCGCCGTGTGCGTCGAGGATTTGCAATACCTCACCCGGGCGTCCAAAATGATCGGCAATAGCCGCCAGTTCGCGCCAAACTGCATCCAGGGACGGCATCGTCATATTCGCTTGCCGACGAATTTCGCCACCCTGGCTGACCAACCGCCAGCTCAGCTCAAGCATTGTCCTCCCCCTTGAATGGTCCGCGGGTCGAGCCCGGACACCGCCTTTGAAGCGGTTGCGGCCTCAAATAAAACTGACGTCGTCCCGTGGCATTGCTTAAGATCAAATCTTGCTTTTGCGATATGAAATGGCGCCGAAAAGCGCACGAAAAATCCAAGAACGATTGGAAAGTATAACTTAATCTTTGCCCTTACACCCGCCGCTCCTGGTCCTTGACGGCGGCCGCGTCAAGACGCCTGCCGAATTATCGGAAGATTTTTAGCGCCACGCGTCAGCGCCTCTATCCTCAGAGTGGCGCGCTTGCGCCTCGCCCACCGGCGCCCAACCTGAGTCTCGCGAGCATGGCGATCGCTCGGGCGCGGTTATAGACGCACAATTTCCGCAATATCTCGCCCACATGCGCTTTGACTGTCGTTTCGGAAATGCCTAATTCGTACGCGATCACTTTGTTTGGCAAACCGTCGACCAAGAGCTCAAGGACCTTGTGTTGCCGGGCGGTAAGGCTTTTCAGTCGCTCGGCGACGCTCGGATCATCGCAGGGCCCCGCCGGGCAAGACGCCGAACTCGGGCAGTTCTGCGCCGCGTCCTTCAACGGCGTCGTCATAACCGCAATCATGGCGCCGGCGGAGGCGATGAACTCCATCATGTGGCTGATGAACACGTCTCGTTGCCGCTGGAAGTGCTCGACCTGCGCCTCCGCTGTGGCAGTGGGCCCGGTCGCACATCGGATGGCTTCGACAAAATCATTCGCCGCGCCAACGCTGGATTGAATCGTCTCGATCGCGCGCTTCTGCTGTTCCTCGATTTCCGCGGCTAGGAGTGCGCCATTCGATTCGATCGACTGAGCGGCCCCTTCGGCTAATATCTTGAACTGCGCATAGGCGGCCCGGACCTGATTCATGCCCGACGTCGCAGCGAAAAGCATGGGCGTTTGCAACTGGGTGGCTGTCGCCTTTTCAGGAAAGGTCATCGCCTCGCACTGGTCGTCTCGCTTTGACATCGAGGATGCTTCAAAGTCATGAAACGCGACGACCGAGTTCTCATCTTCCGAGATCATGGCTTTTCTCCGGTGGGGTGGGCGTCAGTCGACCGGCGCTGACGCACGGGCCCCGTGGGCAAGCCGCCGCACTTCGCGCAACAACTCATCTACTTTGAAGGGCTTACGGACGACGATCCTGTCACGAAATTTCGCCGGCAGGTTGCCGCTGCCTTCACTGGTGACAAAGATGAACGGAACGCCGCGACAATCAAGCGCTGCAGCAATTTCATCGACGCGGCCGCCGTTGATGTTGACATCCAGAAGGGCGCCGTCGATCGTTGTATCCTTCGCAATTTGCAAGGCTTCGTCGAGCGAACCGACAGGGCCGACGACCTCAACTCCCTCATCGGCCAATATAGAGTCGATATGGACCGCCAGCAAAAATTCATCCTCGACCACCAGAAAGCGTCCCATTACCAACTCCTGAATCGCTCGCCAGCCGTAAATTCAGACATTGAGCGGATTTCGGTTGATTGAAATTGTTAACTACAACAAGCGTTATACGTAATATTCACGATTATGTCGTTAAATCTATTACACGCTGTCGCCAAATATGCTTACGCTCAAGGTTATAAGTCGCGTGGACGAGCGTTAGGGCGACAATCTATAGCTGTCAGAGATTGTATTATGCTGCAGTGCAGCATAATACAATCGTCCTTTGGTTGCATGGACGCGACCGTGCAAATTTGAGGGCGCCGCCGACGCCAGGATCGATGCGGAGACGCGTTCCAGGCGTCGAGCCGGCGCCGCCATCCGCCGAAGACCGCCGCCGAAAACCACAGCCGGGGGCGGCGCCGTCAACATGCCGCGCCGGCGCTTACGAAAAGGACCTGTGTGGAGTACTTTCCTGCGTCCGCCCGTCGGGCTGCTTTCGGTCTTATCGCTGGCGCTCAACCTATGGCCGTTTCTCGGCCCGCAGACGACGAAAATCGCTCCGAACAGGAATTTCTGCTTCGGGTCACGAATACGCGTTCGACCGAAGCCGGGAAAGTTCCGCTGACGGCGTTGCTCCGGCCAAACCTAGAAAAGCTCGAAAGACGCGTTTGAGCCGTACATGGTCATCGCCGTGGGGCGTCGAGCGTCTTATTTTCACCACGCTACAGCGAGCGGCGCGCCGCTTGTCCTGCGGGCGCGGCGAACAAGGCGCCGAGACGGCGAAAAACGCCGCGCGCCCGCGCCTCGCGCGCATGTGGGCGCGCAGAATTCCGGCGTGGCGAAGTCCAGCGAAGGGGGCAGGGGCAGCGCCATCAAGGGCGCGAAGGCGCGGCGCAGCCTCTCGCCCTGGCGTCGCCATTCCGCCACGCGACGGGCCGCCTCGGGACTGGTTTCGAGGAAAGCGGCGATCTCCGCGCTGCGGTCCTCGTCCAGCAGATCGTCGGCATAGCGATGGAGGTCGCTTTCGGCTTCATTTCGCTCGCCCGGGGCCAGCGCGACCAGATGCGGGCGGCCGGCGCCGGAAATTTCGCTCGCCAGCCGCGCGCGCGCCACGGCCAGCCGCGCCAGCGCGCGCTCTTCCGGAATGTCCAGCGCGCGGCCGGCCTCGGCGTAGCTCAAGCGCTCCAGCGCGACGAGGGCGAGAATCGCGCGCAGGTCGAGGGGGAGACAGGGCAGGGCGCGCGCTTCGGGCGCCCAGGCGAAATGGCTTGCCAATTCGCCGCCGGCGGCCTGCTCCCGGCCATGGCCGGCAGCGTCCAGGATTTCCGCCGCCTTGCCGGCGAAATGCCGGCGCGCCAACGCCGTCGCCCGGCGGAACAGGATGGCGTCGCAATCCAGCCCGCCGGCGGAACGTTCCCGCCGGACCTCGAGCAGGGCTTTTTGCGCGAGGTCGTCGGCGTCCTGGTCGGGGCGTGGCGAGGACCCGCCGTCGCCGCGCGGCCAGGCGGCCAGCAACGCATGAGCGTAGCGCCGTAATCGCGGCGTCGCGCCGGAAATCGCCTCGCACATGGCGGTCGCGCCTCCCCTTGACGTGCGCGTCGAGAACCTGTTGGTCACTTCTTGTTAAAGACTATTAACCAACTTGGTTCACCTTGAACAGGGCGGGAGCGCCGCAATCCCCGACTTTCGCGGTTTCTTCAACAAGATTTGCGCCGGCGGGGCCTTTTCGCGCCCAGTCCGCTCGCCGGCGCAACCTGGCGGGCCCTTGCCTCCGGCGCCCGCCAAGGCTAAATGGCCCGACACGCCAAGTTGGGACAGATGATGACGATGACAGTAGCGCAAGCAGCCACCGCGAATCTTCAGACGGGCGCGATGCGCGGCAAGCGCGGTCTGGTCATGGGACTGGCCAATAATCGTTCGATCGCCTGGGGCATCGCCAAGGCCGCGCGGCAGGCCGGGGCGGAAATCGCGCTCACCTATCAGGGCGAGGCGCTGGAGCGCCGGGTCCGGCCGCTCGCCGCGGAACTGGACGCCCTCGTCGTCGGCGAGTGCGACGTCACCAACACCGAGTCGCTAGACCGGGTTTTCGCTGAAATCGAGCGCGTCTGGGGCGGCTTGGACTTTGTCGTCCATTGCATCGCCTTTTCCGACAAGGACGAACTGACCGGCCGCTATGTCGACACCAGCGAGGAGAATTTCAAAACCTCGCTGCTGATCTCCTGCTATTCCTTCACCGCTGTCGCCCAGCGCGCCGAGAAGCTGATGAAGAACGGCGGCGCGCTGCTGACCCTGACCTATTACGGCGCCGAGAAATGGATGCCACATTACAATGTGATGGGCGTGGCCAAGGCGGCGCTGGAGGCGAGCGTGCGCTATCTCGCCGCCGACCTCGGCGGGAAGGACATCCGCGTCAACGCCATTTCCGCCGGCCCGATCAAGACCCTCGCCGCCTCCGGCATCGGCGATTTCCGCTACATCCTGAAATGGAACGAATATAACTCGCCGCTGCGCCGCACCGTGACCATCGAGGAAGTCGGCGAAAGCGCGGTCTTCCTGCTCTCGCCCATGGCGCGCGGCGTCACCGGCGAAATCCTGCATGTGGACGCCGGCTATCACATCGTCGGCATGAAGCACCCCAGCGCCCCCGACATCGGCGACATCGTGAAGAAGCCCTGATCTGGCCCGTGGCCGCCGGTTCCGCGTCGCGCCTGTTTTTTCTGCGCCATGGCGAGACCGACTGGAATGTCGAAGGACGGCTGCAGGGCAGGCAGGACATTCCGCTCAACGCGCGGGGGCGCGAACAGGCCGCGCGCGCCGGACGCAAGCTCAACGATCTTCTGGCTTCGGCGGGCTTGCGGCCGCAGGACACGCTTTTTCAATCCTCGCCATTGGGGCGCACCCGCGAGACGCTGGCGATCGCGCGGCGCGCCATGGGCCTGCCGCAGGAAGGCGCGATTTTCGACGACAGGCTGCTGGAATTCACTTTCGGGCGCTGGGAGGGACTGACCTGGCCCGAAGTCTGCGCCTGCGATCCGGAACTGGCCGTGGCGCGCGGCGCCGACAAATGGAACTTTTGCCCGCCGGGCGGCGAGAGCTATGCGCAACTCGCTGAGCGGCTCGCGCCCTGGCTGGCGGAACAGGACCGCCCGAGCGTGGTCGTCTCCCACGGCGGCGTCGCCCGCGCCCTGATGCGCATCATCGGCGGCCTGAGCGTTGAGCGCGCCCCAATCGCGCATATCTGGCAGGGCCGGGTGCTGGTTTTTTCGCGGGACCGGTTCGACTGGGTTTGAACGCGAGGGCGGACAGTTCGGAAATCGTCCCGTCGCGCGCCATGGCGAGCCGACGGACCCGGCCTGCGCCCGGCCCGATGACAGGCTCCACGAAACACTCCACGCCCGCGAAAGGCTTGATCTTGAAAGACTGGGATAATCCATATCCTATTTTCATAGCGGTTCCTGCATTTGAATAGGCCCCCGCCAGGAGCGCGGCGACACCGAATTGATGCGAGGGGTTCACGGGTCGCGATGAGCCGCGATCGGTGAAAATTGGCATGAGGCCAAGCAGGGGATCGATTTCGAGGAGGCCAAGGCGCTTTGGCTGGACAAGCGCCTTGTGGAAGCAGCGGCCGAAACAATCGGCCGGCTTTTGGAGACGGTTCGAAGAAAAGGTTGGTTTGGTAGAGTGTCACTACGCAAGCGAGGCGAAAAACTTCAGCAATTGGCCGCGCCGGACAGGCTTGGCGACAACGAGCGCGCCTTGCGCGTCAACCTGAAACACGTTCTTGGCGAGATCGAGACCAACCTGCGTGACAGACGACAAATTCTTGATAGACTTGCTCACGGACGGCGCTCCATCTGACGGTTGTTTCACCGACCACCATCACGGCGCGCCGCCGCCGCTGCGGGGCGGCGTCCGATCGCCGTAACCCTCACACGCCAGGATAGCGCCGCCGCCTTCCGCTCGCTGCCTTGAGCATTATGACAGCCAAGCGCCGGGGACCGGGTTTTTGGCCCTTTCGACCCTAATTAATGGCTTTGAGAGAGGCTCATTTTCTCTTAATTGTGCTCGCGGCTTCAAGCGTAGCCGAATCGCATCATCCAGCTCGACGAGTTCCGATCCCTCAACGCCGCGGAGAGCTTCGTCATGAATCCACTTTCCAGGCTCTATTACAGCTTCCACAAAGGCTGGAAGTCCGTGCAGCTTTACCTCGTGCTTGCGGGGCCGGGCATCGTCGTGATGGTTGCCGACAATGACGCTGGCGGCATCACGACTTATGCGGCGACTGGCGCGAAATACGGTTTCAACCTGATCTGGTTCCTGCTGATCCTGATCCCCGTCGCTTATTACGTGCAGGAAATGACCGTGCGGCTTGGCGCGGTCACCAAGCGCGGCCATGCCGAGGCGATTTTCGACGCCTTCGGAGCCTTCTGGGGTTGGTTCTCGCTCATCGACCTCATGATCGTCGACTGGCTGACGCTGGTCACCGAATTCATCGGCATGACCGCCGCCTTGCACATTTTCGGCGTCCCGCCGTGGCTGACAGTGGTGGCGGTCTGCGTGCTGATGGGGATCATTGTCCTCAATGGCCGCTACTGGACCTGGGAAAAGATCACCCTGCTGTTTTGCGCCCTGAACCTGATTTATATCCCTGGCGCCTTCATGGTGAACCCCTCCGTCCACGACATCCTGCGCAACGGCCTGATCCCCAATTTCCCGGGCGGCTTCAACGGCATGTTGTTCTTCTATCTGATGGCCAACATCGGCACGACCATCGCGCCCTGGATGCTGTTCTTCCAGCAGAGCGCGGTCGTCGACAAGGGCATGCTGGAAAAGGACATCCCCTGGGGCAAGTTCGATACGTTCCTGGGGTCGATCCTGACCGTGGTGGTGGCGGTGTTCATTGTCATCGTCACCGGGACGGTCTTGCACGGCGTGGAGATCGACAGCGCCTCACAGGCCGCCGAAAGCCTGATGAAGACGAACCATTGGGTCGGCGTCTTCATGGCCATCGGCCTGTTTGACGCCGGCTTGCTCGGCGCCATCTGCATTTCTCTCGCCAGTTCCTGGGCGTTCGGCGAAATCTTCGGTTGGGCGCATTCGCTCAACACCAAGATCAAGCAAGCGCCTTGGTTCTACGCCAGCTATTTCTTCACCCTGGTGACCGCTGGTCTGGTGGTGCTGATCCCGGGTGCGCCGCTGGTGCTGATCACCTTGTTCGTTCAGGTGGTGGCGGTGACGCTGCTGCCCGCGGCGCTGGTGTTCCTGATCCTGCTGCTGAACGACAAGGCGACGATGGGCGAGTTTTGCAACACGCCCACGCAGAACATCATCGCCGGAGCGATCGTCGTCGTCATCGTCGTGCTTTCCACGCTCTATGGCGTCAACACGCTCTTCCCCACCATGTTCCAGTGATCTGGAGGCGTTCATGTCCTCGCAACTGAAACGGTTTGCCGAAAAAATCCGCGAAATCAACCAGCATTACAGCAAGCCCCGCATCGAAATGTCCGGCGCGGTCAAAATCTCGCTCGTGGCGCTCCGAATCTACCTTTTGGTTCTGGTCGCCCTGCTCATCTATAAATTCGTTCTGCTCGTCAGCTAACGAGGTGCGCCATGGTCGCCGTATTGGAGCGGGAATTCTTCGTCAGCGAAATCCTCGGGCGTAAAGTCTTCTTCAGGAAGGAGCGAATCGGTCGCCTCAATGACGTCGTTATTGTCGAAACCGGCGCCCTTCCCGAGGTGAGCAACTTCATTGTCGAGCGCCCCTTCGGCTATCCGTCGCTGCTGGTCCCCTGGAGCAAGATCGCGCTGATCTCCGCGACCGAGATCATCGTCGACGATGTCGACGTGTCAGCTTACGAGGCGGCGGCGCCGGAAGGCAGCATCCTTTTGAAGGATCACGTGCTCGACAAAAAAATTCTCGACATGGACGATCACGAGGTCGAGGTGGTCTATGACGTCAAGCTCGTGCTCCGGGGCGACAAGCTCTACGCCAGCGAAGTCGATTTCAGCCACAATCGCCTGTTGCGCCGGCTGGGCCTCAAAAAACTGGCCAACTGGCTGGTCGAGCAAAATCCGGGCGAAAAGTCGGTCTCCTGGATGTATGTCCAGCCTCTGCCGGAAAAGATCGGCGCCTTCACCGGCAATGTGAAGCTCAGCGTGCTGAAGGAAAATATCGGCGACATTCACCCCGTCGATCTCGCCGACATTCTTGAAGAATTGGACCAGCAACAGCGTCTCGCCGTTTTCCATCAGCTCGAACCGGAACATGCCTCCGACACGCTCGAAGAAGTCGAGCCTCGCGTCCAACGCGAACTGATCGAAGCGCTCGACAAGGAAAAGGCGGCGGATCTCATCGATCGCATGAGCCACACGCAAGCGGCGGACGTGCTTGCGGCGCTGCCCGTGGAAAAGGCCGACGAACTATTGCACCTGATCGATCCCGAGACCGCGCCCAAGGTTCAGCAGCTGATCGATCAGCATGATGAGCATATTCAGCTTTACGCAAGCGAGAAATTCATCAAGCTGGCGCCCATCACCATAGCGCGCAGCGTGATCGACGATTACCGCCATTTGGCGCGCGACAAGGACGTCGTGATGTATGTCTATGTCGTCGATCCGGACAACCTGCTGCTCGGAGTCGTCGATATCCGCGAGTTGATCATGGCGGGAAAGGATCAAACTCTCGCCGAGATCATGGCGGAAAATGTCATCAGTCTGGATCCGTCCGCGACACTCAAGGATGCTCTCAACATGTTCGACCGGTATGGATTTCGAGCGCTTCCCATCGTCGACGACGATGACCGGATCGTCGGCGTCGTATCCTTCAAGGACGTCAGGGGCATCATTCCGCGACTGAACTGAAAAGTTCCTAACGCGCGTTGTAAAAAAAAGACCGATCGGCGCATGCATTGGCGAGAACAACATGACACCCGGCAAGGCGTATAAACTGGCGGCTCTTGCATCCTCGCATCGAGCCAAAGCCATTCAACTGCTTGAAACGGGCGACAGCGCAGGGGCCAAGATCGAAGACATCGCCTATCTTGATTGCCTTGGCCAGATTCCAAGCAAGATGCGTCATCAAATCGGCAGCTTTTATGAAGACTGTCTGAAAGTCAAACTTGCTTTGGCGCAGAAATTGAACGTTCCAGGTTCAGTGGTGGGACGATGAGGAAGTCGTCCCGAAGGCAACTCCTGCCTTCGCGTCGTCGCGCGCTTGCCACGTTCAAGAATAAAGCCGTGGCGTCGCCTCAGGCGGCGCTTTCATTTCGACATCGGACCGTTATTCCGCTCCAGCTCCTGCGCCAGTTCCGCCGCCAGCGTAAAAAAACGACGGCGCACGTCCGGGGCAAAAGGGTTCATCCGCTCGATGGCGTAAAAAACTTCTGGGGCGTCGTGGCGGACCATGTCCACCGCGCGCAGCAGCAGGTCGAAGCTGGCGGTGGTCATGTTGCGGGGCAGGGGCTCCATCTCGACCAGAACCTTGGCGATGAGATGGGTGAGGCCCTGCACCATGGCCGCCTCGCGGTCGTGCTCCTCGGGCGTGGCGAGAAGCGCGTTGAGCCCGAAAGTCTTGCGCAAAAAGGCCGCGAGCGGCCGGGCGCCGGCGCCGCGGATCGGGCAGATCACGATTTTCAGGCCCTTGATCCCGCCGCGCGCGCTTTGCGGGCCGAACATCGGATGGGTTCCGATAATCTCGACATGGTCGGGCAGTTCGGCGAGCATGATCCGGGCCGGCAGCACTTTCACCGAGCAGACGTCGAGCACCGTCGCGCCGGGGCGCAGATGCGGGCGGATGGCGGCTATGGCGGCGCCGAGCTGCGGCACCGGCATGGCGAGGATGACGAGATCGCAAGCTCCGGCGGTCGCCGCATCGCTCAAGCTCACGCCGCGGACCGCCGTCCGCCGTGCGGACTCGGCGCCCGGATCGGCGGCGCAGGCCGGGTCATAGGCGAAAACCGGGAACAACGGCGCCAGATGCGACGCCGTCAGCCGGCCGAAGGCGCCGTAGCCGATCAGGCCGATCGTCGTGCGCGGCCTCGTTCCGGGCCGCCTTGTCGGGCGCTCGCTCACGTTCCGTTCCCGCCCAGCGGCCTCACTTGGTCTGGTCGTAGGAGCACGCGCCAGGGAATTTGGTGAATTTGAACGGGCCGCCGCAGGGATCGCAGCCGGCCACGAGGGCGCAGAGCGCGAGAATGGCGCCAAGGCGAAAACAAGTCTTCACGATCCCTCTCCTGTCGCGACAGGCCTTCCTTGCGTCGGGCCGGGGGCGAAAGTCAAGCCGCGGGCGCGGGCGGCGATCGACCTTAAGAAGGAATGAACGCGCATCGCCGCCATCGGCTGAGTTAAATCAATTCGAGAGGGACGAAAGACGCGATAGGGTTAAAGAACCTTCGCTTTTCCAGCGCAATCGGCCTCGCCGCTCGGAATTCCGGGCTGGCGGACTGATATCCTGTACTTTCGCGCGCGCCAGGATCGCCGACGGCGCCGATCAGGTGACGCTCTATCGCATTTTCCAGGCGCCCGATCAGCGCATCGTGCTGACCGCGGTCTCGAATGGCGCGCCCCTGACCCTCACGACGCTCGATCCCGCCTTGGCCAAGGTCGCGGGCATGCTCTCGTTCGCGCCGTGAAACGCGAGGCAGGTCAGGCCGTCCGCTGCTCTTCCTTCGGGTAGTCGCAGGCGAGGGCGACCTCCCTGCCGGCCTCGAGCTCGGCAAGAAAGGCTTCCGTGCGGGCGGCGATCGCGTCCTGGGCGATCGAGCCCAGCGCCAGCCGCAAAGTCGGGTTCTCCATCTCGACCGTCCGGATGATGGCGCGCGCGGCGCGCACGGGGTCGCCGGCCTGGGTTCCGCTATAGGACTGGGTCGCCTTGCGCCGCGCAATGGCGGTCTCGGCATAGGCGTCGATCCCCTTTTCCGGCGTTTTCAGCGATCGCCCGGCCCAGTCGGTGCGGAATGGGCCCGGCTCCACGATCAGGACTTTGACGCCAAGCGGCGCCAGTTCCTTCGCCATGGCTTCGGACAGGCCTTCGACCGCGAATTTGGTCGCATTGTAATAGCCGATGCCGGGGAAGCCGCAGACGCCGCCCATCGAGGAAATATTGACGATGGTTCCGCTCTTCTGCGCCCGCATGACCGGCAGGACGGCGCGGCTCATGGCGGCGAGGCCGAAGAAATTGGTCTCGAACATGGCGCGGATTTCGGCGTCCTCGCCTTCCTCGACCGCCGCCAGATAGCCATAGCCGGCGTTGTTGACCAGCACGTCGATGCGGCCGAATTTTTCCATCGCCGCCTGGACGGAAGCGGCGATTTGCGCCGGGTCGTCCACGTCCAGCGCAAGCGCCAGCCCGGTTTCGCGATGATCGGCGACGAGATCGGCGATTTTCGCCGGGTCGCGGGCGGTGACGACGACGGAAAAGCCCTCGCCAAGCAGAATTCTCGACAATTCCCGCCCGAATCCGGTGGAACAGCCGGTGATGAACCAGACCGGCTTGCTCGTTTGCGACATGGCGCGCTCCCATTTGTTCGGGTTCCATTCAGGTTGCAGATCCTAGACTTCGAAAATTGCGCCGCAAGGGAATTGCGGCCTTTGTCGCTTGCCAAAACGCAGGCGCGGGTTTTCTTCGGCATGACCGAGGACGGCGCCCGCGCCTGCCGCCATGGGTAGGACGGCGGGCGATCCTGTGCTATGGGGGCCGGCCGGCGGGCGGGCGAAGGCGCCATCGGCGCGAGCGGGACCAGACGATGACGGAACTCGATACCGAACTCTTGGTGAAGGAGCAGCCCGCGCCGCCGCGCGCGCGCGGCGCGCTTTCCGTCGTGCGCGGGCCCGTACGTCCCGATCTGATCCGCGACGAACTGCTGGCCGAAATCTTCGCCGCGGCGGTCGCGGCCGCGCCCCACGCCGTCGCCATGATGACCATGGAGCGCAAGCTGACCTACGCCGAGGTCGATCACGAGGCCTCGGCGATCGCGCGCGGCCTGGTCCGGCGCGGGATCGGGCCCGGCGACGTCGTCGGCCTGTGGGGCGCGCGCGGGCCGGAGCTCTTGATCTGCCAGATCGCCATCGCCAAGACCGGCGCGGCCTGGCTCCCCTTCGACGCCGACGCGCCGCTCGAGCGCATCGACATTTCGCTCAAGGATTCCGAAGCCAAGGCGCTGCTGACGTCGGAAACTTTCGCCGCCAAGGCGCGCGGCGCGATCGCCGCGCCGGTCGTGACCGAAATCGACCTGATCGACCGCGCCGACCGGACCCCGCTCGATCCGCGCAAGGCGGGCGCGACGTCCGACACGCCGGCCTATATGATCTACACCTCCGGCTCGACCGGCGCGCCCAAGGGCATTGTCATCACCGGGCGCAACATCTGCCATTACCTGCGCTCGGCCAACGAAACCTACAAGATCAACCGGTCCGACATCGTCTTCCAGGGCGCCTCGATCGCCTTCGACCTGTCGATGGAGGAAATCTGGATTCCCTATCTGGTCGGCGCGACCCTGTTCGTCGCCACGCCCACGGTGATGGGCGAGGCCGATACGCTGCCCGACCTGATGGAGGAAATCGGCGTCACCGTGCTCGACACGGTGCCCACCCTTCTGTCGCTGATGCCGCGCGACGTCAAATCCTTGCGGGTCATCATTCTCGGCGGCGAGGCCTGCCCGCCGGCGGTGGCCGCGCGCTGGAGCAAGCCGGGCCGCACCATCTTCAATTCCTACGGCCCGACCGAGGCGACCGTGGTGGCGACGGTTGCGGAAGTGCGCCCCGACCAGCCGGTCACCATCGGCGGCCCGATCGCCAATTACACCTGCTATGTCGCGGACGAGGCCAGCAATCTGCTGGAGCGCGGGGTCGAGGGCGAATTGCTGATCGGCGGCCCGGGCGTCGCGCGCGGCTATCTCAAGCGCGAGGCTTTGACGGCGGAAAAATTCATCGCCAATCCGTTCGATTCGACGGGAAACGACCCGATCCTCTATCGTTCCGGCGACGCCGTGGCGATGGAGGAGGACGGCAAGATCGCCTTCCACGGCCGCATCGACGATCAGGTCAAGATCCGCGGCTTTCGCGTCGAACTGGGCGAGATCGAGGCCAAGCTCTCCGGCCAGCCCGGCGTCCATCAGGCGGCGGTGGTGCTGCGCAACGACGACGGCCTCGACCAGCTCGTCGCCTTCCTTGTCGCCGACAAGGGCGAGACGCTGGACGCGAAGAAATTGCGCGCCGCTCTGCGCGGCGTCCTGCCGCCCTACATGGTGCCGTCGCGCTGCGAAATGCGCGAGGTTCTGCCGCGCCTTCCCTCGGGCAAGATCAACCGCAACGCCCTGAAGAAGGAGCCGCTCTCCGCTGCGGCGGCCACGGCCGAGGCGCAGGAGGACCCGGAAACCGAAACCGAGCGCGTCCTGCTCGAAGCCGCGCAAAAGGTCCTGCCGCCGCAGACCATTCCGCTGGCGGCCGATTTCTTCATGGATCTCGGCGGCCATTCGCTGCTCGCGGCGCGTTTCGTCTCGATCGTGCGCCAGACCCAGGCTTTGGCGAGGATCACGCTTCAAGACGTTTACAACGGGCGCAGCCTGCGCGCGATCGCGGCGCTGCTCGACGAAAAGGCCGCCGAAAGCGGTGGGCCGAAAGACCTGTCCTTCACGCCGCCGCCGCTCTACCGGCGCTTCCTGTGCGGCATGGCCCAGGCCGCGGTCATCCCCTTTCTGCTGGCGCTGTCCACCGCGCAATGGCTGGGCATTTTCGTCTCCTACATGCTGCTGACCGACACCGACGCGTCGATCTGGCAGGAAATCGTCTCGCTGCTCGGCGTCTATGTCATCGTCAATATCGCGACCCTGCTGCTCGCCATCGCCACCAAATGGCTGGTGATCGGACGGTTCAAGCCAGGGCGCTATCCGATCTGGGGCCTCTATTATTTCCGCTGGTGGCTGGTCCAGCGCATGCTGCAGCTCACCCATATCAAATGGTTCCAGGGCTCGCCGCTGATGCGGGTCTATCTTCGCGTGCTCGGCGCCGATGTCGGCCAGGACGCCAATATTTCCGAAGTGGATTTCGGGGCGATCGATCTGGTGACCATCGGCGCGGGAACGACCATTGGCGCGCGCGCGAAATTCTCCAATGTCAGCTTTGTCGGCGCCGACATGATCGTCGGCAAGATCGATATCGGCCCGGACTGCTATCTCGGCTCGTCCTGCGTGCTCGAACACGACGTGACGATCGAGGAAGGCGCCGAATTGCGCGACCTCACCGCTCTTGCGCCCTTCACCCGGGTCAACGCCTGGGAAATCTATGACGGCGCGCCTGGCCGCCCTGTCGGCTCGGTGGACAAGGAGTTGCTGCGCCCCTACGCCCAGGTTTCGGCCGCGAAACGCGCCATCCAGAGCTTCATCTACACCATTCTGCTGCTCGCCATTCCGCCGGTCGGCCTGCTGCCGCTGTTCCCGGCCTTCTGGGTGTTCGACCGCATCGACGATTATCTCGGCCTCGCGGCGTCGAGCCGCTCGCTTTACATGGCGGCGATTCCGGTCATGGCGTGGCCGACCGCTTTCGTCATGGTGCTGGTGACGGTCGCCTTCATCGCCGGGGTGCGCTGGACGGTGCTGCCGCGCGTGCGCGAAGGATATTATTCGGTCTTTTCCTGGTTCTATTTGCGCAAATGGGCGGTGTCGCTGGCGACCGAGGTCACGCTGGAGACGCTCTCCTCGCTCTACGCCACGGTCTATATGCGCGCCTGGTACCGGCTGATGGGCGCAAAAATCGGCAAGGATTCCGAGATTTCGACCAATATCGCCGGGCGCTACGATCTGGTCGAGATCGGCGACAAATGTTTCATCGCCGACGAGGTCATCCTTGGCGACGAGGACATTCGGCGCGGCTGGATGCACCTGGAAAAACTGCGCACCGGCTCGCGGGTCTTTATCGGCAACGACGGCGTGCTGCCGCCGGGCGCGGACATTCCCGACGGGGCGCTGATCGGCATCAAGTCCAAGCCGCCGGCCAATGACGAGATTTCCGCCGGCGACACCTGGTTCGGCTCGCCGCCGATCAAACTGCCGGTGCGCCAGAAATTCGACGGCGGCGGCGCCTGGACCTATGAGGCGCCGCGCTGGAAGAAATACGCCCGCGCGGTATTCGAGGCGGTCCATATTTCCCTGCCGTCCATGCTGTTCATCACCTTCGGCACCTGGGCGATCGAATGGTTCGGCCCCGCCATGCTGGAGGGCGCCTATTTCCGGGTGTTCTGGATGTTCGTCGCCGCCTCGACGGCGATCGCCGCGGCGATGACCATGGTGGTCGTCGGCGTCAAATGGGCGACCATGGGCCGCTACGAGCCGGTGACCAAGCCGATGTGGTCCTGGTGGGCGATGCGCACCGAGGCGGTGGCCGTGCTCTATTGGGGCCTCGCCGGCAAGGTCATGCTCGACCATCTGCGCTGCACGCCCTTCCTGCCCTGGTTCATGCGGCTGTTCGGCGCGAAATTCGGCCAGGGCTGCGTGCTCGACATGACCGACATCACCGAATTCGACTGTATCGAGGTCGGCGATTTCTGCAATCTCAACGCGCTTTCCGCCTTGCAGACCCATCTTTACGAAGACCGCGTGATGAAGGTCGGGCGGGTCAAGCTCGGCTCGGGCGTCACCGTCGGCGCGGGTTCGACCGTGCTTTACGACGCCAATGTCGGCGATTACGCCCGGCTCGGCCCGCTGACCATCGTGATGAAGGGCGAATCCATCCCCGCCCACACCGAATGGTCCGGCGCCCCCGCCGCGCCCACCCGCTTCGCGACGCCGGACTGTCCGCTGGCCTGACCGGGGGTCTGGAACATCGGAATTCAGCCCGCTCAATCTCCCGGCCTCGTCTTGGCGCCGGCGTCATTTCGTTGGCGCGACCGGCCCGTGGCCGCGCTTGCGGCGGCGTCACGCGCGGGTTAACGTCGCCGCCCAAGTTAATCAACAACAAGACCGGGCGACAGAATGTCCAGCGAAATTGACGCGATGCGGGTCTGGTTTCGACTTATTCGCCTGCACACGCGGTCCCGGGTCGCGATCTCGAACCGTTTGCGCGCCTACGATCTTTCCGTCCCGCAATGCGACGTGCTGACCACATTGACCGAGAAGGAAGGCCTGTCGCAGCAGGAGCTCGCGTCCCGGCTTTATGTCACCAAGGGCAATATTTCCGGCCTGGTCGACCGACTGGTCGCCAATGGCCTGGTCGAGCGCCGCTCCTTCGCCGGCGACCGGCGCTCCCATGCGATTCATCTCACGCCTGCCGGACGCGATCTCGCCGCGCTCGCGATCGAGGCGCAAAAGAACTTTGTCGCCGAAACTTTCGGTCAGATGCCGCCCAAGCGCCTGGCGGAATTCGAGCAATTGCTGATCGAGGCGCGCGATCTGGTCAGGGCGCGGCGCGGCGCGGCGTCTGCCGAAGGCGTCGAGGCGTGAGTCATCCCGGCGTGACCGGCCTGTGAGGGAATGACCTTGGCGGCCGGTTTCGACGAGGCCTTTTTCGCAGCTTCCGCGTGCCAATGGCGGCGCGGGCTCGACAAGGGCGATTTTTCCGCGCGTGAACTTTTAGGCGCGGTCTGGGAACGGATTCTCGAGCGCAATCCGCGGATCAATGCGCTCGCCGCCTATGATTACGAGTCCGCTCTGCGTCAGGCGGGCGAGGCCGAAGGATTTTTCGCGCGCGGCGACGCGCGGCCGTTGGAAGGCCTGCCGATCACCATCAAGGACAGTTTCGAGACGGCGGGATTGCTGACCACCTGCGGCGCGGAAGCGCTCGCCGAATATGTCCCGCGCCAGGACGCCGAGGCGGTGGCGCGTTTGCGCGCCGCGGGGGCGATCGTCCTCGCCAAGACCAATGTCCCGCGCCTCACCGCCGATTTCCAGACCTTCAACGCCCTGTTCGGCGTGACCTGCAATCCATGGGACGAAAGGCTCACGCCCGGCGGTTCGTCGGGCGGCGCGGCGGCGGCGGTCGCCTCGGGCTTCTGCGCCTTCGACCTCGCCTCCGATCTCGGCGGTTCGATCCGCTGGCCGGCCCAGGCCTGCGGCCTGTTCGGGCTGAAGCCGAGCTGGGGGCGGGTTTCGCTCGCCGGCCATATCCCGCCGCTGCCGCCGCTGCGGCTGAAGCATCCGCCCGATCTGGCGGTCGCGGGACCGCTCGCGCGCTCGGCCGCCGACCTCGATCTGGTCCTGTCGCTCGCGGGGGATCGAAGCCGTCCAGGCCCGCCGCCACGCCGGAGCGACCCCACGGAGCTCAAGCTCGCGCTCTGGCTCGATCCGGATTTCGCGCCGGTCGATCCCGATGTGGAGGCCGGCGTGCGACTGGCGGCGCGGATTTTCCGCGACGCCGGCGCCGCGGTGGTCGAGGCCCGTCCCGCCTTCGCCTTCGCCGAGGCCTTCGAAATCTACGTGACGCTCAATTTCGCGATCGGTTTCGCAGGGGCGCCGCAGGAAAAGGCGCGCGTTGCGGCGCAGGCGGAAAAATTCGCCCCGGACGATCTGTCTTTTCCCGCCTTGCGCGCGCGGGCGGCGAAACTGGACGCGACGACCTTTTCCCGGCTGGCCGAGCGCCGAAAGGCGATCGGCGCCGCCTTCGCCGGTTTCTTCGAGCGTTTCGACGCGATCCTGTGCCCGCCCGCGCCCTGTCTCGCCTTCCCGCACGACTTCTCGCCCGACCCCTTTTCGCGCCGTCTGCCGGTCGGCGCGGGCTCCTTGCCCTATCATGACCTGCTCAAATGGGCGGGCCTCGCCTCGCTCGCCTTGCTGCCGGCGGCGGTCGCGCCGGTCGGGCCGACGTCCCAAGGGCTGCCGACCGGGGTTCAGATCGTCTGCGCGCGCGGCGAGGATCGCATGGCCGTCGCCCTCGCCGGCATGATCGAAGAGGCGACCGGCGGTTTTCGCGCGCCGAAGTGATCTTCCAAAACAGGACAGGCTTCCTGGGACGCGCTTAACGCGGAATTTATCTTGCACGCGCAAATTCGCGGCTGGAATTCAGCGGCGGTCAACCATGCGCCGCGATTTTTCCGGTTGGTTCGCGTCAAATGAGTCCGATCATGAGTGAGCAACAGATCATCCTCCCGCCGTCGCAGCCGCGTCGCGAAGACGCGCGCGACCTGCAAATGCGCCTTTATCGCGAAATCGCCCTCGCCGCGGTCGAGGCGGCTCTGTTCGCGACCGAGGAAATCGCGGACCTTCACGCCGAACGCGCGCCGGCGCCCGTGCAGGTCCGACGCGACGCCGCCTGAAACCCGGTCGCGTCGACGCCTTGCCATCCATTCCGCCGACGCCTATCTGGGCAGGAACGGGTTCGGACGGTGCGGATCGCGACAGGGCTCAAGCAATGATCGATCGTCGCCGTTTTCTCGCCGGCGGCCTCTCCGGGGGCCTGGCGCTGCCCCTGATCGGCGCGGCCACGGGCGTTTACGCCATCGGCGTCGAGCCGAATTTCATCCTTCGGATCAGGCGTTATTCCTTGACCCCGGCGGGCTGGCCGGCGGGCTTGCGTCTGCGTTTCGCGGTGATTTCCGACATTCACGCCGGCGAGCCCTTCATGGGCGCCGCGCGCATTCGTCACATCGCCGAGGCCGCCAACGCGCTCAATCCCGACGCGGTCCTGCTGCTTGGCGACTACAACGCCGGCCATTTCTTCGTGACCAGGGCGGTCGAGCCCCAGCAGATCGGCGAAGCTCTTTCGGTGTTGCGCGCGCCGCTCGGCTGCTTTGCCATATTGGGCAACCATGACTGGTGGCACGGCCCCTTGCTGACTTCGCCTTCCGACGGCACGGTCGCAATAAGGCGGGCCTTGCGCCAGGCGGGGATCGTCGTTCTCGAAAACGATGCGGTCGCGCTCGCCAAGGACGGCCGGAGGTTCTGGATCGTCGGCCTCGCCGACCAGCTCATGGACGCCATGGCGCAGATCGACGCCAACGCCCAGAAATTCGGCGGCGACGATCTCGACGGCGCGCTCGCCAAGGTCAGCGACGACGCTCCGGCGATCCTGCTCGCCCACGAGCCGTTCATCTACCCCGCCGTGCCCGAACGCGTCGCCCTGACCCTGTGCGGCCATACCCATGGCGGGCAGGTCAATCTGCCCCTGCTGGGCCCGGTCGTCGGCGATCTTCGGTTCGGCCCGGACTTTGTCTACGGCCATGTCGCGCAGGGCGGCCGGCACATGATCATTTCCGGCGGGCTGGGCGAATCCATCGTGCCGGTTCGCCTGCTGCGGCCGCCGGAAATCGTCGAGGTCGAGCTTGGCGCGCCGGCCGATGAAACCGCGCGACTGTCGGGTTTCTAGAGCCTTTTCCGACCAGACTGGCGCGATCTGCCGAGGGGATTTCGCGCCGTGGCAAGGAGGTTGGCGACGGCCGTGTCGGGGACACGGCCGAGCCGGCCGACGCAGCGACGGCGCGAAAGCCCCCGGCCCGAAGGGTTCGCTTTCGGCGGACGCCCGGTTCGGCGCGCGCTTCGACCGCATCCCCGATGCGCTCTTCGGCGCGCGCCTTCCGGATCGCCTCCCCGAAAACGAACAGATCGCGTCAGTCTGGTCGGAAAAGGCTCTAGGTGGCGCCCATCAGGGTGAGGACATGCGCCGCGACCGATCGGGACAGCCCGTCGAGATCGTAGCCGCCTTCAAGCAGGGAGACGAGACGCCCGCCGCAATGGCGGTCCGCGACATCCATCAGTTTCGCCGTGGCCCAGGCGAAATCCGCCTCGACCAGATTGATATTGGCGAGCGGATCGCGGCGGTGGCCGTCGAAACCGGCGGAAATGATGAGGAGATCGGGCCGGAACTGCTCCAGCCTCGGCAGGATCGCCACCTCCATCGCCTCGCGGAACTCAGGGCCGGCGTCTCCCGCGCGGAGCGGCGCATTGACAATATTGTTGTATTCGCCGCGCTCGGCGGCCGAACCCGTGCCCGGGTAGAGCGGCATTTCATGGGTCGAAAGATACATCACATTGGGGTCGGACCAGAAAATGTCCTGGGTCCCGTTGCCGTGATGGACGTCGAAATCCATGATCGCGACCCGGCTCACGCCATGGACGGCGAGCGCGTGGCGGGCGGCCACGGCGGCGTTGTTGAAGAAGCAGAAGCCCATCGGCGTGGCGCGCTCGGCGTGGTGGCCCGGCGGCCTCATGGCGACGAAGGCGTTGTTCACGTCGCGGCGCATCACTTCGTCCACGGCCTGACAGGCGCCGCCGATCGCGTGAAAGGCGGCCGCCAGCGTGCCGGGGCTCATGGTGGTGTCGCTGTCGAGCCGGGCCAGGCCGTCGCGGGGCGTGGCCTCCGCCAGCGCCTGGATATAGGATTCGGGATGGACCCGAAGCGCCTGTTCGAGCGTGCCGTTCTCGGCTTGCGCTCGGATCAGGGTCATGAATTTTTCATGCTCCAATATGCGTTCGATGACCCGGACGCGATCCGCCCTCTCGGGATGGCCGGGGCCGTTGTCGTGAGAAAGGCCGGCGGGATGGGTAAGCAGCAAGGTGTTCAATTCTGGCTCACAAACAGGAACAGTCGCTTTTGGCCCGAAAACCGCCTTCGAAGACTCGCGAGGGCGGCGGCTGACGCCTGGATCGTTTTCATTTGCCCAGAACATCGCGCCAATCGGCGCGCCTGTCCAACAAAGTTTGCGCCTTAGACCGAAAGTTTTAGCATTCGGCGGCCCTTGTCGGAATTCGATCGCATTTTCGGCGCATTGGCTTTGGCGTGGCCATGGAACTGTTGCCGAGCGGCAACAAAAGTCCTTAATGTGTTCGATATTCGGCGCTGCGCCCACTGACGGGCGTGACGACCCGAGTGATTATGGTAATAATATAATGAAATTTCGCCGCTGGGGCGGCGTGGGCGATTTGAGGCGATTTGATGAAGCTGCGTTCGATCATAGGGCTGGCGTTGGTTTCGGCGGCTCTCGCCGGCTGTAACATGCAGTCCACACCCGATCCGACCCTGAGCGGGAAGGATCGCGAATTCATGTCTCTCGCGCCGTCCGGCCAGCCGCCGGGAGATTATCGCCGCTTTATCGTCGACGATCCGACCGGCCAGTCGCCGGGCACGATCACCATCGACACCTTCAAGAACTTTCTCTACTACTCGCTGCCGAATCACAAGGCGATCCGCTATGGCGTCGCCACCGGCAACGAAGCGAGCGGCTGGACCGGCGAAGCCACCGTCGGCAAGATGGCCGAATGGCCGCATTGGATGCCGCCGTCCGACATGCTCGAGCGCTGGCCGCACTTGCGGCCGACGGCGGAAGCCGGCGGTTTGCCCGGCGGTCCCGACAATCCGCTCGGCGCCCGCGCGATGTATCTGTTCCAGGGCAGCAAGGATACGATGTATCGCATCCACGGCACCAATGAGCCGGAACTGATCGGGCAGCATGTGTCGTCCGGCTGCATCCGCATGCGCGACATCGACGCGATCGATCTCTACAATCGCGTGCATCTCGGCACCAAGGTCATCGTCACCGACAAGCCGGTGACCTGAACCCGACGACGCGCGCCGGAGGCGTCGCCTTCCGGCGCGTCCGGCGGAAAGAGCGAAAATCCACATTGGTCACGATCGGCCGAGGCGGCGCAGGCTGGCTTGCGCTTGCCGTGCGGCTTGACGGCGGGCGAGTCTCGATCCTCCCACCCTGGCGCGACTTCGCGCCGCCCTCCGGCAAATCGACTTCTGGCCTCTCCTTGGGCTGACCGAAATCATGGTCGGCTTGATTCGGACGCGACAAGGTCCGGGGCGGTGTTTCTCGATCGCCTCCCTGGTCACGGCCAGCGCCGCGGTCTTTGCCCTCGGCGCCGCGCGTGCCGTCGTTTTTCTTCATCTCGTGGGCGACGACAACGGCCTCGAGCGTGTCTGGGAAATGATGCGGTTGGGCGTAAGAGTCGGTTGAAGCCTTCGCTTCGGCGCGGGATAAAGCCCCTCTGTTCCGACGGGTTCGCTCTCGATGCGCCGCATCTATTTCGACTATAACGCCACCGCGCCCTTGCGCGCGACCGCGCGCGACGCCGTTTTCCGCGCGCTCGATGCTGGCAACGCCTCCAGCGTCCATGCCGAGGGTCGCGCCGCCCGCGCCCTGGTCGAAAGCGCCCGGGTCATTGTGGCGCGGGCGCTCGGGACGCGGGCGGACCAGATCGTTTTCGTCTCCGGCGCGACCGAGGCCGCCGCCACCGCCTTGCGGCCGCGCTCCGGCGAGCGCCTGCTGATCGGCGCCGGCGAACACGCTTGCGTTCAGAGCGGACATTCCTTTGCCGACGGCGCCGTCGCGACCGTCGGTCTGGACCCGCAAGGCAGGCTGGACCTCGACGATTTGCGCGCCCGTCTCGCCGAAGCGCCCGAGCCGGCGGCCGGTGCTGGCGCTCCAGGCGGCGAATAATGAAACCGGCGCCGTCCAGCCGGTCGCCGAGGCCGCCGACATCGTCCATGCGGCGGGCGGGACCGTCGTCTGCGACGCGGTCCAGGCCTTTTCGCGCCTTCCCTGTTCCTTCGCCGCGACCGGCGCCGATGTTCTTTTCCTGTCGAGCCACAAGCTGGGCGGCCCGAAGGGGGCGGGCGCGCTCTGCTTTCTGCGGCGCGACCTGATGCCGGAAAAAGCCTTGATTCGCGGCGGCGGGCAGGAGCGGTCCTTTCGCGGCGGCACCGAAAATGTCGCGGCCATCGCCGGATTCGCCGCCGCGCTCGCCGAGGCCGAGGCGCAGCGCGAGGCCGAAACGGCGCGGCTTGGCGACTTGCGCGATTTTTTGCAAGCCGGCGTGCTGGAAATCGCGCCGCAGGCCGCCATATTCACTGAAGGGGCGGCGCGCGTCGCCAATACGCTGGCTTTCGCGCTGCCGGGGCTTGCCGCCGAGACTCTGGTCGCTGCTTTCGATGTCGAAGGCGTGGCCTTGTCGTCCGGTTCGGCCTGTTCCTCGGGAAAAGTGGCGCCTTCCCACGTGCTGGCCGCCATGGGCGTTTCGCCGGGTCTCGCGCGATCCGCCCTGAGGGTCAGTTTGGGCTGGGGCTCGACAACAGAAGAGGGGATGCGCTTTCTGGAAATATTCGCTAAAGTGCATGAACGAATGCGGAGAAGGCTCCGGAGCTGATCCGATTCACCACATCACTCAACCAGCGGGCCTTGAACCCGCGTTAGGTGAGGAGAAACTCAATGGCGGCTGTCCAAGAGACTGTCGACAAGGTCAAGACGCTTGACGTTGACGCATATAAATACGGCTTTACCACCGATATCGAATCGGAGAAGGCGCCCAAGGGCCTGAACGAGGACACCGTCCGGTTCATCTCGGCCAAGAAGAACGAGCCCGCATGGCTCACCGACTGGCGTCTCGACGCTTTTCGCCGCTGGCGGACCATGACCGAGCCGAAATGGGCGCGGGTGCATTATCCGCCGATCGACTATCAGGACCTCTATTATTATTCGGCGCCGAAAACCGCCGCGGGTCCGAAGTCGCTCGACGAGGTCGATCCCGAACTTCTGCGCACCTATGAAAAGCTCGGCATCCCGCTGCGCGAGCAGGAAATTCTCGCCGGCGTGCAGCGCGACCCCGACGCCCGCAGGGTCGCGGTGGACGCGGTGTTCGACTCGGTTTCGGTCGCCACCACCTTCAAGGAGGAACTCGCCAGGGCGGGCGTGATCTTCTGCCCGATCTCGGAAGCGGTGCAGACCCATCCCGAACTGGTGAAGAAATATCTCGGCTCGGTCGTGCCGGTGACCGACAATTATTTCGCCACCCTCAATTCGGCGGTCTATTCCGACGGCTCCTTCGTCTATATTCCGCCGGGCGTGCGCTGCCCGATGGAGCTTTCGACTTATTTCCGCATCAACGAGCGCAACACCGGCCAGTTCGAGCGCACGCTGATCATCGCCGACAAGGGCTCCTACGTCTCCTATCTCGAAGGCTGCACCGCGCCGCAGCGCGACGAGAACCAGCTTCACGCGGCGGTGGTCGAACTCATCGCGCACGATGACGCCGAAATCAAATATTCGACGGTGCAGAACTGGTATCCCGGCGACAGCGAGGGCAAGGGCGGCATCTACAATTTCGTCACCAAGCGCGGCGACTGCCGGGGCGACCGCTCGAAAATATCCTGGACCCAGGTCGAGACCGGCTCGGCCATCACCTGGAAATATCCGTCCTGCATCCTGCGCGGCGAATCTTCGCGCGGCGAGTTCTACTCCATTGCGATCTCGAACGGCTATCAGCAGGTCGATTCCGGCACCAAGATGCTGCACCTGGGCGCCAATACGTCGAGCCGGGTGATCTCCAAGGGCATTTCCGCCGGCCATTCGCAGAACACCTATCGCGGCCAGATTTCGGCCCATCGCAAGGCCGTCAACGCGCGCAATTTCACCAATTGCGACTCGCTGCTGATCGGCAACGCCTGCGGCGCCCATACCGTGCCCTATATCGAGGCCAAGAACTCCTCGATCGTTTTCGAGCACGAGGCGACGACGTCGAAAATCTCCGACGACCAGCTGTTCTACTGCATGCAGCGCGGGCTTTCGGCGGAAGAGGCGACGGCGCTGATCGTCAACGGCTTCGTGCGCGACGTGCTGCAGCAGTTGCCGATGGAATTCGCCGTCGAAGCGCAGAAACTCATCGCCATTTCGCTTGAGGGCAGCGTCGGCTGATCGCCCGCCGCTCTCGCATTCCTCTTTTCTCAAGGCTCCATCATGCTCGAAATCGAAAATCTCCACGTCTCGGTCGCCGGCAAGAAGATCATCGACGGATTGTCCCTCAAAGTCGCGGATGGCGAGGTCGCCGCGATCATGGGGCCGAACGGCTCCGGCAAATCGACGCTGTCCTATGTCGTCGCCGGACGCCCGGGTTATGAAGTCACCGAGGGCTCGATCAAGCTCGACGGCGTCGATCTCTTGGAAAAATCCGCCGCCGAGCGCGCCGCCCTCGGCCTGTTCCTGGTGTTCCAATATCCGCTGGAAATTCCCGGCGTCACCACCATGACTTTCCTCAAGGCGGCGATCAACGCCCAACGCAAGGCGCGCGGCGACGACGAACTGGCGACGCCGGATTTCATGAAAAAAGTGCGCCAGGCGGCCAAGGAGCTGAACATCTCGCAGGACATGCTCAAGCGCCCGGTCAATTTCGGCTTTTCCGGCGGCGAGAAGAAGCGCATGGAAATCCTGCAGATGGCGCTGCTGGAGCCCAAGTTCGCCATTCTCGACGAGATGGATTCAGGCCTCGACATCGACGCGCTGCGCCTGTGCGCCGAGGGCGTCAATTTGCTGCGCTCGAAGGAGCGCGGCCTCCTCGTCATCACCCATTACCAGCGCCTGCTCGACTATATCGCGCCCGACACGGTGCATGTGCTGCACAAGGGCCGGATCGTGCGCAGCGGCGGGGCGGAACTGGCGCTCGAGCTCGAAAAGAGCGGCTATGCCGATTATGCCGACGAGGCCGCATGATGGGCGCGATCCTGCAAAATCCGACCCAGGCCGAACAGGACCTGCTCGCGAGCTTTTACCGCGGGAAGGGCCGAGCGCGAGCGCAAGGCGGCTTTCGAGCGCTTCGCCAACGCCGGCCTGCCGTCGCGGCGCGTCGAGTCATGGCATTACACCGATCTGCGGGCGAAATTGCGCGATGTTCCGCCGCGCGCGAAAAAGCCCGACGCCGCGGCGCTGGCGCGCGCCAGGGAAAAACTCGGGCCGGTCGATCGATTCCGGATCGTGACGGTGGACGGTTATTTCAGCCGCGAATTGTCGGATGAATTATCCGCCGTCCCCGGCGTCCGGCTGCGTCCGCTGCTGGAGGACGACGTCCGGCTGAAACGGCTTGTCCAGGGCGCGGGCGACGCCTTGCTCGACCTCAACGGCGCCTTCGCCGAGGGCGGCTTCGTGCTGGAAATCGCGCCTGGCGGGCGCGTCGACGCGACGTTCGAACTGCTCGCGCTCGATGGCGGGACCGGCGCGCAAGGCCGTTTCGGCCGGGCCATGGTGATCCTGGGCGAAAATTCGCGCGCCACTTTTCTCGAGACGCGCGGCGAAAGCGGCGAAGGTTTCAGCGACAGCGCGCTTTTTCTGTCGCTGGGGCGCGGCGCCGAACTCGATTACGCCTGCCGCACATTGGGCGGCGCGGCGGTCGAGGTGCAGACCTTGGTCGCGCGGCTGGAGCAGGAAGCGCAATTGCGCGGCGGCGCCTTTGTCGCCGGCGCGCCTTTCCTGCGCCGCCAGCTTTTCGTCTCCTGCGCCGGGGAAAACGCCGAAGCCCACCTCTCCGGCGGCGTTCTTCTGCGCGGGCGCGAGCATGTGGACATGACGCTGACCCTGACCCATGACGCGCCGTCCTGCATCAGCCGCGAGACCTTCAAATATGTCCTCGCGGATCAGGCGAACGGCGTGTTCCAGGGCAAGATCGTGGTCCCGCCGCATGCGCAGAAAACCGATGGCAAGATGTTGTGCCGCGGCCTTTTGCTCTCGGACGAGGCCGCCATGTCGTCCAAGCCGGAGCTGGAGATTTTCGCCGACGATGTCGCCTGCGGTCACGGCGCGGCCTGCGCGCGGCTCGACGAAAGCCAGCTTTTCTACATGGAATCGCGCGGGATTCCGCGCGCGCAGGCTCAAGCCATACTGATCGAGGCCTTTGCCGCGGAAGCCTTCGACATTCTTGACGACGAGGAATTGCGCGACCTGCTCAGGGCCGATCTCAAGCGCCTGCTCGCCGGGGGGGGCTTTTCATGAATCAGTCGGTGAAAATCGCGCCCTATGACATCGAGAAAATCCGCGCCGATTTCCCCATTCTGGCCGAACAGCCCTATGGCAAGCCGCTGGTCTATCTCGACAATGCGGCCTCGGCGCAGAAGCCGCGCGCGATGATCGAGCGCATGGTTCACGCCTATGAGCACGAATATTCCAATGTCCATCGCGGGTTGCATTTCCTGGCCAATGCCGCGACCGACGCCTATGAGGGCGCGCGCGAGAAAATGCGCGCCTTCCTCAACGCCGGCTCGAGCGAAGAAATCATTTTCACCCGCGGCGCCACGGAAGCCCTGAACCTCGTCGCCGCGTCCTTCGGCCTCGCCCATATCCGCGAGGGCGACGAGATCGTGCTTTCGATCATGGAGCACCATTCCAATATCGTGCCCTGGCATTTCCTGCGCGAGCGCAAGGGCGCGAAGCTGAAATGGGTCGATGTCGAGGACGACGGCTCGTTCTCGCTCGACAAATTCGCCGATGCGCTGACCGAAAGGACGAAGATCGTCGCGATCACCCACATGTCCAATGTTCTGGGCACGGTGACGCCGGTGAAGGAAATCGTCCGCATCGCCCATGAGCGCGGGATTCCGGTGCTGATCGACGGCTCGCAGGGGGCGGTCCATTGCGATGTGGACGTGCGCGATCTCGATGTCGATTTCTATGTCGTCACCGGCCACAAGCTTTATGGCCCGACCGGGATCGGCGCGCTTTACGGCAAGAGGGAATGGCTGGAAAAGCTGCCGCCCTTCGCCGGCGGCGGCGAGATGATCGAGACGGTGACGCTCGACAAGGTGACCTATGGCGTTCCGCCGCAAAGGTTCGAGGCCGGCACGCCGCCCATCGTCCAGGCGGCGGGTCTGGGCGCGGCGCTCGACTATATGGAAAGCCTGGGGCGCGCCGCGATCCACGCCCATGAGGCGGACCTTGCCGCCTATGCGGGGCAACGCCTGCGCGAATTGCCCTCGCTGCGGCTGATCGGCGATGCGCCGGGCAAGGGGGCCTTGTTCTCGTTCGAGATGAAGGGCGCGCACGCCCATGACGTCGCCACGGTGATCGACCGTTCGGGCGTCGCGGTGCGCGCCGGCACCCATTGCGCCCAGCCGCTTTTGGCGCGTTTCGGCGCGACCTCGACTTGCCGGGCGAGCTTCGCGCTCTATAACACGCGCGCGGAAGTGGACGCTCTCATAGCGGCGCTGGAGCGCGCCGCCCATCTTTTTGCCTGAATGGAAACGCGCGATGAACCAGCACGCCGAAGCCGAAATTCAGCCGAACCGCCCCGCCTTCGCCGTCAAGGAGGCCATGGCGCCGGAAGAGCTCGACCGCCTCACCGACAGCATTATCGCCGCGCTCAAGACGGTCTTCGACCCGGAAATTCCGGCCGATATTTATGAACTCGGCCTGATCTACCGCGTCGACATCGACGGAAGTCGTTTCGTCAACATCGACATGACCCTGACCGCGCCGGGCTGCCCGGTCGCCGGCGAAATGCCGGTCTGGGTGCGCAACGCCGTCGCCGGCGTGCCGGGCGTCGCGGGGGTCGAGGTCAAAATGGTGTTCGACCCGCCGTGGGATCAAAGCCGCATGTCGGAAGAGGCGAGCATCGCGCTGGACATGTGGTGAATGGCCTCGTCATTGCGAGCGAAGCGAAGCAATCCACAAAACTTGACTTCTGCAAGGCGCGGGCACGTTCATGTTTGTTTCAGGTGACGGCGACCCCTTCGCATCCAAGCACATCGCAGGCTGCTGCAAAAACTCGAACTCGGTGCAATACAAAGGCCTGAAGCTGCATTTGCAGACGAATGGTCTTCTGTTGACGCCGAGGGAATGGGAGTCGCTTTCGCGAATTCATCCTCTGATCTGGGGCGTTAGCGTGTCGATCGACGCTGCAGATGCGGAGACATACGAGGACGTTCGCAGACCCGGAAAGTGGAAAACGCTTTCTGCAAACATGGAGTTTCTCGCCGACCTTCGACGCGCCGGAAAAATTACGTCTCTTTGCATCGATTTTGTCGTGCAGGGGAAAAATTTTGAACAAATGCCCGCATTTGTTCGGCTTCGTCGGCATTGGTCGGTTGACCGCGTGCATTTCACCAGATTGTTTCCGACGGCCTCGGGCGATCCCGCCGAATTTAAAGCGAATGCGATCACCGACGTCCGTCATCCAAAACACGCAAGGTTCCTCGAAGTGCTCAACGATCCCATCATCGGATCGAAAGAAGTCGATTTGAACAATATCGCCCTTTACCGGGATTCGCCTTCCTGCCGGGACGACGCGCCCTGTAACGTCGCCGCCACTGAAGAAGCTTGTCTCACCGCTCTGGTTCAGCCGCCCTACGCGTCCGTCGCCGTCAACAAAGGCCAGGTAGCCGTTCTCGCTGAAGCGCCCGCGAAAACGGGTCCCTTCTCGGGGCTGTTTCGGAGGCGGGGAAAAAAGGTAGGTCTGCGATGAGCGCAGCCAGGCCTTTCGGTCGGCTTCCCGGTTACGCCCGAGGCCCCTGGCGACATCGGGTTTGGGAATCGTGCGGCGTCGGCTGGGCAAAGCGGCTCAAACTGCGACACCTCCCCCTAAATCACGGCAACGTTTCACCCGGCGCCGCTTCCCGCCGTTCGAGGTCATTTGCGAACGCGCATTAAACCATCATGGCGCAATCTTCTTATAGAACCCCGAAAACGACACGTTCATCCCGCCGCAGACATTGTTGTCGCGCACGAACAGAAAATCCCCGGCGCGGGCGAGTTTCAAATTGCAGCCGCTGACGGAATCGTCGTCCACGATCTTGCCCTGGCCGCTTTTGAGCGCGAGCGGGCCGGAAAACGAGCCGAGATTGACCGCGCCGCGCTTGACCCGCTCGGGGTCGAGCGACCCAAAAGTCGCTTCGCCGCTCGCTTTCAGTCCATCCTTCGCCGGTTCGATGGCGATATCGGCTTCGACCCGCTTCCAGGCCCCGAGCCACATGGCGGGATCGTTGTCGAGCGGCGCAGGTTCGATCGCGGAAGAGGGCAGCCAGCCGCCGCGACTCCCCTTGCCATTGTCGTAATCGACGCAGACGAATTCGCCCCTTTTGGCGCCGAGCGCGACCAGATCGCCGGGAACCAGAAAAGCCTTGTCCTGGCATTGCGGCGCGGCGGAAGGGCAGGCGTTTTTCCTGTCCCCATTCTTGCGGAAAAAGACCTTTCCCGCGTCCGCCTTGATCCGGCCGATGACAAGATCGGGCGTGTCGGCAAAGCCGACGCCCGAGCAGAAGCGGCCATCAATCTGCGCTTGCGCGACGAGAGGAACAGCAAAAAGCGCCGTCGCGGGGCCAAAAAAGGCAAGGCGGCGCATCGGGCTCACGCCTTCTTGCCGAATTCGCTGGCGCCGCCGTGGGCGGCCGACCATTCGGCGGGCGCGTGCAAGAATTTTTCCACCTCGTCCAGCGTCGCGGCGGGCAGATAATTGGTCTGGCGCGCGACCTTCAGCACGTCCCACCAGGTGGTGAGCTGGTGCAGTTCGATCTTGTCCTTGCGCAGCTCGGCGCGGGCCTGCGGGAAAATGTCGTAAAAAAAGAACACGAAAGTATGGTGGCAGCTCTGCCCCGCCTCGCGGATCGCGGAAATGAAATTGACTTTTGACGCGCCGTCCGTCGCGAGGTCTTCCACCAGCAAGGTCCGGGCGCCGTCGCGCACTTCGCCCTCGATCCGGGCGTTGCGCCCAAAACCTTTCGGCTTCTTGCGCACATATTGCATCGGCAAGGAAAGCCGGTCGGAAATCCAGGCGGCGAAGGGAATGCCCGCCGTCTCGCCGCCGGCGATAATATCGAGGCTCTCGTAGCCGATCTCGCGCTGGATGGTTTTTACCGCGAAATCCATCAGAACATTGCGCAGGCGGGGAAAGGCGATCAGCTTGCGCATGTCGGTATAGACCGGGCTGGCCCAGCCCGAGGTGAAGATGAAGGGCTTTTCCGCATTGAACAGGACGGCGCCGACCTCCAGCAGCATTTTGGCGGTTTCTTCGGCGATCAACTGCTTTTCCAGGGCGGCGGGGGAAAGGTCGGACATGGTTTACCTCTTGCACCTCTTGGCTTTGGCGCTGATTTGAACCGGATGGGCGCGGAGGTCAATCGGCTGTTGCCCCGGTTCCCCAGACGCGCGAAAAGAGGCCATGACCGATCTCTTCGCCAGCGCCGGACTGGAAAAGGGCGCGCCGCGCCCGCTTGCCGAGCGCCTGCGGCCGAAAAGCCTCGCGCGAAGTCGCCGGCCAGGACCATCTGCTCGGCCCCCATGGCGCGCTGACCCGGCTGATCGAATCGGGCTCGTTGGGGAGCCTGATTTTCTGGGGGCCGCCCGGCACGGGCAAGACCACGGTCGCGCGCCTGCTGGCCAATGAAACAAGACTTCATTTCGTCCAGGCCTCGGCGGTCTTTTCCGGCGTCAATGATCTGAAAAAGATTTTTGACGAGGCGCGCGGGCGCCGCGCCACGGGGCAGGGGACTTTGCTGTTCGTCGACGAAATCCACCGCTTCAACCGCGCCCAGCAGGATTCCTTCCTCCCCGTGATGGAGGACGGCACGATCACCTTGATCGGCGCCACCACCGAGAACCCGTCGTTCGAGCTCAACGCCGCGCTGCTGTCGCGCGCCCGCGTGCTGACCTTCCATAGCCTCGACGCGGCGGCGATCGAAAAACTTTTGGCGCGCGCCGAAGCCGAAGAGGGCAAGAAACTGCCGCTCGACGCGCAGGCGCGCGCGGCGCTGGTGAATATGGCCGATGGCGACGGCCGCGCCGCCCTGACTCTGGTCGAGGAAATTTTCCGCGCCGCCCGAATGGGCGAGATTTTCGACGCCAGAACGCTCACGGAAATCGTCCAGCGCCGGGCGCCGATCTACGACAAGGGCCAGGAGGGCCATTACAATCTCATCAGCGCCCTGCACAAGACGGTGCGCGGCTCCGACCCCGACGCCGCGCTCTATTATCTGGCGCGCATGTTCGACGCCGGCGAGGACCCGCTTTTCCTCGCCCGCCGGGTGGTGCGCATGGCGGTCGAGGACATCGGCCTTGCCGACCCGCAGGCCCTGGTCGTCGCCAACGCCGCCAAGGACGCCTATGATTTCCTGGGAAGCCCGGAGGGCGAACTGGCGATCGCCCAGGCCGTGGTTTATTGCGCGACCGCGCCGAAATCCAACGCCAATTATCTCGCCTACAAGGCGGCGCAAAAACTCGCCCGCGAACACGGCTCATTGACGCCGCCGAAAACCATTCTCAACGCCCCGACCAAACTGATGAAGTCGGAAGGCTATGGCGCCGGCTATTTCTACGACCATGACGCGCCCGACGCCTTTTCCGGCCAGAATTACTGGCCCGAGGCTCTGGGGCGGCAAAGGCTCTACGAGCCGGTCGAGCGCGGTTTCGAGCGCGAGATTCGCAAGAGGCTGGATTATTGGGAGAAGCTGCGCAAAGAGCGCGGGGAGTCCTGAGCGCGCGGATCTGGATCGCCCCGCCCAATCGGCGGATGACGCCGGGCCGCGCCTTGGCTATAGAAAGACAATGCAGGCCTATCTTCTCGTCTTCCTCGGCGCCGGGCTCGGCGGCACGCTGCGGCACACCGTGAATCTTCTCGCGGCGCGGCTGCTCGGGACCAATTTTCCCTGGGGGACTTTTCTGATCAATATTTCCGGCTCGCTGGTCATGGGCCTGCTCGCCGGTTTCTTCGCCTTCCGCACAGGCGCCAACTGGACCCAGCACGTCCGCCTGTTCCTGCTGACCGGCGTTCTCGGCGGCTACACCACTTTTTCCGCTTATTCGCTCGAACTCGGCGCTGCTGTTCGAGCGCGGCGCCTATCTGATGACGGCGGCCTATGTCGGCGGCACGGTTTTTTTGGCGCTCGCCGGCGTGTTCAGCGGCCTGTTCATCGCGAGGACGCTGTCATGAAAAGCCCGCGCGCCGCATCGGGGCCGAAGACTCCGGCCGCTGCCAAAACGCCGGAAAAGGTCACGCAGGCGATCGGCGTGCAAAATCTGGTCGTGACCGAGGACGAGGATGGCATGCGCCTGGACCGCTGGTTCAAGCGCCGCATCCCGACGCTGGCGCTGTCGCATCTGGCGAAAATCTGCCGCAAGGGCGAGGTGCGGCTCGACAGCAAGCGCGTCGAGACCTCGTCGCGGGTCGCGGCGGGCCAGACGGTGCGCGTGCCGCCGCTCCATGTCGAGGCGCCCAAGGCGCCGGCGGTGAAGCGGCCGGAGCAATCGGAGGCCGACGCCCGCGCCATACGCGACATGATCCTGCTCGACGACCGCGACCTGATGGTGCTCAACAAGCCCTATGGCCTCGCGGTCCAGGGCGGATCGGGCACGAAAATCCATCTCGACGGCATGCTGCAATCGCTCGCCAATGCGCGCGGCGAGCGCCCCGTTCTGGTCCACCGCCTCGACCGCGACACTTCCGGCGTGCTGCTGATCGCCAAGACCCGCAAAATGGCCGCCGATCTCGGCGAGATTTTCCGCTCGCGCGCGGCCCGGAAGATTTATTGGGCGCTGGTCGAGGGCGTGCCGCGCCCGGCGCAGGGCCGCATTTCGCTGTTTCTCGCCAAGGGCGAGGGGATGGGGGATTCTCGGGGCGAAAATCGCCCGCCGCGCGGCCGTCATGGCGTGGAGGAGCGCCGCGACATCGAGAAGATGCGCGTCGCCAAACACGGCGACGAGGACGCCCAGCATTCGGTGACCTATTACGCCGTGGTGGACAAGCTGGCGCCGCGTCTCGCCTGGCTGTCGATGAAGCCGCTCACGGGGCGCACCCATCAATTGCGCGCCCATGCCGAGGCCATCGGCTGCCCCATCGTCGGCGACCCGAAATATGGCCATAGCGACGAGGACCGCCGCCGCCAGGCCGATCCGAACCGCAATATTCCCGATGGCGTCGAGAACAAGCTGCACCTGCTCGCCCGCCGCCTCATCCTGCCCCACCCCAAGGGCGGCGTGCTCGACGTGACCGCGCCCCTGCCGCCGCATATGCGCAAGAGCTGGGACATTTTCGGCTTCGACGCCAACCAGCGCGACCCGATCCTGGACGCGCCGGAGGAGTGAAGATGGGGGCCGTCATTGCGAGCGCAGCGAAGCAATCCACCTTTCACTTGCTCGTACGCTTCATGGATTGCTTCGCTGCGCTCGCAATGACGGTGGGAAGCGCGCAGCATAGCGCCAGAGGATTTGGCGGTTGAGAGAGCCATGCGTTTACATCATGGCGAACAGGCGCCACGGTACGATTTATACCGGCGTGACTTCAAATCTGGCGCGCCGCGCTTACGAACATCGCAGTAATCTGCTGAAAGGATTCACAAGCCGGTACGGCTGCCACTTGCTTGTGTTTTACGAGTTCTATCCGACAATGGACGACCCGATCACGCGCGAAAAACAGCTCAAGGCGGGTTCGCGAAAGAAAAAGATTTCCCTGATCGAGGGCATGAATCCTCAATGGCGCGATCTTTATGGCGATCTGGTGTGATCCTCGCCGTCATTGCGCGCGCAATTCTGCGGCGCGCGACAGGGGATGGCCTTTCGTGCGGGTTGAGCTTAGCATTATCGGGCTTGCGCGTTCGCGCCGCGCCAAACCCTGGAATTGGTCGTGATGGTTGACGCGGGGCGCCGGAGGGCGCGGTTCATCGGGAAACCACCGGGATGCTCGCGCTCGGCGCGCTCGGGGTGGTCTATGGCGACATCGGCACCAGCCCGCTCTACACCATCAAGACGGCGGTGGACTGGTCCGGCGGACATTTTTCGCCGGAGGCGGCGCTCGGCATGCTGTCGCTGATCGTCTGGACTTTGGTGATCGTCACTTCGGTCAAATATGTCGCGGTGATCATGCGCGCCGACAATGACGGCGAAGGCGGCATTCTCGCTTTGATGTCGCTGCTCGGCGTCAAGCATGGCCGACGTCCCGCGATCATCGCCATGGGCATGCTCGGCGCGGCGCTGCTGTTCGGCGACGGCGCCATCACGCCCGCCATTTCGGTGCTCAGCGCGCTCGAAGGCCTGAAAGGCGTCGATCCCGCGATCACGCCCTATATCGTGCCGCTTTCGGTCGTCGTCCTGATCGCGCTGTTCGGCATCCAGCCCCAGGGCACGGGGCGGATCAGCAAATTCTTCGGTCCGGTCATGGCGCTCTGGTTCGCCGTCATCGGCGTCCTGGGCCTGATCGCGGTCCTGCGCCATCCGCATGTGCTTTGGGCGCTCGATCCGATCATTGGCCTGCGCTATCTGTTCGGCCATGGGCTGACCGGCTTTCTCGTGCTCGGCGCCGTTTTCCTGTGCGCGACGGGCGCCGAGGCGCTTTATGCGGACATGGGCCATTTCGGCGCCACGCCGATCCGCCTCGCCTGGTACGGACTGGTGTTTCCGGCGCTGATCCTCAGCTATGCCGGCCAGACGGCGCTCCTGATCGATTCTGCGCCCGCTCAGGGGAGCAATCCCTTCTATGATCTCTGCCCGGCGTCGTTGCAGGTCCCGCTGGTGGCGCTGGCGACGATCGCGACCGTGATCGCGAGCCAGTCGATCATCACCGGCGCCTATTCGATGACCCGTCAGGCGATCCAGCTCGGCCTGCTGCCGAGGGTGCGCATTTCCCAGACCTCGGCGCAGAGCTATGGCCAGATCTATGTCGGCCTGGTCAACTGGGCCCTGATGGCGCTGACCCTGGTCCTGACCGTCACCTTCCGCTCATCGGACAATCTCGCCGCGGCTTTCGGCGTCGCGGTTTCGCTGACCATGCTGCTGACCAGCCTGCTGATGTATCGTCGCCATGCGCGAGGTCTGGCGCTGGAGCCTGCCGCTGAGCCTCGCCGTCGCCGGCTTTTTCATCTGCGTGGACGGCTCCTTCGTGACCGCCAATTTCGTCAAGTTCTTCGACGGCGGCTGGATTCCGATCATCGTCGCCAGCTTCCTTTACTTCCTGATGACGAGCTGGAGCGAGGGCTTTGCGGCGATGCGCGCCGCATTGGAGCGCGATACCTTCCCGATCTCCGACTTTCATCAGGAAATTCCATGACAAGGCGCGCGTGTCCGGCACGGCGGTCTATCTCACCAGCCGGACCGATGTCGTGCCGGTGGCCCTGCTGCACAATCTCAAGCACAACAAGGTCATCCATCAAAGGATCGTCCTGCTCAATGTGGCGACGGCGCAGGTTCCCCGGATCCACCGCGACGAAGCGGCTGCATTTGGCCGATCTGCCGGACGATTTCCATTCCATGACCGTTCGTTTCGGATTCATGGAGCATCCCAACATCCCGCGCGTGCTGGAACGCCAGCAGGGCGAAGGCGTGATGACCTTCAACATTATGGACACGTCCTTCTTCGTCGGGCGGCTCACCATCATGCCGACGGGGCGTTTCGGCTGGCGGCGCATCAAGATGAATGTGTTCAAATTCATGCATCGCAACGCTCTGTCGGCGACGGAATTCTTCCGCATTCCGGCAGGGCGCGTCGTCGAACTCGGCGGTCAGCTCGAAGTCTGACTTAGGTCGAGCTTGGCTTTTGATTTCTTCATGAGTCTCTGACGCCGCAGGCGTCCGATCGACATGGAGATCGCGACCTTGCCCCCGGTCAGTGAATGGGGCGTGGCGAGCCTTAAAGGAAGGCGCCGAATCGCTGCGCCGCGGCGTCAGTTTTGCGGCTTTCGGCCTTATGCCGTTGGCCCTTGTTCCGAACTCGTCGGAAAAAAGGGCGCTCGCCGGCGTCAGCCGGCGACGCGCCGGTCGGCGCGGATACCATCGGTCCTTTTCGAGGGCCGATGATATTATTTGGCTCGAATGGGTTTCCTGAACTGGAATCGGAGGACCGCAATGAACCTCCACGCTACTTTGAACGGGATCGATCCGCGCCATTTTTCGCGCCGGAAGGCGCGCCATTTGGCCGTCGATCTTCTTGTCGTCGTGGCCGCGCTCCTGCTGTGGGCGCTGCTGTCCCATGGGAACGCGCTCCGCCTCCTGCAGGCCGGCGGCGCCGGAGACTGCGTTTTTCTTGGCCGCGCCGGCTCGCATTGCGTTGAATCGACGCATGGGGCCGGCGCCGACGCGCCCTCGACGGGCGCCTGCGAATTTCTGGGGCGGGCGGGGGACTATTGTCCGCCCGCGACGCCATCGCAGTGAAAAGTCTAAGCCGCGCAGGCCAGGAATCCGGCGCGCAATTCGTCTTCCTTCAGTTTGCGGCCGATGAAGACGAGGCGGCTGGTGCGCTTTTCCTCCGGCTTCCAGTCGCGCTGGAGGTCGCCGTCGAGAATCATGTGAACGCCCTGGAAGACATAGCGCTTCGGCTCGTCGGGGAAGGCGAGAATGCCCTTGGAGCGCAGGATGTCCGGGCCGTCGCGCTGAACCACTTCATTGATCCAGGGCAGGAAAAGGTCGGGATCGACCGGGCCGTCGATCTGGAAGGCGACCGAGCGCACTTCCTCGTCATGCAGCACTTTTGGCGCGTGATGATGTTCGTGATGGTCATGATCGTGATGATGATGCTCGTGGCCGCAGTCCGGGCCGCATTCGTGATCGTGATCGTGATGATGGCCATGATCGTGATGGGTCATGAGTCATGGTCATGATGATGATGGTCGTGGTCGTGCTCTTCCGCCTTCAGGAATTCCGGCTCCAGTTCGAGGATGCGGTCGAGATCGAAGGCCTTGCGGTCGAGCACGGCCTCCAGCGGCACATCGCATTTTCTCGTGCGGTAGATCTTGGCATAGGGGTTCAGGCCGCGAATGCGGGCCTCGACCTCTTCCAGTTCCTCCTGATTCACCAGGTCGATCTTGTTGAGCAGGACGACATCGGCGAAGACGATCTGGTTCTTGGCTTCCGGCGCGTCCTTGAGCCGGGCGGCCAGGAATTTCGCGTCGGCCACGGTGACGATGGCGTCGAGCCGGGTCTGGTTCTGGACGTCGGCGTCGACGAAAAAGGTCTGCGCCACCGGCGCCGGATCGGCCAGCCCGGTGGTTTCGACCAGGATCGCGTCGAACTTGCCCTTGCGGCGCATCAGGCCCTCGATGATGCGGATGAGGTCGCCGCGCACGGTGCAGCAGATGCAGCCGTTGTTCATCTCGAACACTTCCTCGTCGGCGTCCACGACGAGTTCGTTGTCGATGCCGATCTCGCCGAATTCATTGACGATCACGGCGAATTTCTTGCCGTGGTCCTCGGTGAGAATGCGGTTGAGCAAGGTGGTCTTCCCCGCCCCGAGATAGCCGGTGAGGACGGTGACGGGAATCTTTTCTGACGACATGCGAACTCCGGTCAGTTGTCGGGCGCGAGCGCCTTTTTCAACTCGATGATATTGTGCTTCATCATGGCAATGTAAGTGGCGGCGGGGCCATTTGGCGGCGAAAGCGAGTCGGAAAAAAGCTCGCCGCCGATTTTCGCCCCGGATTCCTGGGCGATGCGCCGCATGAGCCGCGGGTCCGAAATGCTCTCCAGAAACACGGCGGGCGCCTGGTCCTGCCTGATCTGCGCGATGAGGCGCGCGATGTCGCGCGCCGAAGGCTCCGATTCGGTCGAAAAACCTTGCGGGGCGATGAATTCGAAGCCATAGGCCGCGCCGAAATAGCCGAAGGCGTCATGGGTGGTGATGATCTTGCGCTTTTGCGGCGGGATCGCGGCGATCGCCGCGCGCACCTCTTGCTCGGTCGCGTCGAGCGCCGCGTCATAGGCTTTTCCGCGGGCGCGGAAATAAGCCTCGTCGGCGGGATCGGCGGCGATCAGGCCGGCGAGAATATTGGCGACATAGATTTTGGCGTTGGCGACGCTCTGCCAGGCGTGGGGATCGACGCCTCTTTCGCCTTCGATCACGCCTTCGCGCGGCGCAATTCCCGTGGTGGCGACGACGACCGGCGCCTTGGCGCCCGAGGCGGCGATCAGGCGCGCCATCCAGCCTTCGAGATTGAGGCCGTTGACGACGATGAGTTTGGCCGCGCCGAGGCTTTTGGCGTCGGCGGGGCTCGGCTCGTAGACGTGGACGTCGCCGTTCGGGCCGACCAGCGCCTTGACCTCGACCCTGTCGCCGCCGATCTGGCGCACGAAATCGGCGAGGATGGAAAAGCTGGCGACGACGGGCAGTCTTGGCGCCTGCGCCGAGACGGGGAAGGGCGCAAAGGCCAGGAGCAGGGCCAGGGCGAGGAGTTTTTGCAGGCGCATGGTCGCGTCCTATTCTTCCGGGCGATGGACCGGAAGGCTATTCGTATATTATAACATCCGTCAAGAGGTCAAAATGTCCGCCTCATCCGCGCCCGCGCGTTTGAACGAAATGCAGATCCGAATCAGGGATCTGCTGTCGCGCGCGCAAAGACCTTTGTCGGCCTATGATCTCATCGACGCCTTGCGCGCGCATGGCCGGGTCGCGCCGCCGACGGTCTATCGCGCCTTGCAGAAACTGATCGACGAGGGGCTGGCGCACCGGCTCGAATCGCGCAACGCCTATGTCGCCTGCCGCGACAAGGGCCATTCCTGCGGCCATCGCCATCGCGCCGGCTTCATGATCTGCCGCGCCTGCGGCAGGACGTTGGAATTCGGCGACGAAGAGATCGAGCGCCTGCTGTTGGGCGTTGCGGCGCGCGGCGGTTTTTCGGCCGAGCGCGTGGCCATCGAAATCCAGGGTCTATGCGCCGATTGTTCGGCGGAGGACGTCAGCCCTTGAGATGCGAACGCGGCGTGATCTTGCGCAACAGCCCGCCGGCCGGGCCGACGACGAGCGAGACCAGATAGAACGTCCCGCAGGCGAGAATGATCAGCGGGCCGGAGGGCAGGCCCCAATAGAAGGACGCCAGCAGCCCGCCATAGGCGCCGGCCATGCCGAACAGCACGGCGAGCAGGATCATTCCGGTGATGTCCTGCGTCCACAGCCTGGCGCTGATCGCCGGCAGCATCATCGCGCCGACGGCGAGCAAAGTGCCGAGCGCCTGAAATCCGGCGACCAGATTGAGCGCGATCAGACCGAGAAAGGCGACATGGGTCCAGGCGCCGGCGCGGCTGACCGAGGACAGAAAACCGGGATCGAGCGTGTCCAGCACCAGGGGCCGGTAGATCAGGGCGAGGCCGATCAGGGTCAGGCTGGAAATCGTGGCCAGCAGGATGAGCGCGGCGTTGTCGAGCGCCAGCACGCTGCCGAACAGAACATGCGTCAGATCGACATTGGAGCCCCGCGCCGAGATCAGGACGACGCCGAGCGCCAGCGACAGCAGATAGAAGGCGGCGAGCGAGGCGTCCTCGCGCAGGGCGGTGCCGCGGGCGACGAGTCCGGAGCCGACGGCGACGGCGAAACCGGCGAGCAGGCCGCCGATGGTCATGGCCGGCAGCGACACGCCGGCGACGAGATAGCCGATCGCCGCGCCGGGCAGAATGCCATGGGAAATGGCGTCGCCGGAGAGCGACATGCGCCGCAAAATCAGGAAAACGCCGAGCGGGGCCCCGGCGAGCGCCAGGGCCATCGCGCCGACGAGGGCGCGCCGCATGAATTCATATTCGAGGAAGGGGCCGAAAAGCCAGGACAGCAGCATGACCCCTGTTTACCGGCAAAGCGCGGCGAAGTCATCGTGGCGCGACTGTGGGCCGCGCCGCGCCGTCGGACGCCGGCCCGACGGCATGATGTGGCGCATGAGGATTTCCGCATGTTTTGCGCGGAAACCGCATTACTGGACGAGGCGGCTTCTTTGCAACATCTTGTTGAAGATGTTCTGCAGCGCCTGCGATATGTTGCCGCCGACGGCGACCTGCTGGAACAGGTCGGGCGAACTCGCGCAGGATTGCATGGCCGCGGCGAGCTGGTCATTGGCGCCCCCCGGATTGAACGGCGCGACATATCGCATGTAGAAGGAATTGTTCGGGATCGGATAATAGGTCGTGTACAGCGTGGCGACCTGAACGCCGGTGTTCTTGATCGCCGTGCACAGGGCGGTGTTGATCGGTCCGATCACCCGCGAACCATTGTGGCTTTCGTCGGTCACGCCGTCGGAGACGATGATGACAAATTCCTGCGGCGAATCTGGGCTCGTGCCGTCGCCGGGGGCGGGCAGGAGGTGTTGGAGCGCCGGCACGACCGTGTCGAACGAGGTGTCCTGGTCGCCATATTGGTTCTGGTAATCCGTCGCCATCAGGTCGAGCGCCTGCGCCTGGGTCGCGAGGGCGCCGGTGTCGCCGCTGACGCTGGCGTCGGCGTTGCAGGTCGAACTCGTGTTCGAGCTGGCCGGCGCGATCTTGGCGAGCGCGCAGCTTTGCTCGTCGTTCGCGCTTGCGCCGAACGAATAAACGGCGAACTGGAGCTCGTTGGGAATGTGGTTGGCCGACTCGATGTTCGCGGCCAGGCTCATCAGATTCTGGGTCGCCTGCCGCAGCGCGTCGATGCGCAGCGTGACATTGTTGTTCCGCGCAAGAGTCAGATAGTCAAAATGCGGCGCGTAGACATTCGTTTCATAGGCGCTTTTGGAAGCCGCCGTCGACCCGCAATCGCTCGGAGGCGAGGGCGCCGAACAGGGATGGACCTGGTGGCAGGCGAAGCCGCATTGCGCTTCGTTCGGATTGCTATAGGTGTGGCCGCTGACCCTCGCGGTCAGATTGGTGGTCAGATTGATCAATTTCTGGATGTCGGTCGAGGTCGCGCCGACGCCCATCGACGGCGTATTGTCGAGCAGCAAATAGAAATTGGCATAGGCAGGGAGCGTTTCCTGAGCGATGCTCGCTTTGCTGTCGCTCTGTGAAATATTCATCGTGGGGCTGTTGGCCAGGGCGCCGAACAGATTGGGCGAGTAAGCCTGAAAACTGACATTTGCGACGACGTTCAGGCCATTGACCGTGACATTGACGCATGGATTGCCGCAGGTCGCGTTGGATCCTGACGGCGCGAGCTCGGAATAATATTTCCCGGCGTTGGCGACAAAAGCGAGCTGCGCCGCCGATTTCGCGTCCTGAATCATCTGGGCGGAGCTGACATTGTTGACATAATCGGCTTCCGCCGCGCTGAGCGCCGCCAAAGCGGCGGCGTCGGCGGCGGACTTCAACGTGACTTTGGACCGGAGCGCGCGGCTGTAGTCCAGGGCAAGTCCGACGGCCAGGCCGATGCCGATCAGGGCCATCGCGAACATGACCGCGACCGCGCCCCGTTTGTCCTGCCTCAAGCCGGTCAGTTTCCGCCGAAAATGTTCGAGTTGCACAGGCTCGTCTCCATCTGCCGCCGCGCACGCCGAATGTGGCGTTGGTTCTCGATCGAGAACTATGGGAATTTTGTTGAAATTTATCGAAATCGATCGTTCGAATTTTATCGAAACATTGCTTGCGCCAAGCTGGGCGCCGGATTCGACAAGGGCTTCGTCAAGGACCACATTGCGGGCGACGATTCGATCGCGTTCGCGTGAGGCCGCCAGTTGAAGGAACCATTCCAGCCAAACGATGGCGATTCCGCGCTTCCCAGGCCGGGAGGCGTCGCCGCGCGCGCCCTTGCGGCCGCTCGCGCGGGGACGCCGGACTGGCTTGCCGCCCTCAATCCGGAGCAGCGCGAGGCGGTGGAGGCGCTTGAAGGCCCGGTGCTGGCGCTCGCCGGGGCGGGCACCGGCAAGACCCGGGTGCTGACCTCGCGCATCGCCCATATCCTGGCGCTTGGGCGCGCACGGCCCCATGAAATCCTCGCCGTCACCTTCACCAACAAGGCCGCGCGCGAGATGCGCGAGCGAATCGCGCTGCTGATCGGCTCCGCCGCCGAGGGCATGGCCTGGCTTGGCACCTTTCACGCCATTTCAGCGAAAATCCTGCGCCGCCACGCCGAACTGGTCGATCTCAAGTCCAATTTCACCATTCTCGACACCGACGATCAGATTCGCCTGCTCAAACAGGTGCTGAAGGCGGAAAATATCGATGAAAAGCGCTGGACGGCGCGGTCGCTGGCTTTTCTGATCGACAACTGGAAGAATCGCGGCCTCGACCCCAAACATGTTCCCGCGGGCGAGGCGCAGGCCTTCGCCAATGGCAGGGGCGCGGCGCTTTACACGCTCTACCAGGAGCGGCTGAAGACGCTGAACGCGGTCGATTTCGGCGATCTCCTGCTCGAAGCCTTGCGCCTTTTGCGCGAAAACCCGGATGTTCTGCGCGACTACCAGCAGCGCTTCCGATATATTCTGGTGGACGAATATCAGGACACCAACGCCGCGCAATATCTCTGGCTGCGGCTGTTGACCCAACGCGCCGATCCGAACCAGCCGAGGAACCTGTGCTGCGTCGGCGACGACGACCAGTCGATCTATGGCTGGCGCGGCGCCGATGTCGACAACATCCTGCGCTTCGAAAAGGATTTTCCCGGCGCCAAGGTGGTGCGGCTGGAGCGGAATTACCGCTCCACCGGCCATATTCTCGCCGCCGCCTCGCATCTGATCGCCCGCAACCGCGACCGGCTCGGGAAAACCCTGTTCACCGAGGGCGAATGGGGCGAGAAGGTCAAGGTCGCCGGCGTCTGGGATTCCGAGGAGGAGGCGCGCGTCGTCGGCGAGGAAATCGAGCAATTGCAGCGCCAGGGCGCTTCGCTCGACGACATGGCCATATTGGTGCGCGCCTCGTTCCAGATGCGCGAATTCGAGGAGCGCTTCATCAGCCTCGGCCTGCCCTACAAGGTGGTTGGCGGGCCGCGCTTCTACGAGCGGCTCGAAATCCGCGACGCGCTGGCCTATCTGCGCTGCATCGCTCAACCCGCCGACGATCTGGCCTTCGAGCGCATCGTCAACACGCCCAAGCGGGGCCTGGGCGACAGCACGCTGCAGATCGTGCATGAATATGCGCGGGCGAGGCGCATTCCGCTGATGCAGGCGGCGCGCGCCCTGGTCGAGACCGAGGAGCTGAGGCCCAAGCCGCGCGGGGCGCTGCGGGCGCTGCTCGACGATTTCGCGCGCTGGTCGGCGCTCGCCGGCGAGAAGCCGCATGACGAACTCGCCGAACAGGTTTTGGAGGAATCCGGCTATACCGATTTCTGGAGGCATGAGCGCACGGCCGAGGCCGAGGGCCGGCTGGAAAACCTGAAGGAGCTGATCCGCTCGATGGAGGAATTTCCCGATCTCGGCGCCTTTCTCGAACATGTCTCGCTGGTGATGGACGCCGATAACAAGGAGGGCGGCGCGCGGGTCTCGATCATGACCCTGCATGGCGCCAAAGGGCTCGAATTCGACACGGTCTTTCTGCCGGGCTGGGAGGAGGGGCTGTTCCCCCACCAGCGCTCGCTCGACGAGAACGGCCGCGCGGGGCTCGAAGAGGAGCGCCGGCTCGCCTATGTCGGCGTGACCCGGGCGCGGCGGCGGGTGAAAATCCTGTTCGCCGGCAACCGCCGCATTCACGGCCTGTGGCAGAGCACGGTTCCCTCGCGCTTCATCGACGATCTGCCGGAAGATCATGTCGGCGTGGTGGACGAGGCGAAGAGCGGCGGCTCCTACGGCGCCTACGCCCGGTCGCGCTTCGCCAATCTCGACGCCTTCGGCTCGACCTACGAGACGCCGGGATGGAAGCGGGCCAGGACCCATGCCGAACAGACCCGCGCCGGCGAATCGCGCGGGGCGCCGGACGCGGGCCGAAAACCATCGAGGGCGAGGTTTTGGCGCGCGGGACGGCCCCGGGCAAATTCGCGCCCGGCGCGCGGATTTTTCATCAGAAATTCGGCTCTGGCTCGGTCGCCGCCGTCGACGGCGCGAAGCTGACGATTGACTTCGACAAGGCGGGCCGCAAATTGGTGCTCGACACTTTTGTCGAATTGCGGGGCTGAGACGACCGGATCGAGCGATGCGCGACTTCCTGACCTATATCGGCGTCGCCCTGATCGCACTCCTCGGCGCGATATTCGCCGCGCCCTATATCGTCGATTTCAACGCTTTCCGCCCGAACATCGCCGCCGAACTGTCGCGGTTGACCGGCGCGCGCGCGCGGCTTGACGGGCAGAATAGCGCTGCATTTCCTCCCCACCCCGCGTTTCAGCGCCGAAGATTTCGACCTTTCGGGCGATTTCGGGCGGATTCACGCCGGAAAAGCGGTTTTCACGCTCGCCGCGCCGGGGCTGTTGCGTGGAAAGCTGCAATTCACCACGGCCGCGCTCGACGACGCAATTGTCGTGCTTGACGCCGACGGCCCCCAAGCGCCGGCGCTGGCGGGCGACATGCAATTCGACGATTTCGCCCTGCGCCGCGCCGACGTGACCATCCTGCGCGGCGGCGTCGCGGCGGTCCGGATCGAGGACCTCGACCTCAACGCGCGGATTCCCGGCCCCCAGGGGCCGTTCGACGGGCGCGGGACGTTCGCATGGAAGGGGCGGCGCGTGGCGTTCAACCTGGCCTCCGACCTGCTGGCGAAAAACGTGCTGCCGCTCAAGGCCAGCCTGACCTGGCCCGACGACATTGGGCGAGTCGACCTCGACGGCCGCGTCGATCTTGGCAAGTCGGCCTTCGAGGGCGACGCCAAGGCCGAGGGCAGGGCGGCGGCGGGGCCCTGGACGGCGCAGGCCTCGGCGCGTTTGTCGCTCGGCGGCGCCGAGGCCCGCGATTTCTCGGCGCGGCTCGGCGACGGGCCGCTCGCGGATCGCGTGTCCGGCAATCTGGGCTATGAGGCAGGCGCCGGACAAATCACCGTGGCGCTGGATGCGCCGCATCTGTCGCAAGACTGGGCGGACTTTTTCGCCGCGCCCCTGACCCAGGCGGCGAAAGGCGGCGCGTCCTTCGACCTGCGCCTTGGCGTCGAGGATCTGACCTGGCGCGGCGCGTCCTGGTCGGGCGTGCGGCTGAGCTGGAAAGCCGGCGCGCCCGCCGAACTCGAGGCGACGGGGCCGGGCGCCGCGCGACTCGAAATCTCGGCGACGCCGGAAGAGGGCTTCTGGTGGGGCAAGGCGCGCCTCCAGGCCAAGGATTTCACGGCTTTCGCGGCGGCCTTGCGCGCCGCCGCGCCCCCCGTCGGCGCGCCGTTCGCGCAAGGCGGCTTCCGGGCGGTCGAAGCCAACGGCGATTTCGTCGCCTCGCCGCAGCAATGGGCGCTGACCCGCGGCGATTTTCTGTTCGGCCGCAATCGTTTTTCCGGCGCGCTGTGGTACCGTCCGGCGACGGCGGGCAAGTCGCCCGAATTGACCGCCAATCTGTCGTCGGACGCGCTCGATCTCGAACTCCGCGCCGGATTTCGCTTTCGGCGGGTTCGACGGTCTCGATCTCGACCTTTCGCTGCAAGCGCGGACCCTGAAATCGGCGCGGGCCGGCGTCCTGTCGGACGCCGGCGGCCGGATCGCGGCCCATCTGCTGCGTCACGGCGACGCGGTGCAGCTGGAGCGGCTGGACATGCGCCATATCGGCGGCGCCGATCTCGTCGCCAGCGGCGCCTGGGGCAAGAATTTCGCCGGACTGCGCGGCGCGGCGCGGCTCAAGGCCGGCGATCTCGGGCCGCTCGCCAAGGCGCTGTCCCGGCTGTGGCCCGATGTCCTGACCCGGGCGCTGGCGGCGCGGGCGAAAATCCTCTCGCCCGCCGATCTCGCCGGCAAGGCGGAGGACGGCGGTTTCATCGTCAATGGGACGCTCGGGGCGACGCAGATCGCCATGACTTTGCCGCCCGCGCGCGGCGCGGGGGCGGTCACGGTCGATCTGAGCGCCCCCGAAGCCGGGACGCTGCTCGACCAGCTCGGCGCGCCGGTCCTGTGGACGCAGGATCTCGGCCCCGCGCGTCTCGCCGCCCGCGCCGAGCTCGATCCGGCGCGGGAGGGGGCCAGGAAGCTGGCCGCTTCGGCCGATCTCGCCGGGCTCCATGGCGAATTTCGCGGCGCCCTCGCCGAAGATTTCTCCCTCGAAGGGGAAGCGAATCTTGCCGGGGACGCCGGCGCGATCCTCGCGCTCTATTCGATCGCGCCAAATTCCATCGCCCCAAATTCCATCGCCCAAAGTCCCGGACCCCTGCCGGCGCCTGTGCGCCTGTCCGCCCGCGCGGCGTGGCGCGACGGCGCCCTCGCCGTGAGCGATCTCGCCGGCGATTGGGAGGGAGGCCGGGTCGCGGGCGATTTCTCCGCCGATTCGAGCGGCGTGAAGGGAGCGTTGCGCTGCGAGCGGTTTTCGGGCCCTGCGCTGCTCGCGCTCCTGCTTGGGCCGCCGCCGCCGGCCAAGGCTGGCGCGCTTGTGGTCGAGCCTGTCCTTCGCGCCGGTTCTGATCGATCCGCCGCCCGCCCAACTGTCGGTGACGACCGACAATCTCGAACCCTTTGGCGGCAAGGCCCGTTTCGATCTGGCGCTTCGCCCCGGCGCGCTCTCGGTCGCGCGGGCCGAGGCCGCCGTGCTCGGCGGCCTGGCGCGCGGCGGATTCGATCTGCGTCGCGACGGGCGGCAGGTCTCCCTGAGCGGCGAAATCGAAGCCGGCGATCTCGCGCTCGACAATCCGGCTTTTTCCGCGCGGCTCGACGGCAGGCTGAAATTCGCCGGCGGCGGCGTCAGCGCATCGGCGCTCGCCGCGTCATTGGCGGGCGAAGGCGCCGCCCGGCTGCGCGATCTCGTGATCGGGCAGGCTGCGCCCGACGCGGCCGACGAAGCGCTCGCAGCCAGCCAGGCCAGCGATGCGCCTTTCGACGCCAACGCGGTCGCCAAAAGCCTCGACGTGGCTTTCGCGCGCGCGCCGCTTCGCCGCCGCGAGGCGGGTTTCACCGTCCGGCTCGCCGACGGCCAGCTGGCCCTGACGCCTGCGGACCAGGGCGGACAGGGAATAGACGCCGGTTTCGACCTGCGCGACGCGACCTTGTCGCTGGTCTATTCCTCTAAGGCTCACGCTCTGCCCGACGGCTGGACCGCGCCGGCCCCCGCCGGGTCGGTGGCCTGGTCCGGGCCGTGGCGGGCGCCGGCGCGAAAGGTGGACGCCGCGGCCTTCGTCGACGCGGTCGCCACGCGCGCGCTGGACCGCGAGCAAGCGCGGATCGAAAAACAGAAAGAGGAAGACAGGGCGAGGCTGCGCGCGCTTTCGGCGCAGCCGGCAAGTCATACCATCGGCCCTTGAAAAGGACCGATGGTCTCCGCGCCGGCCAATGGGATCACTGAGACTGAGTGGTTTTTCCGCGGTAATAGTCCAGCAGCCGCACCCGCAGGGCCGAGGAGAGATTGGCTTGGCCGCGCGCCGCGTCGACCTCCGCCACCAAGGCGGCGACGCTCATGCCGCGCTCCTGCGCCCATTCGCGCAAGCCGTCCCAGAAAGCGGCTTCAAGCGAGACGCTGGTTCTGTGGCCGGCGACGACCAGGGAATGTTTGCGGACCTGGCTCGGCGCCCGCGTCATGGCTCGTCGTCGGCGCCGGGCGCGTCGCCCAGCCGATGGCCTTCAAGCCGGCGTTCCGCGAGCGACTGGCTTTTGTCCGCCAGAACTCCGCTCCGCCTTGCTCAGGCCGAAACGCAGGCGGTTTTCCTGCGCCTTCTCTTCGCCCTTGACGCGCTCGCGCGCCTTGCGGGCGCGGCGGAGATTGACGATCTCGCCCAAGGTCCGGGCCTTCTCTCAGGTCTTCTTGCGGAAAGCGTCGATCGAGACGACTTTCGATTCGCCTTCCTCGGCGGCGGGGGCCGGCGCGGCGGGCTTGTCGTCCTTGGCCTTGCCGGCTTTGTCCTCACCGTTCTTTGCGGATTTGGCGCGCGCCGGCGCGGCGGGCGCCGTCTTGCCCGGAACCATGGCCGGCTCCGATCCGGCGCCGCGCGGCTTGGCCTTTTCGGCGTCCGGCGCCGGGCGGGGAAGGTTGGCGACGGGGCCGGGCGCGGTGTCCTCGACCTCGTCGGTCTCCTCGTCGAAGACGTCTGCCTCGCTATCCTCGCCGGTAACCTCGAATTTCAGGCCGAACTGCACCGACGGGTCGTAGAAGCCGGTGATCGCCTCGAAAGGAATGTGAAGGCGCTCGGGAATGTTCTTGAAATGCAATCCCACGTCGAAGCTTTCGTCATCGACCTGCAAATCCCAGAACTGATATTGCAGGATGATGGTCATTTCGTCGGGATATTGCCCGCGCAGCCGGGCCGAGATTTTGACGCCGGGCGCCTGGGTGCGGAAGGTGATGTAGAAATGATGCTCGCCGGGCAGGCCCTCGCGCGCGGCGTCCGCCAGCACCTTGCGCACCACGCTGCGCAACGCGTCCTGAACTTGAAGATCGTAGCGTAACAAATCTGTCGGCATGGACCGCGTCGCATCGATTCTCGCCGCCGCCCCGCGCCGGCATGAAAAAGAAGTGGAGGCTTCTGTTGCCAGGCGCCTCCGAGCCCCGCCTGAAACGGCTAAGCCTCAGGACTTGATTTCGGTGCTAGCGCCGCATTACGCGGCGACGGCGACCGGAGCATAGTTGTCGTTGGCAACTATAAGTTTGACCCGATAACGGCGGTATCATGCCGAACAGCAAGCAAAACCCTTCAGCCCACGTCGATCCTATTTCGGGCCCCCGCAACCTTCCGCCCGAGAAATCTCTTAGGGGAGAAAACTCTTCGGAAAGGCTGGGGTGGACCCGCCCGGCACCGCCCCGGGGTCCGTAAAACCTAGCAAGTTTAGCCGTCTACCATCATAGTCATCCGAGGATGACAGTCGGAATATACGGGTTCGCGGCGCCCGCGACAAGTGACGGCGGCAGGTAATCGGCAGGGCCGATCATTCCTCGCCCCGCGCCCGCCTGGCCCGCAGGCGGGCGACCACCGCGCTGGCGGCGCGGATGGCGTGGCCCTCGTCGCCCGTTTCCGCCAAAACCTTGTTGGCGACTTCCGCCCAGACCGCACGCAACTCTTCGGTGTCGGCCTTGCGGGTGTGGCGCGGCGCGTCTTCGGGCGTCCAGGGCATTTTCCCTCGCTTCCTGCGCGGCGCCCATCACCAGCGCGGGCGCCAAGGCGCAAAAGCCATGCGACGTCAGGTTGGGCCGGACGGACCTTGCGCGCAAGGGCGGGTCGCGCCGCCAGGGCGGAAGGGAGGTGAAAAAGAGCGGCGCCGGGCGCCTTGGCGGCGTTTCTGTTGGCGAATCTCGCGATGGATGCGGGCGTTGGCGCTGCTTTGCGCGCTTGAACGCCCGAGCGCGCGGGCGCCCCCCGGCCGGATCCTGTCGAGCCGCGTCAGGCGCCGCGCCGGAACAACGCCCGCAAGGCTTCGGGCGCGCGAAGGCCGATCCGGCCATAGCCGATCCTGACATGGCCTTCCGCCTCCAGCCGGCGCAGGAAGACGCCGGCGGTCGTGCGCGAAAGGTTCGACATATGGGCGAGTTCGCTCTGGTTGAGATCGAGCCAGACCAGCCCGTCGTCATGGCCGTCGTCATGGCCGCCGCCGTGGCGAAAGCCGCCGGCGCGCAGCAGGGCCGCGAGGAAGCGGCGAAATTCGTCGCGGATCATCAGATCGTTCATTGCGCCGAGCGCGATTTTCGTGTCGATCAGGGCGAGTCCCGCAAGAAAGCGCCAGGACGCGGGGTCGCGCGCCAGAATTTCATTGACGGCGCGCAAGGGCAAAAACAGAACCTGGCAATTCCGCCCCGCGGTCAACCCGACGATCCGGGCGCCGCCGGCGATCGCCGGTCCATAGCCGCTCCATGATCCGGGCGTCATGATGTGGCCGATGAAAGGCCCGTCCTCGCCCGGCGCCATGGCGATCTTCACGCTGCCCGCGACGAGCCCGTACATGCCGCCCGGCGGATCGTCGACCGAATAGATCGATGCGCCAGGAGAAAAAGCCTGCAGGGAGACGCGGCCAAGAATTGCGCTGCGGAAGTCGTCCGACGTCTGGCTGAGCCAGCCGCGGTTTGAAACAAGTTCCCTGGCCTCGTCGATGGTCAGCATGCCGCGCCCGATTTTTTTTGAATTTTGTCAGGACCAACAGAAAAATAAAGGTCGAATTATGCGCCCGCGGACAATTCGATCCGGAGGAACGGCTAAACTCCGCCGCGATTTGCCTGTCGGAGGAGTGGGCTGAATGGTTTCTTATCACGGGTTCATCAAGGCTATGGCCCTGTCGGCGGGTCTGGCCGCCGCGCTGGCGCCGGCCGCCGCGCTGGCGCAAGACCAGAATCAGGCCAAGAAGCCGAACTTCGTCATCATCTGGGGCGATGACATCGGCCAAACCGACATCAGCGTCTATTCTCACGGCCTGATGGGCTTCAAGACGCCCAACATCGACCGAATCGCCAAGGAGGGCGTGCTGTTCACCGATTTTTACGGCGAACAGAGCTGCACGGCGGGGCGTTCGTCGTTCATCACCGGCCAGTCCGGCCTGCGCACCGGCCTGACCAAAGTCGGCCTGCCCGGCGCCGCCCTGGGTCTGCAAAAAGAAGACCCGACGATCGCCACCATGCTGAAGCCGCTGGGCTATGCGACCGGGCAATTCGGCAAGAACCATCTCGGCGACCGCAACGAATTCCTGCCGACCGTCCACGGCTTCGACGAATTCTATGGCAATCTCTACCATCTGAACGCCGAAGAAGAGCCGGAACTGCCGGATTATCCCAAGAGCCCGGCCTTCCGCGCCAAATACGGGCCGCGCGGCGTGCTCGACTGCAAGGCCTCCGACACCGACGATCCGACGGTCGATCCGCGTTTCGGCCGGGTCGGCAAGCAGGTCTGCAAGGACACCGGCCCGCTCACCAAGGCGCGCATGGTCACGATCGACGACGACATCGCCCATCGCGCGGTCGATTTCATCAAGCGGGAGCATGACGCCGGCAAGCCGTTCTTCGTCTGGGTGAATTTCACCCACATGCACTTTCGCACCCACACCAAGCCGGAAAGCCTCGGCCAGGCCGGGCGGTGGCAGAGCCCGTACCACGACACGATGATCGACCACGACAAGAATGTCGGCGAAATCCTCAAGGCGCTGGACGATCTCGGCCTCGACGACGATACTTTCGTCATGTATTCGACCGACAACGGCCCGCACATGAACTCGTGGCCGGACGCGGCGATGACCCCGTTCCGCAACGAGAAGAACTCGAACTGGGAAGGCGCCTATCGCGTCCCCGCCATGTTCCGCTGGCCGGGCCACATCAAGCCGGACACGGCGTCGAACGGCATCGTCTCGCATCTCGACCTGTTCCCGACCATGCTGGCGATGGCGGGCGATCCCGACGTCGCCAATGAACTTCTCACGGGCAAGACGGTCGGCGACATGACCTACAAGGTCCATCTCGACGGCTATAATCTCGTTCCCTATCTGACGGGCCAGGCCGACAAGGACCCGCGCGAATCGTTCTTCTATATCAACGACGACCAGCAGCTCGTCGGCCTGCGCTACGACAACTGGAAACTCGTGTTCATGAAGCAGGAGACGCCGGGCACGCTCGCGGTCTGGGCCAACCCGTTCACGACTCTGCGGATTCCCGAGATCTATAATCTGCGCACGGACCCCTACGAGCGGGCGACGATCACCTCGAACACCTATTACGACTGGCTGCTCGACCACGCCTTCCTGCTGGTGCCGGCGCAGGATTACGTCGGCAAGTTCCTGATGACGTTCAAGGATTATCCGCCGCGCCAGAAGGCGGCGAGCTTCAACATGGATGAAATCCTCAACAAACTGAAAGAGCCTGGCGGCGGCTCGCCGGACTGAGTTTTTTCGCCGATTGGCGCGCTTGAGCGCAGGCGACCGCCCCCCGGGCGGCCGCCTTTTTTGTGCGCGCCTTGCGCTCGAAACGCGATTGGCCCGGTTCGACGCCGCAGCGTCGAGGCCCCTCAGCCAATCGACAGGCGCTCTTGACACTCGGCCTCAGAAAGCCAAAGCCTTGCGGCGCAAGCGGCCGAAGATTTCATCTGGATGGAGGACGCCCCGAAATGGCTTCGTCAAGCGCCGCCCATGGCGGCGGGTGGATGTTTTGGGGCAAGACCGTGGTCGCGCCGGTCGCGGCGCTCGTGCTCGTGGGGCTGGAGCATGCGCGCCTGATTCATTCCGAGGGCGCGGCGCTCGTCTCGGTCGCCGCAGTCCTGCTGCTCGCCTCGGTCTTCGCCGCCGTGCATCACGCCGAAACGGTCGCGCTCAAGGTGGGCGAGCCGATGGGCTCGATCCTGCTCGCTCTCGCCGTGACCGCGATCGAAACCTCGCTGATCGTCGCCGCCATGGCGAGCTCGGCGTCCGGGGACAATGCGCTGGCGCGCGACACCGTGTTCTCGGCGGTGTCGATCGTGCTCAACGGCGTCGTGGGCCTCTGTCTGCTGGTCGGGGCCGCGCGCTATCGCGAGCAGGGCTTTCGCGTCCATGGCACGGTTTCGGCCTTGAGCGTGCTCGCGACCCTGGCCATCATCGTGCTGATCCTGCCGAATTTCACGGTCAGCCGGCTCGGGCCGCAATATTCCCCGACCCAGCTGATCTTCGTCGGCGTCCTGTCGCTCGTGCTCTATGGCGTGTTCGTCTTCGTGCAGTCGGTCCGCCACCGCGACTATTTCCTGGCCGAAAACGACGGCGACGAGGCGGCGCTTGCGCCGCCCTCGGCCGGCGTGACGGCGTTCAGCGGGCTCATGCTGGTCGTGTCGCTGGCGGGCGTGGTCCTGCTCGCGGAAACCCTTTCGCCGACGCTCGAACATGCGATCCGCGCGGCGGGCCTGCCGGTGTCCTTCCTCGGCGTGGTGATCGCGGCGCTCGTCCTGCTGCCGGAGAGCGTCGCGGCGGTCGCCGCCGCGCGGGCCGACAAGCTGCAGACCAGCCTCAATCTCGCGCTCGGCTCGGCCATCGCCAGCATCGGCCTGACCATTCCCGCCGTCGCCGCGGTGTCGCTTTATTTCGGCAAGGAATTGACCCTCGGCCTCGACGCCGAGGGCATGACCCTGCTGATGCTGACCCTGTTCGTCAGCACGCTGACGCTGGCGACGGGCCGCGCCACCATCCTCCAGGGCGCGGTGCATCTGGTGCTCTTCGGCGTGTTCCTGCTGTTTTCCGCCGTGCCGTGACCGGACCTTCCGCGATCAAAGAACCTCGATCGGCCCGTTGCCGGCCTTCCAGGCCTCAAATCCGCCGGCGAGATTGAAGATCGTCTCGAAGTCGTAGCCCATATCGACCAGCATTCTGGCGGCAAGGGCCGAGCGGCCCCCGGATGCGCAATAGAGGATGATTTTTTCCGCCCGCGCCATTTCGGGCTTGTGCATGGTCGATTCAGGATCGGCGAAAAATTCGAGGAAACCGCGGGCGGCGTGGAGGGCGCCCTCGATTTCGCCCTTTTCGAGTTCGAACGCCTCGCGCACGTCGAGGAAAAGCACGGACTTGTCGTTCACGAGCGGAAGGGCGTCATGGACGGAGATCGTCTCGATGAACGCATTGGCCTCCGCGAGCATCTGTTTGAAGCCCTTTTTCAACGGCTGCTTCAAGCTCATTCACGCCTTCCTTCGTCGTGGTTCGGGCGGCGCGACGTCGCAGAAGGTCTCGGCCAGGGTCGAGACGAATTTTCCGACATTTTCGCCCCGCAGGGAGTAAAATACGGTCTGGCGGGAGCGGCGCGTCTTGACGATCCGGTCCTTGCGCAACAAGGCGAGGTGGCGCGAGATGGTCGAGATCGGGACCGAGGCGGCTTCGGCGAGGGTCGTCACATTGCATTCACGGTCCGAAAGGGCGCAGACGATGCGCAACCGTGCGGGATGGGCCAACGCCTTGATCAGCTCGCAAGCCTCTTCGGCCGCCGAATCAAGAACGTCGATATCGAGCCGCTTGACATCCATGACCTAGTATTTGCATATATTTGAATATATGTAAATCTCGAATTTGCACGCCGGTGGGCGCGCTTTTCCCAGGATCCCCGTGACCACGAGACGTTTCATGCGCAGCCGAAGCCTCATCCCCGTTCTTGTTCAGAGCCTCGCGGCCCTCGCCCTTGGCGCTGCGCTTTCCGGCGCGGCGCGAGCCGGCGAATTCGTCGTCGAAAAGCGCGCCATCACCGACATGAAGGCGATGTTCGGCCAGGTCGAGAGCCGGGACATCGTGCCGGCGCGCACCCGGATTGGCGGCGTTCTGGCCAGCCGCACCGTGGACGAAGGGACGCAGGTCAAGGCGGGCGACGTGATCGCGACCGTGGCCGACCAGAAGCTTGCCTTGCAGGCGGAATCGCTGGACGGCCAGATCAAGGCGCTGCAATCGCAGTTCGACAACGCCAATGTCGCCTTGAAGCGGGCGCAGGATTTGCTGCCGCGCGGCTTCATCACCAAGGCGGCCTTCGATCAGGCCAAGACCAATGTCGACGTGTTGCAGCACCAGGTCGATTCGATGCGCTCGCAGCGCGATGTCGTCCAGCAGCAGATGAGCGAGGGCAATGTGCTGGCGCCAAGGGACGGCCGCGTGCTGACCGTCACGGTCATTCCCGGTTCGGTGGTGTTGCCGGGCGAGACAGTCGCGCGGATCGCGGCGGGATCGCTGTTTCTGCGCCTCAGCCTGCCGGAGCGCCACGCGGCCCTGCTGAAACTCGGCTCGCAGGTCGCGCTCACGCCGCGCGGCCAGGACGCCGGCGCCGACGCAGCGACCGATCTCGCCGCGATGCGCAAGGGAAAGATCGTGAAAATCTACCCGGAGATCGAGAACGGCCGCGTCGTCGCCGACGCCGAAGTCGGCGATCTCAGCGATTATTTTGTCGGCGAGCGCGTGCAGATCTATGCGCCGGTGGGCCAGCGCGAGGCGATGCTGGTTCCGCGTTCGGCGGTGACGACCCGCTCGGGCGTCGATTACGTGCGCGTTCTGCGCCCCGATGGACCGCTCGACGTCGCGGTGGTCTTTGCCGCCTCCACCGAGTCGGGCATGGTTGAAGTTCTCACCGGCCTCGACCCCGCCGACAAGGTGCAGGTTCCATGAGCCCGACGCCGACGAGTTCTTCCAACATGAACGAGCCCAAGCCTCAAAACCCGCGCGACCGGGCGGAACCGGCCGGCGCCCGCTCGCTCGGGATCGCCGGTTTCCTGACCCGCGCCTTCATCACCTCGCCCCTGACGCCGCTGCTGCTGATCGCGGCCCTGGCGCTCGGCCTGATCGCTCTGGTCACGCTGCCGCGCGAGGAAGAGCCGCAGATCGCCGTGCCGATGGTCGACATCGTCGTCCAGGCCAATGGCCTGAAGGCGGCCGACGCCGTCAAGCTGGTGACCGAGCCGCTGGAAACCATCGTCAAGGGCATCAATGGCGTCGAGCACGTCTATTCCAAGACTTATGACGATCAGGCGATCGTCACGGTGCGCTTTCTCGTCGGCTCCTCGACCGACGCCGCGATCCTGCGCGTGCATGACAAGGTGCGCGCCAATATGGGCAGGATCCCGGCGGGCGTCCCCGAGCCTCTGATCGTCGGGCGCGGCATTGACGACGTGGCGATCGTGGTCCTGACCCTGTCGCCCAAGCCCGATGTGGCGTCGCGCTGGAGCGCCGACGGCCTGACGGCGGTCGCCCGCGAATTGCGCACCGATATTTCCAAGCTCGACAATGTCGGCCTGACCTATCTCGTCGGCGATCAGGCCGACGAACTCAGGGTCGAGCCCAATCCGGAGGCCCTGGCCAAATATGGCGTGACGCTCCAGCAGCTGGCGGCCAAGGTCCAGGGGGCCAACAGCGCCTTCCGCGCCGGCCTGATTCGCGACAACGGCCTGCAGATCGAGACCGTCGCCGGCCGCACCCTGCAGACGATTCCCCAGATCGGCAATCTCCTGATCACCACCCGCGACAATCGTCCGGTCTATCTGCGCGACGTGGCGCGGGTCGAGATCGTCGGCGCGCCCAACGAGACGCGGGTCGGGCGCTTCGTCAAGGACGGCAAGGGCGGCTTGCGGGAAACGCCGGCGGTGTCGGTGGCCATCGCCAAGCGCGCCGGCTCGAACGCGGTGCTGATCGCCCAGCAGATCATCGACCACCTCGAACCGCTCAAGGGAACGGTGGTTCCCAAGGACATCAATGTCGAAGTGTCGCGCAATTACGGCCAGACGGCGAACGAGAAGGCCAATGAGCTTCTGTTCCATCTGGGCCTTGCGACGATTTCGATCGTGGCTTTGGTGGTTTTCGCCATCGGCTGGCGCGAGGGCCTGGTGGTGGCGATCGTCATTCCCACGACCATCCTGCTGACCTTGTTCGCGGCGCGTCTGATGGGCTACACGCTCAACCGCGTCAGCCTCTTCGCGCTGATCTTCTCGATCGGCATTCTCGTCGACGACGCCATCGTGGTGATCGAGAATATCGCGCGCCATTGGGCCATGCATGACGGGCGGACGCGCATCCAGGCGGCGATTGACGGCGTGGCGGAGGTCGGCAATCCGACCATTGTCGCGACCTTGACCGTGGTCGCGGCGCTGCTGCCCATGCTGTTCGTGTCGGGCCTGATGGGGCCTTATATGAGCCCGATCCCGTCGAACGCGTCCGCCGCGATGGTGTTCTCCTTCTTCGTCGCGGTGATCCTCACCCCCTGGCTGATGATCAAGATCGCCGGCAAGGCGCCGCCCGCCCATCACGAGGCGAGCGACGGCGGCAAGCTCGGCAATCTTTACCGCGTCTTCGCCACGCCGGTGCTGCGCACCCGCCGTTCGGCGAAAAAATTCCTGATCGTCGTCGGCGTGTCGACTCTCGCCTCGCTCAGCCTGTTCTATTTCAAGCTGGTGACGGTCAAACTTCTGCCCTTCGACAACAAGTCGGAAATCGCCATCGTCGCCGATCTGCCGTTCGGCACCTCGGTTGAGGAGACCAACCGGGTGCTGAGGGCGGCGGTCGAACGGGTGCGCGACATTCCCGAAATCACCTCCTTCGAGACCTATGCCGGCACCGCCGCGCCGTTCAATTTCAACGGTCTGGTGCGCCATTATTACATGCGCAGCTCGCCGGAAATGGGCGACGTGCAGATCAACCTGACCTCCAAGGACGAGCGCTCGCGCACCAGTCACCAGATTGCGCTGGAAATCCGCCATCGCCTCGAAGGCCTGAGCATGCCGCCGCATGGCTCGCTGAAGGTGGTCGAGCCGCCGCCGGGGCCGCCGGTGCTGGCGACGCTGCTGGCGGAAATCTACGGGCCGGACGCCGTGACCCGGCGCGCCATCGCGGCGCAGGTGCGCAAGGCCTTCGAGAGCGCGTCCTTCATTGTCGACATCGACGATTCCTACGGCGTCCAGGCGCCGCGCAAGCGCATCGAAATCGACCAGGATTCGCTCGAATTCTTCGGCGTCCAGCAAAGCGACGTGTTCCAGACCCTCAGCCTGCTCTATGGCGACAAGGTGGTCGGCTATTCCCATCGCGGCGGCGGGCGCGAGCCCCTGCCGATCCGGCTGGCGCTCGCCAAGAACGAGCGCAAGATCGACGAGGCGGCTCTGACCACGCCGGTCCCGGCCAACAGCCTGCCGGGCAACCGCTCGGTGACGGAACTCGGCGACGTGGTGCGGGTGGTGGACGAGAAATCGTCCTTCCCGGTCTTCCGCCACAATGGGCGCTTCGCCGAAATGGTGACCGCGGAGCTCGCCGGCGCCTATGAGGCCCCGCTTTACGGCATGCTGGCGGTGGACAAGAAGCTGGACGAGATGAAATTCCCGGACGGGCTCGCCAAGCCGCGGATCATCTTCCATGGCCAGCCGCTCGACGAGTCCAGGCCCGCCTTGCTGTGGGACGGCGAGTGGGAAGTGACCTGGGTGACCTTCCGCGACATGGGCGCGGCCTTCATGGTGGCCCTCGTCGGCATCTACATCCTGGTGGTGGCGCAGTTCAAATCGTTCAAGGTGCCGCTGGTGATCCTGACGCCGATCCCGCTGACCTTCATCGGCATCATGTTCGGGCACTGGATTTTCCACGCCCCGTTCACCGCGACCTCGATGATCGGCTTCATCGCGCTCGCCGGCATTATCGTGCGCAATTCCATCCTGCTGGTGGATTTCGTGCGCAACGCCAATCCCAGAAAGGGCCTGCGCAACGTGCTGCTGGAGGCGGGCGCCATCCGCTTCAAGCCGATCCTGCTGACGGCGCTGGCGGCGATGATCGGCGCGGCGGTGATCCTCTCCGACCCGATCTTCCAGGGGCTGGCGATCTCGCTGCTGTTCGGCCTCGCCTCGTCGACCGCCCTGACCGTCCTGGTCATCCCGGCGATCTATGTCGTGATGCGCGGCGGCCCGAATTTTGACAACAGCTGAGGCCGGATCGGGCTGGAAGATTCGGCTCCCGCAGCGGCTCATCCGACAGCGCGGCGGCGGCGCCATGTTTTGACCTTCATCCGCCGCCCATCCCCGGCGCTCGCCAGCCGGCTGGATCCGGCGGCGACACAAAGCGCTTTGCCGGGAGCGGAATCTTCCGTTGCGGTTAGCGTCTGACTGATTTTCGGGTCCGCCTTTTGGGCCTATGTACCCCTCCGAAAGATTTCTTGAGAGCTGGGCGGTCTAATGTTTTGATTAAGCGAGCGAAATCGTTCGTTTGCAGAGCTCGCGCCCATGCCATCCTCAATATCCCGGAACTGGCTCCACGTCGGCAGGACCGTGGCTTTGGCGGCAGCGACCGCGCGCCACTTTCTCGAGCTGTCGCCGCGTGAACGCCTGGCTTTGTTTACGGAGTGCAAAGCCGAAGGCGTCCACGCTTATGCCGCGGAGCAGCTGGCCGAAGCGATCGGCCAGGCGCGGGAACTGGTGCTCTTGCTCGAGGGCGCGGAAAAGGCCTGGTCAAGGGCGGCCAAAGAACGAGCCGCGACGCCGCAAAAACGGGGTCACACGCGCATTGAACGCCCCAGCGTCAGAAGGGCCGCACGTTCCGCCGAACGGACACAAACCCGTTAGGCTTTCCGCTTTCAGACGGACGATTGTCGGCGGCGGGGCAGGGAAACTCCGATTTCCTGTTGTACATATTGATTTGACGCCGGTTTTTCGCCCTCGATGTCTATTGTGGGCGACAGTTTGGGCGCCAGGTCGAGCGCGCCAGCATCTTGACGGGAGCCGCTTGGTCTGTTCTTATAATGTTCTCGTTTCACATGGCCCGTCATGCCGCAGACAACCGACCAGGATGCCGTCGCGCCGGCGCGCGACGAGGAAGTCGACGCGATCATCGCCGAGTTTGGCGGCGATCCAAAAGCGGCGATCCGCGCGCTTCTCGACGATCTGACGATGCTGGCCCTGGATTCCGAAGCGGCCGTTTCCCGCGGCTACGTCCGAGGGAATTTATTGCCGTTTCGATCTCACGTCATCGACGACGAGGGGAGCGGTTAGCGTCGCCTTCGCCGCGCCCGGCGTCGAGCGAAACCGATTTGACCTGGGCATAGACCTTTTGTCCCGGCGCGAAGCCCAGTTCCTCCCATGATTTCCGGGTCATGCGCGCCAGCAGGCGCGCGCCCTCGCCGTTCTCGCCAAGCGCGACCGCCGCCACGACCTCGACCGCGTCGAGCGGATTTGCCGCCACAAGCCGCGCCGGCAGCACGTTCAGGATCGAGCTGCGCCCCGGCGCCTCGCGCGCCAGACTGACCGCGCTGGCGAGAATATGCACGCGCCGCGCTTCGCCGATGGCAGCCCCCGGCGCCGGCGCAAGGAAGCGGCCGCCGGCGACAGTGACGGCGATCAGCCCATAGGTCGCGTCAACGGCCTCGACCACGCCTTTCAGGCTGACCGCCGCCTCTGGCGCGCGCGCCAGAGGCGAGGCCGGGTCGCTTTGCACCTCGGCCAGCGCGCCGGCGCCGACGACGCGGCCCTGTTCGATCAGGACGATGTGATCGGCCAGACGCTCGACCTCGGCGACGTCATGGCTGATATAGACGATGGGCAGCGCGAAATGATCGCGCAGGCTTTCGATGAAGGGCAGGATTTCAGCCTTGGCGTTACGATCGAGCCCTGACAGGGGCTCGTCCATCAGCAGCAATTTGGGCTGGGTGAGCAAGGCGCGGCCGATGGCGACGCGCTGGCGCTCGCCGCCCGAGAGATGGCGCGGCGAGCGGTCGAGCAGCACGCGAAGGCCAAGCAGCTCCAGCACCTCGTCGAAATCGACGCGCCGGCGGTCGGACCTTTTTTCCTTCGGCGCCCCGAACAGCAGGTTCTTGCGCACCGAAAGATGAGGGAAAAGGCAGGCCTCCTGAAAGACATAGCCCAGGGGGCGTTTGTGGGTCGGAACGAAGGTGCTGTCAGGCGTCTGCCAGACGTCTGCGCCAACAGAAAAAAATCCGTCCGCGATCCGGCTCAGCCCGGCGATGCAGCGCAGAATTGTGGTCTTGCCGCAGCCCGAAGGCCCGAACAGCGCGATGACGCCTTGCGCCGGCGCGTCGAAAGCGGCGTCGAGGGCGAATGCGCCGAAGGCGCCGCGAAAGCGGGCGCGGATTGCGTCTTCGTCCGTCATTTGAGCCTTGCGAACAGCTTTTCGCTGAAGATCATGGCGAGGATCACGACAAAGGCGAAGGCGACCATGCCGGCGGCGAGGAGATTGGCCTCGCGCCATTGCATGGTCTCGACGAAATCGAAAATCGCGGTGGACAGCACCCGGGTGCGGCCGGGAATATTGCCGCCGATCATCAGCACGACGCCGAATTCGCCGATGGTATGGGCGAAGCCCAGCACCGCGCCCGACAGGACGCCTGGGCTCGCCAGCGGCAGGGCGACCGTCCAGAACGCCCGCCAGGGCGAGGCGCGCAAGGTGGCGGCGGCTTCGAGCGGCCGGTCGCCGACCGCCTGAAAGGCGTTGCGGATCGGCTGGACCACAAACGGCAGGCCCGCCGCGACCGAGCCGATGACCAGGCCGGTGAAGGTGAAGGCCAAAGTGCGCGCGCCCCACAGGCCGGCGACTGCGCCGCCGGGACCGTCGGGTCCGAGCAGGATGAGAAGATAGAAGCCGAGCACGGTCGGCGGCAGCACCATCGGCAAGGCGACGACGGCCGCGACAATTTCCTTCCATCGCGCCCTGGAGCGCGCCAGCCACCAGGCGAGCGGCGTCGCCACGACCAGCAGCGCAAGGGTCGAGACGCTCGCGAGCGCCAAGGTCAGGCGAACCGGCTCCCAGATGTTGCGCAGCGCGTCCATCGCCGATCAGGGCAAAGCATAGCCGTAGCGCTCGACGATCGCGCGCGCCTCCGGGCTCTTGAGGAAGGCGAGAAAGGCTTTTGCGGCTTCGTCATGTTCGCCGGGTTTCAGCAGCACGGCGTCCTGGCGGATCGGCGCATAAAGCTGGGCCGGGACGATCCAGCGCGTTCCCTCCTTGATTGCATGGAGCTGCGAGAGCGCGACGAAACCGGCCTCGGCGTTTTTGGTGTCCACGAACTGGAAAGCCTGGGCGATGCTGGTCCCCTGAACGATCTTCGGCTCAAGCTTGTCATAGACGCCGAGCGCCTTCATGGTTTCGATGGCGGCGGCCCCATAGGGCGCGGATTTGGGGTTGGCGATGGAAAGTTTCGCAAAGGCGCCGTTCCTGAGCGCTTCGTCGCCCCTGGTCACGTCGATCACCTTGCTCCACAGCACGAGCTTGCCGATGGCGTAGGTGAAACGACTGCCGGCGACGCCGAATCCATTCTCGACCGCCATTTTCGCGCGCTCCTCGTCCGCCGAGAGCAAGATCTCGAACGGCGCGCCATGGGTGATCTGGGTGTAGAAAACCCCCGACGCGCCGAAGCTCAAAAGAAGGTCGTTTCCGGTCTTCTGCTGGAACAGCGCCGCGATTTCCTTGACCGGTTCGGTGAAATTGGCCGCGACCGCGACCTGAACCTGCGCCGCCTCGGCGCGAAGGGCGAAGAGCGACAGAGCGCAGCCCACGACGAGCGCTTTCAACCTCATGAAATCCTCCGAAAATCGCGCGTGCGATCATGCACACTCGCCGCGATGTCGCAACTGAGATGCGCAAGATGATTGATATCGGCTCTCATCACCAAGACTTGAGGTTAGAGCCTTTTCCGTTCCTTCGGAATCGGAATAAGTCTCTAATTCATTGTTTTAACGCATATTCTTGTCCAAAAAGTCTGCAACTTTTTGGGAATATGCTCTAGAATGTGAACCGCGCGCCGACCACCGGAGCCCAGTTGGTGTAATAATTGAAGCCTTGAGCGGTCAGCTTGCCCTCGTTCGACACCGTGCCGCCGGCGAGGCCGCCGTCGACAGCCGAAACCTCGAGACCGCCATAAACGTCGAAACGCTTGGTAAAGTGGTAATCGGCGTAAAGCGAGACCGCGTTCAGGTCGCCTGCGCATTGCGCGGCTTTGGCGTTCTGGGTCTTTGCAGTGACGCAGGTCAGATCCTGGGCGGTCGTGCCGAACTGGTTCTGATTGACATAGTAATAGGCGCCAATCAGTTCGAGCTTGGAATTATAGGCATAGCGCACGCCAGTCCATACAGTCTGCAAGACTCTTGGATGCGTATAGAAATCGTTGTTGACCGAGCTCAACTGATATCCGCCCTGCTGGTTGTCGGACCCGATGCCGACATTGTTGGACGGATTTTGCAATTCGTCGTGAGTATAGCCAGCGAAAAACTTGAATTGATTATATGTATATTTCGCCGCGACGCCAAACCCCACATTGTCTGAAATCAGAGCAGACAGGGTGTTGACATTATTCCCGGTCGAAAGGACTGGCGCGCCGCCCATATTGCTCGAAAACGAGCTGGCCCCGGCCAATTGCGCGGCGCTGAGCGGCGAATTGCCGCCCGCGATCACGACGGCGTCGTGATAGACGCCAAAAACGCCGTCGAGTTCGAGCGCGCCAAAAGTTCCGCCGAGATTGAACTGATAGGCGGTGTTGTTCGAGGGATAGCAGGTCTGAACCGTTCCGGCGACGGCGGGCTTCCCGAGATAATTGCAGCCGCCATTGCCGTCGGCGAATTTATACATCGCGCCAAAATGCGCCGGGCCATAATCCACGCGATATTTCAGCGAATTGTCCCAGCGCGCGTCTTCGGTCGCGCCGAGACCCTGCACGAACTGGCCGTTATAGGCGATCGGCGAGAAGGAATAAGCCGCGCCGGTCGGATCGTAGCCGACGACCATGTCGACCGAGAACGGGCGGTGGCGGCCGAAGGTCAGTTCGCCGAAGGTTTTGGAGGACAGACCGGCGTAAAGCTGATCGTTGAACGCCTGGCCACCGCGTCCGCCGTCGCCCGAGAAGGAATAGGCGCTGCGCGGCAGGCCCTGGTTGGAGACCATGGTCCCCGGCATATTGGCGAGCTGGCCGGACTGGGGATTGATCCCGGTCGAGGCCATGAATACGCCGGCGAGACCCGGCAGAAGTTCTTCCTCGCCCTTCGCGCCGAGCGTCGTCTGGGACAGATTGTTCTGCGCGACGCCCCAACGGGGCTTGTTGGTGAATTTGTTGATGAGGGATTGGCCCTCGTAGTTCATGCCGTTCTCGGGCAGGCCGTGGCTGACATAGCCGACGCCGGCGTCGATCGTGCCGAAAAGGGTGATCCCATTCCAGGTCAGCGGACCTTCGCCGCTGAGGATCTGGCCGGGAACGCCCGACGCCTGCGCCATGAAGGAACTGGCGGGCTGCGCGGCGGGGATCGCTTGTGCCCCGGCCTCATGCTTTTCGATGACATTCTGCTGGGCGACCTGCCGGCGCTCGATCTGCTTCAGCCTTTTCTCGAGCGCCGCGTTCTGCTTGGCCAGAGCGGCGGCTTGCGCCTTCAGGGCGGCGATATCCTGGGCGTCGTCCGCCCGCACGGGCGCCGTCGCGATGGCGATCACGGACGCCGCCACGGCGGCCATCAAGGCTTTCTTCCGCATTCTCTTCTCCATTGCGGCTCCCCACGCCCATCCGCCCGGATCGACACATATGGTAATGTGATTACAGTTCGTTTCGTGGGTGCTTACGTTGATCGAATTCGTAGCATCGACAATTTATACTGAAAAGCCCGTAATTTTCGCACGTTCTTGTTATATTGCGCGCCATTCGCGCAAAACGCCTCGAAACCGGCGAAAGTTTTGGCAACTCAGGCGCTCAATAAAATGCCGCGCCAACGTTTTTTCGCTATGTAACAAAGTTACCACATGAACGCGCCCGATGGCGTCGCGAACAAGTTTTGAAGGCGATCGCCGGTTGCGCCGCCGAAGCCATCACGGCGCCCGAACTTTATCTGGGCCGTCCGAAGCCACGTCGCTTTCCCGACAGAAATTGCGCCGATGCCGACATGATCGCCGCCGTATCCTCGCCAAATGTCATGGCGCGCCGGGGTTTCCGGTTGGCGCCAAGCTTGCTGGGCTTCGGCAAAGCGTCGCCGCAAATCGAGGGCGCAAGGAGGCATCATGAATTTCGAGATCACGCCGAAAGCAGAACGATTCATCCGTCTGATGATTCAGGTTGACGGCGGCGCCGGCGCCGGCTTCCGCCTCGTCGTCAAGCCGGGCGGCTGCTCCGGCCTTTCCGCCGCGATGGACGTCAAGGCGCAGCCGGAACCGGGCGACGCCGTGATCGAGCGCAACGGACTGCGCCTGTTCCTGCCGGCCGAAAGCCGGCTGCTGCTGGAGGGCGTCACCATCGATTTCGCCGACGGCGCGGGCCATTCGGGCCTGGTCTTCCACGATCCCAAGCCGACGACCTGCTCCAGCCACACGCCGGCCTTCGGCTGAAAGGCTCCACAGATGGATTTTCCACGTCTGCCGAAATTCGATGTCGGCCAAAAAGTGCGCGTCCTCGCCGACCTGTTCAACGACGGCTCCTTTCCCGACGCGCCGCCCAACGCGCTGCTCGCGCCCGCGGGCGCGGTCGGGGAGATCGTCAAGGCGGGAATGGTGGTCGAGGCGGAGACCCCGATCTATCTGGTCGAGTTCGAACAATCGCGGGTGATCGGCTGCCTCGAGGAAGAGATCGCCGCGCTGGACGAGCGCAGCCTTGCCGGCGTGATCAGGGACTGAGGCGGCGTCATGGCGATAACGGAACGCGATCTGATGGAGATCGACAGGATTCTCGGCGACCCGCAGACGGATGGCCAGGTGTTGCCGCTGTTGCGCCGGGCTCTGCCGCACCTCGCCTTCGCGCGTTGCGACGCCTCGGACATCGAGGGCGAGGCCGCCAAGCGCACTCAGCGCTTCGACCTGCATTTTTTCGACAACAGCGATCATTGCATGAAGATCGTCGCGTCGGCCGAAACGGCGACGGGCGTGATTCTGGCGCAGCTGAGCAAACCCAGGACCGTTGCATGACCGACGAAGAGTTCGACCTGCCGCAAGTCTATGAACGGCATGTTTTCGCTTGTTTCACCCAGCGCCCGCCGGGCCATCCGCGCGGCTCCTGCGGCGCGGCCGGCGCGCAGCCCTTGTGGGACCGGCTTGGCCGGCGAATCGAGGCCGAGGGCGGCGGCGCGATCGGCTTCACCCCCGCCGGCTGCCTGGGCTTTTGCAGCGCCGGCCCGCTGATGGTGGTCTATCCGGAAGGCGTCTGGTACAGGCCGCAGACGACCGACGATGTCGACGAGATCTTCGCCAGCCATCTGAAACAGGGCAACCTGGTCGAACGGCTGGTGGTGGTGTTGCGTCGCTGAGCGTCGGCGAAAAGACCTCAGCCGACGGCGATCATGACGTCGGAGGCCTTGACGATGGCGTGAACATCGCTGCCGACTTTCAGGCCGAGTTCCTCCACCGCCTCGTTGGTGATCGAGGCGGTGACGATCATGCCCTTGACGTCGATGCGCACATGGGCGGTGGTTGCGCCTTTCTTGACCTCGACGACCTTGCCGGGCAGAACGTTGCGGGCGGAGAGTTTCATGGATCGTTGCTCCTGTTGGCTGGCGCCGATTCAAACTTGGCCGCCGCAGGCTAGGCCCCGCCCAATGGCTCCGGCAAGCTCAAAAAACAGGCGGAAAGCGGCGCCGATCCGTCAACGATCGACCGGGAGCAGCCCGCCGGATTGATGCGCCGCGATCCATTTCTTCAGTTCGGCGACATGTTCGCTTTCCTCTTTCACGAATTCCGCCGCCAGGACCATGATTTCGGGATCGTCGGTCGCGTCCAGCACCGACTGGTAATAGGCGAGGCCGGCTTGTTCGGCGGACAGCGCCACCTCCAGCGCCTCCTCGCGTCCGATCATCGGGTCGGCGCCCCAGATGGCGGCGCGCTCCGGGCTTTCGAGATCGGGCCAGGTGAAATCTCCGGCCTTCATCTCCGGCATTTCCCGAAAGCCCGATCGGGCGCGCGCGTCGGCCAGATGCAGCGTCGAATAATGCGACAGGCGGCGGAACAATTTGCCGACTTCGCGATTGCCGCAGGATTCCATCGCGTCGGCCAGTTCGCCGAAGCGATCGGCCGCCTCCTTTTCGAGATGGATCGCATAGGCCAGGAATTCCTCGACCGAGTTCATCGCTGTCTTCCTTCTTGTCGTTGAGACGCACTCAGGCCCGGCCCACCCGGACCGGCCCCCGCGCGCATGCGCTTTGTTGCTTCAGCCGAATTTGAACAGGACGCCGTAGCCGCCGCGCGGATAGTTCCAGACGATCTCGCCGGCCGGTTCGCAGAGCACGCGGCAGGTGCCGCATTCCATGCAGCCGTCGGCGGCGATTTCGACCTGGCCCAACTCGTTCTGCGTATAGCAACCGGCCGGACAGATCTTGGTCAGGGCCAGCAGATTGGCTGACGGCGTCTTGTGTTCGGTGACGGAAATATGCGGCTTGCCGGAATCGACGACATAGCGGTTCTGATAGAGCTTTTCTTCGACCCTCTGGAATTCCTGCGCCATATTAGCCTCCATCGCTGGGTTGAATTCGACGCATATTCCCCAAAAGTGGTCCCGGTTTTCGGGCAAGAATATGCGCAAGGCAAAAACTATCGCCAGGCCAGGGCGAGCCGTACGGCGTCGCCGATCACGCCAAACCCGCGCGCCTTGCGCAACGAGCGGAACGTGTCCTTTTCCTTTTCCAGCTTGGGCGTTCCGTCGACGCGGACGAAATTCTCCATCGCCTTGGAGACGAGCTGCGGATAGGTGAGGAAAAGGTTCGACGCCTGGGTGTGGAGCAGCGCCGGCATGTCCTTGTGCTTGCGCAGATCCTTCATGACAAAGCTGTCGTCGAGATATTTCTTGTAGAGCGACAGGTTCGCGGCGGTCATCGGCTCGCGCCGCGACTTGATCTGGAAGATCGCCTCGCCGGCCAGCCGTCCCGAGGTCATGGCGAGGTTGGAGCCTTCGCGATGAACGGCGTTGTTGAGGCCGGCGGCGTCGCCGCAGATCACCCAGCCGTCGCCGAAAAGCTGCGGCACCGACTTGTAGCCGCCTTCCGGGATCAGATGGGCGGCGTATTCCTTGACTTCCGAGCCCTCGATCAGCGGCGCGACCGACGGGTGCTTCTTGAAGGAGTCCAGCAGTTCGGCGGGCGAGGCCTTGTTTTCGGCGAAATCCGAAACCAGGCAGCCGATGCCGACCGAGATGCTTTCCTTGTTGGTGTAGATGAAGCCCATGCCGGCCATTCCCTTGGAAATGGTTCCGGCGGCCTCGATCACCGCGCCCTCGTTGCCCTTGAGGTTGAAGCGCTGTTCGATGACTTCCGGCGGCAGGAAGTGCATTTCCTTGACCGCCAGCGCGACATGGGCGGCCTTGGGCGTTTCGCGCAGGCCGGCGCGGACGCCGAGCAACGCGTTGACGCCTTCCGCCAGCACCACCACGTCGGCGTGGATCGGACCGCCGCTGCGGTCGGTGCGCACGCCGATAACCTTGCCATAGGCGTCCTGGATCAGTTCGACCACTGTGGTTTCGCTGAGCAGGATCGAGCCCTTGGCCTGCGCCTGGCGGGCGAACCAGCGGTCGAATTGCGAGCGGATGACCGTGTAGCGGTTGGGCCGGTCCTCGTTGAAGTCTTCGGACCGGTAATGCATGCCGGTATGCGACGAGTCGGTCATGAACCAGAAGCGCTGCTCGATCAGGTGACGCTCCAGCGGCGCCTCCTCGCGGAAATCCGGAATGATCTTCTCCAGCATGTCGGCATAGAGGATGCCGCCCTGGACATTCTTCGAGCCGGGATATTCGCCGCGCTCCAGTTGCAGCACCTTCATGCCGCGCGAGGCCATCGTATAAGCGGCGGCGTTGCCGGCGTGGCCGGCGCCGATGACGATCGCGTCGAATTTCTCGTCGATCATTGTGCTCTCCTAACCTCTGGCTTAGCCCGCCAGCCGGTCCTTGGAATGGGGCGAAAGGCGATGGCGGAAGGCTTCCGTCAGCGCCGGCAGGAAGCGCATGGCGTCGCTCGTTATGCCGATATGCGCGAAGTCGAAGATCGGCGCGTTCTTGTCGGTGTTGATGGCGACGATCAGGTCGGCGCCCTCGACGCCGACGCGATGCTGGATCGCGCCGGAAATGCCCGCGGCGATATAAAGCTTCGGCCGGATGGTCTTGCCGGTCTGGCCGATCTGCCTTTCGGCCGGAACCCAGCCCTTCTGGACCAGCGGGCGCGAGCAGCCGAATTCGGCGCCGAGCGTCTTGGCGAGATTGCGCACCAGCTGGAAGTTTTCGGCGTTCTGCAAACCCATGCCGCCGGCGATCACCACATCGGCGAAGGCGAGATTGCTCTTGTTGGAATCGCGGTCCGGCAGGAAGCGCAGGATTTTCGTGATGATGTTGGTTTCGTCGAGATCGGCGGCGAAGGGCACGATGCGGCCCTCGCGGCCTTCGACGCGCGCCGGCATGCGCATCACGCGCGGACGAATGGTCGCCATCTGCGGGCGATAGTTCAGCGTATAGATCGTGCACAGCAGCGAGCCGCCGAACGTCGGACGCGTCGCGGCGAGCGACTTGTCGTCGTCGACATTCAGCTCGGTGCAGTCCGCTGTCAGGCCCGTCAGAAGGGTGGTTGCGACCGAGCCGGCGAGATCGCGGCCGAGCGTGGTCGCGCCAAGCAGCAGGATTTCCGGCTTGTGCGCATTGACCAGATCGGTCAACGCCTTCGAATAAGGCTCATTGCGATAGTCGGCCAGCGTCGGGTGCTCGACCAGATAAACGAGGTCGGCGCCATAGGCGAAGCTTTCCTTCGCGGCGTTTTTGACCTCCTCGCCGGGCGCGCCGAGCACCACGCCGACCAGCTCCACGCCGAGCTTGTCGGCGAGCCTGCGGCCTTCGCCCAAAAGTTCGAACGAGACGGGGTGGACCACGCCGCGCTCCATTTCGACGAACACCCAGACATGCTTGTAGTCGCGGAACTTTTCCGGCAACTCCTTCTTCATCGAGGCGCGGCCGCCGGCGGCCGGTGCGGGCTTCTGGTCGGACATGTTGCTACTCCTTGAGCATATTCCCGAAAAGTTGCAGACTTTTCGGATCGGAATATGCGTTGAAACTAGAATCCGGCGACGAGCTTGGTCATGTCGGCTTCGAGCGGCGGCGTACGGGCGAAAATCGCCTCGATCGTCGCCTCGGCCATGTCCTTCGGCGTCTTGTTGGCGGCAAGGTCGATCTGCGCCGCCTTTTCCGCGCGGGGAGGTGGCGCGAAGACGCGTTTCACCACGGTCGGCGAGCCGCGCAGCCCGCACTGGGTCACATCCTCGATCCCGGCGTCCTTGGCGCTCCAGGTGACGACTTCGGCCCGCGCGGCGCGCAAGGCGTCGTCGATGCGGCCGCGCCGCACGACATTGGAGCCTTCGAGCATGGTGATGAGGCAGGGCAGCCTGGTCTTGAGGATCTGCACGCCGCCTTCCGAGCGCCGCTCGATGGTGATCGAACGGTCTTCGAGATCGAGTTCCGAAACGGCGGAGACATAGGTGAGCTGCAGCAGGCCGAGGCGCTTGGCGACGCCGGGGCCGACCTGGGCGGTGTCGCCGTCGATGGTCTGCTTGCCGGCGAAGACGATGTCCGGCGGCCCAAAAGTCTCGCCGATCTTGCGGATCGCCTGGGCGAGGGCGAAAGACGTCGCCAGGGTGTCGGAGCCGGCGAAGAAGCGGTCGGTCAGCAGCACGGCGCGGTCGGCGCCGATGGTCAGCGCCTTGCGCAGCGAATCCGACGCCATGGGCGGGCCCATGGTCAGGACGGTCACCTCGCCGCCGAACTTGTCGCGCAGCCGCAGGGCTTCTTCGAGCGAGAACAGATCATAGGGATTGATGATCGTCGGCACGCCCTGGCGCATGATGGTGTTGGTCACCGGATGGACGCGGATCTGCGCCGAATCCGGCACCTGCTTGATACAGACCACTATATGCATCGCGCTTCTCCGTTTACGTCTCGCCGTTTCCGCGAATGGCGTCGCAAACTCCGTACCAGACCATAACTCATTGACTTATCGTCATTATTTTTCTTGAGGCCGCCTTGTCGCGTCCGTCTTTGATCTCTCGTGTCGGCAAAGCGACAAAGACGTCAGAGAGTGAGGTCGGAGAGCGGCACGAAGGCGCGGGCGCTCTTCTTGGGCGCGTTGGGATCGCGGTCTTTCAGCACCTTGAACAGCCGCGTCTCGATCGGCGACTTGGTCTCGAATTCCGCATAGGCCTCGCGCAGGGCGGCGCGGCAGCTTTCCGTGATCGCCGCCTCGTCGCCGCCCGTCTCTTCGATCGAGGCGAGCAATTGTCCCATCCGCTTCAGAATGTGCAGACGGCTCACCGAAACCACTTTCGGGTCGTAGTCCACCTCGAGCGTGGCGAAGAATTCCTCCGCCGAACCAAGGCCTTTCAGTTTTTCGACGATCAAGCTCATGTCACGCTCCTATTGTTTGAAAGTTTCGCGAGGCTCGGCCTCGCGGACGCCGGCCGGACGCGGGCCGCATCGCAATTCCGAAACCCGCACTTCGAGAAAATTGACGCGATCGATCAGATAGGACAGGGCTTCGCCGACCGGGTCCGGCATCAGATGATGTTCGAGATCGACGCGCCCGCCGGCCAGAATGCGACGCTGGTCCAGGCTGCGCACGATGCGGCCGGGAATGCCGACGACGGTCGCGCCGGGCGGAACCTCTTCGACCACGACCGAATTGGCGCCGATGCGAGCGCCCTTGCCGATCCGGATCGGCCCGAGGATCTTGGCGCCCGCGCCGCAGAGCACGCCGTCCTCGAGCGTCGGATGGCGCTTGCCTTCGGTCCAGGAGACGCCGCCAAGCGTCACGCCATGGTAGAGCGTCACATCGGCGCCGATTTCGGCGGTGGCGCCGATCACGACGCCGGCGCCATGGTCGATGAAGAGCCGCCGGCCGATGGTCGCGGCGGGGTGGATGTCGATATTGGTGGCGAGGCGCGACGACCAGGACAGGAAGCGCGCCGCGAAGCGGAAGCCCCGCCGCCACAGCCAATTGGCCAGCCGGTAATGGATGACGGCGTGGACGCCGGGATAGGTCAGCAGGATTTCGAGCTTTCCGCGCGCGGCAGGGTCGCGGCCGGCGACGCAGGCGACGTCCTCGCGCATCTGGGCGAAAATGGCGCGAAGGCCGGGGCCGCTCATGCGTCCTCGCCCTGGCGCGACTCCTGCGCCTCGCGCGCCAGCCGCAGCACCGTGTGTTCCGGCAGCGGGGCCTTGGCGATTTGCGCCAGCACCTTGATCTTGCCCAGCACGGCGGCGGCGGTCTCGCCGTCGAGATCGAGCCCGGCCGGCGCGCAGACTGCGCGCAGCGCCGCCGCGCCGGAATGTTTGCCGATCACCATTCTGTGGGCGCGTCCGAGCAAAGCGGGGTCGAGGCCCTGATAGGTGCGCACGTCGGCCAGCAGGCCGGCGACATGAATGCCGGATTCATGGGTGAAAATATCCGCGCCGACGATGCTTTTGGCGCGGGGGATGATTTCGTTTGCGGCTTTGGCGACGATTTGCGCCAGCGCGCCGAGCTTTTGCGGCGCGACTCCGGTCGCCAGCGCGCCGAGGCGCGTCAGCGCGACGCAGACTTCCTCCAGCGGCGCATTGCCGGCGCGTTCGCCCAATCCCAGCACGGTCACGCTGGCGTGGCGCGCGCCGGCGCGGATCGCGGCCAAGGTGTTGGCGGTGGCCAGGCCCAGATCGTCATGGCCGTGGAATTCGATTTCGAGGCCGGTTTCCTCGCGCAAGGCCGTGATCGCGTCGTAGGTCGCGAAAGGATCGAGGACGCCGAGCGTGTCGGCGAAGCGCAGGCGGAAGGCGCCGGCCTGTTCCGCCGCGCGGGCGACGAGGCCGATGTCGCGGATTTCGGCGCGCGAGGAATCCTCGCCCCCGAGCGCGACCTCAAGGCCCTTGTCGCGGGCGTAGCAGACCATGCGGGCGACGCGCGCCGCCGTCTCCTGCGGCCCGCATTTCAGCTTCACCTGCATCTGCAGGCGCGACATCGGGGCGGAAATATTGACCCGGCGCAGGCCGGCGGCCCGCGCCGCGTCGATGTCGGACTGGAGCAGACGGCACCAGGCCATGACATGCGTGTCGGGGCAGGCTTCCGCGACGGCGGCCATGGCCTCGATCTCGCCGCCGCCCATCGCGGCGGCGCCAGCCTCGATCTCGTCGACGCCAGCCTGCGCAAGCGCGCGGGCGATGGCGACCTTCTCCGCCCGGGAGAAGGCGACGCCGGGCGCCTGCTCGCCATCGCGCAGGGTGGTGTCATTGACGAAAACGCGGCCGGCCTCGGTCATGGCAACCTCACGCGTAAACGGGTTTGAATTCCTTGGCTTCCTTCTGCGCGCCGGCCCAGAACGGCGAGAGGGCGCGCAGTTTCTCGATGATCCCAGGCAAAACCTCGATCACCCGGTCCACCTCTTCATCCACCGTGTCGCGCGAAAGCGAGAAGCGGATCGACCCATGCGCCGCCGTGAAGGGGATGTTCATCGCGCGCAGCACGTGGCTCGGCTCCAGCGAGCCGGAGGTGCAGGCCGAGCCCGACGAGGCGGCGATGCCGGCGCGATTGAGATGCAGCAGGATCGCTTCGCCCTCGACATATTCGAAGGCGATATTGGCCGTGTTGGGCAGGCGGTCATGGGGATCGCCATTGGCGAAACAATTGGGCACGGCGGCGAGCACGCCCTTTTCCAGCCGGTCGCGCAGGGCCTTCACCCTTGAATTCTCCTCGGCCATATATTGACCGGCGAGTTCGCAGGCGAGGCCGAGCGCGATGATGCCGGGCGCGTTTTCCGTGCCGGCGCGGCGTCCGCGCTCCTGGTGGCCGCCGCGCATCAGCGGCTTGAAGCGGGAGCCGCGCTTGACGTAAAGCGCGCCAATGCCCTTGGGGCCATGCAGCTTGTGTCCGGACAGCGACAACATGTCGACGGACGCAGCCCTTGAGCGCAATCGGAACCTTGCCCACCGCCTGAACCGCGTCGGTATGGAACAAAGCGCCGACTTCCTTGGCGAGATCGGCGAGGCCCTCGATGGGGAAGATCGTGCCGGTCTCGTTATTGGCCCACATCAAGGTGACCAGAGCGACGCGCGGCGACAGGGCGGCGCGATAAGCCTCAAGGTCGAGCCGGCCGAAGGCGTCTACGCCGATATAATGGACCTTGGCGCGGCCGATCTTTTCCAGATGCTGGCAGACCGCGAGGACAGCGGGATGCTCGACCTTGCTGGTGATGATCTCGTCGCGCTCGGGCAGGCTTTCCATCGCCGAGAGAATGGCGGTGGTGTCGGATTCCGTGCCGCCCGAAGTGAAGATGATCTCGTGGTCGAATTCGGCGCCGAGCAGGGTCTGAACCTGCTTGGCGCGCCTTGCGCAGGCCGCCCGAGACGCTCGCGCCGAATTCGTGGATGGAGGAAGCGTTGCCGAATTGCTCGGTGAAGTAGGGCAGCATGGCTTCCACCACGCGCGGGTCCACTTTGGTGGTGGCGTTGTTGTCGAGATAGGCCGTGCTCATCATGCGGCTCCTCTGGAGCATATTCCCAAAAAGTTGCAGACTTTTTGGACAAGAATATGCGGTTAAAACAAATAGCTAGATCGTGTTCGGCGGAATTCGCCGAACCTGATCTAGTGAGTTTTGGCGGGGATGACCCGCACGGGCGTACCGAGCTTGCCGGACAGGCGCTCCTGGATGCCGTTGACGGTCATGCTCGCGGCCTGACAGCCGACACAGGCGCCCGACAGCTTGACCATGACATTGAGGCCATCGACGTCGATCAATTCGCAATCGCCGCCGTCCTTTTTCAGCAGCGGGCGGATTTCCTCGATCGTTTCTTCGATCAGCCTGATGCGCTGGAGATTGGTCAACGGCTTCGGCGGCGCGGAGAGCGGCGAAATCTGCACAGGGGCTGATTTCTGCGCCGGCTTGGGCTCAGGCGCGGGCGCCTCGGCCTTCGTCGCCGCCTTCGCGGCTTGCGCGTTCTTCTTGAGGGCGACGGGATCGGCGCCGCCGACCTTATAGGCTTCGGCTTCCGCCAGCACGCCTTCCGCGGCCATTTCGGCATTGACCTTGGCCAGCACGCTTTCCAGCGCGTCGAAACAGGTCAGGCAGCCGCCGCCGGCCTTGGTATAGGCGGTGACCGCCTCGATCGTGGTCAGGCGGTTCATGCGCACCGCGCGTTCGATCATGCCTTCATCGACGCCGAAGCACTTGCAGACCAGCGCGCCTTCTTCGTGGTCGTCATGCCAGACCTCGCCACGAAAATTGGCGACGGCGGCCTGAAGCGCCTCATAGCCCATCACCGAGCAATGCATCTTTTCCGGCGGCAGGCCGCCGAGGAAATCGGCGATGTCCTGGTTGGAGAGGTTCAGCGCCTCCTCGATGGTCTTGCCGATGACCAGTTCGGTCAAAGCAGACGACGAGGCGATGGCCGAGCCGCAGCCGAAGGTCTGGAACCTGGCCTCGAGAATGACCTGGCTGACCGGATCGACCTTCAGCATGAGTTTCAGCGCGTCGCCGCAGGAAATGGCGCCCACTTCGCCGACGGCGTTGGCGTCATCGAGAACGCCGGCGTTTTTCGGGTTGAAGAAATAGTCCTTGACCTTGTCGGTATAGTCCCACATGCGGCGTCCTCCGGAGCAAAGCGTTTTCAAGCGAAGTGGGCGCCGGTTCGCGTGAAGAACCGAAGGTCCGCGCAAGCGAAAACGCGTCAAAACATGAATCTGGAGCCCCGATCCGATTTGATCGGATCGGGAATGGCTTTAGCCGAACGACTTGCCGCAGGAGCATTTCGACGCGGCGTTCGGGTTGTCGAAGACGAAGCCCGAGCTTTCCAGGCTGGTGATGAAATCGACCGTCATGCCATAGACATGACCCTGCGAGAGATCGTCGATGAAGACCTTGACGCCGTCGGTTTCGATCACCGCGTCGCCTTCGCGCGCCTGGCGCTCCAGGCCCATCAGATATTTGTAGCCGGCGCAGCCCCCGGCCTCGACCATGATGCGGAGACCTTCGGCCGGCGTCGCCGCATTGGACAGGGCGGTCTTGACGGCGGAAATGGCGTTTGGCGTCAGCGTGATCATGATTCAACTCCATGCGAGCGAGACATGCGGAAGACGCAGCAACCCCCGTGCCAGATGACAAATCACTGATTTATATTGGAAAAGTCGCTTCGTCGCTGTCGGGTTCGCGACAATGGTCAGGGATGCGACAATGTTCCTGACATATTCTTGAGCTTGTTTCGGGCGAGAAGGCTCTCGCCGTCCTCGGGACCGAAACAGGCGTCGAAATCGTCGCATTCACGACAACTGGGCGCCGTGCAGAGATGGAAGCCCTCCATTTCGCACAAGGACCGATAGAAAAATTTCTTCCACTTCATGTTGTTGACGTTGCGCGCCGCGAGCCTGGGGAATGTCTCGCGCAGCAACCGGCTCAGCGCGGCGCGGTCGGGCAGGCCGAGATCCTGCCACAGATGGTTCGGCTGCACGGCGCGGCGCGTCACCATCCGCGCCAGCCAGTAGGACTCGCGGCCCTCGTCGGCGCGATGCGCGTCGAGCAGGGCCAGCAACATCTCTTCCTCGTCGTCGAAAACAATCGCGCCGCGCGCCAATTGCGCGACGGCTCCCGCGTCGGGCGCGGGGCGCCAATGGGCGGCGAGCGCGACGAGATCGCCGCGCGCGAGGCCGATGGTTTGCGAAATATCGACTCCCTTCGCCTCCGCCTCCCGCGCGGCGATCGCCCAGATGCAGGCGAAACATTGCGCGAGGAAGGGCGAGGCTTCAGCCATGGCGTCAGGCCACGAACTGGTCGGCGGGAACGTGCGTCTGGCAGTTCTTGGGGCAGACGCGGGCGCAGGCGCCGCAGCCGATGCAGGCTTCGGCATTGTCCACCAACATGATCTTGCGGTTCAGTTCGCCGTCGAAATCGTCGTCGTCGTCGTCCTCGGTCGCCGCGCCGAGCACCTTGTTGAACTCGTCGACGCCATAGAGATGCATGACGTCGCGCGAACAGACCTTGTAGCAGCGACCGCAGCCGATGCAGGTCTCGCCGTTGATCTGGGTGAGATAGACCGGCGTCCAGTCAGCGCCGCCGCGCGTCTTGAAACTCGTCATCAGGCTTGCTCCAGTTCTTTCAGTTTCTTGCGGGCGGCTTCCAGCACGGCGTAGGCTTCGACCACTGCGTCGGCGAATTTCGGCGCGTCCGCCCAATTGACCGGAAGCTCTTCCGAAAAATCGTGCAGGTTCATCTTCGCGGAAATGGCGCGCGCAGAGAGTTTCTTGATTTCGGCCTTCAGGGCGTCGATGTCGGACATTCCTGTCTCCGCTCAGGGGTTGGCGACTTCGGGATGGGCTTCAATTTCGGCGACCGCCTGGGCGACATATTTCTCGCCTTCCGCCGCCAGCTTCGCGAGGCTTTCGAAGCCGAAGCGGTGGACGTCGCGCAGATGGCGCGACAGAGCGATCAGCTTGCCGGCGATCAGCACCAGCCGCCCGAAACCCTCATGGCTCATCTTCATCATCGGCCCGGCCATGACGCCGGTCTGTTTCTCCACCGTCAGGCCGACGGCGGTGTAGAATTGTTCGATCCGCCACAACACGTCGGGATCGGGATCGCCGATGATCGGAATCTCGCGCCGCTGCTCCTTGGTGACGATGAAATCGGCCAGCAGTTGCGCGTCGTTCTTGCGCTCCCAGGCGCCATGCGTATCCTGGGCGCGCATCAGCAGGATCAGCGATTTGGCGTAGGGGCTCTGCAGAGCGGCGGCGTCTTCGGCGGTGATGTTCTTGCACGGCGACCATTTCGTGTCCTTTTCAGGCCGGTTCTTCGAGGAAGGATGGCTTCGGCGCAAAGCCGGCTTCGGCCAGCGCCTTGCGCAGCCAGGGCGGCGGCGCGCCGTTCAGCATCGTCCGCGTGCGCTCCAGCACGGTTTCGATCGGCTGCGGCTGCGGCATCTTGATCGGATGAATTTTGGCCGCCACCACCTTGGCGGCGGAAGGGCCGCCGATGGCGAGGCAGAACAGCAGATGGCAGCCCTTCAGCGCCTCGACCTTGGCGCCGATCTTGTCGTCGCCGTCCTGCTTGTGGCTGCCGCTCTCGTCCGAGACATTGTCGAAAGCGCAAGCCTCGACGAAACGCCAGTCCTCCGTCGTCACGTCATAAATGGCGAAACGGCTGGCCGAGCCGAAATGGGCGTTGAGCGACTTCATGTCCGAAGTCGCGATGGCGACGCGCACGGCGGGCAGGCCGGAGGGCGGGGCGGCGGGCTCGTTATCGACGAGACTGAAGCGGGCGGCGCTCATGCGCGCATCTCCTTTTGTCGCAGCAGGAAGGGGTTGAGGGAGTCCGGCGTGACCGCGTGAGTCGTGGCCTGGAACAGATTGGCGATTTCGAAAATCGCCTGACGTGTGCCGTCATAGAGCGCGGCGCGGCGATAGGCGGCGCCGAGCCGGTCGAAAATGGGGAAGCCGATGCGCAGATGCGGGACATGCAGCCTTTCCGCCGCCTGCCTGCCGTGGCTGTGCGTGGCGATCAGATCGGCGCCGCGCGCGCGGACCTCGAGGTCGCCGAGATCGCCGACCACGACCTCGCGCGCCGGAACCTGGGCGAGCGTCGCCGAACCGGAGGACGTGGTGACGGCGGCGGAAATTTCCGCGCCGAGATCGTGCATCAGTTGGGTCGTGGCCAGCAGCAGGTCGGGTTCGGCGGCGACCGCCATCTTGCGGCCGGCGAAGAAGAAATGGCCGTCGAGCATGGCGTCGACCAGCCGCGTCCGCTCGCGCCGCAGCCGCGGCGGAACCGGGCAATGGCCGAGATGGGACAGTTCGACGCAGAGCCGGTCGCAGGCCTCGATGCCGGTCAGGTGATCGAAATGCAGCGTCGGGACGCCGGTCCGCTGTTCCAGCGCCTGTCCGGGCGCGCGCATATGTTCGCCGATGACCAGCGTCGCTTCCGACCGGCCCATTTGCGCGATCTGTTCGAGCGTGACGCCGCCGCGCGCCGTCGGGCGCCAATCGTCCTCGACCGTGCCGTCCAGCGAACAGGAGAGGTCGGGCAGGATGATCGGCGTCAGGCCGAAACTCTCGATCGTGTCGCGCAGGGCCTCGACATCGGCCGGCGAGAGATGCAATCCGGCGAGCACATTGATCTGCCCCTTGACGGGCTTGGCCTGGGATTTCGGCACAAGCCCTTCGATGGTCGCGGTCACCGCCTTGGCCCAGCCTTCCTCCATCGCGCCGGAGAAATCCGGCGTCGAGGCGAACACCACTTCCGTGCCCTGGAGTTCTTCGGCGCGCCGGGCGCGGATCACGCGCAAGTCGCCGACAAAATCCTCGCCGCGGGTTTCGGTCAGCGCCGTGGAGCAAATGCCGATGAAGCGCGGATTCATGCGCTTCTTGAGGTTGAGCAGCGCTTCCTCAACGTGATCCGCGCCGCCGACAATGGTCGAAACCTCGTTCATCGCCGTGGTCTGGAGCGGAATCATTTCCTTGAAATGGCGCACCAGCAGAACGAGGGCGAAAGCCGTGCAGCCTTGCGAGCCATGGAACAGCGGAACCGCGCCGTCCACGCCGAGCCAGGCCAGCGCGGCCCCCAGCGGCGCGGAATTCTTGAGCGGATTGGTCGAAAGGGATTTCGCTATGGGCGCGACGGCGTTCATGCTCAGCACTCCTCGAAATCCTGGGCTTCCGTCTCGGCGAAGGCCTTGCGGAACCGGGCGACATGTTTGGGGTCGATGGCGGAGTCCTGCGGCGCGGGCGCGCCGCTGTCGTCCCAGGGCGCGGGCGCGCGGACTTTCGCCCAGACCGGATTGTTGATCGTGGCGTCGAGCTTTTTCACCAGCTCGACCATGCCGTCATAGCCGGCGAAGGGATCGTGCCGCTCCTGGTTGATGTCGAGCCAGGGCGTGCGGGCCTTGAGCGCGATGAACTGGGTGCGTCCGCCCGACAGCATGATGTCGGCCTTGCCTTCTTTCAGGAAGGCGTACATGTCGCGCGGCGCCATGTTCTCCAGCACATGCGGATCGTCGCCGAGCAGCTCCTTGATGCGCTGCTTGTCCTCGGGCGTGGCCTTGCGCAGGGAGGTGTCCACGATCTCGACGCCGACCTCCATCAAGGCGGAGACGACCGACCAGGATTTGACGCCGCCGGTATAGAGCAGCACGCGCTTGCCCTTGAGGCGCTCGCGATAGGGTTTGAGACGCTCCCAGACGCGCGCTTCTTCCTCGGCGATCAAAGCTTCCGTGCGGGCGATGAGATCATGCGGCGCGCCCTGCCGGACCAGCAGGCCTGCAATGTTGCGCAGGGCGTCCGACGTGTCCGAGACGCCGTAGAAGGAGCCCTCGAAATAAGGAATGCCCCAGCGATCCTCCATCTTGCGCGCCAGATTGATGAGGGCCGCCGAGCAGACCATCATGTTGACCTTGGCGCGATGGGCGGAGGCGACCTCCCGGTAGCGCGCGTCGCCGGTGATGCAGCAGTGGACGCGAACGCCAAGCTTGTCCAGCAGCGGCTTCACCTGCCAGAACTCGCCGGCGAGATTGTATTCGCCGAGAATGTTGATGTCGGTCGGCGTCGAGACTTCCGGCTCCATCGTTCCGACGACATGCTCGTAGAGCGTCTCGCCGGCGAGCTTGTTGCCGAGGTTCTTCGAGCCGGCGAAGCCCGGCGCATTGACCGGAACGACCGGAAGACCGAGCTTTTCCGAAGCATGTCGGCACACGGACTCGATGTCGTCGCCGATCAGCGAGGTGACGCAGGTCGTATAGACGAAAACAGCCGGCGGGTTATGGGTCTTCACGACCTCCTGAATGGCCCTCCACAGCTTCTTCTCGCCATTGCCCATGACAATGTCGATTTCCGACATGTCGGTGGTGAAGGAGGTGCGATAGAGCAGCGGGCCGGAGGAGGCGGCGTGGCGGTTGTCCCAGCTGTTGCCTTCGCAGGCCAGCGGACCGTGGATGAGATGGGCGGCGTCGACGATCGGCTGAAGCACGATCTTGGCCCCGTCGAAGGCGCAGCCGCCGGCCGCCGCCCCCGGAGTCAGCGGCTTGGAGCAGCCCTTCTTGCGCTCCTTGTCGCTCTTCTTGAGATTCTTGTCGCAAGCCGGCTCGTTGAAGACTTCCTGAACTTTTCTGGAAAGTTCCGACATGTCCGAACCTCGCTGGCTTGAGTGAATTGTCGGATGTCCGACACAACCGCCCAACAAAGCGGCCTTCCGGCTCGACGGAGCAAACGCCGTGCCGCCGAGCATGATCCCAAAAAGTGGTTTCCGGTTTTTGGAAAAGATCATGCTCGAAAGGAAGACCGGGGCCGGCGAGAACCGGCCCCGGTGGGATGCGTTACCTCGTGAGGTCGTAGGAATAGTCGGTGACGCCGGGAACGATCGTCTCGCGATCGAGCGTGTCGAACACCTTGTCGAGCAGGGTGACCAGCACGCGCAAGCCGCCCTGATAGCCCCACACCGGGAAGCGGTGGTGGTGGTGCCGATCGAAGATCGGGAAGGTGAGGCGGATCAGCGGGATGCCGGTGTCGCGCTCCAGATATTTGGCGTAGGAGCTGCCGATGATGAAATCGGTCGGCTCCGTCGCCAGCAGCGAGCGCAGGTGCCACAGATCCTTGCCGGCCCAGACCTGGGCGCTGGCGCCGAAAGGCGAGGTCGCCAGCAGTTCCTTCATCTGCTCCGCCCACTTGGTCGTGCCGTTGGTGGCCAGGCAATGGGTCGGCTCGCCGCCGGTTTCCATGACGAAGCGCGCCATGGCGAGGACAAAGTCCGGATCGCCGTAGATCGCATATTTCTTGCCGTGCAGATGCGCCTGGCTGTCGGCCATGGCGTCGATCAGGCGCCCGCGCTCCTTCTCGATCTCGGCCGGGATGGCCTTGCCGCTCAGCTCGGAAATCTTCATCAGCAGTTCGTCGGTGGCGCCGACGCCCATCGGATAGTTGAAGGCGGCGGTCTCCTGGCCGCATTCGCCTGCGAAATCCATGGTCTTGCGGGTGCACCATTGCTGCAGCGAAATCGTCGCCTTGGCGTTGAGCGCCGGCTCGATGTCGGCGATCTTGGTGCCGCCGTCATACATGCGGAATTCGCCGTCGGCGGGCGTGTCGTACTGGTCCGCCGCATCCGACAGGATGGTGTAATCGACGCCCATCATGTCGAGAATGCGCTTCAGCTCGCGGTTGTTGCCGACCACGAAGCCGTCGAAGCCCGGAATGATGTTGATTTTGGCGTTGGGCGTGCGGGCCTTGTCCTTCCAGTAGCTTTCCAGAATGCCCTTGATCATGTTGTCATAGCCGTCCACGTGGCTGCCGACGAAGGCGGGCGTGTGGGCGAAGGGAACGGAAAATTCTTGCGGGATCGATTCCTTCTTGCGGGCGTTCTCGATGAAGGAATGCAGGTCGTCGCCGATGACTTCCGCCATGCAGGTGGTGGAGACGGCGATCATCTTCGGCTGGTACAGCGAATAAGTGTTGGCCAGACCGTCGATCATGTTCTGCAGGCCGCCGAACACGGCCGCGTCTTCGGTCATCGACGAGGAAACCGCCGAGGACGGCTCCTTGAAATGACGCGACAGATGCGAGCGGTAATAGGCGACGCAGCCCTGCGAGCCATGGACGAAGGACATGGTCTTCTCGAAGCCGGCGGCGGCGAAGACCGCGCCGAGCGGCTGGCAGGCCTTGGCGGGATTCACCACCAGCGAGCCGCGGGCGAGATTCTTCTCGCGATAGTCCCAGCTCTTGGTCCAGTCGGCGATTTCCTGGACCTTGGCGTCCTCGGGCATGCATTCGAATTCGGCCTTCTTGCGGGCCAGCATGTCCTGGTATTCGGGCTCGCGGAACAGCGGGGCGTGGTCGAGCACCTTATCGGCGGATTGCGGCATGACAATTCTCCATTTCAGACAAGGCAGCGCCATACGGCTGCCCTTGCGAGGGAGTCGGGATAGATTTCAGGTTTTTGGGCTTCGGCCGCACGCGGCGGCCGAAACTTATTCGGCGGCGGCGAGAGTCGGGGCCGGCTCGCTCTTTTTCTTCCACGGCGCCTTCATCAGACCCCAGACGGGGTTGTTGATGGCGAGATCCATGTCGCGGGCGAAGATGGCGAAGCCGTCATAGCCATGATAGGGGCCGGAATAGTCCCAGCTGTGCATCTGACGGAACGGGATGCCCATCTTCTGCACCGGGTATTTTTCCTTGATGCCCGAGCCGACCAGATCGGGACGGATCGTCTCGATGAACTTTTCCAGTTCGTAGCCCGTCACGTCGTCATAGATCAGCGTGCCGTCCTTCACATAATGGCCGGTGCGCTGGTAGTCGTCGCCATGACCGAATTCATAGCCGGTGCCGACGATCTGCATGCCGAGGTCTTCATAGGCGGTGATGACATGGCGGGGGCGCAGGCCGCCGACATAGAGCATGACCGTCTTGCCGTTCAGACGCGGGCCGTACTTTTCCTTCACGGAATCGACCAGCGGCTTGTACTTGGCGATGACCTCTTCCGCCTTGGCTTCGATCTCGGGACCGAAATGCTTGGCGATCTTGCGCAGGGACGCCTCGATCTGCGAGGGGCCGAAGAAGTTGTACTCCATCCAGGCGATGCCGTATTTCTCTTCCATGTGGCGGCAGATGTAGTTCATCGACCGGTAGCAGTGGATGAGATTGAGCTTGGCCTTCGGGGCGCGCTCGATTTCGGCGAGCGTCGCGTCGCCGGACCAGTTGCCGACGCAGCGCAGGCCGATTTCTTCCAGCAGGATGCGGGAGGCCCAGGCGTCGCCGCCGATATTGTAGTCGCCGATGACGTTGACGTCATAGGGCGAGGGCTGGAAGCCGGTGAGGTCGGTCTGTTCGGCGCCGCCCTTGTTGTCGAACACCCAGTCGCGCACCGCGTCATTGGCCAGATGGTGGCCGAGCGACTGCGACACGCCGCGGAAGCCTTCGCAGCGGACCGGAACGATGGTCTTGCCGGATTCCTTGGCCTTCTTCTTCGACACCGCTTCGATGTCGTCGCCGATCAGGCCGATCGGACATTCGGACTGGATGGTGATGCCCTTGGCGAGCGGGAACAGGACGTTGATCTCGTCGATGATCTTTTCCAGCTTCTTGTCGCCGCCGAACACAATGTCGCGCTCCTGGAAGTCGGAGGTGAACTGCATCGTGACGAAAGTGTCGATTCCGGTCTTGCCGATGTAGTAATTGCGGCGCTGCGACCAGGAATATTGTCCGCAGCCGACCGGGACCGTGGCTGATATGGACCATGTCCTTGATCGGGCCCCAGACCACGCCTTTCGAGCCGGCATAGGCGCAGCCGCGAATGGTCATGACGCCGGGAACCGACTTGATGTTCGACTTGACGTCGCATTCGGTCAACGGTTTGCCTTCGTCGCCGAGTTCTTCGGTGTTCTTGGCGACGTTGAGGTGCTTCTTCCGGCGCTTGGCGAACTTGTCCGGATAGGCCGTGAGGACCTCCGTGATGAGTTCTTCCATCTTGGCGCCGTCGTTTTTGCTATCGAGGCTCATGGCTTTCTCCTGCTAAGGCTTAGGCCGGCCCCGCCGGAGCGGGGCCGGGCGTGAGCGGCGCGACTTACTGCGCGGCGGCGGCGGCCTTGGCGGCTTCCTTGGCGGCCAGCTCGGCGAGCTGCTGCTCTTCGGTCTTCATGATGCCGAAATCGAGCAGCATCTGCTCCAGCTCTTCCATGGTGATCGGGGTCGGGATGATGCCCTTGCCGGAATTGTCGTGGATCTTGTTGGCGAGCTGGCGATATTCGTCGGCCTGCTTGGAGTCGGGGGCGTATTCGATGACCGTCTGACGGCGCAGCTCGGCGTGCTGGACGATATTGTCGCGCGGCACGAAATGGATCAGCGTGCAGCCGAGGCGCGCGGCCAGAGCTTCCGCCAATTCCAGCTCCTTGTCGGTCTGGCGCTCGTTGCAGATCAGGCCGCCCAGGCGCACGCCGCCGGAATGGGCGTATTTCAGAATGCCCTTGGCGATATTGTTGGCGGCGTAGAGCGCCATCATCTCGCCGGACATGACGATGTAGATTTCCTGCGCCTTGTTCTCGCGGATCGGCATGGCGAAGCCGCCGCAGACCACGTCGCCGAGCACGTCGTAGGACACATAGTCCACGTCGTCATAGGCGCCGTTTTCTTCGAGGAAGTTGATGGCGGTGATGACGCCGCGGCCGGCGCAGCCGACGCCCGGCTCCGGGCCGCCGGATTCCGTGCACTTGATGTCCTTGTAGCCGACCTTCATGACCTGTTCGAGTTCGAGGTCTTCGACCGAGCCGGCTTCGGCGGCGAGGCTCAGGACGGTGTCCTGCATTTTGGCGTTGAGGATCAGGCGGGTCGAATCCGCCTTGGGATCGCAGCCGACGATGAGGATTTTCTGACCGAGTTCGGCGAGCGCGGCCAGGGTGTTCTGCGAGGTGGTGGATTTGCCGATGCCGCCTTTTCCATAAAAGGCGATCTGACGGAGCTTAGCCATTGAGTGTCTCCGGTTGCGGATGGAACTGAAGAGCGAGCATCTCGCCGCTCTGCCCAGGAGGATCGCAACCACCGTGCCAGATCGCGATGACAATAAATTATTGTGCGAAAACAATAACATGAAACGCGCGGCCTGAGCGCGGTCGGTTCGACGCTCGTGTCGCGACTGCAACAAACCCGACACGTTTGAAGTCCGGCGCCAGGGTTCGGCGGCGAAAATGACAGGAAAATCCTCTGGAACGCGCCTTGCAGCGCTGGCCCAGTCCATCCGGACCAAGGAGCCAAAAATGCCTAATGTCACCTTTTCGTCGCCACTGTTGCACAAGGACGTGACCGTCTATGCGGTCGCGGGCGACACCAAGACCATCCTCGCCGTGGCCGAGGCCAACAAGATTCCGATCCCCTTCGAATGCAAGGATGGAAATTGCGGCTCGTGCCTGGTCGAGGTCATCACCCTGACCGGCAAGACCATGGGCTCGACGCTGACCGAGAAGGAAAAGGCTCTGCTCAAGTCGCTCGGCAAGATCACCGCCGAGGACATTCGCCGCGCCGAAGTCGATGATATCGGGCCGCGCTGGCGCTCCGCCTGCCAATATATCGTCCGCGACCAGGACATTCTGGTGAAGTTTTCTGGCGCGCCGGGCGGCGCTTGAGGCGAAAGGAAAAGCCCCCGGCTCGCGCTGGCGCCGGGGGCTGTTCTTTGTTTGCGTCCTTGCGAGGAGCCCATAGGGCGCGCTTTGCGCGGCCGCCGATCGCTGTCGCCCGGCGCAAGCGCCGGGCTATGGGCGGCGACGCAATCCATGCAAACTTTCAATAGATTGCGAGGTGGGTTGCTTCGCTCCGCGCGCCATGACGTTTCGGGGCGATCACCCCAGTTTGTCGACCAGATCCGCCAGCGGGGCCTTCACGACAATCATGTTCATTTCCTTCAGGAACTTCGTTTCGTTGCGGGTCAATTTTTCGGGACCGACAAGAATGTAGTTCGGGCCGGCGGAATATTTCGCGATCTGGCGCGCATAGGTGCGCAGCATCTGGTCATGGAAGCGGCAGCCGATGAAGACGAAGCCGCGCGTCGCGCGGATTTCCTTCACGGCGGCCGGGATCGGCGTCTGGATGTCGATTTCGGTCAGAACCTCGACATAGTCGGAATCGGCGACGAGAAAATTCTTCGCCGGCGTGACGCCGCCATGCGGCTTGTAGAGCAGCAGGCCGCCTTGCGCCGGCGCGTCGGACGCGATCTGCTCTCCGGAGGGAGAATAGGCCTTGTACCAGATGTCCGAAAATTCCAGCGCGCGCGAAATACCCTGGATTTCGCGCCAGTCGGCGCGCCCGTCCAAGGCCCGGCGCATGGCGGAATCGTACCAGACGTCGACGATCAGCTTCAGGTCTTTCAGCCTCGCCAGCGCGCGGTGCAGCGGCGTCGGCGTCGCCTCGTGAGCGAAAATGTCGGCCATGAAGACGGTCAGCGTCTTGCGGTGGCGACGCTGTTCGATGAATTGCGCCACGCCCCACATATTGGTGCGGATGCGCCCCGGCGCCGGCGCGCGCAGATGCAGCGCGGCGGCGACAGCTTCCGGCGTCGTCGGCGCCTCGCTCGTGACGTCGGAAGCGGCGAATACGCCGGGACCGATATAGGGAATCAGCGCGCCGTCCTTCAGGCCGGCGGCGATTTCGTCGATCAGCCAGCCGGGTTCCGGCAGGCTGGCGGAGACGGGAAGGGGGGGCTCAAGCATTGGCCGATTCCAGTTTTTTCGCTTCGACTGTCACCGGCAGCTTGGTGTCCGCCGGCATGTCGGGAAGAAGCAGGATCCAGCCGTTCTTCAGCGTGATCTTGCCGCCCCAGATCGGATCGCGCTCGGTGGAGACGATCGCCTCTTCGAGGTCCTTTTTCGGCACATAGGCGGACAGGCCTTTCGGCGTGGAGCGGATCATGACCTTCATGGCGTAACGCCTTTCTGTTGCGTTGGAGGTTCGTAGGGCTTCAGCTCCTTGCCGCGCATCCCGACGATGGTTCCGCGTTCGACCCATTCGACCGCGTAGATGTAGAATTGCTGGAGGAATGTGCCGATGTCGCGCACATAGCCGACATCGCCCTTGCGCACGATGATCTCGCCGATGTCCTTGAGCGGATAGGTGCCGTCGTTGCGGATATGTTTGAGCGACACCACCTTGGCGCCCGGCAGGTAGAGCGGGTCGTCGAAGATTTCGACCGTCTGTTCGCGTCCAAGACCCATGTCAAATCTCCCCCATTATCAGGTCTGCTCGTGCGCAAGGCGGCGTCGCGCCATTTCGGCGACGGCCTCGTCGGGGTCGCTTTTCAGCCGGGCGACAATGTCGAGCGGCGCGCGCTCGGCCACGACATGACGGACGCGCAGATCCTGATCGGCCGCGAACAGGACCAGGGCGGCCGGGGCGATGCGCTCCGCCGCCTCGCGCCGCACCAGCGGGTCGGGATCGCCCGAGAGCGCCGCCAGCCTTTCGACCGGCAGGCGCCGCGCCACGGTCCGGCGCACCTCCGGTTCCGGGTCGTCGATCTTGATCGGCAGCAGCGCCGGATCGAGACGGCGGGCGACGGTGAGCCGCACGTAATAATCCTCGTCCTGCGCCATGGCCAAAAGCTCGGCGCCTTCGAGCCGCATGGCGCAGGCGACGCGCACCTTGCGGTCGCGGTCGCGCCGCATGTCCTTGACCCGCGCCAGCGGCAGCCGCATCGCCACCATGGCGCGGACTTCGGCCTCCTTGTCCGACATCAGGCGGGCGATCTCGAACAGCGAGGCGTGTTTGGCGGCCAGCGTCCGCACCTCGAAATAGGGATGGTCAAGGTAGCGGCCGGCCAGTTCCGGATTGCCGGTGAAGAACTTGTCGATGCGCCTGGCGCGCACGTCGCGCACGCAAACGCGCCCCAGCACGCAGCGGCCGAGCGCGCGCATCTCCTGGTGCGGACAGTCCTCGCAGGAGAAGGGGCGACCGGTCCAGTCCGTCGCCTCTTCCGGCGCGCAGCAGCCGTTCGCCGCCTCTCCCATGTCGCGTCTTACGCGGGCACGCAGGTCTTCGGCACCGGGCAGACTTCGACGCATTGCGGCTTGTCGAAGCTGCCTTCGCATTCGGTGCATTTTTTCGGATCGATGATATAGGTCTCGCCCTTCATCTTGATCGCGGCGTTGGGGCATTCGAATTCGCAGGCGCCGCAGACGGTGCATTGCGAAACGATGATCTTGTAGGCCATTGGGATTGCTCCATTGCTTTGGTTTCGCGGCCGCAAGAGGCCGGGAAATGGGTTGAAATCAGCGCTGCCAGCGCGATTTGCTTTCAGGCGCTGAGCGCGACCTGACCGCCGAATTTTTCGCGATAGGCTTCCGCCAGCGAGGTCTCGATATATTCGAAAGCCCATTTGTCGCTGGCCTCGATGCCGGCCGTTTTGAGCATGTCCTTGGGGCAGTCGCCGATTTTGGCGCAGAGCACGAAGGAGACGCCTTCCAGCGCGGCGATCACGCCGTCGAGGGTGGCGTCTTCGCCGAAGCCGCCGAGGCAATATTGATCGACCTTGCGATGGCCGACGAAGACAATGCCCTTGGCGCCGACCTCGTAGACCTGGAATTCCTTGGCGTGGCCGAAATGTTCGTTGATGCGGCCGCCGCCCTTGGTCGCCACGGCGAAGAGCAGATTCCGCTCGGCCGCCGCCTTGACCTCTTGAATCGCGGCGGATTTGGCCGCGACATGGTCGCCGCGCTCCTTGGCCACGATTTCGCGGTAGGTCTCCCGCTTGGACGGGTCGTAGACGACCTCCTCGGGCAGTTGGTCGAGGGTGAATTCCTGGCCGCGATCCTCGCCGAGCAGGCCGACCGCGTCGGCGCGGCACTGGCGGCAATGGCGCATCAGCTTGGCGCCCCCTTCCAGCTTGTCCTGCAGGGCCTTCAGCTCCATCGCGGTCGGGCCGCGCTGGCCGGTCAGGCCGAAATGCGTGCCATGGGCGGCGTCGGAGATCAGCGGCATGACATTGTGCAGGAAGGCGCCGCGCGCCTTCACCCATTTGTTCACTTCGATCAGGTGCTCGTCATTGATTCCGGGGATCATGACCGAATTGATCTTGGTGAGGATGCCGCGGGCGGTGAGCATCTCCAGGCCGAGCATCTGGCGCTCGTGCAGGATCTTCGAGGCCTCGACGCCGGTATGGCGCTTGTTCTTGTAATAGATCCACGGATAGATCTTCGCGCCGATCTCGGGATCGACCATGTTGATGGTGATGGTCACATGATCGACATTCATGTCCACGAGTTCGTCGATATGGTCCGGCAGGGCGAGGCCATTGGTCGAGATGCAGAGCTTGATGTCGGGAATGTCCTTGGAAATCTCGCTAAAGGTCGCCTTGGACTTGCGCCAGTCGTAGCAGGCGTCGCCCGGCCCGGCGATGCCGAGCACGGAAAGCTGCGGCACGTCGTTGGCGACGGCGACCACCTTGCGCCGCGCCTGTTCAGGCGTCAGCTTTTCCGAGACGACGCCGGGACGGCTCTCGTTGGCGCAATCATATTTGCGATTGCAGTAATTGCACTGGATGTTGCAGGCCGGCGCGACGGCGACATGCATGCGCGCGAAATAATGATGCGCCTCTTCCGAGTAGCAGGGGTGGTCCTTGATCTTTTCCCAGACCTCGGCGGCCATGTCGGACGGCTTGTCCGAGGAGCCGCATGAGGATGAGGAACAGCCGCCGCCGGAAAGCTTGGCGCGCATCGCGTCGAGGTCGATAGGCTGCAATTGGTCGAGAGAAAGCATGGTCGCCTCCGCTGAAGTCTGAACTGGCATTCGCAAGCGCCATGCCAGCGGCGGAGCGGCGGGATTCCGGGCCTTTCGGGAACCAACGCCCGACAGGATCGAGCGCCATGTCGCGGTTGCGACACGAATTGTCGGGCAGGAATTCGGTCCCAAAAAAAGGGAGCGACGCCTGGCGGCCCTTTCCTTCTCCCGCAACGGGAGAAGGGGGCCGCCCATTCATTCGTGGCCAAGCCTCACAACTGCTTGATGTCGATATTCTGCTTGCGCAGGGCGTAACCGATCTGGCGCGCGGTGAGGCCGAGCAGGCGGGCGGCCTTGGCCTGCACCCAGCCGGTCTTCTCCAACGCCTCGACCAGGATTTCGCGCTCCGATTTCACCGGCTTGCCGACCGGACAGCCGTCGGGGGCGGGGCAATCCGACGGAGTCGCCGATTTGGGGACATAGATCGGCAATTCGTCCGCCGGCGCCGGATGCGGCCGCGCGAGCGGCGCGGCGGCGGCGGGCGCGGCGTGGCCTTTCCACAGCGTGGCGGACAGGCAGCAGCCCTGGGCGCAGGCAAGATCGCCGGACTGGATTTCCACTCCCGCCGCCAAAGCGGCGGTGCGGCGCACGCAATTCTCCAGCTCGCGCACATTGCCCGGGAAGGCGCATTGGCCGAGCAGATCCAGCGCCTTGGCGGAAAAAGACATGTTCCGCCCGTTCTCCTGCGAGAAATTCTCGAGGAACCGTCGCGCCAGGATCAAAATGTCGCCCGGCCTTTCCCGCAACGGGGGCGTGAGCAGGGTCACGACATTGATGCGGTAATAGAGGTCGGCGCGGAAGTCCCCGCTCGCCACCGCCTCTTCGAGATTGCGGTTGGTGGCGCAGACGATGCGCACGTCGACCTTGATCGTCTTGGCGCCGCCGACGCGCTCCAATTCGCCCTCCTGCAGCACGCGCAGCAGTTTGGCCTGGAAGGAGGCGGAGATATCGCCGATCTCGTCGAGAAAGAGGGTGCCGCCATTGGCCAGTTCGAAACGGCCGATGCGCTGGGCCACGGCGCCGGTGAAGGAGCCTTTTTCATGGCCGAACAATTCCGATTCGATCAGGCTATCCGGCAGGGCGGCGCAATTGACCTTGACGAAGGGCGCCTTGCGGCGCGGCGAATTTTCGTGGATGGCGCGGGCGATCAATTCCTTGCCGGTGCCGGTTTCGCCGCGGATGAGGACGGTGGCGTTGGAGCGGGCCGCCGCCTCGACGCGGCCCATCAGCACCTGCATCAGCGGGCTTTCGCCTAGAATGGCGTCGGATTTCGCCCGCGCGCGGGGCGGCGCGACGGGCGCGCCTTCGCTCCGCGCTTCCGACAGCGCCTTTTCCAGCCGATGCTGTTCGCCGATCAGGCGGTCGCGGTCGCGCGTCACCAATTCGTGCATGCGCATCGCCTGTCCCACCAGATTGGCCACCATGGTCAGCAGGCGCACATCATCTTCGAGGCGGAAATCGAACGCCCCGGTCCATTCGCGGTCGACCGTCAGCGTGCCGCGCGCATGACCGTCGACCTTGATCGGCACGCCGATGAAACTGACGGTCGTCATCGGCGGCAGCATGTAACGATAGGCCGAGCCGGTGAAATAGGGATGGGCGGCGATATTCTCGATCACCAGCGGCATGCCGGTGGCGACGATATGGTCGATGACTTTTTGCGGCAGCAGGGTCTTTGGGCTGTCTTTGGCCCCCTCCCGCGCGGTCGCGCCGGTCGAGGCGGCGATTTCCGGCTCGCCCTGCGAATCCAGCGCGAGTATCGAGCCGCGCCGCATCTGCATGAAGGAGGAGAGCACGCCGACGACCCCGCCCAACGAGTGGTCGAGCGGTTGCGGCCCGGTGAGGATTTTCGAAATCTCGTAGATCCCGGCCAAGGCTATGTCCTTGTAAGCCGAGGAATGGACGACGCGTCTCTGCGAATCGGTCATGGCGGATCCTTGTTGCCGCGCGCGCGGGCTTCGCCTCCCCTGGATTTGTCTGATTTCAGCCGGTTTGCGCTTTTCCTCGGAACCGCTCGTTGGACGCGGTTCCCCTGAAAGGAGGCCCGAAGGTTCGCTCCCGAGGGCGCTTTTTCCTGCCATTTCCCTGAAAAGGTACAATGTCGGACATGCGACGTAAACTTCAACAATTAGGCATATCGCCCAAAGAATGGCGTATTCTGTTCGCCTGTATTGGCAAACGCACAAAAAACAACCATCGGATTGGCTGAAATTGAACAGTTTTACTCGGATCAGGGACGCGCAAGCGTGACCTGAACGTCGCGCGGCGGGGCGAGATAGGGCGCGGAGGTCACGAGGACTTCGGCGCCTGCCTGCGCATAGGCGGCGGCGTTGGCGGCGTCGATCCCGCCAGCGGCGGCAAGATATGGCTTTTTCGGCAAGGCGCGCAAGGCTTCGGCGAGACGGGCGATCTCGCCGGTTGTGAATTTTTCCGCCTGGATCACGTCGAAGCCGGCGCGCGCGGCGGCGATTTCGTCGTCGCAGGTCTTGACCTCGATCGCCAGCATCTTTTCCGGCGCCGCGCGGCGCAGGCGCGCGGCCATGTCGGCCGGCGTCTCGCCGGCGAGAAAGGCGCGATGTTCGGGAAAGACCAGGATCGTCTCGGACAGGCCGAGCCGGTGCATGGTCGCGCCGCCGGCGCGCACGGCGGCGACGGCGAAAGCCTTGGCGCCGGAGCTGTTCTTGCGCGTGCAGGCGACGACCGCGCCCGGCGCGGCCTCGACAATTTCCCGGGCGCGGGACGCGACGCCGGACCAGATCTCGATCAGGGTCTGGGCGGCTTTCCAGCCGCGCAACAGGCTGGTGGCGGGCCCTCGCGCCGAAAGGATCTGCGCGCCGGGCGCCAGAACGGCGCCCGAGGCGGCCGCGATGTCGACGGTCGCGCCCGCCAGCTCCAACACACAGGCGGCCTCCTCGACCAGAGCGGCGACCATCGCCGCGCGGGCCTCAAAACGCATCAGGCCGGGACCGTTCAGATCCAGCGCCTCGGTAGTCAGATCGCCGTAGGGCGCGTCCTCGAACAGAAGCGCTTCCAGAGCGGCGCGGGGAAGGCAGAGCGCCATGGCGGCTCCCGGGCGGATATCAGACTTCGACGATCTGGCGCCTGGCGGCGCGGCTTTCGATCGCCCTGGCTTTGATGGCGAGACGCACGGCTTCGGCGATCAACCGGCCACGCGCGTCGACTCCCGTCCATTGCGCCCGCCGGCCGCGGCCGTCAACCTCAAGCAGCTTGACGCCGGCCGGCATTGTCGTTCCATCACGCGCGAGACCGCGCAAGATTCCGTCCAGCGGCGCGCGCACTGGCGCGCCGTCGAGATGGCCGACGGCATAGCCGCGAAAGGCGCGCATGCCGATATCGAGCGGCGTGCGCCAGATTCCGGCGCGGTCCGTATAGACGAAACGCTCGCCGCCGACGCCGCCGAGCAATCGCGGCTTTCCATCGGGCGCGCAGGTTCCGCCGACTTCGACCAGCCCGCCGGCCCGGTCCGGCCGTGTCTCCACCGCTATGTCGCAATTCTCGCCGACGATGAAATTCGGGCCGAGGCCGACAGCCAGCCGCACGAAATGGCGGTAATCCGGCGTGACGCGGTTTTTCTGCAGGCGGGCGTCGACCAGCACGTCGATCGGCCGCAGGGCCAACAGATCGGACAAATGCATTGTCGTTATCGCGACGCATTTGTCGCGCATCGACGCGGACGCCAGTTCCACAGCCGTATCGACCCGAACGCCGTCGACGCCGTCGACCCGCGCCCGGTCGCCATAGAGCGCGTCATGGAAGGCCATGCCGCGCCGGATCGTCGGCGGAAAGGGATCATGGCTCATCGCCACCGCAAAACGGGCGCGCGCCAGGCGCGCGGCGACCGCGGAGGCGATCTCATTGGTTCCGAGCACCACCGCGAATTTGCGCGCCGTCGGCGCGTAGAGCGCCCGGAAATCCGATTGATCCATTGTCGGCTCCTTCTGGCCGGCTTGGATCAAGCAAATCTCGGGCCGCACAGGCGCGCAACGCCCGGCTCAACCATTTGGCGCGCGCGCCCGCTCGCCAAAGGCTCATGATTGGATTTCATCCAGAGGCGGATCGACCCCGACCAGGATCGGCTTTCCGGCGGGCGCCCTTGTTTCCGACGAGTTGGAAGCCAGGGCCAATGGCGTCACGAATGAGACGCGCCAGGCGAAAGACCAAATTCCGGTCGGAAACCGGTCCTTCGGCTGGCGTTTTCCATCGTCATTTCACCTTCGCGTGTCGGCGCGGCATCATGTTCGATGCCGTGTCGCGCAAGGCGCGCCAAAAATTGCGGCTCGGCAGGCCGGAAGATCAGGCGGCGGCGGAGCCCAGACATTTGGCCAGAAAGGCTCCAGCCAAAGCGGCGCCCTCGGGCGTCACCCGATGGTTGACGCCCGGGAGAATTCTGACCTGCGTCGTGACGCCCAGCCCGTTCAGGGTCGCGGCCGCGTCGCGGCTTTCCTGGCAGGGTATGGCCGCATCGTCCTCGCCGTGGATGAGCAAAACGGAGGCGCCGGGAGGAGGCGCCAAGGGCGGCGGCGACGCCAGCCGGCCGGAGAGGGCGACGACGCAGGCGACCGGCCAGCGGCCCGAAACCAGCGCGTCGAGCGCCATCATCGCGCCCTGCGAAAAGCCGACGAGCGCGACGCGGTTGAGATCGGCGCTCAGGCCGTGGGCGGCGACGATCTCGCCCATCAGCGCGTCGAAGGCCGGGCGCGCCGCGGCGATGCGCTGGGGCCGGCTGTCGCGGGTGACGCCGTCGAGGCTGAACCATTGCCGTCCGCCGCGGGCTCCGGCGAAAGGAGCGTCAGGCGCCGCAAAAGCGGTATCGGGCAGGATCGCGCGCCAGCCGTCGCCAAGCGGCGCGAGCTGCCTCCCATCGGCGTTGACGCCGTGCAGGAAAATCACGAGCGAGGAATCCATGGCGCGCCCCAGAGTCAAATCGCGGCGGTTGGAAGGATCGCCCGGATGATCAGGCCGGTCAATCGGGCGACGCCGGTTTGGATGAGATCTAGGCGGACGCCCGCGCCGTGGCTTTGGGCCCATATTTGGCGCATGTCTGCGAATTGAGCATGCTGTTTGACCAAGATCAAATCTCGCATCGGCCAACCCATGATATTGACATGCATCAAGAATGCGGAAGCGAGATTTTTTGCATGGATGCTCGAGACGAGGCCGCCCTGTTGCGATCTCCCTTGTTCATGGCGGCGGGGCCGGACCTTCTGGCCTCTCTGGCGCCGTCCGCTTCCGTTCGCGGCTACCAGGCCGGCGAGACCTTGTTCAGGGAAGGCGAAGCGGCTGACGCCCTGTTTGTCGTCGCCGACGGCTGCGTGATGCTCTGCCGGGGAACCGGAAGCCATCAATCGGCGGTGCTCTCGGTCCTGACCGCCGGCCAAGTCTATTTCGAGCCGGCGATGTTCTCGGCCGGCCCCCATCTGGCGACCGCGGAAGCTGTTTCCGTCGCGCGCGTCCTTCGTTTCGACGGAATGGCCATTCGCGCGGCCATGGCGCAAAAGCCAAGCCTTGCCTTCGATTTGTTCGCGCTTTGCTCCGGGGCGCGCAAGATTCTGGTCGAACAGGTCGAACAGCTCAAGAACCATTCCGTTTCGCAGCGGGTCGCCGCCTTCCTGCTTGAACAGATCAAATCGGCGCATGAAGGGGCGACTGTCACATTGCCCTTCAGCAAAAGGCTCATCGCCATGCTGGTCGGCGCGACATCGGAAAGTTTTTCCCGTTCTTTGGTCCAACTCCGCCATAATGGGGTCGAGATCGATCGCGAGCGGGTGACGATCCAGGACGTCGAGCGTCTGAGACGGTATATCGAGGCGCCGTTCGGCGAAAACGCGCGAGAGAGGAAGCAGAATCCCACCCGTTTCTCGTCGCCCTGGAAGCGCCGGAAATTCGACGAGGGCCTGGTGCGGTCGTGGCGAAAGGCGCTCGCGGCGAGCGAACCGATCTCCTTGTTGCTGATCGATGTCGGACATGACCGGCTGTCGGCCGAGTCCGATTTCCGTCCAGTCGATCGTGCGCTCCTGGCGGCCGCCGGCGCCGACATTTTCCGCGCGGCCGAAAGCGACGGAAAGTTCATGGTCCATTACAACGGCGAAATCTTCGCGGTGGCGGCGCCCGGCGCCGATCACGCAGACGCGATGACGCTCGGGGAAAAACTCCTCTCGACGATCGAAAGCAATGCGAGCCGGCGCGGGGCGGAGACGGCGGCGTCCCGGATCGCGGCGATCGGCGCGGCGACGATTGTTCCGAATACGCGGGACCGCATCGAAAAGATCGTCTGCTACGCCGATATCGCGCTCCACCGCGCCAAGGCGCTCGGGCGCGGCCGCGTTTGCAGCTTCCATGACGATCCTTCCTGCGAGACGGCGAAGCGCAGCCCCTCCGGAGGCGCCCGAATTCCGGTGATCGAATCGTCCCATTGTTCGGAATGCCGCCGCGACGCCTGCTGCGCGTAAAACCTCGTTTTCGACCCAGGCGCGATCGTGCCCCTTCAGGCAAAGAGCCGCCATCAAGCGGCGTTTCGCGCGCGATCCGGACGAGAGCGACATTCCTCACGCCGGCGAAGGCCACGCCGCCGGCGCCACAGGTCGCCAGGTTGCGGACCGCGGCGCCAAGTCCGACATCCTGCCCGACATCCTGCCCGAGGCCGACCGGGAATGGAAAAACTGCCTTTCGCCCGCGCTTCATCGCAGCCCAAGCGCGATTGAGCCAATGTCCGCCGGTTCCGGCGACTTGCCAGCGTCGCCCTATTCGCCATTTAAATGTTCAATTTCTCGATGCTTCAGATCAACGGGGGGCGACGACCATGGACGAAGTACGCGCGTCCTCCGCAAGCGCCGCGCCCGCGTGGCACACGCTCAGTGTCGCGCAAATCGCTGCGCGGCTCGGCGTCGACCTCGACAATGGCCTCACCCACGACGAGGCGGCTCGGCGCCTGGCGCAGGATGGCCTCAACGAAATCCGCGAGAATCCCGGCCGAGGCGTGCTCGCCATGTTGGCCGACCAGTTCAAGGATTTCATGATTCTTGTCCTGATCGCGGCGGCGATCGTCGCCGGCCTGATCGGCGAAACGAGCGACGCGCTGGTCATCCTCGCCATCGTCGCGCTGAATGGACTCGTCGGGCTTGTCGAGGATTTTCGCGCGGAGCGCGCCATCGCGGAGCTGAAAAAACTCGCCACGCTCAAGGCCGTCGTCCTCCGGGACGGCGGCCGCCACGCGGTTCCCGCGGCCGAAGTCGTGCGCGGCGACATCGTCCTGCTCGACGCCGGCGCCGCCGCGCCCGCCGACATGCGGCTGATCGAGGCGCCAAGTCTCAAGGTGGCGGAAGCGGTGTTGACCGGCGAATCGGCGCCGGTCGAAAAATGCGCCGAGACGCTCGCCGAGCCCGATCTCGCGCTCGGCGATCGCGTCAACATGGCCTTCAAGGGCACGACCGCGACCTATGGCCGGGGCCGGGGCATCGTCGTCGCGACCGGCATGGCGACGGAGCTCGGCAGGATCGCCGGGGTCATGGAAAGCATCGCGCCGGCTCCGACCCCGCTTCAGAGGCGCCTGGCCCAGTTCGGCCGCCAGCTCGCCATCGGCGTCATCGGGATCTGCGCGATCGTGTTCGGCTTCGGCCTGCTGCGCGGCGAGCGCGTCATCCTGATGCTGCTCACGGCGCTGAGCCTCGCGGTGGCGGCGATCCCGGAGGCCCTGCCGGCGGTCGTCACCGTGATGCTGGCGCTTGGGGCGCGGGCCATGGCCGCCCATAAGGCGCTGGCGCGGCGGCTTGCGGCGATCGAGACGCTGGGATCCGTCAGTTTCATCTGTTCCGACAAGACCGGCACGCTGACGCTCAACGAGATGCGCGTCGCGGAAGTTTTCATCGACGGACGCCGCGCGCCGGCCGCCGATATCGACGCCGCCCGCCCCGCCGACAGGCGGCTGATCGACGCCATCGCGCTGTGCAACGACGCCGAACATGGCGGAGGACGCAACGGCGTCGGCGATCCGATGGAGATCGCGCTCTGGCGCATGGCCGCAGAAAACGGGCGCGACAAGGAAAGGCTCGAACGCGACGCGGCCCGGGTCAAGGAGCTGCCCTTCGATTCACAGCGAAAACGCATGACGACCTTTCATCGCGACGGCGAAAGTTTCGTCGCTTTTACGAAAGGCGCGCCGGAAATCGTTCTTGCCCTCTGCATCGAGGGAAAGGACGAACGCGCCAACCTGCTCGCCGAGGCTGAAGCCATGGCGGCGGACGGGTTGCGCGTGCTCGCTGTCGCGGCTCGCCACTGGACGGCGCTTCCGGACGGCTCCGACCCCGTGGAAATCGAACGCGACCTCAGCTTTCTCGGCTTTGTCGGGCTGTGGGACCCGCCACGCCCGGAGGCGAAAGCCGCCGTGGCGGAATGCCGCGCCGCGGGCGTCACGCCGGTGATGATCACCGGCGACCATCCGGTCACCGGCCGCGCGATCGCCCTCGCGCTCGGCATGTTCGGTCCCGGCGACGAGGTGATGACCGGACAGGAGCTGCGCCGGCTTTCCGCCGCCGAACTTGACGGGCGGATCGACCGGATCCGCGTCTTCGCCCGCGTCGATCCCGAACAAAAGATCAGGATCGTCGCCGCCCTCCAGGCCCGCGGCGAATTCGTCGCCATGACCGGCGACGGCGTCAATGACGCGCCGGCGCTGCTGCGCGCCGACATCGGGGTCGCCATGGGAAGGTCGGGCGCGGATGTCGCGCGCGAGGCGTCCGACCTCGTGCTGCTGGACGACAATTTCGCCACCATCGTCGGCGCCATCGCCGAAGGCCGCCGCATCTTCGACAATATCCGCAAATTCATCAGATATATCCTGACCGGCAACGGCGCCGAGATCTGGACGATCCTCCTGGCTCCCTTCTTCGGTCTGCCGATTCCGCTGCTGCCGATTCAGATTCTCTGGATCAATCTCGTCACCGACAGTTTGCCGGGCATAGCGCTCGCCGCCGAGCCGGCGGAGGGGAACGTTATGCGTCGCCCCCCGCGCCCCGCCGGCGAAAGCATCTTCTCGCACGGCATGGGATGGCATATCCTTTGGGTCGGGCTGGCGATCGGCGCCATCACCTTGCTGGCCCAGACCGTTTCGATCCATTTCGGCCACGGCCACGCGCAGACCATGGTCCTGACCGTCCTGTCCCTGTCGCAGATGGGCCACATTCTTGCGATCCGCTCCGAGCGCGAATCCCTGTTGCGGCGAGGGCTGTTCACCAATAAGCCGTTGCTTGGCGCGGTTCTCCTGACCCTGGTCCTGCAGCTGGCCGTGATCTACCTGCCGAGCCTCAATGCGATCTTCGGGACATCGCCTTTGTCGACGCTGGAACTCGCAACCTGTCTGGCCTTTTCGAGTCTGACATTTTTCATCGTCGAAATTGAAAAGTGGCTGGCTCGGCGAGGCTGGATCTACAATTGAGAGCCGCTCGAATGGACGATCGCCCGCCCACATCCTGGCTTGAAAGGCTGCGCGATCCGCGCCGGCGCTGGCTGCGCGTTCCGGTCGGCGTTGCGCTGGTCGTCGGCGGAATTTTCGGCTTCATGCCGGTTGTCGGCTTCTGGATGATTCCACTTGGCCTGTCGCTCCTGGCGCTCGATTTTCCGGCCGCTGAAAAAGCCAATCGCTGGATCGGGAAGAAATCCGGGGCCGCCGTCGCCTGGCTTCGGCGCCGCCTGCGCCGCCCCCCGGAAAAGTCAGAATGAATAGAGCACCGGAACCGTTGCCTCGTTCAGCATCAGATTGGTCGCGCCGCCCAGCACCACCTCCATCAGGCGGGAATGGGCGTAGGCGCCCATGACCACCAGGCTAACCGGCATGGAGCCTATGTGCTGCATCAAGGTTCTGCCGGCCTCGGCCCCGACGAAGGGAAGATTGACGACGCTGACATGAGCGCCGTGGCGGCTCAGGCGTCGCGCCAGTTCCGCGCCGCGAACGTCATTCGCGTCGTCGGTCACGCAGACAATTTCGACGCGACCGGCTTTTTCGAGCAAAGGCATGGCGTCGGCGACCGCGCGCGCCGCCCTCGCGCCACCATCCCAAGCGACGACGACATTTTCCAGCGTCGGGCCGGCGTCCCATTCTTGCGGAACGACAAGCACGGCGCAGCCGGAATTGAACAGAACTTCCTCGATCAGCCTCTGGCCGGTGAAAAGGACGCCTTTCGGCTGAGCCACGATGACGAGGTCGCTCAGGCGCGCCGCAGCGCAGAAGGCCTTTCCGGCTTCGTCGGCGGCGAGTTGGTCGATCGCGCAATCCGCGTTGACCCCTGCGAGGCGCGCGGACGTTTCGACGTGCTTGCCAAGGCTTTGCGCCTTGGCAAGGCGCTCGTCGTTGATTTCGGCGACGATGGCGTCGGCCAGAGGTAGAATTTGAACGCCAGGAAATTCGAGGCGTTGCGCATTCGCCAGCACGGACAAATCCGCTTGTTCGCGTCGCGCGAATTCGATCGCATATTCGATTGCGGCGTCCGCGCGCGGGCTTTCCTTCAGGGTCAGGAGCAGCTGGATGGTCTTGTACGCCATGCGGGGACCCTTTTTTCGATCGTGCGGCGTTCCTCCGCGATCGTCGGCCCATCATAAGGACAGTCCGCCATTGGGCGCCAGCCGGCGCTTTGGCCGAGGCGACGGGGACAGGCCTATTTCGGCGTAAGCGGCGGTTGGGTAATCGGTCCTGCGATTGTTTCGTTCGGGATCCGAGGCTTATGGCCACCGCAATATTCGCCGTCTATTGGCATTTGGCGGGTTGGCGTCACAATCACTTCAAATCGCCGAATGAGATGAAACGCGTGGACGAAAGTGACGAACGGCTGACCGCAAATCTGGACGCCATCCCGCGGCCAAGGAAATGACCGTGATGTGAATTGAGGCAATGTTCAATCTCGCGCGGGATTTTCGGTTCGCCCTTCCGAATTTGTCGAGAGCGAGGCTGCGGCGCCTCATTGACGACGACAAAGCGCAGGCGCAACATTCGCGATTTGGAGCTTGACCAAAAAAGGCGGTCGATGCCGACGGAACCGATCCGGCTGCGCTGGGCGCCGGGGATTCTTGACTGTCAGAGACTACCAAGCCTCATGGCTCGTCCGCGATTTGGTCGCCGGGATTGTTCTGGCGACCATGCTGGCGCCGGTTGGCGTCGCCTACGCCGTAGCGTCGGGCTTGCCAGGCATTTACGGTCTTTACGCCACCATCGTCCCGCTGCTCGCTTACGCCTTGTTCGGTCCGAGCCGCATTCTCGTTCTGGGCCCGGATTCGGCGCTGGCCGCAGTGATCCTCGGCGTTATTTCGCCGCTCGCCGCGGGCGATCCGGCCCGCGCCGTCGCACTCGCGAGCGCCATGGCCGTTGTGTCTGGATGCGTCTGCGTCATTGCGGGCGCGGCGCGGCTTGGCTTCATCACCGAGTTGCTCTCCAAACCGATCCGTTATGGTTATATGAATGGCATCGCCCTGACTGTTCTGGTCAGCCAGCTGCCAGAATTATGTGGCTTTTCCGTCGGCGGCGAAAGCCTCATTCCCAGGCTCGGGGCGACCGCCGCCGCAGTCGCCGCGGGAAAAACCAATTGGGTTGGTTTTGCGCTCGGCGCGGGCGTGCTCGCTCTCATTCTTGCGCTTGGGAACTACAAGCGGGTTCCCGGCGTCCTGATCGCCGTCGCCGGCGCGACCTTGATCGTCGGCGGCTTCGCGCTCGACGACAAATACGGCGTCGCTGTGCTCGGCGAACTGCCCAGAGGCCTTCCCCGGTTCGTATTTCCGATCATCGACCGCGATGCGCTCGTCGCCGTTGTCACCGGCGGCTTGGCGGTCGCCATGGTTTCGTTCGCTGACACCAGCGTCCTGTCGCGCGCCTATGCCGCGCGATTGAAGCAAAGCGTCGATCCGAATCAGGAAATGATCGGCCTCGGCGCGGCCAACCTGGCTGCGGGTTTTTTCCAAGGCTTTCCCATCAGCAGCAGTTCGTCGCGGACGCCCGTCGCGGAAACGGCGGGGGCGAGGACGCAGCTCGCGGGCGTCGTTGGCGCTTTCGGGGTCGCAGCACTACTGGTTTTCACGCCAAACCTGCTGGAAAAGCTCCCCAATTCGGTTTTGGCGGCGGTCGTGATCGCGTCCGCGATCGGCCTCGTCGAAATCAATGATCTGGCCCGGATCTATCGCATCCAGCGCTGGGAATTCTGGCTGTCCATGGCTTGTTTCGCGGGTGTCGCGGTTCTCGGCGTCATTCCTGGAATTGGTCTCGCCGTGGTGGCGGCGGTGATCGAATTTCTCTGGGACGGCTGGCGGCCCCACTCCGCCATTCTCGGGCGCGCCGAAGGCCTCAAGGGCTATCACGACATCCGCCGCCATCCCGAGGCGCGTCAAATACCGGGTCTGGTGCTGTTCCGCTGGGACGCGCCGCTCTTTTTCGCCAACGCCGAATTCTTCAGAGAGCGGGCCTTGGCGGCGGTCGCCCAGGCGCCGGAGGCGGCGCACTGGCTGGTGATCGCCGCAGAACCGGTCACCAGCGTGGACGTCACCGCCGCCGACGCGCTGGCCGAGCTGGACAAGGCCTTGCAGGACGCCGGGGTCCAGCTGTGCTTCGCTGAACTGAAAGGCCCTGTGAAGGACAAGCTAAAACGCTTCGGCCTTTTCGCCCAGATCGGCGAGCCATCGTTCTTTCCGACCGTTGGCGCCGCGGTCAGCGCCTATCTCGACCGTTACCCGGTGAACTGGGTCGATTGGGAAGAACGCGAGACCTGAAGCGCCAGCAAATTTGCCGCCGGATGGAGCCTCCGGCAAACCCGGCGCGGTTCAGAGCCTGGCCTCAAAACCGACGCCGCCATGACGGCCAAACGCGTTCCAGGCGAAAACGGCGTCGTTTTCCCTCCCCCAACCCGTCGCGATCGCGATAAGGTAAGCGCCGGAGATTGGGAACATTGATGGAGCCGACCCGGGTGACCGCCAGCAACACCCTCGCGTTCCTGCGGCCCGACGAGGTGGTGCGCATCCTCGACGGCCGTCTCGGGCGGGTGCACGCGCGCCAGCGACTGGGGATCGAAGACGAACACGAAACACAGGCGTTTGGCCAGGGGCTCACGTTCGTCCATCTGGAGAACATCCCCCTGTCGCGGGCCATGCTCCATGTCCTGCTTCGAATTTCGGGAACATATTGGCGTGGCCGGGAGAACGCCCGGAAAATCGAATTGCGCCGCAATGTGATTTCATCGCCCAGGATCGATCCGGCGTTCGACGGCTATTCGATTCTCCATCTTTCCGATCTTCACGCCGACATGAGCGCGCGCGCCATGCGGCGCGTGGCCGAAATCGCCTCTGGCCTGTCGTATGACTTGTGTGTCCTCACCGGCGATTATCGCGGAGAAACATTCGGTCCGTATCATTCGTGCCTGGAAGAAATGCGGGAACTGCGCGACGCCTTGAAGGGCGACATTTTCGCGGTGCTCGGAAATCACGACTCAATCCGCATGGTTCCCGACCTGGAGCGCATGGGCGTGAAATTCCTGCTGAACGAAAATGTGGCGATCGCCAGGGGCGACGCGCGACTCTATCTCGCGGGTGTCGACGACGCTCATTTCTACCGGGTCGACAATATCGAAAAGGCGGCGACCGGCATCCCCGACGACAGTTTTTCCATCCTGCTTTCCCATACGCCGGAGATCTACCGCCAGGCGGCCCACGCCGGTTTCGACCTGATGCTGTCCGGCCATACCCATGGCGGCCAGATCTGTCTGCCGGGCGGGATTCCCGTGACGCTCGAATTGAACCTGCCAAGACGAATGGGACGGGGGCCCTGGCGCTATGGCGAGATGACCGGCTATACGTCGGCGGGCGCCGGCGCATGCATCGTTCCGGTTCGTTTCAACTGCCCGCCCGAAGTGACCTTGCATGTGCTGAGGACGCCAGCCTGACATGGCCCTGTCAGTAAGGCTCGGTGCGCAATCCCACGGCATAGGCGATGCGCGAGACGATCATCTGCCCGATACAGAAGATCGCGACGCAAACGACAATATCGCTCAGGCCGAGGGGTAGGCCGCAACGGGCGGCCAGGGTTCCGAACAAGGATTCCGGCAATTGGTCGAGGACAGTCGCCATGCTGCTCGGCGCCAGGCGCAGACGTCGCTTGACGAAGCTCGAAAGGAGATCGCCGGCCATCGAGGCGGCGGCGGTCGCGGCGCCGACGCGCCAGGAAAGGCCCATCATCGGCGCAGCGCAAGCCGTCAGGGCGACGGCGACGACCAGGCCCCGGATCGTTTTGGAGGGCCCCAACAGGGCCTGGCCATCGACGAATGTCCAGCCGAAATCGACCGGCCACGCGCCGGCCTGCGCGAACAAATTCATGGCGATCACCGGCGCGCTGTTGGCGACCGCGAGCAGGACCAGGACAATGGCGATATTTTCCGCATTCACGGCGAACGGCTCCACGAGAATCGTCTGATTCGATCATTTCAATGATTGGCGCCAATGAAAAGTCTTGTCTGGTCGGCTACGGTCGCCGCGCGTCACAAGAGGCGAAAATGAACTCCGCAACCGTCCGAACCGTGCTTTTCCTGTTGGCCGTCGCCGCATTGGCGGGGGGCGCCGGCGTCGCGTGGTTCGGCGACCCGCAAATCGGAAGGTGGATGTGGTTCGGGGGAACGGTCCCGATTGCAATTTCCCTTCTGGTTTCCATCATCCGTGATCTCTGGAACAGGCGGTTTGGCGTCGATGCGATCGCGCTGCTCTCGATGGGCGGCGCATTGGCGCTCGACCAGCCCCTGGCGGCGATCGTCATCGCCGTGATGTATGCCGGCGGCGCCGTTCTCGAGGATTACGCGGTTTCGCGCGCGGAGCGGAGCCTGAAAGGTCTGGTCGATCGCGCCCCGCGCGTCGCACATCGCCGCCTCGACGACACGATAGCGGACGTTGGCGTGGACGAGGTCGCGGTCGGCGACAGGCTCATCGTGCGCGCCGGCGAAATCGCGCCGATCGACGGAATCGCACTCGATTCCAGGGTCTTGCTCGACGAATCGGCCTTGACCGGGGAATCGCTGCCCGTCGTGCGGCAGGCCGGCGAAGGCGTTCGCAGCGGCGCGATCAACGCCGGCGACGCTTTTGAAATGCAGACCACCGCGCTTGCGCGCGACAGCACTTACGCCGCGATCGTGAAGCTCGCCGCCTCGGCTCAGCAGGCCAAGGCGCCCTTCATCCGCATGGCCGATCGCTACGCGGCGGCCCTGACCCCTTTGACCCTGGCCGTCGCGGGCGGGGCGTGGCTGTGGTCACATGACCCCTTGCGGGCGCTCGCGGTGCTGGTCGTTGCGACGCCATGCCCGCTCATTCTCGCCGCGCCGGTCGCTTTCGTCGCAGGCGTCGCGCGGGCTGCGCGCCGCGGCATTCTGGTCAAGGGCGGCGGTCCGCTGGAAGTGCTGGCGAAGGTTCACACCGTCATTTTCGACAAGACCGGAACCCTGACGGTCGGCGGCGCGAGGCTCACCGCGATCGAAACCGCTCCGACGACGACGGCCGATGACGTTCTGCGGCTGACGGCCTCGTTGGAGCAGGCTTCCGCCCACGCGGTCGCCGAAGCCATCGTCAGCGCCGCGCGCGCCAGGAATCTTGTTCTTGGCCCACCGCGCGACGTTCGGGAACAGGTTGGTTCTGGTCTCGAAGGAACGATTGAGGACCACAATGTCCGCGCAGGCTCGTGCTCCTTCGTCTTCGGCGCCGCGTCGCCGCCGCCCTGGGCGATCCGGGCCCAGCGGCGCGCTTCCTGGCGTTCGGCCCTCAGCGTTTTCGTCGCGATCGACGGCGCGCCGGCCGGGGCCCTGCTTCTTGGCGACGAAATGCGGCGCGAAACCCCGCGCGCGCTCGACCTGCTCAGGGAGGCGGGGGTTCGCCGCATCGTCATGGCGACGGGAGACCGGGCGGAAACGGCGGAAACGATCGCCGCCGCCCTGAACATTGACGCCGTCCTCGCCGAGCGAACCCCGGACGAAAAGGTCGCCGCAGTCGTGCTGGAGCGCCAGCGGCATATCACCATGATGGTGGGCGACGGCATAAACGACGCGCCGGCTCTTGCCGCGGCCCATGTGGGCGTCGCTCTCGGCGCTCGGGGCGCGAGCGCGTCCTCGGAAGCCGCCGACGTGGTCATTCTCGTCGAGCGCCTGGATCGCGTCGCCGAAGCCATCGTCATCGGGCGTCGGACCTGGCGCATCGCCAGGCAAAGCATTGTCGTGGGAATGGGCCTTTCGGGCGTCGCCATGGCGGCTGCGGCGCTCGGGTTCCTGTCGCCTGTCGCGGGAGCCGTCGGGCAGGAGCTTATCGATGTCGCGGTGATCCTCAACGCCCTGCGCGCGCTGGGTTCGGGCGCGCCGCGCGCCGCCGGACCGCTTAAGGCCGGGGTCGCGACCCGGCTGCATGGCGAGCACGAACAGCTTGGCCGGAGTCTCGACCGGTTGCGCTCGATCGCCGACGCCCTCGACGCCGCCGCGGGGACAGTGGCGCAAGACCTCATTCGCGAGGCGGACGCCATCGTCTCCAACACGATCGTCACCCACGAACGCGCCGACGAGGCAGAGGTTTATCCCAGTCTGGCGCCGGCGGAATCCTTTGCCTATGGGCTCGCCGCGATGGGACGCGCGCACCGGGAAATCCTCCATCTCGCCCGCCTCCTGTCGCGGTTGAGCCGCGAAATGTCCGAACCCGGCGCGGCGGCCGACGCCTATCTGATCCGCGACGCCCAACGTCTGATCGAGACGGTGGAATCTTTGGTGCGGCTCCACAGCGCCCAGGAGGAAGATCTTTACGACCTCGCGACGGCCTGAGGCGCCGCGAAGGTCAAATGGGCGCCGCCACGCCGGTTGCGCGGCGAGGCGGCGACGGAATTCGGCCCGATCTGGCGCGGAGGCGCCAGGATCACGCGCGCTTCCTGCCCGTGATCATGGCGCGGACGAGATTTTCGCCATGCTCGAAGCTGGCGAGGGCGACGCCCGCGAGATGCAGGAAAACCAGCCCGATCATGACGTCGACGCCGGCCTCGTGCGCCTCCTTCATCGCATGCGAACCCCAGAAGGCGTCGGTGGTCAGCAGGATTCCGGTGACCGAGACATAAGCCAGCGTGGCGAACATGGCGACGATCATCGCGCCGCCGGCGGGATTGTGGCCAAGATGGCGCGGCGCCCTCAGACGCAGGCTGTCGCGCAGGAAGGCAAGCGTCTCGACCGGGCTGCGCAGGAAGGAGGCGAAGCGGGCGTTGCGCGGCCCGACCAGGCCCCAGACGACGCGCAGCGCCACAAGCGCCACAATGGCGTAACCCGCCCTGACATGCAGCCAGCCGATTTCGTCGCCGGTCGCATAGGCCGCGACGAAAAGCGCGACGAGGCTCCAATGGAACAGGCGCACGAACGGGTCCCATACGGCGACCCACCCCGGAGGGACCGGCGGCGTCGCGCCGCCGGCTGTTCCGGTCGCGACCGGAGCGGACATCAGTCGTTGTCGCGCCCGGATTCGGCGCCCTTGCCGGTTGAATCGCCGCCGGCGACGATGGCGCCGGAGGTCGGATCGACGAAAAGCTCCGCCTTCTTGCCGTTCTTGTCGATGACGTAAAATTCGCCGCAGGCCTTTTTGATCTCGCCGCTGCGGATCTGATAGCCCTGTTCGGCGACCTTGGCTTTCAGGGCGTCGAGCGTGAGATAGTCCGCTTCGGGCTTGGTCGTGCAGGGCCGGCCGAGGCTGTCGGCCCGGGCGGAGCCGGCAGCGGCGGCAAGAACGGCGAAGCTTGCGAGTATGACCAGTTTGCGCATGATTTTCCCTTTTCATAGGCGCCCGGCGAAACTTGCGGGCGATGGCGGGACTTTGACGCAGCGGCGATGACGCGCGGCTGATGATCCATGTCAGCGACACGTCAGTTTTGTCTCGCCATAATGGCGCAGACAAAAGGAAAGGCGCCGCCAGACGCGACGACCGGCGAGTCTTTGCGCTAAAGTCACAGTCGAGCGCCATGGCTCGCGAAAGGTCGGCCTCTCACATCGAAAGGCTTCGCGATGCGGGAGGGCGATGGTTTTCGTGCTCCGCCCGGCGTGTTGGTGATTCCTGGCGGCGTTTTCCGGTTCCTGCCGCGGGGGGATATGGCTGGTTCCCCTGGGGCTTTCGGTTCGCGCTCTGGATTTTCCCGCCGCCGATCATCGACCCGCGCGAAGCGGGACGATGCCGAATTCGTGATTCGCAAGAAGGAGCTTGGCGATGAAGACCCAGGAACGATATGACGCCGTCGCGATCGCGCTCCATTGGTCGATCGCATTTCTCATTGTCGCGGCCTTCGGCCTCGGCCTCACCGTCGACGAATTTCCCAAGGCCTGGGTGGGCGCCGTGATCAATCTGCACGCCCTGACCGGCCTGGCGGTTCTCGTCCTGTCGTTCATTCGCCTCTTTTGGCGGCTGGCGCATCCGGCCCCCGAACTTCCGCTCACCATGTCGGCGCTGGCGCGCAGCGCCGCGAAAATCGGCCATGCCGGACTCTATGTCCTGATGATCGCTGTTCCGATCATCGGCGTCCCGACTTTGCTCTATCGTGGACGCGGCCTCGATTTCGGCTTTTTCCAGATCGCTTCGCCCTTCGCCAGGACGCCGGAAATTTTCCGCCCGCTGACGGAAGCCCATGAGATCGCCTCCTATGCGCTGATCGGGCTGGCGGCGGTCCATGTCCTGGCGGCGCTCTACCATCAGCATATCCGCCACGACGATCTATTGGCGCGCATGTCGCCTCGTCGTGGCCGGTCTTGACGGACCCGCTCAAGAGCGCCGGCCGCGTTTGAGCGCCGCCTGGACGAGGCGCTCGCCCGACGCGACGCTGGTGAGAACGGCGCCGGCAAGGCGCAGGAAGACCAGGCCGACCAGGGCGAGGAGGCCGGCGTCATGCGCCGCCAGGAACGCATGCGAGCCGGACAGATGCGAAGCCGACGCCAGCATGCCGGCGACCGACACATAGGTCAGCAGTCCGACGACGGCCGCCGCCGTCGTCCTGTCCGTCAGTAGGCTGCTCGGGAAAAGCGGCGCCCGGCGGCGCAGGGTTTGTCGCGCCTTGACGACCAGTCTTTGCGGCGCGTGCAAGGCCTTGGCGAAGGCGCCATGGCGAGGCCCGACGAAAGCCCAGACAATCCGCAGGATCGCCAGAACCGCGACGCCATAGGCGGCGCCGGCCGTCAGCCAGGCAAATCTTTCGCCGGCGAGAACGATCGCCAAGAAGGCGGCGAGGACTCCCCAGAAGAGCGGAGGCAGCAATGGCGTCCAGGCGGGACGGCGGAACGAAGGCTTCGCGCCGCCGGCGGGGCCGGCTATAACCATCTTGTCCATCATATTTTTCCATTCATTCGGCGCCCGGTCGCCGGGCGCGGCCATTGACGGACTTGTGACGCAGGCGCGATGACGGCCCGCTGATGATCCATGTCAGCGACTCGTCAGTTCAATCGCGCCATAATGGTTGTGTTGAAAATTGGGGTATGTCCGCTCATGAAGTCCGCGGCTCTGGCTCTGGTCGCGCCAATCCTGCTGCTCGCCGTGGTTTCCTCTGCGGCGGATGGCGCGCGCCCCGACCATGACGAGGCGCGCGAGGCGGTCGAACGGCACGACATCCGCCCGCTCGACGAAATCCTCGCCCGTTTGCGCGACAAGACGCCCGGCGAGATCGTCAAGGTGACGTTGGCGCGCGAGCACAGCGTCTGGCGCTACGAATTCCGCCTGATCGACCGCAATGGCCACGTGCGCCGGGTCGAGGTCGACGCCGCCAGCGGGGCCGTGACGGACGCCGGAGACGATTGATGCGCATTCTTCTGGTCGAGGACGACGACCGCATCGCCGGAGACGTCGCGCGCGCGCTCGATGCCGCCGGCTATGTCGTCGCGCAGGCGAAAAATGGCGAGGACGCCTGGTTCCTTGGCGACACCGAGGATTTCACCGCCATCGTGCTCGATCTCGGATTGCCGGGAATGGATGGGCTCGCCGTGCTGAAGCGATGGCGCGGAAGCGGGCGCGCGACGCCGGTTCTGGTGCTGACCGCGCGCGGGTCGTGGAGCGAAAGGGTCGAGGGCATCGACGCCGGCGCCGACGATTATCTCGCCAAGCCTTTCCAGATGGAGGAATTGCTGGCGCGCCTGCGCTCGATCATCCGCCGTTCGGCCGGCCATGCCTCTTCGCTCGCCACGATCGGCGAACTGGCGCTCGACGAAAGGGCGATGAAAGTGACGCTCGGCGGAGCGCCGGTCGATCTCTCGCCACTCGAATATCGCCTTGTCGCTTATCTCATGCTTCGGCGCGGCAAGGTCGTTTCGCAGCAGGAACTGGTGGAAAATGTCTATGGCCAGGACGAGCAATCGTCCAACGCCATCGAGGTCCTGATCGCACGCGTGCGCCGCAAGCTCGGGAGCAAATGGATCGAAACCCGGCGCGGCTTCGGCTATCTGATGCCGGAGAGCATGGCGTGAAGGCGAGATCGCTTCGTCTTCGACTGGCCTTGGCCGGGGCGCTGGCCATCTGTCTCGCTCTGGCCCTGGCCGGCGTCGGACTGACCTTTCTGTTCGAGCGTCATGTCTATCGCACCCTCGCCGACGACCTCGACGTAGAGATCAGGCAGGTCGTCGGCGGGCTCGAAATCGATCCGGCGGGCGAAATCGTTCTGGCGCGGCCGCCACAAAACGCCCGTTTCGATCAGCCCTTGTCCGGGCTGTACTGGCAGGTCTCGGGGCCGGAGACGCAATTGCGCTCGCGTTCGCTCTGGGACGTCCGGCTCGTCCTGCCCGACGATCGGCTGAGCGAGGGCCAGACCCATTATCACCAGATCGAGGGGCCGGGCGGGAAATTGCTTCTCGCCGCCGAAAGGTTCGTGTCCTTCCCGGCGCGCGGCAAAAGGCTGACCGCCCGCGTGGTGGTCGGCAGCGACCTCACCCGCCTGCGACGGGCGCGCGACGCTTTCGTCGCCGATCTCGCGCCCGGCCTCGGCCTTCTGGCGCTGGTTCTCGCGCTCGCCACCTGGCTGCAACTCAGCCTCGGGCTCAAGCCGCTCGGGCGCTTGCGCCGGGAGATCGCGGAAACGGCGGGCGGTCGGCGGCGGCGTCTGTCGGAAGACGCCCCCAGCGAGGTGCTTCCGCTGGTGCGGGAGGTCAACGAGCTGCTGGATTCGCAGGAGCGCGCGCTGGAGCGGGCGCGCGGGCGCGCCGCCGACCTCGCGCACGGATTGAAGACACCGCTGGCCGCGCTCGCCGGGGACGCCCGGCTGCTGCGCGCCGCCGGTCAGGCGGAAATCGCCGGTTCGCTCGACTCCATCGGCGAAACCATGCGCCGCCATGTCGAACGCGAGTTGGCGCGCGCCCGCGTCCAGGCCGCCGGGAGCCGGCGCGGGGCGGAGGCGGTGGCGCTCAAGGACGTCGCCGACGCTCTGATCCGCACCTTGCGCAAGACGGAAAAAGGCGAGGCGCTCGACTTCGTGAACGCGGCGCCGGCGGATTTTCGCCTGCCGATCGAGCGCATCGACCTGACTGAAGCGCTCGGCAATCTGCTCGACAACGCCGCCCGGCACGCGCGTTCGCGTGTCCGCGTCTCCTGCGACGCCGGCGCCGTGCTGATCGACGACGACGGTCCCGGTCTCGATCCGCGTGATGAAGCGATCGCGCGCCGCCGCGGCGGCCGGCTCGATTCCGGCGGCGGCGCCGGTCTGGGCCTGGCGATCACCCAGGACATTCTCGACGCTTACGGCTGGCGCATGGATTTCGCCCGCTCGCCTCTCGGCGGATTGCAGGTCCGCCTGTCGCCGGCCCGACAGGAAGCAGCTTCGTGAACGCGACCGCAAGGCTGGCGCCGGATTCCGCCGACCCGCCGCCCCGCGCGGTAAGCAACCTGACGCCACGCCGTCAGCGGCCGTCCGGAGTCGCCACGCCGAAGAAACGATCCTTGGTCTGGCGGTAGTGGACGGCGGGATCGTAAATCGCGACGGAAAGGCCAAGCCGGCGCGCCGACAGCAAACCGACCGCCGACATGACCGCATAGGACGCGACGACGCGATCGCGCTGGGCCGTCACCAGACGGACGCGCGCGGTGAGCAGGTCCTGCTGGGCGTTCAGTATGTCTTGCGTCGTGCGCATACCGTCCTTGGCTTCTTCCCGCACGCCGTTGAGCGCGAATTCCGCCGCCTTGACATTCGCCTCGTCGGCGGCGATCGACGCGCGCGCCGCCGCCAACTGGCCCCAGGCGACCGCCACATTCGCGCTGACGACGCGCCGTTGCGCTTCCACGACGAGGCGCGCCCCGCTCAGTCGCTCCTTGGCGCCGCGGATGACGGCATATTCGGCCCCGCCCTGGTAGATCGGAATGTCGATCTGGCCGCCGAAGGCCGCTATCGTTTGATTATAGCCGGGGATTCCGTCCACGTCATATTGCCGCTGGGCATTGGCCGCCGCGGTCACCGTGGGCGCCAGCGCGCCCTCGGCGGCCTTGACCGCGGCCTCGTCGATATCGACTTGATGCAGCGCCCCCAGAATCGTCGGGTTTTTCGCCTGAGCGAGGGCGATCGCGCCGTCGAGGCGGGCCGGGAGGAGGCTTTCGATCGGTCGGGCCGGCTGCAACCGACTCGGTTCGGCGCCGATCGCGCGCCGATAGGCGGCGGCGCTGGCTTCGAGTCGGGCTTGCGACAGGGCCACATCCGCCCGACCCGTGGCGAGCGCCGTTTTGGCCTGTTCGACGTCGGTCCTGGTCACTTCATTCGCGTCAAATCGGCTTTGTGTGTCCTGCAACTCAAGTTGAAGGACCACGACATTGTTGCGCCGGAGGCCGAGCATCGCGGTGTCGCGCAAGACGTCCATATAGGCGGTCGCCGCCACGAGCAATGTGGTCGATTCGGCCTCGCGCAACGCCTCTCGCGCCATCAGCACGCCGGATTCGGCGCCGCTGACCGCATTCGCCGTGCGCTGGCCGTCGAACAATGTCTGCGCGGCGGTGACGCCGTAATCGCGAGGAGTCGCCGCCATCTTTTGCAGGCCAGGCTCCATCGGGTCGTTGATTGAAACGCCATATTCGTAGGCTGTGTCGACATTGGCGGAAATATTCGGCCTCCACCCGGCTTTGGCCTGCGGGACGCCCTCGTCGCTGACGCGCACGTTTGCGCGTTGGCTGTTGAGTTCCGGATTGGCTCCGTAAGCGCGCGCCAGCGCGTTCGACATGGTTTCCGCGGTCGCGATGGACGGCGAGAAAGCACAGAGGGTTGCAATGACGGCGGCGCTCCAGCCGCGGCGCCGCGGCAATGCGCCGGATTTCATCGTCGGCGCAATCACCGGAATTGACCGAAACGGTCGACCGATTCCACCCAATAGGTCAGATCCGGAACCGGGCAGTGCTCGCGCAGATCGGTCAGCAGTCGCTCCACCCGCTCCCGCGCCAGCACCAGGACGACCATGCGGCGGTCGACCCGCCCGCGGACTTTTTCGCGCGCGGAGACGCCCTCGAAGCTCGCGCCGTGGCCTTCCGCGCGCAGGCTGGTGAAGCCGGGCAGCGCAGGCTCCGAATCGAGGAGGAAGTCGAGAATTCTGTCTTCCACCGAGATCGGAAAGACCAGCGTCAGTTTGCAGAGCTCGTGGTCCATTGCGGTTTCCGCGTTTCAGCCTGAGAGGGCCCGACCGGGGCGCCGAAGCGCCGAAAGGAGATCGGCAGAAGCACCAGCGTCAGCAGGGTCGAGGTGATCAGACCGCCGATCACCACAATGGCGAGCGGCTTCTGGATTTCCGATCCGGGGCCGGTCGCGAACAACAGCGGCACAAGCCCGAACGCGGCGATGGTCGCGGTCATCATGACCGGCCGCAGACGGCGCAGGGCGCCGTCGCGCACGGCCGCCTCGATCGGCGCGCCCCCCGCCAGGAGCTGATTGAAATAGCCGACCATAACCAGGCCATTGAGAACGGCGACGCCTAGAAGCGCGATGAAGCCGACCGACGCCGGAACAGACAGATATTGCCCCGAGATCCAGAGCGCGAGGAGTCCGCCGACCAGGGCGAAGGGCACATTGGCGAGGATCAGCAGCGCCTGTTTCATCGATCCCAGCGTGGCGAACAGGACGACGAAAATCAAGCCGAGCGCGATCGGCACGACGATGGCGAGGCGCGCGGCCGCGCGCTGCTGGTTTTCGAATTCGCCGCCCCAGACCAGCCGATAGCCGCGGGGCAGCGGAACGTCCCGGGCCACCGCCTTCTGGGCGTCCTCGACAAAGCCGACGAGATCGCGGCCGCTGACATAGGCCTGGACGATGGCAAAGCGCGAGCCATCCTCGCGGTCGACCTTCACCACGCCCGACTGACGCGTCAGTTTGGCGACGTCGCCGACGCGGATCATGCCGGCATCGCCCGACGCGAGCTGCATTTCGGCGAAAATCTCCGGCGATTCCCGCATCTGCTGCGGACCGCGGACGAGGATATTGGTGCGCCGCCCGGGTTCGATCACCAATCCGGCGGGGGCGCCCTCGAGCAGCGCGCGCAAATCGTCCTGGACGCGGGTGACCGACAATCCGGCGCGGCCGAGCGCCATCCGGTCGAGCTTGATCTGAAGGTAATCGACCGCGCCGGCGGAAGGAGTCATTACCTCGGCGGCGCCGCGAACCTTCTCCAGCGTCGTCTTGACGCGGCCGGCGAGTTCGGCGAGCGGATCGAGATCGGGACCGAAGATCTTGACCGCCAGATTGCCGCGCGAGCCCGTCAGCATTTCCGACACGCGCATTTCGATGGGCTGGGTGAAGGCGAATTCGACGCCGGGAATTTCGGACATGGTCTGACGCAATTGCGACAGCAGCCACTCCTTGTTCGGAACCCGCCACTGCTCCTTCGGCTTCAGCACCAGGAAATTATCGGCCTCGTTGAGGCCCATCGGGTCGAGGCCCAGTTCGTCCGCGCCAACGCGCGTCACGATGCGCTCGACTTCGGGGACTTGTTCGCGCAATTTTTTCTGAATCAGCAAGTCGATCGCGACGCTATGGGCGAGATTGATCGACGGAAGTTTCGTCGTCTGCATGATGATGGCGCCCTCGTCCAGGGACGGCATGAACGCCTTGCCGACCGCGCCATAGGCGACGACCGCGGCGACAAGACAGCCGGTCGCGACGGCGACGATGGGCAGCGGCCGGCGCAGCGCAAAGTCGAGGACCCCCCTGTAAACGGGCGTCAGAATGCGCATGAGCCAGGGCTCGCCGTGGCCAGAGACCTTCAGAAACATCGACGAGAGCACGGGGATCAGGGTGAGCGACAGCAGCAGCGATCCGCTCAGCGCGAAAACGATGGTGAGCGCGACGGGCGCGAACATCTTGCCCTCGAGACCCTGAAGCGACAGCAGAGGCAGGAAGACGAGGCAGATGATGAGAATGCCCGAGGCGACCGGCGCCGTGACCTCGACGGTGGATTGATAGATGTGGTGGATGATCGGCGTCTGGCTGTGATCGGCGTGCGCCAGACGTTCGACATTGTTTTCCACCACCACCACGGCGGCGTCGACGATCAGGCCGATGGCGATGGCGAGGCCGCCGAGACTCATGAGATTGGCCGACATGCCGACGAGCCACATGATGAGAAAGGTCGTCAGGGCCGCCATCGGCAAGGTCACGGCGACGACGAACGCGGCGCGCAGATTGCCGAGAAACAGCAGAAGCAGGAGCACGACCAGAACGGTGGCCTCGATCAAAGCCTTCCTGACCGTGCCCACCGCCTTGTGGATGAGTTCCGAGCGATCATAGAAGACCTTCAGCGACACACCGGGCGGGAAGCTCGATTTCAGCTCCGCCAGCCGATCGCTCACGGCCTTGACGACGGCGCTGGCGTCGGCGCCGCGCAAGGCGATCACCAGTCCCTCGACCGTCTCGCCGGCGCCGTTTTCCGTGACGGCGCCATAGCGGGTGAGTTCGCCGATGCGAACCGTCGCCACGTCGCCGACCCGCAAGATGCGGCCGTTGAGGTTCTTCAGAACGATCTGTTCGAGATCCTGCGGCTTTTGAATCGCGCCTTCCGATCGCACGACCAGGGCTTTTTCGCCGTCGCTGAGCCGGCCGGCGCCGTCGTTGCGATTATTGGCGGAGACGGCGTCGATCAGGTCGGCGACGCTCATTCCGGCCGCGGCGAGAAGCCGCGCGTCGGGCGAGACCTGGAAGGTGCGGACGAAACCGCCGAGCGCATTGACGTCGGCGACGCCCGGAATGGTGCGCAGGGCGGGGCGGATCGTCCAGTCGAGCAGGGTGCGCCGCTTTTCCAGCGACAGGCCGCCGCCCTCGACGGTGAACATGAAGACATCGGACAGCGGCGTCGAAATCGGCGCCAGCCCGCCGGTGACGTTGGCGGGGAGATCGGGGCGGACGGCGGCGAGACGTTCGGCGACCTGCTGGCGCGCCCAATAGATGTCGGTTCCGTCGGCGAAATCCAGGGTGAGGTCGGCGATGGCGTATTTGGCCGAGGAGCGCAGAATGGTCTTGTCGGGAATTCCGAGCAGTTCCATTTCGAGCGGCGCGACCACGCGCGCCTCGACTTCTTCCGGGGTCATGCCCGGCGCCTTGAGAATGATCTTGACTTGCGTCTGGGCGATATTGGGAAAGGCGTCAATCGGCAGCCGCGAGAAAGCGTAGCCGCCGCCGGCGGCCAGGAGGGCCGCGACCAGAAGAGTGAAAAGACGCTGCGATAGCGAGAATTCGACGAGCCGGCGAAGCATGGTCATTCCCCGGACATGATTTTTTCAAGCTGCGCGAGGCCGTTGACGGCGAGTTGCCGCCCCGGCGGCAGATCGGCCTCGATCGTGGCGACATCGCCGGCGCGCCCCTTGATGACAATCGGCAATGGCGCAAATCCGTCCGTCGTCCGCACGAAAACGTAAGGCGCGCCGGCGATCCAGTCGATGGCGTCGGCGGAGATCTCCAGTTCCTTGCCGTTCACCGGCTTGACGATGGTCAGCGAGGTCGTCTGGCCGGCGATATGCTTGGCGCTGAAGGGAATTTCGGCGAGCAGCGACGTCGAACGGGTCAGGGGATCGAGAGTGACGCCGACCGATATGACTTTGCCGAAGTCGCCATCCGGCAAATCGATGCGGTCGCCGACCAGGACCTTCCCCACCAATTGCGCGGGAAGCTGGGCCTGCAACCAGAGTTCGTCGCTCGTGTCGATGACCGCCGCCGTGTCCATCGCCTGGAGGGCCGCGCCGGGCGCGACGCGCATTTCGACGATTCGCCCGTCCTTGGGCGCAGTCAGCGCGTAACTGCCGTCGGGATTGATCTGGATATTGCCGATTTTCAGCAGGCGCTCGCTCTCCCGCACCAGGGCGCGAACCTTGCCCGCCTGCGCCTCCGCCTCGCCAAGCCTGCCCGACGAAACGAGATTTTTGGCGTATAATTCGCGCTGGCGGCGCGCGATCGCTTCCGCCGCCTGCAAATCCGCCTCGGCCTGCTTGAGTTCGGACGGTCGCCTCGGAAAGGTCGCGGCTCGTGAGGCTCACCAGCGGCTCGCCCTTATGAACCGCCTGGCCCGGCAGGCCATGGACCTGGACCACGGTCCCGGCGAAAGGCGCCGTCACCGCGATGCGCGAATTGACCGGCGGGACAATGGTCGCCGGCAAAGTCGCGACAATGCTCTTCGTCGCCGGACGCGCTTCGGCCAGCCGGATGTCGAACTGTTTGATCTGTTCGGGGGTGAGTCGAAGCTCCTTGGCGGGAAGACAGGTTGGCGCCAGGGCGAAAAGAAAAAACGCGATCCACGCGGCCAGGCGTTGGGGCGAGCGAAGGAAACAGGGGAAAGTCCAGCTCATGATGATTTCCGGTTTTGCTCGCAAGGCGTCGCCTGCGCCGTCGTCGTTCGTGCGCCAATCCACGGCACGGGATTCCTGGCCGCTAAGGCTGACAATTCGCCGACGCGAGTCAATGGTTCATCTGGCTGTTCGGGTCCGAAGGCCGCATTCTTCTTCACGCAACTCCCTTGCCGCTTCCGACGCCCCTTGTCCTCTCGACGACGGCCGCCCGGTCAAAGCGGTCACGCCGCGCAAGTATCGAGATTTCGATCGACACGACAGCAACGGTCTCGTTGACGCATTAAGGGCGGACGAAATCGAGCCCCTGCGCCAGGGCGCCGCGCGGCGTTGAATGGCGACCGGAAGCGGCGGGGCTGGCCGCGTCTCTGCTTTTCGTAACCTCTACCCTGGCGCCGCCGCCGAATCCCAACAAGGAAAGCAAGCCTGCGCTCGCGATCGCCTGCGATGTCACCCAGGACGCGAGGGACCGCGGGAGCCGCCCTGGCGTAAACGGTCCCGCCACGCCGCCCGGCGATATCGTCGCCGGCGACACAGGAGATAACGAAATGCGCGCCGCGGTTCCGGTGAAACTTGCGCCCAAAGGACGCTGATACGGCTTCCGCGGAAACGCCTTGGCGCGAAAATCCGATCAGTCGTGAACGGATTTTCGCGCGAGCGGGAGCGAAGATCAGTCGTTGCGCTGTGCGGCGCCGCTGGAGGTCAGATCGACGAAAAGCTCGGCTTCCTGGCCATTCCGGTCGACCGCGTGAAACCTGCCGCACCCCTGCTTGGTTTCGAGACTGCGGATCTTGTAGCCATGATCGATTATTTTCGTCAGGAAGGCGTCGACCGTCGAATAATCGTTTTCCGCCGTGACCATACAAGGCCGGCCAACGCTCTCCGCATGGGCGAAGCCTGAGAAGCCGATGAGAGCGGCAAGACCGGCGAGAACGGCTAATTTACGCATGATTTTCCCTTTCCGTGAGCATCCGCTTTCCATTGCGGGCGACGGTGGGACTTTTCGCATAGGCGCGATGACAAGCCGCTGATGAGTCATGTCAGCAGCCTGTAAGCTTGGCCCCGCCACAATACCTTTTGCCCTTGTTTCCGACTCGTCGGAAACAAGGGCGCCGCGCCGGTCGGCGCGGACGCCATCGGTCCTTTTCAAGGGCCGATGGATAAGGTCCGCACGGGAGCGACATGGAATAGGCGGCGCGGGGAAAATTTTGGAGCAGCCGGCTGTTTCAGGACAATCAGCTTCCCCTCAAAGGCCCCATTTTCGAACGAACCAGACTTTTACGAGATGGGTCAGGACCGCATAGGTCAGCAACATTGCAACGACCAAAGGCCAGTAAAGCCAAGGCAGGGGAACGAAACCGAGCGCAGCGCCCGCCCATGTGAAGGGCAGCAGAATCCCGACGGCGCATATAATGATTGTCGTCGTGATCAGGGCAGGGCTGGCGTGACTTTCGATAAATGGAATTTTTGCCGTCCTGATGATGTGAATGATCAAGGTCTGGGTCAGCAGCGATTCCACGAACCAGCCGGTCTGGAAGAGGGTGGGGTTGTGCCAGGCGCCGAAAACAAACAGCATCATGGCGTAGGTCGCGTAATCGAAGATCGAACTGATCGGCCCGATCAAAACCATGAACTTGAAAATATTGCTGATATCCCAACGTCGCGGCAAAGCCAGAAACTCTTCGTCGACATTGTCGGTCGGAATCGTTGTCTGCGAGAAATCATACAGCAGGTTATTGGTCAGAACCTGGATGGGGGCCATCGGCAGGAAAGGCAGGAAAATGCTGGCGCCGAGGACGCTGAACATGTTTCCGAAATTCGAGCTGGCGCCCATTTTGATGTATTTGGTGATGTTGGCGAAAATCTTGCGCCCCTCGACCACGCCTTTCTGAAGAACCAGCAGATTTTTCTCCAGAAGAATGATGTCGGCGGACTCCTTTGCAATGTCGACGGCGGTGTCGACCGAGATCCCGACGTCGGCGGCTTTCAGCGCCGGGCTGTCGTTGACGCCATCGCCGAGAAACCCCACCACATGTCCCCTGGCGTGAAGGGCGCGCACCACCCTTTCCTTCTGCGACGGCGTCAACTTGACGAAGACGCTCGCGCGGCTGACGACTTCCGCGAGTTGGTCGTCGCTCATCTCGGCTATTTTTCCCCCGGTCAGAATCTCTCCGGCGTCGAGATTCACCTCCTGGCAGATTTTGCGCGTGATCACTTCATTGTCGCCGGTCAGGACCTTGACTTGCACGCCCTTGGCGGCCAGGGCGGCGATCGCCTCGCCCGCCGATTCCTTCGGCGGATCGAGAAAGGCGATGTAGCCCAGCAGCGTCAGGCCGGCCTCGTCGTCGACCGAATAGACGGTCTTGGAAGGCTCCATTTCCTTGTAGGCCACCGCCACGACGCGGAAGCCGTCGGCGTTCAGGGCGATCGTCAGCTTCTTGGCGGCTTCAAAATGGCTTTCGTCGAGTTGGCCGGTCTCGCCCTCGATCGCATAGCGGGTGCAAACGGCGAAGATTTCTTCGACCGCGCCTTTGCAAATGAGGACATGTCCGTCGTCTTGCCGCGCGACGACGACCGACATGCGGCGGCGCGAGAAATCGAACGGAATTTCATCCAGTTTCGAATAGCTGGTGTCGGTTCCGAGCGTCTTGTGAAGATCGGCATGCGCGAGGACGGCATTGTCGAGCAGGTTGCGCAGCCCCGATTGGAAGTGGCTGTTCAGAAACGCGTATTGCAGCACCTTCTCGGAGTCGTCGCCGTTGATGTCGAGATGACGCTTCAGGATGATGCGGTCCTGCGTCAATGTGCCGGTCTTGTCGGTGCACAAGACGTCCATGGCGCCAAAATTCTGGATCGCGTTGAGGCGCTTGACGATGACCTTCTCGCGCGACATGGCGATCGCGCCCTTGGCGAGATTGACCGTCACGATCATCGGCAGCATTTCCGGCGTCAGGCCGACGGCGACGGCCACGGAAAAAAGCAGCGCCTCAAGCCAGTTGTGTTTGGTCAGCCCGTTGATGAGGAAGACGGCGGGCGCCATGACAATGATGAAGCGGATCATCAACCAAGTGAATTTATTGACGCCGAGATCAAAGGCGGTCGGCGCGCGCCGTCCTGCGATCTGATCGGCCAATTCGCCGAAAAACGTATTGCCGCCGGTTCTCAAAATGACGCCGACGGCAAAACCCGAAACCACATTGGCGCCCATGAAGCAGATGTTGGGCAAATCGAAAGGCGTTTCGTGGGCGTCGGGGCTGGCTTGCGCGAATTTTTCGGCGGGCATGGCTTCGCCGGTCAAGGCCGCCTGGTTGATGAACAGGTCCTTCGCTTCGATCAGCCGCAGATCGCCCGGAATCATGTCGCCAGCCGACAGGCGGACGATGTCGCCGGGGACCAGTTGCTCCATCGGGATCTCGGCATAGGGTTCTTCGGACGCTCGCGGCGTGCGGCGAACGCTCGCCGTCGTATGCACCATGGCGCGCAGCCGGGCGGCCGCCTCGTTGGACCTGTGCTCCTGGATGAAGGCGGTGGTGATCGCCAGAACGACCATGGCGCCGATGACGAATGCGGCTCTCACATCGCCCAGGAAATAGGAAACCACCGACAAGGTGATCAGCAGAGCGTTCAACGGGTTGCGCAACCGCAGCCATAATTCCTCTAGAACGGTCGCCTTTTTCTCACGCGTGGCGCGATTTGGCCCATATTGGATCAGACGACGTTCAGCCTCTTCCTGGGACAAGCCAAGCGGCGTCGACTCCAGGCGCCCGCATAAGGCGTCGGGGTCAAGCCGGCTGTAATCGGCCAGCAGACCGTCCGAGGTTGATCCGTCCTTCTTCGGGGCGCTTGCGGATTTTTGAGCCTTGGCCGTGAAATTCAAAGCAACCTCCGGCGATTCTCAATCCATTCGGGCGACACGCATCTGTGCCGCCACGGTCCAAATATAGCGCGATATCGGGCTCGCGTTTTATGACAGTTGAAAGACAACGAGGCGCCTCGCATTGACGCAGCCCAGAGCGAAGGCCCAAACCGCCTCGCCTGGGGTTGAACCCCACGATCTTGAGACAGGTCAGGCTCAGCGTATCAAGTCTTGCACGATCACCAACCTCGCCGCTTCTCGCCGCAGCTACAGCGAAGCGGTTTAGTCCATAGGTGGGAAGCGGGCATAGACTGAAGGGAAGAAACAGGCCGGATAGCGGCCCAACAGTAGGGCTCGTCATCACCGCTACTCACCGGTCAACGCGACGCCAAATTTGCTGCGCCGTGAATCACGGTTGGTGGCCGCGATCGCCATCGAAGCGGCGGCCTTCGCGCGGCGGCTCGGCTATGAGCCTCGCGTCGCCTTGCTGGATTTCTCCACGTTCGGCCACCCGCCGGGCGAGCGCTCCATCCGCGTCAAGGACGCCGTGCGCCTGCTCGACGAGCGCCATGTCGATTTCGAATATGACGGCGAGATGACCGCCGATGTGACGCTCAACAAGGAAGCCATGGCGCAATATCCCTTTTGCCGGCTCACCGACACGGCCAACGTGCTGGTAATGCCGGCCTTCCACGCCGCTTCGATCTCGACGAAAATGCTGCTCGAACTGGGGGCGCCACGGTCATCGGCCCGCTACTGGTCGGCCTGGACAAATCGGTACAGATCGTCCAACTCGGCGGCAAGGATTCCGAAATCGTCAATATGGGGGCGCTCGCCGCCTTCAATACCGACTTCTGATATTACCATCGCGCCCTGCCGCCATTTGGCGGCAGGGCTGGGGCTTCATTAAATTCAAGGACACCAGGTAAATCAGGCGCTCCGCCCGCTTTCCCCGTATGCGGCGCTGTGTCTAGTTCAACGAAAAGTTTAAAAGAGACACAGAACCTCAATTTCAAAAATCGTGATTAGCCTCTTATACAGAGGCAAGCCCTCACGATCTGATCCGACCCTTAGCCATTAGCGCCAGAAGACCCTTGATCAGCATAATCGGAGCAGGCGGGCAGCCCGGAATATGGAGATCGACCGGAATGACGGCCGACACCCCGCCGACGCAGGCGTAACTGCCCGAATATAAGCCCCCGTCGAGGGCGCAGGCGCCGACGGCGATGACCCATTTAGGCGCAGGCGTTGCAGTGTAGGTTCGTTCCAACGCCTCTCGCATATTTCTGGTCACCGGGCCGGTGACCAGCAGCACGTCGGCATGCCGTGGCGACGCGACGAATTTCAAGCCGAACCGCTCCAGATCGTAAAATGGATTGTTCACTGCGTGGATTTCCAGCTCGCAGGCATTGCACGAGCCCGCATCGACCTGGCGAAGCGCCAGGCTGCCGTCGAAAAACGCGTCAACGCCTTGCTTGAGTTGGTCCGACAGTTCAATCAATTCGGCGTCGCCGGCCGCCGGGCGAGGCTCGGTCAATGGTGATCGCAGCACGCTTTGAAGCAGAATCTTGCGCATGACGAGACCTACAGATCGTGCCCCGAATAGGAGCAATTGAAAGATTTGTTGCAGAGCGGGAAATCGGCGACGATATTCCCTTCGATGGCGGCTTCCAGAACCGGCCATTGCAGCCAGGACGGATCGCGCAAGTGGCAGCGTTCGACCGTTTCGCCGGGCGCGATCCGCACCCAGGCGAGGATGTCGCCCCGGAAACCTTCCACCACCGCGAGACCTTCGCCGCCGCCGACTTCCGGCGCTGGCACTTCGGCGAAAATCGGCCCGGAGGGCAGCTTCCCAAGGATCTGTTCAATCAGAACCAGGCTTTGCTCGACCTCTTTGATGCGGATCCAGACGCGGGCATTGACATCGCCCTCCTGCAAGACCGGAACGTCGAATTGAAGCTGATCGTAAGGCGGGTAGGCAAGATCGCGGCGCGCGTCGAATGCGCGTCCCGAAGCCCGTCCGACAAAGCCGCCACAGGCAAATTGCCGCGCCAGTTCGGGGGTCAGTACGCCTGTTCCCACCGTTCGATCCTGCAACGAGGCGGTATTGTCATAGAGCTCGACCAGTTGCGGCAAGGCGAGACGTAGCGTCGCCACCAGGCCGCGCAGAACGATGAACGCGTGCTCGCTGAAATCGACGTTAACCCCTCCGGGAACGACGCAGTCCATCATCAGGCGATGGCCAAAGGATGAATGGCAGGCGCGCAGGACGCGTTCGCGCAACACGCTGCAATGGGCGAGCATCAGGGCGAAAGCGGCGTCGTTGCAGATGGCGCCGATGTCGCCCAAATGGTTGGCGAGACGCTCCAGTTCGGCCATCAAGGCCCTAACCCAAATCGCCTGCGGCGGAACGTCGACGCCCAGCGCCGCTTCGACAGCACGCGCGAAAGCGATCGAATAGGCGACCGTGCTGTCGCCCGAACAGCGCGCCGCCAGTTTGGCCGCGCCGTCGAGCGGCGCGCCGGCCATCAGTCCATCGACGCCCTTGTGGGTATAGCCAAGCCGCTCCTCCAGCCGCACGATCGTCTCGCCGCTGGCGGTGAAGCGGAAATGCCCTGGCTCGATAATGCCGGCATGCACCGGCCCGACCGGAATCTGGTGCAAGCCTTCGCCGACGCTCGGCAGAAATGCGTAGGCTGGCGGCGATGCGGGCGGCGGAGTTTTCGCGCCCAATGGCGCACCGAACGGCCAGCGGCCGTGGTCGAGCCACGGCCGGTCGTCGTTGGCGCCGACCGCTTCAAGGCCGAACAGGTCGCGGATAGCCCGTTCAAGCCGGATTGCCGGCGGATGATGTCTGCCCACCGACGGGAACCGCCCGTCGGCGCTTTTGAGGCTAGCGACGGCGACCGAATATGGCTCGCCATCGAGCAGAGCCATATGGACCATGCCGATGTCGCCCCAAAGGCCGAGCAGCGCCACTTTTTTTGCAGCCAGCTGACTGGTCAAGGCGCGCCAGGTGGCCGCATCCACCACACGCCGTAACCACGGGCGATGATTCTCCACCGGAGGAAAAGCGCTCAAAATTTCGGTCAGGTTCGGCATTTCGCCTCCGGGATCAGCGCAACATGGTGGCGACGTGCTGGAACCAGGCGACCAGCGGCGGAGGAAGATAAACTCCGGCGAGAAACACCAGCCCGAGATGCATGGCCAAAGGCAAGGAGGACGCCTTGACGGGCGCCATGCTTCCCGACGGCTCGCCAAAGGCCAATCCCTGCAGCCGCAGCAGGAGCGCGGCGAACGCGACCAGAAGTCCGATCACCAGCGGCGCGGCGAGCAGCGGCGCCCGGGCGATCGTCGAGCTGACGATCAGGAACTCGCTCATGAAAATGCCCGTGGGCGGCATTCCCGCAATGGCGATGACCCCGACGACGAGTCCCCAACCCAGCAGCGGATGGGTGACGGTCAGGCCGCGAATGTCGGCGATTTTCTGGGTGCCTTTCGCCTGCGCGATCTGTCCCACGGTGAAGAAGATCGCCGATTTGGTCAGGCTGTGCATGGTCATATGCAGGAGGCCGGCGAAATTGGCGAGCGGCCCGCCCATGCCGAAAGCAAAGGCGATAATGCCCATATGCTCGATCGAGGAATAGGCGAACATCCTTTTGATGTCTTTGCGCCGGTACAGCATGAAGCCGGCGAAGACGAGCGACAGCAGCCCGAGCGTCGCCATCAGCGGCCCCGGCGCGATGGCTTTGGGGTTCGCCGCCATCAAGAGCTTGAAGCGCAGCACCGCATAGAGGGCCACATTCAGCAGCAGACCGGACAGCACCGCCGAAATCGGCGTCGGACCCTCGGCGTGGGCGTCGGGAAGCCAGGCGTGCAAAGGCGCCAGACCCACTTTGGTGCCATAGCCCAGCAGCAGAAACACGAAGGCGAGATTCAGCAGCGCCGGGTCCAATTCCGCGGCCCGCGCGATCAGCACGGTCCAGATCATGCCGTTCAGGCCCTCGCCGACCACCGGGCGCGCCGCCATATAGATCAATATGGTTCCGAACAGGGCCAAAGCGATGCCGACGCTGCCGAGGATGAAATATTTCCACGCTGCTTCCAACGCCCGCTCGGTGCGATAGATGCCGACCATCATCACGGTCGTGAGCGTCGCGACTTCGATAGCCACCCACATCAGGCCGATGTTATTGGCGACGAGCGCAAGGTTCATAGCGCCGAGGAGCACCTGATACATGGTGTGATAGAAGCGCAAATGCGTTTCAGTCAGATGGCCGGTCTCCAGTTCATGCGCTATGTAGCTGGCGCTGAACACGCTGGTCGTGAATGCCACGAATGTGTTCAAGACCACAAAGACGATATTGAGATCGTCGATCAGCAGATAGCGGCCGGACACCGGCTTGTCGATGAACAGCGACAAGGCCGCCAGAAAAGTCAAAAACGCCGACGCCATGTTGATTCGGGCCGACAGGCGATAGCCAGGCAGGATCGCCAGCACGGTGGCCGTCAGCATCGGCAGGAACAGGATCAGATATATATTGTTCGCGACAAACGCGCTCATCGGCTCTTACCTCGGGACTCGTCGAGCGCCTGCATATCCACCGAGTCGAAACGCTCGCGGATGCGAAACAGGAAGATGCCGACGACGATGAGCGCGATAAGGATCGAGAAGGCGACGCTGATCTCGACAACGAGCGGCATGCCCTTGGCGCCCGTCGCCGCCAGAATGAGCCCGTTCTCAAGCGACATGAAGCCGACCACCTGACTGACGGCATTGCTCCGCGTGACCATCATCAAAAGCCCGAGCAGAACAACCGACAGGGCAAAGGCGAGGTCCTCCCGCGCCAGGGCGTCGGCGCCCTCCGTCACGCGCAGCATGACGACCATGGACAGCGCCACCAGCGCGATGCCAGCCAGCATCGTCGGCACCGCGCTGACCACCGTCTCGACCTCGCGGTGGATGCCTAGCCGCGCAACGATCCGGTGAAGCGCGACAGGGATTACAATCGCCTTGAAGACCAAAGTAATGGCGGCGGTGATGTAAAGGTGCGGCGCATGCTGGATAAAGGCCTGCCAGGCCACGGAAAGGGCAAGCACCAACGCCTGCATGGCGAACATGTTCAACAGCGCATAGAGGCGGTCCTGATAGAGCAGCATGAAGCTGACCAGGACGAGCGCGCCGGCGAACATATGCGCGATATCGAAATCGAGCCGGTCCATGTTACAAGCCTCGCGACATAAAACGCAGGAGCGTGGCGAGCAACCCCAGCATCAGCGCCACGCCCAAAAAATCCGGCACGCGGAAAACGCGCATTTTCGCCACCGTGGTCTCGAAAATAGCCAGCAGGAGTCCTGCCCCGGCGAGCTTGCAGACATAGGTGACGGCGCCGCCCAAATGCGCCGGAAAACTTGCCGCGACCGGCGCCAGTCCCCACGGCACGAATACACAGGCAATCAGGGAAATATAAAGCAGAAGCTTGATTTGCGATGAGAGTTCGATCATCGCCAGATGCCGGCCTGAATATTCCAGCACCATGGCCTCGTGGATCATGGTGAGTTCCAGATGGGTCGCCGGGTTATCGACGGGGATGCGCGCGTTCTCTGCGATCGCCACGATCACCAAGGCGATCAGCGCCAAGGCCAGGGAGACGCGCAGGCCAACGGCGGGGGACAGCATGAAGGCGGCGACCGTCGACAACTGGGTGGATCCGGCGATGAGCGCCAATGTGAACACGATCATAATCAGCGCCGGCTCGGCCAAGGTGGCGAACATCATTTCGCGGCTGGAGCCAATGCCGCCAAAACTCGTGCCGACATCCATTCCAGCCAAGGCCAGAAAAAATCGCGCGCTTCCGAGCAGCGCGGTAATGGCGATCAGGTCGGCCGACCAGCTGAATAACAAACCTGTCGCGAATGTGGGCACCAATGCGGCCGCCACCCAGGTGGTCGCGAACACTATATAAGGCGCGACCCGGAACAGCCAGGACGCGCTCTCCGCAATGACCGCTTCTTTTCGCGCAAGCTTTACGAGGTCGAGGTAGGGCTGAAGCAAGGGCGGCCCCTGTCGCCGCAACAGGCGCGCCTTGGCCTTGCGGATGAAACCCGTCAGCAGCGGCGCCAGCAGCAGCACCACAAGCATCTCCGAGATTTGGATCGAGAGATCGCCTATCAGCCCCATGATGCGAGAACCAGAAGAAGGAAGACCAAGGACGCGAAGACCAGACTGAGATATTGCCGAATGGTGAGGAATTGCATTCGGTTCAGCCAATCCGCCAATCTGCCCACGACGCCGATGAGCGGCGCGTACAAAACATCCCAGGCAAGGTCGACCAATTCGACTTTGAGAAGGGAAGGGCGGAGATCGCCGGGCGGCGGCATCTCAACATGCTCTCGCGCGCGAAACGCGAAGTTGCCGAATACCCGCCGCACGGGCTGGGCGAAACTCTCGGCCGAATATTGCGTGACCGGGCTGGCGTCGGGAAATCCGCAGTCCCACGCCGGCGCCCGGCGGATCACGTTGGAAGCAAGCCGATGAATGACGTAAGCCGCTAGCAACGCGGAACTGGTGATGAAAAGGAAGACAAGAAGGCCGTTGTAAGAACTTCTGCTCTCGGCGATGGGCGCGATCGAGAGCCATGGGATCTCCGATTGGGAGATCATGTTGGCGCCGATCAACGTGCGCACGATGGGCGTAAGGTCGTCGATCAGTTTCCCTGGAAAGATTCCCGCCAGTAGGCAGAGGCAGGCGAGCGCGCCCATTGCAGTCAAAGAGAAACGGTCGACCTCGACGGCGTTTTGCGCAGCGGGACCGCGCGGACGTCCCAGAAAGGCAATGCCGAACAGCCGGACGAAACAGGCGCCGGCCAGCGCCGCCGCCAAGGCAAGTATGGCGCCGGCCGCAGGGATCAGAAGTTTCAGCGCCCAGCTCGGGAGCGCCGGACTAAGAAGGATCGCTTGGAAAACGAGCCATTCGGAGACGAAACCGTTCAATGGCGGCAACGCCGAAATCGCCGCGCAGCCGACAAGCACAAACAGACCCGTCGCCGGCATCCGGTTCAAAAGGCCGCCCATAAGGCCCATTTCGCGCGAGCCGGTCGAAGTCAGGACGGCTCCGGCGCCGAAGAATAGCAGGCTCTTGAACAGCGAGTGATTCAAGACATGAAAAAGCGCTGCCGTCATCGCCAGCGCGGCGGCGGCGGAAAAACCGCTGGCCAAAAACCCAAGCGACAGCCCAAGAGCGACGAAGACCACGCCAATATTTTCAATCGTCGAATAGGCGAGGACGCGCTTCACGTCGGTCTGCATCAGCGCAAACAGCACGCCGACGACCGCTGTCGCCGCGCCCACGATCAGCACCGGAATGCCCCACCACCATGCGGGCGGCCCGAGCAAGTCAAACGCGACCCGCATGAAGCCATAGACGGCCACCTTGGTCATGACGCCGCTCATCAAGGCCGAGACATGGCTCGGCGCCGCCGGATGCGCCAGCGGCAGCCAGACATGCAGGGGGACGAGACCCGCCTTCGACCCGGCGCCGAAAAGGGCGAGGCCCAGAACGATCGCCGCGATAAGCGGAACGGGCGCATGGGCGCGCATGTCGGCGAAAGCATAGCCGCCATCGGCTCCCGCGAGAAGGCCGAAAGCCAGCATCAGGGCGAACGTGCCCGCGCTCGCCATGATGATGTAGACCAGGCCGGCGCGAAGATTGTCGTCCTCGCGGTGATGCGCCATCACCAGCGCCCAGGACGACAAAGACATGAATTCCCATGACAGAAGAAAAGTGAAGGCGTCGTCAGCGGTCAGGACGAGGTTCATGCCAGCGAGGAAGACAGGAAAAAAAGGAAGCACCCGAAGGGGCTCGTGCTCATGCCGGCCGTAGCCGATCCCATAAAGACTGGCTGCCGCCCCGCCAAAATTTATGATCGCCAGAAAAAAGGCCGACAGGGCGTCAATACGGAAATTCGCGCCCAGCCAGGGCAGGCCCAGCGGCAGCACGAGCGTCGATGGCGGCGTCGCCATTAGAAGGCGCATTGCCGCCGCGCCGAACAACAGGAGCGAGATGACGAGCGCGCCAGAATAGATAATGGAGGAGCTGGCGCGGCGGCGACCCACAAAGAGGGCCGCAGCGCCCAAGGCGAGCAGGGCGGCGTCGCCGATGAGAAAACCGGCGAGCGGCATCAACGGCGGCCCGACTGCGACCGTTTCGCCCTCTTGGCCTTACGATCGGGGAACGCGACCCTGGGTGCGCATGAAGTTCTGCTCTGTCCATCCGTAGGCATGCGTGACCCATCAGTCTTGATATCAAATCATCAACTGACTCAGCCTACGCTCTATATTTTCATGGTCAATATGATAGGGTTTAAACTGATGAAATTTCTCGCCGGGATCCGAATCTGATCGTGTTGTCCGACGGAAGACCGCTGCTGGCTCGATTTCGTTTGCGACTTAACGAGGATCGGTTGGCGTGGCGTGAGTTCGGCGCCCAGCGGCGGACATCGTCGACGCAAAGGAAAGCACCGTTTGGTGATTCAGGTGCAAGCGGGGAGGCGTTCGGACGCGCCATGAACGGGACGGTATTTCACGATTTTCCAAAGCCGCAAGGGAGGACTTTCGCGATAGGCGACGCTGTCCTGATTCAAGCCCTGCTGAGTTTCGGCTATTGCGCGCTGGTCATTTTGGGATCAGGAGCAGGCGGAGCGATCGCAGCGACGACGCGAAGCTGGATCGATTCAAGTTCCCCCCTGACCAACGCATGCCTTTTTGCTATGCCGGAGCATCATCATCGAGGAGGCGTCGCCTTCGAAGATTCCCTATATCGCCACATCGTTGCGGCATCGACTTTCGTATCCATCGTCCTGTTCGGGGTGTTGCACAGGCATCGATCTCAATGGGCCGCCTCAGCCCTGGTCGCTTTCTGGCAAAGGCGTGAGCAAGGTTTCCGTGTCGAACTCGCTCGAACCGGCTATTACAGAATGGGGCTCGGCATAATGACGGTGTCGATGATATTGCTTTATGGAGACGGCGCGCTCGCAAGTTTTGGTGATTTTGTTTTCACGCAATCTTGGACGTTTTTTCGAGCCCCTTTGCTCTGCACGTTAGCGTTTGCTTTCGCCTGCTACGCTTCAGCACTCCGGTGGGCGGCATAGTTCTTAGGCGCGATTTTGCGCAGCGACTTGTCGATAACGTCGATGCTTGACGGAAAACGGGCCAATTGCCATGTGCAGCGGACATATTTTGATGTTTTTGACATCGACACAGAGGCTGCTACAGGTGGACGCGCCCAACGGAGCCTTCACACCTTGATCACCGCCCTGCAATTACGAGCCGCCCGCGCCTTGCTGGGCGTCGACCAACGACAGTTGGCGGAAATGTCCGGCGTCTCACTTCCGACCATTCAGCGCATGGAAGCGAGCGAGGGCAACGTCAGGGGGGTGATCGATACGCTCACCAAGGTGGTCGAGGCGCTTGACCGAGCTGGCGTCGAGATCCTTGGGGACAACGTCGAGAGCCGTGGCGGCGGGCGTGGCGTTCGGCTGAAGCAGCCCCGTCCCAATTCGCCTCCTCGGTGAGAGGTTTCCGAAATGGCCGGGGTGCTCACGAGACTCATGTCCGAGACACACCACTGGGTCACAGTTTGGGCCGCAAACCAGCTGTCATTTCGACAGTTTAAGGGAAATCAAGGTCTCGAGGCAAGGGTGGCGGAGAGGGAGGGACTCCCCGAAGCCCTCTCCGCCACCCCTGATTTGCCTGAAGTTCGCGGGCTCGGCATCGGGTTGCGGACTACAGCCCGGACTACAACCGGACTACAAGGCCTTTCTGCCGCGGCGCAGCCCATCCGGAAAGGCCGACTTTCGATCGGTCCCTCGGCCTCAGTTCAAGCAGCCGTTCAAGGGCCGCGGCGGCGCTTGAACGCTCGCTTCAATCCCTGTTCAACATCCTGAATTGACGCCGGTTTTCAAGGACGGCGTGTGCGACGTTGTGGGACCGGCGCCCCGAGCCCGCCGGAGGGCGATTTAAGCCGCCGTTCAAGCCTTGAATTCCGCCCTTGAACGGAGCCCGGAGGCGGCTTGAACTTGGGCCGGCCGGATGCTTGAAACGGCGTGGCGACATCAAGGACAAGGCGCTTGCCGGCGAATAACGCGCGCTTTTCGGCCTTGGCGATAACGGATCGAGATAACTGGCGGATAGGACGTTACAGTATTTGTCGCTGTTAAATCCGCTGCAGCGACCATATCAGCGAACCGCCATAAGCAATGTGGCCGTCAAAAAAAACTATGACGACGCCCTTGCGTATTTCCGATTTGTCTGGGAGCGTTGACGACGTATTACATTCGCCTCGGGTGACGGCATGACTTCATACAGGTCTAGGGCTTAATGAAGATCGGGCGCTCTCCGCCCCGAACCGCCGCCCTGATCCTGAAAAGTCAATGTTGACACCGTCCCCCACGTCGGGGGCGCCGTGGCTCCGCGTCGTCGCGACGGCGCCCCCGGCGACCGGCGTGTCGGCGGCCGAATATCTAGCGCTGCTGCACCCCGCCGACGGGCGGGGCCACGCCTTTCTGTCGGGACCTGAGCGCGAGCGCGTGCGTCTCGGCAACGGACGCGTCGTCGAAGTCGAGAACGGGAGCATTTTCTGGCGCGACTCCCGTTGCGCCCTGTCGGACCTGCCCGCCTCGGGCGAGGCGTGGGCCGCCGACCGCGCGGGCCGCTATGTCAGTATGGCCCGGTACTTCGGCCGTCGGTGCGAGGCCGAGCTCGCCGAAATCGGAGCCTGTTGGGTTGACCTCGACCACTACCGGGTCGCCGGCCTTGCGGGCCTCACGCAGGATCAAGTCCTTTGGGCGGTCCGCGACCGCCTTGCCGCGAAGTCGCTCCCGGCGCCCGGCGTCGTGCTCGACAGCGGCCGAGGGCTGTTGCTCATCTGGCTGCACTCGTCGATTCCCGCTCGGGCGTTGCCGCGCTGGAAGGCTGTTCAAAAGAGGCTCCACAACGCCCTGTGCGGCCTCGGGGTCGATCGAACCGGGCTGACGCCGACCAAGGTTTTTCGCATTCCCGGGTCATGGAACCGCGCGGCGACCGTCCGCGTCATGTTTCCGCTTTCTGGCGCGGAGGTCGAGCGATGGGAGTTCGACGATCTGGCGCGCGAGGTTCTGCCGCAGACGCGGCGGAAGATGAAAAAAAAGGCGGCAGCCAGGGCGGCGCGGCCGCCGAGGCTGGCGATCGTCCGCGCCGACAAGTCGAAGTCCGCCGGCGGAGTGGCGGTTTGGGACGACTTTTATCGCAAGCTCGCCGCCGAGGTCGAGCGGCTGAAGCGCCATCGTTTCGGCGACGGCCCTGTGAGCGAAGGGCAGCGCGACCTTTTTCTCTTCGTTCGCGGCGTCTGCGAGGCTTGGCTGATCTCGGCCGACGCACTGGAAAGGCGCCTGCTGGAATTCGGGTGGGCCCTTGCCGGCTGGGACGAAAAGCGGACCCGGTCGGCAATCTGCTCACTGCTCGACCGGGCCCGAAGGGCGGAACGCGGCGAGAAAATCACTTGGCGAGGCAAGCGCGTGGACGCGCGATATCGCCTGAGCGGCACCCGCGTCGCCGAGCTGCTCGACGTGAGTACGGCCGAGGCGCGCGCGCTCCATCTGGTTTATGCGGCGCCGGCCGAGGCCAAGCAGGAGCGGAAGGAACAGGCGGTCGGGCGTTGTCGGGAAAAGCAGGGCGTCGTCTCGCGCGACGCGCGTCGGGAGAAGCGCCGCAATCTGGCCGCCCGGGCGCAGGTCCTCATGGCCGGCGGCATGCGCTTGCGCGAGGCCGCCGCGGCGTTGGGTGTGGCCAAATCGACGTTGTCGGATTCGCTTCATGAGTTCCGCTCCGCCAGCGAGAACGGACAAAGAACAGTTTCCTGTCCGAAAAACGCAATCGCTTATGGCCCCCGAAGGGGCCATGGGGCCGAGTTTCCGAAATCGACGGTTCTCGCAATTGCAAAGCCGAGGGCGAAGCCGGCGCGGTTATCGAGCTGCGGCTTTCGGTCGGGGGAGGGTATGCCCGCCATCGGCCGCGAGCTTTGGCCTCTCCCACCAATAGGCTCTGTGCTGCGAGTCTCCAGCCATGGGGTCGGCTGCCGAGATGGCCCGTGAGGGAGCCTATGGCTCCGACCGGAGCAGCGGCTCCCGTCAATGCAACTCATCCAAATCATGTGAATTGACAGTCCAATATGACATTCTTCAAGCCGACCAACGCCCCGAAGGGCCTGCGCGAAGTCCTCGTCGTTCCCCATGTCAATAAGGTCTTCCATGCGACGCCTTTACAGTACGGCCATCCGTCCTTCGTCGATAATGAGGTGTGGCGCGTCGGGCCGGACGGCCAACGCTTCGCCTTGCCGCTGTTGACAGAAGCTAGACACAGCCCGACGTTCGACGATTTCACAGAGGCCTGTCGCGCAGTCCGCGAGCAATACCCCGAAGCCGTGGGGACCGAAATCAGTGGCGCCGTCCTCGCACGGGGCCTGGGGCCGAGCGGTTTCGTCCAGATTGACGGCCGGGCGATCGGGGAGGGCGATATCCTGGAAATCTATAGCCGCGTCGAACGGGGTTGGTATCGCTCGCACAAATTTGGCTACTATGCCGTTCGCGCGGTCGAGCCCGCTTCGTTCACCTTTGACACCTATTCGACCCGCGCGCATGTCCAACGTGCCGTCGACGCGGGCTATTGGAGCGACCCTGAATTCGCGACGCTTGACGCAGACAGACGTCAGCGCCTTGCTACCGAGTGCAAGGTCGAGCTTGACGACATTGAACGCGAAAGGCGCGAGGTCGTCGGGCCGCTCAAAGCCGAATATGAGCGGCTCAATGCAATCCGCGCGGAGAACTGGCGAGCTGGGTACCGCGAGGAAACGCCGGAATATCTCGCGGCGAACCGCGCATATTGCTGGGCCGCCAATCGCGTTCGCGAGCGCGAAACCGGGCTTAATGACTTTCTGAGGAAAGAGCACAGGCGCCGCGAGCAATTCCGCGCCTGCCGCCGATGAGCGCGTATATACAGCGTATATGAAACTACCGACAAAATATCTACGTGAGGATCAAATGATTGACTTTGAAGAGAATGACACGACCCTTGCCCCGATCCGCCTGCCGAAAAGCCTGCTCAACGCGGCGCGTCGCAAAGCCGCTCGGAATGACGAAAAGCTGTCGCAAGTCGTCCGCAAGGCTCTTCGCGCCTATGTCGGAGGCACCGAACAGCTCGACATGCTTCGCGACGGAGGCGCCTCGTCTTCCGCGAAACCTCGCAAGAGGCGGTGAACGTTTTCGACCCGGACTGGCGGACAGTGACGAAATCCGGGACGCCGCCTGTCGCGGCGATGCCTTCGGCGCTTCGTTCTGAATCACGCCAACCCGGCCAAGACGTCGACGTCTTCCTGGGGGATGGGATTATGCATTTTCGCTGTGATGTGCTTCGCTCGACCTTGCCACGCCGCCAGCTCGCGCTCAGTTCCAATGAAGCCGCCACGGTCCGCGAAAATTCGTCGAGCCGCAGCGGCAGCGTGGCCTCGTCCCCGCATGATTTCGGGGTTGGCGTCGCACTGACCCTCTCGGATCGCTTCCCGAATTTGCGTCTTGGCCTCGCCGTCGGCGTCGAGCCTTTCAAGTTGGCCGTCCGGTCCAATCCGATAGACGCCCAAACTCTTTCGCCAAGCAAAGTCCTGCTGAAAGATGAAATGGTCGCCGCAGGAAAATTCAGTTGTCGCCGACCATGGCGCTCGCGCATGCAGGATACCTTTTCGATCGTGAAACAGGCGCGGACAGGCAGGTGCGTGTCGGCGCGGATTAAAAAAGCCGTCGCCGAATCTTTGTTTGGCTCCAGACCGGCAAGGGCATGCCGGCCCGGAGCGCCGCGGCGACGGAGTGCGCCCGTTCGGCGTTGACTTGGGCGTCGGCTGCGATTTTGATCCACTCGCTTGCGTAATAACCCATGGAAGATTTGTCTTTCAACACGCCTTTCATCGCGAGCCGGCCGGCCTGGGCCTCGGCATATTCAGGGCGCAAACTTTCCATGCAACGGCGAGGAGATCGGCCTTTTCTGTCGTCGGGGCGAAGTGTCGATAATGCATGTTAAAGCGCTCTCACCCCGGCGCAAAGTCGACGAACTCCTGGCCGCTAGATGACACGCGATGTGCGACGTGGAGATCGGGTAACTTTCATTGCCTAATCCTTTTGAACGGCGATCCAGGCGGCCTGGACCCCTGACAGGTTGCTGCCGAAATACCCATGACCGTCAAGGCGAATTCCCACTCGATGGTCTCGCAAACTGCGTCCATCTCGGAAGGCGGCATGCGCCTCCGACCAACGAATTCCAGTTCATATCAACAGTCATTGCGACGCATCGTATGCAATTGTTTCTGAATGTGCGTAGTTGTAATACAGGAAATTTATTTCATAGACCTCATTGCATGGTTCAGAAATCCGATTCAAAGTTGTCAGAAAGCACTCAGTGAGCCAGCAATGTCATGTACTACGTTGATGACTGCCAGCCAGGTGCTTCGCCCGTGGACCCCGATGAGCTGCGGGTGTGCGAATTCACCCCGGGAAAGGCACGGAGGCTGATATGACGCAAGACCGCGATGTCGTCGACTTCGCCAATATCCGTCCGCCTGACGCCAAAGAGCGGGCGAAGCTTGACGAAATGGCGCGGACGCAGCGCACTGGTCCCTCGACCGCCGCGCGTCGCGTGATCGTGGAAGCGCTGAAACTGCCGTTGCCGGCGGCCGCAACCCGACGCGATGTCTTGGCTGTCGCCGTTGGGAAGGGCATAGGCGAACTCGGTCGGATCGGGAATCTTTTGAACGAAGTGGCCAGGATTGCGAATGCGCGTCGGTCGATCGCCCCCGACGCGGCGGCCGCAGCATACGACCGGGTGACGGCCGCACTGACCGCCGTCAGGGAGGCGCTTCTTGCTGCCGAGCAGGAAGGGGGCGGACGTGCGTGATAATCACTATTTGCAGCCCACGGCCGGACCGCGCGAGACGCCAGAAATCTTGCAGCGCATCTCGGCAAGACGGTCGGGCAGAAGGTGCGCATCGTCGCGAGCGAAGGCCTGACTCCCACGCTGGGGAATCGCCGAGGCGCTGGAAGACATGCGGCGGATCGCCGCCACCTCCGGCCCCGGGCGCGCGTGGGGCTCCCATCATGCCACGGTGAGTTCCTCATGCCGGTGGACGGCCGACCAGAGGTCAGAAGCCGTTCGGCGCACTCCTCAAGGAGCTGGTGCTTTTCAAGAAGATGTCGGATGCTGGTGGAGCACTCCGAAAAGCCACGGGCGAGCGGGGCCGTCTTTATCGACACTATCACCTTGCCATTGCTCACGAAGGGCCTCACGGGCGCGCGCTTCGAATGTCTCAAAGCTATGCGCGGCTGGAGGCCGTCGCGCGCTCGCTGGAAGTGATTTTGGCGAAGCGTCTACGCCTCCGGGCCGACACAGTCACGCCGTCGCAGCGCACTTGCGCCGCGTGGGGCGGGAAACAACGTGGTCGCCGCCCTCGAATTATCAGCCTCTCCGGCGGCGCTGTGCTCTGGCCATGACCTCCGCCGGCCGGGCCCGCGCCGCGCGGTTGGGCGTCGACCTGCCGGCGATCCGCGCGACGGTTCGTCGCGCCTTTGGTCTGCGCCGGGCGACGTCGCTGCGGCTTTGGCGAAATCGGGGCTGAGGATCGCGGCCGGCGATCGCGCCGGGGTCGTGGTGGTCAAGACGGCCGAGGGCGCTGTCGCCGGCGCTTTGGACCGGCTCGCCGGCACGCCGCGCGCCGCCGTGCGTGAAAGGTTGGAGGCTGAGATGGCTACGAAGAGAAGGGGAGAATCAAGCCTATGAGCAAGCTACAAAACCCGGAGTCGCAGACGCGCGAGGCCGAGCCGATGCAGGTCTGGCACGGACGCGTAATCTTGCAGGATGTGGTCGGCGATCAAAGGCCAACACGGAAGCCTTGTTGCAGAATCTTGGCACCGGCCGAGGAGTCCGAAGTGCTCGAACTCGTTGGCGCGCATCGAGGCCAAGCAAGACCTTCTGATCTCGCTCCTGCTGCCGCCCAAGGGCGGCGCCGACGCGCCCTGATCGCCCTGCGCCTTGCCGACGCCGCCGCGCGCAAACGGGGTGAGGGGGGACGGTCGGCCGCCGACGACATCCGCGGCGTCAGAGGCTCAGCTCTGGCGGCGGATGTTCGGCGCTGAACTCTCGCAAGAATTGATCAGCGCCCTCTACTACGTCGATGTCCACGCGCGGATCGTCCGCCTGACAGGGGGCGGCTGGGTCCGCGACGCCGGGGATCGCCTTTACGCCTCCGACGCCGATCCGGTCGTCGTGGCGCTGATCGTCAAGCCGCCAAAGCCAAAGGTTGGCGCGCGGGTCGCGGTATCGGGATCGCCGAGTTTGTCGCAGAGGCGATGAAGCAATTCGCAGCGGCCGGCGTTCCTCGACAGTCGGCGAGCCGCCGCCGGTGGCGATGGCTCCCATCGAGCCGCCGACGCCGCCTTTGTCGTCGGCGGCCGAGGAAAGGTTCAGGCCGATGCCGGCGGCGCCGGCTGGCGGCGGTAGCCCGACTGGACGCGCTTCGTCGCCCCTCCGAAATTCCGGTCTGGCTGCGCGCGGCGCGCGAAAAAGCGCCAGGCCGCCGATTCCGCATGGCGCAGCGCGATGGCGCGTTTCGACGCGGTGAAGCGCGCCCGCGACGAGGCGGAAGTCCCGCTTGCGGCAGCGGGCCTGTTCGGTCGCGGCGCTGCCCGGCGTTGTTTGGAAACGGCGCAGGCGGAATATGAGGCGGCGCGGGATGTCCTCAAGGAGGCGCGGGGGCAATTGGAAGACGCCCGCGAGGGCTTGGATGAAGGCCAGAAGGAATTTGATCGATCCGAGCGGCGGCAGGCGCGCAAATCACGCGGGGGAGGGACGCCGAGGAGCGCGCATGGAGGAGGTTTTCGCTATGGAGTGCGACCACGTGGCGGCCGAACTGCCGGAGATCGCCGGTCAGGGCCATGAAGCGGTAGCGGCCGAGGCGCGCATGCGGCTTGCCACTCGGGCTGCGAAGCGTGATCAATCGGACGCCGCCGGTGAGCGCGGCGATGACGCTTCGTATTCTGGCGTGCGGCTGTAAGGGCGTAGGAGGCCGCGCCGGCTCGCCGCCTCAAGGGACGCTGTGCTCGACCCTTGACCCCGCTCGGCCTTGCGCGGATTCCGCTAGCCATGGGCATGCCCCAGCTAGGCATGGCGGCCCTCATGCGCGTCCCGAGGGCACAACGCATCTTCAGCGTCTCCGGCTCGTGGCTTCCGGTCGGAACTTCCAGAAGCCGGCTTTGCGGCCATGACTTTTCCTCAGGCCCAGCGCATAGGTGGCGTGGTTGTCGAGTGTTTGCCAGTCGGCGATGTCTTCCGCCAGAGCGGCGAGGTTGGCGAGATAGCGGGCACCGTGGCCATAGGCCGGCGACTTCCCTCGGCCGAGAATGTCGTTGAGCAGCGCGCGATAGAGCACGCTCGCCGCCAGCGGAGAATTCTACCTCCAGCGCGGCGGCCGCCGCGCCCAACAGGTCGTAATGGCGGCCGTCCCATTGTTCGGCTTTGGCAAGAACAAGTCTTGCCGCGCGGTCGAGTCGCGGCCATGCGACGAAAAAGGCCAGCGCCTGATAGGGGTCGCAGTTGGCCTCAGCGTGGGCGAAGGCGCGCTCGGTTTCGTCATCCTCCTCGAAATCGCCGAGCTTCTTCAGGTAATCGCGCAGGGGCTTCAGATGGAGGAGTTTGCTCTCGAACGCCTGCCAGCGCAAGGTCTGGGCCGCCTTCCGGTCGCCCTGGGCTTCGAGAATCCGCACTCTGACCCGCTGGAGGTCATGCGGACGTCTGATCGGCCCTTCGGCGACATCGGCGGCCGAGGCATAGGCGATGCCGCCCCGGCTTTCGCGGCGCGCCCACGCCAAGGCTTCATCCAGCCGCCCCATCGCCAGCAGCTTTTCCGCCGCGCGCAAAATTTTGGCGCCAATCGGGGCGCTTGTCCTGCAGCACCAGAAAAAGGTCGAGGTCGCCGCGCGCCTTGGCGATGGCCTGCCGGACGGCGATATAACGATCGTCGCCGCCGCAGTCAGGAACGCGCGGTCCCATGCGGCGAGCGCGGCGCCGGCAGCAGCGGGGCGATGGCCATGCCATGGCGACATCGGCGCCGAGGCCATGGGTGTCGATGGCGAGGCTTTTGGTCAGGTGCTTGATGAGCCCGGGCGCGCTCGTCCGCCGGCAGTTTTTCCACCAGTTCCGGCGCCTGCTCGGCCGCCCGCCAATAGACGTCCTGTATCCGGCCGCCGGAATCGTTGAGTAGATAGAAGACTATTTCATGGGTGTCGATGAAGCGCAGTAGGCGTTCGGCCGCCAGTCCGGCGTCGGCCGCGCCAAGCTCCTTGACGATCGTCGCCACCCGTCGCGGCGAGATCGGCGGCGAAATCCCGTTCCTTCTCCCAAGCCACCACGGCCCGCGCCTTCTCCAGCGCGGCGAGGCGCCGGTCGATCAAGGCGGCGATGGCCTCGGGGCCCTTGGCCCCGGCCGGCGGCATTTGCCTTTTTGCGAAAGGCGGCGCTGCCCTGCGCCTCGTCCAGAACGAGCTGGGCCAGCTTTTCGGCGCCGAGCGCGGCGAGGTTTTCCAGCGAAAGCGAGGTTCTTGGGGCCATGGATGCCTGTTTCCACAGCCGACATTGCCAGCGGCTTGGTCTCAACCGTCAGGGCCAAGCGCTCGTCCTAAGTTGCGGCCACTTCCGCCTTCATACGCCGCATATTCGACATTTCGAAATAGAGGTCGGACGTCCCGGTCACCATGTGGCGATAGCTCCATAGCGTTGCCCTGAATGTTTCCGGGTCTGACACCTCATCGAGCAAGATCAAAAGCTGCGGGATGCTCATGAACCAGCAGTTGAAGAACGGCTGGCGGATTTCGGTCTTACCGGCATGGGCGGTATTGTACTGCTCGCGGATCTCTTCCAGGGTCGCATTGATCTTCTTGAATTTCTTATCATAGGCGGGGTTGGAAGATCCAAAGTTGGCGTTGATAGTGGCTTCCAGGAACTGTTTGAGCACGATCCTGTCCTGGAAACTTCCGAAGTCAAACATTCCCAGGGCGATCTTTTCGATGCCCCGGCCGTCAAGCGAAAGGCGGCGGGTCTCCCCATCGCGCATGAGGTCCAGGAAACCGGCTCTCGTTATCCGCAGCTCGTGCCATCCTGCCTGCGCGTGCGCGTCAAGCAGACTGCCGGCGAGATCAAGCAGGAGTTCCGCGTCGGTGCCGGCCCTTGCCCGTCGTGTGAGGGTCTTCTTTTTCAGCTCCAGAAAGACGAGCACCTCAGGCGTCGGCGCGGCAATGTCGCATTCAACATGGCCGCCCTCGACATAATCGCCGCTGAACACCTCCACGCCGTGCGATATAAACTCGGCTTCTACGAACTTCTCCATCGCCGTTCCGACTTTCGTGTCCAGATCTTGATCGAGCGGACGCAAGGCCGTCAGGAGAGCTTCCACATAACCCCAACCGCACATCGACCTATCGATGATGAGGTATCTGTTGCCGGGCCGGCGAATGAGCGGCTTCAAATAAAAATCCGCTCCCTTTGATTTATCGTCGGGCGTCGGCGCATCGGTGGGCAGCGAAAAATGTTGGTTTGGTCCGCCCGCCGCGTGGGAAAGCACGTTCCTCAAAATTGCGGTGACGGCGGACCTTGGGAGATGGCTCAGGCATCGTCTGACTTCCCTCTCGTCGACGATCACTGGGGCGCGAACATCAAGGCGGGGATCGATCAGATAGCCGATCACCTCAAAGGCCTGGCTGAGCGTCCAACCGTCGGGATGGATCTTGTCGGGGTCGAGGAATGAAAAAGCGCCCCGGCAGATTTTGACTACGTCTGATGCCCGCAGCTGAAGGAACCGGAACATCGAGTCATATAGCGCCTGCTCCTGGAGGTATTTTAGCAGCGCTTTCGCTTCCATCGCGCCCCAAATCGCGGGGTAATAGGGCTGAACGTCGATGACCGCGGCGTAGGCCGTGGCCAGCGCGATAAGCCGTTGCCAGTGCGCGCTATGGGTCACCTCGGGTTCGTGGGCTTCAAGATGTTTGACAGCCAGTTGGAGGATGTAGCCGATGGGGATCTGCGGCCGCGGATTGCCACCGGCACCCATCGAGATAGCAGGCACGATGTGGTAGCGGCCCATCGCGGGGTCGTAGATCGGGGTGATCTGCTTGAAGAGCTGCCGCGCAACATTGATGCCGCCGATCGCCGCGATATGCCTTTCGATCTCGGCGACGAGCGATGTCTGAGCCGCCTCTTCAACGCCGATAAATCCGGGTTCGAGCCGGATGGCATAGCCTGCCTGCTTCAGGGCCTTCGCCAACTCCGCGACGTTGTACTCCCGAGCATGGGCACCGCGGAGATGGGATGTCGAATAATTCGACAACTCTACACTGTCGCGGGCTGCCTTGATCGCAGCCTCCCAGTCGCCTTGGATGTCTCCACCGCTGTCTGCTGGCCGGGCCGCGTCGCGCAGTCGGCCAAGCAGGTCATAATAAGGATCGAGCGGGAGGCCGAACAGGACATGCTCGCGGATCAGGTCTGTGATGAGGCTGCGGCATAAGCCGAAGACTGTCCTGTGGCCGGTTGTAAACGCCGCTCTGATGCGATCGTTAAGAGCGTCTTGCGACCGTTCTGAGCTGATAGCCGCCCTGAAAATCCAGCCCTGCATATTCGTAGAGCTGCTCGGGCTGCTCGCGTATGGCAGCAATCTCCGTCGGCGTGCGGTCTACGATTTCGCGAAAAGTCTTGAGGTCCACGGATTTTCCCCGAAGGTTTTTTCTCTATCTTAATTCTGAGCCGGTGGCGCAGCCGAATGTCTGCTCACGCCGTTGATGCATTGGGCGCCGAAATTAACAGGCATCCAGTTCATCATTAGATATTGCTTGTTCCGACATCCGGATTCATTTCGTCGCGCGGTGCTATCGACACGCTGTTTCCTGTCGATCTTTCGGCGGCGCCCTGGCTTTGGTCCGGCGGCATGCATGGTGCGGATGCGGGCGAGGAGAACTTCGGCCGACTCGTCGTCGGGGTCTTGCGGCACAAGTTCGCCTCGGAAGGCTTTGGCGAGGAGGGCCTGATCCAGCCGGTCGAGCAGTTTTGACGCCGACGCCGCGTCGGCCGCCATCCGTTCAATTTGCCGAAGGCGAAGTCGACCCGGCGGACGAATTTCAAGCTGTTCCCGGACCGACGGAAGTGGAATTTCCATTCCGAGGATGTCATTGCCGCTGATGTGTGGCAGGTCCGATCCTGTCGAAACGCGTGCAATCTGGGCGCGGAAAAGGCCGCTGTTGAACAAAAGCCACGCGTAATCAGGCGTGAGATGCTCGCCGAGCACAGGCGACGCCACCCGTTGCACCAAGAGCGCGCCATCATCCTCGGCGGTAACGCGCGCGACCTTGATGCCGGTGGAAATGACCGGTCGGTCCATCGCGATCACGATGTCGCCCGGCTTCAAGGCGTAGTCGTCGTATTCACTGGCCCTGTAGCGAGCGATACGCTTTTCATCGGTCCAATCAATGCGAGCCGGGGCAATGTTGGCTCCACGCAGCAACCTTACGCCGTCCTTTGAAAACCACCCGCTCTTGAATGCGTATCCGAGGCGCAATTCGCAAACGTCGGCCAAACAGCAGCCGATCCAACTTTGAACGTCTGAAAGAGTGCGTTTCAGGGGAGGCAAATCTCGCAGGCGTACCCCGCGGCGGGCGCCGTGATATTTCTCGCGTTGATTTTGGAGTGCGTCGAAGGCGCTTGGCAGATGTCCAACGTTCGTCTCCTCGTCTCGCCAATCTTTCGTCAGCTCGCCGTCGAACGCCTTCGCCAAAATCGCCTGTTTGGCGCGGGCGACGAGAGCGGGGATGCGGTCGAGATCGGCGCGGGCGCGTTTGCTGTTCGCGTCCAGCGCCTCCAGTTTGGCGACGATGCGGCGTTGTTCCTCCGGCGGAGCCAGTGGAATTCGGCTGGTCTTGAAATCCGACAAATTGATGCGCAGACGGCCGACGCCGTGGCTTTGTTCTATGAATGACAGCCGGGCCTGAGGACTGTTGAGCCAGTTTTTCACATATCTCGCGTCGATCGCGCTGTTCACGCGGAATCGAAAGCAGTCCGCTTTGACGATCGCCGGCTCGATTCCCTGTAGGTGCAATGCATGTTCGACCCAAAGGGTCGCCAAGCGCAGCCGTAATAAGATCGCCGGCGCGAACCTCATGTTTGGTCAGCTGCCGATATTGGTCGAGGGAAATAAATGATTGGTCAGCGTCTTTGAATCTGCCGTCGCCGAGGTTGTTGAGCCTGACAACCCGCGCCCCGCTGTCCGTGTAGTGCACCGTTTTCAGGTTGCTTCCGAACGGTCCGTCGGTGATTGCAGCTGGCTCATCGGCGGTGATTTGATGTAGCTGGGCATCGGCCCACCCCTCCGGTAACCCGCTCATTGCGCCGCCTCCGAGCCGTTCCTTGCCCCCGATTGCGACTGCCATTCGTGGAAAGTCTTTTTCTGGCCTTTGACCTTCCATTCGGTCCTGCCATTGCTGTTGCGGTCCAGCACGATCGCGGCGGCGGCGGAGGGGCTGTCGAACGCGTAGTCCTGCGTGAATTTATAGCGGTCGCCCACCTCAACGGGCCGCAGGATGCCTTGTTCGATCAGAAGGTCTTTCAGGGCCTTATAGGCTTTCGCCTCATAGCCCGCGTTTTTCAGCGCTTCGGACTGTTGGAGAACGACGAATTGACCGCCGTCATCGAACGCTTCGGCGCGGACGCCCGACTTATGGCGAATTTCTCGAAAATTGTCCGGTTGGCGGTGGCGTTTGCGGCGACGACTGCGGCGCCCGGCGTCGGGCTTGCGCGGCGAACGGGCTTCAATAGATCGAAGCCGACGACCGGCAGGACCGACTTCAACTCGGCCAGAAAGCGCTCCATGTTGGCCTTGTCGGCTTCCGGCAGGTAGCGCTTGTCGGCGCCGGGCTGCTGGCTGTTCGAAAGCGTTGCTCGGCCCGCGTCGCGCGTCATTTCGATGAGGCGCGCCTCCAGATAGCGGACATGGCCCTTGGTTAAAGCATTGTCGCTGGCGGTGACGGCCGCCGCCGTCTCCCAAAACTCCTGCTTCACGGCGCTGGCCGGGATACGGTCGCGAATGCTGTCGGCTTCGCCGATATAGGCGCGCATGCGCGCGGCGTTCTCGGGATCGGGGCCATAGAGGATGTAAACACCGGGACGATCCAAATCCTCCCGTCGCATCAGACTGTCGAAGGTCGCCTGCCGACATACGGTCAGTTGCCCGGTCCAACCGAATTGCGTGGCGATGACCAGCCCGTCCGGCGTCCCGTCAGCCATATAGAGTTGAATTGAGTAGCCCGGCGCCTCGCTGATTGCGCCGCCTCCGCGACATTGTCCGCCGCGTCGCCTTCCAGCTCCTCGCTCAACACTTCGATTTCGGCGAGCGCGCTCTTGAGATGACCGAGAATTGCGCCGATCAGCTCCTCCGGCTCGGTCAGCGAATCCTCGGCGTCGGCCGACGTGTCGCGCAGCCATGTGATGTCGAGGTTGTCGCCACGGGCGGCGATGTCGTCGCGTGAGAAGCAACGGAAGCGTCCGGACTCGCCCTCGTCCTTGCGCGGCGCGCCGCCCATCGGGTCGTCGCCAAAAGCCGCCTCGAATTCGGCGAAATGGGCTTCAGTCAGCGGGCTGGTCTTGCCAAAGGTCGGCATATTGGCGCGCAGGTCATAGACCCAGACCTTTTTCGTCTGGCTGCTGTCGGCCGCGCCCTTTGTGAAGAAGATGACGTTAGTCTTCACACCCTGCGCATAGAAAATACCGGTCGGCAGACGAAGGACGGTGTGGAGGTCGCAGCGATCCATCAACATGCGCCGCAGGTCGCGGCCGCGTCCGTCTTCGAACAGCACATTGTCCGGCACGACGACGGCCGCCCGGCCGCCGGGCTTCAACGTCCGGATGCAATGTTCGACGAAGGGGAGTTGATAGGAGGAGACGGTCGCCGTCACGGTGAGGTCGTCGCGCGACGGCCGGCCGCCGGCGGGACCGAACGGCGGATTTGTCAGGATGACGTCGGCCTTTTGCAGATCGGCGCCGGCGGGCGCCAGCGTGTCGCCCAACAGGATGTGCCAAGAATCGATGCCGTGCAGGAACAGATTCATCAACAGCAGGCGATAGACGCCTTCGACATTCTCCATTCCATGCAGGGCGTGCTTGAACTGGAATTCCTGCTCCTTGGGCGCGAGGGTGAAGAAATCGTCGGTCGCGCCGCGGATGAATGTGTTTGAAGCGATGAGGAAGCCGCCGGTGCCGGCGGCGGGGTCTTGAATCGTCTCGCCGGCCTTAGGCTTCATCAGCCGGACGATGACATCAATCAGCACGCGCGGGGTGAAATATTGGCCGGCGCCGCGCTTGGTTTCCTCGGCATTCTTCTGCAACAGGCCTTCATAGAGGTCGCCGAAGGAGTCGCGCGCCTCGGTGAACCAGTGCAGGTCGTCGATGGTCGCGACGAGCTTGTCGAGATTGACCGGCTCACGGATGAACGTCGCGGCGTTGGCGAAAATCGCCTGAACTGTCCGGTCTTGCCGCTTTTCGGGGTCGCCGAGATCGGCAAGAATTTTCCGGTAAAGCGCGAGGCGCTTGATTCCTTCCTCAGCGATCAGGTCACGCCAACGCGCGCCCGTGGGAATTCGCCCCTCTTCGAGCTTCTTCTCCGCCATCATCTTCAGAAACAGCAGATAGGTCAGCTCGGTCACGTACTGCTGGTAGGTGATGCCGTCCTTGCGGAGGACGGCGCAGAGCCGCCACAGCTTGTTGACGAGGTCGGACGAGGGATTCATGGCGTCTCCGAAGGGGCTAGCCGGCAGCGCGGCCCCAGATGGCTTCGTTAAGGTCGGCCAGAACGTCCTGCAAGTGATGGCCGAATTCGGCGTCGACGGTCTCGAACCCGCCTTGTGCTTTAAAGGCCGGTTCGTTGAGGATTTCCCGGTCACCGACCGGCTGGTCCTTCAATACGCGACCGATGCGGTCGCAGCCACTGTTTCTGTTTCGTCGTCCAAGGTTTTGACGTCTCAATCCGCGCGAGCGCCGAATTCGACGCGGGCGGCATAGGGGACGAGCGGGTCGCCCAAGGCGGCCTGGCGGACGAAGCCGATGATATGGGCGGCGATGTCGGCATTGCGGGCGCGTCCATAGGCGCGGCGGAGCTTGGCCTCGGAAAAACCCTTGTCGTCGAGTTCAGCGGCGAGCGCCTTCAGTTCTTTGCGCGTGAGTTCGCGCGGTTTTTGTGTCGCGGCGATCATCGCCGCCGAGGCGTTCAGATTTTCCCGCACGAAGCGCTCGAAGGCGGAGATATAATCCTCGGGGCTGGCGGCGCCGTCGAAGACGTCTTCGACCGAAACCAGTTCGTCGGCGTGGTTGGATATGTAAATGCCTCGGTCGCCGGCGGCCGGCCGCGCGCCTGAGGCGACGGCGAGGGCGGCCGCGTGGCTTTGCAGCAGCGTCGCGGCCTCATGCGGCGCCGCCGCGCGCAGCCGGGCGAGGAAAGCCTCCGGCGTCAATTCCGAGGCGCGGATGAAGGCCTCGCGCTGCGGTTCCGAGAAATGTTTGATCGCGCGGCGCAGGCGCACGACAATCTGGTCGCGCACGAAAACGCGGTCCTCATCGGCTTCGGCGCCGCAGGAAATCCGCGACGAGGATTTCAAGCGGCAAGTTGGCATCGACGACGACAGGCCGCATGTCGGTCACGGCCTGCAAATTGGCGTAGATATCCACCGCGTCGAAGATGCGGAAAACCTCCTTGCCGATGTGATCGGCGCGGCGCGTGGCGCGTCCGATCATCTGGTCGTAGAGGATGCGGCTGTTGACGCGGCGGACGAAGACCAAATTACAAATTTCGGGGATGTCGACGCCTGTCGTCAGAAGATCGACGGTGACGACATATTTCGGCCGGGGGTCGTTGCGAAACTTCGGATGAATCGCCGGGCTTGTCCACCTTGCCAGTGATTTTTTCGACGAGGTCGTGCGGTTGTGGGCCATATGTCGGCCTCCAGCGCCTTGCGGAGCTGATCGACCAAGGTGTCGGCGTGGTCGTCGCGGGCTGCGAACAGCAGGCTCTTTCCGGGAGCTGTTGGACGGATTTCCGCGGCGACGGCCTCGGCGACCACCCGGTTGAATTCGACGCTGTAAACCTTCTTGTTGAATTCCTGCACTTCGAAATCGACCTGACTCCGGAGTCTCGAATAGGTCGATCTGGCCGCTGCGGGGGTCGATGATCTCAACCTCCTCGCCGGCCGGGAAGCTGATCCCGGCTTTGGCCAACGCCGTCTTGATCCGACGCGGCGGGGCGTGGTCGATCAGATAGCCGTCAACCACGGCCTGTCTATAGGTGTAGCGATAGACCGGCGCGCCGAAGATCTGGGCGGTATGCAGGGCCGGCGTGGCGGTGAGGGCGATTTTCGTGGCATCGAAATAGTCGAGGACGCGGCGGTATTTGGAGAGGTAATCCTCCAGCGAGCGAAATTCGAGGTCTTCCTCGCGCAGCTCGGCGTCGAGCGTGTAGCCGCGATGGGCTTCGTCGACGACGACGCAATCATAGGTTCCGGGCGACGGGCGTTCATCGACCCCCTCGGCGCGAGATGACCCGTTTGACCATGGCCTGAACCGTGGCGACATGGACGCGGTCCTCGCGCTCCGGCAGCTTCTTGTCGAGGCCGGCGACATTGTAGCTCTCGTCGAATTTCAGCAGCCCCTCAAGCTCGGTATTGGCCAGCGCCCGCAGCGTCTGTTTGCCCAGTTCGTTGCGGTCGACCAGAAACAGGATGCGGCGGAATTCTTGTGCTTGAGTAGGCGATACATCAGGGCGATGCAGGTCCGCGTCTTGCCCGTGCCGGTCGCCATGGCGACGAGGATTTCTCGCTGGCCGTGTCCGAGCGCCTCCTCGATCGCCTTGATCGCCTCCTGCTGATAGGGGCGAATGCCGGCATAATCGAAGGTCTCGGCCGCGAGGCCAGCGCCGTCGATGGTCTGCGCCAGCTTCTCCTTCAGGTCCTGCGGCGTGAACCAGTCGCTCAGCGCCGTCGGCAGATTTCGACGCGCGCCGCGCGTCGCGGAACCAGATGCCCGACTTGGTCTCCATCTGTTTGACATAGGGGCGGCCATTGGTCGCGAAGAGAAAAGGCACGCCGCCCGGCGCGTCAGCGGCGAGCGCTGGGGCGAGGCGCTGCTCGGCCGACAACGTGACGCCGGCCGCGTAACGGCCGGTCTGGACCAGAACGCCGGGAACGTCCGTCCGGCCGCGCTTGGCCTCGATCAGGCCGACGCAGCGGCCGTCGAAAAAAAGGGCGTAATCGACCGGGCCGGTCGCCGTTGGCCATTCCCCGATGGCGATCGCCGGCGCCGAATCCGGCCGCGTCCCGGCCGCGTGACGCAGCCGCGTGGAATCCACGGTCCAGCCCGCGGCCGCAAGTTTGGCGTCGATGAGGACGCGGGTGTCGGCTTCGTCGAGTTCGATCGCCGCGTCGGCGGTCTCGGCCGCCTGCATCAGTTTCGCCATGACGGCGGGCGTCTGGCTTTGCGCTTCGGACCTCAGACGATCGAGCGTACGCTGAACTTCATCACGGGCGGCCGCCTCTTCGGCCGCCAATTCCTCCCATTGGATGCGTTCATCGGCCTCGCGCCGGGCCAAGGCTTCGGCGTCGAGTTTTCCGCGCGCGGCCTCCGCAGCTTCGCGCTGGGCTTTTTCCGCCGCGCCTTCGGTCGCTGCGAGTTGGCCGCGCAGGCGTTCGATTTCCTTCGTCAGGTCCGCGGTCGCGTCCTTGGGCGGCTGAGGCGGGCTAAAGGCGCCGGCGGTGAATTTGCTGTCCGGTCCATAGGCGCGAACGAACCAGACGCCGAGTTCACGGGCGAGCTTCAGGCCGGTCAAGGCTTGCCGCGGCGTGCCGAGGTTTTCGTGGACGGCTGCGTTGCCATAACGGCGAAGGAAGTGGAAGACGTCGGCCGCCTGCCGGGGGAGCTTCCCCTCCTGTTGAAGGGCGCGCAAGGTGTCGTCGAAATTAGCTCGGGCGACGAGGTCGAGGCCGTTTCGAGCAGCGATGGATTTCGCCATGTGTTCGGCGAACTGCCGCATCTTTCCCAGCGCCGTCGGCGCGTCCTGATGGAAGGCCCATTCGGCGAGGGCGCCCAAACGGGCGAGGTCCGGTTCAAAAGCCTCCAAAAAATCGAAGTTGCGAGAAATTGGGCCCACGGCGGCCGCCTGGCTGGATCGGAGGCCGCCATATTGGCTCAGCCCTGGCTTTTCAGCAACGTGCAATGATTTCAGTCGTTAAGCGGGAATCCGGCGACGCGATCGCAGATCCGTTGGGTGATTTGCGCTGGAGGGCGTGTCAGCCTCGTCATCGACCCTCCCTGTCGGGCGGGCGCATTTGGCCTGTCATATGGGGAAATTGACCGCCCCAGCCGCGCGGATCAACCCGGCTCGCTTCCTCCCTCCATTCTGTCGGTCGTGCAGCTCCGCCCCGCCAGCGGCGCGCTGAAGCGCGGCGTTTGACCGCCCGGCCACACGGTTCGGTCCGCAGTCCCCATCAGGCCGCAATCACGCGGCCCGCCACCAAGGGGACCACGATGAAAACGCAGCATTTCGACATCCACCAAGCCATCACCGACACCATCATCTCCGCAATCGAGCGCGGCGCCGGCGAGTTCCGGCTTCCATGGCATCGGTCGTCCGGAAGCATCGTCCGGCCGATCAATGTCGGATCGAATTGGCCTTATCGCGGCGTGAATATCGTAACCCTCTGGGCCATCTCAGATCAGAACAACTATTCCTCCGGCCTGTGGGGCACCTATCGCCAGTGGGCAGAGGCCGGCGCCCAAGTCCGCAAGGGCGAAAGGGCGGCGCATGTAGTCTTCTACAAGGAAATCTCGGTGGCCGACGACGAAGACCAGCCCGAAACCCGTCTCATCGCCCGCGCCAGTCCCGTTTTCGCGGCCGAACAGGTCGATGGTTATGCTCCGCCGACACCCGAGGCGCCGACGTCCACCATGACGCCGGTCGAGCAGGCCGAGGCGTTTGTCGCCAAGACTGGCGCGACGATCCGGCACGGCGGCGACCGCGCATTTTACCGACCGTCGGCCGACATGATCGTCCTGCCGCCTCGCGAGGCGTTCGTCGGGACGCCGACAATTTCCCCGGCCGAGGCCTATTACGCCACAGCCTTCCACGAACTGACCCACTGGACCGGCCATGAGAGCCGCTGCAACCGCCAGCTCGACCGCCGGTTCGGCGATGCGGCCTATGCGGCGGAAGAACTGGTCGCGGAACTGGGCGCCGCGTTCCTATGTGCCGACGTTGGTGTTAGCCCGGAGCCGCGAGCCGACCACGCTCAATATCTCGGCCATTGGCTAGGACTGTTGAAGGCCGACAAACGCGCCATCTTCACCGCCGCGTCGAAGGCGAGCGAGGCGGTCGCCTATTTGACGGCGTTGCAGGGCGCGTGAGCGCCCACAATTCCTGCATTCTCAAGCCTTTAGAGTTCCAGGGGGCGGGCGATTTGCAACCTCGTCCTGAGACGTTTCGATCTCAAGCAGCGCTCGCCGATTAGGTGGTTTACCCCAATCGAACATGTATTCCGTGATCGGTCGATTTGCGAACTGCGCCATGGCGCCAAGGAAGTTCTGGTTCGTCTTGAGGACTTTTGGGCAGCCACCGGCCTCGATCATCGCTCGATAGTCGCGCCAAGCTTTCTGGTTGTCAGGCCTCGCATGCACCATCGCGTGGCAAACTATGCACAAATGAAATCCGTCCGTGACACCAGCGCGAAACGGATCGGAATAATCCTCGGCATGGGCTTGAATAACGCCCTCGGTTTGACCGCAGGCAACGCACTTTGACGGCCTCGCCAGTCGGCCCGCGCTCCATTCCTTGTTCAGCCATCTTTGAGCGCGGCTGCGCTGTTTTCCGGAAAATCCGTTGTAGTCCTTCATGGTGGAAACTCCGAGGCGCAGGCTAACGGGGCAAACACCTTACGAAGCGCGGTTGTTCTTGACCATCCACCACGACGGCGTCTCTCACGGTCAACCCGCGATCTTCTCAATGTCCTCGGCACATTGGCTGACAATGGCGCCGGTTTTTGCGCGCTGCGAGACATGTGGGCTGAGACGACCACAGCCCACGGGCACAAAAAAAGTTCGCTAATAGCGAACTTTTTCCCTTGCGGGTGAACCCGAATTGCCTTATTGCTGCGCTTGTCGATATGGAAAAAGGGATACGCCTTATTCGTTGAAGCGCCGCAAGGCGCTTTGTGGAGGGTTTCAAGCCTTCTGTTTCTCGGCCAGGTCATGCGCGGCGTGACGGGCCGGGGCGAGCGCCCAAGGCTGGGCGCTCGCCCGTACGTGCAGGGTTTAACTGTTCCCCGCCCGTCTTCTTCGCCTCAAGGCGGCCCGGCAATTCAGCTTGGCTGGTGAAGGAGAAATATCCGATGGAAACACCGGACCTTATCGATGGGGAACGGCGGCGGTCGAAACAGCGTTTCTGGTGGAGGGGCCTCTTCCGCAAGCAGACGTTGAAGGTGTTGCTGGCGTTGGCGCCGTTGCTGGCCAAACTGGTTCAGCTCGTCATCATTGTCATTCGCATCACGTTCAGGGAGTAGTCGCCGCCCTGTATTGTATCTCATAGGGTCCGCAAAATATGCTGCACGAAGCACTCCGGCTCATCCGCGTATATCATGACCTGAAGCAGGCTGAATTGGCGGAAAAACTTGGCATTTCGAAATCCTACATGTCGGAGATCGAAAAAGGCGTGAAATCGCCTACGGTGGACCTCATCAATAAATATGCCGAAGTATTCAAAATGCCGGCGTCGTCGATTTTGTTTTTTGCCGAAAACATGGAAAATCCGCAGCCGAGCGGGGCCTCCCGTCAAGCGCGCCAGTTCGTCGCCGGAAAGATCATCAAGCTCCTGCAATTCCTTGAAGAGCGCGGCGGACATATTCATGCAGGGTAAGAAGCGGCAAACGTATCCCCTGAATCAATCGCCATTCTATCGACTTGGGACCCGTCGCAAGCTGGCGGATTTGCTGCGGCTGAGCAACGCCGAGCTTAGGGCGTTCGGCAAGCGTCACGATGACTTCTACTCGGAGTTTGACATCGCCAAGAAGAACGGCGGCGTCAGGCGCGTCGAAAATCCCGCGAGGCCCTTGAAGCTTGTTCAGGCGCGCATAGCCCGCCTTTTAGCGCGGATTGAACCGCCTGATTATCTCTTCTGTCCAGTCAAGCGACGCTGCTACGTTTCGAACGCCGCGCAGCACTGCAATCAGCGGATCGTCCATTGCCTTGATGTCAAAAAATATTACCCAAGCACCCCGGCCAAGAGGGTTTTTTGGTTCTTTCGCAGCGTCATGCAATGCCCCAAGGATATCGCCGGACTTCTCACAAGTCTCGCAACCTATCGGGAGCACTTGCCGACCGGCAGTCCCTTAAGTCCAATTCTGGCGCATTTTGCGTTTTACGATCTATGGGAGGAAATTGCCCGACGCTGTGAAGGTCAGGGCGTTCTGCTTACCGTTTACGTCGATGACGTGACTTTGTCAGGCGCAGCTCTGCCCGGAGAGTTTATATGGAACGTTCGCCAACTGATTCACCGTTCGGGTCTGCGCTATCATAAAGAAAAGCATTACGTCGACCATGCCGCCGAATTACCGGCGTTATCGTATCAGACGGCAAAATCCTCGCGCCGCATCGTCAATTGAAAAAGCTGTACGAAGCGCGGCGCGAATTGAAGGTGACAACCGACAAAGAGGCTGCCGCCAAGCTCAAAACGAAAATTGCCGGTATCGTGGGGCAGCTTGGTCAGATAGAGAATGTCCGGCGGCGTTCACTCAAAACGCCGCCAGAGACCTCAATTTAGGCAATCGGTTCCGTTTTCGGACGGCCGCCCTTCCGCTCTTTCGAAGCCATCGCCTCAAAATCCAACCCCTTGAACACCGACCAGTCGACCTCCTTAATCAAAGGGAGTCTGGCGAGCTGCTGGCATTCCTTCCGCGTCAGGGAATGGTTCGAACCATAATCATCGTGGACGTCGACACGGACCGCTTGTCCCATCTGTTTGCGACGGGTTTCTCCTCCGACCGACGCCTCGACCATCAAGTCCTTGGCTCCATGACGCAAGGCATGGGGGACTTCGATGTTGCAGCCGATCGCGCCGGCCTTTTTTAGTAGGCGGCCGCACCTTTTCGACGCGGCGTCGGCGGGGTCTGAGCAGTCGTGCAATTGACGGAAGATGAAGCCGTCGCCTTGCGCCTTGGCCCACTCCGTGAAACCGCACTTTTCCCACATCTCATGCAAGACGAAGAACCTCAGGCTGTCGGCCGTCTTGAACGGGACGCGATACCACTTGCCCGTTTTCGAGTTGAATTGCACGCCGTTGACGCGAATGATCGTAACCCCGTGCTTTTCTTGGAAATCGTCGCCGCGCAGATAGGCGAGCAGGCCGAGACGACGTGATGTCGTCTGGGCGAGGGCCGGCAGCAGCGCTCGTCGATGAAGCCGGAGGCGACGCCACGCCGGAACACCTCGTTGAGCCTTTCGGCGTCGAGTGGCTCGCGTTCGACGGACTCCCGGAGTTTATTAGGCCATATCAGCCGCAAGCCGGCGAAAGGATGGCGCATTGGGTGGACGCGAACGGCGTGATTGATGACGGCCTTGATGGCCGGAAGGTAACCGTCCTCCATCGTCTTGCGCGTCAGCCGTTTCCAGCAATCCTCCGCCTTGTTGATGCGGATCGCCTCCTTGGGCCCAATCGCCCGTACGGTCGCCGATTCCGGCATTTCCTTGCCAAAGGCGAGGGGGAGATATTGCGCGTCGTTCAGGAAATTTTGCAGGTCGATCGGGAGGTACTGGTCGATCGGCTTGTCTTCCATCACGGCCATGAAGACCTCGGCGCGCATGCGCGCGGTCGAGAGCGTCGCCTGTCCTCTCCGGCTCCTTCGCGCAACGCGAGATATTCGGCGAGGGCTTCGCTGAACAGGGGCGCGCGCGATCCCGGATGGACGGGCAGTGATGAGGGGACGGAACCAGACATGGCGGACGGCTGCGCGGCTGGAGTTGTCGAAGCCGTGACCGCGGATGAGGGGGATGAGCCGCCGTTGACCTCGGCGGCCGCCAGCGGTTGCGACGGCGTGGCCCATTCGGGCGGTGGGGCCGACGCGGCGACGTCGGCCGCCATGCGTCGCCGAAGGTCGGCGCGCAGCAGGTCGGCGCGGGCGACCACCAGTGGATGCCCCTCGGGGCCGAGACGGACCTCCTTCTCGATCATCACGCCCTCTTGCAAGAAGGCGAATGCCCTGAGGGCGTCGGGGGACATGGCGACGAGGGGGTGAGGCGGCGGTTCCTTCAAGCGCCTTTTCACCCGCTCGAAGTAGGTCGTCAGAGCAGCAAGGAATTCCGCGCGGGCCGACCGCTCCGCCGCGTCCGCGTCGGCGATGAAGGGGAAGGCCGTCTGATTTTGTCCGTTCCCGCCATTTCCGGCGTGCATGTACCTCTCCCAAGCCGCGGACAGCGCTTCGGCCGCGTCCGCCAGCCGCAGCGCCTCGAACTGGGCAAGACGGAGCGAAACAGCGCCAATCCGGATTTTAACAGGTCCTGGATTTGGGAAAGACGCAAGGACCTTCGGAAGCCGCGGGCGAATCTGGAAAAAATAGACGTCGCCGCGCCGGACAAGGTAGCTCGGCGGCCGTCGGGACCGGCCCCGCCGCGGACTACACGTTGCGCTACGGGGCGGGATACATGGTGCGCCATCGACCAGACTCCATCTGGCCGAACCCTTGAAATTCGAGCGTTTCCCCCGAAGGGAAAACTGGCGGAGAGGGGAAAGTCAGGTGGCGGAGAGGGAGGGATTCGAACCCCCGATACGGTTGCCCGTATGCCGCATTTCGAGTGCGGTGCTTTCAACCACTCAGCCACCTCTCCATCCGGGCGCGTCGGCGGGTCAAGCCCACCTTGTGGTGAAGCGGCGCAATATCAGGCCGCGCCGCCGCGCGCAAGCGCCTTCGCCCGGCGCCGGCGAAAATCCTTCGCGCGAAACATCCGCGCTTGACTTCCCGGGGCGTCCGGCATAGGAAACCGGACGCTTTGTCGTGGCTCGCCGCCGCGACATTTGTGTTTTTCGGCACTGCCGAAACCGCCCGCAACTGGAACCCTGTCGGCGAAAATGCCGCTGGGCTCCAATCCACCCGGTTCAACTGCAAAGAAGCCGGCCGCGTTTTGGAGCATGATCCCGAAAAGTGGGAACCACTTTTCGGACGAGATGATGCTCAAAAACACCGCAGAGCCGGATCGAACACGAGGAAGAACGATGTTCGCAGTCATCAAAACCGGCGGCAAGCAATATCGCGTAGCCGCCGATGAAAAGATCACCGTCATGTCGCTGGAAGGCGACGCCGGTTCCGTCGTCACCTTTTCCGACGTTCTGATGGTCGAGACGGACGGCGCCGCCCAGCTCGGCGCGCCTTTCGTCGCCGGCGCCTCCGTGAAGGCTGAGATCGTCGAGCACACCCGCGGCCCGAAGGTCATTTCCTTCAAGAAGCGCCGCCGCAAGAATTCCAAGCGCAAGCGCGGCCACCGTCAGGACCTGACGGTCGTGCGCATCACCGAAGTCGTCGCCTGACCGGCTCGCGCTTCACGGATTGACATTCAGCCTCCGCAGAGGCTGCAGGACAACTATTTCGGAGCAGGACAATGGCTCACAAGAAAGCAGGCGGTTCGTCCCGCAACGGGCGCGACTCGGAAGGCCGGCGCCTTGGCGTGAAGAAATTCGGCGGCGAAAACGTGGCCGCCGGCAATATTCTCGTGCGCCAGCGCGGCACCAAGTGGCACGCCGGCGCCAATGTCGGCATGGGCAAGGATCACACCCTTTTCGCCCTGGTAGAAGGCAAGGTGGTCTTCAAGACCCAGGGCGCCCGATCCGTGATCACGGTAGCGCTCGCCCCGGCGGCCACGGCCGCGGAATAACAGAGGTCGCGAACTTCGGGACCTCGCCGGCGCAAGCCCTTTAGGCAGGTTCCGAAAGTCGATTTTCCAATTTCCGGCGCATTTGCCGGGGAAACGACAAAAAGGCCACCTTCCAGCGCGAAGATCGTCACAATCTTCGGTTGGAATGGCTTCCGGAGCCAATTGCTGAAGGGGAAACGGCGCCGTTTCCCCTTTTGCTTTGACCGGAGCCCTGCATGTTCCCCGAGATCGCCCGCGACGATGTGTTTCGCCTTGAAACCCGGCGGCTGTGGCTGCGCTGGCCGCGCGAATCGGACGCTCCCGCCGTTTCCGCCCTCGCGGGAGATTGGGGCGTCGCCCGCTGGACGGCGCTGATTCCCCATCCCTATACGATCGAGGACGCCGAGCGCTGCATTCTGGCGGCGCGCGCGGCCAATGCGCGCGGCTCGGCCCTGCGTTTCGTGCTGACGCTCAAGGATTTCCCGCGCAAACTGGTCGGCATGGCGGCGATCGACCCGGCGGTGGACGGCCCGAGGCTCGTCTTCTGGCTGGGACGGCCCTATGCCGGGCGCGGCCTGATGAGCGAAGCGACGCAGGCCTTGACCGACGTTTTTTTTCGCATCACCGACGCCGATGAACTGTCGACCGTGATCCTGACGGACAACGCCGCCTCCTGCGCCATGCTGGAAAAATGCGGCTTCGTCGAGAGCGAAAGGTTCGAGGCCGGCTTGGGGCGCCACGCCGACAGCCCGGTCATGCGGATGACTTTGCGGCGCGACGAATGGCGGGCGCCCCGAGGCGACGGCTTGCAGCCCGCGCTCGCCTTCGATAGAGCCATAGCCTGACAGATTTCGACAGGACATTTGCGGTCCGCGCCTCGCGCGCGGGCCGCGCCGGGCTCAAAAATGAAATTCCTCGATCAGACCAAGATTTATGTGCGTTCGGGCGACGGCGGCGCCGGCTGCGTGTCGTTCCGGCGCGAGAAATTCATCGAATTCGGCGGGCCTGACGGCGGCGACGGCGGGCGCGGCGGCGATGTCGTGGCCGAATGCGTCGCCGGGCTCAACACCCTGATCGACTACCGCTTCCAGCAGCATTTCAAGGCCAAGACCGGCGGCCATGGCATGGGCAAGAACCGCTCCGGGGGCAGGGGGGCCGATGTCGTGCTGAAAGTGCCGGAAGGCACGCAGATTTTCGAGGAGGACGGCGAAACGCTGATCGCCGATCTGACCGAGGTCGGCCAGCGCGTGGTCATCGGCAAGGGCGGCAATGGCGGCTTCGGCAATCTCCATTTCACCACCTCGACCAATCGCGCGCCGCGCCGCGCCAATCCGGGGCAGGAGGGCGAGGAGCGCACCATCATCCTGCGCCTGAAGCTCATCGCCGACGCCGGGCTCGTCGGCCTGCCCAACGCCGGCAAGTCGACTTTTCTGGCGACCGTCTCCGCCGCCAGGCCGAAGATCGCGGATTATCCCTTCACCACGCTTCATCCCAATCTCGGCGTCGTCCATGTCGACGGCAAGGAATTCGTGCTGGCGGACATTCCGGGCCTGATCGCGGGCGCCCACGAGGGTCATGGCCTCGGCGACCGTTTTCTGGGGCATGTCGAGCGCACCGGCGTCCTCCTGCATCTGGTCGACGCGACCGGCGAGCACGCCGGCAAGGATTACAAGATCGTGCGCGGCGAACTCGCGGCCTATGGCAATGGGCTGGAGGAAAAGACGGAAATCGTCGCTTTGTCGAAGATCGATTCGGTTGACGCGGAAACGCTGAAAAAGCAGGTCGAGCGCTTGAAGCGGGCGATCCGGTCCGCCGGCCCGCCGCTCAGCGAGGGCGAGAAGCCGGGCGCCCCTTACAAGATGTCGGCGATCGCGGGCGAGGGGGTCACGGAGGTTTTGCGCGCCTTGTGGCGGATCATTGCCGAACGCCGGCGGCAGGAGGCGGCGCAGGGGCCGCAGGATGAGTGGCGGCCGTGAGGGGCGACGCCTCGCCGCCGTCTTTGCGAGGAGCGAAAGCGACGAAGCAATCCACGCTGTGGCAAGCGGCAAGAATGGATTGCTTCGCGGAGCCTGTCATCGGACCGGCCGGCGGCCGGATCCGTTGGCTCGCAATGACGCCGAAGCCTTTGCAAGAACGTTGAGAATCCTGGAAACGAAATGAAGCTGCCTTCTCTCGATCAGTTCAAGCGCATCGTCGTCAAGGTCGGCTCCTCGCTGCTGGTGGATCGCGGGCGCGGCGCGGCCAAGCGCGAATGGCTTGAGGGGCTGGCCGACGATCTCGCCGCACTGCACCGGCGCGGCGCCGATGTGCTGGTGGTCTCCTCCGGCGCCGTGGCGCTCGGCCGCTCGGTGCTCGGCCTGCCGCCCGGCGCGCTGAAACTCGAAGATTCGCAGGCTTCCGCCGCCGTCGGCCAGATCGCCCTGTCGCGCATCTGGGCCGAAGTTCTGGCCGAGCGCCAGATCGTGGCGGGCCAGATTCTGGTGACTTTCGGCGATACGGAAGAGCGGCGGCGCTATCTCAACGCGCGCGAAACGCTGGCGCGGCTGATGGCCATGCGCGCCGTGCCGGTGATCAACGAAAACGACACCGTGGCGACCAGCGAAATCCGCTATGGCGACAACGACCGGCTCGCCGCGCGCGTCGCCACCATGGCCTCGGCCGATCTGCTGATCCTGCTGTCGGATGTCGCCGGGCTTTACGATTCGCCGCCCGCGCAAAACCCCAATGCGCGGCTGATTCCGGTCGTGCCGCGCATCACTGCCGAGATCGAGGCCATGGCCGGCGGCGCGGCCTCGGAACTGTCGCGCGGCGGCATGCAGACCAAGATCGAGGCCGCCAAGATCGCCACCGCCGGCGGCGCCCATATGGTGATCGCCGACGGCCAGCAATCCCATCCCGTTCGGGCGGATCGCGAGGGCTGAGCCCTGCACCTGGTTCCTCACGCCGTCCTCGCCGGTCACCGCGCGGAAAAAATGGATCGCCGGCTCGCTCGCGCCCCAGGGCGTGCTGACCATCGACGACGGCGCCGCGCGGGCGATCATCAATGGCGCGAGCCTGCTGCCGGCCGGGGTGAGGGCGGTCGAGGGCGATTTCGCGCGCGGCGATTGCGTCATCATCCGCAACCTTCAGGGCGGCGAGATCGGCCGCGGGCTGGTGGGCTATGACGCGGCGCACGCCGCGCGGATCATCGGCCGGAGCTCCCGCGACATCGCCGCGATCCTCGGCACGGAAGGCCGGATGGAAATGGTCCACCGCGACGACATGGTTTTAGGGCGCGAGGCGCTGATTTAGCGGAAATTCCGCAGGTAAAAACCCTCGAACAGCCCCTTGAGCCAATGGAAGATTCGCATTTTGGGGCTGACGAAATTGAACTTTTCCGAGCGATAGACCAGCACGCCGGCGTCGAGCATGTCGACGATGCAGATCAGTTCCGCCTTGAAGGCGGAGGTGGGTTCGCGCCGGCTCAGCACCGCGTCGATATTGGCGGCGGCGGCCGCCGCCTGCAGATCGGCCTGATGCGCCTGTTTCGCCATCCAGTCCGGGCCGGGGAAGGAGCCGCTGTCGCCGACGACCCAGACATTCTTGTGGTCGCGGGCGCGGCAGAAGGCGTCGGCTGCGACCATGCCGCCGGGCGACAGCGGCAGGCCGGATTTTTCGAGCCAGGCCGGCCCGGTGAGGCCCGGCATGAACAGGATCAGGTCGGCCTTGAACTCGCCGCCCTCGGTGACGACCTTGTCGGCCTCGAAGCGCACCATCTTGTGGCCGAGATGGGTTTTGATGTCGCGCGACTTCATTTCGGCCAGCAGGCCGTCCACCGCTCTTTCGCCAAGGCGGGCGCCGGGGCGCGGCGCCGGGCTGAAGAAAGTGATGTCGAAGCGCGAGCGCCGCCCGGACTTGCGCAGCAGCGAGTCGATGATGAAAAGATATTCGAACATCGGACCGCCGCGCATCGAGCCCTGTTCGTTCGGATTGGTCGCGAAGCCGATGGCGATGGAGCCGCCGTCCATTCCCGCGAGGCGCCGTTCGATTTCCTCGGCGACGGCGAGGCCTTCGCAAGGAACCAGCGCATTTTCGATCCCCGGCAATTTGCGGATGAACCGGCCGCCGGTCGCAATGACGAGGTGATCGTTGGCAACGTCGCCGGCGTCGGTGTTGACGACGCGGCCGCCCTCGGCAAGGCCCGTCACCGAGGCGCGCATGAAATTGGCGCCATGCCTGGCGAAGAAAGGCCCGAGCGGAATCCTGAGCTCGTCGGCGCGGCGCAGATGCGCCGGAATCCAGATCGAACTCGGCAGATAATGCAGTTCGTCCTGCGGCGCGATGATCGTGATGTCGGCGTCAACCTTGCGACGGCGCAATTCCCGCAAAGTGGTGAGCGCGCCGAAGCCGGCGCCGAGAATGGTGATCCTGGTCAAAACGCTGATCCTGCTGTGGTCAAGGCGGCGACCGGTCCTGGGACGGCGGTCGCCTGGCTGGTGCGATCATCGCATGAAAATATGCCCGAGGGATAGATGTTACCGGCGCCCGTCGCCTTTCCGCCGCCGGCCGCCGACAAGCAAGGCGACCGCGAATCCGTCGACGCGCCGGCGAATTCCGCGCTAAAGCAGCGTCCCATGCAGGATCACCAGGGCGATGGAGAAATAGATCACCAGGCCGGTGACGTCGACCAGGGTCGCGACAAAGGGCGCCGAGGCGCTTGCCGGGTCGAACTTCAGGCTTTGCAGGATGAACGGCAGCATCGAGCCGGCCAGCGAGCCGAAGGTCACGATGCCCACCAGGGCCGAGCCGACGGTCAGGGCGATCAGGATCCAGTGCGCGCCATAATCGTAGACGCCGAGCTTCTGCCAAAGAAGGATGCGGATGAAGCCGATCACGCCGAGGATCGCGCCGAGCACGACGCCGGACGGCAGTTCGCGCAGGGCGACCCGCCACCAGTCGCGCAGTTTGATCTCCTCGAGCGCCAAAGCGCGGATGATCAGGGACGTGGCCTGCGAGCCGGAATTGCCGCCCGAGCTCATGATGAGCGGAATGAACAGGGTCAGGACCACCGCCCGCTCCAGTTCGCTTTCGAAATGCTGCATGGCGCTGGCGGTCAGCATTTCCGACAGGAACAGCGCGGCGAGCCAGCCCCCGCGCTTCCTGATCATGGCGAAAAAACTCGTCGCCATATAGGGCGCGTCGAGGGCCTCCATGCCGCCCTGTTTCTGGGCGTCCTCGGTGTCCGTGTCGATGATGGCGTCAATGACGTCGTCCACCGTCACAATGCCCAATATCCTGCCGGATCCATCCAAGACCGGCGTGGCGCTCAAGTCATATTTCGAGATCAGCCGCGCGACTTTTTCGCGCGGTTCGTCGGGGGTTACCGAAAAAGTCCTGCGGCCCGAGCCGATCGAGAGGATGGGCGCCTGCGGATCGGCGGACACCAGTTCGCGCAACGAGATCGCCCGGATCAGGACGCCTTGCGGATCCAGGATATAAACGGCGTAGACCGTCTCCAGCGCCGGCGCGGAGGTGCGGATGGCGTCGAGACTTTGCGCGACGGTCCATTCAGGGCGCGCGCGAAAGAACTCGGTGGTCATGAGGCCGCCGGCGGTGTCCGGATCATAGGACAGCAACTGCTCCAGCTCGCCGCGGGCCTCGGGAGGAAGCAGCGTCAAGAGCGTCGAAGCCTCGTGCTTGTCCATCTTGCGGAAGATGGCGGCGCGCCGGTCGGCGGCGATTTCCGCGAGGAGCGGGACAGATTGCTCCGGACCCATGGCCTCGACCAGCGCCGCGCCATGTTCGAGCCCGGCCTGGTCGAGAATGTTGACGGCCGCCCGAAAATCCATCCTGGAGAGCAGGGCGCCGGCTTTTTCCGGGGCCATTTCATTGAGCGCTTCGACCGCGTCGGCGGGATGCAGGGCGGCGAGGTCTGGCGCCTCGGAGGCTTGAACGACGGTCATTCGGGCTCCCTGGACAGCGGCGGGCCTCACGGCATCTTGACCAAAACGCGGCGTGAGCCAAGGGGACGCGGCGGAAAAACGCAAAAATGCGGAGCTTCCGTCACATCCGGCGCCAGCGGCCGCGTTTGGCGGTCAGCGCCGGGTCTGCTAAATCTCGCTCCCCAATTTCAACTTGCTGAAGACGCCCGGACGAAATGCGATGGAAAGCCTGAATGTGGTGGACGGCGGGGCCGCCGATCTCGAAACGGTCGTTCTGGCGATCGGACGCGAGGCGCGCAAGGCCGCGCGCGTGCTGGCGCTCGCCTCGCCGGAACAGAAAAATCTTGCCCTGCGCGCCGCCGCCAGAATTCTGCTCGCCCGCAAGCCGGAACTGCTTGAGGCCAATGCGCGCGACATGGCCAGCGCGCGGGCCAAAAACCTCGGGGCGGCCCTGCTCGACCGCCTGCTGCTCGACGACCAGCGCATCGCCGCCATCGCCCGGAGTCTCGAAGAAATCGCCGTGCTGCCCGACCCCGTCGGCCGGCTGCTGGAGACGTTCGAGCGGCCCAACGGCTTGCGGATCGATCGCGTCTCGACGCCGCTCGGCGTGGTCGGGGTGATTTTCGAGAGCCGGCCCAATGTCACCGCCGACGCCGGCGGGCTCTGCCTCAAGGCCGGCAACGCCGCGATTCTGCGCGCCGGCTCGGAGAGTTTTTACTCCGCGCGGCTGATCCATTCCTGCCTCGCCGCCGGGCTCAAGGAAGCGGGCCTGCCCGAGACGAGCATCCAGCTCATTCCCACCCGCGACCGCGCCGCCGTCGGCGCCATGCTGGCGGGCCTCAACGGCGCCATCGACGTGATCGTGCCGCGCGGCGGCAAAAGCCTGGTGGCGCGGGTGCAGGCCGAGGCGCGGGTGCCGGTCTTCGCCCATCTCGAAGGCGTCGTGCATGTCTATGTCGACGCCGAGGCCGATCTCGAAAAGGCGAAAAAGATCCTGCTCAACGCCAAGATGCGCCGCACCGGCGTCTGCGGCGCGGCGGAGACGCTGCTGGTCGACCGCGCCGGGGCGGAGCGCCTGCTTGCGCCGCTGGTCCGGCTGATGCTCGACGCGCAATGCGAGGTGCGCGGCGACGAGGCGGCGCAAAAGGCCGATCCGCGCGTTGTCGCTGCGGCCGAGGACGATTGGCGCGCCGAATATCTCGACGCGATCATCGCGGCGAAACTGGTGGACGGGGTGCAGGGCGCGATCGACCATATCGAGACCTACGGCTCGCATCACACCGACTGCATCGTCACCGAAAACGCTCAAAAAGCGGAAAAATTCCTGCGCGAGGTGGATTCGGCGATCGTGATCCACAACGCCTCGACCCAGTTCGCCGATGGCGGCGAATTCGGCTTCGGCGCCGAGATCGGCATAGCGACCGGGCGGATGCATGCGCGCGGGCCGGTCGGGGTGGCGCAGCTCACTTCGTTCAAATATGTCGTCCACGGCGACGGACAGACGCGGCCGTGATCCTGCCGCCTTTTTCGCGCGGCATGCGGATCGGCCTGTTCGGCGGGACGTTCAATCCGCCCCATGCGGGCCACGCCCTGGTGTGCGAACTGGCGCTCAAAAAGCTCGGCCTCGACCGCATCTGGCTGATGGTCTCGCCGGGAAATCCGCTGAAATCGCGCGAGGGCCTGCCGTCCCTGTCCCAACGCATGGCGGCGGCGCGGCGGCTGATCCGCGACCCGCGCGTCGTGGTCACCGGATTCGAGGCCGAAATCAGCGCCGTCTATTCCTTTCAGACCGTGGATTTCCTGCGCCGTTCCTGTCCCGGCGTCCATTTCGTCTGGATCATGGGCGCGGATAATCTCGCCGGTTTTTTCCGCTGGAGGCGCTGGCGCGAGATCGCGCGCAAAATGCCGATCCTGGTGGTCGACCGGCCCGGCGCGACCCATCGCGCCGAACGCGGCCTCGCCGCAAGCTGGTTCGCCGGCCGCCGCCTGCCGGAATCGCAGGCGAAAAACCTGGCCTTGCGCCGCCCGCCCGCGCTGATCGTGTTGCACGGCCCGAGGTCGGCCCTGTCGTCGACCGAATTGCGCGCCGCGCGATCCGGCTCGATCGACCCGAACCCTTGAACCAGCGGTTCGGTCACGCCGGCGCCTTGTCTTGCGGAAGAACGGGCGGAGCAAATCTCACGCCCCAACGCGGGACCTGGGCGCAATAATCGAGAAATTCCGTTCCGTGATCCTCGGTGAGGCGTTTCTCCTCGCGCGGGATCGCGATGCGGTCGTAATAGAGCCACGGACCGATCATGCTCAGGGCGGCGCCGACCACCCAGAACATCGCCGGGCCGAACCCGCCGCCGAGACTGACCACCTGGATTTCGCAATAGACCACGATCGCGAACCAGAGCGCGAATTGCGCCACCACGACGAGATAAACCGGATTTCGATTGTAGCGATAGGGACCGTTGATCACGAGTTTCGGCGAATGGCCGAAATCCCATGCGGTCCCGCCGCGCAGCTCCAGCCAGACCATCAAGGCGACCTTGAGGGCATAGCAGGCGGCGAGCAAGGCGATCGGGACGGCCAGCCGCCAGAAATGCCCGACGATGAACGGAATGCGCATGCTCAAGTAGAGGCAGATGAAGAGGGTCGACGCCAATTCGGCGCGGAACGTTCCGCTCGTGCGTTCCGGGAAAGCAAAGGGTTTCAGATTCAAACGCATGGTCATTCCCGTTCATCTCGCGTCAGGCGTCAGGCCGAATGGAGGATAATCCGGACATTTTGCTTTTTGGTTACCTGGCGCTGCGGATGGCGCCCGCCACTTTGCCGCCCCTTTGGGTTGCGATTATAGTGTCGCCGTCCGAAGAGGTTCCCATGATCCGCGCCGCCTGCTGTTCCGCTCTGCTTTGCCTTGCCCTTGCCGCGTCGGCGCGCGCCGACGGACTCCCCTACTTCGCCGGGGGCGACGGCGGCTCGACGCTTGAGGCGCCGCCGGCGCTCACCCCCGCCCCGCCGCCGCCCTGGGATGCGCCGCCGCCGGCCAATCCCTGGTCCGGCCTGACAATGGGGACCGACCTGTTCGGCGCCGCCGCCTCGGGCCATGGCGCGCGCGGCGGTTTTGGCGGCGACGCCTTTGTCGGCTATTACAAGGAACTGGACAATCGCATCGTCATCGGCGCGCAGGGCTCGGTCGGCTATATGCCGGGCCTCTATAACTGGGGGCCGCGCGGCTATGATTTCGGCATGGCGCAGGTCAATGTCGGCTATGACATGGGCCGGCTGATGCCCTATGTCACTTTCGGCGCGGGCCTTGCCCGTCCGAGCAGCGCGATCAACGGCGCGCCCGTCGGCTTCGCCGCGCTCAACGACATGGCGATCGGCTCGCAGCCGACCAGCAGCATCACCATGGTCGGCGCGGGCGTGAATTACGCCGTCACCGACAATCTGGTGGTCGGCGTCGAGGTCAACTCCATTCAGCAGCACGGCGGCTTCGGCCCGGCGCTGGTCCCGCAGCCGGGCATGCCCTGATCGAGCAATTCGCGTCCGCCGGCGTGCGGGTTCCGGCCTTGAAGCGACGGAAAGCTCTTTTGTGGCTGAGCGGTCGAAGGCGCAAGGGCAGGATCGCGCCACATCCGGAAATTCGTGGCTCGTCAGTCCGGATTCCGGAGTCGACCCAAAACAGGCGGCCGGCTTCAAGGCGTGACGGTCCGGTTGTGAACGACGACCGATCATTACGTATCCAGAGTGAACGAAACCCAAAGATCGGACGAAATCGCGTTCGGTCGCCGATGTCGCAGGGGCGCTGTTGGGTCGTCGGTATGAAATGCCGAACAGGAGGGACCGTTAACCACAGTCAGCGCCTGTTGGTCCAGATGAACGCTCCGTTCTCGACAAGGCTGACCGCGCCGAAATCAAAAGGCGCCGTCATCCAGTCGGGGGCGCCGGTCAGCGCCGACGCGACCGCACGCAAGACGCCGCCATGCGCCAGAAGGATGGCCTCTTGTCGGTCATGCGCTTCAATCTCTTCCTGTGCTTCAAGCTCTTGGCAAAATTCGGTGACGCGGGCGTGCAGATTTCGGGCGCTTTCGCCGCCCGGCGGCGTGAAATTCAACGGGTCGCGCGCCCAGGCGTCGAGAAGGTCGCGATCGATCTGATCCCATGGCCTCAATTCCCAGTCGCCAAAATCCATTTCCCGCAAGCGGTCGTCGAAACGCGGAGCCGGGCATAGGGCCTCGGCCAGCAGACGGCAGCGGCGCAAGGGGCTGGAGAACAGCGGCGCATTTGCCGGCAGCAGGCGGCGCAGACGGGACGCATCTTCTTCGGCGGGGCGCTCCAGGCCAATGTCCGAACGTCCGTAGCAGAGCCCGGGCGCGACGGCGGCTTTCGGATGGCGGATCAGGAAAAGGCGCCGCATGTCGCGCCGAGATAGAAAGCGATTTCGGAAATCTGCTGCGTCGCGCCGAGGCAGTCGCCGGTATATCCACCGATCCGCTTGTGGAAAAATCTTCCGGCCAAGGCGGCTGAACCCAGGCAGAAAACCAGGGCCGCGAGAGCTGGTCCCGGAGGCAGCGCCAAGCTTGGCGCGCAGCCAAAAACACCGGCCAGGGCCAGCCGGCCCGTCGTCATTCCGGTCGCCACTGGCCTGGCCTTGCCGGCCTCGTCGCGCGCATAATCGAGGGCGAAGATCAGCGCGACGGGCGCCAGACGGGAGGCCGCGTGGCCGGCGATCATGAGCGCCGCCAAACGGCCGGGCGCGGCGATGGAATTGAGCAATGCGAATTTGGTCAGCAGGACGAGAACCAACGCGACGACGCCGAAGGATCCGACACGCGAGTCCTTCATGATCCGCAATATGTCCTCGCGCGTCCAGCCGCCGCCAAATCCATCGGCGGCGTCCGAAAGCCCGTCTTCATGAAAGGCGCCGGTGACGACCGCCGTCGCGCCCATGCTCAACGCGATCGCGACCGGATGCGGCCAGGCTGTTGCCGCCAGGAGCGCGACCGCCGCGCCGATCGCGCCGACCAATGCGCCGACCAGCGGGAAAAAGGCGCCGAAAGGTCGAGCTGTTCGGCGGCCGAACCCGCCCATCGCGGCCCCGGCAGGCGAGTCAGGAAACGCAGGGCGGCGAAGAACGAAGCGATCTCCCGCGCGATCATAGCTTTTCCGAAACGCCGGCGGAATCGAAGCTCGCCATTTCGTTCAAAAATGTGCAAGCCGCGCGAACGAGCGGCCAGGCGAGCGCGGCGCCGGTGCCCTCGCCGAGGCGCAGCCCGAGATCGATCAAGGGCGCCGCCTGCATCGCCGCCAGTTGCGCGCGCGCTCCTGGCTCGGCGGAGGCGTGGCAGAAGATCGCATAATCGAGGAAGGCGGGCGCCATCCGCGCGGCGGTCAGGGCCGCCGCGCCGCAGATGAAACCATCGACCAGAACCACCATTTTCGCACGCGCGGCGGCGAGCATGGCGCCCGTCATCATCGCGATTTCGAACCCGCCGAAACGCGCCATGACCGCCAGCGGTTCGTCGCTCTCGCCGCTCCAGGCTTGCAGCGCCTGCCGCAATAGGGCGTGTTTGCGCGCGAGGCCTTCGTCGTCATGGCCCGTCCCGCGACCGACGCATTCGCCCAGTGGCGCGCCGGTCAGGCAATGGGTGATGAGCGAGGCGGAGGCCGAATTGCCGATCCCCATCTCGCCGAAGGCGACGACATCGCAGCCCTCGGCGGCCAGTTTGCGGACCATTTCGGCGCCGCGCTTCATGGCCTCATCACGCTGATCTGGAGTCATGGCCGGCCCTTCGAGATAATTCCCGGTTCCGGCCGCGATTTTCGCGTCGGTCAGGCCCGCGCGTTGGCCGAAGTCATGGGCGACGCCGGCGTCGACAATGGTCAATGCGAGTCCGTTGGCGCGCGCGAAAACATTGATCGCCGCGCCGCCGGCCAGGAAATTTTCGACCATCTGCCAGGTGACGTCCTGCGGATAGGCCGAGATTCCCGCCTTGGCCGCGCCGTGATCGCCGGCGAAAACCACCATATGCGGGAGGTTCAGACTCGGACTCAAGCTCTGCCGCGCGCGGCCGATTTGCAGCGCGATGTCCTCCATCTGGCCCAGCGCGCCGAGCGGCTTGGTCTTGCGATCGATTTTTTCCCGTAAAGCGCCGTCCATCGCGCGCGAAACTGGCGCGACCGTCCATTTTTCCGAATGCATCCGACTCAGATCCTTGCCGGCGCGCCCGGTCCAGGGGCGCGCGAGAAAGACTTCGGCAGGTCTTCTGACTCCCGGATCGACCGTCCGCCGCGCCTTCCCGCCCCAGGGCAGTGGCCGCCGCAAAAGATACGGCATGCGGCTTTCGTCCCCGGTCACAGCGGCGGGCCCGTCGCCGACTTCCACGGCGTTCCCTTGACCGAATCGCCCCATCTTAGCCGAGCCGCGCGAAATGACCGAACAAGATTGGCCAGGCCGCGATTCGCGGTTTGATCGCCCGCGATTTTCGCGCCATGGGACCAAAGATTTTTCCGGTTTTGGCGCGCAGGCTTTATAGGGAGCTATGCTCGAACTTGTTCTCGGCGGCGCCCGCTCCGGCAAGAGCGCCTTTGCGGAAAGCCAGGCGCGCCTTTCCGGTCTGCCCGTCGCCTATCTCGCCACCGGCGAAGGCCGCGACGAAGAAATGCGCGCGCGCATCGCGCTTCATCGACAACAGCGCCCGGACCATTGGCGCACTTTGGAGGAGCCTGTGCGTCTGGCCGAGGTTCTGGCGCGCGAGGCCGGGGCGGAAAAATGCCTGCTGGTCGATTGCCTGACGCTTTTCCTGTCCAACGTCCTGCTGGGCGGCGTCGAGAGCGAAATCGACCTTCTGCTCGCCGTCCTTCCCGGCCTTCCGGGCCATATTGTGATGGTCAGCAACGAGGTCGGCTGGGGCATCACGCCGGACAACGCGCTGGCGCGGCGCTTCGCCGACGAACAAGGCCGGCTCAATCGGCGCGTCGCCGAAATCGCCGATAGGGTCACGCTGGTCGCGGCGGGCCTGCCGCTGCGATTGAAGTAAGCTGCGGAGAAACATTTGTCGCGCGAAGAGGGAAAAGCCGCATGACGCCGGGCAGTTTCACGCCGGCCCTGCTGCTGGGCTTCGCCCTGGAGGCGGCGGTCGGCTGGCCGGCCGCTCTTTATCGCCGCATCGGCCATCCGGCAGCCTGGATCGGGGCCGCGATTTCAGCTTTGGACCGCAAGCTCAATCGGGAAAGCGCGCCGCCCGCCTGGCGCAAGGCGGCGGGCGGGCTATGCCTGTTTCTGGTCGTCGGCGGCGCGGCGGGCTGGGCGCTTGCCGCCGAGGCGCTCTTGCCTTCCGATTGGCGGGGGGTTGCGCTGGGCGCGCTTCTGGCGTGGCCCTTTGTCGCCGCGCGCTCGCTCCATGTCCATGTCGGCGCGGTCGCCGCGCCCCTGGCGGCGGGCGATCTCGAAGCCGCGCGCCGCGCCTGCGCGATGATCGTCGGACGCGACATGCATAATCTCGATGAGGCGGGAGTTGGCCGCGCCGCATTGGAAAGCCTTGCGGAAAATGCGTCCGACGGCGTCATCGCGCCCCTGTTCTGGGGCGCCGTCGCCGGCCTGCCGGGCCTTGTCGGCTATAAGGCGCTCAATACGCTCGATTCGATGATCGGACATCGCACGCCGCGCCACGAAACTTTCGGCTGGGCCTCGGCGCGCGCCGACGATCTCGCCAATCTGATTCCCGCGCGACTGACGGCGCTGCTTTTTGTGCTTGTCGCGCAAAGAAAGGCCGCCGCATTTTCCGCCATGCGGCGCGACGCGCGCGCGCATCGCTCGCCCAACGCCGGCTGGCCTGAATCCGCCATGGCCGGGGCGCTTGGGCTGCGCCTTTCCGGCCCGCGCGCCTATGCGGGGCGTATCGTCACGGAGCCCTGGCTCAATCCGGGCGGGCGCGACCCCGCCGCCGCCGACCTTTCGGCCGGACTGACGCTTTATCGCCGGGCCATGTTTTTGGCCGCGGCGCTGCTCGCCTTGCTGGTTTTGACGAGGTTCGCATGAACGCGCGCGATCATGGCGGCGATCTCGACCGCGCCCGCGCGACCTGCGGCGACGGCGACTGGATCGACCTGTCCACAGGGATCAACCGCATTCCCTATCCCTTCGCAGCGATTCCGCCCGGCGCCTTCGCGCATTTGCCGACGCACGCCGAAATCGAAAACCTTCTCGCCGCCGCGCGCGCGGCCTTCGCGACGCGGGCGCCGATCGCCGCCTTCGCCGGCGCCCAGACCGCGATCCAGCTTCTCGCCTCCCTCGGGCCGCCGGGCCTCGCCCGCATTTTGGGCCCGACTTACAACGAATATGCCGCGCAATTGGCGCGCGCCGGCTGGCGCGTCGAAACAACGTCGGAATTCGAAGCGCTGGCGGGGGCCGATCTCGCGGTGATCGTCAACCCCAACAATCCGGATGGCCGGCGCTTTACGCCGGACGCGCTGCTGGCGCTGCATGAAAAGGTTGGACGCCTGCTGGTCGACGAAAGTTTTGGCGACACGTCGCCGGAGCTTTCGCTTTGCCCGCATGCCGACAGGGGAAATCTTGTCGTGGTGCGCTCTTTCGGCAAATTTTATGGCCTCGCCGGGCTTCGGCTGGGCTTTGCGCTGGGCTGCGCGAAGACCGTCGCGGCCTTGCGCGACGCGGCTGGCCCGTGGCCGGTCTCAGGCCCCGCCATCGCCATCGGGGCGGCCGCGCTGCGCGACGAGGCGTGGCGCATCGTCACGCGCAAACGCCTCGCCAAAGACGCGGGGCGTCTCGACGCGTTGGCCGCGCGCGCCGGATGGACCCTGGTCGGCGGAACCGACCTGTTTCGGCTCTATGAGACGGGCGACGCCTTGGCCGCGCAGGGGAAACTGGCCGGCGGGAAAATCTGGACGCGCGCCTTTCCCTGGTCGCGCGGCTGGCTTCGGCTCGGCCTGCCGGGCGCGGAAGAGGAATGGCGGCGGCTGGAGATCGCCCTTTCCTCCTGAGCGCAATAGAGCGCGTGTCAGTCTTCCCCGGTTTTTCGCAGGAGATAGGTGTCCATGATCCAGCCGTGTTTCTCGCGGCCCTCGCGCCTGAGCCTTTCGATGTCTTCGCGGACCTCCGACAGCTTTCCCGCCACCAGAATTTCATCCTGCGTGCCGAGATAGGCGCCCCAGTAGATATCGACGTCTTCCGCATGGAGGCGTTTGAAAGCCTGTTCGCCGTCCAGCATGACGACCACGCTGTCGACATCGCCGCAAAAATCCTCGCTGAGCTTGCGCCCGGTGGTGATCAGCACCGGCCGCCCGATCGTGTTGAGCGCGATGCGATGCCGCGCCGCCAGGGCCTGCACGGCGCTGATTCCGGGAATGATGTCATAGTCGAACGCGCAGCCCTTGCGCTTGAGATGGTCGAGAATGCGCAGGGTGCTGTCGTAAAGGGCCGGGTCGCCCCAGACCAGAAAGCCGCCGCACTGGCCGTCGCCCAGCTCTTCCAGGATGAAGCGCTCGAACAGCCGGGAGATTTCCTCGTGCCAATGGTTTACCGTGGCGCGATAATCCGCGCCGGCCGCGCCGCGCGGCGGGATCGGCATTTCGACCATCCGAAACGTCTTTTCGCGGATGAAGCGGTCGCAAATGTCCCTGCGCAACTGGCGCAGGGCCGCCTTTTCCGCCCCCTTGTCGGGGATGAAGAACACATCGACCCGGTTCAGGGCGTCGACCGCCTGCACGGTCAGGAAATCCGGGTCGCCGGCGCCGATTCCTATGACCAGGACCTTGCGCATATTCCATGCCCTCCGCCGCCACGCGGCATTGCTCGAAACGCCTTTACAGGCCGTGGCGGAGTCGATAGCCTTTTTCCGTGGTTCCCGCCTAGGAATTTCCGAACGGGATGAAAAGGGAACATGGTGCGCCGCGCTCGCGCGGCCAAGCCAGGGCTGCCCCCGCAACTGTAAGCGGTGAGATGAAGCCAGCAATGATCACTGGGAAACTGGGAAGATCGGCTTTCATCCTTGACCCGCGAGCCAGGAGACCTGCCACCTTTCGCGCAGCCGATCTCGGACCAGCCGCGCCGGCGATTCATCGATTTTCCGGCACGACCCGCGACCGCGCTGTTTCTTTCAAGTGCATGCGAGGGCGCCATGCCGAACTTGATCGCCAAACTGGCGTCCATCGCCAATTCTGATCTTCGCGGCCGGCTCGTCGGCCTTTATGGCGCGCTGATCGGCGCGAATTTGCTTGTCTGGATGTGGGCGCTGGCGGCGCTGCACGACAAGCCGGTGCTGATGGGGACCGCGCTGCTCGCCTATACATTCGGTTTGCGGCATGCGGTGGACGCCGATCATATAGCGGCGATCGATAATGTGACGCGCAAGCTGATGCAGCAAGGCCAAAGGCCAATCGGCGTTGGCCTGTACTTTTCCCTGGGTCATGCGGCCGTCGTGGTCATTCTGTCGATCGCGGTCGCTTTCGCGGCGTCGGAGGTTCAAGGAAAATTCGCATCGCTGAAGGCTTTCGGGGATGTCGCGGGAACCCTGGTTTCAGCGCTGTTTCTGTTGGCGATCGCCGTTTTCAACATCATCGTGCTGATCTCCATCCACCGCTCGTTCAACGCCGTGCGGCGGGGCGAGAAATTCGTCGAAGACGATTTCGACATGTTGCTCAACAGCCGAGGCTTTCTCGCGCGCTTCTTCCGTCCGCTGTTCAAGCTCGTCACGAAGAGCTGGCATATGCTGCCGATCGGCTTTTTGTTCGGCCTCGGCTTTGACACCGCCACTGAAGTGGCTTTGTTCGGCCTTTCCGCCGCGCAGGCCTCGAATGGTTCGTCTCTGGCCGTTGTCCTGGTGTTTCCGGCGCTGTTCGCGGCGGGCATGACGCTGTTCGACACGACGGACGGCATATTGATGTTGGGGGCCTATGGCTGGGCGTTCATGAAGCCGATCCGGAAGCTTTATTACAATATGACGATCACGGCGGTGTCCGTCCTCGTCGCTCTGGTGGTCGGCGGCCTGGAGACGCTCAATCTGATCGGAAACGAACTCGGCCTCACCGGCCACGGCGGCTTCTGGGGGAGCATCGGCTCGCTCAACGACAATTTCGGCGTTCTCGGCTTCGCGATTATCGGCCTGTTCCTGCTGAGCTGGGTTGCTTCGGTCGCGTTTTACAAGTTCAAGGGTTACGACAAGCTCGAAGTCAATGTCGCGGAATGATGACATCCCTTCAAAGGCCGTCACCGGGCGACCTTTTTATGTCAGCCGAAGTCTCAAAAGCCTGCGTCCTGTCCGACTGCCGCCGGCGCCTAAACCCGTCGCCAGGGGAGGGCGGTGTTGCGCTGCCAGTCCACGCGGTGGAGCAGGGGCGTGTCGTCGGTGAATTCAGGCCATCCGAGGCAGATATAGGCCGAAAAGCGCCAGTTCGGCGGGGCGCCGAACAGATTGGCGACGATTGCGGGCTCCAGGATGGACACGAGGCCCAGGCCCAGATTTTCCGCCCGCGCCGCCAGCCAGAGCGCATGGATCGCCATGGCGGTGGATTGTTCCAGCGTTTCAGGCATGGTCTGACGCCCTACGCCATGGCCGGCTTCGGGGGCGAGATCGGTGAAGACGGCGAGCTGCACCGGCGCCTTGTCCAGACCGGCGAGCTTGAGCCGGGCGTAGGCCGCGGCCTGTTCGCCCTCATAAAGCTCGGCGGCGATAGCGTTGCAGCGCGTGAATTCGTCTTTCACGGCGGCGCGCAGGTCGGGGCTTTCCGCCATCAGCACCCGCCAGGGCCGGGAATTGCCGACCGAGGGCGCAAGCTCCATCGCCTGTCGCAACCGCTCCAAAGTCGAGGGCGGCACTGGATCGGTGCGGAAATGCCGGACATCGCGGCGCCAGCGCATGAGTTCGGCGAGGGTTTCGGCGGTGGAGGGGGGAAACTGCATGGCTAGGACGCCATTCGCGGGTCTTCCGCGATCACGTGAAAGAACGAGCCGGTGACGAGACCGCGACGCGAGCCCACGGGCGAGGCCTCGCCGCCATAGGCGTCGCGCGCCAGCGCGAAAGGTGGGTCGTCGCCCTGGTCCTCGACCGTCGCATAGTGGAATTCGTGCCCCAGCAACAGCTGTCCGCGCGGCCCCAGCGGGCAGTCCGCCGCCAGTGTGGCGTGGCGATAGCCCAGCGTCATCCGCCGTTTAAAAAAGCTGGTGGAGCCGGAGAGCAGGCCGGCCATCGGGTGACGAACCCCCTCGGCGTCGGTCAGCGCGGCGCCGAGCGCCATATAGCCGCCGCACTCGCCGTGAACCGGTTTTGTCTGCGCGAAACTTCTCAATCCGCCGAGAAAAGTCCCAGCGCTCGACAGACGGCCGGCATGCAGTTCCGGATAGCCGCCGGGCAGCCAGCATATGTCGGCGTCGCGCGGCGGCGCCTCGTCCTGCAAGGGCGAGAAGAAGGCTATTTCCGCCCCGGCGCGCCGCCAGCCCAGCAGCAGATGCGGATAGATGAAGGAGAAGGCGGCGTCGCGGGCGATGGCGATGCGCTGTCCAGGCGGCTTCAGCGCGCCGGCGCCCATCGGGCCGGCGGCGAGCGGCGCGGCCACCTGACGCAAGGCGTCGAGATCGACGTGAGCGGCGACGAAAGCAGCGAGCCTGGCGATCTTGGCGTCGAGATCGTCGGTGTCGACGGCCTGCACGAGGCCGAGATGGCGCTCGGGCAAAGCGATCGTGGTTTCGCGCGGCAGCGCGCCGAATATCGGCAATCCAACCGTTTCGAGCGCGGTCCTGGTCAAGCGGGCGTGGCGTTCGCTGGCCACCTTGTTGAGGATGACGCCTGCGACCTTGAGGCGCGGATCGTATTCGGCGCAGCCCTTGGCGACCGCCGCCGCCGTCTGCGCCTGACCCGAAACATCGAGGATCAGCACGACCGGCAAGCCGAGAGCGCTGGCGAGATCGGCCGAGGAGCCGGTGCGGCCGTTTTGACCCGGCGCGCCGTCGAACAGCCCCATCGAGGCTTCGGCGATCAGCAGTTCGGCGCCTTCGGCGGTCGTGGCGGCGAGCCCGGCGATCAGCGGCCCGTCCATCGCCCAGCTGTCGAGGTTCAGGCTCGAACGTCCGGTCGCCGCCGCGTGAAAGGCGCTGTCGATATAGTCCGGCCCGGATTTGACCGCGGCGACGCCAAGGCCGCGATCGCGAAAAGCCCGCATGAGCCCGAGCGCCACAATGGTCTTGCCGCTGCCCGAGCGCGGCGCCGCGAGGAGAAAGCCGCGCGCGCTCATGAGGCCCCGCCGCGCTGGGGCCGGTAACGGCGCAGATAGTCGTTGTCGTAGAGCGCGCTCTCGCGGAAATCCTGCGCCGCCAGCGCCCGGCCGACCAGGACCAGCGCGCTGCGCTCGACCGGCGCTTCGGCGAAAAGCGCCTCTATATTGGCCAGCACGCCCCTCACGATCTGTTCCTCCGGCCAGGAGGCGCGAAACACGATGGCGACCGGGCAATCGCCGCCCAGGATGGGCGTCAGCTCCGCGACCACCCGGTCGAGCGCGTGGATCGACAGATGAATCGCCAAAGTCGCCCCGGTGCGCGCGAAAGCGGCGAGACTTTCGCTTTCCGGCATGGCGGAGGCGCGCCCGCTCGTGCGGGTCAGGACCACCGATTGCGCGACCTCCGGCACGGTGAGCTCGCGCCGCAGCGCCGCGGCGCTCGCCGCGAAAGCCGGCACCCCCGGCGTCACGTCGTAAGCGATGCCGAGCCGGTCGAGGCGCCGCGTCTGCTCGGCGAGGGCGCTCCAGATCGACAGGTCCCCCGAATGCAGCCGTGCGACGTCCTCGCCCGCCGCGTGGGCGCGCAGGAATTCGGCCTCGATCTCGTCGAGGCTCATCGGCGCAGTGTCGATGATTCGCGCGCCGGGCGGGCAATATTGCAGCAATTCCTTCGGCGCCAGGGAGCCGGCGTAGAGGCAGACCGGCGAACGCGCGATCAGGTCGCGGCCGCGCAAGGTGATGAGGTCCGGCGCGCCCGGCCCGGCGCCGATGAAATGAATGGTCATGCGCGATCCTCCGGGCCGATGGCGACGGCGCAGGAGACGCCGTCCTGGCTGAATTTGGGTAGCACAAGACGCGATCCCGCGCCCGCGCCGACGAGAGCCGCGGCCTCGGCGAGACTGCCGACTCCGGCCACGGCCTGAACGCGGGCCGAGCGCGAGACGACATCGGAGGCCCGCGCGCGCAACGCCGCCTCGGCATGGAAATGAAGCGCCAGCCCGAGGCTTTCGGCGGCCCGCCGCAGGCTGTCGCTACCGCGCTTGCGCTCGCTCGCGTGCAGGGTCGCGCCACCGCCGCCGGTGCGATCGAGCGCCTGCCGCACGGCGCAAGCGATCGCCTCGGCGTCCGCCCTCGAACTGAAGCCTATGCCCAAAGCCGCGCGCGTCATGGCTTGACCACGCTCCATTGCACGCTCGGCATGGCCGGGCGGAAGCCGAGAAAGCGGCCGACCGGCGCGGCATGGGCGAATTGACTTTGCAGCAGCTCGCCGCCGAGGCGTCGCTGCGCGGCGAAAAGATCGGCCTGGCTTTCGAGCGTCACCGCATTGACCACCAGCCGTCCGCGCGACGGCAGCGCCGACCAGCAGAGATCGAGCAGACCCGGCGCGGTCAGGCCGCCGCCGATGAAAATGGCGTCGGGCCGCTCCAACCCGGAAAGCGCCGCCGGCGCCTCGCCCTCGACCACGCTCAGTTGCGGAACGCCGAGCGCCGCCGCGTTGCGGCTTATGCGGGCGCAGCGCTCGGCATTCCGTTCGACGGCGATCGCGCGGGTCGAAAGATCGGCGAGCAGCCATTCGATGGCGATCGATCCCGCCCCGGCCCCGACATCCCACAAAAGCTCGCGCGGTCGCGGCGCGAGCTGGGCCAGCGTCACCGCGCGCATTTCGCGCTTGGTGATCTGTCCGTCATGCTCGAACCAGTCGTCGGGCAGGCCGGCGGCGCGCGGCGGAATGCGCGACCCTTCGCCGCAAACCTCGAGCGCGACTGTGTTGAGCGGATCGACGCCGTCGAGGTCGAAATTTTCCGCCGAAGCCGCGCGCAGCCTTTCGCGGGGGCCGCCCATCGCCTCGCAGACGGTGAGCCGGGACGCGCCAAGCCCGCGCGCGGCGAGCAAGGCGGCAAGTTTTTTGGGCGTCTCGCCATCCCAGGACAGAGCCAGAACGCAGGCGCCGGGGTGCAGATGCGGGACGATCTTTTCCAGCGCGCGGCCGTGCAGGGTCACGCAAGCGCAATCCTGCAAGGCCCAACCCAGCCGGCTCGCGGCGAGGCTGAAAGCGGAAGCCTGCGGCAGGCACAGAATTTCGGACGGCGGCACGATCTGGGCGAGCAGCGAGCCGACGCCGTAAAAGAACGGATCGCCGGTCGCAAGCACCACGACCGGCTCGCCGCGCAAGCTGAGAATTTCGGGAAAGGCCTGTTGCAAAGGCGAAGGCCAGGGCCGCCGCTCGCCACTTGTCGCGCCAATCAATCGCAGGTGCCGCGCGCCGCCGACCACCAGACGCGCTTGCGCGATCCGCTCCTTCGCGCTTATGGACAGGCCGTCGAGCCCGTCCTCGCCAAGCCCGACGATGGTCAAGCCAAGGGGACGCGCTCATCGGCCGAAGCCTCGCGAAAGGCGCCGCATGAAACTTCTTGTGCTCGGCGGGTCCAGCGAAGCGGGCGTTCTCGCCCGCGCGCTCCGTCTCCGCGCCGACCTCGCCGCGACTTTGTCGCTCGCCGGGCGCACCGCCAAGCCCGCCGCTTTGCCGCTGCCGACGCGAACCGGCGGCTTCGGCGGCGTCGAAGGACTGATCGAATATTTGAAGGCCGCAGCGCATCGACGCGGTGATCGACGCCACCCACCCCTTCGCCGCGCAGATGAAACGCCATGCGGCGCAGGCCTGCGCCGCGACGCAAACGCCGCTCTGCGCTTTTACCCGCGCGGCGTGGACCGCCGGCGAGGGCGATCAATGGATCGAGGTCGAGGACGCGCCTGCCGCCGCGCGCGCGCTTGGCGACGAGCCCAGGCGGGTCTTCCTCGCCATCGGGCGTCAGCAGGCGGGCGCCTTCGCCGGCCCTTCGCCGCATCATTTCGTCCTGCGCGCCATCGACGCGCCTTCTACCGAGGTCTTGCCCGCTTCGCTGGATCTCGTTCTGGCGCGGGGGCCTTTCGCGCTCAATGACGAAATCGCGCTGATGCGGGTGAAAAACATCGACATCGTGGTGAGCAAGAACGCCGGCGGCGAGGCGACGCGGGCCAAGATCGACGCGGCGCGCGAACTTGCGGCTGCCGGTCGTGATGATCCGCCGCCCACCGGCGCCGGCGCGCGACACGTTCGATACGCTTGAAGGCGTTCTCGGATGGATCGAGGCTCATCGGCCCGCTCCGTAGCTGCGCGGGGTGAGCAGGAAGGGGCGCTGGCCGGGCCGCGCGATCGAGTGCGTCGTCGTCGCGCCGATGATGACGAGCGTGCTCATGTCGGCCAGGCCCGGATCGGCTTCGCCCAGCGTGGTCAGGACGATGCGCTCGTCGGGCCGGCCGACCGCGCGGGCGAAGGCGACCGGCGTCGCGAGCGGACGCAGCCGCCGCAGCAGCGCGAAAGCGTCGTGGATCTGTTTCGGCCGCGCGCGCGATGCGGGATTATAGAGCGCGACGACGAAATCGCCGGCGCAGGCCGCTTCGAGCCGGCGCGTGACGATCGACCAGGGCTTCAGATTGTCGGAGAGCGAGATGGCGCAGAAATCGCCGCCAAGCGGCGCGCCGATCCGGGCGGCCGCCGCCTGCATGGCGCTGACGCCCGGCAGGATTTCGATGTCGAGGCCGCGCCAGCTTTCCGGGCCGCTTTCCAGCGCCTCAAGCACCGCCGCCGCCATGGCGAACACGCCGGGGTCGCCGCCGGAAACCACGCCGACGATGCGGCCTGCCGCCGTCAGCTCCAGCGCATGGCGCGCCCGGTCGATCTCGACGCGATTGTCGCTGCCGTGAATCGTCAGGCCTTCGCGCGGCGCGACGCGCTCGACATAGCTGAAATAGCCGACGAGATCGGTGACGGCAGCCAGCGCCTCGCTCGCTTCCGGCGTCAGCCAGGACGCCGGCCCCGGCCCGAGCCCGATCACATAGAGTTTTCCTGCGCTCACGGACGCCGTACTCATGGTCGTCGTCCTTGGCCGGGAACCAGGACGATCGAGAAATAGGGCGCCTCGTCATCGGTCTTCTGCGCGAGGGGCAGCACCTTTTCCTCGGGCATCGCGCCGCGTTCGACATAGATCGCGCGCTCAAGCCGGCGCGTCGCCGCCAGGGCGCGGCGCACCTTGGCGAAATTCTTGCCGAGCTTCATCACCACCGCCGCGTCGCTGCCTTCGAGCCGCTGGACCAGCGCCTCATAGGTCAAAGTGCCCGGCAGAACCGTCATCACGTCGTCGCCCCAGGCCATCGGCGCGCGCGCCGCCGCCGCGCAGCCCGCCATGCCGGTGACGCCGGGCACGATTTCGGTGGCGAATTCGTCCTTCAGCCGCACGAAGAGATGCATGAACGAACCGTAGAAGAGCGGGTCGCCCTCGGCAAGCAGGGCGACGTCGAGGCCCCGACGCAGGCGTTCGGCGAGTTTTGCGGTCGCCTCCGCGTAGAATTGCGACAGCGCGGCGATATAGTCCGGATGGTCGAACGGGATTTCCGTCGTCAGCGGATAGCCGAGCGGCAATTCCTCGCAGGTCTTGGGAATCCAGCGGTCGGCGATGGTGCGGGCATTGCCGCGCCGCCCAGACTTGGTGAAATAAGCCACCACTGGGCAGGCGCCGATCAGCCGCACGGCCTTGACGGTGAGAAGTTCGGGGTCGCCCGGCCCCAAGCCGACGCCATAAAGTCGACCGGCCAAGATTTCACTCCTTCGCGCTGGCAAGCGCATTGACCGCCGCCGCCGCCATCGCGCTGCCGCCGCGCCGTCCCCGCACCACAATATGCGGGCTGCCTGGAAAAGCGATCAGCGCCTCTTTCGAATTCGGCGGCGCCGACGAAGCCGACCGGCATGCCGACAATGCAGGCCGGGAGGGCTGCGCCCTCGGCGAGGATTTCGAGCAGCCGGAACAAGGTGGTCGGCGCATTGCCGATCGCCACCACCGCGCCGCCCAACCGCTCGCGCCATAGATCGACCGCGACCGCCGAGCGCGTCATGCCGCGCGCCTTGGCGAGCGCGGGAACGGAAGGGTCCGACAAAGTGCAGATCACCTCGTTGTTGGCCGGCAGCCGCGCGCGCGTGACGCCATGGGCGACCATTTGCGCGTCGCAGAAGATCGGCGCGCCGGCGGCCAGCGCCGCCGCGCCCGCTTCGGCGGCGCCCGGCGCGAAAACCATATCGGCCGCCACGTCCGGCATGCCGCAGGCGTGGATGACCCGCACCGCGACGCGCTCCTCGATCCCGGACAAAGCGTCCAAGCTCCGCCTCGGCGCGGATGATGGCGAAGGAGCGCCGGTAAATTTCGTCGCCCTCGCGGATATAGTCATAGCTCATTTCGATCCGCTAACCCGTGCTGGAAACGCCCGTCGCCAATCGCTTAAGCGCGCGCAGCAGCGGCCCGACGCTGTTGCGCCGCGTTCGCCACAGCCCCCGGTCGAGCGCGCTCTGGAAACGCTCGGCAATGGCTTTGGCCGCTTGCGGATTGGCCTCGGCGAGGAAATCCCGCACCTTGGTATCGCCGCAGACCGCATCGAACAATAGGTCGAAGTGACGTTCGGCCACCGCTTCGGTCGTCGCGGCGAAGGCGAAAAGATTGTCGACGCTTTCGGCGATCTCCGCTGCGCCGCGAAAACCATGGCGCATCTGTCCTTCGATCCAGCGCGGATTGGCGGCGCGGGCGCGCAAAGTCCGGGCGATTTCCTGCGCCAGCGTCCGCGCCTTGGGCGCGTTCGGATCGGTGGCGTCGATATGATAGAGCGCGGGCGAGGCCCCCGCCGATTCGGCCGCCGCCGCGAAGCCGCCTTCGTGATCGGCGAAGGCGTCGGAATCGAGCACGTCCTGCCCCGCCATGTCCTGGACATGAACGAAGGCGTCGCAGGTGGCGACGCGAGCGCGGAATTCCGGCGTCTCCCGGACCTTGGCGCCGTCATAGGCATAACCGGTCGCCTCCAGAAAAGCGGCGCCGAGATCTTCGCGCGAGGTCCAGTCCTCCGCCAAAGCGCGCCGCGCGACGCCGGTTCCATAGGCGCCGGGGGCGGCGCCGAAAATGCGCGAGCGCGAACCCTCGCGCCGCGCCGCCGCGCTCAGGGGATTGTCGTCGTCGCCTTCGTCCTCGCGCTCGACGATCGCTTTGACGGCGGCGTCATAGAGCGCGATCTGATCGGGGAAGACATCGCGGAAAAGACCGGAGATGCGAACGGTCACATCGACCCGCGGCCGGCCGAGCGCGGCGAGCGAGAGAATTTCGAAACCGGAGACGCGGTTGGAGGCATGATCCCACAAGGGCCGCGCGCCGATCAGCGCCAGCGCCTGGGCGAGATCCTCGCCGCCGGTGCGCACAGCCGCGCTGCCCCAGAGATCGAACACCACCCGGCGCGGCCACTCGCCATGATCCTGGACGTAACGCGACAGAAATTCCCGCGCCGCGCGCTGACCCAGTTCCCAGGCGGTGCGGGTCGGCACGGAGCGCGGATCGACGGCGTAAAGGTTGCGGCCGGTCGGCAGCACGTCGATGCGCCCGCGCGACGGCGCGCCGCCGGGGCCGGGGGCGACGCGGCGGCCGGCGAGCGCGGCGACCAAAGCGTCGATCTCGGCGCTCGCGCATTGGCGAAGCCGCGCCAGCGCCTCCGGCGCGTCGTCGCCGGAAAAAGCGGCGAGAGCTTGCAGCCGCTCGGAATCGGCCTCGGCGCCGAAAACATGCAGCCCGTCGCCGACCCGCATTTCTTTCACGTCGCACAGCCAGGCGTCGAGCCGGATCAGCGCCTCGTCCGCAGTGAGGCCGCCGTCGAGCCCGGCCTCTTCGGCGAGGCCGGTGGCCTGGGCGCGCTCCAGGATCAGTTCGGCGAGGCGCCGCGCGCGGCGCGGGTCGAGCGACTGCGCCTCGGCATATTCGTCCATCAGCCCTTCGACGTCCTGCACCGCGCCATGGGCGCCGGCGGCGACGAGCGGCGGGGTGAGATGTCCGATTGTGACCGCTGATGTGCGCCTTTTGGCCTGCGCCGCCTCGCCGGGATTATTGACGATGAACGGATAGATGACCGGAAGCGCGCCGAGCGTCGCGCGCGGCGCGCAATCGGGGCCGAGCGCCACCGATTTGCCGGGCAGCCATTCGAGCACGCCATGGGCGCCGACATGGACAAGGGCGGCGGCGCCGAGGACTTCGACGCAGCAAGAGGTAAAAGGCGACAAAAGCGTGGCGCGGCGCCAGAGCAACATCGTGATATTCCTCCTTGCGCGCCGCGCGCCGGCCCCGGTCGGGCTGCAAGGCGACGACATGATCGCCGAGTCTCAGCACGGCGAAACGGAACCGGCCATTGTCGCAGGCCGGATCCGCTTCCGGCTCGCCCCATTGCGCGGCGATGGCGGCGGCGAAATTTTCGGGCGCCTTGGCGAGCCGCTTGCGGTACTCCGCCATTTCGAAAAATTCCGTGGCGGGGCCGGTCAGGCGGCGGGCGATTTCCGCCGCGTCGGGAATATCGCCGAACGCGATAGCCTTCCTGCGCCAGACGTTGGCGATCTTTTCCAACGAGGCGAAAGTGTCGAGCCCCACCGCATAGCCCGCGCGCCCGCCCTTGCCGGGATAATCCGACAGCACGAAGGCCAGGCGTTTTTGGGCCGGCGGCACGCGGCGCAAAGCGGCCCAGGCGGAAGCGAGGTCGCGCGGCGTGGGCGATATTTTCGGCCTGCGGACGGCTGGTCTGCGGCGCATATTCGAGGCTGCCGATCCTCGGCTCGGCCGCCTTGAACGAGATGGCGCCGGCGAACAGCCGGCCGTCGATTTCCGGCAGGGCGACATTCATCGCCAGATCCGACGGCGCCAATCCGCGCGCGGAAAGGCGCCATTGGTCTTCGCTCGCCAGACTGACGGCGACCTGCAGCACGGGCGCGTCGCAGGCGTCGAACACGCTCGACGCCATCGTCGAGCCGCGCGGAAAAGGCGGTGGCGTTGAGGATGACATCCGGCGGATCGGCCGCGAGGCGGCGGCGCAGGGCCGCGACCACATCCGCGTCCTTCAGACTGGTCGCGAAAAGCGCCTCAACCTTGAAACCCTCCGCCTGGAGCGCATCGGCCAGAGCCTCGTAAGGCTCGGTGTCGCCCGCCAGCCAGGCGGACCGATAGAACAGGATCAGGGCGCTGGGAGCGCCCGGCGCCCCCGACCGGCGGCGCGGCCTCGAAGAAGCCGAGAGGCGCTTCGCTCGCGCGGTTCGGCGAAGGCGCAGGGGCTCCCGAGCGCGGTCAAAGCGAAACGCAGAACCTGCGCCGCGTTCCCGACCCCGCCGGCCTGGAGCCAGGACCGGATTCGGCGCAGGTCTTCGGTCCCGGCGGTGGAGAAGTCGTCGAGCCGCGCATCCTCGCGCGGATCGCCGGGGACGACAGCGAGAATCGCGCCCTTGGCCCTGGCGATGCGCCCCAGCTCCTCGACGCCGTAACGCCAATAGTCGAGGCCGCCCAGCAGGCGAACGATCACGAAACGCGCGTGGACGAGAACTTTCTCGGCATAGAGATCGACCGAATAGGGATGGCGCAAATCGGCGAGACTCGCGAGCCTCAGCGACATGGCTTTGGTCGAGTTCCGCCGTTTCGGGATCGGCGCGCAGCGACTCCCAGGCCTTGGCGAGCACATGGAGATCGCTGTCGGTGAAGGACAAAGCGACAATGTCGGCGCGCGACTGATCGAGGTCGACGGCTTGCCGCCGTCTCGTCCAGCGATCTCAACTCCGTGCGCAGGATATGCATGGCGCGGCGTCAGGCGAGCGCGGCTTCGATGGCGTCGCGGTCGAGGCCTTTGCGTCCGATGACGACAAGCCGGCCGCGACGCGCCTCCTGCCCAGCCCAGGCGCGGTCGTAGTGCTGGCGGAAACGCGCCCCGACGCCTTGCACCAGCAGGCGCATCGGCTTGCCGGCGATATCAAGAAAACCTTTCATCCTGAGCACGTCATGGCGGCTGGCGACTTCGCCGAGCAGCCGGACAAAATCCGTCGGATCGGCCAGCGACGGAACGTCGAGGACGAAGGATTTCGAAATCGTCGTGATCGTGGGCCTCTTCGAGGTCGTGATGCGAAGGCCGCGACGCGATGTCGTCCTCCGCGCCGGCTTCGAGACCGAGCGCGACGCGCGGCGTCGATTTTTCCGTCACGGGTCGCGATCACCTTGACCCGCCCGCCAGTCGCCGCGGCGATGTCCTGCGCGACACGCGGGCGATCTCATCATTCGCCAGCAGGTCCGTCTTGTTGAGGACGACGAGATCGGCGCACAGCAATTGGTCTTCGTAGACCTCTTCGAGCGGATTGTCGTGATCGACATTCGGGTCGGCGGCGCGCTCAGCGGCGAGCTTTTCGGCGTCGTCGACGAAGCGCCCTTCGGCGACCGCCGCGCCGTCCACGACGGCGATCACCCCGTCCACCGTGATGCGCGAACGCACCTGCGGCCAGTCGAAGGCCTTGAGCAGCGGCTTGGGCAAGGCGAGGCCCGATGTCTCGATGATGATATGGTCGAGCGCCTCGGAGCGCTTCAGCAAGGCTTCGATGGCGGGGAGAAAGTCGTCGGCGACCGTGCAGCACAGGCAGCCGTTGGCAAGTTCGACAATGTCCTCTTCGCGGCAGGACTCGACGCCGCAGTTTTTCAGGATTTCCCCATCGACCCCGACATCGCCGAATTCATTGATCACCAGAGCGATCCGCCGCTTGCCGGCGTTCTCGATCAGGTTTCGGATCAAGGTGGTTTTGCCGGCGCCGAGAAAGCCGGTGACGATGGTGGCCGGGATTTTCTGGAACAAGCTCAAGTCTCCATTTCTTCCGGCACCGGCGGGAAGCGGGCCACAATACCGGATTTCAGGAAGACCGGGCGATTTTTCCAGGGGATGAGGCCTTGCGGCGAAGCGCCATACAGCCGGGCGGCGTCAAAAATGTCCTGCGGGTCCGCCTCGGTCGAAAAATCGCCGAAAATATAGGTCCAGGCGCCGGGCCGCGAGAAACTCAGCGTGCAGGGCCGGCGGCAGACAGCGAAACATTCGACCCCGACCACCGACAGATCAGCGGCGTCCGCTTGCGCGCTCAGGGCGGCGTAAAGGCGGGCGCCCGCCCTCTGTTCGCGCGGCTCCAGGGCTTCGCCCTCGGCGCGGCAAGTGGTGCAGACCTGGATCAGGACCGGCGATTTCTCAACTGTCTTGGTCAAATTTTCCCTCGCTTGCCGCCCTCGGCGCGATTTTGGTAGGCATGGACGCCTGCGCTGTCAATGCGCGCCCTTTTGGACGGGAAGGCCCGGCACGGCCAGCGGTTTCGCCGCTTTCTCGCCCGGCTCATACCAAAGATCGAGAGCCGAATCTTGCGCCGCCGCCTCCCTTCGCCCCGTGCTATCTATGGTTTTTCCGCGCGGCGCGAATCCGGCGACCGCCAGGCCACGGCAGTTCGGGAGCTTCATGAATAAGGCGGAACAGAACCGGCATCGCGAGAAGATGATCAAGCGCAAGGCGGTCCAGGACGCCGAGGTCGCCTCGAAGGCGATCGCGTCCAAGGGACTGCTGATCGTCCATACCGGCCCAGGCAAGGGCAAGTCCACGGCGGCCTTCGGCCTCGCGCTGCGCGCGCTCGGGCAGGACTGGAAAGTGGGCGTCGTGCAGTTCATCAAGGGCGCCCGCGACACCGGCGAGCGCCGGGTTTTCGCGCATTTCGGCGAAAAAGTGGTGTGGCGGACCATGGGCGAGGGCTTTACCTGGGAAACCCAGGATCGCGAGCGCGACATCGCGGCGGCGCGGGCGGCCTGGGCGGTGGCGCTGGAAATGAGCGCCGACCCGCAAATCCGCCTGCTCGTGCTCGACGAACTCAATGTGGCATTGCGGTACGATTATCTGCCCCTCGACGAAGTGGTGGCGGCGCTTCAAGCGCGCCGGCCGGAGCTGCATATCGTCGTCACCGGGCGCAACGCCAAGGCCGAGCTGATCGCGGCGGCCGATCTGGTGACCGAAATGGCGGCGGTGAAGCATCATTTCGCCGCCGGGGTCAAAGCCCAGGCGGGCATTGAGTTTTAAGGGCCTCGATCCCAGGGAAAGCTCGGATGGCCGCGCGCGCGTTGATGTTTCAGGGAACGGGTTCGGATGTCGGCAAGTCGCTGCTGGTCGCGGGCCTGTGCCGGGCGCTGACCCTGCGCGGCCTGAAAGTCATGCCGTTCAAGCCGCAGAACATGTCGAACAACGCCGCGATCGCCGTGGACGGCGGCGAAATCGGCCGCGCCCAGGCGCTTCAGGCCCGCGCCTGCGGCGTCGAGCCCAGCGTCCACATGAATCCCGTTCTGCTCAAGCCCCAAAGCGAGACCGGCGCGCAGGTGGTTTTCCGCGGGCAGGTTCTCGGCTCCGCGCAGGCCAGGGATTATCAGGACTGGAAGCCGCGCTTGCGCGAAAAAGTCATCGAAAGTTTCGAAAAGCTGCGCGCGCAGGCCGACATCGTGCTGGTCGAGGGGGCCGGCAGCGCCGCCGAAATCAATTTGCGCGCCGGCGACATCGCCAATATGGGTTTCGCGCGCGCTGCCGATACGCCGGTGGTCCTGATCGGCGACATCGATCGCGGCGGCGTCATCGCCCAGATCGTGGGAACGCGCGCGGTGCTCGATCCCGCCGACGCTGCGATGATCCAGGGCTTCATCGTCAACAAATTCCGTGGCGATCCCGCATTGTTCGAAAGCGGCATGCAGGCGATCGGCGAGCGCAGCGGCTGGCCGTCCTTCGGGCTCGTCCCGCATTTTCCGCTCGCCTCGCGATTGCCGGCGGAAGACGCGGTGGCGCTGGAGCGCCCGCAAGCCAAGGCGGGCGGCGAAAGGCTCGTCGTCGTCCCGCGTCTGCCGCATATTTCGAATTTCGACGATTTCGACCCGTTGCGCCTGGAGCCCGGCGTCGAAGTTCTGTTCGCGGCGCGCGGCGCGCCCCTCCCAGAAGGCGCGGACCTGATCGTGCTGCCGGGGTCCAAGGCCACGCTCGCCGATCTCGCGGTCCTGCGCGAAGAAGGCTGGGACATCGACATCGTCGCCCACGTCCGTCGCGGCGGCAAGGTTTTGGGCCTGTGCGGCGGCTACCAGATGCTCGGGCGGGCGATTTCCGACCCCGATGGCGTCGAAGGGCCTGCGAGCGCCGCGCCGGGCCTCGGCCTGCTCGATGTCGAGACCGTGCTGGCCGGCGCAAAAACCTTGCGGCGCTGCGCCGGCGTTTCCGCCGAGGGCGCGGCGCCTTTTGACGGTTACGAAATTCATGTCGGGCGCACCTCGGGGCCGGATGCGCGCAGGCCGCTGTTGCGATTCGACGACGGCCGGCCCGAGGGCGCCATTGCGCCGGGCGGCCATGTCCGGGGCTGCTATGTCCACGGCCTTTTCAATGACGACCGGCAAAGGCGGTTTTGGCTCGACTGGATCGGCGCGCCGGCCTCCACCCTCGATTACGAGCGCGATGTCGAAGCCACGCTCGACGCGCTGGCCGACCATCTCGAACGGCATGTTTCCATCGACGCGCTGTTGAAGGTCGCGCGTTAGTGAATGAAATTTGACGCTCGGTTCCGCTTCGCGAACGACCCAGAACGGCGGAAGCTCGCTATTGGATTTCTCGTGCTTTACGCCATCCTGGGCATGGTCGCCGGCGCCAATTCATATCGGCAGATGCACGAATTTATTCGCACCCATCGCCGCCGACTGAACGAAGCCTTTGGCCTGCATTTGCGCTACGCGCCGTCCTATACCGGGCTGCGACTGATCCTGCAGGGGATCGATCCTGCGGCGCTGGAAGAAGCCTTTCGCCGTCATGCGGCCTCGATTGAAACGCCGCCTTCGCCGGAGGGGCCGGTGGCGATCGCCGTTGACGGCAAGACCCTGCGCGGCAGCTTCGACGCCTTTTGCGATCGCAAGGCCGCCCACATGCTGTCGGCGCTGCGCCAAGCCGATCAAATCGTGCTTGGCCATCTAATGATCGAGGAGAAGAGCAATGAGATACCGGCGGCGCCGGAATTGATTGAGGCGCTCGGGTTGAAGGGCTGCCTCTTCACCCTCGACGCCGAGCATTGTCAAAAAAACGATCCCAGCTTGCGGCTTCCTGTGGGGATAGAAACGGTTTCGACCTAATCTGAGCACGGAAGGGAGCAGTCGATGAAGGCGTGGTGGTAATTGACCCCGCAAAAAAACATAATTCATGGGCCGTTGCGAACTTGAGAGTGGCGACGTCCTCGGACGATCCCGATTAGGAAGTTGATCAATCGCGCAGCCCACCCCTTCCGCTTTTGTTTGCAGGAGGACTGAAATGACGCGCAAGGAAATCGGCAAGGCGCCGGGCTCAGGGATGGCGATGGTGCATCCCAACGCGGCGGCGATCGATATCGGCGCCACGATGCACATGGCGGCGGTGGGAGCGGATCGGACATCGGATCCGGTTCAGAGTTTTGGCACGTTCACCGGGGACCTTCTCCGGCTTGCCGATTGGTTCGCCGAGTGCGGCGTCAAAACGGTCGTCATGGAATCGACCGGCGTTTACTGGATCCCGATCTTCGAATTGCTGGACGAACGCGGCTTCGAGGTCTCTCTGGTCAATGCTCGCGATTCCAAGCATGTTCCTGGCCGCAAGACTGACGTAAGCGACGCGCAATGGCTGCAACGCCTTCATTCGTGTGGCTTGCTGCGCGCCAGTTTTCGGCCCAAGGGCGAGATTGCGGAACTTCGCGCATATCTCCGCCAGCGCGAGCGCCTACTCGATACCGCAGCCTCCCAGATCCAGCATATGCAAAAGGCCATGACGGAGATGAATCTTCAGCTTCATCATGTCGTGGCCGACATCACCGGGGCGACCGGCCTGCGCATCATCCGCGCGATCATCGCCGGGGAGCGCAGCCCGTCGGCGCTGGCGTCGATGCGCGATATACGCTGTCATTCCAGCGTGGAAATGATCGAAAAGGCGCTGACAGGCCATTATCGGGCCGAACATCTGTTCGTCCTGGAGCAAGCCGTGGCGCTCTACGACGTGTATCAGCAAAAAGTGTCCGCCTGCGACATCCGGATCGAATCCGTTATCACCGCGCTCAGTTCGGTTCGTGGCCGCCAAGAGGACGCAACACGCGCTGAAACAGTCTCGCCCAAACAGCACCGCCACCGGACTGCAAATGAGCCTGCTTTCGACGTCGGCCATTCGCTTCACACCCTGCTCGGAAAAGATCTCACCCGGATTGACGGCGTCGGGCCCTATCTGGCGCTCAAGCTCGTGTCCGAATGCGGGGACGATCTATCCGCATGGCCGAGTGCAAAACACTTCACTTCTTGGCTCAGTCTGGCTCCTAACAACAAAATATCGGGCGGCAAGGTTTTGTCGTCACGCACGAAACGATCCGGAAGCCGTGTCGCGTCCCTATTGCGTTTGGCGGCAGTCTCGGTTGGCCGAACCGAAACCGCCCTGGGAGCATTCTACCGGCGATTGTCGTCGCGCGTCGGCAAAGCGAAAGCCATCACCGCGACGGCGCGCAAGATTGCAGTTCTGTTCTACAATGCGATGCGGCACGGCATGGATTATGTCGACCCGGGGGCTTCCTATTACGAGACCCGCTACCGCGAGCGGGTCGTCAAAAATCTTCACCGTCGCGCCAAAGCCCTGGGTTACGTGATGGTCGCCGAAGACGCGTCGACGGCTGTACCGGCCGTTTCTTAGGAACGATCCCAGCTTGCGGCTTCCTGTGGGGATAGAAACGGTTTCGACCTAATCTGAGCACGGAAGGGAGCAGTCGATGAAGGCGTGGTGGTAATTGACCCCGCAAAAAAACATGATTCATGGGCCGTTGCGAACTTGAGAGTGGCGACGTCCTCGGACGATCCCGATTAGGAAGTTGATCAATCGCGCAGCCCACCCCTTCCGCTTTTGTTTGCAGGAGGACTGAAATGACGCGCAAGGAAATCGGCAAGGCGCCGGGCTCAGGGATGGCGATGGTGCATCCCAACGCGGCGGCGATCGATATCGGCGCCACGATGCACATGGCGGCGGTGGGAGCGGATCGGACATCGGATCCGGTTCAGAGTTTTGGCACGTTCACCGGGGACCTTCTCCGGCTTGCCGATTGGTTCGCCGAGTGCGGCGTCAAAACGGTCGTCATGGAATCGACCGGCGTTTACTGGATCCCGATCTTCGAATTGCTGGACGAACGCGGCTTCGAGGTCTCTCTGGTCAATGCTCGCGATTCCAAGCATGTTCCTGGCCGCAAGACTGACGTAAGCGACGCGCAATGGCTGCAACGCCTTCATTCGTGTGGCTTGCTGCGCGCCAGTTTTCGGCCCAAGGGCGAGATTGCGGAACTTCGCGCATATCTCCGCCAGCGCGAGCGCCTACTCGATACCGCAGCCTCCCAGATCCAGCATATGCAAAAGGCCATGACGGAGATGAATCTTCAGCTTCATCATGTCGTGGCCGACATCACCGGGGCGACCGGCCTGCGCATCATCCGCGCGATCATCGCCGGGGAGCGCAGCCCGTCGGCGCTGGCGTCGATGCGCGATATACGCTGTCATTCCAGCGTGGAAATGATCGAAAAGGCGCTGACAGGCCATTATCGGGCCGAACATCTGTTCGTCCTGGAGCAAGCCGTGGCGCTCTACGACGTGTATCAGCAAAAAGTGTCCGCCTGCGACATCCGGATCGAATCCGTTATCACCGCGCTCAGTTCGGTTCGTGGCCGCCAAGAGGACGCAACACGCGCTGAAACAGTCTCGCCCAAACAGCACCGCCACCGGACTGCAAATGAGCCTGCTTTCGACGTCGGCCATTCGCTTCACACCCTGCTCGGAAAAGATCTCACCCGGATTGACGGCGTCGGGCCCTATCTGGCGCTCAAGCTCGTGTCCGAATGCGGGGACGATCTATCCGCATGGCCGAGTGCAAAACACTTCACTTCTTGGCTCAGTCTGGCTCCTAACAACAAAATATCGGGCGGCAAGGTTTTGTCGTCACGCACGAAACGATCCGGAAGCCGTGTCGCGTCCCTATTGCGTTTGGCGGCAGTCTCGGTTGGCCGAACCGAAACCGCCCTGGGAGCATTCTACCGGCGATTGTCGTCGCGCGTCGGCAAAGCGAAAGCCATCACCGCGACGGCGCGCAAGATTGCAGTTCTGTTCTACAATGCGATGCGGCACGGCATGGATTATGTCGACCCGGGGGCTTCCTATTACGAGACCCGCTACCGCGAGCGGGTCGTCAAAAATCTTCACCGTCGCGCCAAAGCCCTGGGTTACGTGATGGTCGCCGAAGACGCGTCGACGGCTGTACCGGCCGTTTCTTAGGAATCCTTCGCTCGCGTGATCGCCTCGGGCAATCATCTGCTCACGCAAGTCAAGGACAACCAACCGAAACTGCGCCGCCGGCTGGAACTTGGATCAATGGGGCGCAAGCCAAGCGGAGCCGCGACAACCAAATCCTCAGGCCGCAATCGCTGGGAGACACGCGAGTTGACGGTGTTTCCGGCCAAGGCGTGGTTCCGTGGGACGCCGTGGGAGAAGCTGATCAACACCGTCCTGAGGTTGGAGCGCACCGTCTGCAAACGCGACCCCAAGACCGGCCTTTGCCGGCAAACGTGCGAGGTTGCCTTCTGGGTGTCCTCGCTCACCGGCCCGACGCCTGAACAATGGAACGAGTGGATCCGCGGCCATTGGCGTATCGAAAATGGCAGCCATTATGTGCGCGACACCGTTTTCGCCGAGGACGCCTCACGCATTCGCAAAAACCCAGACATCGCCGCCCGCCTGCGTTCCTTCGCCTACAACCTGCTCAGGGCCCAAGGCTGCGACAACATCAAAAACGCACGCTGGCGCGCCGCCCTCGACCTCGATCTCATCCTTGCATTGCCGGGGCTGTAAAGAGAACTAAACAACCCTGCCCGAGAAGGAGAGCCTTTCTCCAGAACGAATTGCCGAAATGTTGAAGAAAAAGTGAGGCGTCGACGGACCGCTAAGCGCCGCTGTGGCTGACCGCAGACGTTCGCCGAGGCCTATCCGATCGATTGGTTGGATGGGATAAACATCACGTCCGAAACCGTCGGTGCTGGACGCAGAGACGACATTTGCCATCGCCAATATATTAGCCTTCGAGCCGAACGCGGCCATCTCGCGAGGGCGCCAAGGGTTAGATTTCGACCACGAACTCAATCGGACGGCGCGTCGCTCCGGGCTTCGCGGCGGCTTTGCGACAGCCGCTCCGTCGTGGAGCGCAGGATCGCCGCCGCGCGGAAGGGCGCGTGCACGGCCTTGCCTGCCGGCAAGATCGCGAAAAAACCGGTCACCAGCCCGAGATGCAGCGCCAGCAGCGGCCCCATCGCGGCGCCGTCGCGCCAGAAAAGCAGCGCCAGGCCGCTCATCACCGTGACTAAAATCAGAACCAGTAAGACCAGATTGAGGCGCGTCTCGCCGCGCTCGGACGGCTCGCGCTCCGATCTGGCCTCGATCGCCAGAAGTCCGGCCGCCCCGGCAAGGACGGCGAGGCCGCCGGCGACGCCGAGGCCGACGGGAAGACTCGTCAGCGCGAAAGGCGGCGCGACGCCGAGGACATGCTGCAAGAAAGCGGCGGCCAGCGTCGCCGCGAACAGCAGGACGAAGCCCGCGACCATGGTTTGGTGAAAGAATCTGCGGCCTTGCGAAAAGCGCGGGCCGGTATCGTGGCAGCCGGGGCCGCCGCCGTCGAGATGGCGCAAGGTGAGGATCTCTTTTGTCGCAAGCCAGAGCGCGCGCGGGGAGATGCGGGGCTGGGATTCGAGCGAAATCGCGCGCCAGAATCGCAGCGTCGAGATCGACAGGCTCAGGGTCGCCCATCCGGCCGAGGCGCCTGCAAGGCCGATCATCAGTCCCAAGGGCGCGACGGCGTAGAATGAACCGGGACCGGCGCGCGCCTGATGGAGCGCCGCCCACGAGCCGTTCGTCGCCACGACGATCAGCGCCGCCATGAGCGCAACCGCGGCAAAGAGCCCCGCGCCGAGCGCCGGGCGCCGAAAGCCATCGCGCAGGCGTCGCGGCCAGACATGATCGGCATAGGTTTCCCGCCGCAGGGCCGCGAGCGTGGCGGGAACATTCACGGCGAAGAGATGCGGGCGGCGCATATTGGCAGGCATGCCAGCAGGCCCGGCAGTTGTGGCACAGATTCGCCAGATAACTCATATCCGCGACGGAATGTTCATGTTTGCCGGAAAGCGCCGGAAAAACCGGACACAGGCCGTCGCAATACATGCAGGCGGCGCAGATCCGCAGAACGCGCGCGGTTTCCCCGGCGACCTCAGGCGAGGGCATGACGGGCCGCCGCTTCTCCGGCCCGCCGCCCGGAAACGACCGAGAGCGTTATCCCTAAGCCGGCGAGATAGCCGCGCGGGAGAATATTGGCCGCCATGATCATGCCGGCGGCGAATAGAGTCGCGAATGTGCCTCCATCGCGCATTTTTACCCGCATTCGATCGTCCACGGCCAGCCCGAAATGCACGAAAGTCAGGCCGGCGCGCATCGGAAAGGCGAAGAAAGGCGGTCCGGCGAGCTTTTTGGCGGCCTCGACCGATCGCGCGAGCGCGGCGCCGTCGAGTCCGAGGGCGTCGGCCAGGTCGGCAGGGGTTTCTGCGCGGATCGGCGGCAGCGCGGTCGGCGGCGCGCGCTTCAGCCCGTCGGCGTCCAGGATCAGGAAGGCGCAACCCGTCGCTAGCATTGCGCGATCCGTACGCCCCATCGGGCATAGTGGGTTCGCCCCGCGCCGGCGCCGGGCAATTCGACCGCGACGGCGTTGCGGTCCACCACCAGCCCATTGGGTATGGCGGTGATCCGGGTGACGATTCCGCCATCGAATTGCGGCCCGCGGGAATTGACCGCGACCATGTGGCCCGAGGCCGGATCGCCGACGGTTTGGGCGCCGGCCTCGATCAGCTTTTGCATCAAATGGCCGTCGGAATAGGAGCCGCCCCGAATCATGAAACCTTCGGCCTTCTGACCGAAATGCGCCCGCAACCATTGCGGGTCGGCGCCAGGGCCGCCGGATGCGGCGATGACCGTATGAGCCTGCAAGCGTTCCGTTGCGGTCCCGTCGCGGATTTCCGCCTCCCACGTTCCGTCGCTCGTCGGGCGCAAAGCGCTCGCCTCGCTTTCGTAGCTGATCGCGACTCCGTTCGTACCGGCGGCCTCATAGAGCGCGTTGATCATGGCTTTGCCGCCGCCCAGCAGGAAAGCGGTGCGGCGGGAATAGGGGATGGCTCCTGTCGCCGGATCCTGCATGCGAACGCCGCTCGCCATGAGCCAGGGCGCCACATCCGTCGTGTCCGCAATCAGCGAGCGGGCCAGGTCCGCGTCGACCTGTCCAGCCGTTATCCTGATCAACTCCGACAAGAACTCGTCCACGGAATAGTCGTCGGGCGTATGCCAGGCCGGTTCGGCGTGGGCGACGCGAAAGTTGCGCGCATGGCGCGCATTGCCCCCGCGCAGCCCATAAGGAGCGCTTTCGATCAACCGCACCGAGGCGCCGCGTTCCCTCGCCGCGATCGCGGCGGACAGGCCGGCGATTCCGCCGCCGATCACCAGGACGTTCCATGTGGTCGACAAAGATTTTTTCCACGACCGCGATCAGGCCAGTATACGCGCGAGTTTCCGTTTCGACGCTTAGCCGAATTTCGTCGCCCCGCCAACGAAGGATGGATCGGCCGGGTCAGCGGCCGCTCATGCAATGCCTGCGGGCTGAAGGCTTGTCGATCATGAGGATCTGCGGCGCTTGCTCGACGTCATCGTCGCGACAAGCGCCAAGGCTGGCGATTTGCTTCTGCCGGCTGTGAAAACCGGGCCGGATGGTTCGACCTTATTTGGCGCCTCGTCAACAAGTCGCATGGCGATCAAATGCTGGCGATCATAGCCGCCAACCGTGATTCACGGCGCAGCAAATTTGGCGTCGCGTTGACCGGTGAGGAGCGGTGATGACGAGCCCTATTGTTGGGCCGCTATCCGGCCTGTTTCTCCCCTTCAGTCTATGCCCGCTTCCCAACTGTAAGCGACAGCAACCGATCCGGCCGGGAATTTCCGCCTCGGTCATAAGCGCTGGTTCATTGCGCTGGCGGAGCCTTCGCTGACGGCGCGACAGCCGGCGGCGCGATCTTGACGCCGTGGGGCCGCACCGGGCGACGCCCGACATTCGAACGCAGGGAACATCGACAAAATGCCGCTTTCGACCGCGGCGCGGCTTGCCTATAAAGCCGCATGACATCTGCGCCGAATCCCCGCGCCCTCGACATTCCGACGCTCGCCGGGCGCCTGCGCGCCGGCGACCGCGCGGCGCTGGCCCGCGCCATCACGCTCGTCGAAAGCCGAAAAGTCGAACACCAGCATCAGGCGCGCGAACTGGTGCAGCTCCTGCTGCCCTTCACCGGGGCCGCGATGCGGGTGGGGATCACCGGCGTGCCGGGGGTCGGTAAATCCACCACCATTGACACTCTGGGCTCCAATCTCATCGCCGCCGGCCACAAGGTGGCGGTTCTGGCGGTCGATCCCTCCTCGGCGCGCACGGGCGGTTCGATCCTCGGCGACAAGACCCGCATGGCGCGGCTTTCCGCCGAGCGCAACGCCTTCATCCGCCCCTCGCCGTCCTCCGGCACGCTCGGCGGCGTGGCCGCCAAGACCCGGGAGACCATGCTGCTGTGCGAGGCGGCGGGTTTCGACGTGATCCTGGTCGAGACTGTCGGCGTCGGCCAGTCCGAGACCACGGTCGCCGAAATGACCGACTTTTTTCTGGTGTTGATGCTGCCGGGCGCCGGCGACGAATTGCAGGGCATCAAGAAGGGCGTGCTGGAGCTCGCCGACATGATCGCCGTCAACAAGGCGGAAGGCGAGAACCGCGGCCGCGCGGTCGCGGCGGCGGGCGAATATCGCGCGGCGCTCCATATCATGCAGCAGGCCTCGCCCAACTGGTCGCCGCCGGTCATGCTGGTTTCGGGGCTCGACAATATCGGGCTCGACGAGATGTGGGCCAAGGTGGTCGAGCATCGGCAAAAATTCGAGGTCACCGGCGAACTGGCGCAAAAGCGCCGCGACCAGCAGGTGAAATGGATGTGGACCATGCTGGAGGCGTTGATGTTCGCGCGGCTGCGTTCCGAGGCGAAAGTGCGGGCGCTGCTGCCCGAACTGGAGCGCCAGGTCGCCGAGGGCGCGCTGGCGCCGACCCTCGCGGTCGAGCGAATCGCGGCGGCGCTGGGTTTTTGAGCCATGCGCAGGTCGCTTCTCGTCGCCGGTTTTGGCGCCTTTCCCGGCCACCGGCGCAATCCGGCGGAACTGGTCGTACGCAAACTGGAAAAGCGGAAGAGAATTCTTGCCTTGGCCGGGATCGACCTCCATGTCGCGGTCCTGCCGGTGGAATTCTTCGCCTTGTCGCCGATTCTTTCGCAGCTTTTCGCGCGGACGAGCCCGGATGCGGTTTTGCTGCTCGGCGTCGCCGGGCGCAGGCGGCGGCTGACCATCGAGACTCTGGCGCGCAACCGCGTCTCGACGCTGCGGCCCGACGCCGCGCGCCAGCACGCGTATTGCCGCGCCATTGTCCATGGCGGCCCGGAAGCGCTGCGCGGCGGAGGTTCGGCGCCGCGCCTCGCCGCCCTGGCGCGCCGCAACGGCCTGCCGGCTTCATTGTCCCGCGACGCCGGCGACTATCTGTGCAACGAGAGTTTCTATCTTTCGTTGCTGATGGACCGCCGCGCCTGTTTCTTGCACCTGCCCGACTGGCGGGGCCTCCGGCTCGAGCGCGCGGCCGGCGTCATTCTGGGCATGGCGAAAAAATTCGCGATCGAATAGCCTGCCGCGCGACGGCGATGATCAGAATCGCCCGGCGATTCTCTCTCCCCGCCGGATCGGGCGACGGCAGGGGCGGGCGGTCACCGGGATTTTGGAAGCCTGGGGATTTACGACTGCAGGGATGAGGCATGGATCTTTCGCAAACCATCGGCGCGCTGATCGAAATCATCTGGATCGATCTGGTTCTGGCCGGGGAGAACGCCATCGTGCTGGCGATGGCGACGCGGGCGCTGCCGCAAGACCGGAAGCGGATCGCGCTGAATGTCGGCACGATCCTGTTCATCCTGCTGCGCGTCCTGCTGGTCTATGCGCTGATGGCGGTCGCCGGCCTTCCGGGCTTCGGCTTTGCCGCCGCGGCGCTCATGCTGTGGGCCGCGCTCTGGATCGCGATGCGCGGCGAGACCGACAAAATGCCGCAAATCGCGCCGCGCCGCGCCCTCGGGCCGGTGCTGGCGGCGGCTTTGGCCTATGACGCGCAGGGCGCGCTGCTCAACATGACCGGCGTGATGGGCGCGGCGCAGGGCGACAAGCCTTTCGTCATGCTCGGCCTCGCCTTGTCGATCCCGCTGCTCGCGCTGGGCTCGGCGCAGTTCGTCATGGCGCTGCGCAAGCCGCCGGTATTGTGGGCGAGCGCCGGCTTTCTCGGCTGGATCGCCGGGCGGATGGCCTCCGTGGACCCCCTGGCGCTGGCGAGTCCGATGCCGGTGGGCCTGATGCACGATTTCGCTCCGCCCGTGGGCGCGCTGGTCGCGCTTCTGCTTGCCTTCGGCTATGTACGCGGGCGCAAGATCAAGCGCGTCGAGGACCGATGACCAAAAAAACCTTTGCCTGGAAGTTCTTCGACCTTGGCGAAAGCCACATCGCCCTCACCTCGCTTTTTCGGCGTCCGGCGCAAGTCCGGCCGGCGGTGGAACTGGCGCGGGCCTTTTACCCCATGGCGCCGGAGCCGCCTTATGCGCGGCAGGAGGGCGGCGCGACCAAGCCGCCGCCCGGCGGGCTGGCTCAATTCGACGACGTCTGTTCGCTGGATGGCGCGCTCCTAGCGGCTAATGGCGCGCTGATCGCCGAAAGCCTTGGCGACCACACCGCGCCGCTGCCCGGAGCCCTGCGCCGCATGCGCGACGGCGGCATTTCCATCCGCATATGGCCGCTGACTTCGATTCGCCGCCTTGCCGGCGCTTTCATTTTCCTGCGCCAGCCGGGCGACAGGAATTACGCGCGCTGGCTGATCGAAACCCTGCCGCGCATCGCGGTCGCCGCGCAATTCTGCGATCTTTCGGCGTTCCAGTTCGCGGTGCCGCGCCAGCGCGGCGAAATGATCGCGGTCGTCCGGGAAACCTTGCGTCTCTTCGGCGTGCGGCCGGAGCGGGTCGTCGCCATCGGCCCCGAGCCGGTGTTTTTCCAGCGCCTGGTCTTTCCGCTGCCGGTGGCGCGTTTCAGCGCCAAATCGCCGCGCGCCATGGAAATTCTGGAATCTGTGCCGGCCCGTTACAGAGATGCGCCCGAGGCGCCGCGCAGAATTTACGTCAAGTCCGGCCGCGCGTCGCCGTTTTTCGAACTGCTCCAGCCTTTAGGCTTTGTCGAGGTGGAACCTGCGCGCATGAATTTTTCCGAGCGCGCGCGGGCTTTTTCCAAGGCCGAATGGATCGCCGGGGCGCCGGGCGCCGGCCTCGCCAATGCGGTCTTCGCGCCGCGCGGCCTGCGGCTGGCGGCGTTTGCGGCGGACGAGGAGAGCGATATTTTTTATCGCGACATCGCCGAGGTGAAACAGGGACGCTTCCTGTCGATTCGTTCGCAGCGCAATCCGGCCGCGGCGCTGAAAAAATTCTTCGCCTGAAGCGCTCACATAGCCGAGAGCCGGGCGAGTCTCGCGCCGGCCGCGTCGAGGACCCGCGAAAAACGGTCGGACAGCAGAAAGGCCAGTTCGACTTCGCGCGAGTCGGTCACCGGGTCGAGCCGCGCCAGTTCGTCATCGACATGGCCGGGATGGCACATGATCAGCGGCCTCGCGCCGGGAGCGCGCAGGAAGGTCGCGAAATCCTCCCCATAATCCGCTTTCGGGTCGAAGTCGGAAAAGCCGGAAAAGCCGTCGTTGAGGGTGAAGCCGGCCGCCCTGGCCTTGGCGCGGAAGCCGCGCGCCAGTCCCGCGACGGTCAAAGCCTTGCCCCAATGCTTGCCGCGGGCGAAAATTCTCTTGGGCCGGTCGGCGCTGTCGCGCATCCACGTCTTGCCAGCAAGTCCGCGTGCGGAAAGTTCGGCGATCAGGTCGTCGGCGAGTCCGGGCAGGACATGGACATGCTGATGGCCGTCGACGAAATCCGGCGGCGCGCCGAAGAACTCCTCGAAAGCGTCGAGCTGGCGGCGCAATTCGTCGCGGATTTCCGCGCGCGGCAAGGCGCGGCGCCAGGCGGCGGGCACGATGGCGTTCATCGCCGGAAAAGCGCCATTGGGCGCGAAGGACGGCATTTCGCCCAATGGGCCGCCGAGCGTCAGATTGAAATGCAGGCCGAGATCGGCTGGCGGGGCGAGGTCGCGAAAGGCCTTTGCCGCCTCGGGCCAGTTTTTCCGGGTCGTCATCGCCGAGGTCGCGGTGAGGCGGCCGGCGGCCAGGGCTTCCAGAATCCCTCGGGTGACGGCGGGCGAAAGGGCGAAATCGTCGGCGCAAAGCGCGAAGGCGGTCAAGGACATGAATGATGAGGGGTGAGACGCGGCAGACCCCTTTCTTGCGCATTTTCGCGGCGCGGCATAGAGCTTGACGGCGAAAAGCAGAAACTTGAGTCTCGCATTCCGATCCCGGCGCGACGAAGACGCCGGCCGCGCCGCGAGGCGCATGAAGCCATATCCTTCGATCCAACCCCGAGCGCCGCCGCCCCATGTACAGGAACTTCCTTTCGGTCAGCGGGATCATGCTGCTCTCGCGTCTGGCCGGGTTTCTTCGCGATGTCATGGTGAGCGCCTTCATCGGCGCCGGCATGATGGGCGACGCTTTCGCGGTCGCCATTCGCCTCCCCAGCCATTTCCGGGCGATCTTCGGCGAGGGCGCCTTCAACGCCGCCTATGTCCCGACCTATCTGCGCGTCTATGAGCAATCCGACATCTGGGCGGCGCGCCATTTCGCCGATCAGATTTTCACCTTTCTGGTGATTTCCCAGATCGTGACGCTGGCGCTGGGCTGGATGTTCATGCCGACGCTGGTTCATCTGCTCGCGCCGGGCTTTGCCGCCGACCCGGAAAAATTCGCCCTCGCGGTCAAATTGACGCGGATCACCTTCCCCTATCTGTTCTGCGTCACTCTGGTCACGCTGCATTCGGGGACCCTGAACGCCCACGGCAAATTCGCGCTCCCGGCTTTCGCCCAGGTGCTGTTCAATATCGTGATCATGGCCTTTCTCGCGGTCTCCTTTATCTTTCCCAACGCGGCCTATGCGGCGGCGGCGGGCGTGACCGCCTCGGGCCTCGCCCAACTCGCCTTGCTGACCATCGCGGCGCGGCGGATGCATCTGTTGGAAAAGCTGGCGCGGCCCGAACTGACCGCCGACGTGCGCGCCTTCTTCCGCATGTTCGGACCGGCGGTCATCGGCTCGGCGGGGGTGCAGATCGCGATGTTCGCCGATACGATCATCGGCTCGCTGCTGCCGACCGGCGGCCTGTCCTCGATCTATTACGCCGACCGTCTCTATCTGTTGCCGGTGGGCCTCGTCGGGGTGGCGGCGGGCACGGTTCTGCTGCCGGAGATGAGCCGCTGTTTCGCGCGCGAGGACTGGGCGGGAGCCTTTACCGCGCAGAATCGCACCCTGGCCATGACCATGACTTTGACCGCGCCTTTCGCGGTCGCCTTCATCTTCGTCCCGGAGCTGATCGTGGGCGCCCTGTTCCAGCACGGCGCCTTCCACGCGGCGGACACCGTCGCCACCGCTGCCGTGCTGCGCGCTTACGGTTTCGGCCTGCTGGCGGTGGTCGCGATCAACGCCTTGCGCTCGGGCTTTCAGGCCATGGGCGACACCCGGACGCCGATGATGGTTTCGCTCGGCGCGCTGGCGGTCAATCTGCTGCTCAAGATCGTGCTTTACAAGCCGCTGGGCGCGGCGGGCATCGCGCTGGCGACCTCGGCCAACGCCTGGATCAATCTGGTCGCGCTGGCGGTCATCGGGGCGCGGCGTTTTCTGTTCCAGCCCGACGCCCCTCTCAAGGGCGTGGCGATGGCCGCCGTCACGTCGGCGGTGCTGCTCGCCAATGTCGCGCTCGGCCTTGAGGGGCCTTTCGTCGCGCTTGGCCACAGGCTTGGCGCGTTCGGGGGGCTGTTCGCGCTCGCTCTGTTCGGGATCGTCGGGGCCGCCGCCTATGGCGGCGCGTTCGTCGGCTTCTGCCGCGCGCTCGGCGTCACCGCCGCGCAAATGGGGCTTAGGCGGCTGGCGCGCCGGACGAAGTGATCCGGCGCAAAAAAAACGCAGCGAAGGCCGGACGCGCCGCCGTGGCGTTTGGGGCGTTTGCGGTCGCGAAGACCGGAGCCATTCGCTTCCTCGGCGGCTCACCTCGCTCAGACGCCCAGGTTTTTTCGCACGGCCATAGCCCGATCGACATGATTCAATCCTCGCGACGAGGACAAGGCAATCCAGATTCCAGCGCATTTTTTGTCCATTTCGGGCAGGGCCCCGGATCATTCGGAACCCAAGGACCTGTCGATAAGCCAACCGCAAACGGACAAGGCCGTTCACCAGAGACTCGCGGCTGCGGACTTTGCTGTCTTGGGCTCTCCAGAAGTTATCCCATCGGCCAATGGCATATGGCGGAGACTCCGCCTGCTATTTTTTCGATGGCCTGACCGTTCTGACGAATTCCGGATTCGTGTCGAGCCAGGCGCCGCCGATCAGTTCGACGCAATAGGGGATCGCGGGAAAGACCGCCTTGAGGCACAGGTCGATCGAGCGCGGGCTGCCCGGCAGGTTCACGATCAGGCAGGCGCCGCGATGAGCGGCGGTCTGGCGCGACAGAATGGCGGTCGGCGTCTGCTCCAGGCTTTTCATCCGCATCAATTCGCCGAAGCCGGGCAATTCGCGATTGGACGCGGCCAGGGTCGCCTCGGGGGTAAGGTCGCGCGGGGCGGGGCCGGTGCCGCCGGTGGTCAGCACCAGGCAGCAGCCGGCTTTGTCCGCCATGTCGATCAATGTGTCGCGCACCATTTCGAACCCGTCCGGCAATGACCCGCCTGTCGAGTTCGAAGGGCACGGAAAGCGCCGTGGCGAGCCATTCGGCGATGGCCGGGCCGGAAATGTCCTCGTAAATCCCGGCGCTGGCGCGGTCGGAAACGGTCAGCACGCCGATTTTGGCTGGGGCGGTCACGGCTCCTGCTTCTTGACGCGCGGCGGCCCCATCAGCGCCGGCTGGAACAGGACCGCGGCGCAAAGCGTGGTGGCGAGCGACAAGGCCAGCAGCTTGCCCATGCTCGACGTGCCGGGATGGCTCGACAGCCACAGGCTGCCGAAAGCCGTGGCGGTGGTCAGGGCGCTGAAGAAGATCGCGCGGGTCAGGCCGGTGCGCAGCAATTTGGCCGAGCCGGCCCGCCAGGCGATGACGTAATAGATCTTGAAGGCGACGCCGAGGCCGAGCAGCAGCGGCAAGGCGATGATATTGGCAAAATTCAGTTTCAGCCCGATCAGGGCGCAAATCTCCATCGTATAGATTCCGGCCAGCGCCAGCGGCGCAAGGGTCAAGGCGACATCGCTGATCCGCCGCAAGGCGATGAAGAGCAGGATCGCGATCGAGACGAAGGCGAGGCCGCCGGCTTCGCCGAAGGCTTTCAGCACCGTGTCGCCCGAGGCGAGAACGCCGACCGGCGCCCCGGAGGCGTTGGGCGCGACTTTCAGCACCGCATTCACGAAGGGCCGCATCTTTTCGTAATCGTTCTTGTCGCCGCGCGGCGCGGCCTCCATCCGGGCGCGCCCGTCCGCCGTGATCCAGTCGCGGCGCAATTGCGCGGGCAGGCGGGAGGCCGTGACCGCGGTCGCCTGGAGGCTCAGGCGCACCTGCTCCAGCAGGATTTTCATCGGCGCGATCAGCAGGGCGCGGGCCCGCGCGCGGGCGGCCTCCGGCGCCTTGCCGAGGGTTTCCAGCGCCGCGCCGGCGCCGGCGAGGGCGGCCAAGGCGGGCTTGCCTTCGGCGGCTTTTTGCAGCGCCGCGCCCGCATCGGTCAGGGCGCGGGCGTCCTCGGCGTCGGTCGGCGGCGCCGGCGGATTGACCGGGTCGAGGCTCGGGCCGAGCAGGCTGCGCGCGTCGGCGATCATGGCGAGCTTGGCCTTCTGGTCGTCGGGGACGAAATCGGACAAGGTGGTCACGCTCTCGACGTCCGGGATCGCCCGCAATTTCACCGCCAGCGCGTTGGCGTCATCGAGCGAAGGCTCCAGAATCTCGATGACATTGGGCGTCATATGGGGGTCCTGCATGATGTCGAGCAGGGTCGAGACCGATTCGGTCTTGTTGCTGCGCAGGTTCAGCGGGTTGTAATCGAACCGCACTTTCAGCAGCAAAGGCGCGCCTACGACCGCAAGGCCCAGCGCAGCCGCGACGATCGCCTTGCGGTGGCGCATCTGGAAATCGTCGAGCGGGGCGAGGAAGGCATAGCCGACCGGCCTGGTCTCCGAACGCGGGCGCAGAATGGAAAGCAGCGCCGGCAAGGCGGTGATCGTGGTCAGGAAGGCGATGGCCATGCCGGTGCCGGCGATCAGGCCGAGTTCGGAGACGCCGCGGTAATCGGTCGGAATGAAGGAATAGAATCCGGCCGCCGTCGTCGCCGCCGCCAGGGCCAGCGGCAGGCTCGCCTTGGCGCCCGCCGCATTCAGGGCGCGGCGCAGGTCGTCGTCGCGGAAACGTTCCTCGCGGTAGCGCACGCTGAACTGGATGCCGAAATCGACGCCGATCCCGACGAACAGCACGGCGAAGGCCATGGAGATCGGATTGAGCGAGCCGACCATCGCCAATCCCGCGGCGGCGGTGATCGCCAGGCCCATCAGCATGTTGATCATGACGGCGACGATCAGCCGGCCCCAGCGCAGAGCCCGCCACAGGATGACGACAACGGCGAAAAGGGTGATCAGATTGCTGCGCGCGGCGCCCTCGGCCAGCGTTCCGAACTCCTCATCCTGCAAGGCGATCTCGCCGGTGAGGCGGAGGCGATAGCCATTTTCCGGCGTCAGCCCGATTTGTCTTGCCGTCTGGCGCAACGCGTCCGAGGCCTTGGCGCCCGCCTCCAGCGCCGAAAAATCCAGCACCGGCTTGACCTCGATGAAGCGACGCCTGTCGCGAACCGAGGCCGGCGCCCCGGAAAACAGGGCCGACCAGGAAAAATCGCTTTTCTTGTCCGACGCCGCGGCGTCAATCGCGCCCGTGATGGTTTCTAGCGGCTTGGCCAAACCGCTCGCGTCCTGACCGCCGCGCGCCATCAGGCCGAGCGCCCCCGCGAAGCCGCGCAGCGACGGATCGCGCGCCAGCGCCCCGAGAAAGGGCTGGGCGTCGATCATCTGGTTCGTCTTGGCCTCGACCTCCTTTTGCGGCAGATAGAGCAGGCCGTTGCGGCGAAAGAAGTCGCTGGTTTCGAGGCTGGAGACGTCGGAAAAATATTTGGGCTTGGCTGTCAGAGCCGCGGTCAGCCTCAGCGCCCCTTCGGTCGCCAGTTCCGGCGACGGCGCGTCGAGCACCGCGAGCAAGGCGTTCCGGCGCTGTGGGAAGGCGTGGCCCAGCGCGATCTCGCGCTGGCGCCACGGCAGGTCGGGATTGATCAGCTTGTTCAGATCGGTGGAGATGGCGAAATGATCTACCGCATACCAGCCCGCGAGCAGGGTCGCGAGCAGGGCCAGGGCGAGGACGGTGAAGTGATGGGCCGCGCTGAAGGCCACGGTCCCGGCGACAATGCCGATCTTCTCGGTTTCGGGATGGAGAAATTCGTCAGCTTCGGCCATGTCGCTCCCGGGCCGGCGGCGATTGCAGTTTCTCTGGCCGGCGCCCGGAAATTGCTTTATTTTTCAGGGAAAGGAAACGGGGTCGGCGCAATTTTTCGCAAGCTGTTGGGCAAAGACCGTTTTTGCTTGCGGCGCTACGGCGGTTCGGCCTATTGGTCGCCCCCGACTTGCAGGATCGACGTGGCGCTTGAGGAGTAGCAATGGGTATCCCGGTAATCGAGGGAGCGCGGATCGGCGCCTATATCGTCAAGCAGCACCTGCTTGGGCGCAAACATTATCCCCTCGTCCTGATGCTGGAGCCTCTGTTCCGCTGCAATCTCGCCTGCGCCGGCTGCGGCAAGATCGACTATCCCGACAAGATCCTCAACCAGCGCCTTCCCTATGAAGACTGCATGGCGGCGATCGACGAATGCGGCGCCCCGGTGGTGGTGATCGCCGGCGGCGAGCCCTTGCTGCACAAGGACATGGGCAAGATCGTGCGCGGCGCGATCGCGCGCAGGAAATATGTCACGCTATGCACCAATGCGCTGCTGCTCGAAAAGAAATTGGGCGAGTTCGAGCCGAATCGCGCCTTCAATTTCTCGGTCCATCTCGACGGCGACCGCGAGATGCACGACAAATCGGTGTGCCAGGCGGGCGTCTACGACCGCGCCGTCGCCGCGATCAAGGCCGCGCGCAAAAAGGGTTTCAAGGTCACCATCAACTGCACCCTGTTCAACGACGCCGATCCCGAGCGCGTCGCCGGCTTCCTCGACCAGTTGAAAGAGCTGGGCGTGGACAGCGCCACCATTTCGCCGGGCTACGCCTATGAGCGCGCCCCGGACCAGGACCATTTCCTCAACCGCAACAAAACCAAGGAATTGTTCCGCAACATTTTCCGGCGCGGGAACAAGGGCCGCAAATGGGCCTTCTTCCAGTCCTCGCTCTATCTCGATTTCCTCGCCGGCAACCAGGCCTATCGCTGCACGCCCTGGGGCAATCCGCTGCGCACCGTCTTCGGCTGGCAGCGCCCGTGCTATCTGCTCAACGAAGGCTACGCCAAGTCATTCAAGGAGCTGATGGAGACCACGGACTGGGATGCTTACGGCGTCGGCAATTACGAGAAATGCGCCAATTGCATGGTCCATTCCGGCTTCGAGCCGAGCGCTGTCGCCCATGCGGTGAAGAATCCCCTGGCCGCGCTCAAGGTCGCCTTGTTCGGCGTCAACACCGAAGGCCCCTTCGCGCCGGATATTCCGCTCGACAAGCAGCGCCCGGCGGAATTCGCCTATACGGAGCAGGTCGAGCGCCAGCTAAGCGAACTGATCGAAGCCGAAAAGGCGCCCGAGACGGCGACGGCCGCCGAGTAAGGCGTTGAGCGCCGCCCGCGCGTCGAGCGCGGTGCGGATCAGCGCCGCCGTCTGGCGCGGGCTTTTGGCGAGCGCGGCCAGAACGGCAAAAGCGTCGGCCGAGCCGTCGGGCTTGAATCCGGCCAGCGCCGCCGAAGGGATGGCGCGCTCGCGAGGGTCGGAGATCGCCCGCAAGACCGTGAACGGCAAGTTTTGCGCGTGCGCGAAGCGCGCGGCGCCATGGGATTCCATATCCACGGCGACGGCGCCGGTCTGACGATGCAGCCGGCGCTTGCGTTCCGGCGCGTGGATCGGCTCGTCCACGCCCAGCAGCAGGCCCTGGTTGGTTTTCGACGCCGAGCGCGCGAGATGCTGGGTCCAGCCCTGATGGCAGGCATAAGAGGTCGAGCCCGACAGAACGGCCGCCGGCGCGAGGAGGTCGCCCGGCCGCAGGCCCGGCGCGAGGCCGCCCGCGACGCCAAAGCTCAAGACGCCGTGCAGCGGGGTAGCCTGGTGAAGCCGGGCAAGCCCGTCCTCGACCTGCGCCGCCGACCCGCCGCCGACGACAACGATGCTGTCCGCGCCGCCGACAATGCGCGCTTCGGATTTCATGCCGACGACGATCGCGATGCGCGGCTGTTGTTTCGCCCTGGTCATGGATGGTCATCGATCGCGGCTGGGGCCGAGGGCGCCATGACGCGCCCGCTCGCCAGGTCGGCGCGCTTCTCCCGCAGGAGACGAACAACAGGTTTTCCGGTTTCGGTGGTCATCACGAAAAGTTTATCAGGTTTTAATTGCCGGCGCCATGCCCGACCTTCGCGCGGCGAATTCGCTCGGCGCCGGCGGATTCCCTGGGGTTTTCCTGATGCGGACGATCTCTTGCGGGTGAATGGCGGATGAACGGCTTGTTCTGGCGCTGTTCAGGCGAAGGCGCCACATTCGTTTCCGTGAGGCGCCGATATCGCGCGCCCAAAGCTTGGAGAGAAAAATGTCGATCATTCGCAACAGCCTTCGCGCCGCCGCCGCCGGCGGCGCCCTGGTCGCGCTGCTTGGTTTCGGCGACGCCGCTTTGGCGCAAACGACCCCGGACGCCCAGGCGGCCCCGGCCGCGACGACCGCGCCGGCCCCCGCCGCCAAAATGGCTCACCCCAAGAAACACCATGTCAAGACGCATCGGCGCCATCACGCCAAGAGCGCCAAGGCCGCCAAGACGCCGGACAAGACTCCCGCAGAGACGCCGGCTGACAGCGCCGCGCCCGCGACCAAGAACTGACCGTCGCCGCGCTCCGGCGCGGATCGATCGACGAAAATGAGGAAAGGACCATCTCGCAAGAGATGGTCGCCGCCGGAGGTTTGTGGTTACGGTGATGGGTTGGACGGCGCCCCGCAGCGGCATCGATGCGCCATGATGGTTATCGGTGAAACAACCGTCACCGTAACCCTAACTCTCTCTGATCGCTTCTTTGATTTGTTCAGGCGTTGAAACGAGTTCTGGCTCGCCCAGGGCCTCGATCATGGTTGGCGGCAGGTGATCGCGGACGGAAGCTTGCGCAATGACCGGCCAGCCTCCAGGCCAATGGAGGCAACTGGGGGTGTCTTTCAGGAAGGACAGGACATCGCGCCAGAAAGATATATTTTGCGGCGGTCTCGATATAGTCACTCCCGCCAAAGGGCAATCTTTGCTCATTCGCAGTTCGCTGCGACCGCCCTGGTAACGTTTCAGCTTGAATACCCCCGTACCGTCATCGACAGAATCAGCCAAAAACAATTTCCTGACCAGTTCTTCGGGCGGATTGACCGCTTTGCCGTTCTGGAAGCTTTGAAGAAAAACCTCAAAACTCTCGTGAAAATCGGCACGCCCCGTAAGCCCGTCGATGTTTGATAGGCGTCCTCCGCGAGCGACTAACTCATCTTGCCGTTTAGCTGCTCTCCAAGCCAAATAAGCAAAGCGTAGGCCAATCGTAGATAAAATAGCACAACCTATGAATGCGTAAATCATCTCTTCGCGTGTTTTGTAATCGAATGCATGCATAAAAATAAAAATTGTAAAGAATACGACGGCAAGTATATTACTATATATTATTCGGTTTATGAACTTTCTACCAAAAGTGCGGGCCGTGCGCTCAATATAGTTTTTCTCAGACTGCAACATAGGCATCTCCAAATGGTGCGGAGTGCGGCGAAAGGGTTACGGCAACAGGGTTATGCATTCATTGAAACAAGCGCCCGTGTCAAATGTCGCAACACTGGAGCTTGGCAAACGCCCCCGCCACGCCCGAATTGCTTTCCGCCCGCCCTTTGCGCTAAGCAGCCGGCAGCTTCCTCATTCCGGCTCGATCATGAAAAATCTCGATCCCGTCGCGCGTCGGCGCACCTTCGCCATCATTTCCCATCCCGACGCCGGCAAGACCACGCTGACCGAAAAACTTCTGCTGTTCGGCGGCGCCATCCAGCTCGCCGGAGAGGTGCGCGCCAAGGCCAACCGCCGCCAGACCCGGTCCGACTGGATGGGCATCGAGCGCGAGCGCGGCATTTCGGTGGTCACGTCGGTGATGACTTTCGAATATGGCGATTGCGTCTACAACCTGCTCGACACGCCGGGCCACGAGGACTTTTCGGAAGACACCTACCGCACCCTCACCGCCGTCGACAGCGCGATCATGGTGATCGACGCCGCCAAGGGCATCGAGGCGCGCACGCGAAAGCTGTTCGAGGTCTGCCGGCTGCGCGACATTCCGATCATCACCTTCATCAACAAGATGGACCGCGAGTCGCGCGACCCGTTCGAACTGCTCGACGAGATCGAAAAGACGCTGGCGCTGGACACCGTGGCGCTGACCTGGCCGATCGGACGCGGCAGGAGCTTTGCCGGAACCTATGATTTGCGCGCCAATGTCGTGCGCCGGCTGGAGGAAGACGCCGAGCCGATCAAAGTCTCCGGCCCGGACGATCCGCAAATCGCCGAAATCTCCAATTCCGCCGACGCCGAAATCGCGGCGGAGGAAATCGCTCTGGCGCGCGATGCGCAAAAGCCTTTTGTGGTCGAGGCTTTTCTCGAAGGCCATCTGACGCCGGTCTTTTTCGGCTCGGCGCTCAAAAAGTTCGGCGTGCAGGACCTGATCGACGCCCTGGCCGAATTCGCGCCGCCGCCCCAGCCGATCGAGGCCTCGACCAGAAAAGTCGATCCGCGCGAGAACAAGATGACCGGCTTCGTGTTCAAGATTCAGGCCAACATGGACCCGAACCACCGCGACCGCATCGCCTTTCTGCGCGTGACGTCCGGGAAACTCTTGCGCGGGATGAAGGCGCGTCTGTCGCGCACGGGAAAAAACATCGCGCTCAACGCGCCGCAGTTCTTCTTCGCCCAGGACCGCCAGCTCGCGGACGAAGCTTACGCCGGCGACGTGGTCGGCATCCCCAACCATGGGGCGCTGCGCATCGGCGACACGCTGACCGAGGGCGAAAATCTGGTGTTTCGCGGCGTGCCGAGTTTTGCGCCGGAAATCCTGCGCCGGGTAAAACTGGGCGACGCGATGAAGGCCAAGAAATTGCGCGAGGCCTTGCAGCAGATGGCGGAGGAGGGGGTGGTGCAGCTTTTCCTGCCCCATGACGGCTCGCCGGCCATGGTCGGGGTGGTCGGCGCGCTCCAGCTCGACGTGCTCGCCGAGCGCCTTCAGGCGGAATATGGCCTGCCGGTCAGTTTCGAGACCAGCCGTTTCGAGATCTGCCGCTGGATCTCGGCCGACGATCCGGCCGAACTCGAAAAATTCGTCCGCGCCTATCCCTCCGCCATGGCCAATGATCTCGACGGCGCGCCGGTCTTTCTGGCGCAATCGGCCTTCAACCTGCGCTACGACCAGGAGCGCTGGCCGGCGATCCATTTCGCCGACATCAAGGATTACCAGATCGCCCGGGCCTGACCCCGCGGCGCGGGTTCTTTCCGTTCGCAATTCGCCGCGCGCGATTGTTGTTCCAGGGCAACGCCGGCCGCGCGAAGCTCGTTGCGCGCGGCTCGACCGCGAAAAGCGCCTTGACGCGCCCGCCCTTCTTTGCGCATCGTCCTCGCGATCGCAGCCGGGGGACACCATGCATTCGACCCGTAGCGCCATTCTGGCGACCGCCCTGCTGGCGCTTTGCGCCGGCGCCGCCGTCGCCGCTCCGCGGGAGCGCGCCGAGGATTTCTTCACCCTTCCTTATGACGGGCGCATGCCCACCTGCGACGACGGGGTTTCGCTTTATGAAATCTCGCAGCGATTCGCCTCGGCCGAGGCCTTCAGCTTCAACTCGCCCCTGCGCATCGCCGGCTTCAACGACATCCGCGAATACGCCTTTCGCGCCAATGGCGCGGAATTCATCCCGCGCCGCTATTGCGTCGCCAGGGCTACGTTCAACGATTCCAGCGTGCGCACGATCAAATACACGATCATCGAGCGTGGGGGCTTCATGAGCTTCAACCGCGGCGTCGAATGGTGCGTGGAGGGCCTCGACCGCTATCGCGCCTATGCGCCGATGTGCGACGGCGTCGGTCCCTGATCGCCTCCTGGAAGGAACGATGAGGGCGCTCCTCGCCGCGATCCTGATGTTTTTTGTCGCGGCGCCGGCTTTTGCCGACGATTGCCTTCTCGACCATTGCGCCGACCGCCAGCCCTTGCCCCAGTCCCAGCCGGCGCCGGGCGGCCGTTCCGGGCCAGGGGCCTGGCGCGGCGGCGCGGCTGCCGGCAATTTCGACTTCTACGTTCTGTCGCTGTCATGGTCGCCGAGCTTCTGCCAGACGACCGGCGCGCGGCGCGGTTCGGCGCAATGCGCGCCGGGCGCCAATCCGGGCTTCGTCGTTCACGGTCTGTGGCCGCAGAATGAATACGGCTATCCCAGCCAGTGTCCCGGCGACCCGTTCCTGCCCTATTCGGTCCTGTCGGGCCTTGGCGATCTCTATCCCGACACCGGCCTTGCGCGTCACGAATGGCGCCAGCACGGCCTGTGCTCGGGCAGGACTCCTTCGGGCTATTTCGCCGATGTCCGCGCCGCGCGCGATTCGGTCGCCACGCCGCCGGCGCTCAAGGCGCCGCAGGCGGACCAGCGGCTCGCGCCGCTCGATATCCAGCGCGCCTTCATGGACGCCAATCCGCGCCTGCGCGCCGGCATGATGGCGGTGACCTGCCGTCGCGGCCTGTTTCTCGAGGCGCGGTTCTGCCTGTCGAAGGATTTGCGCAATTTCGTCGCCTGTCCGCAGGTCGCGCGGCAGGGCTGCCGCAGCCAAAGCGTGATCGCGCCCGCCGGGCAATGAACTACCGCCACGACTTTCACGCCGGCAATTTCGCCGATGTCTTGAAACACGCGGTCCTGGTCCGCACGCTGCTTTACCTGCGCCGCAAGGACAAGCCGTTCCGCGTCATCGACACCCATGCGGGGGCGGGGCTTTACGATCTTTTGGGTCCGGAGGCGGTCCGCTCCAACGAGGCGCGCGACGGGATCTTGCGTTTGCTGGAGGGCGCCGATCTTGGCGAAGCGGCGGACCTGCTGGCGCCTTATCTCGATGCGGTGCGCGCGGCGGGGGCGCCGCGGTTCTATCCCGGCTCGCCGCTCATCGCCCAGTCCCTGCTGCGCCCGCAAGACCGCGCCCTGTTCTGCGAATTGCTTCCCGAAGCGGCGCAAGGCCTGCGGCGGGCCCTGGGCCGCGATCCCCGCGTCAAATCGATTGAGATCGACGGTTATGCCGGGCTCAAGGCCTATGCGCCGCCCAGGGAGCGGCGCGGCCTCGTGCTGATCGACCCGCCGTTCGAGCGCCGCGACGAATATGAGCGCCTGTTCGATGCCGCCGTCGCGGCCTTGCGCAAATGGCCGGCCGGCGTTTTCATCGTCTGGCAGCCGGTCAAGGAGCCGGAAATCGCCGACGCCTTCTGCCGCGCGCTCGCCGCGCAGGCGCCGGACTGGCTGCGGATCGAGCTTCAGGTCGAGACCCCGGCGCAGGGGCGGCCGCTGGCCCGCACCGGGCTGATGGTGGTCAATCCGCCCTATGTTCTTGAACAGGAAATGAAAATCATTGCCCCGGCGCTGGCGGGGGCCCTCGCGCGCGGGTCCGGCGCCGAGTTTCTGATCGCGAGCGGCGCGGCCGCGCATCCTTCTTAGGTCGAAAAAGCAGAGACTTGCCAATCGCGACAATATGTCGCAACTTGCTTATCGGGGGACTTCGCTCAGGCGAAGGGGCTGACAATAAACCCAGCCCGACTTGCGACATAAGAAGCCTGGATAACAGCAAGCAACCCGCCAAGCGGCCGAGGGAATCGGGCCGGGTGGACTGCACTTGGAATTGCAATCCCAGCGGCGCGCCGCCCGAACTGTCGGCCTTGAACGGAGGAAACACGTCATGGCTCATTCGGGGACGATCAAATTCTTCAACGCGGAGAAAGGCTGGGGCTTCATTCGGCCTGCCGATGGCGGCAAGGATATCTTCGTGCACATCACCGCCGTCGAACAGGCGGGCCTGGCGGCTCTCAACGAGGGCCAGAAACTCACCTTCGAGGTTGAGCCGGACAAGAAGGGCAAGGGGCCCAAAGCGGTCAATCTCCACCTGGAGTCATGACCCTTCGGGGCGGTTCCCGCGACGCCCAAAAGGCGCCAAAAGGCTTGCGGCCGGGGCCAGAATCGGTTTCGCCTTCATGGGCGCGGCTCCCGCGCAGCCGGAGTTCGCGCCATGAAGCTGTATTTTTCCCCGGCCTCGCCCTTTTCGCGCAAGGCGCGCATCGCCGCCGCCGTGGTCGGCCTTGACGAACGGATCGAACTGGTCCGCGCCGACACCAACAATCCGCTGGACGCGCTGCGCGCCAGAAATCCGCTCGGCAAGATCCCGACCCTCGAGCGCGACGACGGCGTCTGCATTTACGACAGCGCGGTGATCTGCGCCTACCTCGACGATCTCGCCGGCGGCGGGCGGGTCATCCCGGCCGAGCGCGAGGCGCGTTTCGCCGCCTTGACGCTCGAAGCTCTCGCCGACGGGATCGCCGACGCCAGCATTTTGCTTGTCTATGAAAAGCGCATGCGCGCGGAGAGCGAATATAGCGAGAACTGGATCGCGCATCAGCGCGGCAAGGTCGACCGCGCGATCGCCGCGCTCGAAGCCGCGCCGCCGGCGCCCGGCGTCGCCAATATCGGCGCGATCGCGCTGGCCTGCGCGCTTGGCTATCTCGACCTGCGTTTCGACGGCTCCTGGCGCGCCGGCCATCCGCGCCTCGTCGCCTGGCTCGACTCTTTCGCGGCGGCGGTCCCTGCCTTCGACAGGACCAGGGCGTGAAAAAAAGTCCCGGCGATTTGCGCCGGGACTTCAAGAGAGGCGCGGGAGCGACGCCTGCCTTTTGGGGTTTCCACGCAATGGATCCCCAATCCGTGGAAATCAGAACTTGTAGTTCACGCCGGCGCGCAGCATGTTCACATTGGCGCTCGCGCTCATATAATTGGGCGTCAGGGCGAAAAAGTTGTTGCTGCCGAACGACGCAAAAAGATATTCGGCCTTGACCGTGATGTGCGGCGTGACCGCATATTCCGCGCCGAAGCCCAAAGCGTAGCCGTTGGACCAGAAGCTCTGATTGGCGACCGCGCTGGCGGCGTAATTGTTCAGCGTGCCGGCGACTTCGGCGCCCGCATAGCCGCCGGTTCCGAAAATCAGCAACCGGTCCATCGCATAGCCGACCCGCGCGCGGATCGTGGCGATATTTTCGATGTTGCCGCTGGAAAAGACGCCGGGCGCGCTCGTCCCGCTCGAGGCGAAATGCGACCAGTCGTAATCGCCTTCGGCGCCGACGAGCAGATTGCCCGACTGATAGTTGTAGCCGACGGTTCCGCCGATCAGCCAGCCGTCCGGATTGGAGCCGAAATAAGTGCGCCCGCCGCCGATAAAGGAGCCGAGCCCGGCGCCGAGGTTGAGGCCGGCGTAAAATCCGGTCCAGGTGAAAGAGGGCGGATAATCGTAAGAGGCCGGCGCATCCTTGTTGTAGGGCAGATCGGCGGCCTGCGCCAGCGTGGCGAAGCAGATCGCCATGCCGCCGATCAAGGCGATCGAAACCTTTTGCATTTTTCAACTCCGGATCGAGGCCCTGAAACGGCCTGCCTGGAGTGATTTAGGATCGTAAAGGTAATTTGAGTGTAAAAATAAATGGTTTATGCAAATTAGGAAATATGATGCGATCAAGGCGAATAATGGATGAATCCCGTCATGGCGGTTTTAACTAAAATTCGGCGCGCTTATTTGGTTAAAATGTTCTTTTTTTGCCTAAGAAGACTTTGTGTGACTAGAATTTCAGAAAAATATATTGGTTAATATCCGCTGCGCCCAAGCAAAGGCCGAGCAGGAAACCCGCGCTCAATCGGCGCTCGGCAGGCGGCGCATGGTAAATTCGATCCGGCCGTCGGCCAGTTCGCGCCAGGATTCGATTTCGGTCATATAGGCGGCCTTGGGGAAGGACGCGAAAATCTCCCGCGCCTTCTCGCGCGCCTTGTCGCGCGGCAGGATGAAGGACTCCCGCTTGAACCCATCGGCGCGCTGCGCCTGCGCCGCGCGCCGCAGATTTCCCGCCATGCGCGCGGCGAGTTCGCCCGGATGTTTGTTCTCGACCGCCATGATTTTCCCGCCGGCGCCGCCTCGTCCGAAAGTAAAACCTAACGCTGGTTCCGCGTCCAGCGGGATTCTTGCGGGCCATTGGCGCAGGCCGCGTCGATCAGCGCCGCGATCCGCTTCGGGTCCTGCGGGAAGCCGGCGCGGATCCAGCCGGCTTGCAGGCGTTTCAGGGCCGCGCCGAGACCTGCGCCTTGGCGGACGCCGCGCGCAAGAAGATCGGCGGCGGCGAAGGGCGCCCTGGGCGTCGGCGTGTCCCGCAGAAAGGCTTCCGCCGCAAGAAAGTCCTGGTCGTTCGGTCCCGCCCGGCTTTCCGCCTGGATCAGCAGCAGGGCGTCGCGGGCGGCGGGGGCGCCGTGCAGGAAAAGCTGTTCGCGCAATTGCGCCGGCGCCGGGGCCTCCGACGCGCCATGCCAGGCGGCGGCGATTTCCGCGATCCTGGCGAGGCGGCGCTTTTGCGCGCGCGACAGCCGCAACGCTTCGCCGAGGCGCTCGGCGTCGCTGACGCTGTGCAGCGCGAGCGCGGCAAGCGCAAGCAAAGGATCGGACAGGTTTCGCGCGCAAAGAATCGCGGCGAGGCGGCGGTTGCGCGCGGGCCAGGGGGCGACCGGAAGAAAGGCCAGGAGACCCGCCTGGCTCATGGTTTCGATCACGGCGGCCGAACGCGGGAAAGACAGGGTCTTGAGCATTTCGCCGCCCAGCCGTTCGCGCGACAGCTGCGCGATCCCGTCGCGCAGGGCGACGCAGGCGGCAAAACCCTCGGCGTCGAGCGGGCCCTCGCCATAACAGGCGGAAAAGCGGAAAAAACGCAGGATGCGCAGATAATCTTCGGCAATGCGCCGACGCGGGTCGCCAATGAAGCGCACCCTGCGCCGGGCGAGGTCGTCCAGCCCGCCGACATAATCATAAATCCGGCCACTCGCATCGACCGAGAGCGCGTTGATGGTGAAATCGCGCCTTTGCGCGTCGGCGGCGAAATCGCGTCCGAAGCGCACTTTGGCGCGGCGCCCGTCGGTCTCGACATCCTCGCGCAGCGACGTGACCTCGAAATGCGCGCCGTCGAACACCAGGGTCACCGTGCCGTGCTCGATGCCGGTCGGGACCGCGCGCAAGCCGGCGCGCTCGGCTTTTTCGACGACGATTTCGGGCGGCGCGGCGACGGCGAGATCGATGTCCGCCACCGGTTCGCCGAGCAAAGCGTTGCGCACGGCGCCGCCGACCACCCGCGTCTCCACGCCTTCGAGCGCGCCAAAGACCTTTTTCAGCGCCGGGCGGTCGAGCAGGAGCCCAATGTCGTCGGTCATTGGAAGCGTCCCGGCGTCAGGCGGCCGTGATCGATATGGGCGGGCACATAGACGCCGGAAGGGGCCGCGCCGAAAAGCCCCGCATAGACAAAGCCGAGGATGACCAAGGAAAAACCGGCGAAGGTCAGCCAGAACAGGGCGCCGCGCGACCAATGGGCGACGACCAGAGGATGGCGGGCGCGATAGAACAGGAACAGGGCGTAAAACAGAAAGGGCGCGGCGAACAGGCCGAGCGACTCGAGCAGCGAACGCGCCATTTAGGAATAGAGCCTTTCAAAGAGATTGCGGATCATGCCCGCGGTCGCGCCCCATATATAGCGGCTTTCGTAAGGCATGGCGTAAAATTGCCGCCGCCGCCCCTGCCATTGCCGGAAATGGCGCTGGTGGTTGGCGGCGTCCATCAGGAAGGACAAGGGCGTTTCGAACACATCGGCCACTTCCTGGCCGTTGACGCTGAGATCGAGCGGCGCATGGGTCAGGCCGACGATGGGAAAGACGCGGAAGCCGGTGCTGGTCTGGTAGGGGTCGAGACAGCCCAGGATTTCAACCCGCTCGCGCAGCAGGCCGATTTCCTCCTCGGCCTCGCGCAAGGCGGCGTCGAGCGGCGATTCGCCGGGCTCGATCTTGCCGCCGGGAAAGGCGATCTGACCGGAATGGTCGCTCAAGTTACTGGCGCGCCGGGTCAGCAGCAGAAAGAGGCCGCCCTCTCGCGCGACGACCGGCGCGAGCACGGCCGCCGGGCGGGCGGGCGCGGCGCCAAGGGCCGTCTCGTCGGCGATCGGCTCGTTGAGCCTATGGTCGCCATGGTGCGGGCGCGCGGCGGGATCGAAGGCCTCCTCCGGCCAGCCCTGGCGCAGCCTTTCCTGGGCGCGCGCCAGAAAATCATGCGAATCGAAGGGCGTCATGTCAGGTCCGCGATCTCGCGCATCGGCGCCATGGCGAAAAAGGCGCCTTTCGACCAGACGCCGAACATCTCTTCGCCCTCGACCGTCCGGGCCTCGCCCCAGGCGACGAGATCGTAGAACAGGGCGCGCTTGACCAGAGCCCACAAATCGCCGCGCACCAGCGCATAGGGCTTGAGGCCGCCGCTGTCGCCGGGCAGGAATTTCAGCGGATTTTGCGCCGAAATCTCGACCCAGTCGTCGACATTGGTGCGCAGCCGCAAGATCTGGCCTTCGCCGTCGCCCTCGCGTAAAAACTCCACGCCGAGAAAGGGCGCGTCCTCGACCTTTATGCCGACGCGCTCGACCGGCGTCACCAGCACGAAACGCTCCGGATCCTTGCGCAGCACGCTGGCGAAAAGCCTGACCAGAGCCGGGCGGCCGATCGGCGTGCCATTGTAGAACCAGGTCCCATCGCGCGCGATGCGCATGTCGATCTCGCCGCAATAGGGCGGGTTCCACAAATGCACCGGCGCCGGGCCGCGCAATTCGCGCGCCCCGGCGAGCCCACGCAAGGGATCGGACGGATCGTTCATCTTAACTCTTCAAACCGGGCGCGCCTTGATTTGGCGGCATTTTTCGCCGCCAATGGCGCCGTGGCGCCTATTATCTGTTTATCCGCGCGCCCGCGCCAGCCTATATTGCTTGCGCACAGGAGACCCTCTGGCATGAACGCGGAACCCGCCCTTCGGGCTCAAGACATTTCCCCGAGCGACCGCGAGATCGAGGCGCGCGCCGAAAAGGCGCTCGATCTGCTGGCGGCGGCGCGCCAGGCGATCGGCGGCGCGATTTTCGGCCAGGAGCTGGTGGTCGAGGAGGCTCTGGTCACCCTGCTTTCCGGCGGCCACGCCCTGTTCGTCGGCGCGCCGGGCCTCGCCAAGACGCTTCTGGTCGAGACGCTCGGCCGCGTGCTCGGCCTGCACACCAATCGGGTGCAGTTCACGCCCGACCTGATGCCGACCGATATTCTGGGCTCGGAAGTTCTGGAGGAGAGCGCCGACCATCGCCGCGCCTTCCGCTTCATCAAGGGGCCGATCTTCGCCCAATTGCTGATGGCCGACGAGATCAACCGCGCCAGCCCCCGCACCCAGTCCGCGCTGTTGCAGGCGATGCAGGAATATCACGTCACCATCGCCGGCGAGCGCTATGACCTGCCCAAGCCCTTCCATGTGCTGGCGACCCAGAACCCGCTGGAGCAGGAAGGCACTTATCCGCTGCCCGAGGCCCAGCTCGACCGCTTTTTGATGCAGATCGACGTGCCCTATCCCGCGCGCGAGGCCGAAAAACGCATATTGATCGAGACGACGGGGCGCGCCCGCCCGGCGCCCGAACAAGTGATCGACGCCGATGGCCTGATGGACATTCAGGCTTTGGTGCGGCTGATGCCGGTCGGCGCCTCGGTGGTCGATTGCATCCTCGATCTGGTGCGCGCCGCGCGCCCCGGCGAGGGCGATCCGGCGCTGACGCGTCATATCGCCTGGGGGCCGGGGCCGCGCGCCGCGCAATCTTTGATGCTGGCCTGTCGCGCCCGCGCCCTGGCTCAGGGGCGGCTCGCCCCGAGCAAGTCCGATGTGCTGGCGCTCGCCGCTCCGGTGCTGAAACATCGCATGGCGCTGACCTATAGCGCCCGCGCCGATGGCGAGACCATCGACGCGGTCATCGAGCGCCTGAAACAAAGATTCGCCTGATGGCCGCGAAGCTGGGGAGGGATTTTTCCTTCCTGCCGCGCGAGGCGGCGCGTCCCGATCATGAAAAACGCGTCCAGGCGCTCGATCTGGCGCGCCGCCTGCCTGCGCTGACGCTCTTCGCCCGGCAGGCGGCGGCTTCGGCGCAAGCCGGCCTGCACGGGCGCCGCCGGGCGGGCGTGGGCGAGAATTTCTGGCAGTTCCGGCCCTTCATTCCCGGCGAGGCGGCGCAGAATGTCGATTGGCGCCGCTCGGCCCGCGACGACCGGCTCTATGTCCGCCAGCGCGAATGGGAGGCGGCGCAGGTGCTGTGGGTCTGGGCCGATCTTTCCGGCTCGATGAATTACCGCTCTGACCACGGCGCCCAATCCAAACTCGACCGCGCGCTGATCCTTGCGCTGGCGCTCGCCGATTCCGCCGTCCGCGCCGGGGAGCGCGCCGGCTGGCTCGGCCTGACCCGGCTCACGGCGGCGCGGGACATCGTGGACAGCCTCGCTGTGGCCCTGATCGCACAGGAGCGGGCCAATGACGGGGATTTCGAGGATTTGCCCCAGGCCGCGCCGTTGCGCATGCGCGAAAAGGCGGCGCTGATCGGCGATTTCCTGGTCGATGCGGCGGATTTCTCCGCCTGCCTGCAACGCTTGAGCGCCCAGGGCGCGCGCGGCCATGCCCTGATGGTGTTCGATCCCGCGGAAGAATCCTTTCCCTTTTCCGGCCAGACCGAATTCTACGACGAAGCCGGCGACATTCTGCGCGCCGGCCGCGCCGAGGATTATGCGGCGCCTTACCGGGCGCGGCTTGACGCCCATCGCGACGCTCTGTCGGCCGCGGCGCGGGCGCAGGGCTGGACCTTCGCCCTTCATTCCACCGCGCGGCCGGCCTCCGAAGCCCTGCTCAACCTGCGGCTGGCGCTGACGGCGGACGGCGCGCGATGAATTTCCTGTCGCTCTCCTTCGCCTCGCCCTGGCTGCTGCTGGTCCTGGCCGGCGCGCCGCTGCTCTATCTGCTGCTGCGGGTCACGCCGCCGCCGCCCCGGCGCGTCGCCTTCCCGCCGTTAAGGCTCATCCTCGACCTGAAAAAGCCCGACGCCACTCCGGCGCGCACGCCGCTGTGGCTGCTGATCCTGCGCATGGCGCTGGCGGCGCTTGTCGTCCTCGCCATGGCCGGGCCGATGCTGACGCCGCGCGGGACGCCCGGCGCGCACAGCGGGCCGCTGCTGCTGCTGGTCGATGACGGCTGGCCGGCGGCGCAGGATTGGAGCCTGCGCCTTGAGGCCGCCCAGTCGCGGCTCGAAGCCGCCGGCCGCGACGGCCGCCCGGCGGCGGTTCTGGCTTTTTCCGAATTGCCGCAGGAAGGGTTGACGGCGCAGGACGCGGCCGGCGCCCTGAGCCGCTTGCGCGCCATGAAACCCAAGGCCTTTCTGCCCGCCCGCGCGCCGGCGCTCGACGCGATTTCGGCCTTTCTCAAGACGCACAGGCCGGCGCAGGTCGTCTGGCTGACGGACGGGCTGGAGGACGCCGACGGCGCCGTTTTCGCCCAAAAGCTGGCGGCGCTGGCGCCCGGCGCCGAGATCCTGCGCAACCCGCGCGGCGTCGAGGTCGTCGCCGGCGTCGACAATGGCGTCGCCACGCTCGACGCCCATCTGGCCCGCTCGACGGCGAGCGGGGCCGCCATGGGGCGGGTGCGATCTTTCGACGCCAAGGGCGCCTCGCTTGGCGACGCCGATTTCGATTTCGCCACCGGGCTGACCGCCAAGGCGTCGTTCGATCTGCCGGTGCAGTTGCGCAACGAGATCGCGCGGCTGGAAATTCTGGGCGTTCATTCGGCAGGCGCGGTCCAGTTGCTCGACGCCGGATCGCGGCGCCGGCGCGTCGGGCTCATCGCGGGCGCGGCGGACGAGCCGCCGCTGCTGTCCTCGCTCCATTATCTGCGCGACGCCCTGGCGCCCTTCGCCGATCTGCGCGAGCCCAAGGCCGGCGCCGCCGATCCGATCGGCCAGTTGCTCGACGAGGGCGTAGACGTGCTGATCCTCGCCGACGTCAACGCCGCCGCGCCCGCCTTGCGCAAAAGGCTCGACGCCTTTCTCGCCTCGGGCGGGACGCTTCTGCGCTTTGCCGGGCCGCGCCTCGCCGCCGCGCGCAACGACGATCTGTTTCCCGTCCGCCTGCGGCGCGGCGGCCGCACGCTCGGCGGGGCGATGTCGTGGGAAAGGCCCAAGCCGCTCGCCTCTTTCGACGAGTCGAGCCCGTTTTTCGGTTTGAGCCCGCCGGCGGAAGTCACGGTGTCGCGTCAGGTTCTGGCCGAGCCGGATGAGGGCCTGAACGCCAAGACCTGGGCGCGGCTCGCCGACGGCACGCCTCTGGTCACCGCCGAGCGGCGGGGACCGGGCAGCCTGATCCTGTTCCATGTCACGGCGGACCCGGCCTGGTCCAACCTGCCGCTGTCGGGCCTGTTCGTGGAAATGCTCAAGCGCATCGTCGATCGCGCTGGCCTCGTCGCCAAAACCACGGAGCAGGGCGCGGCCGTCGAGGCCTTTCTGCCGCCGCTGCGCATTCTCGACGGTTTCGGCGCGCTCGGCGCGCCGCCGGCGCAAGCGAAATCCCTTCCCGCCAAGGGGCTGCCGGCGCCCGACGCCAGCCACCCCGCCGGCCTTTATGGCCCCGCCGCCGCGCCGCGCGCGCTCAACGCCTTTACGCCGGGCATGAAACTGGCGCCGCTCGATTTTTCCGGCCTCCAGTTGCGCCTTGCCGAACTCGCCGGGCCGCGCCCGGTCGACCTGCGCGCGCCCTTGCTGATCCTCGCCTTCCTGCTGGCCTTGGCCGACGCGCTCGCCTCGGTCTGGCTCGGCGGCAGATGGCGACGACAGGTCGGGCGCCGGCGATCCTGCCGGCCTTGCCCTGCTTCTTGCGCTCGCGCCGCCGCCGGCCAAGGCGCAAAACGTCGACCAGCGCGACATTCAGGCCGCGCTGACGACGAGGCTCGCCTATGTCGTCACCGGCGATGCGCGCGTGGACCGCATCAGCCGCCAGGGGCTGCAATCCCTGTCGGAAACGCTGTCGCGGCGGACCTCCTTCACGCCGGGCGATCCGCGCGCCATCGATCCAGCGCATGACGAACTGGCCTTCTATCCCCTGATCTACTGGCCCATCGCGCCGGACCAGCCCCAGCCCGGCCCCGAGGTCGCGCGGCGGATCCAGGCCTATATGAAACAGGGCGGCCTGGTGCTGTTCGACACCCGCGACGCCGAAATGCAGGTTTCCGGCGGCCCGACCACGCGGGCGCAGGGATGGCTGCAGGATTTCCTGAAGAACATCGACCTGCCGCCGCTCGCGCCGGCGCCGCCCAACCATGTCGTCTATCGCACCTTCTATATTCTCGACGGACTGGTCGGGCGCGCCGAGAACGGCCCGACTTTTATCGAGGCCCTGCCGCCGGAGACGGGCAAGGAAAACCGGCCGGCGCGGGCGGGCGACGGCGTCTCGCCGATCATCATCGCTTCGAACGATCTCGCCGCCGGCTGGGCTGGCGATTCTTATGGCGAGGCGCTCTATCCGCTCGACCCCGGCGGCCCGCGCCAGCATGAAATGGCGCTGCGCGGCGGCGTGAATGTCGTGATCTACGCCCTGACCGGCAATTACAAGGCCGACCAGGTCCATGTCCGCGAACTGCTGGAAAGGCTCGGGCGGTGACGGAATTCGGCCTCGCCTTCGCCCCGCTCGCGCCGCTGTGGCTGATCGCGCTTTTCGCCGCGCTGGCGACGGGACTGGTCGCCGCCGCCTTTTTCCTGCGGCGCCGGGCGCCGTTTTGCGTGCGCTGGTCTTCGTCGCCCTGCTCGGGGCGCTCGCCAATCCGTCGCTGGTCGAGGAAAAGCGCGAGGCCCTGCGCGACGTGGTCGCTGTGGTGCTCGACCACAGCGCCTCGCAGGATTTCGGCGACCGCCGCGCCCAGACTCTTGCCGCACGCGCCGCCCTGGAGAAGGCGCTGAAGGGGCTGGACAATGTCGAGGTCCGATGGATCGACGCGGGAGCGGTTGGCGACTGCCAGAGCGACTGCCAGAATGACGCGGGAGCCGGGGCCGAGGGCGAGGACGGCACAAAACTGTTTTCGGCGCTCAACGCCGGCCTTGCCGATGTCGCCCCCTCGCGCGTCGGCGCGGTGATCATGGTCACCGACGGGCAGGTTCACGACATTCCCGCCTCGCTTGCCGCCGCCAGTCTCAAGGCGCCGCTGCATGTGCTGGTCACCGGCAACGCCGAGGAGCGCGACCGCCGCATCGAACTGGTCGAGGCGCCGCGCTTCGGCCTGATCGGCAAGGACATCATGTTCACGATCAAGGTCGAGGAGACCAATGGTCCCGGCGATCCGGTCACGGTGACCGTGCGCCGCGACGGCGATGTCGTCACCCGGGTGCTGGCGCAGCCGGGCGAGCCGCTCAAGATCCCGCTGCGCCTGGTTCACGGCGGCAAGAGCGTGCTGGAGTTCGACGCCGAGCCGATGGCCAGCGAACTCACCGAGATCAACAACAAGGCGGTGGCGACGGTCGAGGGAATCCGCGACCATCTCAAGATTCTGCTGGTGTCGGGCGAGCCCAATCCCGGCGAGCGCTCCTGGCGCAACCTGCTCAAATCCGACGCCAATGTCGAACTGGTCCATTTCACCATCCTGCGCCCGCCGGAAAAGCAGGACGCCACGCCCCTGCGCGAACTGGCCCTGATCGCCTTTCCGACCGCCGAGCTTTTCGGGCGCAAGATCGTCGATTTCGACCTGATCGTCTTCGACCGCTATTCCAACATGGGCCTGCTGCCGCCGGCCTATTTCGACAATATCGTGCGCTATGTCCGCGACGGCGGGGCGCTGGCGATTGTCGCCGGACCCGATTTCTCCCAAGCCGACGGGCTTTTCTATACGCCGATCGGCGACGTGGTTCCGGCGCGGCCCAACGGCGAGCTGGTCGAGACGCCGTTTCGCGCCGCGCTCACCGAGATCGGCAAGCGCCATCCGGTGACGCGCGATCTGCCGGGAAGCCAAAGCGCAGCCGCCGGGCTGGAGCCAATGGTTCCGGCTGGTGAAGGCGTCGCCCGAACGCGGCGCCAGCGTGCTGTCAGGGCCAGATGACGCGCCGCTGCTGGTGCTGTCGCGCGAGGGCAAGGGCCGGGTGGCGCTGCTGCTCACCGACCAGATGTGGCTGTGGGCGCGCGGCTTCGAGGGCGGCGGCCCCTATGAAGACCTGATGCGCCGCACCGCCCATTGGCTGATGAAGGAGCCGGACCTCGAAGAGGAGGCCCTGCGCGCGACGGCCCATGGCCGCGACCTGACGCTCGAACGCCAGACCCTCGACGACAAGTCCGGCCCCATTCATCTGGTCGCGCCCTCGGGCAAGGCGCAGGACGTGACGCCGGCGCAGGCCGCGCCCGGCCTGTTCCGCGCCGAGCTCAAGGCGCGGGAATTCGGCCTCTATCGCGCCAGCCAGGGCGATCTGAAAGCTCTGGTCAATGTCGGGCCGGAAAATCCGCTCGAATATCGCGACGTCGTCTCGACCACGGAAAAGCTGCGGCCCTTGGCCGAGGCGAGCGGCGGCTCGGTGCGCCGCATCGGCGACGGCTGGAACCAGCGCGATTCACCTGCCGCGCGTCGTCGCCATGGGCGACAGCCCGGTCTATGCCGGCGCGGATTTCATCGGCATACGCCGCACCGAATCGAGCATGGCGCGCGGCGTCAAGCTGACCCCGCTGGCGATCGGCTGGCTCGGCCTGCTGCTGCTGCTCGGCGCCCTGGTCGCGGCCTGGGCGTGGGAAGGGCGGCGGGGGCGACCCGCCAACCCAAGCTAGGCGTCGAAATCTGACGCGACCCGCCCTCGGGATTTCAGCCCTCGGGATATGACCGCGTTCGGCTCGTTGCTGTCCTACGACATGAAGGTCCCGCCGGCGGCAATCGCCCACTCAGCGGATGTTCCGGTGGCAAGATGAACTCACACTCGTGACCGAGGCCGTGTGAAAACGTGATGTTTTGAATTTGCTGATAGCGGCCACGGATCGGCAAGAGACGATTGGCGCGCGCGTGTTCGGTCCGACGAGTTCAGCCGGCGATGGCCTGCATGAGCGGCCTGACGCCGAAGATATTGATCATCCGCTTCATGTTGTAGGCAAGCACTTGCAAACTCATTTCAGTTTTGACCTTTTCAAGGGTCTTGGTCAGGAAATGGGTGCTGCCCATCCACGCCTTGAGGGTTCCGAAAGGATGCTCGACGGTCTGTCGGCGGATGATCATGGCCTCTGGCATGCGGTCGAGCCTGGCTTGCATCCTGTCGAGCACCGCTTCGTGCTCCCAGCGTTTCTGCCGTTTGACCTTGTCAGAGGTGCATTGGGGTTTGAGCCCGCAGGTCAGGCATGCCGTGAGGTTGCGGTAGTGGTCCATATCGTCGCGGCGGTCTGAGCGCACTTTTCCCCTGGTCAGAAACTCGCCCGCCGGGCAGGTGTAGCGGTCGTTCTCGGCGTCGTAGATGAAATCCTGCACGGTGAAGAGACCGCGCTTGGCGTTGGCTGAGGTCTGCGTCTTGGGAACGTAAGGCAGCACACCCGTTCCCTCGCAAGCCAGCACCTCCTCGCCGTTGTAATAGCCGCGATCCGCCAGCACGGTGACTTCCTCGCATCCCGTCGCATCGCGCGCCTTGCCGCCCATGGCCGCCAGTTGCGACCGGTCTGTGCCGACATTGGTCACCTCGTGCGCGACGATCAGATGGTGCTCGGCGTCGACGGCGATCTGAACATTGTAGCCGACAATGCCCGTGCCCTTGCCGCTGGTCGCCATCGACCGGGCGTCGGGGTCGGTCAGGGAAACCTGCTTGTCGGGCGCTTCCTCGACCTGCCTTTCCATCGCCTTCAGGGATTGCATCTGCCGCCGCAGGCCTTCGATCTTCTCCTTGATGCGGGTTGTCTTCGCCTCGGACACGTCGTCGTGCTGCCGGTCGGCGTGGTCCAACGCGGCCAGGTAGCGCGCGACGCTGGCCTCCACCTGCTCGATGCGCTTGGCGACCTTGGCCACCGTGAAGTTCTTGTCGCGGGTGTTGACGGCCTTGAACTTGCTCCCGTCAACCGCCACGACAGACCGGGTGAACAGATTGAGCTGGCGACACAGCACGACGAAATGTGTGCAGGCCGCGCGGATCGCCGGCCCATTGTCGCGGCGGAAGTCGGCGATCGTCTTGAAGTCCGGCATCAAGCGGCCGGTCAGCCACATCAACTCGATGTTGCGCTGGGTCTCCCGTTCGAGCCGGCGGCTCGATTGGATGCGATTGAGATAGCCGTAGAGATAGATCTTCAGCAGCGTCGCTGGATGATAGGCCGGCCGTCCCGTCGCTTCCGGTTCAACACCGGCAAAGCCCATCGCCGCCAAGTCCAGTTCGGATCACGTCCGTCAAGGTGGTGGAAATTCAGGGGCGGTCACTGGCGCCTCTTCAGGCTGCGATTTTTGGCGGCGGGGCGGCTTCGTCGGCGAGGCCGGCCATCGTCTCCAGGCTCATGTAGCGATGTTGTAATCGCCACTCGTCATTCTGTTCGAGCAGGATGGCGCCGACGAGCCGCCTGATCGAAGCTTCGTTGGGGAATATGCCGACGACGTCGGCGCGGCGTTCGACCTCCTTATTGCGACGTTCGATTAGGTTCGTCGAGTGCAACTTCAGCCAATGCGCGCGCGGGCACGCCATGAAGGCGAGGACGTCTGCCTCGGCGTTGTCCAGCAGGCCAGCCAGTCTGGGAAAGCGCGCCCGCAACTGATCGGCGACGTGCCGCCAGGTCCGTGACGCGGCGGCCTGATCCTCGTGGCTGAAGACCGAGCGATCGCCGCCGACACCATCCCATGATGCGCTTTGGAAACATGGGCGAGCGCGTTGCGCATGAAGTGGACGCGGCAGCGCTGCCAAGTCGACTTAAAGCCCTGACGAGATCGCCGCCTTGAGGCCTTCATGCGCGTCGGAGATACGAGCTTGACGCCCTTAAGTCCACGGCTTTCCAGCGAGCGCAGGAAGCCAGCCTAAACACCGCCGCCTCGGATGGCCCCAGCCCGAGCCCGATGATTTCGCGCCGCCCTTCGGCGTTACCGCCGAGCGATTATTGCGGCGACTGAGACGATCCTACCGTTTTCGCGCACCTTGAGATAAGTGGCATCGAGCCAAAGATGGGCCGTCGCCTTCGAGCTTGCGGTCGATGTACAGTTCAGCCGCTCGTCGATGTCCTCGCAAAGTTTCGAAACTTGGCTTTTCGAAATGCCGGACATGCCCATCGCCTGCACGAGATCGTCGACCTTGCGCGTCGAGACGCCCTGAATCACGCTTCCTGTATGACGGCGACAAGCGCGCGCTCGGCGGTCTTGCGCGGCTCCAGTAAGGCTGTGAATAGCTGCCTTTGCGCGCTTCGGGATTTTCAGCTCCAGCGTGCCGAGCCGCGTCTCCAGATCTCGCTCGCGATAGCCATTGCGTTCGGTCGTGCGGCGTGCAGCGCTCGTAGCGCCAGGCCCACCCGTTTTTCGATGTCGAATTCCATCAGCTTCTGCAACACCGCTTCGGCAAGATCCTTCAGCAGGTCCTCCCCGCCGCGCTCGCGAATTTGATGAAGAAATGCCATTGTGTCGTCGGTCATCGTTTCCTCGTTTCGGTTGGTCAAGCTTTAGCAACTCGACTATAACCGAAGAGACGCGTGACCGCCCCCGGCCCGCCGGCGGCTCCGCTAGCGAGCTCCGCCCGCCGTCTTCAATCAGAAAATCTCCACCACGTCTGTGGACGCTACCCGCCGCCAAACTGAGGCGTTCGAACATCGACGGCTCCGCAGGAGCGGTCGAGGAGGCGGCTCGGATCGTCACACAAATCCGCGCGCGCTGGCCAAGGGTGAAGATCGTGCTGCGCGCTAATTCCGGCTTTGAACCGCGCCGGGTTTGCCGGAGGCATTTTCGTTTAAATCAGGCGGCCATGGCGGCCTGATTGTTCAAAGCGTAATAACACGCCTCTGCCTCGGCTGGCGGATGTTTCCGATAGGCTCCAGCAGCCGGCGGTGATTGAACCAGTCGACCCATTCGAGCGTCGCGAACTCGACGGCTTCGAAATTCCGCCAGGGTCCGCGTCGATGAATGACCTCCGCTTTGTAAAGCCCGTTGATGGTTTCGGCGAGAGCGTTGTCGTAAAAATTGCCGACGCTTCCCACTGACGGCTCGATGCCGGCCTCGGCCAGCCGTTCTGTGTATTTGATCGAGACATATTGGCTGCCGCGATCGCTGTGGTGAACGAGCCCACCGCCTGAACAGGCCGGCGTTCATGCAGAGCCTGCTCCAGCGCTCGAGGACGAAACTCGCGTGCGCCGTTCGGCTCGCCCGCCAGCCAACGATCCGCCGGGCGTAGACGTCGATGACGAAGGCGACATAGACCATGCCGCCCCAGGTCGAGACATAGGTGAAGTCTGACACCCAAAGCTGGTTGGGCGCCGGCGCCTTGAACTGCCGGTTGACCCGATCCAGCGGCAAGGCGCGGCCTTGTCCCTGGATCGTCGTGCGTACCGGCTTGCCGCGCATGACGCCTTGCAGGCCCATGGCGCGCATCAGCCGCGCCACCGTGCAGCGCGCGACGCCGACGCCTTCCCGGTTCAATTGCAGCCAAACCTTGCGCACGCCATAGACCTCGAAATTTTCGGCAAACACCCGCCGGATCGCCACTTTCAGCCGCCAGGTCGCGCCGCGCCCGCTCAGAAAGCCTTCAGGGATCGGCGCGCTTGGCGACATGGGCGTGATAGGTAGAAGGGGCGATCGGCAAGACCTTGCAGATCGGCTCGACCCCATGGGCTTCGCCGATGATCGTCAATGAAGGCGATCATGGTTTCGACCGGCGGTCGAGCTCCGCCAGCGCAAAATAAGCTGAGCCTTGCGCAGGATCTCGTTGGCTTGCTTGAGTTCGCGGTTCTCCCGCTCCAGCGCTTTCAGTTTTTCGGAAACCTCGCCGGACGCCGGCGCGCTTGCCACTGTCGACTTCCGCCTTGTTGACCCATTCCCGCAGCGTGTGCGGCGAGCAGCCAATCTTCGACGCCATCAACGACACCGCCGCCCAGCGCGTCGCGTGATCGCTCTCGTGATCCAAAACCATCCGCACCGCACGGGCGCGAACCTCGGTGAAAATTTATTGGTCGTCTTGCTCATCATGGCTCCATCCTATTTGGAAGTTGGAGCCTCCGGCAAACCCGGCGCGGTTCACCCGCGCGCTTTACGAAGACCTCTATTGCGCGCGCGGCGAGATGGAGAACCGCATCAAGGAGGCGCAAGGCGACCTTTTCGCCGACCGCACTTCAACGGCGACGATGCGCGCCAACCAGTTGCGTCTGTGGTTCGCGTCGATGGCCTACGTTCTGCTTTGCGCCTTGCGCCGTATCGGCCTCGCCCACACCCAATTCGCCACGCGACCTGCGGCACAATCAGGCTGAAGCTCTTGAAGCTCGGCGCGCTGGTGAAGGTGAGCGCAAGGCGCGTGAAAATCGCCTTCGCTTCGGCCTGTCCATCGGCTGACGAGTGGCGCCTCGCCGCCGGACGCCTCGCCCACGCGCGCGGCTCACCCGCCTGAACGCGCCGCCGCGGCGCGAAAAACGCGGAACCGCCAAAGGCCCATCGGAGACCAATAAGCCAAACCAACTCGCAAAACCTATCGCGCTTCTCGCGCCACGGCCCACGTCGTCCGCGTCAAAGTCGCCCGCCAACCGAGTCAAAAGCTCATCACACAAGCAGCCCTGCGTGAGAAATGCGGGCTAGTTCTTCATCTCGACTTTGGGCATTTGGATCGTGATGTCGCTCCTCGTCCTTTGATAATAAAGATATCCGACCACAGCCACCGCAACGACAAGGGCCACGATAATTGCTATTGTGAGTGGTTTCATTATGGTATTCTCCAGTTCGATTTGTTTCGACCGCTCATCTAATCTAAGCCGTGCGCGACCCGGTAACTTGGCCGCGCACTTCACACCAATGATTTAACGCACCGCAGCCGCGCTCATTTGAGGCTTTGGCGCCAATCATCGACCTCCTTCTTTGCTACGTCCTTGGCATGACCGTAGCGCTCTTGGATCTTGCCTTCGAGCTGCTCGCGCTTGCCGTTTATCGCGGCAAGGTCGTCGTCGGTGAGCTTGGCCCACTTTTCCTTGACCTTGCCGACGAGCTGCTTCCAGTCACCTTCGATACGATCCCAATTCATGAAACACTCCTATCAGTTGGTCTGTAAGTTATTACCGAGGGGCGGATAGTGTCCTCCGGGCGGACGGAGCTTATCGATCAGCGGAGATTTAGAGCATATTCCCAAAAAGTTGCAGACTTTTTGGACAAGAATATGCGTTAAAACAATGAATTAGAGACTTATTCCGATTCCGAAGGAACGGAAAAGGCTCTAGGCTGCAGCGCACTGAGAGTACGACAAGAACGCCACCGAGCCCCAACCCCATACCGGCTGTGCGCATAGTGGCCACCTTCGCCTGTCCAGCGATCGTTTTATAAATATTGGCGCGCGTACTTCATGCACGGCCGAGGAGCCAGAGCACGAGCAGCACCACTAGAACCAAGCCGAGAACCCGCGCCGCCGTAAGCGTCGTGGGCATGATATCCGCCGCCGCCCAAGGATAGGACAGGCAGGACGATAATCAGAATTGTGCTCATCGGAGGCTCTTTCGTCAATTTTGGATCACCGCGCCGCCCCGTGCGATGCCTTGCCGCAACCCCTGCGTAATTGGGCCCGTCGCCAATGGAAGATCGCACTTCTAAAAGTTTAATGGACGATCTTCCGGCACGGCAGCCTCGGAAATTACCTAAGGAAATTTTGCCTCCCAGCGAGCGCGAGTGATTTGCTGACCGCGATGAGCCTCGGCCAGCGAGAAACAGCATCAGTCGTCGGTGACTATAGCCCGTGGCTTTCTTGTCGCTCTGCCGGGCCCGGATGCACCCTTACGCTCAGCCGAGGATGTTTCCCGCGGGTGGAAAAATCAAGAATTTCGCATGAAGAGCCGAGCCCAGCCCGATTAACGGTTTGGCCGGTGCAATAATCGGCCGCAAATCTCCATCAACGTTTGCAATTTGGCGCCAAGCCGCCCTTGTCGCAGGCGCTACCCGTCGTCGCCTTTCCGCCGATTTGGGCCATACGCGAACGGAAAAAGTCTCGAATTTCGATCATCAGGGCGGCGCGCGGAAGGTTTCTGTCAGACCAGGACGCAGACGCTCACACCGCCGCGCTCACCGCGCCCTTGTGGCTGTGCAAGGCGCCGGGCTGCAATTCGTAATAGAGGATGCGGGCGGGATCGACCGGGCCGGGAAAGACGAAATGTCCGAACGGGGCGCGGGAAAAATCCATTTTCTCGTAATAGGGCGGGTCGCCGACCAGAATCACCAGACTATGGCCGGCCTCGCGCGCCGCCTGAAGCGATTTCTGCGCCAGGGCCTCGCCGAGGCCGCGGGCGCGGAACGGCTCCTCCACCGTGAGCGGGCCGAGCAGCAGGGCCGGGGCGCCGCCGGCGAGGATGCGGGTCACGATATTGGCGCCGACCAGCATGCCGCCGATGCGCGCGAGAAAGGACAGGCTCCAGTCGGGCTCGACGCCCTCGCGCAGGCGATAGGCGGTCTTGGCGAAACGGCCGGGGCCGAAGGCGCGCTCCTCCAGTTTCAGGATCGCGGGACGATCGGCGGGCGCCGCATGGGCGTAATGGAGCGACAGGTCGGGCATGACGGGGATTTAGTCGGAAATGCGAAAGCCCGCAAATGGCTTTCGCTGGCCCTGGCCTTTCCCGGCCGGAAAAGAAAACGCCGGCCGCGAGGGCGGCCGGCGCAAAAAAACGTCCTCGACCGGGGCTTACTTGGAGCCGTCGGCCTTGAACTGGGAGATATAGGCCCAGACATTGGCGCCGTCGGCGGCGTCCGGCAGGCCGGCGAAGGGCATCTTGTTGCCGGGGACCTTGGCCTTCGGGTTGGCGATATAGGCCGCGAAGTTCGCGTCGTCCCAGTTGAAGCCGGCGCCCTTCATGGCGGCGGAATAAGTATAGCCGGCGGCCGAGCCCGCGGCGCGGCCGTTGAGGCCATTCAGTTCGGGGCCAACGGCGTTATGGGCGCCCGGGCCGATCTGGTGGCAGGCCTTGCACTTCATGAACACCTTTTCGCCCGCGGCCGGATCGCCCGCGGCAAGGGCGGAGGTGGAGATGAAGGCGAGAGCCGCGACTGCCGGCAAAGCGTGAATGAGCTTCATGTGTCGTTTCCTTCCTGAAGACGCAGGGCTGCAAAACCGAATAGGAAAGGGCTTCCACGGCGCGTCGCCGAAGAATATCCTCCTTCGCGTAATCTAGGCCGTGGACGGGCGAATGACAATCGCTTCTTTCTTTGCCCTTAGCGCAATTCGGGCGCCGCTTTTTGTCGCGGCGGGGCTGCGCCGTGGCTGATCTGGAGGAGGCGCGCGCGATCCTGCGCGACCGCTTCGGCTTTCCCGATTTCCTGCCGGGGCAGGGCGCCGCGCTTCAAGCCGCGCTCGACGGCGAGGACATTTTCGTCCTTGCCCCCACCGGCGCCGGCAAATCCATGATCTATCAGCTCCCGGCGCTTCTTCGCCCAAACCTGACCCTGGTGGTGTCCCCGCTGGTCGCCCTGATGCGCGATCAGGCGCGCAAGCTCGAGGCGCTCGGGCTGCCCGCCGCCGCCCTGCATGCCGACGTCGCGCCGGAAGCCTGGCGACGGGTGCGCCATGGCCTTGAGTTGCGCCGGCTGCGGCTGCTCTATCTCGCGCCGGAGCGTCTGGGCGACACGGAAACGCTCGCCCTGCTGCGCGAGGCGAATGTGCGCGCCGCTCGCCGTCGACGAAGCCCATTGCGTCTCGCATTGGGGGCATGATTTCCGCCCCGACTATCGCCGCATCGCAGGCTTGGCCGCATCGCTCGGCGCGCCGCAGATCATCGCGGCCACGGCGACCGCCTCGGCGCGCACCAGGGCCGATATTGTCGAAAACCTGTTCGCCCGTCCGCCGCGCCTGTTCGTCGGCTCGTTGCGGCGCCCCTCGATCGCCCTTTCGGCGCTGCCGCGCGCGCGCGATTCGATGGGCCAGCTGATCGGGCTGGTCGCCGCGCGGCGCGGCGGCGCCGGCGTCATTTATTGCCGCGCGCGCGAGACGGCGGATCGCGTCGCCGCGGCGCTGACCGGCGCGGGGCTCGCGGCGTCGTCCTATCACGCCGGCCTGCCGGCTGAGCTGCGGGCGGCGCGCCAGGATGAATTTCTCGCGCGCTCCGACCTGACCATGGCGGCGACCATCGCTTTCGGCCTCGGCGTCGACAAGCCGGATGTGCGCTTCGTCATCCACTACGACACGCCCGACGATCCCGAGACGCTCTATCAGGAAACCGGGAGAGCGGGCCGCGACGGCCGGCCGGCCGAAGCCATCGGCCTTTATGCGCCGGGCCGAATAGCGAAACTGCGCGCCGCGCGATTCGATCTGGCGCGGCTCGATCCGGCCGCCGGCGAAAGGGCGGGGGCGCTGTCGGCTTATTTTCTAAGGCCGGCCTGCCGCGAGCAGACTTTGCTCCAGGCTTTGGGCGAGGAGGCGCCGCCTTGCGGGCGCTGCGACAATTGCCGCGGCGGCGGCCGTTTGGCGCGTCGCGCCCTGCGCCTGGTCGGCGCCGCGCCGCGCGAGGTTTTTGGCCTCGCCCGCCACGGCTTGCGTAGCGGATTGTCCCTGTTGTTTCCGCCGCCCGCGCCGATCGCGGATCTGGACGCGCCAGCCGCTTCGGCGGACGACTGGACGCCGGCGCCGAAAAGCCTCAGCGTCGAGCAGGCGCGGCGGTTGGAGCGCCTGCGCGCGGCGCGGCTCGCCATCGCGCGCAAGACCGGTCTCGCGCCGGGGCGGATCCTCGGCGAGGAGGCGCTGTTCGCCATGGCCGTTTCGCCGCCGACGAGCCTCGCCGAACTGGTTGAAACCCACGGCGATCCCAGCGGGCTGCTGGCCCGTCACGGCCAGTCCCTGATCGCCGCCTCCAATGCGGCAGACGTTTAGGCGCACACGCGGCGGGTTGTATATCCTGTTGATTAGTCTGGACTTAAACCAAAAAAAGTTGCGCCGGGCGCCTGCGTTCGTTTGTTTCGTAACATTTGAAACCGTTAACAAACGGTAAATTTCCGGCGCGCGTTGTTCGGCGCGCGGCCCTGTCGGAATATTTGAGCCATGACGCCATCGATCAGTCTGTCGTCCTTGCCGAACGCTCGTCCCGCGCCGAGCCATATCGCCCGCGGAACGCATTATGTTCCGAGCCGGGACAAGGCGCTGGCGGCGCCGCTGGGGTTTCTGGTCAAGCCGCGCAAGACCCTCGACGTCCGTTTCGATCCCTCGACGAAGACGGTGTGGTGTTTGATGCGGCACGTGAACAGCGTGAGTTGGACTCTGCCCCTGCTGCGCGAGCTCAACGCGCTGAACGCCGATATTCGCTCGCTTTACGCCGGCGCCCGTTTCGACGACCCGCCGATCGAGTTTTTCGTCGGCGGCTCCCTGCGTCCGGGCGTGTTCAACATGGGCGGCGACCTGTCCTTCTTCCTCGATCGCGTCCGGGCGCGGGACGCCGAGGGTCTGCGCGCCTACGCCCATGCCTGTGTCGAGGCGATCTACAACAATTACAACGGCTTCGATTCGCCGGTGGTGACCATCGCCGTGCTGGAGGGCGACGCTTTGGGCGGGGGACTGGAGGCGGCGCTGAGCTGCCAATATGTCATCGCCGAACGTGGGATCAATCTCGGCTTCCCCGAGGTCCTGTTTCAGACTTTTCCCGGCATGGGCGCCTATAGCCTGGTGTCGCGGCGCCTCGACGCGGCGCGCGCCGAAAAGCTGATCATGGGCGGACGCATATACAAGTCCGAGGATTTCCACGAGATGGGCCTGGTCGACGTGCTGGTCGAGAAGAACGAGGGGCCGGCGCGCGCGCGCGCCTTCATCGCCGAGAATTCGCGGCGTCACGCCCTTCTCGGCGCCATGGGCAAGGTGCGCCGCCGCCTCGCGCCGCTCACGCTGGAGGAACTGCGGGATGTTACCGACATCTGGGTCGAATCGGTGATGACTCTCGCGCCGATCAACCTGCGCAAGATGGAAATGCTGGCCTTGTCGCAGGACCGCCTGTTCCGGCAGACCGCGAGCCAGAGATTCGACCGGTGAATCTCCTGGAAGTGAATTTGGCTCGGCCTGGGCTGCCGGGTTCCGGGCCGGGAAAGTCCGATTGTTACGCGCAAAAAAAGCCTTCCGCGATTGACCAGATCGCGGAAGGCTCTGTGCTTGTCGCCCGAGGAGTTCGAAGGGCCCGGCGCGCCGGAACGGGGCGGGAAGGAGGCGTTCCCCCGCTCCGGCGCCTCCGGGCCGAGGCGACAGGCAGTCCGGCGCCGCGCCCTAGCGGCGCCGGTCAAACAGGCGATGATTTACCAGACGACCGCCAGGATGGCGGTAATGAACGCAAAGGCGGCGCAAACCGAGGCAATTTCGACTTTGATTGCAGGCGTCATCGTAAGCCCTCCAGCAGGTCGGAATGAGGATCGGCGAAGAGTTTGGTCGTCTTTTCTTTGAATTGCGTTCTGCAATGTTTAATGAAATGTAAATGTCATATTGGGCGCGAACAATTCCAAATGACAGGCAATCGCGCCTGAACTCCGGGCAATTGCGGCTTTTTTGCGCAGGCGAAGGGCGCCCCGCCGCGTTTCGAGTTGCGCAGGCGTTGAAACGCGGCGCGTCGAAGCGCTTTATAGAGCGTGGAGTTGGGCAGGGGACGAGCATGGGCGCCGGGAGCGGCTTTTGCGGGCGGCGCGCCGAAAAAGGGCGAAGCTATCATCATGGCAGATTGCGCGAGGCGCTGCTCGCGGCGGCGCGCGCCCTCATCTCCGAGCGCGGGCCGGCCGGTTTCACGCTTGCCGAGGCGGCCAAGCGGGTTGGCGTCACCGGCGCCGCGCCCTATCGCCATTTCGCCGACCGCGACGCCCTGATCGCCGAACTGGCGAAAGAAGGTTTCGGACATTTCAACGAGAATCTGGCGCGCGCCTGGGACGGCGGCCGGCCCGACGCCATTTCAGCCTTGCGCCGGCGCGGCGCGGCCTATCTCGCTTTCGCGCGGGAGGAGCCGGGGCTCTACAAGGCGATGTTCGGCGACGCCGGGGCGCTGGCGCGGCAAAGCGGCGACAAGGCCGGCCAAACCGCCTTCGATGATCTGCTGCGGACGACCGTCGCGGTGCTGCGCCAGTTTTACGCGCCGGAGCAGGGCGCCCGCGCGCTGGCGCTGCAAATCTGGGCGACGACCCATGGCATCGCCGACCTCATGCTCGCCGGCCATTTCGGTGAAAGCCCCGATCAGCCGCAGGCGATCCTCGAAGACTCCGTCGCGGCCCTGATCGAGGCCGCGGTGCGCAAGGCGCTGGGCGTCGCCCCGATCATGCCGCCGCCCTGATCGCAAAAAATTGCATTCGCCCCCCTGGCGCCGCGCCAATGTAAATGTATATAACATTGACTTTCCGGCGCATCGACCGGGATGAATGGAGCGTCTCATGGGTTGTTCACACCACATTGGCGCGCGCGACGGCCACCGCCGCTGCCTGCGCTGGAAGCCGATGGAAATCGCGGCGATCGTCCTTGGCTTCGTTTTCTTCTGGCCGGTCGGGCTCGCCTTGCTGGGCTGGAAGATCTTCAACGGCAAGATCGGCCGTGACGGCGATTTCGGTCAGTTCGCAAGGGAAAGATGGGGAGATTTCGAACGGCGCAGCGGTCTCGGCGCGATGTCGCGCGATTTCGCCGGCGGCTGGCGCACGAGCGGAAATTCCGCCTTCGACGACTGGCGCAAGACGGAACTGGAGCGACTCGAGGAAGAGCGCCGCAAGATCCACGAGGCGGAACAGGCTTTCTACGATTATCTCGAAGGCCTGCGCCGCGCCAAGGACCGCGAGGATTTCGAACGCTTCATGGCGAGCCGCCCCGCGCGGGCGCCCGAAAATCGCGCCCCGGAGTCCAGCGCGTCCTGACGCCATCAAGGCGGCGGCTTTCGAGCCGCCGCTTTCTTTTTGCGCCGTCGGCACGGAAACGGGCGCGATGCTTCGCGCGGACCCTGGACTTCGTCCCGCGCGGCGACGCGGCAACATTCGCGTGATTTTTACATATTAACCATTTTGATTGAGGGGGGATTAACGCTGGCGCCGCAGGAATCGCGCCATGGCGCGTCGCGGTTTGTCTCTCTTCCTGCTCGTTGTCGGGCTCGGCGGCCTTGCCGGTTGCTCGAAATTCGAGCGCGCCCAGCGCCCGGCCTGGCGCACCCAGGCGGAAGAGGCCTGTTTCGCCCGCCATCTCGTCGCCCTGAGCCCCTATGTCCAGCCCGCCGCCCATGAAATCGAAGGCCGCTCGATCTGTGGACTGACCCGGCCGCTGAAGGTGACGGCGCTGCAAAACGGCGCGGTGATGTTCAACTCGACGCAGACGCTCGACTGTTCGATGGTCGCGGAGCTGAACGACTGGCTGGCCGAAACGGTCCAGCCGGCGGCTTTGGCGCGCTTTGGCCAGAATATCGTCGAGATCGAGTCGATGGGCTCATACAATTGCCGCTCGATGAATAACCAGTTCGGGGCGCGGCTGTCCGAACATTCCTTCGGCAACGCGATCGACATTGGCGGCTATCGCCTCGCCGACGGCCGCAGGATCACCTATGTCCATGACTGGACCCGTGGCGATCCGCAGACCCAGGCTTTCTTGCGCGATCTCCACGGCGGCGCCTGCGACCGTTTCACCACCGTGCTGAGCCCGGGATCCAATCCGTTCCATTACAATCACATGCATGTCGATCTGGCGATGCATGGCATGCGCTCGACGGGGCCGCGCCACGTCTGCCGCCCCGAGCGTCAGAATACGATCGCGCCCGAGCCCCACGACAACCTGCCCGAAACGCCGGATTTCGACGACGATCTCGACATCGCCCAAGCCGGCGCGCCGTCCGTGCGGCCGGCCTTGGCGACGAATGGCCGGAGCCTCGCGGTCGCCGCCGCCGCGCCCGACATGATCCGTCGGCGGCCGCCGCCGGCGATCCGGACACCCGCGCAGCCCGATCTCGACGAAATCGCGCAGCTGCTGCAACGACCGCCGCGGTCGCGCCATCCCCAACCACTGACCCTGCACGCCGAATTGCACGCTACTGACAATCCGCCGCAGTACCGCGAGCCGCGCGGCGCCATGCGCGAGGACGGCGCCTATGCGCCCGAGGGCGCGCCATCCGATTTCGATTTGCATTAGCCCGCGTTTCTTGCACGGGGCCGCCCCGCGTTGCGATTTCGACCAGTCGAACCGCCGCGTGAATCCTTCCGGCGTTCGGCGCCTGGGTCGAAAGCGGCGTTGCGCCAGCGATCGCGCGGGCTCAGTCTTCGTCCTCGTCGAAATCGTCGTCGAATGCGATCAGCGCCAGGCATATGGCGGGGATCGTCGCCGTGCGGATGGCGTCTTCGCTTTCCGCATACCAGACCACCTCCACCTGATCCTTGACCTGGCGCGTGACGGTCATGCCGCGTCCGCCGGATTTCAATTGCACGACCTCGCCGGGCCTGAAGTCCATTTTCCGCCTCTTTAAGCTTTGCGTTGAGGAAAGGCGCTCGCGAATCTGCTCGCGCTCACGGCCATTTCACTATGGGCGGCATGGATGACAAAATGGAATCGACATTGCCGCCGGTCTTCAGGCCGAAGATCGTGCCGCGGTCATAGAGCAGGTTGAACTCGACATAGCGGCCGCGCCGCACCAATTGCTCCTCGCGTTGCGCATTGGTCCAGTCGCGGGCCATGTTGGCCTCGACCAGCCGCGGATAAATGTCCAGGAAGGCTTCGCCGACCGCGCGGGTGAACGCGAAGGCCGGCTCGAAGGCGTCGCCGCCCGCTTCGAGATAATCGTAGAAAATGCCGCCGATCCCGCGCGGCTCGTTGCGGTGCTTGAGGAAGAAATATTCGTCGCACCAGGCCTTGAAGCGGGGATAGTCGGCGACGGCGTGGCCTTCGCAGGCCCTTTGCATCGCGGCGTGGAAGGCGATCGAATCGGGATCGTCCTGCGTGCGGCGCGCGTCCAGCACCGGCGTGAGGTCGGCGCCGCCGCCAAACCAGGCGCGCGAGGTGACCACCATCCGCGTGTTCATGTGGACCGCCGGCACGTTCGGATTCCAGGGATGGACGATCAGCGAGAGTCCCGCCGCCCAGAAGCGCGGGTCGGTCTCGGCGCCGGGCATCTGCCGGGCGAATTCCGGCGCGAAAGTTCCGTGGACGGCCGAGCAGTGAACACCGGCCTTTTCGAACAGACGGCCCTTGAGCACGCCCATCCGGCCGCCGCCGCCGGGGGCGCCGTCGTGGTTGGTCCGCTCCCATGGGGTCCGCGTGAAGCGCCCGGGCTCCGCGCCGGGCTCGCCGAAGGCGGCGTCGTCGCGCCGCTCCAAAGCCTCGAACGCCGCGATGATCCGCCCCTGGAGCGAGTCGAACCATTCCACCGCCGCGCGCTTGCGCACGTCCAGAATCGTGTCGTGCAAAGCTTTAGTCACGAAAACTCTCCTCGGGCGCCTTGTTCGGCGAATCCACCTGTCTGGCGCAGAGCTTCCCCCAAAACCATGCCCGCCGCCACCGCGACATTGAGCGAGCGCATGTTTGCGCGCATCGGGATGCGCAGGGTCGCGTCGGCGGCGCGATGGGCCTCCTCCGAGACGCCGGCGGATTCGCGGCCGACCATGATGATGTCGCCGGGGCGAAAGGCGAAATCGAGATAGGACGTCACGCCCCGGGTCGAGAGCAGGACCAGCCTGCGGCGACTTGTCGCACGCCATTGGTCGAAGGCGCGCCACGAGGCGTGGCGCGCGAGGCGGACATGGTCGAGATAGTCGAGCCCGGCGCGGCGGAAATGGCGGTCCGTGGTCGGGAAGGCGGCCGGTTCGATCAAGGCGGCGTCCACGCCGAGACAGGCGCAGAGGCGCAGCATGGTTCCCGCGTTCTGCGGGATTTCGGGCTGAAAGAGGGCGAGACAGAGCGCGGAATGAGGCAAGGGCATGGAGGTCGTAGGCGCTGTGCCGGCGCGGGCGCATGAAACCGGCTTTGGAACGAAAGCGACGCTGAAGCCGCAAAACCCGGGGTATCGGCCGCGACGAACGGATCGGGGCGGGACGGCGAATTGGCCGCGCATTCCCGGACCTTAACCACGACCTGGTCTATGGACAATAGGCCGGAAAGGCGCCAATAACGGCGCCTGCAAGACCGGGTCCGCATCCTTCTACAACGCGTCGCGCTGTCCTTACGCTTGGCGCGATGCGGAGTCCCGGGGGAATTCATCGCCCGCGCGCCTGACGATCCGCTCGTGGGCGCGCGATCATCAAGGGTGTTGGCCTTCTTCGCGGAGCGAAAGTCCGCTCAAGGCAGGTCTAGCCGCCAAAACACGGGGAAAGAACTTGGCCAGCGCATCGACGGTCGAACCGACACGCAGAGACTTTCTTTTCATCGCCACGGGCGCGATGGCCGCCGTGGGCGCGGCCGCCGTGGTGTGGCCGCTGATCAGCCAGATGAGCCCCGACGCCTCGACGCTGGCGATGGCCTCCACCGAAGTGGACATCGGCTCGATCCCGGTCGGCCAGATCGTCACCATCAAGTGGCGCGGCAAGCCGGTCTTCATCAACCACCGCAGCCCGAAAGAGATCGAAGAGGCGCAGAATGTCGATGTCGCGACCCTGCGCGACCCGCAGCCCGATTCGGCGCGCGTGAAGAAGCCGGAATGGCTGATCGTGATCGGCGTCTGCACCCATCTCGGCTGCATCCCGCTCGGCCACGCGGGCGAATACAACGGCTGGTTCTGCCCTTGCCATGGCTCGGTTTACGATACCTCCGGCCGCATCCGCAAAGGCCCGGCGCCGCTTAATCTCGCTGTCCCGGAATATAGCTTCATGACGGACACCAAGGTTAAAATCGGCTGATTCCGGCCCCGCTCGGCGATTCCGCCTGTCTCCACGAATTTGCAAAGAGATTCCCAATGCAAGGACACTCAACTTTTGAGCCGAAGAACGGCTTCGTGAAATGGCTTGAGGCGCGCCTGCCGATTTTGAGCTTCTCGCACGAATCCTTCGTCGCCTATCCGACCCCGAAGAACCTCAACTACTGGTGGACCTTCGGCGCCATCCTGTCCTTCATGCTGGTGGCGCAGATCATCACCGGCGTGGTTCTGGCCATGCATTACACGCCCGAATCGACGATGGCCTTCGACTCCGTCGAAAAGATCATGCGTGACGTGAACTGGGGCTGGATGCTGCGCTATTCCCATTCCAACGGCGCGTCGATGTTCTTCTTCGCCGTCTATATCCACATGTTCCGCGGCATCTACTACGGCTCCTACAAGGCGCCGCGCGAGGTGCTGTGGATCCTCGGCGTGATCATCTTCCTGCTCATGATGGCCACCGGCTTCATGGGCTATGTGCTGCCCTGGGGCCAGATGTCCTTCTGGGGCGCGACCGTCATCACCAATCTGTTCTCGGCGATCCCCTACGTCGGCGACCAGATCACGGTCTGGCTATGGGGCGGCTATTCGGTCGGCAATCCGACGCTCAACCGCTTCTACTCGCTGCATTACCTGCTGCCCTTCGTCATCGCGGCGGTGGTCGCCCTGCATATCTGGGCGCTTCATGTCGTCGGCCAGAACAATCCCGACGGCGTCGACATCAAGGACGTCGCCAAGGACACCGTCCCCTTCTCGCCCCATGCGACGATGAAGGATTCGGTCGGCATTGCGGTGTTCCTGCTGCTGTTTGCCTGGCTGATCTTCTTCGTGCCGAACTATCTCGGCGACGCCGACAACTACATCCCGGCCAACCCGATGAAGACGCCGCCGCATATCGTTCCGGAATGGTACTTCCTGCCGTTCTACGCGATCCTGCGTTCGATCCCGAACAAGCTCGCCGGCGTCATCGCCATGTTCGCGGCGATCGCGGTGCTGGCATTCCTGCCCTGGCTCGATACGTCCAAGGTCCGCTCTGGCAAATACCGCCCGATGTACAGGATCTTCTTCTGGATCTTCGCGGCGACGTCGATCGGCCTGGGCTATCTCGGCGCCATGCCTCCGGAGGGCGCCTTCGTTCTGGCGGCGCGCATCCTGTCGGTGCTCTATTTCGCCTTCTTCCTGGTCATTCTGCCGTTGCTTGGCCTCATCGAGAAGACCGAGCCGGTTCCCGCAACCATCGCCGACGCGGTTCTCGCCAAGCACGGCTCCAAGGGCTGAACGGCCGATTTCGAGGAACTCCAACAATGGCTTTCATCAAAAAGTTCGGAATCGCCACGGTAGCCGTGATCGGGCTCGTCGCGCTCTCCACCCCCAGCCTGCGCGCCGCCGAGAGCGCGGAGACGCCGCAGCCGGCCCGCCAGAACTGGAGCTTCGCCGGCGTGTTCGGCACGTTCGACAAGGCCCAGCTGAAGCGCGGCTTCCAGGTCTACAAGGAAGTCTGCTCGAGCTGCCACGCGCTGCGCATCGCGATGCGCACCCTCGCGCAGCCGGGCGGCCCCGGTTTCACCCAGGACGAGGTCAAGGCCCTCGCGGCGACCTATACCGTCCACGACGGGCCGAACATGCAGGGCGAAATGTTCGACCGGCCCGGCCGTCCGGCGGATTTTTTCCCGTCGCCCTTCCCGAACCCGGAAGCCGCGGCGGCCGCGCTGGGCGCCGCGCCGCCGGACATGTCGCTGCTCGGCAAGTCGATCAAATATGAGCGCGGCTTCCCGAAATTCCTCTTCGATCCGCTGCCGATCCCGGTCATCGGAACCTATCAGGAAGTCGGCCCGGATCTGATCTACGCCGTTCTCAATGGCTACACCCATGACGACGACCCGAACTGGAACCTCTATTTCCCGGGCCACAAGATCGCCATGCCCAAGCCGCTGAGCGACGGTCAGGTCCAGTACAAGGACGGCGCGCCGGCCACCGTGCAGCAATATTCCAAGGACGTCGCGGCCTTCCTGTTCTGGGCGTCCGAGCCGAACATGGAGTATCGCAAGGAGATTGGCCGCCGCGTGCTGGTCTTCCTGCTGGTCTTCGCCGTCCTGCTTTATTTCACCAAGAAGAGGATCTGGGCCGACGTCGTCCACTGATCTTTTCGCGAGCGAAATGCGAAAGAGGCCCCGCTGCGGGGCCTCTTTTTTTCTGTCTCTTCACTCAGCGGCGCTCGATCTCGGCGGCGCCGTGGGCGGCCCGCCCGCCCTTGCGGCCGGCGGTCTTGGCGAGATCCTTGTCGCGGGCGAAGCTGCGATTGGCGGGGCTGACGCTCCGGCCGCCCTTGCGCCCGGCCTCCGCCGCCAGTTCCGCATTCTGCGAGAAGCTTCTCTTTTCGCGCGGCACGCTCTCGCCGCCCTTGCGCGCGATGGCGCGCTGCTTTTCGGGATCCATCGAGGCGAAGCCCCGAGCCTTCTTGATCGTTTCCATGTCCAGGACCTCATCGGCGCGACCCGGGCGCGCTTGAATTCCAATATAGGGTCCAAACGCGCAAGGGATGGGTTCGGTCGCGTATTTTGCGATCACGAAATGGTGATGGCCGCGATCGCCGCGCCTTCGCCTTTTTGCATCGCCACATAAGACCCGGCAAAGGAGACGCGCATGTCGAAGTTTCGCACCGAAAAGGATTCGCTGGGGCCGATCGAGGTCGCGGAAGACCGGCTGTGGGGCGCGCAGACCGAGCGTTCGCTGCGGAATTTCGCGATCGGCGGCCAAATCATGCCGCGCGAAATCATCCGTGCCTTGGCCCTGGGCAAGAAGGTCGCCGCAAGAGTCAATGCGGAACTCGGCGCGCTCGACCCGAAACTGGCGGCGGCGATCGCCTTGTCGGCGGACGAGATCCTTTCGGGGCGCCTCGACGATCATTTTCCCTTAAGTGTCTGGCAGACCGGCTCGGGCACGCAAAGCCACATGAATGTCAACGAGGTGATCGCCAATCGCGCCAACGAAAGCTTTGGCGCGGCGCGCGGGTCCATGGCGCCGATTCACCCCAACGATCACGTGAATCTCGGCCAGTCCTCCAACGATTCCTTCCCCACCGCCATGCATGTCGCCGCGGCGCTGGCGTTGAAACACAACCTCCTGCCGGCCCTGCGCCGGCTCGAAGCGAGTCTCCGCCGCCAAGGCGGATGCTTTTTCCGGCCTGATCAAGGTCGGCCGCACCCATCTCCAGGACGCGACGCCGATCACCTTGGGCCAGGAATTTTCCGGCTATGCGGCGCAGGTCCGCTTCGGCGCCGAGCGGATCGAGTCGGCGCTGCCGGGCCTGTTTCATCTCGCCCAGGGCGGCACCGCGGTCGGCACCGGCCTGAACGCGCGGGAAGGTTTTGCGGAAGCCTTCGCGGATGAGATGGCGCGCGAGACCGGCCTGCCGTTCAAGCCGGCGCGCAATTTCTTCGAGGCGCTGGCGAGCCATGACGTTCTGGTCTTCGTCCATGGCGCGCTGGAGGCCACCGCCGCGGGCCTGTTCAAGATCGCCAGCGACATCCGCCTCGCCGGCAGCGGGCCGCGCGCGGGTCTGGGCGAATTGATCCTGCCGGCCAACGAGCCGGGTTCGTCGATCATGCCGGGCAAGGTCAATCCGACCCAGGCCGAGGCGCTGACCATGGTCTGCGCGCGGGTGTTCGGCAATCAGGCGACCATCGCCTTCGCCGGCTCGCAAGGCCAGTTCGAGCTGAATGTCTTCAAGCCGGTGATCGCTTTCGCCTTCCTCGAAAGCGCGCGCCTGCTCGCCGACGCAGCCGATAGTTTCGCGGTCCATTGCGTGGACGGCCTCGAAGCCGACGGCGGCAAGCTCGACGAGACTTTGCGCCGCTCCCTGATGCTGGCGACCGCGCTCACGCCGAGGATCGGCTACGACAAGGCGGCGGAAATCGCCAAGGCGGCCAATAAGAGCGGGACCAGCCTGCGCGAGGAGGCGATCCGGCTGGGCTATGTCTGCGCCGAGGATTTCGACGTCTGGGTGCGGCCCGAGGACATGCTGACGCCGAAGGCAGTGATCACTTCGCGCGGGCGTCGCCGAAACAGGCGACGATGGCGTCATGGGCCTGCGTCTCTTCCGCCGACGTCAAGGCGCCGCCGACAAGGCGCCGCCAAATCCCTTCCGATTTGGCGCGCGAAACCACGCAGGCGCAGGTTTGCTGGCAAAGGTCGGGCTGGGCCGACTCGCGCACGCACTGGTCCACGCATTGGCCGAGGAACAGGTTTTCCTGTCCCGGCGAGACGACGAAAAGCGCCAGCAGGGCGAAAGCGCCGTAAAACAAGGGCTGATGGACCAGATAGAAGAAAAGCGAACGCCGCCCGAAAAAGGCGGCGATCTTGGCAAGAGACGGCCCCGGGTCGCTTTCCCCCCTGGTGAAGAACGGGAGCTTTCCCGCCGCCACGCCGAGCAGAACGACGCCGAGCCATGGAAAAAGCGGCTGGTAGTCGTTGCTGGGCGGCTCGAAGGTTCCAAGCCCTGTCCACCAGAAGATCTTGGCGTTGAAGAAAGGTCCGGCCAAAAAATCCGGGGCCGCGAGGGCCAGCGCGCCCAGCGCCAGGATGAGCCAGGCCGGCGCATCGACCAGCGGCGCGGCGATCAGGCTGGCGGCGGCGATCAGGTGCAGAATGCCGAAAAAGATCGGAGCTTGCGGAAAAAGCTGGAAAGAGACGGCGCTGATCGCGGCCGCCGCGGCGACGATGATCGCCCAGCGCCGCCAGAAGCCACGGCTGCGCAGCAGCGGGCCGCGCGCACGCCCGGCCAGGACCAAGCCGATCCCGACCAGCAGCAGAAAGCTCGACGCAATGGCGTGGCCGAGCCAGTGGAAACCTCGCGAATAAAGCAGCGCCGGATCGATCCAGCCGAAATAGCCGAGATCCCAGGTCAGATGAAAAGCGAACATCGCCCAGAGCGCGAGGCCGCGCGCGGAATCGACCCAGAGCAGGCGCGAGGGTTTCGCGGGAGGGACATTCACGGCAGGAAATGCGAAAAGATCATGTCCGGCGCCGAAAGATTATGGCGCGAGGGCGCAACGCGCCCGGCCCAGAGTTCGGTGACGGAAGCGCCGGGGAAGCTCATGACCGGGGACTCATTCCAGCCCTTGCCGGCCTTCTCGCGCCAGCCGATCCGCGCGACGTCGGCGTTGGTTTCGGTCGTGTACATCGAGCGCAAGGCGGCGAAGGGCAGGTTGTCCGGCATGGCGCCGGAATAATCGACAGCCAGCGCGACATGGTCCTGATCGACCTGTTTTATCGTGACCGTCGCCGAACCGCCGCGCGCGAAATTCAGGGTAAAGGCCCTGGTCGCCGGATCGAAGGACATGTCCTTGATCGCGACGATCGGGCGCGGTCCGGCGGGGGAGTTCTGGATTTCCAGCGGTCCGATCTGGAACGACGAGCCATAGGCGGTCCAGCGCATGTCGCCGAAGGGCAGGGGGCGGATGCGCCAGTTGCCGTCGGCCGGATAGAGCACCAGCACCTCCTCGGCGCGCTCGCGATAGAGCATCCACAGCTGGATATAGGCGAACCCCGTCTCGACATGGTCGCCGACCTTGATCGGAATATCGGTCGGCCGCCAGAAATTCGGGTCGGTCAGGCCGGTCAGCCACAGGGTCGGGGATTCGAAAAAGGTTTTGCGCGGCAGCGCGCCTTCGCCATGCGCCATGTTGCAGGCGGAAAAGTCGGGCGCCCAGCGGTCCTTGCCGATCATGCCGATAAAAGCGGGATGGACGGCCTGGATCTCCAAGTGCCGGACCTGCGGCGAGACGAAGTCCAGTTCGACATTGTCGCGCTCGGCGCAGATTTCGGGGGTCGATTTATTCACCACTTTGACGGCAAGCTCGGCCCCGAAATCCCTCGCGCCCTGGGCGCATACCGGCGCCGCGAGCGCCGGCGTGAGAAGAAACAGGGCGGCGAAGGCGAGTTGGCGAAGGGGCATGAGGCGTTTCCGTGCTTTTATGTCCGGCTTTAAGCCCGCCGCGCGGCCATGGCAAGCGCCGGAATGCGGCTGATCCTGGCGCTTTGAAGCAAGGGTTCAAGTTGTTCCTGAGGTCATAAACAACATGAGATAATATGTTTAATATTATGATTTATAGTGATTTTTTCGTTAAAGTTAGATCTTGGAGGCGGGGCCGGAAGGCGCGGCCGGCGATGGGCGCGTCGCCATTTCGCGCTTAAGGCTGGCTCTTGCGGCCTTAAATGTTTATGTAAAGGGGGAAGAAGCAATGCGCGGCTTGGGAATTTCCGGGTAAATGACGGATATAACGTCTCTTTTCACTTCTTCCTCGGTCTCCGGCGCGCTTGCCGTCGAGCGCGCCATCTCTGAACTGCGCGCCGGCCGCCCCGTCGCTTTGACCGAGGGCGCCGCGCGGCTTCTGGTCTTTCCCGCCGAAAATCTCGAGCCTGAGTTCCGCCGTCCTCATCGAAAATCTGGCTCGTGGCCGCGCCAATCTGATCCTTTCCGTGCAGCGCCTGCGCCGGCTCGGGGTCGAGCGCGAGCGGCCCGGCGCCATCGCGACTCCCCATCTCGACGTGGAGCGGGTCGGAGCGCTGCTGGCCGACGAGGAGGCCCGGATCGACGCGCCGGTCGCCTCTCCCGGCGCGGCGGAGGAGGCGGCGCTCGACCTGCTGCGCCTCGCCAATCTGCTGCCCGGCGCGATCGTCGCGCCTCTGCCGCAACCCTTGCCGCAATTGCAGGAGGTTTCCGGCGCGGACGTGCGCTCCTATCGCACCAAGAAAGTCCTGTCGCTCCACCTCGTCGGGCGGGCGCCGGTTCCGCTCGAAGGCGCGCCCAATTCGGAGATCGTGGTGTTCCGGGGCGGCGAGGGTCTGCGCGACCAGGCGGCTGTGATCGTCGGCAAGCCCGATCTCTCCGGTCCGGTCCATGTCCGGCTGCATTCCGCCTGTCTCACCGGCGACCTGTTCGGTTCGCTGAAATGCGACTGCGGCGACCAGTTGCGCCACACCGCGAAAATCATGGCCGAGAGCGGCGGCGGCGTGATCCTCTATCTCGACCAGGAAGGGCGCGGCAACGGCCTCGCCAACAAGGTGCGGGCCTATCGGCTCCAGGCCTGCGGCCACGACACCTATGACGCCGACGAAATCTTGGGATTCGGCCTCGACCAGCGCCGCTTCGGCTATGCCGCGCGCATGCTCGACCTGCTCGGCGTGACCCGGGTGCGGCTGATGACCAATAACCCGGCCAAGATCGAGGCCTTGCGCGCGGCCGGGCTCGACGTCACCGACCAGCGCATCCAGGGCCGGCCGACGCCGCAGAACATCCATTATCTCGCCACCAAGCGCGACCGCGCCGGCCATTATCTCGACGTCGATCTGCCGCCGGCCGGCGGCTGAGCGCCGCCGGCAGGTTTTCCGGTCTTCTGTCTTCCGCGCCCTTATTCCGCGATCGAATGGCGGATATCCTCCGCCTCGAAGGGATTTTCGGCAGCAAGCGCGCTTCTCGCCACGGTTCCCGGCATGATTTCGAACCGGGGGTCGAAATTGACCATGGTCGCGGCGAGTTTCTTCAGGATGGAGGCGTCGCCCTCGACTTTCGCGGTCCCGTCCGCGATCTGGGCTTCGAGCGATTTCGCGCCCGTCATGGTTTTTTCGAGATCGGACCGGTTGATCGTCAGCGTGAGGTCCGGTTTCTCGGCCTGAAAACCCTTGATATTGGTCAGGGTCGCATTTTCCAGCTCGACGATGAATTTCTCGCCGTTGTCCGGCGTCACCAGATTGATGGTGAACTTCAGATCCTCCGCCTTGCGGCTGTCCATGCGGATGCCGAGGAAATTGAGGAACAGTTCGGTCGACATGGCGCGGATGACGTCCGGGCTGGCGCTGCTGGCGAATTCGCCCTGCGGAATGCCGGAGCGCAGTTCATAGGCGGCGGCGAGGAAGCTGTTGCGCAGGCCCGGATTTTCCTGCTGATAGCCGATCTGCTCGAAAATATCGGCCAGCAGGTCCTTGGCCTCGGCATTGTCCGGCTGGGCCTGGACCAGCTTGTTCATGATTTCCGAGGCGAGGAGATATTGGCCCTGGTCGTGGAGTTCGCGGCCGCGCGCCATGATTTTTCCGGCGCCGCCCATCATCTCGACGTAAAGCGGCGCGGAATCGGCGGGCGACAGCGGGATCAGGGTCGCCGGGTTGCAGTCCCAGAAGCCGAGATAGCGCTGGATGACGCCGCGGCTGTTGTGCTGCGGCGAGCCGTGATAACCGCGGCAGTACCATTTGCTCTGCAGGCTTTTCGGCACTTCATAGACATTGTGGATCTGGTTGATGGTCACGCCCTGATTGGCGAAGTGCAGAACCTGGTTGTTCATGTTGGCATAGAGATCGCGCTGGGCGCGCAGCACCTCCTGAACGCGGGCGTTGCCCCAGCGCGGCCAATGATGCGACGCGAACATGACCTCGGCCTCCTGGCCGAAGCGGTAGAGCGCCTCATTGATATATTTCGACCAGTTCAGCGGATCGCGCACCGGCGCGCCGCGCAAGGTGTAGATGTTGTGGAGCGTGGCGGTGACGTTTTCCGCCATCCACAGCGCCTTCATGTCTGGGATATAGGTGTTCATCTCCCGCGGCGCCTCGGTGTTCGGCGTGTTCTGGAAGATCATCCGAACGCCGTCGACCTCGAATTCCTCGATCGGCTTTTCCACCAGGCGGGTCGGCGCGATCAGTCCGGTCGAGCCCGCCGAGACGCCCTGGCCGAGGCCCTGGCCGACATAGCCGTGGGGACTCGCCGGCAGCAGCAGGCCATATTGATAGAACAGCCGCCGGTTCATCGCATTGCCGGCATAGACATTTTCCGAAACCGTGAACTCCATGAAATCGACCGGCGCGATGACCTCGACCTTGCCGGAGCGCAGGTCCTCTTCGCTGATCAGCCCGCGAACCCCGCCCCAATGGTCGCCGTGGGTGTGGGAATAGATTACCGCCGTCACCGGCAGGCCCTTGCCCACATGCTTTTGGAACAGGTCCCACGATGCGCGCACGGTTTCGGCGCTGACCAGAGGATCGAAGACGATCCAGCCCGTTTTGCCGCGGATGAAGGTGATGTCGGAGAGATCGACGCCGCGGACCTGATAAATGCCAGGAATGACCTCGTAGAGGCCGTAATTGTTGTTGAGTTTGGACTGGCGCAGCAGTGACGGATGAATGCTGTCGAAAGTATCGCTTTTGTCGAGAAACTGGAACCGCTCCATGTCCCAGGCGACATGGCCGCCATCGGCCATGATCTTGAGGTCGGGCATCGGGGCGATCAGGCCCTTTTTCTGTTCGTCGAAATCGCGGACATCGTCGAAGGGCAGACCCTCGCGGGCCCGCTTGAGCGCGTCGAGCGTGAATTTCGACGGCGCCTTGCCCTTGGGGTGAAAATGCCCGGCCAGCGGCTGCGGCGCGCCCTCGGCGCGCGCCACGCTTTCGTCGAACAGCGTATTGCCGGCTACGGCAAAAGCGGCTCCCAGGGTCGGGACCGATTTGATGAGATCGCGTCTGGTCGTCATGATTTTCCCTCCGCTTTACGCTTGAAATCCAGCTCAATATTTCGCCGCCGCTTCGTCGCGCGCGGCCGGCGGAATGCCGTGAAACAAAACTACCCTCTCCGGTTTACGCCTCCGCGTCTCCGGACTTCCGAGTTTGCCTTTGGCTGTAGGGCGATTTGAAGCTATTCTGAAATGATTGGCGCGTCCAATACCGTGCAGGCTATCGATCAATTCACGCGCGCTATCGGTCATCACGAATTCGTGAGATGGAGCCATGTTTACACCCCGACAGATCGAGATGGTGCAGGTTCTGGCGCGCCGGCGCCATTTCGGGCTTGCCGCCAAGGAACTCGGCATGTCCCAGCCGTCGTTGACGCGCAGCCTTAAATTGCTGGAGGCTGAACTGGGGGCCCGGCTGTTCGACCGTCAGGGCGTGGCGCCGACATTGTTCGGCGAGATCGTCCTCAGGCATGGCGCGCGCGCCCTTGCCGAATTCGATGAGATCGCGCGCGAGATCGCGCTCGCCAAGGGGCTTGAGATCGGGGATCTGTCGATCGCCGCAGGGCTCTATCCCGCCGATATTTCAGCGGAAAGGGCGCTGGGCCTGCTGATCGAGAAACATCCCCGGCTGCGGGTCGATTTCCGGGCGATGAACTGGGAGAGCGCGGCGCGGCAGGTCCTGGACGGCTCGGTGGATCTGGGTTTCGCGGAGCTTCCCGGGGCGCCCGCGAGCGAGGAACTCGACGTCGAAACGATCCGGGCGTCGCAAGGCCATTTCTTCTGCCGCGCCGATCATCCGCTGCTGCGCAAGCCGCTTGTGACGACCGAGGATATTTTCGGCTATCCCTGGGTCGGACCGAGCATGCCCGGACGCATTTCGACTTTCCTGCCGTCGGGCGATCTGCCCTGCGGCTATTTCGACGCCGCGAGCGACAAATTCCGTTGCCGCATCCTCGTGGGCTCGTTCTCGTCGGCCAAGGCCGTGGCGATGGAGAGTTTCGCCATTTGCGGCGGCGTCCCCTTCCAGATCGAACGCGAAATCCGGGAGGGAGCGCTCGCCGTCGTCCCATTCGAAGCCCCTTGGCTGAGGCTCAATTACGGCTTCATGCTCAGGCGTGGCCGCACGCCTTCCCCGGCCGCGATCGCCTTCATGGAAATCGTCCGCCAGATCGAATCGACGATTCCGCCATAATCGCCGCCGGGCGCGACATTTCAGGCGCGATTCGGCCGCGGCTCCACGCTTGACTTGCCGAAGCAGGGCAGGCGCCGTAAAGCACGCGTCTGCGTTCCGGGAAAACGGGCGCGCGATCCCGCTCAGGCAGCGTCAGTGATGGAACGGATGGGGAGCCACCAGGAGCAAGAGCCAGAGGCGCAGGACCCGGCGGCGGCCGCGTCCTTTTCCCCCCATTCGCGGCGCGACGAGCGCGACGCCCTGGCGGCCAAGGGCGAGCATCGGCGCAAGATCGCCGGGCGCCTCGGCGCCGCGGCCAGCATTGTGCTGGTCGGCATCGCGGTCTTTGTCCTCACCCGCACCATTTCCCATCTCAATCTGGCCGTGTTGCGGGCCGCTCTCGCGGCGACCTCGTGGGGCCAGATCGGGCTTGGCCTGCTGCTGACCGCCTGTTCCTATCTGATGCTCACGGGCTATGACGCGATCGCCTTGCGTCAACTCAAGTTGCGGGTGCCCTACCGCACCACGGCGCTCGCCTCCTTCACCTCCTACGCCGTCTCGTTCAATCTCGGCTTTCCCATTTTCACCGGCGGCACGGTGCGCTACTGGATCTATTCCCGCGCCGGCGTGCGGCCGGGCAAGGTGGCGAGCCTCACCGTGGTCGCGGGCGTCACCTTCTGGCTTGGCATGGCGGTGGTGATCGCTCTGGGCCTGCTGGTGGAGGCCGGCCCGATCGCCGACATCGACCTGCTCGCCGTCGATCTCAACCGCCTGATCGGCTTTGGCGTGCTGGTCGCCATCGGCGTCTATCTCTATTGGGTGTCGGTGCGCCCGCGTCGCGCCCGCTGGCAGGGCCTGTCGCTGGAATTGCCGGGCTTAAGCCTGTCGCTCGGCCAGATCGCGCTCGGAGTCATGGACCTGTGCAGCGCGGCCGGGGCGCTCTATGTCCTGCTGCCGAGCCATCAAGGGCTGGATTTCTTCACCTTCGCGGCGATCTATGTCTTCGCCAGCCTGCTCGGCATCGTCAGCCATGCGCCGGGAGGCATCGGCGTGTTCGAGGCGACCATGCTGAAGGTTTTGCCGGCGCCCTCGCAGGAGGCCTTGCTCGCCTCGCTGCTGATGTTCCGCATTCTTTATTACGTCATCCCCTTCGTGTTGGCTCTGGCGCTCCTGGGCGCGAATGAGGGCGGGCGCCGCTGGGACGCCCTGCGCGAGGAGATGAACCGCGCCCAGGCCGATCGCGACAAGGGCGCCTGATCCGGGATGCGTCGGGATGAGTGACACATTCGACGCCGTGACCACCATTGTCACCAGCCTGATCGACGCCATGCCGGAACCGGTGCTGGTTGTGGACCGCACGGTGCGGCTGGTCGCCGCCAATCAGCCGGCGCGGGCGGTGTTTCCCCTGATGAAGCTGAAGGCGCCGCTCGCCTCCACCCTGCGCGCGGTCGATCTGCACGACGCCATCGCCCGCGTCTTCGCGACCGGCGACGCGGAGGACGTGTCCTGGCTCGATCGCGTGCCGGTCGAACGGCTGTTCCACGTCCATGTCGCCGCCTTCTACTCGGACGAGGCCCGTTTCGTCGCGCTCAACCTGCATGACGCGACCGAATCGCGGCGGCTCGAACAGACGCGGGTGGATTTCGTCGCCAACGCCAGCCATGAGTTGCGCACCCCGCTCGCCTCGCTGCTCGGCTTCATCGAAACGCTTCAGGGGCCGGCGCGCGGGGACGCGGTCGCGCGCGAGCGATTCCTGGCGATCATGCTGGAGCAGGCCCGCCGCATGGCGCGTCTGGTGGACGACCTGCTGTCGCTGTCGCGCATCGAGCAAAGCCTTCACGTCCAGCCCCGCGCTTCGGTCGATCTCGCTTCGGTCGCGCGCCATGTCCGCGACGCCTTGACGCCGCTGGCCCGGGAGAACCGGATCAGGCTTGAACTCGACGTCCAGGAAACAAAGGTGCGCGGCGACCGCGACGAATTGCTGCGGGTCGCCGAAAATCTGGTCGAGAACGCGATCAAATACAGTGCGCCGGACGTGGACCAGCCCGAACGCCGGGTCCGGGTCGAGGTCGGCGCGCGCGAGGGCATGGGATATCTCTCGGTGCGCGACGAGGGGCCGGGCATTGCGCCGGAAAACATTCCCCGCCTGACGGAACGCTTTTACCGCGTCGATGTGGGCCAGAGCCGCGCCAAGGGCGGCACCGGCCTTGGCCTCGCTCTGGTCAAGCACATTCTCGCCCGCCATCGCGGCCGCCTCGGCATCCAGGCGGCGCTCGGGCGCGGGGCGGTCTTCACCGCTTGCGTTCCGCTCGACGCCAAGTAACGCCATCCGCCCGCGAAAGGGTTGACGGCGTCCGCGCCGACCGGCCCGTTGATGGATAGTTTTGGCCAGCTAACGCCGGCGGGCGCTCAGCTTGCGTCCGACGGTTCGGAGGCCGGAGCTAGAGCGTTTTCCGATCATATTGGCGCAATCTGTTCACTTTCGGAGAGACGATCCAGCAGGCGCGCGCCGACGAGCGCATCGGGGATGCGGTCGAGGCGCGCGCCGCACCGGGCGTCCGCCGAAAGCGAACCCTTCGGGCCGGGGAATTTCGCGCCGTCGCTGCGTCGGCCGGCTCGGCCGTGTCCCCGACACGGCCGTCGCCGCCCTCCTTGCCACGGCGCGAAATTCCCTCGGCAGATTGCGTCAATATGATCGGAGAACGCTCTAATAGAATGAAATCAAAGCTATTTTTTGTTATCGCCACGAGGCGCGGCTCGGCTGCGAGACGATGTGTCGCGGGATCGGTCGCCGGCGTTCGTCACGGAACTGTCACGTCGGCGTCGTAAGCCTGCGCGGCGCTCCGGCGCATGACGCGAGCCGCTCCCGCGCTCGCATCCAGTTCAACCTCTGGAGAGGATTGACATGTCGAAATTCCTGCGCTCCGCTTTCATCGCCGCCGCCGTTGTCGGCGTCGGGACCTCCGCTCTCGCCGCCGAAATTTCCGGCGCGGGCGCGACCTTCCCCTACCCGATCTATTCAAAATGGGCCGACACCTACAAGAAGGACACCGGCTTCAGCCTGAACTACCAGTCGATTGGCTCCGGCGGCGGCATCAAGCAGATCGAGGCCCGCACGGTCACCTTCGGCGCCAGCGACGCGCCGCTCACGCCCGACGTTCTGGACAAGAACGGTCTGGTGCAATGGCCGATGGTGATGGGCGGCATCGTGCCGGTCGTCAATGTCGAGGGCGTCAAGGCCGGCCAGCTCGCGATCGACGGCCCGACGCTCGCCAAGATCTACCTCGGCGAGATCACCAAATGGAACGATCCCGCCCTCGTCAAGCTGAACCCCGGCGCGAAACTGCCGGACGCCGCGATCGCCGTGGTCCACCGCTCCGATGGCTCGGGCACGACCTTCAACTTCACCAATTATCTGGTGAAGGTTTCTCCGGAATGGAGCTCGAAGGTCGGTTCCGCGGTTTCGGTCGAATGGCCGGTCGGCCTCGGCGCCAAGGGCAATGAAGGCGTCTCCAACACCGTGGGCGTCACGGCCAATTCAATCGGCTATGTCGAATATGCCTACGCCACGGAAAACAAGATGACCTACACCGACATGGTCAACAAGGACGGCAAAAGGGTCAAGCCGGAAACGGCCACCTTCCAGTCGGCCGCGGCCAACGCTGATTGGGCCCATGCGCCGGGCTTCTATCAGATCCTGACCGAACAGCCGGGGGCCAAATCCTGGCCGATCACGGCCTCGACCTTCATCCTGATGCCCAAGCAGGTGCCGGACGCCGCCGCCGCCGCCGAAGCCCTGAAGTTCTTCAGCTGGGCCTTCAAGAACGGCGCCAAGCAGGCCGAGGCGCTTGACTATATTCCGATGCCGGCCAATGTCGTCGCCTTGATCAAGACGACCTGGGCGAACGACATCAAGGACGCCAGCGGCAAGCCGGTCTACGAGGCGAAATAATCGCCGGATGGGCCGCCGGAGGCTACGGCCTCCGGCAGTCCGCGGTTTGGAGGGTCGCAGATGACGGAGGCGGCGTTGAGTTCCGGGGCCAGATCGACGGCCAAAATCGACAGTCGTGAGAAGGTGCTGCGCCGTTTCGAAATCGGCGACCGGATCTTCCACATCGTGACCCGGTCCTCGGCCATCACGGTCCTGGTGGTGCTGGGCGGCGTCATTGTGTCGCTGGTGCAGGGCTCTCTGCCCGCCCTGAGCAAATTCGGCTTCGGCTTCCTGACCTCGGAGGCCTGGAATCCGGTCACCGAAAATTTCGGCGCCGCGCCCGCGATCTACGGCACGCTCGTCACCTCCTTCATCGCCTTGCTGATCGCCGCGCCGGTCGGCTTCGGCATCGCCGTCTTCCTCACCGAACTCTGCCCCTATCAACTGCGCCGCCCGATCGGCGTCGCGGTCGAACTGCTCGCGGGCATTCCCTCGATCATCTACGGCATCTGGGGCATGTTCGTCTTCGCGCCCTTCCTTCAGGCCCATGTCCAGCCGGCGGTGATCGCGACTTTCGCCGATGTCCCCGGCCTGAACCTTCTGTTCGCAGGGCCGCCCTATGGCATCGGCATCCTGACCGCGAGCCTCATCCTTGCGATCATGATCCTGCCGCTGATCTCCTCGATTTCGCGCGACGTGTTCAACACCGTTCCGGCGGTGCTCAAGGAAGCCGCCTATGGCGTCGGCAGCACCCGCTGGGAAGTCATCCGCTTCATCGTCGCGCCCTATACCGGCGTCGGCCTCGTCGGCGGCGTGATGCTGGCCCTGGGCCGCGCGCTCGGCGAAACCATGGCGGTGACCTTCGTGATCGGCAACGCCCACCGGATCTCCCCGTCGATCCTTGGTCCCGGAACCACGATCTCGGCGACCATCGCCAACGAATTCACCGAAGCCGACGGCAAGATCTACACCTCCTCGCTGATCGCGCTCGGCCTGCTGCTGTTCGTCATCACCTTCATCGTCCTTGCGGTATCGCGTCTGCTGCTGATGCGCATCGAAGGAAAGGGAGCGCGCTGAAATGTCTCGCCTGCAAACGTCGCGCAAGGCGCGCAGCGCCATCGTCATGGGCCTTTGCTACGTTTCGGCGGCCATCGGACTGCTTGCTCTGGCGTTGATTCTCGCGGCCTTGGTGTGGAACGGCTTTTCCAGCCTGTCTCCTGCGGTCTTCACCCAGATGACGCCGCCGCCGGGCGCCGCGGGCGGCCTGCTCAACGCCATCTTCGGCTCGCTGATCATGACCTTTTTCGGCGTCCTGATCGGCGCGCCGCTCGGCCTGTTCGCCGGCACCTATATGGCCGAATATGGCCGCAACGCGAAGCTGACGACCGTCGTGCGCTTCATCAACGACGTGTTGCTGTCGGCGCCTTCGATCGTCATCGGCCTGTTCGTCTATGAGATCACGGTGGTTCCGATGGGCCATTTCTCGGCGTTCGCCGGCGCGATCGCGCTCGCCTTGCTGGTCGTGCCGGTGGTGGTGCGCACCACCGAGGACATGCTCAATCTGGTGCCGGGAACCCTGCGCGAGGCGGCGTCCGCGCTCGGCCTGCCGCGCTGGCTGGTGATCCGTCACGTCGCCTACAAGGCGGCGCGCGCCGGCCTCATCACCGGCCTGCTGCTGGCGATCGCCCGCGTCTCGGGCGAAACCGCGCCTTTGTTGTTCACCTCGCTGAACAACCAGTTCTGGAGCACCAATCTCAACGCGCCGATGGCGAGCTTGCCCGTGGTGATCTTCCAGTTCTCGCAGTCGCCCTACAAGCAATGGCAGGCGCTCGCCTGGGTCGGCGCCTTCCTGATCACTTTCGCCGTTCTGGCGCTCTCGATCACCGCTCGCGTTCTCGGCGCGCAAAGGACCAGCTCATGACCGACCTCGCCGCCCCGCAAACGTTCGCCCCGCGTGAAAAGCTCGCGGAAAAGATGACGGTCAGGAATCTCGACTTCTATTACGGCGACATCAGATCCCTGAAGTCGGTGAACCTCAATTTCTACGCCAATCAGGTCACGGCCCTGATCGGTCCCTCGGGCTGCGGCAAGTCCACTTTGCTGCGCGTGCTCAACCGCATGTTCGACCTCTATCCGCGCCAGCGCGCGGAAGGCGAGGTTCTGCTCGACGGCGAGAACATTCTCGATCCCAAGCTCGACGTGAACTCCCTGCGCGCCCGCGTCGGCATGGTGTTCCAGAAGCCGACGCCCTTTCCGATGTCGATCTACGACAATATCGCCTTCGGCATCCGGCTTTACGAGAAGATGAGCAAGGCCGAGATGGACGAGCGCGTCGAAAAGGCCTTGCGCAGCGCGGCGATCTGGGACGAGGTCAAGGACCAGCTCAACGCCAGCGGCCTCAGCCTGTCCGGCGGCCAGCAGCAGCGCCTGTGCATCGCCCGCACCGTCGCGATCCAGCCGGAAGTCATCCTGCTCGACGAGCCGGCCTCGGCGCTCGATCCGATTTCGACCGCCAAGATCGAGGAGCTGATCGACGAATTGCGCAGCGACTACACCATCGCCATCGTCACCCACAACATGCAGCAGGCGGTGCGCGTCTCCCAGTACACGGCCTTCATGTATCTTGGCGAAATGGTTGAGTTCGACCAGACCGACAACATCTTCACGTCGCCGAAAGAGCGCCGCACCCAGGACTATATCACCGGCCGTTTCGGCTGATCCGAACTTCCGCCTCAACAGGGTTCTGACAATGGTCGATCATACCGTCCGCTCGTTCGACGCCGATCTCGAAACGCTCGACCGCCATATTTCGGAAATGGGCGGCATCGCTGAAAAAATGCTGTCCGACGCCATGGACGCCCTGGCGACCATGAACGCCGATCTGGCCCATCGGGTGATCGAGACCGACCTGCGCCTCGACATTCTCCAGCGCACCGTCGAGGATTTCGCCGTGCGCACGCTGGCGCGGCGCCAGCCGGTGGCGGTCGATCTGCGCGACGTCATCGGCGTGATGCGCATTTCCGCCGATCTCGAGCGCATTGGCGACCAGGCCAAGAATATCGCCAAGCGCACGACCAAGATCGCGGGCGAGACCCGCCTGTCGCGGGCGGTGATCGGCCTCAAGTCGATGCATGAAGTCGCCGCCAACCAGCTCAAGGACGTGCTCGACGCCTATGCCCAGCGCGACGCCAACGCCGCCCGCGTGGTCTGGACGCGCGACGCCGAACTCGACGCGCTCGAGGATTCGGTGTTCCGCGATCTCCTCACCTTCATGATGGAAGACCCGCGCAACATCACCTTCTGCACCCATCTGCTGTTCTGCTCGAAGGCCCTGGAGCGGGTTGGCGATCACGCCACCAATATCGCCGAGACCGTGGTCTATATCGTCACCGGCGAGAATCTTCTGGGCGAGGATCGGCCGCGTGGTCCCGAAGCCGCGGCTCTCCCGTAAAATTTAGGAGCCTTCTGCTCTCATGAACGAACCGCGCGCCTCTATCATTGGAGCCGCATCCCCCGGTGGGGCTCCGCGAATCCTGGTCGTCGAGGATGAAGCCGCCCTCGGCCTGCTGCTGAGCTATAATCTGGAAGCCGAAGGCTATGTCGTCGAGCGCGTCGAGCGCGGCGACGAGGCCGAGTTGCGGCTGGAGGAGTCGCCGCCCGATCTCGTCATCCTCGACTGGATGCTGCCGGGCGTGTCGGGCCTCGAAATCTGCCGCCGGCTGCGCGCGCGGGAGACGACGCGCACGCTGCCGGTCATCATGCTGACGGCGCGCGGCGAGGAAGGCGAGCGCGTGCGCGGGCTTTCCGTCGGCGCCGACGATTATGTGGTCAAGCCTTTTTCCGTGCCGGAGCTGATGGCGCGGGTTCGCGCCCTTCTGCGCCGGGCGCGCCCGGAGCGCGTCGCGGTGAGGCTGAGCGCCGGCGAGATCGAACTCGATCGCGAAACCCGCCGCGTCCGCCGCTCGGGCCGCGAAATCCATCTCGGACCGACCGAATTCCGTCTGCTTGAATATCTGATGGAAAAGCCGGGCCGGGTGTTTTCGCGCGCGCAATTGCTCGACAGCGTCTGGGGCCTGTCGGCCGAGATCGACGAGCGCACGGTCGACGTCCATATCGGCCGCCTGCGCAAGGCTTTGGCGAAAGACCACGAGGACGACCCGATCCGCACCGTGCGCGGTTCGGGCTATTCGTTCGACGAGACTTTTGGGCGCGGCTGACTTGCGCTCAGCCCGGCTCCTGGAAAAGAAAAACCCGGGCGCCGCAGGGCGGCGCCGGGTTTTTCGTGAAGGGCAAGGGGCGTGAAGGGCAAGGGGGAGGAGTCGCGTTCCGCGTCATTTCGAGGACTGGACGTTTCGCCGCCGCGACAATCCAGTTCCTGCATCTGGCCGGAGCGGGCGAACCTGCTTCGGCCTCGTGCTGACGGGCTGGCCCCTCGCCTTTGCCCTTCGGGCGCGGCGAAGCGGCGGCTCAGCTCCGCGCGGCGGCGCGCCTTTCGCGGTCGCGCCGGCGGTCCATCGCCGGCTGATAGGCGATGCGGGCGTGATAGGTGCAATAGGGGCCGACGCCGACCTGCATTTTGGCCCCGCAATAGCGGAAGTCGGGGGTGGCGGGGTCGCCCAGCGGCCAGCGGCACATCGACTCGCGCAAGTCCATGATGCCGACGCGCTCGGAGATCGGAACGACGACGTCTTCCGCGACGGGACGTGGCGCCGGCGCCGGCGCGGGGCGCGCCTCCACAGCCACCGCCAGATTGCCGTGGACGATGGGCGCGGCGGGCGCGTTCGCGTCCCCCTCGCCATGGCTCCTGACGCGGGGGCGGGCGGGGGCGGGCGCGGGAGACTTGACCCGGCCCGAAAGGCCAAGGCGATGCACCTTGCCGATCACCGCGTTGCGCGAGACGCCGTCGCCCAGCTCATTCGCGATCTGGCTGGCGCTCAGACCGTCGAGCCACATCTTTTTCAATTGCTCGACGCGTTCATCGGTCCAGGACATCGCTTGGCCTCCAAACCATATAATGTTCTTGTTCTTCCCGCGCGCCCCGCCGACAGGCAATCACAACCCGCGCGCCCGAACGCACGGACGCCGAATGGCTCCAACCTGACGAGGACTGACAAAGCAGACGCGCATTCAACGCGCGCCGCACGAGATGTCGTAGCCGACTGAGGGAAGATTACACCAGCAGTTGAATCGCACGCAAGAGTTGTTAAGAAGCTGGAAAGGTTTTCAACAGCCCTTTGCATCGCACGGCGCCGGGAGCCCTTTATCTGGTGAAGCCGGCGATTTGACCTTGCCGCCGGGATTTTCTAGATTGCAGCTCCGCCAACGCCGTCCCCGCGGGGGGACGGCGCTTTATTTTTTCAGCCGGCGCCTCGGGCGTGGGCCGCGCCAAAGCCTGTCGGGAGTTCAGGACGTGACTTCGGCCATTCTGCCGACCTATGCGCGCTATCCGCTGGCCTTCGAGCGCGGCGAAGGCGCCTGGCTCTATGCCGCCAATGGCGAGAAATATCTCGATTTCGGCGGCGGCATCGCCGTGGCGAGCCTGGGCTACAACCACCCCCATCTGGTCCAGGCCCTGAAAGATCAGGCGGACAAGCTCTGGCACACCTCCAACCTGTTCCAGATCCCGCTTGGCGAAACCTTCGCCCGCCGCCTGACCGAGGCGACTTTCGCCGATTTTGTCTTTTTCACCAATTCCGGCGCCGAGGCGCTGGAGCTGACGATCAAGATGGCGCGCAAGTGGAATTCGGCCAATGGCGCGCCGGACCGCTTCCACATGATCACTTTCGAGGGGGCGTTCCACGGCCGGACGCTGGCGACCATCGCCGCCGGCGGCAATCCGAAATATCTCGACGGCTTCGGGCCGAAGACGCCGGGCTTCGACCAGGTTCCCTTTGGCGATCTCCAGGCGGTCGAAGCGGCGATCGGGCCGCAGACCGGCGCCATTCTGGTCGAGCCGATCCAGGGCGAGGGCGGCATTCGCGTCGGCTCGCATGAATTCATTCGCGGCCTGCGCGCGCTCTGCGACGAGCACAAGATGCTGTTGTGCTTCGACGAAGTGCAGTCGGGCATGGGCCGCGCCGGAAAGCTCTTCGCCTATGAGCTTTATGGCGTCGCGCCCGACATCCTCGCCTCGGCCAAGGGCATCGGCGGCGGCTTCCCGCTCGGCGCCGTGCTGTCGACCGCCGAGGCCGGCAAGGGCATGGGATTGGGCACGCATGGCACGACCTATGGCGGCAATCCGCTCGCCATGGCCTGCGGCAACGCCGTGCTCGACGTGCTGCTCGCGCCCGGCTTTCTCGACGATGTGGCGAGAAAGGGCCTTTTGCTGCGCCAGTCGCTCGCCGGCCTCGCGGCCGCGCATCCCGACGTCGTCGCGGAAATCCGTGGCGAAGGCCTGATGCAGGGGCTGCGGCTGCGCGTGCCCAACGCCGATTTCGCCGCCGCCGCGCGGGCCGAAAAGATCATCGTCATCCCCGCCGCCGAAAATGTGGTGCGCATCCTGCCGCCGCTGATCGTCTCCGACGACGAAATCCGCGAGGGAGTCCGCCGCCTGGGCGCGGCGTGCCGCCATTTCGAGGTTCCGGCGGCGCAAAAAGGCAAACAGGGAGCCGAAACATGACCATGCCGCCGATCGATCCGGCGCGCCGTTGTTTCCTCGACATTGCGGATTTTTCGCTCGACGAGCTGCGCGGAATCCTGGACCTCGCGGCCGACATCAAGCGGCGCCGGCGCAAGGGCCGTCCCGCGCCGGACAAGCCGCTCGAAGGCCGCACTCTGGCGATGATCTTCGACAAGCCCTCCACCCGCACCCGCGTCTCCTTCGACGTCGGCATGCGGGAGCTCGGCGGCGAGACCCTGATGCTGACCGGCGCCGAGATGCAGCTCGGCCGCGGCGAAACCATCGCCGACACGGCGCGCGTCCTGTCGCGTTTCGTGGACGCGATCATGGTCCGCATCCTCTCGCATGAGCATCTGATGGAAATGGCGGCCTACGCCAGTGTGCCGGTGATCAACGGCCTGACCAGGAAAAGTCACCCCTGCCAGGTCATGGCCGACATCATGACCTATGAGGAGCATCGCGGCGACATCGCCGGGGCGCGGGTCGCCTGGGTCGGCGACGCCTGCAACGTGCTGACGAGCTGGGTCCACGCCGCCGCCAAATTCGGCTTCACCCTCGACATCGCCTCGCCGGAGGAGCTGGCGCCGAGGCCCGAGCTGATCGCCTGGGCGCGGGCGCAAGGCGGCGTCGTCAATGTGCTGCGCGATCCTTTCGACGCCGCCGAAGACGCCCATCTGATCCTGACCGACTGCTGGGTGTCGATGGGCGACAAGGACGAAAAGCTGCGCCATATGCTGCTCGCGCCTTATCAGGTCAATTCCAAGCTGATGCGCCACGCCGCCAAGGATGCGGTGTTCATGCACTGCCTGCCCGCCCATCGCGGCGAGGAAGTCACCGACTCGGTGATCGACGGCCCGCAGTCGCTGGTCTTCGACGAGGCGGAAAACCGGCTGCATGCGCAAAAGGGCGTTCTCGCCTGGAGCATGGGGGCGCAAGAATGACCTCCGATTCCGAACGTTTTCTCGCCGAGGGCCTGCCGGCGGCCGGACAGGACGACGCGGTTCTGCCTTTCGCGGTCGAACCGCTCGACCTGCGCGGACGGCTGGCGCGGCTCGGGCCGGCGCTCGACGCCATCCTGACCCGGCACGCCTATCCCGAGCCGGTCGCGCGCCTGCTTGGCGAGGCCGCGGCCTTGACCGTTCTGCTCGGCTCGGTGCTGAAATCGGGCGGCCGCTTCCAGCTCCAGACCCGCACCGACGGCCTGGTCGACATGATCGTGGTCGATTTCGACGCGCCCGACCGGCTGCGCGCCTTCGCGCGCTTCGACGCGTCGCGGCTGCCGCCGCAAGGAAACGTCGCGAACGAGGCGCTGCTCGGGCGCGGCCATCTCGCCTTGACGGTGGAGCAGGGCGGCGAAATCACGCGCTATCAGGGCGTGGCGCCGGTCGAAGGCGGTTCGCTGGAACAGGCGGCCAAATTCTATTTCCAGCAGTCGGAGCAGATTCCGACCTTCATCCGGCTTGCGGCGGGCCAGGTCGTGACGCCGGACGGGACTTTCTGGCGCGCCGGCGGCCTTCTGGCGCAGTACCTGCCGCATTCCGAAGAGCGGCGCCGTCAGGTCGATTTGCCGCCCGGCGACGCGCCTGAAAATTTCCAGTCGCGCGACGGGTCCGAGGACGAGGCTTTGGGCGATTCCTGGACCGAAGCCCAGGCTCTGGCTGCGACGGTCGAGGACCACGAACTGCTCGATCCCGGCCTTTCCAGCGAGGGGCTGGCTTTTCGCCTGTTCCACGAGCGCGGCGTCCGTGTCTTTGCCGCCCATCCTTTGCGCGACGCCTGCCGTTGTTCGAATGAGCGGGTCGAATCCATGCTGCGCAGCTTCTCGCAGGCCGAACGCGACGACATGGTCGGCGACGATGGCGTGATCGGCGTGACCTGCGAATTCTGCTCGACCTTGCGCCGCTATGATCCGAAGGATTTCCAGAAAGACTGAGCCGTGATGCGCCGGCGGCTTCGGATTTCGAAAAAACCGGGCGCAAAATTTCTCTTGGTCTGCGGAACTTTGGCGTAGCCTTGACGTCGCGGAATGGCGGCTGCGGTCGCTCTTACGGCCGCCTCGGCGGGCCTGCCGTGGTGGCGTCTATCGCGGCGGATATGGCTGGCGCGGCGGGCAGGGGCGGGCGCTGGTGGGGCGTCGGCCTGTGCTGGCGACACAATCCGTTTGGGTCTGCGATTGATCCGTTTTCCGGCGGCGGGGCTTTCCCCGCCGCATCATCGCCTCAGCCGCAATATTCCGCCCAGCTCATCGGCGTCTCGAAAATCTTCACCGATTCGAGCTGCGGCAGCTCCGGCTTGACGCGCCGGAAAATCCAGATCGCGATATTTTCGGCGGTGGGATTTTCCAGCCCCTCGATCTCGTTGAGCAGGTGATGGTCGAGGCGCTCCAGCAGCGGCTGGAAAACCTTCTCGACATCGAAGAAATCGACGATGAAGCCGGTATAAGGATCGACCTCGCCGCCGAGCCGCAGCTCGACGCGATAGGAATGGCCATGCAGGCGCCGGCATTTATGGGTTTCCGGCACATGGGGCAGGTGGTGCGCGGCCTCGAAAGTGAAGGCCTGGGTGATGGTCACGGGCATGAGGGGCGTCATAACCCCGTTTGCGGCGCAACTAAAGCCGAAAATCATTCCGTGCCTATCCGGTTGATGCACACACCCACCACATATGGACTTGGCGGCGAGCCAGATCGAGACCGGTTGATCGGCCGGGTTCGGCTCGAAGCGGACCCTCCCGAACAGGCCCGCGAGAGTCTCCACCTGACCCAAGGCAGGCATTCGTGGATAGCCGCATAAATGGCTCAATACGCTAGAAAGCGGCCATTATCCGGGCCCTTCAGCCTGATGAACGGCCGATCCCGACGTCTGTCTTTCTCGCATCAGTGCGGCTGCGTATTGGTAGAACCGTCAAAAAACCGAGATGCGCTGGAAGACCCAGAACGCGAAAACGCTGCCGATGGCGTAGGCAGGAACGCGTCATGCCCCAAAGAGGCCTTAAGGCCGAACCTCGCAGGGTGTTGTAATACTGTGTTCTCGCCAGAAACCCCCAAAATCAGCTAAAGTAGTAGCTTTTGCGATCTGACCTCCCGCTGCCCCATTGGAATCTCAGACGCGGTTACGCCGACCGGCTCCGCCATTATTCGTTACGGGCACCCCGCTCGGTCGGTCGAACCGTGCCATCTGGCTGCATCGGTTGGCCAACGATGATGGGACCTCTAACAGAAGGTGCATTTCGGCACGCGGGTCGTGTCCAGCGTTCACTGCGCGGAAATTTCGTCGGTATAAGGCCAAGTTCCGTTCAGCCACCATTCAGCCGTTTTGCCATGACATGTGGGCCTCGCCTTCGCGCCGAATCATTGCCGAGCGAAAGGAGAGTTTTGTGTCTGGAGGAACTGAATGACGCGCAAGGCCAGAAAATTGAAGTCGCGGCTCGCCGCCGGCGCCGTCGCTGTCGGCGCGGTGCTCGCCGGTCTGGCGCAAGCGACTTCGCAGCCGGCGCCGACGGGTTCGCCGCGCATCGCTCTGGTGATCGGCGAGGCGGCCTACAAGAACGCCCCGCTCTCCTCCGCCGCCAATGACGCCGGCCTGATCGCCGACACCTTGCAGACCGCCGGTTTCGACGTGACCGGCGCCGCCGATCTCGACCAGGATGGGTTGCGCCGCGCCTTGCGCGAATTCGTCGACAAGGCCGCCACCGCCGGTCCCAATGCGACCGTCTTCATCTATCTGAGCGGCCGCGCCGTGCAATACGAGGGCGAAAATTATCTGGCTCCGGTGGAAGCCGTCATTCCCCGCGCCGCCAATGTGCCGCTCGAGGCGGTGCGGCTGAGCGATTATCTGCAGCCTCTGGCGCAAATGCCGCTGAAAGCGCGCGTCGTCGTGCTCGACGCCGCGCGGATAAACGCCTTCAGCCAAGGCGGCGCGCCGCTCGCCGGCGGCCTCGCCCTGGTCGAGCCGGACGCGGGCGAATTGATCGCCTATAACGCGGCGCCGGGTTCGGTGGCGCCCAACGAGACCGGACCCTATGGCGTCTATGCCCAGGCGCTGACCGAAATGCTGCGCGAAGGCGGCCTGCCTCTCGATGAGGCTTTCGCCCGCACCAGGCTACGGGTTTCGGAACAGACCAGGGGCGCCCAGGTTCCCTGGGACGAATTCGAAACTGGCGCCGGCGCCGGTGCTGTTCGCCCGCGCCCCCGGCGCGCCGCCGCCCGCCGCGGCGCTGGAAACCCAGGCCAATATGCGCGCCCGGCCGATCCGCGATTATCCCGTCGATCAGGCCTACGCCGCTGCGCTGGAGCAGGACACGCTCGCCGCCTATGTCGATTTCCTCAACTCCTACCCCAATTCGGCCTATGCCGAGCGGGTGCGCGTCATGCTCGCCCTGCGCCGCGAGGCGGTGACCTGGCGGCGCGCCTGGCAGGTCAATACGCCCAACGCCTATTGGACCTACCTGCAGCGCTATCCGCGCGGGCCGCACGCCGAGGACGCGCGCCGCCGCCTCGGCATTCTGAACGCCGCGCTCATGCCGCCGCCGCGTTTCGAAGTTTATGAATTCGACGTGCCGCCGCCAGTGGAAACCGAGGAAGTCTATTTCAACCGGCCTTATGTCGTGTTCGACGACGACGCCTGGGGCCCACCGCCGCCCATGGGCTATCTGCTGCCGGAGCGTCCCTTCCTGGTCGAACGCGCGCCGCCGTCGCCGCCCTACGCCGGACTGCTGCCGCTGCCGCTGGTCGCCGCGCCGCTGCTTTTCGCCATTCCCGCCGTCCGGCAGGGACTTTTCCACGCGCCGACCGTGGTGACCACGCAGCAGCCCGCCGCCAACAATTACTACAACAGCCATTATGGCCGGCCCCAAACCGCGCCAGGCGCCAACGCGCCCGCGCCTGGGGCCAATCCGCCTCCGCCAATTCCGCCGGGCGCACCTGCCGGAGCGCCGCCTCGTCCGAGCGCGCCCTCCGCGCAACAGCCGGGCCAGCCGCCTGCCGGAGCGCCTTTGCCGCATGCTTTGCCCGGCAGTCCCAATGGCGCGTCCCTGCCGCATCCGGGCGGTCCCGGTCCGACGCCGCCTGCTTCGCCCGCCGGAGCACCCTTGCCGCATGCCCAGCCCGGCGGTCCCGCTGGCGCGCCCCTGCCTCATCCGGCCGGTCCACAGCCGACGCCAGCCGCCCCGCCCGCTGGAGCGCCCTTGCCACATGGCCAGCCGGGCGGTCCCGCCGGCGCGCCTGCTCATCCTGCGTCAGTTCCACATGTAGAACCGTTGCCGCATGTCGCGCCCCCGCCGCAGCCCCAGCACGCCGCGCCCCCGCCGCAGCCGCAACCCCAGCACGCCGCGCCTCCGCCACATGCTGCGCCCCTGCCGCAGCATGTCGCGCCCCCGCCGCAGCCCCAGCGCGCCGCGCCACCGCCGCAGCCGCATATCGCGCCGCAGCCGCAGCCCCAGCCCCAGCACGCCGCGCCCCCGCCACATGCTGCGCCACCGCCGCAGCCGCATATCGCGCCGCCGCCGCAGCCCCTGCCGCAGCATGTCGCGCCCCCGCCGCAGCCCCAGCGCGCCGCGCCACCGCCGCAGCCGCATATCGCGCCGCCGCCGCAGCCGCAACCCGAGCACGCCGCGCCTCCGCCACATGCTGCGCCCCTGCCGCAGCATGTCGCGCCCCCGCCCCAGCCCCAGCACGCCGCGCCCCCGCCGCAGCCGCACTTCGCGCCTCCGCAACCGCAGCGCGCCGCGCCTCCGCCGCAGCATCCCCGTTGCGGCGCGCCGGGCGAGCCGCCTTGCCACTAAACGGAGCCTTTCCGAGCGAAAAAAACCCGTTGCGTCTCACGCGACGGGCGTTTTCTTTTCATAACCAAGCCTCCGTAATCGCAATTCGTCGCGATTATGGAATCCCTAGCGTAAGCTCGGCGTCGCGTTCGTCATGCCGGATTCGGCTCGAAGATCCCATGGGAAGTGGATAGCGACCAGCTCTGGGGCCAGACTAATTCTTGTCGCCCCCCACCAGGCGCGGCGGCGCCGTTCGGTGCGCGCAAGAATGGGGTCGAGCCGATCTGCAAGGTCTTGCCGATCGCCCCTTCCACCTATCACGCCCATGTTGCCAAGCGCGCCGATCCCTCAAGGCTTTCCGAGCGGGCGCGGCGCGACCTGGCGCTGAAAGTTGCGATCCGGCGGATGTTTGCCGAAAATTTCGAGGTCTATGGCGTGCGCAAGGTTTGGCTGCAATTGAACCGGGAGGGCGTGGACGTCGCTCGTTGCTCCAACCGGTGCCTTCAATCCGTGAGGCCGCCGAAAAGGCTCCCGCGGGGATCACGGTCAAGTTCATTAACAGGCTGCTGAAAAAGGCTCGCGTTTCGCTTTGAGCACGGCCTCGTCGCCGTTGTGATAGGCGAATTCGATCTGGATCGAGCCATCATCGAACAATTCGGCGGAACCCTCACCGGAGACTTCGTCCCCTTCATCGAAGCCGATCCAAGTGAAGTCGATAGAGGTGCGGCCATACGCGATTTCAAGGCCCGCCTCCAACGCTCCGAAGGCGATTTCGCCACGTCCGTGGTCATTGATCGTGATCGCCGCCGGCCCACAGAGATCGACGTGGTCGCGATCCCAAATATCGGCCTCGACGATCCGCCAGCGACCGACGAGTTGGCAATTCGCGGGGACGCTCATGCCGGTGCCTCCAAGAGCTTGGGCAATCGGACGAGATTATAAGCTGCTGCGGCGAAGGCGAATGACCAGCCTATCCGCTCGACGCCCCGAAACTTGGTCTTGCGCTGGCCGCCGACGGTCTTCATCCAACCGAAGGCTTCCTCAATGCGTTTTCGAATACGCTGGCTGACAGCGTAACCGTGGTTTCGAAGTCGGTCTTGAGGAACTGGATCAGTTCGCGCACTTGCGCCTTGCAATTTCTTCTGCTGAGCAAGCTCTGTGTGCCCCCCGGAAGCCGCAGAGGGCTGAGTATATTCCGAGGCTACCTTAGCGCCTTCGCCACACGATACTTTCACGCCTGTGCTTGGCGATATGCGCTCGACGCCCGTCGAATTTCATGTCGAAGCCGCGACCGGCAAGCGTAAACGCGCCGACATTCGCGAACCGAACTGGGGCCTCGGCGATGGCGGAAAAATAGCGATGGCGCCTCGCGTCGAGGCGCCATTGAGAGCTTCTGGCGGTCGATGGGGTTCTCGCCATGCCGGCATTAGCGAACGCCGATAGCCCGCCACAGCCTGCGGCGGTCCCATTTATCCGACGAGTTTCAAGGGAGAACAAAATGAACAAATTTCTGATCATCGGCATCGCAAGCGTCGCGTTGACAGGCTTTGCGAATGTCAACGTTTCAATCGCCCAAACGGGCGATACCCCGCCGGCTGCGCAATCGGAACAGAAGACAGAGCCAGTGGACAACCAGATCGCCAACGAGGTCGACGCCAGGATCGCCGAGCTCAAGGCCAACTTGCACTTGACGGGCGATCAGGAAAAGAATTGGGCCGGCTTGCAGACCGCATTGCACGACTATGGCGTCGGACAGTCGAAGAACGCCATGGAAGGCGCAAATCGCCCCAGTCGCAGCGAGCGCGAAGAAAAGGGACACAACGAACGACCGAACGATATTGCTCTTATGCGGACCATGGCCGACGACCTCGCTGCAAGGGCCGCGTCCATGAAGAAGCTCGCGGACGCCGCCGAGCCGCTCTATACGAGCCTCGACGATCGGCAGAGAAAAGAATTGTCTCAGTTCCTCAAGACCGACTTCGAGAAACATCGCCGCTAAGGACGCGCGCCGCCTTCTACAATGTTGCAGGGGTTCGGGCGTGAGGTCGGCCGGTTCGCGGATGCGGGCAGGTCGCTTCCATCACGGCAATTCCCATAAGTGATTTCCGACGCCACCGCGTCGGAACGCTATTTGCTAAGTTTTTCAGTGACATAATGTTTTTGGCGTGCGGCGGTTGGACCTAATACCAACGGCCTTTCAATCTGACTCAAAGGGGATTCCCATCCTGGTTTTGATCTGATTCCCTTGGCGCGGGGAGGATTCGCGCCATGCCAGCGACAGTGAAGATCAGGACGGATTATTCGGCTGTTGAACTTCGGCGTCTTGCGGCCAGTTCGAAAGACGCCAACCAAAGCCGGCGGCTGTTGTCTTTGGCGGGGGTGTTGGACGGAATGGGCCGAGCGGAGGCGGCGCGGATTTCGATGAAGGGAATTTTCGCCGTGCGGATGATGTGAATGATCAGGGTCTGGGTCAGCAAGGATTCAACGAACCATCCGGTCTGAAACAGTGGCGGATTGTTCCAGGCGCCAAAAATATACAGCATCATGCCGAAGGTCGCATAGTCGAAGATCGAGCTGATCGGCCCGATGAAAACCATGAACTTGAAAATATTGCTGATGTCCCAGCGTCGCGGCGACGCCAGGAACTCCTCGTCAACATTATCTGTCGGAATAGTCGTCTGTGAAAAGTCGTAAAGCAAATTATTGGTCAGAACCTGAATCGGCGCCATCGGCAAGAACGGCAGGAAAATGCTCGCGCCCAAAACGCTGAACATATTGCCGAAATTCGAGCTGGCGCCCATTTTGACATATTTCGTGATATTGGCGAAAATCTTCCTTCCTTCAATCACCCCTTTCTGAAGGACGAGCAGATTTTTCTCCAGCAGGATGATGTCGGCGGATTCCTTTGCAATATCGACAGCCGTATCGACCGAAATTCCCACGTCGGCGGCTTTCAGCGCCGGGCTGTCATTGATGCCGTCGCCCAGAAAGCCGACCACATGTCCGCTGGCGTGAAGGGCGCGCACGACCCTCTCTTTCTGCGCCGGCGTCAACTTGACGAAAACGGCGGTCCGGCCGGCGATTTCGGCGAGGTCTTCGTCGCTCAACTGCGCGATTTTTCCGCCAGAAAGTATCTCGCCGGGATCGAGCCCTACTTCCTGGCAGATTTTGCGGGTGATCACTTCATTGTCGCCGGTCAGAACCTTCACCTGCACGCCCTTGGCGGCCAGAGCGGCGATCGCCTCGCCCGCCAATTCCTTGGGCGGATCGAGAAAGGCAATATAGCCCAGCAAGTTCAGGTCGGCCTCATCGGCGACGGAGTAGTTCTCCTTGGAAGGCGGCATCTCCTTATAGGCCACCGCTACAACGCGGAAGCCGTCGGAGTTCAGTGCGGTCGTGAGTTTCTGCGCGGCTTCGAAATGGCTCGCGTCGAGCTGGCCCGTCTCGTCTCCAAGCTCGTAACGGCTGCAGACGGAGAAAATTTCTTCGACGGCGCCTTTGCAGATGAGAATATGCTTGCCGTCCTGGCGCGCGACCACAACCGACAGGCGGCGGCGCGAGAAATCAAAGGGAATCTCATCCAGTTTCGTAAAGCCGCTGTCGATTCCGAGCGTCTTATGCAGATCGACGTGCGCCAGGACGGCATTGTCCAGCAAATTGCGCAGCCCCGACTGAAAATGGCTGTTCAGAAAAGCATATTGCAGGACTTTTTCGGACTCCTCGCCATGAATGTCGAGATGACGCTTCATGATAATGCGGTCCTGCGTCAATGTGCCGGTCTTGTCCGTGCACAAAACGTCCATGGCGCCGAAATTCTGGATGGCGTTAAGGCGCTTGACGATGACCTTTTCGCGCGACATGGCGATCGCGCCCTTGGCGAGATTCACCGTCACGATCATGGGCAGCATTTCCGGCGTCAGCCCGACGGCGACCGCAACCGAAAAAAGCAGCGCCTCAAGCCAATCATGTTTGGTCAGTCCGTTGATCAGGAAGACAGCGGGCGCCATCACCATGATAAAACGGATCATCAGCCAGGTGAACTTGTTGATGCCGAGGTCGAAGGCCGTCGGCACGCGCCGTCCCGCGATTTGATCGGCCAACGCGCCAAAAAACGTATGGCCGCCTGTCCGCAGAATCACGCCGACCGCGAAGCCCGACACGACATTGGCGCCCATGAAGCCGATATTCGGCAAGTCGAACGGATTTTCGCATGGCTCCACGCTGGCTTGGGCGAATTTTTCGGTTGGCATGGCTTCGCCCGTCAGGGTCGACTGGTTGATGAACAAGTCCTTGGCCTCGATCAGCCGCAGATCGGCGGGAATCATGTCCCCGGCCGACAGCCGGACTATGTCGCCGGGGACCAATTGCTCCATCGGAATCTCGGCGAAGGGTTCTGCCCCGCTTTGCGGCTTGCGGCGGACGCTCGCCGTCGTATGCACCATGGCGCGCAGCCGCGCGGCGGCCTCGTTGGACCTGTGCTCCTGGACGAAGGCGGTGGCGATCGCCAGAATGACCATGACGGCGATGACAACGGCGGCGCGCACATCGCCGAGGAAATAGGAAACCACCGCCAGGGTCAGCAGCAGCGCGTTCAATGGATTGCGCGTCCGCGTCCATAATTCCTCGAATATGGTCGCCTTTTTTTCGCGCGTGACGCGATTCGGCCCATATTGAATCAAGCGCCGGTCGGCCTCGTCCTGTGACAGGCCCAGAGGCGTCGTTTCCAGACGCGCGCAAAGACGATCTGGGTCGAGTGTACTGAAATCGGCAAGCTCGCCATCCGATTTCGAACTGTCTTTCTCCATGACGTTTCCCAAGTGCCGCCGCTAGCCAAGCTGTGTCATGATATGTGGCTTCGACGAAGGGTGAGCCGACAAAATCGGAATGTACTCATGTCGGACGCCAGGACGCGAAGTTGCAAACGACGCGTCGTCGAAAAAAGCAAAGCGCGTCAGTTCGCGATATCGCCCGCAAGATCCGGCAACGCGGATTAATGCGCTCGGGGCTGCCGATAGCCGCGCCAATGGAACGGGCCGGAGTAAATTTCGAACCCAATGGCGGCGCCCTGCGCCGGCCTGTAATGCGGTTATCGATTGACATTTCGGAGCGAACTCCAGGTCGACGGAAAACCCCGAGGTGAGCTTCAGAGTCGTCCCACCCTTTGACGCGGAGATGAATTCTCGCGATGAGTTGACCTCTGAATATATGCGCAAGTGATGTTGAACCCGCATCACGAGGGTCCGCTATCCAAGGAAAAAAGCCAATCTTTACATCCGGCATTGAACGACCGCTTCTGGCGTGCGCCGTGAAAAGGCGGCGCTTTCCAGTGGGTGCAAGCCCCACCCGGCGACCCGCTCCAGCCGGAAGCAACCGGAGCAGACATGGAGGCAACGAAATGTCTGAAGCCCCCGGATAGCTGTCGCTTATAGGTGACGGCGCGAGTGTGCGGGCCGCAACGCGAGTGAACGTCGAGCAAGCCTCGAAAAGGACGATGTGCAGGCCGACCCGACTGCCAGATCGGGGAAGGCTGATACGACTGGATGAGATGAGCGAAGTCGACGTCCAGTCGCTGCACCGGGGTACTGACGGCAGCACGCACACAAGGAAAGCGTACGCAACACGGGAAGCCCCACGGCGTGGTCAGGGATGACCAACCGGACGCCCGCGAGGGACAGGCCGGGCACTGTGGGGTGACGGAGAGGTCCGTAGTACCGCTGAAGCCGGGTAACGCCGGGAGAGGGAAGGGACCTCAGTTCAAGACAGACGCAGCAAGCGATGAAGGACCTGGAGATTGGGAAACCTATCAACTCCGGATAGTGTTCAGAAATTGCAGATGGCGTTGCACGCGAAAGCGAAGGCAGAAGCCGGCTATCGCTTCTACGCCCTGTACGACAAGCCCAGCCGCGAGGATATTCTGGCGCACGCCTATGCCCAGTGCCGCTCCAACAAGGGCGCGCCGGGCGTGGACGGTCAGGACTTCGCGGATGTCGAGGCGTATGGGGTTGATCGATGGTTGGCTGAACTGGCGCTTGCGCTCAGGCAGGAGGCTTACCAACCGGCTCCTATCAGACGTGTGTTCATACCGAAGGCCAACGGCAAACTCCGGCCGCTGGGCATCTCAACCCTGCGGGATCGAGTCTGCATGACAGCAGCGATGCTGGTGCTGGAACCGATCTTTGAAGCCGACCTTCCACCGGAATTGTACGCCTACCGTCCCGGGCGAAACGCCCAACAGGCGGTGGTCGAGGTGGAGGAGCTGTTGTTCCGCGGCCATCCGGAAGTGGTGGACGCCGACCTCGCGGACTACTTCGGGAGCATTCCGCATGCCGAGCTTTTGAAGTCGGTATCGCGCCGGATCGTTGATCGGCGCGTGCTGCATCTGATCAGGATGTGGCTGGATTGCCCCGTCGAAGAAACCGACGATCGAGGACGGAAGACGCGCACGACCGAGGCGCGGGATAAACGGCGCGGCATTCCGCAGGGCTCACCCATCTCACCGCTGCTGGCGAATATCTACATGCGGCGGTTTGTGCTGGCCTGGAAGATGTTCGGGCTGGAGCGAAGCCTCGGCTCTCGCCTCGTGACCTACGCCGACGACCTCGTGATCCTGTGCAGAAGGGGCAAGGCCGAAGACGCCTTGCAACGGATGCGCGAGGTCATGAGCAAGCTGAAGCTGACGGTGAATGAGGAAAAGACACGCATTTGTAAAGTGCCAGAAGGGGAGTTCGACTTCCTGGGATACACGTTCGGGCGGATGTATTCGACGAGGACCGGCCAAGCTCGTATCGGCCACCGGCCATCAAAGAAGAGCATCCAGCGCGCGGTCGAGAAAGTCCACGCGCTGACCGTCCGATCATGCACATGGCAAGAGACCACAAAGCTGGTGGGCAAGTTGAACCGCACGCTGCGCGGATGGGCGAACTACTTCAGCGTAGGCGCCTTCAGCAAGGCGTATCGGGCGCTCGACACCTACGCGGCGATGCGGTTGCGCCGGTGGTTGCGCTTCAAGCACAATGTCAGGCGAAGAAAGGGCGGGAGCTATCCACTCTCGCAACTCTACGAGCAATTCGAACTCGTACGTCTGTCCCGGCTTGGGCGCGACGGGCCGTGGACGAAGGCGTGAGGTCTTGTCCGAGAGCCGGATGCGGGAGATCTGCATGTCCGGTTCGATGAGGGGGGTGTGGAAACGGGAGCTATGGACGAGCCACTAAGGCACCGCCAGACGAAAGGGGCGGAAACAGACATGCTCGGCCTAATGCCACCGCGCCACACTCCTACTCTACGCGATCCGGCCCTTGCTGGAGCAGTTCGCCGTGGTCGGCAATCCGCCGGTTCCTGCCTTTGCGTCGAGCCCGCAGCTCCCTCTATATTTAGTAGGTGTGTGCTTCAACCGGATAGGCACGAATCATTCAAAGGCGACATCCCGGCGGCGCGGCAGCAGATGCTCGCCGCCGTCGATCGGCAGCAGCTGCGCGGGCATGTCCGGGTGATCGAGGTAGAAGCCGATCGCCGCGCAAACATGCTCGGGGGGCGTGGCGCGGCCGGTCGGGATCTTGGCGGAATCCGCCAGAAAGCGCTCGTCGGTCTGCGGCCCGGAGGGGAACATCAGGCCGGGAAGCAGGCCGAAGACGCGGATATCGCGCCGCTCCATCCGCCGCCACATTTCGGTCAGAGCCATCAGCGCGCTCTTGCCCAGCGTGTAGGAATAATAATCCGGGTTCAGATTGAGCAGCTTGTGGTCGAGTATGTTGAAGACGCTCAACCTTGCGTCGGGCTTCTTGGCTTTGGCCGCCGCCTCGATGATCGAAAAGGGCGCGAGAACATGGACCGAAAGACTGGCCGCCAGCTTCGCCGGATCGGCCCGGCCGGGAAAATCGTGCTCGAACACCGAGGCGTTGTTGACGATCACGTCGGGCGCGCCGAAACGCGCGGTCAATTCGCCGCAGAAATGCGCGATGGACGTCTGGTCGGCGAAATCGGCGACGACGACATGGGTTTCAACGCCTTTTTCGGCGAGGCGCCTGGCGAGCAGGCGCGCCTTGTCGGCGGAGCGGTTGGCGTGGAGGATGATGGAAAAGTCTCGGTCGGCGAGGAAATGCGCAATTCTCTCGCCGAGCCGGCTGGCCGCGCCGGTGACCAGCGCCCTCTTCACTGGCCGGCGCTCCATCTTTTCCGGGTGCGGAACAGGTCGATGCCGGCGCCGCGCGTCTCGTTGTAGATGTCGGGCTTGCGGATCGCCACCCGGCAGGCCGTCACCCGGGCGTCGTGGAAGCAGGACTCGACGATCCGGTCCGCCACCGTTTCGAGCAGGTCGATATGGCCTTCGTTCTCCAGGGCCCGGATGCGGTCGCGCACGACGTCATAGTCGATGATCGGTTCGTCGGCGGCGCGGCGGGCTGTGAGCGGCGCATAGAGCCGGACGGAGATCAGGAGCCGGGTCGGGCGCTCGGGATGGCGCTCCCATGGATGCAGGCCGCAGTTCACATTGACGTAGACTTCGTCGAGGGCCACGGCAATGTGGTCTTCGCCGGAAAACAGATCGTTCATGCGCTCCGCCTTGTTCGAATTCGGGTTATTTCATAATGGCTGGAACAGGGCGGCGCAACGATTTGCCGAAAGCGGAAAAAAGCCGCCGGCAGGACCGGCGGCTGATGCGAAAAATTCGAACCTGTCGATTTATTCCGTCGGGGCGTGTTGCGCGCCGCTGCGGTCGAACTGCGACATGTAGGCGATGACGTCGGCGATGTCTTTGGCGCTCTTGAGCCCCTTGAAGGTCATCTTGGTGTTCGGGATGTCGTGTTGGGGCTGCTTCAGATAGGAGGTGAGGGCGGCGACCGTCCAGACCTTGCCCGAATGGGTATTGGCCTTGGAATAGTCATAGCCGGGGACCGTGCCGGCAGGGCGGCCGACGACGCCGTTCAGCACCGGGCCGTAGAAATTGGTCGCGCCGGTCCCGATGTGGTGGCATTGGCGGCATTTGGTGAACACGACCTCGCCCGCCTTGGGATCGCCCTTGATCTCGGCGGCCTGCGCGCCGAAAGCCAGCGCGGCGAACAGCGCGCTGGAGAGAATCAAAATTTTGCCTCGCATAATTTTCGCTCCGCTTGCCGCGATGGGCGCCCAACGCGCCGCAATCGGCGCGGGCCGCGCCGTTTCCGAAACCGTTATCGGGAATCGCGGGTTTTCCGCCTTGATACAAAGCAATTAAAGCACCGCTGGGCTTGGGATTCTCCCGTCATAAAGTCCTATTCATAAAGTCGTATTGTCACGTCAGCAGGTAGGCGAGCAGCGAGCGCAGCTCCGCCGGCCGCACCGGCTTGAGCAGCATTTCGAGCTGCTCGCGCCGCGCGATGTCCTCGGCGCGCGGCGAATGGTCGGCGGTCACGAGCAAGGCGGGAATCTCGTTGTCGCAGGCGCGGCGCGCCGCCCGTATGGCCTCCGGCCCCAGCTCGCCATTGTTGAGATGAAGATCGGCGATGATGATTTGCGGCGGATGGGCGAGGATGCGCAATTTCTCCACCGCCTCGGCGCCCGAGGTCGCCACCGCGACGTCGCAGCCCCAGCGCTCGAGAAGCAGCAGCATGGCCTCGCTGACCTCGGGCTCGTTCTCGATCACCAGGATTTTCGCCCCGGCGATGCGGTTGCGGTAGTTGGTGAACTGCGGCCGCGGCGCAGGGGGCGGCGGCGCCTCATCGCTCAGCGGGATCAGCACCGAAAAGGTCGAGCCGCTCCCGACCCGCGACGCCAGCGACACCGGATGGCCGAGCACCAGGGCGAAACGGCGCACGATGGCGAGGCCAAGGCCGAAGCCGGTCTGGCCGGGAATGTCGCTATGGGCGCGCTGGAACTCCTGGAAGATCGCGTCGCGCCGGTCCTCGGGAATGCCCGGTCCGGTGTCGCAGACCTGCACCAGGATGTTTTCGCCCCGCCGCCTGACGCCGACCAGCACGCCGCCATGGGAGGCGTAGCGCAGGGCGTTGGCGAGCAGGTTCTGCAAGATGCGCCGCAGCATCGAGGGGTCGGAGCGCACCGCGGCCCGGGTGGCGAAGATTTTCAGCTTCAGCCCTCGCTTCTGGGCGAAATGCGCGAATTCGCGGGCGAGCGGCTCCATGACGTCATTCAGCTCGAAGGTGCGGATTTCCGGCTTCATGACGCCGGCGTCGAGCTTGGAGAGGTCGAGCAGGGTGCGGATCAGGTCTTCGAGCGTGACAAGGCAGCGGTCCACCTGCTCGATCAGCGCGCCGCCTGGGCCGGTCTGCATTTCGTCCAGCGCGGAGAGCGCGAGCCGGGCGGCGTTGAGCGGCTGAAGCAGGTCGTGCCCGACCGAAGCGGCGAAGGTCGACTTGAGCGAGCTTGCGGCCTCCGCCTGCATTTTCGCCTTTTCGATCGAGCGCATCGCCTGCTGCAGTTCCTGGGTGCGGCGGCGGACCTGATGGTCGAGCGCGATCGCGGTCTCGAACAGGGAAAAGGCGTTGAACTGGCTGTCCACCGAGCGTTCGACCCGCGACATCAGCGCGCGGTTGATCTTCTCCAGCTTGAGGATCTGCCGCTTGAGGTCGTCGCTGCTTTCGCCCCGATGAATGGTCATGACGGCGGCTCTTTATCGTCGCGGTAGCCCAGCGCGATGCCGGTGAAGGTCTGGTTCACATGCATCGAGCGATATTGCTCGCCATAGGTATTGAAGCCCACGACCCGGTGCGCGCGGTAAAGGTCCGACAGGCGATGGGCGATCTGGCTGCGCTCGGCGGCGAGCCGGCGCAGCACGCAATCGAAGCCGATATAGAGCGACACCGCGCCAAGCTCCGCCTCCATCCGCTCGAAGGTGGCAAGCGTGCTTTCATAAGGGTCGAGCGTCTTGGCCACCGTCAGCACCAGGCCCTCGTCGATCGCGCAGAAAAAACTCAGGGAGCCGTCGGCGTTCACCTTCTGGATCGAGCGCGCGTAATATTGCCCGCCGACCCCCACCAGCACCGGATGGGACGCAAAGGAGGCGGCGTCGAGCGAACTTTCGACCAATCCCACCTGATGGGCGTATTCCTGGGCCGCCGGCTCGGCGTTGAGCTCGCGCACCACCCGCTGCTCGGTGTCGGCGTCGGTCACCACCATCTTGAGCGACGTCGGCTCGAAATAGTCGCTTTTGAAGGTGGAGAAGGGGATGTCGGTGTGGAACAGCAGGAGCAGCGCCGCGTCGCGATGGATGGCGCCGTCGCGGATCATCCAGGTCTTTTCGAAACTCATGCTGTCGCCGGCGGAGCCGCCGATCACCGGAATGTCGTCGAAGGCCGAATAGAGCGCCGAGATCACCGCCTCCTCGCGCCGGCACATGCCGTCGATCAGCAGCATGCCGAAACAATGGTCGGCGCCGCCTTCGGGGATTTTCGCCATCAGGGCGGCGCGGGCCTCGGCGGCGGCGGCGCGGCCTTCCACGACGCCGAAATGAGAGAGCTTCTCCAGCATATGGGCGACAAGGGTGAAATCCTTGCGCAGGAAGCCGATCGCGATCACCGAATTGGACGCCCAGCCGGACAACGTCAGTTCGCCCGCCGTGGTGCAGCCATAGATCGGCGTCTGTGGCAGGCGGGCGTGGATTTCGGCGGCGAAGGCGGCGGTGTCGTAACTGGCGCAGACGAAACAGATCAACCCCGTCAGCGCCTGTTCCGGCGTTTCGCCGGCGTCGGCCAGCCGTTCGCGCAGCAGCGCCGCGACATCGCGCGCGGCGGCTTCGGCGCTCGAAGCGCTCGCGGACACGACGACGACGCCCTCCAGACGGTCGGCCCTCGTCTCGGTTGTTCGCAACTCCCGCGTCTCCCCGATTTCTTTCGCGCGCATTGTACTTTTCCCGCGCATTCTTTTGCTCCCGCGATCACGAATGAACAGCCGCCCGCGCAATAGGGAGAAAGTACTATAGGCGATGTCTCCCGGCTAAAACAACCTTGGCGCGGGAGAAGGAAATGCCGGAAAAAAGGAAGGGCCTTCCGTGGCTTGCGGCGACGCTTGCGCGCCTTTCGGCTCTGCTCGCGGTCCTTGGTTGCCTATGCGCGTCGCAGGCGGTCGCCTCGACGCTCGACCGCCCGGCGATGGAAAAGCTCTTTCCCGAGCCGTTCAGGGTCGGCGAGCGCGATGCGACCCTGCCGATCTGGCCGATTTTCCGGCAGAGCTACAATGGCGACGTCCTCGCCGCCTATGCCTTCGAATCCATCGATTTCGAGCCGATCCCAGGCTTTTCCGGCACGCCGCTCGATCTGCTGATCGCGATAAAGCCCTCGGGCGAACTGCTCGACGTGCGGGTGCTCAGCCAGCACGAGCCGGTCTTCGTCGATGGGCTCGGTCCCGAGCCCTTGATGAATTTCGTCAAGCAATATGCCGGCAAGTCGATCAAGCAATCGATCAAGATCGTCGCGCCGGGCACGCGCGACCCGCGCTCGGACAGCGTCGCCGCCGAGATCGACGGCGTCGCCAAGGCGACGGCCTCGGTGCGCATCATCAACGAGACGATCATCGAATCCGCGCTGCAGGTCGCGCGGGCGCGGTTGGGCTTTTCCAAGGGGCGCGACCCGAACCGCGTCGCCCAGGCCAAGGACAATGTTTTCGAGTCGTTGACATTCCAGCAGATGCTCGACCGAGGGCTTATCCGCCATCTGCGCCTCACCAACGCCGAAGTCGAAGAGGCTTTCAAGGGAAGCGACGGCGAAGGGCTCGACCCCGAGGGCCGCGCCGATCCCAAAGGCGTTTTCGCCGATGTCTATATCGCCGAGGTCGATGTCCCGATCGTGGGACGAAATCTTCTGGGCGAAAAGCACTGGCGCAAGCTGATGGACCAACTCGACGGCGCCCCGGCCCTGCTGGTGGTCTCCGACGGGCGCTGGACCTTCATGCCGGATTCCTTCATTCCCGGCGCGACGCCCGATATCATCGCCCTCTCGCAGGCCGACGCGCCGGTGGCGTGGCGCGATTTCGTCTGGCGCGACCGGCTCGACCTGCCGGTCCCCAAGGACCTCGATCTTTCCAAGGCCGATGAAGCCATCATGCGCATTGCGCCGCAGGCGGCTTTCGACCCGGCTTCGCCTTCGACCTTCTCGATGCGCGTGCTGCGCGAAAAGGGCCAGATCTATCCGGAGCGGATCACGCGCGACTTCAAGCTCGCCTATGGCCTGCCCAAGGACCTGTTCATCCTGCCGCCCGACGATTCCGGCCTCGGGATCGGGTCGATCTGGAAAAGCCGCATCCGCGACATTTCGATCCTGGCCGCGGGCCTGATCGTGCTGGCGGTCGCGCTGGCGCGGCAACATGCTCTGGTGCGCTCGCCGGGCCTGTTCAAGATCTTTCGGCTCGTCTATCTCGCCTTCACCCTGGTGTTCATCGGCTGGATCGCCCAGGCGCAACTCTCCATCGTCTGGCTGTTCGGCCTGATCAAGGCGCTCAAGGGCGAGGGCAGTTTCGTCTTCTTCCTGTGGGACCCGCCGACATTGATGGTCACGGCCTTCGGCCTCGCCGCTCTGTTCGTCTGGGGACGCGGAACCTTTTGCGGCTGGCTCTGCCCCTTCGGCGCCTTGCAGGAATTCGCCGGCGAGGTCGCGCGCGTGCTGCATCTGCGCCAGATCGGCCTGCCGCAACGCTATGAGCGCCTGTCGCGGATTCCGAAATTCCTGGTGCTGGCGGTCATTCTGGTCACCGCCGTCTTCTTCAGCAATCAGGCCGAAAAAGTCGCCGAGGTCGAGCCGTTCAAGACCTCGATCACGCTCGTCTTCATGCGTTCCGCGCCCTTCGTGCTCTATGCGGTCGCGCTGCTGATCGCGGGCATGTTCCATTACAAGTTCTTCTGCCGCTATCTCTGCCCGCTCGGCGCGTCGCTGGCGGGCTTGAGCTTCGTGCGGCGGTGGAACTGGATTCCCCGCCGCAAGGAATGCGGCGCGCCTTGCCAGATGTGCCGGGTGAAATGCCGCTATGACGCAATCGAAAAGAGCGGCGAGATCATTTATTCCGAGTGTTTCCAATGCATGGATTGCGTGGTCATCCACGATTCCCCGCAGAAATGCGTGCCGCTGGTGCTCGAACGGAAACGGGCGCGCCGGCGCGAACGCCAGAAGCTGGAGGCGGCGCAATGAACAGCAACCGCAGGCAGATGTTGCAGCTCGCCTTGATCGGCGCGGGGCTTGGAGTTTCCGGCGTCTGGGCGGCGAGCGAAAGGCGCGGCGAAAGACTTTTCCGCCGCCCCGGCCTCGCCTTCGACACCAGCGTCGCCTTGACCGTCGCGGGCCCGGATAAGGACGAGGCCGAGGCCGCGCTCGACGCCGGTTTTGCCGAAATCCGCCGGCTGGAGCACGTCGTCGGCCTGTCCACGCCGGACAGCGACATCCGCCGCCTCAACGCCGACGGCCGTCTCGAAAAGCCCGACCCGGCGATGCTGGACATGCTGGCCGTGGCCGAGGACGTGCATCGCGCCAGCGGCGGCGCTTTTGACGTCACCGTGCAGCCGTTGTGGATTTTCTACGATGCTTTCGCCAAGCGCGGCTTGTGGCCGACCAACGAGGAAGCAGCGCCCGCCCGCGCCCTGATCGGCCAGAATTTCATGCGCTTCGACGAAAAGGCGGTTTCGTTCGAAAAGCCCGGCATGGGGATCACCCTCAACAGCCTGACCCACGGCTATGCCGCCGACCGCGTCGCCAAGGTCTTTTGCGATCTCGGCGTCCGGCGCGCCTTTGTCGACACCGGCGAAATGGAGGTTTTAGGCCGCGCCCCGCACGACCGTACATGGACGGCGGCGCTGAAACACCCGCGCCAGCCCGACGCCATGCTCGGCACGGCGCCCCTGACCGGCGCCATGGCGACGGCGGGCGACTATGCCTATACATGGTCGGCGGATTATTCCCGCAACCACATCCTCGACCCCCGCACCGGCTTTTCGCCGGCCTCTTTGGCGACGGTGGTGGTGATCGCGTCCCGCGCAATCGTCGCCGACGCGCTCTCGACGGCGGTCATGGTGATGGGCCCCGATTGAGGGCGCGAAACTGCTGAAAAACTTTGACGCGGAAGCCTATGGAATCACCAAGACCGGAAAGGTCTGGTCCACCCCCGGCTTTCCGCGCCAGCATCTGGCGTGAATTCCTTCTCCCCATCGGGCGTTCGAAAGAACGGCCGTCTCACGACGGCCTATGGCGGGAGAAGGGATTCGCGCCGGGCGTGGGCGATTGCCCGTCCGCCTGCCTTCGCCTAGAACAGGGCCATGACCAGTTCCGCCCCGTCTCCCGACCGCCTTGTCCTCGCTCTGGCGCAGATCAATTGCGTGGTCGGGGCGATCGACGCCAATCTCGAAAAAGCCCGCGCCGCGCGCCAAGAGGCCCAAAGTTTCGGCGCCGACCTGGTGATGTTTTCCGAACTGTTCCTCGCCGGCTATCCGCCCGAGGATCTGGTGCTGAAACCCGCCTTTCTCGATTCCTGCCGCGGCGCGCTCGACGAGTTGGCGCGCGAGACTGCCGACGGCGGCCCCGCCGTGCTGATGGGCCTGCCGTGGATGCAGGACGGGTTTTGCCACAACGCCTATGCCTTGCTCGACGGCGGGCGGGTCGTCGCGGTGCGATTCAAGGTCGATCTGCCCAATTATGGCGTGTTCGACGAGAAGCGCGTGTTCGCGCCCGGCCCGTCGCCGGGGCCGGTCGCCTTTCGCGGCCTGCGGCTCGGCCTGCCGATCTGCGAGGACATCTGGAGGCCTGACATTGTCGAAACCCTGAGCGAGACCGGCGCCGAAATTCTGCTGTCGCCCAACGGCTCGCCCTATTGGCGCGGCAAGGACGCCGAACGGCTCGCGGTCGCCACGGCGCGGGCGGTCGAAAGCGGCCTGCCGCTGGTCTATCTCAACCAGATCGGCGGCCAGGACGAACTGGTGTTCGACGGCGCGAGCTTTGTCGTCAACGCCAATGGCGACGTCGCCGGCCGGCTGCCGGCTTTCGAGGAAACAGTCGCAAAGGTCGTTTTCCGGCGCGAGACGGCGGGCTGGGTCTGCGAACAGGCCCCGAGCGCGCCCGCGCTCGACGGCGACAAGGCCGATTACGCCGCCTGCGTTCTGGGCCTGCGCGATTATGTGAGTAAAAACAATTTTCCCGGCGTGGTTCTGGGCATGTCGGGCGGCGTCGATTCCGCGCTTTGCGCGGCCATGGCCGCCGACGCCTTGGGAAGCAACCAAGTTCACGCCATCATGCTGCCTTTCCGCTTCACCTCCGCGGAATCCTTGAAGGACGCGGCCGATTGCGCTTCGGCTTTGGGCCTGCGCTACGATATTCTGCCGATTGCTCAGGCGGTCGAAGGCGTCGAGGCGGCGCTGGCGCCGCTTTTCGCGGGAACGCCGCGCGGCGTGACCGAGGAAAATATTCAGGCCCGCGCGCGCGGCCTTGTCCTGATGTCGGTATCCAACAAATTCGGGCCGATGCTGGTGACGACCGGCAACAAGTCGGAAATGTCGGTCGGCTACGCCACGCTCTATGGCGACATGAACGGCGGCTTCAACCCGATCAAGGATCTGTACAAGACGCAGGTCTTCCGCCTGTGCGACCTGCGCAACGGCTGGAAGCCGGCCGGCGCGCTCGGACCGGACGGGCAGGTGATCCCGAAAAACATCCTGGAAAAACCACCGACCGCCGAATTGCGCGAGAACCAGAAGGACCAGGATTTGCTGCCGCCCTATGACGCGCTCGACGACATGCTGGAATGCCTGGTCGAAAAGGACATGCGCCTCGCCGAGATTTTTGCGCGCGGGCACGATCCCGAGACAGTGAAAAAGATCGAGCGGATGCTTTACCTCGCCGAATACAAGCGCCGCCAATCGGCGCCGGGCGTGAAGGTCACGCGGAAAAGTTTCGGCCGCGACCGCCGCTATCCGATCGTCAACCGCTTCCGCGATTCCGGCGCCCCGGCCTTCCAGCCCGACGCGAAAATCGCGCCGGCAAGCCCGGTGGGCCTGAGCGAGCGGTTCGAGGACTGACGCCATCGGCCCCTGAAAAGGATCGATGGCGCCCGCGCCGAAGCGGCCCGCGGATTGCGCTTCGCTCAGCTCGATCGACACATGATACGGAATCAGAAATAGCCGTCGGGCTTGTAAGGCCTGGGAGGCCCGTCGCCCTTGCGCGACATCAGGCGCCGGTCGATGCGCGCGAGCGGCGAGCCGCGTGGGTAGCGCGGATCGTCGGGAAAGATGAAACGATCCTCGCGGCCATCGGCGTAACGCGGCAACGCATCGAGGCGCGCGCGAAGAGCGGCGAAACTTTCGCCGCGCAATATGCCGTCGAGCACGATGCGCGTCGCGCCGCGGTCGCTGTCGGCGAAAAAATTGACCGGCGAGCTGGCGGTGATTTCCATGAATTGCGACGCGGGCGCATGGGCCAATCCTAACCAGGCCTTTTCGACGCTCCAGCAGCTGGCGTCCACGAAAACCAGCGGATTTTTCATCTTCTGCGACCGGCGGCCGAGAGCCTGCGCGAAATTCGCATAAGAAAGGATCGTGTTTTTCGGCTTTTTCTTCAGCTGGTACATGATGTCGATGGTTTCGACCTTGCCGCCCTCGACCTTGCCGCCGCTCAGCACAAGGCCTTCCTGAAAGAGGTTGACGACATTGTCGTCGTCGCCGTCCGAATGGCCGTCGCGGATCAGGTAATCGAGATTGTCTTGCGTCAGGGCGTTTTCGACGAAGGCCGGAGCGTCGGCGATCTTCTTCGGCTCGGCGAAGGCGAAGCCCCGCGCGCTGAAATAGGATTTGTAGGCGGCCAGGGAAGCCCGAACGTCTTTTCGAGCCAAGGTGACGTCGAGCACGATCAATCCGCGCCGCGCATCGCCGGGAAAGGCGGTCCACGGATCATTGCCCTTTCGGATCGCGGGGCTGACGGCGATTTCGGCGGTCAGGTCCCGGGAACCCTGCGTCCAGGCCCAGCGATATGTCTTTTCGCCCTTCAACCCGCGAAGGTCGAGATCGCCCAGGGGCCTGGTGTAGAAACCGAACTTGTTCTTGACGCCGCCGGGGATCGGTTGCGACCCCAGCAGCGCGAACTCCACCTTGCCGTCGCGCTGGTAGGAGGAGACATCGGTGAAGTTCACGGCGTCCTTGAGGTGATAATACAAGGCCGCCGCATTCCAGGCGAAGACCCAGCCCTTGTAGATGTCGATTTTCTCCGCGCCCGGATGTTCCGCCAATATTTGCGCCGCCCGGTAACCGTAAACGGTGAGGAAATCCTCTTTTTCGTTCTGCGACAGAAAGGCGTTGAACACCGGAGCATATTTCACCCAGGCGGCGTAATCGTCGAGCCGGCCGGAGGACAAGGCGTCGAACAGGAAAAAGGTCACAAGCGGCTTCAGCTTGCGCTTTTCCTCGCGCGGCAGATCGGCGAGGGCGCGCCCGCATAGTTTTCCGCTCGAAAGATCCTGGCCGAAGGCGCGATAGGCCGCGCGGTCCTGGGGGCCGACCTTCAGGGCGAATATGTCGGCGTAGAGCCGGGCGATGGAGAGCTCGCGGCCATTGGCGAGCGGCAGGACCAGCGGCGCGTCGCCGAAATTCCTGAGCGAAATATTGCTTTCGCCGCCCAGGCTGGCGTCGTGTCCGCGCCTGCGCCCCGCCTGCTGCAAGAATTGCCCCGGTTCGGCGACTGTGGCCGCGCCGCCGCGATCGAGATCGAAACGCGCGGAGGCGCCCTCAAGCGAGACCTCAAGCCGCGCGCCATCGACGGCCACGGCCTCATCGATGTCCAGTTCGAACGCCGGACCGAGTTTCAGCCTGGAGAAATCGCAAGCGGGACTTGCCGCCGCGAAGCGGGCGCTGAACAGAGCTGCGAAAAGGGCGACGCCGAAGAAAGCTCGACGAAAAAGACCAGCCATGGACGATGTGATCGACCACTCAGGCCGCGTCGTCAACCGGGTTGTCGGCGGCTTCGCGCACGGTCATGGAATTGCCCATCCATTCGAAATCGTCGCCGAGCCAGCCGTCGATCCAGATGACGGGGAAGAGCAGGTCGCGCAGCAGGAAGGCGAGCGGCGAACGCCATGTCCCCGGCCAGCGGAGGCGCCAATTGACGAAAGCCTCGGGCAGAACCCAGGCGGCGGCGACCAGAGCGGCGGCCGCCCAAGGCGAAAAACCGAATTCGCGCGCGGCATAGGCGCCGACGAGAATCGCCGGCAGGGAGTTGGAAAAGATTTCGAGCGCGTACATATGCGCGAAACTCGCCCGGCGCAGGCGCGCCCAGCGGGACTGGCGCCTGTAGACGGCGAGCAGGCCGCGCCTGCCGAGCGGCTGGTCGAAGGGGCGGTCCACCAGCGCGACCCTCATGCCGGCGGCGCGCACGAGCTTGGTCGAGGCGGCGTCCTCGGCGATTTCCGAGGCGAGCGCGGCTATGCCGCCGGCGCGTTCCACGATCTCGCGGCGCCACATCATGCTCTTGCCCTGGGCGAAGCCCATGCCGAGCGCGTCGGAGGTGAATTGCCAGCGCGCCTGGTACGAATTGAGCAAGGCGCATTCAAGCCGGGCGCCTGCGCCCTCCGGCGACACGCCGAGCGGCGGCGAACAGACGAGGCCGACATCGGGCCGGAACCGGACCAGCATCTTCTGGAGATAGTCCCTGGGCGCCAGCACATTGGAGTCCGCCAGCACGACCCATTGATGCCTGGCCGCCTGCCAGCCCTTGAAGCAATTGTTGAGCTTGGGATTGGGGCTGATCGGATCGTCGCCGATCAGCAGCTTGCCGCGCCCCTCGGGCTGTTCGGCGAGCAGTCTTTCGACCAGCGGGATGATCGGGTCGGTCTTTTTCTGGACGCAGAACAGGACTTCATAGTCGGGATGGTCGAGTTCGAAGGTCGAGCGCAAAGTCTGTTCGGAAAAAGCCTCCAGACCGCAGAGCGGGCGCACGATGCTGACCGGCGGGGCGTGGTCGTCGAGGCCGGTGGCCTTCATGCGGCCGGCAAGCGGTTCGGGGCGGATGCGGCAACGCCATGCTGTCACGGCCAGCGAAAACAGGTTGAGGAAGGTCATGGCCGCGCACAACGCCACGGCGATATATCCAGTCATCCGACCAGTCTTCCTTTCCAGATCCGCGCGTCGCCAGCGACGCTTTCGCTCGTAAAAGCGGCTGCAATGTGACGCGGCCGTTCTTGGTCTTGGGCGCTTGGCCGCTTCTGGACGCTTTTGGGCGCTGCGGCGCTTTTGCGCTTATGCGGATTTTTTGTCGCTTTTCTATGACATGCTGCGCCGGCCATTTCCAAATGCGCCGCCGAGGCGCTAAAACGCCTTCATGATTTATTCGGCTCACCCTTCTCCCGCGCCGACCGCGCCCGTCGTGCGTTTCGCGCCATCGCCGACCGGCCGCATTCATATCGGCAATGCGCGCACCGCGCTGGTGAATTTTTTCTTCGCCAAAAAGCATGGCGGCGCGTTCATCCTGCGCTTCGACGACACCGATTTGGAGCGTTCGACTTCAGCATATGCGCTCGGGATCGAAGTCGACCTCGCCTGGCTGGGCGTGACGCCGGACGCCAAATTCCGCCAGTCGGAGCGTTTCGCGCTCTATGACGCCGCCGCGCGCCGCCTGCGCGAGGCGGGGAGGCTCTATCCCTGCTACGAGACGCCCGAGGAGCTGGAGCGCAAGCGCCGCCTCCAGATCGCGCGCGGGGCGCCGCCGGTCTATGACCGCGCCGCGCTGAAACTGACCGGCGCCGAGCGCGCCGCGCTGGAAGCCGCCGGCCGCAAGCCGCATTGGCGCTTCAAACTGGCGCCGGAGGTCGTGCGCTGGGACGATCTGATCCGCGGCGACAGCCATATCGACTGCGCTTCGCTCTCCGACCCGGTCCTGGTGCGCGAGGACGGCTCCTATCTCTACACGCTGCCCTCGGTCGTGGACGACATCGAATCCGGCGTCACCCATATCATCCGCGGCGAGGACCATGTCACCAATACGGCGGTGCAGATCCAGCTTTTTCTGGCGCTGGGCGCAAAAACGGCGCCGCATTTCGCCCATCACAATCTTCTGACCGGCGCCGACGGCCAGGGCCTGTCGAAACGCACCGGCGCCCTGTCGATCGCGTCCTTGCGCGAGGCGGGGGTGGAATTGCTCGCCGTCGCCGCCTTGGCCACGCTGACCGGATCGTCGATCGCGGCGCAGCCGGTCCACAGCCTGCCGGAACTGGCCGGCCTGTTCGAACTTTCCGCCATGTCGCGCAACAGCGCCCGTTTCGACGAGGCCGAGTTGCGGGCCTTGTCGCAGCGCGTGCTGCATGGCCTGTCCTACGAGTTCGTGCGCGACCGTCTGGCGGCCCATGACATCGTCGGCTTCAAGGCCGAGCCGCTGTGGCTCGCCGCGCGCGGCAATCTCACCCGCTGTTCCGACATTCTGGACTGGTGGAGCGTCGTCCAGGGCGACATTACGGTCGTCGCCCTGCCGGACGATCTGCGCGCCGCCGCCCTGGCCGCGCTCCCGCCCGAGCCCTGGAATGAGGCCACATGGGGGGGCTGGACCGCCGCCATCAAGGAAAAGACGGGCCTCAAGGGCAAGGCCCTGTTCCACCCGCTGCGCCTCGCCCTGACCGGCCGCGAGTTGGGGCCGGAGCTGGCGAAACTCCTGCCGCTGATCGGCCGCGCCAGGGCGCTGGCGCGGATGGGCGGATAAGCGGCGGCGATGCTGGCCTGCGCGGCGCGTCGCGGCAGGGCGAAATCCGGTCGCAGCCGGAAGAGCCGGCCCAGCAGGGACAGCGGTCAAGGGCCCATCGGCAAGGAGGCGCCATTTGGGACATGACCGGGCGCTCAGGCGACCTGCCGGAATCGGCCCGAATCGCCATGGGACGGATCTTCGGCCTGATCCGACCTCGCGACCGATCCGGCGTTTCACGCGATTGCATGGCTCGGCATTGGCTTCGAGACGGCGCGCGGTTTAGCAGCTATCGTCTGCCATGCGCCAGAAAGCCCCCGAGCGAAACCGCTGGCTGATCGCCTTCAGCGTCCTGCTGGTGGGGATTGTGGTGGCGTTGGCCCTCGTCGCCGCGCTCGCTCCGGCGCTGCTGCCGACAGGCGATCCCCTCGGCGCAGAGAGCAAAAGGATCGCCGCCGGCGTCATCTTTGCGGGAAGCTATCTCGCCTTGGCTTTGGGCCGTATTCCAGGCCTGAGCATTGACCGCGCCGGCATCGCGCTGGTCGGCGCCGGGCTGATGGTCGCCTCCGGCGCCTTGTCGATGGAGGACGCCTATCGGGCGGTGGACCTCGATACGATCACTTTGCTGCTCGGCATGATGATCGTCGTCGCCAATTTGCGGCTGTCGGGCTTCTTCGCCCTCGCCAACGCCTGGATCATGGCGCATGCGCGGCGCCCTCTGGTCCTGCTCGGCGCGATCGTTGCGACCTCCGGCGTTTTTTCCGCTTTCCTGGTCAATGATGCGATCTGCATGGTGCTGACCCCGCTGGTGCTGGATTTGACGCGGGCGCTCGGACGACGGCCGATTCCCTATCTGCTGGCCGTGGCCATGGCGTCGAATATCGGCTCGACCGCGACGATCACCGGCAACCCGCAGAACATCATGATCGGCAGTTTTTCGCATATCCCCTATGCAGGATTCGCCTTCGCTTTGGCGCCAATCGCGCTGGTCGGGCTGGTCTTGACGGCTGCGCTGATCGCCCTTTTCCATCGCGAGGAATTTTTCCGCGGCGCCCGGCTTGAGGCGGCGCCGATCAAGGTCACATTCAATCGGGTTCTGGTGGTCCGGGCGGCGCTGGCGACATTGGTCCTGATCGCCGCCTTTTTCGCCGGCGTCGCGCCGGCCAAGGCGGCGATCATCATCGGCGGCCTGCTGCTGCTGACCCGCCGGGTGAAAAGCCGGCGGATTTACGCGCAGATCGACTGGTCGCTGCTGCTGATGTTCGTGGGCCTGTTCATCATCGTCGCCGGCGCGCAGCACGCGCTGCTCACCCCGGACCTGATCGCCGGCGTCGCTGGGCTGCATCTCGATCAGATGCCGGCCCTCAGCGCCGTCACGGCGGTTCTTTCCAACATCGTCAGCAATGTCCCGGCGGTGCTGATGCTGAAGCCCTTTGTCGAAGCGCTGCGCAACCCGGACAAAGCGTGGCTTGTCGTCGCGATGGCCTCGACCTTGGCCGGAAATTTCACCATTCTTGGCTCCATCGCCAACCTGATCGTCGTGCAGCGCGCCAGCGCGTCCGGCGTGACGATTTCGTTTTGGGATTATTTCAAGATCGGGGCGCCATTGACGCTCATCACCCTGTCGATCGGGACGCTTTGGCTATGGCTGTGACATCGGCCAAAAAAACCGGGCAGGACCAGATCGTTCAACCCGCGCTCGCTTGACGCCGTCAATTTCCTGCTCGCCGACGTGCGCGGCGCCTTCGGGCCGAAACGTGAAAGCCGCGCGAACGGCCTCGATATCGTGAGGCGTTCAATCCGTTCCGCGCCGGCGTCCGAACCGCGCCGCCTCAATTGGTCGGGACGATCCGCACCTGGCGCGGCGTTCCGTCGGGGCCTTTGGTTTCGATCACGCGGTCGTTGGCGGCGGTGGGCTTGGGGGCCGGCGCGACGACGGCGGGCGGCGGGGAGGGGACGTCCGGCGACTTGCCCGTTGACGCCGGCAGGCGCTGGAGCGACTGCTGGGACATGGCTTGCGAGGTCGCCTCGGTGACAATGGTGTCGCCCGCCCGTGCGCCGCCCATCTGGCCAAGCAGTTGTTCGGCAGGGGCCAGGGCGTCGACCCAGCTCTGGTTCGGCGGCTTGCAGGCGCAGCTCGGATCGAAGCTTGTCTGGAATTTCAGGGCGTTGGGCAGGTCGCGATAGGGCGTCCCGTCCGCGCCCAGCGCGGTGTCGATGGTGCTGTTCGGATTGCGCGTGTAGAGCTTCACCTCGGCATTCGGGCACAGGGCCTGGCAGAGCTTTTCCAGGTCCTCCTGCGGCGCGCCGCGCGCCGAGAAATTCATCGGAAAGAAGCCGCCGTCGCAGGTGCGCACGCAGACCGCCTGCGAGCCGCCATGGGCGCCAAGCTCGCCGGGCAGGGGCTGGCCGTCGGACGGCGGCTGGCCGGCGCGCTGATCGTCGCTCGAACCGCCGAACAGGGTCTCGAAAAAATTCTTCTGGCGCGGCGCGCCGCACAACTGGTCATAGCGCGCCCGCAGCGCGCGCCTTTGCGGAGTCTCGCCCGAAGCGCTCGCGGCGAAGGAGTTGTAGCGGGCTTTCAGCGCGGAGATCCGGCCCTTGAGCCCACCGCATTGCGGCGGCGGCGGGCTGCCGAAGAACAGGAACTGCTGGTTGTCGCAGCCCATGCCATGGGCCTGGGCGCTCAACCGGCCAAGCTCGGCGCGCGCCTGCCGGGCGTTGGTCGCGGCGGAAGGGTCGATGCTTGCCGGCTGCGCCAGGGCGGCGCGCAACTGGTCGCATTCGGCGTTTTGCGCGCGGGCGCCCGGCGCCGGCGCCAGCAGGGCCAGGCTCAGGGCGAGAAAACGCGCCGCGGGCGCAGGTTTTCTCCCTGCCGAACCCATTGGACTCTCCGTCGTCAAATCCGCGCGCCGCCTCCCGTAATGACTGTCATTCCGCGGCGTCGGCCTCGGCGAGCGAGGCGCGGTCTTTCTTCAGCTTTTCCGCGATCAGGAAGGCGACTTCGATCGCCTGTTCGGCGTTGAGGCGCGGATCGCAATAGGTCATGTAGCGCGAGCGCAGGTCGGCCTCCGACAAGGCGCGGGCGCCGCCGGTGCATTCGGTGACGTTCGACCCGGTCATTTCGAGATGGACGCCGCCGGCATAGGTCCCTTCGGCGCGATGAACGTCGAAGAAGGAGCGGATTTCCTGCATCACCCGGTCGAAGGGCCGGGTCTTGTATGAGCCCGCCTTGACCGTATTGCCGTGCATCGGGTCGCAGGACCACACCACCTTGCGGCCCTCCCTGGTCACGGCCCGAATCATCGGCGGCAGGTGGTCGCCGACCTTTTCCGCGCCGAAACGCGCGATCAGCGTCAGGCGGCCCGGCTCGTTGGCCGGATTGAGCAGGTCGATCAGCCGCAACAGCCCGTCCGGCGTGGTGGTCGGGCCGCATTTGAGGCCGATCGGGTTCTTGACGCCGCGTAAAAATTCGACATGGGCGTGGTCGGGCTGGCGGGTGCGGTCGCCGACCCACAGGAAATGGCCCGAGGTGGCGTAATGGTCGCCGCTGGTCGAATCCACCCGGGTCAGCGCCTGTTCATAGCCGAGCAGAAGCGCCTCGTGCGAGGTGTAGATCTCGGTCTGGCGCAGTTCATGGTGATGCTCGGGATCGAGCCCAATCGCGCGCATGAAACCGAGGGTCTCGGTGATCTGGTTGGCCAGCTTCTCGTAGCGAGCCGATTGCGGGCTGTCCTTGACGAAGCCGAGCATCCAGCGGTGGGCGTTCTCCAGATTGGCGTAGCCGCCGGTGGCGAAAGCGCGCAACAGGTTCAGCGTCGCCGCCGACTGGCGATAGGACATCAGCTGGCGGCGCGGGTCCGGCTCGCGCGCTTCCGGCGTGAAGGCGATGTCGTTGATGATGTCGCCGCGATAGGAGGGCAGCTCCACGCCGTCGATCCGTTCGGTCGGCGCCGAGCGCGGCTTGGCGAACTGGCCGGCGATGCGGCCGAGCTTGACCACCGGCATGGCCGCGCCGAAGGTCATCACCACCGCCATCTGGAGGAAGACGCGGAAGAAATCGCGGATATTGTCGGCGGAATGTTCGGCGAAGCTCTCGGCGCAATCGCCGCCCTGAAGCAGGAAAGCCTCGCCCGCGCAAACCTGCGCCAGCAGCTTTTTCAGCTTGCGCGCCTCGCCGGCGAAGACCAGCGGCGGAAAGGTCGAAATCTGCTTCTCGACATCGGCAAGCGCCTCCAGGTCCGCATAAGTCGGAACCTGAACGATCGGCTTGGACCTCCAGCTGTCGGGCGACCAACGTTCCATCACGCGCAAAACTCCAGCTGCGGCCCGCGCCGCATGACACGATATGGGAAAGGCGGGTCTATACACCAGAGCGTCGCGCGCGCCAAACCGTCCTTCGGCCAATCTGGCGCATGAAAGGGGCGCCTTTGCGGCGGGGCCGGGCCGAAGGGCCTTTGTCGGCGACAAACGTGGGCGCCTTTGGGGCCCCTGTCACCCGGCGTAGGACGTCGGCCCGCGCCATTCCCGCGCGGCGGGCTCGAACACCCGCAGCAGATCGACGGCGCGATAGGCGATCTGATCGATGATGTCGTCCACGCATTTCGGGCCGAGATAAAACGCCGGAATCGGCGGCATGACGATGGCGCCGGCTTCGGTCGCCGCCGTCATGGCGCGCAGATGGCCGAGATGCAGCGGCGTTTCGCGCGCCAGCAGAATCAGCGGGCGCCGCTCCTTGAGGTGAACGTCGGCGGCGCGGGTCAAAAGGCTGTCGGCGTTGCAATAGGCGATGGCGGACAGGGTGCGGATCGAGCAGGGCGCGACGATCATGCCGGCGGTGGGAAAGGAGCCCGAGGCGATCGGCGCGCCGATATTGTCGACGCTATACCAGTATTCCGCGCGGGCGCGCAGCCGCCCCATGGCGTCGGGCGCGATTTCCTCGGCGAAGGTCCGCTCGGCGGCGCGCGTGGCGACGACATGGGTCTCGGCGCCGAAGCTTTGCAGGATCTCGAAAATGCGCAATCCAATCGCCGCGCCCGAGGCGCCGCTGAGTCCGAGAACCACGCGCGGACTCATGTCACGTCTCCTTCGCCGAGGTCGCGGGCGATGCGCGGCCACAGCGCGTCGATCGTCTGCTGAACCGCCGGCGTCATGGCAAGCACGCGGCCCCATTCGCGCCGCGTTTCCGCGCCGATCTTGCGGGTGGCGTCAAGGCCGAGCTTGCCGCCGAGCCCCGGCTCGGGCGAGGCGAAATCGAGATAGTCGATCGGCGTGTTTTCCAGCCTCAGCAGATCGCGCGAAGCGTCCATCCGCGTCGCCATCGCCCAGGCGACCTCCTTCCAGTCGCGCACGTCGATGTCCTCGTCCACGACGATGATCATCTTGGTGTAGTTGAACTGCGGCAGCATGCCCCACAGGCCCATCATCACCCGGCGCGCCTGGCCGGGATAGGATTTGCGGATCGCGACGATCGCGGTGCGGTAAGAGCAGGCCTCCGGCGGCAGCCAGAGATCGGCGATTTCCGGCATCTGGCGCCGGATGGTCGGCAGCGCCAGATCGTTCAGCACCGCGCCGATCACCGAGGGCTCGTCGGGCGGCTTGCCGGTGAAGGTGGTGAGGTAGAGCGGATCGCGCCGCGTCGTGATCGCGGTCACGCGCATCACCGGAAAGGATTCGACGCTGTTGTAATAGCCGGTGTGGTCGCCATAAGGCCCTTCCGGCGCCGTTTCCGTCGTCGAGACATAGCCCTCCAGAACGATTTCGGCTTCGGCGGGAACGAGCAAGGGCACGGTGAGCGCGCGCGCCACGTGCGGGCGCTCGCCGCGCACCACGCCGGAGAAGCGCAATTCGGAAACGGTTTCGGGCAGCGGCAGCACGGCGGAGAGAATGGTCGCCGGATCGGCGCCGATCGCCACCGCGACCGGCATGTCCTTGGCCTGCGCCGCCCAGGCGCGATGATGCGCGGCGCCGCCGCGATGCGCCAGCCAGCGCATGATGGCGCGATCCTTGCCCAGAACCTGCATGCGATAGACGCCGATATTCATCCGCGCGGTGTCGTCCGGCTCGGTATCGGGCGGGCGGGTGATGACCAGCGGCCAGGTGATCAGCGGCGCCGGTTCGCCGGGCCAGCAGGTCTGGATCGGCAATTCGCCGAGATCGACGTCGGCGCCGAGCCGGCGCTCGTGCTGGCACTCCGGCCGCGCGACCGGATTCGGCCGCGTCGCCAGGGCGGCGCGAACAAAAGGCCAGCGCTTGAGCGCGTCGCGCAGACCGTCGAGCGGCGCGGGCTCGCGCAGCGCCGCGAGCATCTCGCCCAGTTCGCCGATTCCCTCGGGCTTCACCCCAAATCCGGCGGCGACCCGCTCAGCCGTTCCGAACAGATTGGCGATCACCGGCATGGCCGCGCCCGCCGCGTGGTCGAAGCGCAGCGCCGGACCGCCCGCAAGCAGAACGCGGCGGTGAACCTCGGTCATCTCGTGGACGAGGCTGACCGGCTCGCCGATGCGGGCGAGTTGTCGCCGTCCCTCCAGATAGGAAAGGAAGGCGCGCAGATCACGAAAGGGAGGCAGGGAGCGAAACGACATTGCCCTTCCTGCCGTGAAAGAAGTTCGCCCGCCTTGACCACGGTCAAAGCGCGTCGTCGCGCCGTCTGGTTTAAATGGTTCATGTCGAGCATGAACGCCATCCCCCAGCTCCCGCCGGTGGGCGCAGCCGCCTTGCGGTTTGCCCCCCTCGCGCCATTGTCCTTTGTCGCCGCCAGGTTCGCCAGGAGCCTGGGGCGCCGCCATCCCGCGCTTTTCGCGCGGCTTGGCGACGAGGCGGACAAGATCTTCCTGATCGATCCGACCGACCTGCCGCTCGCCTTCCGCCTCCTGCCTCGTCCGGGGGCTCCGCGGCTGGAGACCGTCCGGCGCGAGGCCGACGGCTGCTTGGACGCCGGTTCCTGGGACGCCCGTGTCGCCGGCCCGCTGGCGGCGCTGATCGGCCTCGTCCACGGCGCCTATGACGGCGACGCGCTTTTCTTCTCGCGCGATCTCGTCATCGAGGGCGACACCGCGGCGGTGCTGGCGCTGCGCAACGCCATCGACAATGAGGAAATCGATCTTACCCGCGAGGCCGCGGCTCTGTTCGGGCCTTTCGAATCGCTTGCCCTGCGTCCCGCGCAGGAACTGGCGTCGTTCGCGGCGCGCTGGACCGGCGTCGCCCTCACGCGGCCCCGGCGCGGGACAGGGGAATGACGGCGTCCCAATCGATCGAACTCGTCTGCCCGGCCGGAACGCCCGCCGCCTTGCGCGCGGCGGTCGAAGCCGGGGCCCATGCGGTCTATTGCGGCTTCAACGACGAAACCAACGCCCGCAACTTTCCCGGCCTTAATTTTTCGCGCGAGGAAATGGCGGAAGCGATCAAATTCGCCCACCGCCGCGGCGCCAGGGTTCTGGTCGCGCTCAACACTTTTCCGCGCGCCGGCGCCTTCTATCGCTGGAGCAAGGCGGTCGACGATTGCGCGCGTTTTGGCGCCGACGCCGTCATCCTGGCCGATCTCGGCCTGCTGGATTACGCCGCGCGCCGCGATTCCGGCCTGCGCCTGCATCTCTCGGTCCAGGCGGCGGCGGCCAACGCCGACGCGATCAATTTCTATGCGCGGACCTTCGGCGTGAAGCGCGTCGTGCTGCCGCGCGTGCTGACGGTGCAGGAAATCGCCGCGATCAACCGCGAAATCGACGCCGAGACGGAGGTCTTCATCTTCGGCGGCCTGTGCGTGATGGCGGAGGGGCGCTGCTCGCTCTCCTCTTACGCCACCGGCAAATCCCCGAACATGAACGGCGCCTGCTCGCCCGCAAGCCATGTCGAATATCGCGAAGAGGACGGCTACCTCGTCTCGCGACTCGGCGGCTTCGCCATCAACAGCGTCGCGGCGGGCGAGCCCGCGCCTTACCCGACCCTGTGCAAGGGCGTGTTCGAAGCCGGAGACTACAGAGGCCATGTCTTCGAGGATCCGGTCAGCCTCGACGCGGCGACGCTGATTCCGCAACTGGCCGAAGCCGGCGTCACGGCGTTGAAGATCGAGGGCCGCCAGCGCAGCCGCGCCTATACCGAGGCCGTGGTGCGCAGTTTTCGCCGCGCGCTGGACGATCATGCCGCCGGCCGGCCGATCGCCGCCGGCGAATTGCGCGCGCTGACCGAAGGACAGCAGACCACCTCCGGCGCCTATCGCAAGACATGGCGCTAACCTTGGCGCTGACCTTGGCGCTGAATCCGAACTCGACGGGAGATCAGCCTTGGCTGACAGGAAGTTTAGCCTCACCCTCGGACCGCTGCTGTTCAACTGGCCGGCGCAGACATTCGCCGATTTCTACGCGTCGATCGCCGATGAAGCGCCGGTCGATCGCGTCGTCATCGGCGAGATCGTCTGCTCCAAGCGCGCGCCCTTTTATCAGGATGTGATCCCCGAGGCGATCGAACGGCTTGAGCGCGGCGGCAAGCAGGTCGTGCTGGCCTCGCTCGCGCTGGTCACGCTGGAGCGCGAGCGCCGCGCGGCGCGCGAATTGTTCGATCAGACGGCGCGCGAGGTCGAGATCAACGACCTCGCCCTGATGAACCTGGCGCCGGACGCAACGCCTTTCTCCGTCGGTCCGCTGGTCAATGTCTATCATGAGGCGACCGTGAATTTCCTCGCCCGGCGCGGGGCGCGGCGGGTCTGCCTGCCGCCGGAGCTGCCCTTCGCCTCGGTCGAGACGATCGCCAAAGCCTCCAGGGAAATCGGCGCGGAAATCGAGGTCTGGGCCTATGGCCGCATCCCGCTCGCCATTTCGGGGCGTTGCACGCACGCCCGCGTCCATGGCCTCAGCAAGGATTCCTGCCAGCTGGTCTGCGGCAACGATCTGGACGGCCTGCCGACGAGGACGCTCGACGGCGTGGATTTTCTCGCGATCAACGGCGTCCAGACCCTGTCCTACAGATACGCCAATCTGATCGGCGACCTCGACCGCCTGGCCGCAGCCGGCGTCGCCGGCCTTCGCCTGTCGCCGCACAGCGGCGATTTTGTCGCCGTGGCCAAAGCCTTCGCCGAGGTCTCCGGGGGCGTCATTTCGCCGCAGGAGGGGCTCGCCCGCCTGCAAGGCGCGACGCCTGGCGCCGAGTTCACCGACGGCTTTCTGTTCGGGACCTGCGGCGCCGCGCCTCTGCCGGCCGTGTGAAAGCCGCCCCGAACCGCGGCGCGGAAGCAAACGCCCGCGATTTGGCCGGCTTTCACAGCGCCGCCCATTTCGAGGCGCGCCTGCGTTTTGCGTCGCCGCCCTCTTGACGGCGTCGCCCGGACGCGGACAAATCCATTTCGCCAAGGGGAGCCTCGACAAGAGGCTGAGAGGCCGCTGGAGCGCAGGCTCGCGCGACGACCCTTAACGACCTGATCCGGTTCATGCCGGCGGAGGGATGGCGCGACGCGCTTGCTGCGCGGCATTCGCTCTTGTCCCGACCGCCCGCGAAAGAGGGAGAGTTGGGATGCGCGTGAGAATTGTCGGCGCGGGCGTGGCGGGTCTCACCGTCGCCTATGAACTGGCCTCGCGCGGAGCCGAAGTCGAACTGATCGAGCGCGAGGAAGGACCCGGCCGGGGCTGTTCATGGTATGCCGGCGGCATGGTCGCGCCGTGGTGCGAGCTTGAATCCGCCGAGCCGCTGGTCTGCCAGCTGGGCGTCGAGGCGCTGGATTTCTGGACGCGAAGAATTCCGGTGGCGCAGACCCGCGGCAGCCTCGTGGTCGCGACGCCGCGCGACCTTGCGGAATTGCGGCAGTTCGCCCGGCGCGCGGAAGAGTTCGAGGAAATCGGCGGCAATCGCCTCGCCGAACTCGAACCGGACCTCGCCGGACGCTTTTCGCGCGCGCTTTTCTTCCCCAGGGAGGCGCATCTCGATCCGCGCGTGGCGCTGGAGACGACGACGCGCCGCCTTGCCGCCATGGCGAACGTGCGCCTGCGCTTCGGGCTCGACGCCGCGCAAGCCGAGGGCGAGCCGGACTGGACCGTCGACTGCACCGGATATGCGGCGAAATCGGAATTGCCCGGGCTGCGCGGCGTCAAGGGCGAGATGATGATCGTCGCCGCGCCCGACCTGAATTTCTCACGGCCGATCCGGCTGCTGCATCCCCGCCATCCCGTCTATGTCGTGCCGCGCGAGGACAAGACCTACATGCTGGGCGCGACCCAGATCGAGAATGAGGAGCGCGCGCGCGTCACCGCGCGATCCATCGTCGAACTGGTCAATTCCGCTTACGCCGTGCATCCGGCTTTCGGCGAGGCGGAGATCGTCGAAACCGGCTCGGACCTGCGCCCGGCCTTTTTCGACAATCTGCCCCGGATCATCGTCCGGGGCCGGAAAATCTTCATCAATGGTCTGTTCCGGCATGGTTTCTTGCTCGCGCCGGCGCTCGCGCGGCAATGCGCCGACTTCATTTTCGTCGGCGCGGTCGCGCGCGAGGTGATGCGCCCGGCGACAATCGGCCAGAGCGAGGCGACGCAGCTTTACGCCGCCCCCCAGTAAGGCGTGGCGACGCCGTCGCCGCAGTCGGCTTCGACCAGCCGGCGGCGGACTTCCAGCAATTGCTCGAGCAAGGCCGGTTCGGCGCGTCCATAGGCGTCGGCGTCGGGCGCGCGGCGCACCACCACGCCCAGAAGTTCGGTGATGGCGTTGCCGATCGAATTCTGGCTGATGGTGACGATCAGCTTGCCCGCGTCGTTGCGATAAATCAGCTGCTTGAACGCCGGCTGCCAGCGAATGGCGTTGGCGTATTTGGCGTCCACGACGCAGTGGTCGCGCACTTTTTTGGCGGCCTTGAGGAAGTCGTTGTTGTGCAGAAGCTTGTCTTCCACGAGGTCGGGGAAATAGATGCCCTCCGGCATCGGCGCGTTGCGGATCGAGACCTGGCCGAAAAAGGCGCGGTAGAAGTCGATGAACCCTTTCAGCAGGGTGTCATATTCGCGCCAGAAGCGATGGTCCGACAGGTCGGCGATTCCGCCGCTCACTTCCCAGCTCGGCAGGCCCTGGGGATAGCCGGTCAGGGCGATCTTGCACGAGCCGGGCTGGCAGGGCCGCAGGATTTGCAGGTCGAGCCCGTCGAAGAAATTGCGATAGACCTCGCGCAGATGGGCCTGGAACAACGAGTTCTGGCCGCCGTCGGTCAGGTTCGGATTGTCGGGATCGGCCAAAGGCGCCGCCGCCAGCTCCGCCTTGTCGAAGGTGATGAAATGGTTGTGCAGCATGCGGATGCTGGGCACGCCGGGCGAGGTCAGCGGCCAGGTGGCGTCGAGGCTCGCCTCGCCGCACAGAACCAGATGCTTTTCCGCGTCGGGATAGCGCTCCAGCATGAAGGCGAAAATGATTTCGTTCATCCGGTTCCAGACGTTTTTCACCGGCTCCGGCACCTGGGTGCGGCGAACGGGCCGCCCGAGCGGATCGAGAATGCTGTTCGACGTGTTGTAGATGATCGAGGTGTCGAACAGATTGCTGTGGCCGAGCGCCTTGCGATAGAGCAGCAGGCCCTTCCGGATTGCGCAGCAGGCCGTTGTTGCCGGTCAGGTCGTCGAGATTTTCGGTGCTGTTGAAGAATTCGTTGGGCTTCATGCCCTCCGGGACGTCGAGCGGGATCGGACGGAACGGGGTGACGATCTCTCTCGGGCCGGATTGCATTTCTGTCTCCCTGGGCGGCGGTTCGATTTTTCCGCTCTCGCGCGAAAAACCGGCGAGGGGCCTTGCGCCTCGCCGGCGAATTTCCGCGATCGAGAGCTTCGCCGCAAGGCCGGGAGCGAAATTTGCGCGGCGACCTTTCGCCTCACCCTTTTGGCCCTTGCTTCCGGTTTGCCGGAAGCAAGGGCTTCGGTGAACGCAGGTTGCGGGTTACCGCGACAGGTTGGCAAATCCCTGTTTGGCGCGATCATATCGTTTCGCCCGCGATGCGCGCCCGCGCCAAAAATGGGGCGGAAAAAGTGGATTTAGTAAAGTGTCACCGTAACCCGCGACCCCGGGCGCGGTCGACAGAGGCGTCATCGCCAGGCGGAACGGCTCCCCCGGCGATGGCGTCGGATCATTGCGGAAGCGCCAGCTTCTCGTGCGGCAAGCCGCTGTCGTCGATGTCGAAATCCGGGTCCATGACGGTCTTGCCCTGCGCTGCCGACGAAGGCGGGCTGCGCCTTGATCCACAGGCTCGGCTTCTGCTCCTTGGCGTATTGCAGCAGCCGCGCTTCGAGATCGCGGGCGATTTCGCGGATTTTCGGCGGCGACATTGGTGGTTTCGCCAGGATCCTTGGCGAGATTGAACAATTCCGTCTTGCCCGGCAGCAGCGCGATCTTGATCAGTTTCCAGTCGCCCTTGCGCACGGCGCCGCGGAACGCCTCGACATTGATCAGCACGTCGTCATTGGGGCTTGGCGCGCCCTCGGAGAGCGTCTTCCACATGTCCTTGCCGTCGAACGGGTGATCGGGACTGCCGGTCCCGCCCGCCAGCGCCAAAAGCGTCGGCATGACGTCGACCATGTGCAGGGGCTCGTTGACGGTGCGCGGCTGCAGTTTCGCAGGCCAGTTGACGAAGGCCGGCACGCGGACGCCGCCCTCCTTCAGGCTGCCCTTGCCGCCGCTGAACGGCGCGTTGTTGGCGGGCGCTTTCTGGCCCTGCTCGATCCCGCCCTCGTCGTGGTCGCGTTCCTCGTTGCTCTTCGCGCCTTGCGCGAAAAGCCCGCTGGTGGCGCCGCCATTGTCGCTGGCGAACAGGATGATGGTGTTGTCGCGCAGGCCCTTCTTTTCAAGCTCGGCGACGATGCGGCCGATCTGGACGTCCAGTTCGGTGATCATGCCCATGTAAGTCCGGCGCAGCTTGTCGGGAACGTCCTGGTATTTTTCCGTGGCGCTTTCCGGCGCCTGATAGGGCGCATGCGGCGCGAGCGACGCGAAATAAAGGAAGAACGGCTGCTTGCCGTCCTGCTGGTCGATCAGCTTGACCGCGTCATCGCCGATGAGGTCGGTATAATAGCCCTCTTCCTTCAGGAACTTGCCGTTCCTCTGCCAGTCGATCAGGCCGCCGCGCTCGCGGGTGAAATAATTCACCTCGCCGACGACATTGCCGTAGAAATAATCGAAGCCGCGATTTTGCGGCCAGAACTTCCTGTCGGCGTGGCCGAGATGCCATTTGCCGGTCATCAGCGTCTTGTAGCCGGCTTCCTTCAGCGCCTGCGGCAGGGTCTTTTCGTCCAGGGCCAGACCGTAGGTGTGACTGGGAAAGATCACCAGCGTCTGCAGTCCGTAGCGCATGGGATAGCGGCCGGTCATCAGGGCCGCGCGCGACGGCGTGCAGACCGGCTCGCCGTAAAACGATTCCAGCCGGACGCCATTCATCGCGAGCTTGTCGATATTTGGCGTGACGACCTGCCCGCCTCTATAGCCGAGGTCGGCGTTGCCGAGATCGTCGGCCATGATGAAGATGATGTTGGGCTTTTTCGCTGCGTCGGCGGCGAAGGACGCGATCGGGGAAAAAGCGCAGATCATCGTTATGAGGCCGCCGAGAATTTGATGTGCGCGCATAATTCGATCCTTTTGAAAATCGGACGTCAACCGGCCGGTTGATCCGACGGCTTCATTGCAGGGTCACATCGACCTTTTCGATCTTGCCGGTGAAGGAGAACGGCGCGCGGTCGAAATAGTCGAAGGACACCGGCGAACCGAGATCCATGCCGACGTCGAAGGTCTCGCTCGCCGAAAAGGCGCCGGCCACGGTCCCCGCCACCGCGACGCGCATTGTCTCGGCGCCGTCGACGGAGATCGCGACGTCGGCGGGCGCGCCCGGCTTGGCGATTTTGGTGTCGACGATGATCTGATGCTTGCCCGGCGCCAAAACGTCCGGATGAGCGGCCGATGAAGCGCAGGATCATCATCATGTTGTATTCATAGACGAGATGGCCCTTGTCCAAGTAGAGCGACAGGCCGCCGCCGATGCCGCCCAGCGCATAGAGCACGCCCGACGCGTCCTTGCCCGCCTCGATGTCGACGACCACCCGATTGCTCTCGCGGCCGACGCCCGGCGCCGCGAATTCCGGCAGGCGTGTCGTCGTGGAATCGAAGGTCCAATGGGTATACGGGACCTTGATGCGGTCTTCCGGGTGCAGGCGGGTCCACAATCCGCCGCCGATGGGGAAGGCCTTGTTGGCCTCGGCTTCCTTCAGGAACAGCTTTTTCATCTCGGCGAGCTTCTCCGGCTCCTTGGCGGCCAGATCGTCGGCTTCGGAAAAATCCTTCTTGATATCATAGAGCTCCCACCGGTCCTTGTTGGCGTCCCAGGTCGCCAGACCGGGGCTGACCGTCAGCCAAGGCGTCAGAGGCCCGAAAGCCGCCGCGATAAAACCGTCGTGATAGATCGCGCGGCTGCCGTTGTTCTCGAAATACTGGGTGGTCTTGCGTCCGGGCGCCGTCGCGTCGGCGAAACTATAGGCCATGCTGACGCCGTCGATCGGGTCCTGCTTTTCGCCATTGACGACCTCCGGCGGTGTGATGCCGAGAATGTCATAGATCGTCGGGGCGATATCGTTGACATGATGGAACTGCGCCCTTGGCGTCTTGTCCGGCTTGATGCCCTTCGGCCAGGAGATCACCAGCGGATTGCGGGTGCCGCCGAAATGCGAGGCGACCAGCTTGGTGTAGCGGAAGGGCGTGCCGCCCGCCCAGGCCCAGCCGGCGTGATACATGTTGTCGGTCTTGGCGGTGCCAAGGGCGTCGAGGCCGCCGATCTTGTCGAGCGCCGCGAGTTGCTGCTCGATGGTGTTGGGAATCATGTTCTGCGCGAGCAATTCGCTGATCGTGCCGTTCTGGCCTTCCGCGCTCGACCCATTATCGCCGAAAATATAGAAGATGATGGTGTTGTCGCGCAGGCCGAGTCTGTTCCAGCCCGTCGACCAGCCGGCCGACCTGTGCGTCGGTATGTTCGACGAAGCCGGCGAAAATCTCCATCAGGCGACGCTGGAACGGCCGCTGCGCCTCCGGAATGCTGTCCCACGAGGCCATGGTGTCGGCGCGGGGCGTCAGTTTCGTCTCCGCCGGAATCCAGCCAAGCTTCTTCTGGCGTTCGAACACGCGCTCGCGATAGGCGTCCCAGCCGTCGTCGAACTTGCCCTTATATTTGTCGGCCCATTCCTTGAAGATGTGATGCGGCCCATGCGCGGCGCCCGGGGCCCAATACATCAGGAACGGCTTGTCCGGCGAAAAGGACTGGTGGCGATGCAGCCATGTCAGCGCCTTGTCGGTCATGTCCTGGGTCAGGTGATATTTCGGATCGTGCGGCGGCTCGATCGGGTTGCGGTTCTCGAACAGCCGCGGCTCGTATTGCGAGGTTTCGCCGGCGAGGAAGCCGTAGAAATAATCGAAGCCATAGCCCGTCGGCCAGCGATCGAACGGCCCCATCGCCGTGGTCTCGGTCGCCGGCGTATTGTGCCATTTGCCGAAGGCGGCGGTCTTGTAGCCATATTCGTGCAGGACTTCCGCGACGGTCGCGGAGCTCCTCGGCATGACCCCGGTATAGCCGTCGAAATCGAGCGCCCGCTCGGCGATGGTGCCGGAGCCGACATGGTGATGGTTGCGCCCGGTCAGCAGCGCCGCGCGCGTCGGCGAGCAGATCGAGGTGGTGTGGAACGTGTTGTAGCTGATCCCCTGATTGGCGAGGCGGGTCAGGTTCGGCGTGTGCACCTCGCCGCCGAAAGTGTCCGGCAGGCCGAAGCCGACGTCATCCAGCAGGATGATCAGGATGTTGGGCGCATCGGGCGGAAGGTGATCGGGTTGGGCGCGCCAGATATTCTTTGATTCCTGCAAGGTCCGCCCGACGATGCTGGCGGAAGGAACTGGCGGAAAGGGAAGCACGGCGCCTTCGGCAGGCGTTTTCACCTGCTCTGCCTGGGTCGGCGACAGCGCCGCCGCGCCGAGCATTGCCAAGAGGATCGTTCCAGCCTGGAATATCGCTTTCATATCGAACCTCGCTTCGCGATGCCCTGGTTCCGGCGACACTTTACCAAATCCCTTTTTTCTTCATACCTCTCTTGGCAGGACACGCATCTCGGCCTGTGAGCGCGGCGATCTTTTCGAGAAAACGCTCCGTCCCCAAGCGGCGACCAATTGTTTCGGCTGCTCGACGCGCCGCGATTTTGCCCGGCGCCGGTTCGCTTGCGATCAATTCGGCGAAACGGCCCGCGCGGCGCAAAAGAATCGGCGCGACCGTCACATCGGCGTCGTCCTGGCCGGCCAGACGCGCGCGAACGTTCGGCCACCGCCGATACTTCGCTTGCCCGCGATGCGCGCTCCCCGGCCAAAAATCGGGCGGAAAAAGCGGATTTAGTAAGGCGTCACCCCGCCTCGTAAATCACGTTCTCAGTGACGGATCAGGGCGAGAAGAATGATGATCGGGATCGGAACGCCGAGCATCCAGAGCAAAATGGAACGGCCCATGACTTTTCTCCGTGTGAGCGTTTCACCAGCGGGTCAGATGGCTGGCGTCAAAGTTTTCGTCACGGTGGCGGCCACCCACGCCGGCTCCCCACCAGGCGGCCGCAGCGCCGAGAACCATCGAGGCGGCGGTCAGGAAGGCGAGAAGGATCCCGGCTTTGCGCGCGGTTTCGGTCGCCGCGCGCTCTTTGTCCGCTGAAGCTTTGATCTGGGCGGAAATGGCGTCGACGCGTTGTTCGGCGTCAGCCGGCTTGAGGCCGGCCCGCGCCGAGACAATACGCGCCAGATAGGCGCGATCGTCGGCGCTCACAGCGCCATCGGCCGCGCCCTTCGTCAATATGCGCGCGACTTCCTGACGCGACGAGTCCGCGTTCGCGCCCATCGGCGCTCCATCGTTTCGCAGCAGGGCGTCGGCTTCGTAGCCCATGGGATCGACCCGAGGCGAGAGGCTCGACGCAATGGCCGACGACGCCGACTTTCCATGATCGACGCCGCCTTTGATCGCGGACGACAGGGACATCGTGGTGACAGCGGAGGAAAGTGAAAATGTCGCCAGCGACGCGCCGATGACCACGGCGACCGCCCAGACGACAAGCCCGTGCGCGCCATCCCTGACATGGACCTCATGGGGCGTCGCGCCATCGATGGGACGGCGCAAACGGCCGGTGACATAGCCACCCGCGACGAAGCTGGAGACCGTGATCCAGCTGACCCAAAGCGCCAGAGCGACGTAGAACATTGCCGGCGAGGGGCCGTGATAAGGGGAAACAAGCGAAAGGCCGATGGCGGAGCCGAACGCCGTCATCAGCACGATGATCGCGGAGGCAAGCATCGCCCCCGCAAAGATTGCCGACCATTCGACGTAGGACGTCCCGGACGGGCCGCGTGTAATTTGGATGGCTGGCGTTGATGTGTCGGTCATGGCCGCGTCTTTCTTCTTGTCTTGCTCAGCGCAGACCGAGCAATGAAAGGATGAACATGACGACCACGATGAGGCCGACGAGATAGATGATGCCGTTCATGGATGCCTCCTTGGAGGCGATTGTCCCCTTGCACGGGTCGCGTCGCCGTCCATCAAGCCTTGCGCGATCCCTGCCGCCGTCATGGTCTTGACGACTTCTGCCGCGCGCCGCCGTCGCGTGAATGAAAGGCGCGCCAAAGAACGGGGCGCCGATCGCCTTGTCTCATTGCAACTTGAACGCCCCTGCATTGGGGCGAGACAAGAAGCCGCCCGAGCGGGCGACCCTTGTTCACCTTTGGCAAGTGCGTCCCGGTCAAGCCTTGTCGACGATCTTCTTGACCGCGTCCTTGGCGTCGCCAACCGCCTGCTGCGCATTTCCCTTGAGCTTCTGCGTAGCGCCTTCAACTTCAAGGTTCGGGTTGCCGACGGCGTGGCCGGTGGCCTCCTTGACTGCGCCGACGACCTGGTTCGTTGCGCCTTTGATTTTGTCGCTGATGCTGCTCATGATCGATCTCCTCTGGGATTTCAGGCAATGCGCTTCCGCGCATCGCCGAACGGAATTCTTGCGCGCCGGCCCAAACCTATGTGGGTCGAGCGGCCGCGCATAGGCTCGGAAAATACCTACGGGGTCGAGCCCGCAACCGTCAGGAAGAGATGACCTGCCCCGGGTTCCGTGTTCCGGCGCTACGCTGCTAAATCATTGTTTGGCATGACGATTTCGTTTTACCCGCGAGGCGCGCCCGCCGCCAAAAATGGGGCGGGAAACGGGATTTAAGAATCGACGGCCGTCGTTTGGCGGCCGTCGTCCAGGCGCCGCTTTTGGAACTTCCGCCACAATCGCAAGTTATGACCTTCAGCGTCGCGTCGGTGGGCTGAAAAGCGCCATTTTGGAGGAATCGCACCGCCATGGACGCCATGCAGACCATTCCTCGCACTCAGGCGACCGCCGGGCTGCTGCGGTTCTATCGCATGGTTCGCGCGAACAGCCGCAGCTTGTGCGCCCCGCTGTCGGACGCCGACGCGACGGTTCAGTCCATGCCCGACGCCAGTCCCGCGAAATGGCATCTCGCGCATACGACGTGGTTTTTTGAAACCTTCGTGCTTGAGCCCCATCTGCCCGGCTACCGCCTTTTCGACGAGAGCTTCAATTTCCTGTTCAACTCCTATTACGAAATGATCGGCGCGCGCCAGCCGAGGCCCCGTCGCGGCATGATCACGCGCCCGACGCTGCAAACGATTTACGCCTATCGCGACCACATCGACGCGAAGATCGAAATCCTGCTGGAACAAACCAATGCGCGCAGCGTCATCGACCTTGTCGAACTTGGATGCCACCACGAGCAGCAGCATCAGGAGTTGATCCTCACCGACATCCTGCATCTTTTCGCGCAGAATCCGCGCCGGCCGTGTTACGCCGAGCGCACCCCGACCGCCGGCGAAAGAGGCGCGCCCGGCGTCGCCAATTACCGCAGTTTCGATGGCGGGATCGTCGAAATCGGCCATGACGGCGCCAACTTCGCCTTCGATTGCGAAAGGCCCCGGCATCGCGAGTTGATCGAACCGTTCAAGCTCGCCGACCGGCCGGTCACCAACGGCGAATGGATCGAATTCATCGCCGACGGCGGCTATCGCAATCCCCTCCTTTGGCTGTCGGACGGATGGGCCCAGGCTTGCACGGAAAACTGGTCGGCTCCGCTTTATTGGCAGCAGCGCGACGGCTGTTTCGAGACCATGACCTTGAATGGGCCTCGACCGGTGGAGCCCGCGGCGCCTGTCGTCCACGTCAGCTATTTCGAGGCCGACGCCTTCGCGCGATGGGCGGCGCGGCGCCTGCCGACCGAAGCAGAATGGGAATTCGCGGCGCATGACGCCGCCCTCGCCGGGAATTTCGCGGATTCCGGCATCCTTCAACCGATTCCCGCCACGGTCGAGCAAAAAGGCCTGCGCCAGATGTTCGGCGACGTATGGGAATGGACGCGCAGCGCCTTTTCGCCCTATCCGCGATTTCGACCGCTCGAGGGCGCGGCCGGCGAATATAACGGCAAGTTCATGTCCGGGCAGTTTGTCCTTCGCGGCGGCTCCTGCGTCACGCCGGCCGGCCATGTCAGGCCGAGCTACCGTAATTTCTTCCCGCCACAGGCCCGCTGGCAATTTTCCGGCCTGCGGCTCGCCGAGGACGCGTGAAATGCTGGACCAGATCCTCGAAATTGCGCCGCAGAAAGAAGCCTTTCGGGTCGACGTCGTCGCGGGACTTTCGGCGCCTCGGAAATTCCTGCCCAGCCGCTGGCTCTACGACGATCGCGGCTCGGCGCTGTTCGAGACGATTACCCGCCTCGACGACTATTATCTGACACGCGTCGAAACGGCCATTCTGCGGCGGCACGCCGGCGAGATCGCCGATTTCTGCGGCGAGCGGGCGCTGCTGCTCGAATATGGCGCGGGCGCGGGCGTCAAGACCGAAATCCTGATCGACGCCCTGGCGCCGCGGCTCTATGTCCCGGTCGACATCGCCGGCGACGTCCTCGACGCCACGGTCAGCCGCCTGCAGCGTCGCTTTCCCCGGCTCGACGCGCGGCCGGTCGTCGCCGATTTCACCAAGGATTTCGATCTGCCCGAAGGGCTCCCGCCCGGGCGACGCACGGCCTTCTTCCCGGGATCGACGATCGGAAACCTCGATCAGGACGAGGCGGCCTCGCTGCTGCGAAAGTTCGCCCGCCATGCGCGCGCGCGAGGCACGGCGGTCATCGGCGTCGATTTGAAGAAGGACGTGAGGCTTCTTCTCGCCGCTTACGACGATGGCGAAGGCGTGACGGCGGCCTTCAATCGCAACCTGCTCGCGCGGATCAATCGTGAACTGGGGGGAGATTTCCCGCTCGACCGTTTTCGACACGAGGCGCGGTGGAACGAGGCCGAGTCCGCCGTCGAGATGCACCTCGTCAGCCGCGACACGCGCGTGGTCACGATCGACAATCGGCGTTTCGCATTTCAGGCGGGCGAGTCGATCCATACCGAGAGTTCGCGCAAATACGAGCAGCGGACTTTTTTGGCGCTCGCCGAACGCAGCGGCTGGCGTTTAGGACGGATTTGGCAGGATCCGGATCGGCGCTTTTCGCTATTCGGGCTCGACGCCGCAGGCTGAGCCAAAGTCCATCGATGCAAAAATGTCTTGCCCAAATTTCCCGCGTTACCGCGCGACGCTTTGAACCGCGCCGGGTCATCGCCTGGACTAAAGGCGCTCTGCTTCTCCAGACGATCCGTTTGGCTCCTTTGATGTCGAAACGGGATTTTGCCCCAATGCTTGCTCGACATACAGCAGTTCGACAACGACCACCAAAAAAAGCGTGAGCGGCGCTGCGATGAGCACCGATGCTGGGCCGATGAGCACGCCAAACGCCACGATGGAAAGCAATGAAAGGACTGGCGGGAGCGAAGTCGCCTCCGCCTGGACGAGTGGGGTGATGAAATTGCCCTCGACGAAATGGACGGCGGCATACATGGCGACGACGGAAAGCGCATAAGTCGGCCCCTGGGTCAGCGCCACGAGCGTCGCCGGGATGGCCGCGGCGACAGCCCCGACATAGGGAATGAAGCACAGGAAGCCGCCGACCAGGCCGAGCGCAATCGCGGATTCGATTCCGAGCAGCCAGAGTCCGAACCCGGACAAGACGCCGATGATGGTCATGACGACCAATTGGCCCAAGAGCCAGCGCTTCAAAACCTCGCCCGTCGCGTCAAAGACATGCGCCAGCGCCGGCTGTCGACTTGGTGGCGCAAGGCGCAGGCACATGCGGCGATAGCGGCCCGGCTCGGCCGCAAGATAAATTGCAAGAAAGACGACGAGAACGGCATAAGCGACCGCCTGCAAGGTCGAGCGCGCGATCAGCGCCAAGGTCGAAGCGACCCAGCCTGTCGAACCGGAAACGTTGAAACCGCGCGCCTGTTCCAGAGCATAAAGGCCATAGGGATTGGCTTGAATGCGTTCGACGATGATGCGCAGGCCCTGAGGAACTTGCTTGATGAGTTCATCGACCTGCACGGCGATGACGCGGCCAAAGAAGACGACCGCCAGGCCAAAGCACGCCAGCGCGATCAGCACGACGATCGCGAGCGAGATCGCGTTGGACGCCCGCGTCCGGCGCGAGACGGCCCCCGCCGCTGTCTGGAGGCCGACCGCGAACAGAACGGCGCCGAAGGTGAGAACGACAAGATCCGCGAGCCGCCACAGGGCGTAGGCGATCGCCGCCATCAGGAGGACAATGAAAACGCGTCTTACAAACGATTCGCGTTCGGAATCGTCGCGCCAATGTTTCGCCGTCACTGGTTCGCCCCCTGATTTCGGCCGCGACGAGGCCACAACCATTTCAGTAATTCAAGCACGACAAGAACGACAAGCCCGACCCCCAGCGTGAACAGGATATCGTCGCCATGGAGGGGTCCGAACCGGAACAGGTCGCTCGCCGTCGGCCAAAGCAGCGTGACGGCGAGCATGGCCGCCACGGCGGGAAGCGCCACGGCCAGCGCCCGGTTCGGCCTCAGGAACGCCCTGGCCAACGATGCGCTCGTCGAACGGTTCACAAAGATCAGCGCAACGATCGAAATCACCAGAGAGAAGAAGGTCAAGGCCCTCACTTCGTCTTCCGGCATTCCGCGCCGCAGCGCGACGACATAGATCGCGGCGACCAGGCCAAAGGCGAAAGCGCCCTGGAGGACGGCCCAGAGGATCATGGCGCTGGAGAACAGCGGTTCGCCGGGATCGCGGGGCGGGCGGCGCATCAGGCCGTCCTCCTCGCCTTCCGCTTCGAAGACGAGCGAGCAGACCGGGTCGATGATCATTTCGAGGAAGGCGATATGCATCGGGCCGAGGACGATGGGCATGCCGAGCGCCAGCGGCAGCAAAGCCAGCCCGGCGATGGGGACATGCACCGCGAAAATGAAGCTCATCGCCTTGCGCAGATTGTCGTAGATGCGCCGCCCCAGGCGCACCGTCGTCACGATCGAACCGAAATCGTCGTCGAGCAGAACGATGGATGACGCCTCGCGCGCCACGTCCGCGCCACGCCCGCCCATGGCGACGCCGATGTCGGCGGCCTTGAGCGAGGGCGCGTCATTGACGCCGTCGCCCGTCATCGCGACAATCTCGCCATTCGCCTTCAAGGCATTGACGATGCGCAGTTTCTGGTCGGGCATGACGCGAGCGAAGACGGAGCAGGTCCGCAAGCGGGCGGCGAGCGCCTGATCGTCCAGTTGTTCAACCTCCCCGCCCGTGATCACGTCGTCGCTGTCGACGCCAGCCTGGCGAGCGATGGCGCGCGCGGTCGCCGGATAGTCGCCGGTGATCATGATGACGCGGATGCCGGCCGTTCGGCACAAGGCGACGGCAGCGGGAACACTTTTCCGCAGCGGGTCAACCATTCCGGCCAGACCGAGGAACTCGAAGGCGAAATCCCGATGCGAGTCCGGAAAATCCGCGCCGGCGAAGGTCGCGCGCGCTATTCCGAGAACGCGCAGACCCGCCGCCGCCATATCATCCACCGCCGCCGCCAGCGCCGCCCGCTCCGTCGCGCCCAGGCGGCAAAGCTCGGCAATGGCTTCCGGGGCGCCCTTCGCCGCGACGACATGCGCTGCCCCCGCGTTGGGCGCCCGCCAGACATGGGTTACGGCGAGAAGGTCCGGCCGCAAGGGATAGACTTTTACCAGGGCGCCTTGTTCCGCGGCCGGCAGGCCTCCTTGCTGCGCCAGCGCATGGAACGCCTTTTCCATGGGATCGAATGGCTCGGCGGCGCTGGCAAGCGCGCCATACGCGACCAGATCGTCAAAGCTGGACGACGAAGCGTCCGGCGCCGCGCCGATCACTCGCCTCGCGCCGGTCGCCAGCCGCAATTCCGTGATCGTCATCCGATTTTCGGTCAATGTTCCGGTCTTGTCGGTACAAAGCACCGTGGCGGAGCCGAGAGCCTCGATCGCCGTCGCGCGCCGCGTCAAGACCCGGACCTGCGAAATGCGCCAGGCCCCCATGGCCATGAAGACGGCCAGCACGACCGGAAATTCTTGCGGCAGCATCGACATGCCGACCGCAATGCCGGCCAGAAGCGCGTCGAGCCAACCGCCGCGCAGCGTCCCATAGAGACCGACGACGAGAACACTGACGATGCCGCCGAAAATGGCGAAAATGTCGACCAGCTTGCGGGTTTGCGTCTGCAGATGCGGGGCCGCGGTCTCCAATTCCCCGAGCGACTTGCCGATCTTGCCGATTTCGCTGAAGGCGCCCGTAGCCACCACCACGCCAACTCCCAGGCCGCGGACAACCAGGGTTCCGGAAAACGCAATCGGGAGATCGTCGCCGCCGGGGCGCTGCGGCGCCAGCGACCCGCCCGTGTGGGCCGCCTTGCGCACGGGAGCGGATTCACCCGTCAACAGCGATTTATCGGCCTGAAGATCTTGCGCCTCGATGAGCCGCGCGTCGGCGGGAACGCGATCGCCCTCGGCGAGAACGATCACGTCGCCGCGCACGACGTCCCGGCCGGCGATCCGCTGGCGCTCGCCGTCGCGGACCACCAGCGCGCGCGGACTGGTCAGATCGCGCAAGGCCTCCAGCACCCGTTCGGTGCGCGTTTCCTGAACCACCGTGATCACGACGGAGAGACAGGCAAACGCCAGCAGAACCAGAGCTTCCTTGACGTCGCCAAGGGCGAGATAGACCAGTCCGGCGCCGAGCAGGAGCGCCAGCATGGGCTCGCGCAGCACTTCGAGAATGATGCGAAACGGCGTTCGCCGGTCGGCCTGCGGCAGCTCGTTATAGCCCTCAGCCGCAAGACGCGCCGCGGCTTCGGCGGCGGTCAGCCCGCTCAAACGCGATGATGAATTGGATCCGGCCAGCATCGCACTCGTCCTTCAAGATCGCGCCGAGCAACGCGCGGACGCTTAAAATTTGCAGTCTCGTGAAACCAGCACATCGACGCGGAAGCCGGACGACGATCCGCGCGACGCGCCCTGACCAAGGGCCTTGTCGACTCCCACGATCGGCCACGAATTTTGCCGACGCCGCCGATGATCTTCAGGCTGGGGCAGTCTATCGGGCGCAGAGGCGCAGAACCAGATGGCCCTGCGCACGTCCGCATCGGCGCGGTTGGAAAACCTGGCGCCAGGGTGCTGTCAGAGCATTGAATGGGCGCTATCCACGCTAATGCTTGTTTCCTTGAAACAGCTTCCTCAGGCGCCCCTCGACGTATCCGGCGCTCGCGAGAACCACCATTGCGATGTAACAAGCAACCAATCCAACGGCGAAATAGGCGACAACCTCGTGCATCTCGTCAATCCGAGTGGTTCCCCACAGCGTATGCGTGAGCAACATCAGGATTAAGGCGACGAAGGGCAGCGCCGCCAGGATCAAAAACAAAGACGCCAGAGTCCTGGGAAATCTATCGGCATTTTCAATTTGCCGCTTGATTCCGCGCAAGCTGTATTCGGTGGACGGAAAGCGGGCCTGGCGAGGCCTTACCAATGCCCAAAAAACACCCGCGGCCAAAAGGCTGGCGACGGCGTAACCAATAATGGCGTGGGTGTGCTGAATTTCATCGCCAGTAAAATATGCGACGATCAGCAGGACCAACAGGGCTACGCCTGTCAGCCGGATGAGCAAATCCCAGACCATGCCCGATTGGATCGGCGTATCGATTATGTTGTCGCTCATGGAATGTCCTCCTCGCGAGCGGGCGCCAGCAGTTATATTTTCATTATTATATGCAATTATTTGCATAAATCATGCTGGCGCGCACGACGAAACCGCGATGTATTTGGCTGGCGCCAGGCGCGCCTATGGCTGTGGCGGGGGGGTGGCGGCGCCGCTGGGAGGAAGCATCGGGAAGACAACTTTTGGCGCGTCACCCGACAGGCTGACGAGGAACGCCGTGATCTTGTCGACGTCCCCATCGGTTAGCTGGATGCCGAGTTGACTTGAGCCCATGATGGCGACCGCCTGCCGAAGATCCCAAACCTGGCCGGTATGAAAATAGGGAGCCGTAAGGGCGACGTTGCGAAGGCTGGGGACCCTGAAGACATACTCGTCGCCCGCCGTCTTGGTCACCATGAAGCGGCCCTTGTCGGACGCAGGGAGCAGGTTGTCGCCCGGCTTGGCGACAACACCGAAGGGCGCGTAGGAGCCACCGCCGATGTTGATCCCATTGTGGCAGCCGACGCAGCCTTTTCCGATAAAAAGCGCCAACCCTTCTTTTTGAGGGGCGGAAAGCGCATTTGCATCGCCCTTGAGGTATCGATCGAAAGGGGCGTTCGGAGTGATCAGCGTCGCCTCGAACACCGCGATCGCCTGCTGGACGTGCGGCAGCGTGATCTTTTCGGCCGCATCGGGGAAAGCGGCCGCAAACGCCGGTTCATAGCCGGGTATGCCCTTCAATTGCTCCGTAATATGCGCCGACGGCGACGCCATTTCCACCGAGTTCACCATTGGCCCTGAAGCCTGTTGCTCAAGGTCCTTGGCGCGCCCGTCCCAAAACTGCGCGATATTGAAGACGGCGTTATAGACGGTCGGAGCGTTACGGCCGCCGTGCTGCCAGCGGTGTCCGATCGACGTCGGCTCGGCGTCGGCGCCGCCGAGCCCGAGATTGTGGCAAGAAGCGCAGCTGATCGCATGACTCGCCGACAGGCGCGGATCGAAATAAAGCATCTTGCCGAGCTCTACCTTGGCTGTCGTGGCCGGGTTGCCGGGCAGGGCCGGCGGCGTTGACGGGATCGGCTTGAAGTGCTGCAGGGCCTCGTTTATCTGGGCCGTCTGCGCAATCGCCGTCGACGACGCCAGAAGGCCGAACAACACGCCGCTCAGGGCACTTTTTCCCAGCATGACAGACACCCTCCAAATTTGGGACCGCACTTGCCCCATCCGCACGGCTTCACGTCCGCTTGCGTGGCTCGCGAGCAGTCGGTTGACCCAGGCGCTGACAATAGACGTCGGCTTTCGAAGGGAACAAGGCTCGGAAACTACTCAGGCCCGTCAGGGAATAGCGCAATCGCAATTGCGACAGGGTGTCGACCTCCGGGAGTCCCGGTTCCGGCGACCCTGGCGGTCATTCGCGCTTGAAGCCGTCGACGATCGAAAGCGCGCTCCACGACGCGACGCGCAGCGCGTCGCCGTCAATGTCCACGAACGGCGCTGAACGCTTTGGCGATCGCGCGAAGCGGCGCGAGCGCCGATGGCCCCTCGAAGCCGAGGCCGCCGAGAAGCTGGCGCAGGAGCGTCTTGCGCGCCACGGATGCGACGGCGAACAGGCGCGCCTCGTCCTTCAAGCGGAAGAGGAGATCGTCGCCGGTCGACAGGGCGTCCACGAGGCCGAGGCTGACCGCTTCGCTCGCCAGCCATACGTCGCCATTCGTGACCTTGGCGAGGTCGGCGCCCGGGCGGCGCTCGGCGACGAAGCTCTTGAAGGCGGTGTGAATGTCCTCGATCTTGCCGATGAAATGCTCGCGGCCGGCCGGCGTGATCTCTCCAAGCACCGAGATCGAGCGCTTGAATTCGCCCGCCGTCAGCTCCTCGTAGTCGATGTCGTTCTTCTTGAGCAGGCGATGGAGGTTGGGCGCCTGCGCCACGACGCCGATCGAACCGATGAGCGCGAAGGGCGCGGCGACGATTGTGTCCGCCGCGCAGGCCATCATGTAGCCGCCGCTCGCCGCCACCTGGTCGACCGAGACCGTGACCTTGATCTTGGCGTCGCGAAGACGCGAGATTTCGGCGGCGGCGAGGCCGTAGCCGGTCACCGTGCCGCCGGAGCTTTGCAGGCGCAACACGACCTCGTCCGTCGAAGGCCGGGCGACGGTGAGCACGGCGTCGATTTCCCGGGCCAGGGCCTTGACGGACGACGCCATGAGGTCACCCTTGAAGCCGAGCACATAGACGCGCTTGCCAGTCGGAGTCACTTCGCGCGCCTTGGCCTCGCGCTTGCGGGCCTTGGCGAGCGATCGCCGCTCCTTCCTGCCGAGGATTTCCGCGTCGAGTTCGTCGCGCATCTGGTCGTAGCGCCGGTTGAGCGAGCGGACCTCGATTTCGCGCCTTCGCACGGCGTCACGGCGCGTCAGGCGCGCGCCGAGCGCCGCGAAGGCGCCGAGCGCCGCAACGATCAGCAGGGCTTTCAGGGCGAAGGATGCGATGTCCAACCAGAAGGCCATGGGAAGAGTTCCTTGCGCGCGATCGGTTCGGCCCGCGTCTTTCCACGGCCGCCGGCGGAATGCAAGCCGCGGCGTCACCGGGTGGATCGGCCTGTACTATGCGCTTTTTTTTTGCGCGTGCGGGCGAGCGCGATGGCGCGCGATGTGGGGTGGATCAGCCCGTCGAAGCGCCGACCCACGCGCGAGCTTGGCTTGCGGCGGAACCGTTCAACACGCGCTGACCGGCCCATCGGCGAACGGCGACGAAAAAAAGCCCCGGGAAAAACTCCCCCGGGGCCTTGTTTGGCGCCTGCGCCGCCGGAATGGCCTGGGCTTCAGTAATCCATTCCCATGCCGCCGCCGGGCGGCATGGCCGGCGCGTCCTTCTTGGGCGCATCGGTGATCGTCGCCTCGGTGGTCACAATCAGGCCGGAGATCGAAGCGGCGTCCTGAATTGCGGTGCGCACGACCTTGGTCGGGTCGATGATGCCGAGCTTGACCATATCGCCATATTCGCCGGTCTGGGCGTTGTAGCCGAAGGCGTAATCCTTCGATTCGAGCAGCTTGCCGACCACGACCGCGCCGTCGTCGCCGGCGTTGTCGACGATCTGGCGCGCGGGCGCCTGGATCGCCTTGCGGACGATGTCGACGCCGGTCTTCTGGTCCGGGTTCTGGACCTTCACGCCTGCGAGCGCGGGGATGGCGCGAAGCAAGGCGACGCCGCCGCCGGGCGACACGCCTTCTTCCACCGCGGCGCGGGTGGCGTTGAGGGCGTCGTCGACGCGGTCCTTCTTTTCCTTGACCTCGGTTTCGGTCGAGCCGCCGACGCGGATGATCGCGACGCCGCCCGCCAGCTTGGCCAGACGCTCCTGGAGCTTCTCGCGGTCATAGTCCGAGGTGGTTTCCTCGACCTGCGCCTTGATCTGGGCGATGCGGCCTTCGATGTCCTTCTTGTCGCCGGCGCCGTCGACAATGGTGGTGCTTTCCTTGTCGATGCGGATTTTCTTGGCGCGGCCGAGCATCGCCACAGTCACGTTCTCAAGCTTGATGCCGATATCCTCGGAAATGACCTGGCCGTTGGTCAGGATGGCGATGTCTTCGAGCATGGCCTTGCGGCGGTCGCCGAAGCCGGGCGCCTTGACGGCGGCGATTTTCAAGCCGCCGCGCAGCTTGTTGACGACGAGCGTGGCCAAAACCTCGCCCTCGACATCCTCGGAGACGATCACCAGCGGCTTGCCGGTCTGGACGACGGCTTCCAGCAGGGGCAGGATCGCCTGCAGCGAAGACAGCTTCTTCTCGTGAATCAGGATGTAGGGATCGTCGAATTCGGCGATCATCTTTTCGGCGTTGGTGATGAAATAGGGCGAGAGATAGCCGCGGTCGAACTGCATGCCCTCGACGACGTCGAGTTCGGTTTCGAAGCTTTTCGCCTCTTCGACCGTGATCACGCCTTCATTGCCGACCTTCTGCATCGCCTTGGCGATCATGTCGCCGATGGACTTGTCGCCATTCGCCGATATCGCGCCAACCTGGGCGATCTCGTCGTTGGAGGTGACCTTTTTCGAATTTTTCTTGAGATCGACGACAATGGCTTCGACGGCCAGATCGATGCCGCGCTTCAGATCCATCGGGTTGAGACCGGCGGCGACCGCCTTGGCGCCTTCGCGCGCAATGGCCGCGGCGAGGACGGTGGCCGTCGTGGTGCCGTCGCCGGCGGCGTCATGCTGCTTGTTGGCGACTTCACGCACGAGCTGGGCGCCGAGATTTTCGAACCGGTCGGCGAGCTCGACCTCCTTGGCGACAGTGACGCCGTCCTTGGTGATGCGCGGCGCGCCATAGGATTTTTCGATGACGACGTTACGGCCCTTCGGGCCCAAGGTGACTTTCACCGCATTGTTCAGCATTTCGACGCCGCGCAGGATGCGGTCGCGCGCGTCGGTGGAGAAACGGATGTCTTTGGCGGCCATGGTGGTTCAACTCCGAAAGAAAAAAATCTTGGGTTCGTGGAAAGCGGGAAGGATCAGCCGACGATTCCCAGAATGTCGCTTTCCTTCATGATCAACAGCTCCTGGCCGTCAATCTTGACTTCTGTGCCGGACCATTTGCCGAACAGGACGCGATCGCCGGCCTTGACGTCGAGCGGAACGATCTTGCCGGCTTCGTCGCGCGCGCCGGGACCGACGGCGACGACTTCGCCCTCCTGCGGCTTTTCCTTGGCCGTGTCGGGGATGATGATGCCACCCTTGGTCTTCTCTTCGCCCTCAAGGCGTTTGAGCACAACCCGGTCATGAAGAGGACGGAACGCCATATTGTTTTCCTTGATTGGAGCCCGGGCACGCTTCGAAAAGGGAAGGTGCGCCGATGGGCGGAGGTGTCTGCATTTAGCACTCATGATGGGTGAGTGCCAGCGCGCTATCGGCACATGGGCATGCCTTCGCCAAGAATCAAGGCGTCGTCAGACCTTATCTTCGACGGACGGGGCCTATTCCTGAACCAGCTTCAAGGGCGACCAGACCCGTTTTGCGGCGCCCCGCCAGGAATGGGGTGGAAAAAGGGAATTTAGTAAAGCGCCACCCACCGTCACCCATAACCGACGGTCGGCAGCCCCATTGTGCGAATGACGGACATCGCGACCGCCCCGCCTGAACGGCGGGGGCGACCACAGCAGGAACGCCAAGAAATCCTAACGACCGCGGTCGAACCCGCCCGCCGGAATCGACGCCAAAGCGACTTGCTCGAAATCGGCGCCCTTCCCCTGAAGGTGCTCTTCCAACGCATATTGGAAGGCGTCGCCTTGCGGGGATTTCTGGTAGGCGATGACCGTCGCAAGGTGCTGCATGCTGCCGTTCAACGTCCGGTCATTGATGATTTGTGGGCCGGTCGCCAGCGAATCCTGCGAAGTGGATTCCATCGCCACATTTTCAAACGGCGTTTCCGGCGCCGTAACGGCGAGCGCGAACTGGTAGACGTCGCCCATGGGCGAATTCTGCCAAGCGATAACTTCCGTCAATGCGCCGAGGTTTTCGTTGAGCGATCTGTCGCCGCTGATGGTCGGGCCGAAACCCGAAACAGGCGATGCGGCGTAAGCGATTCCGCCTGCGAAGAATGTGACGCCGAACGCTGCAATGCTCGAAAACTTGAGTTTGTTCGACATTGAAACCTCCATTCAAAATAAGGCGCTGCATTTCAAGACATACAACGACGATTCCGCCGATGCGTTGCGCGCGCGCATTCAAAACATCGTGAACTTGCGAAATAAAAATGGAAGCTGATCTCGTATTCAGTTTTTGCGGTTTGCTTACTTTTCAGACAAATATGCAAAATGTCCTTTTATTTCAAAATAATCATGTGTTTTTGAATGTCAAAAAGCTCTACGCCAAGCTTATGGTATCTCTGGTGACGGTGACGCTTTATTAAATCCCTTTTCCTTCGGACCCCTTTTAGCGGGACCCGCATCCCGGCGCCGGCGCCAAAAAGGGCGACGGCGCTGGGAATTTCGCCCGGCGAGCCGGTCAGTGGATCGTCGTCGGCGAAGCGCCGGGGATGCGACCGCCGGAAGCCTCCCACGCGTCGTAGCTTTGGAACTTCACGCCGATCTTGTCATACTCGACCCGCAGATAGCCGTCTTTGGCGCGGAAGACGGCGTCCGGCATGACGCCCTTCACTTCCTGGGCGACAACGCCGACAAAGACCTTGCGGCCGCCGTTATAGACGAAGCGGTAGAAGCCGAGGCCGTTGGGCATGTAACCCAGCAGCGTGACGTCGTGCTTCAGGCTGAGGTCGGAACGCCGCCCGCGGCCGCCGCCTCCCCTCATTCCGCCGCGCGCGCCGCCGCGCATGCCGCCGCCGCGCATGCCGCCGCCGCGCATGCCGCCGCCCCGCATGGCGCCGCCCCTGTGGACCCCTCCGGCCCGCATGCCGCCGCCGCGGTGGGCGGCGCGATGGACCGCCGGACGCGCGGCCGCCCCAGGACGGCCCGCCGGGCGCGCCGCCGGGCGGCCCGCAGGACGAGTGGAGGGTCGCGCGCCGCCGCCCGACGGGCGACCGGGCTTGCCGGCTCCGGCGCCGCCGCCGATTCCACCGGGCCGCTCGGCGCCAGCTCCGCCGCCACCCGGTCGGCCAGCCCCACCGCCGCCGATCCCGCCCGGACCGCCAATGCCTCCAGGACGGCCAGCCCCACCGCCGCCGATCCCGCCCGGACCGCCAATGCCCCCAGGACGGCCGGCTGCGCCGCCGCCGACGCCGCCAGGCCCGCCAATGCCGCCGGGACGACCGACGCCGCCGGGACCGCCGATTCCGCCGGGGCGTCCGCCAGGACGATATCTGCCGCTGTCAGGCGCCCAGGGGCGGTTGGCGACGCCGTTTCCGATATTGCCCGGAGGGATGGCCGCTCCGGCGCGCCAGCCCGCATAAGGCGCGCGCCAGCCCGGATAGCCGGGCCAGACCGGCCGGTAGATCGCGCCCGTGCCCCAGTTCCAGTAATTCCCTCGCCACAGCGAGCCGATCGCGACGCCGGCGCCGAAAACCAGCAGGCCGGTCGCCACGGCGTAGGCCGGGTCATAGCCCGGCCAGCCGTAAATTCCGGCGGGATTATAGCTCGGCGCGTAGATGACATTGGGGTCGGCGGATTTGATCATCACGACCTCCCGCCCGTTCTGCGTCTGCCGCGAAACCTTCTGTTGCTTCGTCGTCGTGAGGACGCCCGCCGTCATGGCCTTGGCGCGAAGGCTCTGAATGGCGTTGGCGACGTCCTGAGGCTGGTTGACGGTCGCTTCGCCGAGGCTGGTCGTCCAGTCGAGGTCGGCGTTGAGTTTGTTGATGACTTCCGGGAAACGCACAAGCGCCTTGATCGACGGGTCCCAGTTCTGCGTATCCGCTCCAGAAAAATCCTGCTTGGCGACGGCCGCGGCGTTGGCGTCAAGCCATCGCGCGGCCATGACGATTTCGAGCGGATAGGCTGAAGCCGGCAGGATCTGCGCGAGCAGTGCGTCGGGATAGAGCGCGATCGGCGTCAGCATTTGTTCAAGCTGCGCCTGCGTGTATTGCGGCGCCGGCGCGGGGGCCTCGGCCGCCGGCGGGGGCGTTTCCGGCGCCGGTTGGGCCGACGCGGGCAGGGGGCTTGCGGCGGCAGGGGCGTCCACCGCGAAGGCATATTCGGGGGTCAGCCCGATCAGGAGGCAAGCAACGCTGCTCAGCAGCCTGTTCGCAAATCTTTGACGCCTGCTCTTGTCCATTGCCGTTTCCTTTCGACCGATCGCGCGGGGCCGCGCGTCGCGCCGTCCCGCCGTTCAAGCGGTTTCGGACCCCGGGCATCTTGCGTCGGGAAACGGTTCAGCTCAACCCCGGATTTCAGTCGGAAGCGGGGGCTGACGCTCGCCGATAGCGGCGGCGCGTCCGCGTCAATTATTGCGGTCGAGCGAAAAGCCGAAATCGCCGTCGATCCAGGTGTCGCGGTCGGCGGTGATGGCCTGGGTCGGCAAAGCCTCGGCGGCGCAGGCCACGCCGGGCGTTTTGCGGATGGCGGTGCCGACGGCCAGAAATTCGACCAGGCCATTGGCGATTTCGGCGATATAGGTTTTCACGCCGACCACGTCCTGCGCGCCGAGCGCGTCGGCTTCGTCCTTGATCCGCGCGATGGCGATTTCGCGCGCGTCGTGGATCATCGTCGTCAGCTCGTTGATCTCGCCTTTGACGAAACTCTTGAAGGCGGCGAGGAAGCCGCCGGCGAAGCCGAGCGAATAGATCGAGGTGGACATCAGCAGCTTGACCGGCGCATAGCCGAGTTTGGTCATGGCCCAAAGCTCCGAGCCGGTGAGGTCCGACGTCGCCGGGTTCTGAAAAGTCTGCGGCGGCAAGGCGCGGTTGATCGCCGCCGTGCCGGACATCAGCATTTCATGGGTTCCGGCCCAGCGCTCGATAATGGCGCCAATGCCGACCACGGCGTTGGCGCCGTCCTTTTTCGCGAGCGCCACGGCGCGGTCGAGCGCGGCGTGGCGGGTGACGTTGAACACGTCGGAAAATTCGCGGATTTCGCCGCGCGCCAAGGTTTTCAGCGAGCCGAGCAGGCCGCCGCCGACGCCCATGGAATAAGCGACATTGCCGAAGACATGCTGGACCGGCTCGTAGCCGGCGTCGATGTGGCAATAAAGCTCCTGCGCGTCGCCGGCGCTGGTGAACAGGCGATTGGCGCCCTGCTTGTGGACGCAGGAGCCGACGAACAGGAATTCGGTATTGCCGCTGAAGGCGCGCAATTCGCCGGCGACGCCGGCGACGCCCGCCGCGCCGCGCGCCGCCGCCTCGCGCGTCATCCGTTCGAGCGCGGCCTCGCGCCCGGCGTGGATCGCCTCGGTGACCTGCGGAACCTCGCCGCCGAGGATGCTGCTGACGCTGGCGCCGAGCGAGCCAAGAAAGCCCATGGAATTGACGCTGTTGCCGACGACGAGTTCGCCGGGCGCAAAACCCTTCATCGCCAGGCAGAAAATCTCATTGCCCGAAAGTCCGGTGACCTGCGCCATGAATGGCTCCTGGAAGGGGGGAAACGCCGAAAGTCGGGACTTATCCTATCGCGACAATATTACCGGGACATGGTCGGAAACCGCCAGGCGGTCGAAATCCGACGCCTGGCTCCCGGCGCCGAAAGCCCCCGATCACGCTGATCAACGGCGCATCGACGCATCCGGCGCCATGAGCCCAACAAGCGGAAATTCCAGTTATGACTGGTCCAATTTTCGGGGGCGCGTCAATCATCGAACGCGCCAGGTCTGGCGCTAGCATTGGCGTCGGACTCAGTCGCCCCCGGAATCCAGCGCGGATCGTGTGCTCTGAGCAGGCGGGGAAAGGTCGGCGCGGGCGTCGGAACTCAGTTCCCACTCGATCGTCTTGTCAGCCAAGGCCGAGGCGATACGATGCAAGGTGTCGTGCGCCACACGGATCACATCCGCTTCGTCAAGGTCGTCGGCCGGGACATGAACCCGAACGCGCGCCTTGACGTCGGGACCTTCAATTTCAAAGTCCGCAAAAAAGCAGGATCCCCCGCTCGGGTCGGGTGAACTTTCAAGTCGCGCCAACTTGATGGTCAGGTTAGCCAAGTCCGCCTACTAACAAAGCCTCGCCCCCGAAATGCAGGATAAATTTGAGCGACAAGACCTTGCACTGAAATGTTCCCCCCCGCGATATTGCGGGCGCCAGGACGCCACGACACTGATCAGAGTCCCAAATTGAAGCGAGTTTAAGGCTGCTCTTTTTGAGCGGGAGCGTGATCGGCGGTTTCCGCAGGGCTGCATCGATGCCGTCCCGCCGAATCCATTTGCGCCCGAATGCGGGGTGACCAAACTTATCGCGACGAGCCATTGGAAGCTGACCTTCGAATCGGCTTCGGCTCCAACGTTCGGGTGCTCACGAAGCGAACAAGACGGCGCCCGTCATCATCGCGACCTTGCGGCATGGACGGCCAGACTTCACACAATTTTGGCGCCTGCCGGGAACAAAGGTCCTGGCGGGCGGTTGTTGCGCTTAAAGGGGCGTTGTTTTGTAGGCAGTTGCGAGATGATGCGTAAGTCGGGCGCGCGGGGGCCCATAACCGCGTCGGGCGGCCTTGTCATTTGCGCCATGAGCATGGCGGTCTGGTGGGTCGATCGGGCGCCGCATTGGCGGGACCTCGCGCGCCAGGCCGAATTTTTCGTGAGCCATTCAAATCTTGGACGGCAAGCGCCGTCTTCATCTCCCTCGCAGGCTTCCACCGCTTCACGCCCTGGCGCGTCCTCGGTCGCGCCGCCCGACCTTCGCGCCGCGCCATCGGGACCGCACATCGACGTCGCCGAGGCGTCGCCGAAGGGGGAAGTCGTGATCGCGGGCCGGGCCGAGCCGGGCGCGAAGGTCGCGCTGCTCGACAGCGGCGAGACTTTGCTCGAGACGGCGACCGACCCGACGACCGGAGAATTCGTCTTGTTGCCGCCGCCGCTCGGAGCCGGAACGCACCGATTGTCGCTGCGCAGCACGCCCTCGTCTCATGCCGGCCCATCGCAGGAAAGCTTTGTCATGACCCTTTCGGTCGCGCCGCAAGGCAAGGCCGCGATCGCCGCGAAGCCGCCGCCTCCAGCCCCGGCCGTCAGCCAGACCGAGGCGCCGTCGTCCAGTCGCGACGCGAGCAAAAGCGCAGCGATGATCGTGAGAGGAGACACGCTTTGGCGGATCAGCCGCGAGAGGCTCGGGCATGGGGCCCTGTATCCGACGGTTTACCAAGCCAATTCAACCAAAATCCGCGATCCAGATCTGATCTATCCCGGCCAGGTTTTCATGATTCCGTAGGTCGCCCAGGAGCGAACCTTCAAGGCGCGAACCTTCAAGGAGCGAATCTTCAAGGAGCGGACGTTCAAGCTACCGCCCGAACGGGGGCCGTATTGTTGAAAAACTCAAAAAATCGGGCGCCTCAAGACTCCCGCCAGATTCGATGGAGAATGACGTTGCTCATTCGATGCCGCCCAGAACCGGCTAACGGTCAAAATCTGACCCTCGGCTCGCGACCATGAATGTCCAAGAACGTGAAGGGTTTCGGTCGCCGGCCCCCACACGCGTGATCGGGTCGCCGCTGCGGGGCCGGCGTCCGAAAGCCTTCACGAACGCGGTCATCGCTGCGGGGCGCCAAGGGCATGATCTTCACCGCCCGCGCGCCGACCCTGCATGAAAACAGCCGCGGGCGTTTCACCCGAAACTATAGGCGTCGAGACTGATCGGGCCGATGAAGGCGTGATGCAGGCGCCTGCCCCTGGCGCCGGGGCCGCCGGCGCCGAAGGCGAAGGGCAGGGGCAGAGAAATGTTCGGGCGTCGGGTGGTTGCGCAAGGCGTCGGGGCCTTGCTCCCAGGCGGCGACGGCTTCGGCGTCGCCGGATTCGAGCTTTTCGAGAAGCCAGTCGTTGAAGGACCGGGCCCAGGGCGGCGTGTCCTCGCCGCCGAAAAAGGCGCGCAGATTGTGGGTCGCGCCGCCCGAACCGACGATCAGCACGCCCTCGTCGCGCAAGGGCGCCAAAGCGCGGCCCAGGGCCAGATGATGCGCGCCGTTCTCGCGCGGCTGGACCGAGAGCGTCGCCACCGGAATGTCGGCTTCGGGAAACATCACTTTCAGCGGAACCCAGGTCCCGTGGTCATAGCCGCGGCCCTGCGCGAGCGCGGCCGAAAGCCCCGCCGCGCGGGCAAGCCCGAAAGCCTTTTCGGCCAGCGCGGGCGCGCCCGGCGCAGGATAAGCCATGTCGTAAAGCTCCGGCTCGAAGCCGCCGAAATCATGGATCGTACCGGGATGTTCGCCGTTCTCGAAGGTCGCCTGCACAGCGGGGAAATGCGCGCTCATGACGAGAACGGCCGAGGGGCGCGGCCATTGCGTAGCTAAACTTTGCCAGAAGCCGCGGGTGTCGCTCGGGTAAAGCAGAATATTCGGCGCGCCATGGGAGAGGAAAAGGCTTGGCAAGGAATTCGATGTTCCGGTCATGGCTCGGCTCATGCTTTTCTGGCTGGCGCCCCTTTGAAACGGCGTTTTGCGTCGTCATATAAGCGGCGCCACATGGAGCGGCGAGCCAATGACTTCCTTTTTCCGGAAAAGCCTGTTTTGCGCCTTTGCATGTCTTGCCTTCGCGGCGAGCGCGCGCGCCGCCGACGATCCCGACCTGATCTTCCGCAAGTCCACGACCTTCAAGCTGCTGACGCCCAACGACAAGCTCGCGACTTACGCCATCGACGATCCCGCCGTCGCCGGCGTCGCCTGCTATTTCACCACGCCGGAAAAGGGCGGGGTGGCCGGCGCCTTTGGCCTGGTCGAGCAGACGTCGGACGTTTCGCTCGCCTGCCGGCAATATGCGCCGATCCAGTTCAAGCAGAAATTCGCTCAAGGCGACGTGGTGTTCCGCGAGAGCCGCTCGGTTTTCTTCAAGCGCATGCAGATCGTGCGCGGCTGCGACGCCAAGCGTAACGTGCTGGTTTATATGGTCTATAGCGACAAGCTGGTCGAAGGCTCGCCCAAGAATTCGACCTCGACCGTGGCGATCGAGCCCTGGGGCGCCGGCGCGGCTCCCCGATGCGCGGATTTCCTCAATAAATGAGCTGGCGCGACAAGCCCGGCGACTTCGAACAATTCATTCGCTGCAGGTGATGAATACGTCGTCGGCCGAAATATGCGGCTGGGCGGCGGATTTGGCCGAGGATTTCACGATCGAGGCGGTGATATTCTCGCGCGCGAGGCCAAAAGCCTTGGCGTCGCCATGGCCATGGGCCTCGCACCAGGCGTCGGCCACGACCTTGGCGCAATCGTCGCCGCCGCGAATGCAATCGTTGACGCCATAGCCCTCGTCGGCCTTGACGACATAGCTGTCGGCCCCGAGGGCCAGAACGCCGGTTTCGGCCCGGGCCGCAGTCTGCAACGCGCAGATCACGAACAGGCCGCCGAGCAGCGGCAGAAGAATGCGCGGCAAATAGACATGCTCGAATTCATGGAATTTCATCGCCGGAACCCGCACCGGGCGCGGCGCGGGCTGGCCGCGCTTGCGCTGATTTACATGGGCCAAGGATGGACCGGGCGCATGAAAAAACGGTTAAGTTTAACTATAGGGATGATCAGACTGAGGGGGTACGCAACGTCAGGGTTAACCGGCATGGCGCAACGGCGTTAACCATGCGCCGCCGGTTCAGGCGCCGCAGAAAGTCACGTGCCGCAAAAGGTCATCTGCACAATTTCTTCGGGGCGGGGCGGCGTTTCCAGGTCGTCGTCGGGATTTTCCGGCGCCGCCGGCTCCTGGAACGGGTTTTTCACCGCCGCGCAAAGGCGCAGCATCGGCTTGAGGTCGCCCTCGTTGGCGGCGGCGAGCGCCTGTTCGACGCGGTGATTGCGCGGGATGACGATCGGATTGGCGCCCCGCATCAGTTTGACGCGCGCGGAAAAATCGTCGCCCGCCGTCAGCCCGCGCCAATCGTTGAGGAAACGCGCGGCCTCCTCGCGCGTCGCGGCTTCGGCTGGCGCGAAAAGCTCCAGGAAGTCCGATGGGTCGGCGCCGCCCGCGACGCGCGTCAGGCGGCGGAAAAACAGCGTGAAATCGGCGTTCGAGTCGTCCAGCAGCCGCCACAGGTCGGCGATGAAGGGCTCGTTGGCGGGATCGCGCGGCTTGAGGCCGAGCTTGCGCTCAAAGCCTTCGGCCAGAGCCGCGCCATAGGCCGGCTGGAACGTGTCCAGCATTTCGCGCGCGCGGCCCAAAGCCACGGCCTCGTCGGCGTCGAACAGAGGCAGCAGGCATTCCGCCAGCCGGGCCAGATTCCACAAGGCGATCGGCGCCTGGCGGTTGAAGGCGTAGCGCCCGCCGGCGTCGACCGAGGAATAGACCTGCCGCCGGTTGAATCCGTCCATGAAGGCGCAAGGGCCGAAGTCGATGGTTTCTCCGGAAATGGACATGTTGTCGGTGTTCATCACCCCATGGATGAAGCCGACCTGCATCCATTGCGCGACCAGCCGCGCCTGCCGCGCCACGACTTGCGAATAGAAGGCGAGATAGGCGTCGGGCTGGCCGGAAAATTCGGGATAGAGCCGGTCGATGCAATGGTCGGCGAGCGCTTTCGTCAGCAGCCGGGCCCTGGTTGCGCCGGGCGTCCTCGTTGGCGGCATATTCGAACGTGCCGACCCGCACATGGCTCCTCGCGATCCGGGTGAGCACGGCGCCCGGCTGGGGGGTCTCACGAAAGACGGGCGCCCCGGTGGCGACGACGGCCAGCGCGCGGGTGGTCGGAATCCCTAAGCCGGCCATGGCCTCGCTGACGATATATTCGCGCAGCATGGCCGACAAAGTGGCGCGGCCGTCGCCGCGCCGGGCGAATCTGGTCGGGCCGGAGCCCTTGAGATGGACGTCATAAACGCCGTCGGGCGCGGCGATTTCGCCGATCATCGCGGCGCGGCCGTCGCCCATCGTCGGGTTCCACTGGCCGAACTGGTGGCCGGAATAGGCGAGCGCGATGTTCTCGCGGCCCTTGGGCGGCGGGCCGCCGGAAAGCCATTCCAGCAGCTCCGGCGTCGCCGCGCCTTCGGGCAGGCCGAGTTCGGCCGCCAGCGCGGCGTTGAACACGACCCATTGCGGCGCCGGCGGCGGCGAAATGGGCGCCGGCGTGAAAAATTCGGGCGGCAGGGCGCGATAAGAGGTTTCGCGCAGGAAATGCGTGCTCGCGGTCATGCGGACTCCGGACGCGACTTCCCGACGCGGTGTGGACGGGCGCGGAAAATCGTCAGCCCTTGAACTGGGGCCGGGGCGGCGTTTTTGCAAGCGCCGGGGGTGTAAGCGAAAATTCCGGCGCCGGATCGTGGAACCGGGTGGCGCGATAAACGTCGAGGACAATGGCCGGCTCGCCGCCGGCCAGGATGTTCACCGGCGCGAGCGGCTCGATCGAGTCGAAATATTTTGCAAATCGCGCGCGCGCTTCGGCCGCAGAAAGATTTTGTCCCACGATCAGCGCGTCTCGGCCGACGAAATCTTGCGGATTGCGGATGATGCCGAAACCGCGCGGGTCGTCGCACAGGCACAGGACCGGCGGGTCGCCGTGCAAGGCGACATCGAGCTTGCCCGCTTCGAACCAGCGCGTCGCGGCGATGAACATTTCGTCCTTGCGCCATCCGCGGGCTTCGAGCGCGCGCGCGAACTCATTCCAGCCCAGCGTTTCGATCAGCGGATCGCGCTTTCCGGCCAGCATTTTCAGCGGCAGATGCGGCAAGGCGACCACGGCGCCGGCCGCGAGCAGGGTGAAGGCGGCGGCGGCGGCCAGCGCGCGGCGCGGCCATCGAGCGTCGCCGGCTCTGCACCCCTGCGCATGGCGATCTCGCGCCCGAGCAGCGGGAAGATCATCAGATAGCCGGGCGCCGCCCAATGCGGCAGGACGCGATGGCTCGACCACAATGCGACCAATGTAAACAGAACGATGGGGAAGGCCCCGAGGCAGGCGAGGAAGAAATCGCGCTCCTGCGCCGGCCCGCGCCACAGCGCGCGCAGGAACAAAGCCGCGAGCGGAAAGAAAATCCACGGCGCGAGAATCAGCGATTGCAGCCCGATCAGGGCGAGCGGCGCGACGAACTGGAGATGCGGCGCCCCCGAACGCGCGCCCTGGAAAACAAAGGAGACCCAATGATGCTGGGCGTTCCAGATCAGCACCGGCGAAAAGACGATCAGCGCGACAAGGCCCGCGAGAAAAGGCCAGGGCGTCGCCAGCCAGAACTCTTTGGCGACGGCTGAGCAACACGAAAAGCCCGGCGCCGCCGAACAGAAGAACGCCGTGATATTTGGACAGCATGGCGAGCCCGGCGAAAAAACCGGCGAGCAGCCAGTTACGGCCGGCATGGGTCCGATCCTGGTCGAAAAAGACCCGCGCCAAAAAAATGGCGCAGGCGAGCATGGCCGGGAGCAGGGGCGCGTCGGGTAGGATCCAGACCGCGTCGGCGACGCCGAGCGCGGGCGACAGCGCCAGCGCGAAGACGGCGTAAAAGCCGGCCTGCGCCGAAAAAAGCCGCCGGGTCAGGGCGAACATCAGGAAACTCGTGACGCCGGACAGCAGCACGAAGGGCGCGCGCAGGGCCAGCGCGCTTTCGCCCAAAAACTTCCCGGCGGAATGAGCGATCCACCAGGTGAGCGGCGGGTGGTCGAAAGTGCTGAGCGTCAGGACGCGACTGGTCGCGACCGTATAGGATTTGCTCTATCTGAGCCCGGTCGTAGCGGCGAAAACCAATCTTAACCCAAGGACGGCAAGAACGAGAACGAAGGTTCGCCGTTCGGCGGTCCAGCCCGCGCCGGCCAGAGCTTCATTCCCTTTCGACAGGCTTTCGTTCATGCGGGCGATCGTTTCTTCCGGGGCCGACTTTCAACAGGCTCGCGCGCCGGTTGTGGAGGTCGCGCCTTTGTTCACCAAAGCGGGAAGGCTGGCTGTACTCGGCGAGGCTTTGCAGCTATCAGATTTGCCGCACGAAAGGAAATTTCCGTCCTTGGCCGTCGAACTCACGCTCGTCATTCCCACCTTCAACGAAAGCGGCAATCTGCGCGAACTGGCGCGTCGCGTGGACGCCACGCTGTCCGGCGTCGCCTGGGAAATGATCGTCGTCGACGACGACAGCCCCGACGGCACGTCGTCGCTCGCCAAGGACATCGCCCGGGAGGACCCGCGCGTGCGCTGCCTGCGCCGCGTCAACCGGCGCGGCCTCGCGGGCGCCTGCATCGAGGGCATGCTCGCCTCCAGCGCCCCGGTGGTCGCGGTGATGGACGCCGATTTGCAGCATGACGAGCGCATACTGCCGGTGATGCTGCAAAAGATCCGCGAGGGGGCGGATCTCGTGGTCGGCAGCCGCCATGTCGCGGGCGGTTCCGCCGAGGCCGGCTTTTCGCCGCGCCGCGCCGCGATCAGCCGGCTCGCCATCCGTATCGCCCGGGACGCGCTGCGCGCCGACTTCTCCGACATCATGAGCGGATTTTTCATGCTCAGGCGCCAGATCGTCGAGGATTGCGCGCCCGATCTCCAGCCCACCGGCTTCAAGATCCTCGCGGATATCGTCGCCTCGGCCAGACAGGACCTGAAGATCGAAGAGGTCGGCTATATGTTCCGGGAACGGTTGGCGGGCGAGTCCAAGTTCGACATCAAGGTCGGCCTCGATTTTCTTGGCCTGATGCTGAACAAGGTCAGCGGCGGGCGCATTCCGGTGCGCTTCATCTTTTTCGCCCTGGTGGGCCTGAGCGGCGTGGTCGTGCATCTGGCCACCGTCAATCTGGCACTGGCCCTGCTGCCCGTCACCTTTACGGTCGCCCAGAGCATCGCCGTGGTCGTGGCGATGACCAGCAATTTCTATATCAACAACATGATCACCTACCGCGACGCCAAGCTGAAGGGCTTTTGGCCCCAGTTGCGCGGGCTGCTGTATTTTTATGTCGTCTGCAGCTTCGGCGCGGTCGCCCTATGTTGGCGTCGCCGCCTGGCTCTTTCGCCTCTATCCCGAAGGTCCCGCCTTCGGCGCTCGCCGGCGTGCTGATGGGCTCGGTATGGAACTATGCGCTCAGCTCGCTGTTCGTCTGGCGC
>CAVSEY010000017.1:0-27329 GCA_963727035.1 uncultured Pseudomonadota bacterium | reverse complement strand
CGGCGGGCGCGGCGATCGGGTTCCTGACCACGGCGGCGGCGGCGTCCTGGGCCGGTCAAGCCCCCGGACCCAATTATTGCTGGTATTATACCGACGCCAGCCAGCGCAACGGATTCTGGGACGTCTGCCGCTGAGTTTTTTCGCTTGGAGGCTTGAAGCCTTGACCGAGGCCCGGCCGAAAACGCTGCACATTTTTGTCGAAGGCCGGGTCCAGGGCGTCGGCTATCGCGAATTCGCGCGCCGCGCCGGCGCGCGCCTCCAGCTTTCGGGCTGGGCGCGCAACCGTTCGAACGGTTCGGTCGAAATCCGCGCCAGCGGCGCGGCGGGCGATCTCGACGCCTTGGTCGAGGCCCTGCGCGCCGGGCCAGCCTTAGCGCAAGTGCGCGGCCTGCAGGCGATCGAGGACGGCGGGCCGGCGGAGAGCGGCGGCTTCGTCATCCATCCCACCGCCTGAATTTTCTGATCCGGATCAGAACTTTTCGCGTAAGGCCGTAACGAAGGGCGGCGGCGCGCGTATTGCGCTTGAATGAAATTCCAGCGATCCGGAGAAAGCCCATGTTCACCCGCCGAGAGACTTTCGGCCTGTTCGGCTGCGCCGCGTTCCTTGCCAGCGCCGCGCAAGCGCGCGCGGAAGAAAAAGGCGTCGAAGACAGGATGGTCCGCAGCGACGCCGAATGGCGCAAGATCCTCACTCCCGACCAATACGAAATCCTGCGCCGCGACGGCACCGAGCGGCCCTTCGCCAGCCCGCTTCTGCACGAAGAACGCAAGGGCGTTTTCGCCTGCGCCGGCTGCGATCTCGATCTCTATTCGTCGGACACGAAATATGACAGCGGCACCGGCTGGCCGAGTTTCTGGGCGCCGCTTCCCCATGCCGTCAGCGAGCGGGAAGACCGCGCCTTCGGGATGGTCCGCACGGCGGTGAGTTGCCGGCGCTGCGACGGCCATCTCGGCCATGTCTTCAACGACGGACCCAAGCCGACCGGCCTGCGCTATTGCATGAACGGCGTGGCGCTCAAGTTCAAGGCGGCGTGACATGCTTCTCCTCCTGCTTGCTTTCGCCGGCGGCGCGCTGACCATCGCCAGCCCGTGCATTCTCCCGGTGCTGCCCTTCGTCTTCGCCGGCGCCGGCCAATCCTTCACGCAGCGCGGCCTGCCGATGCTGCTCGGCATGGCCGCGACTTTCGCGCTTGTCGCGACGCTCGCGGCCCTGGGCGGCGGCTGGGCGGCCCACGCCAATTCCATCGGCCGCGATCTGGCCTTGGCGGTGATGGCGCTTTTCGGCCTCGCTCTGCTGTGGCCAGGCCTCGCGGAACGCCTTTCCGCGCCGCTGGTCGCGCTCGGCGGGCGGCTTTCCCAACAAGCGGAAGGGCAAGGGGAAGGGACGCCCGGAACCGGCGCCGCACTTTTGCTCGGCATAGCGACCGGCCTGCTCTGGGCGCCTTGCGCCGGGCCGATTCTCGGAATCATCCTTACCGGCGCGGCGCTGAACGGCGCGAGCGTCGGAACCTCGCTGCTGCTTCTGGCCTATGGGCTCGGCGCGGCGACGTCGCTCGCCCTGGCGCTGCTGATCGGCGGCAAGGTTTTCGCCGCGATGAAACGCACGCTCGGGCTTGGCGAATGGGCGCGGCGCGGCTTTGGCGTCGTGGTGCTGGCGGCGGTCGCGGCGATCGCCTTGGGCGCGGATACGGGCTTTCTCGCCAATCTGTCGCTCGCCGGCACGGACAAGTGGGAGCAGGCGCTGCTCGACAAATTCGGCTCGTCTGCGCATGCCGGCGACCGCCCGAAATCCTCGGTCGTCATGGCGCCGGACGAAGGCGCGATGATGATGAAGGCTGGCGACGCCGGCGCGGCGCGGGTCGAACCCGCGCGCGCCGGGCCGAGCCTGCCCGATGAAGGCCCCGCGCCGGCGCTGAAAGGCGCGGTCGCCTGGCTCAATTCGCCGCCTCTGACCCTTGAGGCCCTGAAGGGCAAGGTCGTGCTGGTCGATTTCTGGACCTATTCCTGCATCAACTGCCTGCGCACCTTGCCCTATGTCCGGGCCTGGGCTGAAAAATACCGCGACAAGGGTCTGGTGGTGATCGGCGTCCACGCGCCGGAATTCGCCTTCGAGCGCGACATCGCCAATGTGAAGCGCGCGGTGGCCGACCTGCACATCGATTACCCGGTGGCGATCGACAACGATTATGCGATCTGGCGGGCCTTCGACAATCAATATTGGCCGGCGGAATATTTCATCGACGCGCGGGGCCATCTCCGCCACCAGCATTTCGGCGAGGGCGAATACGGCGAAACCGAAAAGGTGATCCAGCAATTGCTGGCCGAGGCCGGGACCCTGGTCACGCCGACCAAGGCCTTCGAGGACAAGGCGACCGGCGCCGAAGCCGCGCCCGATTTCGCCGACGTCCGCTCAGGTGAAACCTATATCGGCTACGCCCGCGCGGAAAATTTCGCCTCGCCCGGAGGCGCTGTCGCGGACCGCAGCCATGTCTACCAGGGCGCCGATCTTGGCCTCAACCAATGGAGTCTCGCCGGCGACTGGACCATTGGGCGCGAGCGCGCCGAACTCGACCAGGCGGGCGGCGCCATTGCCTTTCGCTTCCACGCCCGCGACCTGCACCTGGTGCTCGGCCCCGGTCCCGACGGCAAGCCGGTCCGCTTCAGGGTGACGATCGACGGCGCCGCGCCCGGCGACGGACATGGCGCGGATGCGGACGCTCAAGGCCAGGGGACGGTGACGTCCGAGCGGCTTTACCAGCTCGTCCGCCAGAAGGGCGAGATAAGCGACCGCCTGTTCCGGATCGAGTTCCTCGATCCCGGCGTTCGCGCCTACGCCTTCACCTTTGGTTGAGAGGGGAACCGACCATGAGTTGTTCAAACCGTGTTTTGGCCGCCGGGATGCTGTCGGCGGCGCTCGCGCTGGCGGCTTCCGTCTCCCTGGTCAGGGCCGACGGCAAGCCGCACGCCATTCCGGCGCCGGCGCGGGATGAGCCGGCGCATCAGGCGCCGGAAACCATCGTCTTCGCCGGCGGCTGTTTCTGGGGCGTGCAGGGCGTCTTTCAGCATGTGAACGGCGTGACCCGCGCAATTTCCGGCTATGCCGGCGGCGCGGCGGCGACGGCCCATTACAATATGACGAGCCGGGGCGACACCGGACATGCCGAATCGGTCGCCGTCACCTTCGACCCGGCGAAAATCAGCCTCGGGCGCATCCTGCAAATCTATTTCGCGGTGGCGCATGACCCGACCGAGCTGAACCGCCAGGGGCCGGACGAGGGAAGCCAATATCGCTCGGCGATCTTTCCGCGCGACGCCGAACAGGCCAAGGTCGCCAGAGACTATATCGCCCAGCTCGACCAGGCCCACGCCTTCGCCGCGCCGATCGTCACCCGCATCGAGCCGGACAAGACGTTTTATCCGGCCGAGGCCTATCATCAGGATTTCTTGGCCCTGAACCCGGATTATCCTTATATCGTCACCAATGACCTGCCCAAGATCGCCGCCTTGCGGCGGCTCTATCCCGGCGAATATCGGGCCGATCCGGTTCTTGTCGGCGCCGCCGGTCGTTGAGGCTTGACCTTTCGTTTCTCAGACGATTTCGCGCCTGCGGCAGGCGCAGGGCGCGCCGGAACGGGGCCGAAAAATCGTTATGACCGCAGCCGTCCGGCAAGAAGCCAGTAAAGCGCCGCGGCGGCGCCTCCCGCCGGGATGGCCAAGGCGGGGGTGAGGTCGTCGCCCAGGCCGATGGCCGCGTTGAACAGGCTGAAAGCCCAGGAGATCGCGGCGCCGATGAGGAAAAAGGCGGGGACGCCCGACAGGGCGAACCAGCCGCAGATTTTGCGCGTCAGCCAAAGATTGACGACGAGATCGGAGCCGACCGAAAACAGCGACCAGCCAAGGCGCAGCGGGATGAAGGCCGCTCCCCCGCGCGGCATGTGAAAGGTCAGGGCGACGATCGGAAGGGTGATCGAGAGCGCGGCGAGATTGGCGGCGAAACGGTTCGACGCCGCCGGCGCCATTACCGCGGAAACGTCGGCCTCGGGCGTCGCGAACAGCAGCGCGCGCTGATCCGGCGTCAGCGCGGTTTCATTGCTGAGAGCGACGGCCCGGGAAGCCGGAGCGGGGGAGGGCGGCGCGCCGCCGCGCCGGCCGAAGGATGCGGTCTTGTTCATGACCGCACAATGCAATGCGAAGCTTTCCAAAAGTTTGCCGCGATAATTCGAACCGGCGTTCTGCGCGAAACAGACGAGGGGAGCGGACGCAAATTCCGCCTTCCCTTTTTCGCGTCCCGCACTATGGTCGCGCGCCAAATCGCCATTGCAGGGGCAAAGATATGGGCTTCCTCGCCGACGCGCTCTCTCGGGTCAAGCCGTCCGCCACCATCGCCGTCACCCAGAAGGCGCGGGAATTGCGGGCGCAGGGGCGCGAAATCATCAGCCTTTCGGTGGGCGAGCCGGATTTCGACACGCCGGACAATATCAAGGCGGCGGCGGTCGAGGCGATCTGGCGCGGCGAGACCAAATATGGCCCGGTGGCCGGGATTCTGCCGCTGCGCGAGGCGATCGTGCGCAAATTCAGGCGCGAGAACGGGCTGGACTACAAGGCCTCGCAATGCATCGTCGGCACGGGCGGCAAGCAGATCCTGTTCAACGCCCTGATGGCGAGCCTCAATCCCGGCGACGAGGTCATCATTTCCGCGCCTTACTGGGTGTCCTATCCGGAGATTGTCGCCCTGTGCGGCGGCCATGCGGTCATCGTCGGGACGAAGGCCGAAGATGCGTACAAGCTCCAGCCCGAAGTGCTGGAAAAGGCGATCAATCCGCGCACCAAATGGGTGATCCTCAATTCGCCGTCCAACCCTTCGGGCGCGGCCTATTCGCACGACGAACTGAAGGCTTTGACCGATGTCCTGCTGCGCCACCCCCAGGTCTGGGTGCTGACCGATGATATGTACGAACATCTGGTCTATGACGATTTCGTCCATGCGACGCCGGCCCAGGTCGAGCCGGGGCTTTACGACCGCACGCTGACCATGAACGGCGTCTCGAAAGCATACGCCATGACCGGTTGGCGCATCGGCTATGCGGCGGGGCCGGAAAAGCTGATCCGGGCGATGGACATGATCCAGGGCCAGCAGACCTCGGGCGCCTGTTCGATCGCGCAATGGGCGGCGGTCGAGGCGCTCGACGGCCCGCAGGGTTTCGTCACTGAGAGCCGGAAAGTGTTTGAAGGCCGGCGCGATCTGGTGGTTTCCATGCTCAACCAGGCGCAATATCTTTCCGCCCATCGGCCCGAGGGCGCGTTTTATGTCTATCCCTCCTGCGCGGAGGCTTTGGGAAAGACGTCCGAAGGCGGCAGGAAAATCGAGAGCGACGTCGATTTTGTCACGGCGCTTCTGGAAGAGCAGGGGGTCGCCGTGGTCCAGGGATCGGCGTTCGGCATGGGGCCGAATTTCCGGGTCAGCTACGCGACATCCAACGAGGCCCTTGTCAAGGCCTGCGGGAAAATCCAGGCTTTCTGCGCCGGGTTGCGTTGAAACCATTCATGGAGGCGGGCGATGCGTGCGAAATATCTGAAATATTTGATGATTGTTCTGTTGGCCGCCATTGGCGGCGGCCGAATCGGCTCCGCTCTGGCCGCAAATATCGTCCCCGGCGAGGATTACAATGACCTGCGCGGGCAATTGCTGGCGGAGGGCTGGAAGCCCGAGACGGGCTACGGCCAGAAACTCTCCAATGGCAAGCCGTTCCACCGTTTTCCCGAAGTTCTGTGCGGCATGGATCGGTGCAAGGCCAAATGGCATGATTCCCATGGCGCCGAGCGTGCGATCATGCTCAAGCGCGGCGCGCTGAACGATCCCTATACCGTCATGAGCGCGGAATAGGCGGCGGCTTTCAGCTTATTTCGGCCAGAAGCGTCGCCGCCAGGATCAGCGCCGCGACCAGCAGGCTTGGGGCATAGCCCCATTGCGAGGCATGGGGCCAGGTCGGCAGGACCGCGAAAAAACAGACGATCAGCAGCGCGATCAGTATGCTTGCAGGCGACATTGCCGCCTCCTTCCGCGCATTTTTCGGCCAATTCTCAACGCGCGAGACCCGCGAAGGTTCCGGCGCCTCTTCGATCATTCAACTATCTCAAGGGCTTGCGTGCGGCGCCGCACGGGATGGCGCGGCGCAAAAAAACGCCTTGACATTTTGTGCAGCGCAACATAACTTGTGAACCGTAGCACGAGCGGTGCTTGTGCTGCAGCCCTCCTTGGGCGTTTCCTCCCTAGACTTGGGCCGCCGGTTCGTCCGGCGGCCTTTTTTTGTGTCGTTCACAAGGCGGCCAGCGTCGGGAGAACACGCTCGGGCGGCAGATCGACATATTCGTCCGGCGCGCTCGCGCGGTTGATCCACACCGCATGGAAGCCGAACCGCGCCGCGCCCGCGACATCCCAGCGATTTGACGACTGGAACGAGATTTTGTCGGGCGTCAGGCCATAGCGCGCGCCGACCAGGGCATAGACCTCCGGCGCGGTCTTGTACCGGCCGGTCGATTTGGCGCACAGCGACTCGTCCAGCAAATCCTGCAGTCCGGCCGAGGCGACGGCGCGGGCGAGCGCCGCCGGCCGTCCGTTGGACAGGATCACGCATTGCGCGCCTTGGCTGCGCAAACGCCGCAGGGCGGGGGCGGCGTCGGGGAAGGCCTCCAGCGTCTCATAGGCCGCGAGCAGTTTTTCGCGCGCCTGCGCCGAAAGGCCGCCGCAACGAGCGGCGGCGAAGTCGAGCGCATCTGCGGTCAGGGCGTCGAAATCGCGCCAGGCGCCCATCAGCGTGCGCGTCCAGGTGTATTCGAGCTGTTTCGCCCGCCAGATTTCCGAGAGCCGTTCCGCCTGCTCGCCGACGATGCCGCGATGGCGCGCGACCGCCGAATGGACATCGAACAAAGTGCCGTAGGCGTCGAAGACATAGAGCGGAAAGGTCATGGCGGCCTCCTTGCGGCGGAAAGTCTATCATTTTGCCAGAACGACGACGAAGCCCGGCACGTCGGCGCCGCGGTCCTTGCGCGTCGTGGCGGGCGAGAAGCTTTGGACGGCTATGCCCGCCCTGTGGGCGCAGGCCCGCAAATAGGTTTCCGAATGGGCGAAGCGCAGATCTTCGCCGACTTGAAATCCGGCGCCCTCGGCAAGGCTTTGCGCGGTGAAGGCGAACAGGCCGCCCGGTTCGAGGACGCGCGTGATGGCGGCGAAAACGGGGTCGAGATCGCCGACATAGACGAACACATCGGCGGCGATGACGAGATCGGCGCTTTCCGCCGGCTCCGCCGCAAGGAAATCCACCAGGTCTGCGGCGGCGAGGCGGTCATAGAGGCTTTTGGCGCGCGCCTTGGCGATCATCGCCGGCGCGAGGTCGACGCCGGTCATGTTCGCCGTTTTCGCGCGAAAAACTTCGCCGGCGAGGCCGGCGCCGCAGCCGAGATCGAGCAGATGGGCGAAAACCCGGGCCGCCGCCGCCTGTTCGACGGCGCCGAGCAGGATTTGCGGGCCGCGATAGGCCAGGACTTCGGTCAGGTGACGGTCGAAACGTTCAGCATATTGATCGAACAGCGTCTTGACATAGGCGCGTGGCGCCGAAGCCAGGCTTTCGCCGGAAAGGCGGGCAAGGCGCAAGGCGGCGCCGGCGGCGTCCTCGGGGTCGCGCGTCAGCGTCTCGCGGAAGGCGGCGGCCGCCTCGGCGCGACGGTCGAGCCCTTCGAGCGCCTCGCCCAGCCCGAACCAGGCCGGCGCCCAATGCGGCGCGAGCTCCAGAACCTGGCTGAACAGGTCGCGGGCGGCCTCGTGATCGCGCGATTGCATCGCGCCGACCGCCCATTGATAGCGGCGATCGGCGGCGAGATCGCCGGAAGAGCCAGTCGGCGTCATGCGTTGGCGACCATCGGATGGAATCGAGGGCCTGAAGTGGCCACAATTCGTTCAGATAACATTCAGCGTCTCATGGCTAGCCTGCCATCAAAATGCTTTCGCGCGGCGGCGCAACCCTTTCGTAAGGAGAAAAATATGTCGATACCCGTGAAAAAGATCGTGATTGGCGCCGTCGCCGCGCTGTCAATGAGTTCCGCCTTCTCGTCGCCCGCTTCGGCCTGGTGCAACGGCTGGGGTTGCGGCGGCGGCGACCCTGGCGCGGCCGCGGCGGCCGGCCTGATCGGCGGCCTTGCCCTCGGCGCGGTTGCGGCCAGCGCGGCGCAGCCTCGTTATTACTATGCTCCCGCCTATGGCGGCTGCTGGCTCGAGCGCCGCCCGGTCTATGACCAATGGGGCAATTTCATCGGCCGCCGGCGCATCCGCGTTTGCCAGTGAGGCGGCGCCTTTCCTGAACGCCTTGCAGAAGCCCCGCTCGCGCGGGGCTTTTTGCGTTCAGTGCGAAAAAAGCACCGGCGTCGTCAGGCGCCGAAGCATGTCGCGCGTGTCCTCGCCGTGCGAGGGCAGCGAATCGTCGCCGCCGAAGGCGCCGATCACCACCAGATCGGCGTGGTGATCGGCGGCGCGATTGAGCAGCGCCTCCATCAGGCCGATGTCGCCCGACGGGCGATTGCTCGGCATAGGCGCATATCCCGTGGGCGGCGAGATGGGCCACGGTGAAATTGAGAGAGTCCTTCTGCGCCGCGAGCGCGTCCGGATCGTTGCTGGTTGAGAAGCCCGCCACCAAGACCTCGATCCTCGGCATGACCAGTGGGACGCCATTGGTGAGGCCGCGCGAGGCGGCGGCTGAATCCGCCCAGGCGAAGATCGGGCGTTTGCCGATGGTCTTGAATTCCCCGACATCGGGCAGGACCAGAACCGGCCGGCCGGAATGGAGGATCAGCTGCTCGGCGAAATCGGCCGGGACCAGCGCATTTTCGGCGCGGCGCTGCCCGAGGACGATCATGTCGAAATGGCGGGCGATCTCCGTCGCGCGGCGGACGATTTCCTTTTCGTCGCCGCGATCGAGGTCGATCCATTCGGCGTCGAGCTTGGCCGTCGCGGCGAGAAATTCCGCACGGCTGGCCTCGGCGGCCTGGGCATAGGCGGCGGACGGCCATTCGGCCACGAGTCCGACCTGATGCGGCGCGGCGATCTGCGCGAACAGGCCGGTGAGCTTTGCGCTTTTGGCGCGGGCGAGGTCGGCGGCGACTTTCAGGCGGACCTTCGATCTTTCGCCGCTGTCGAGATGGACGAGCAGAGAGCTGATGGACATGGGATTTTCCGTCCGGAGGGGCGTTCAGACTTGTCGTTGCAGGAAGGGATTGTGCTTTTTCTCGGCGCCGATGGTGCTCATCGGCCCGTGGCCGCTGAGGAAGGTCATGGAATCGTCGAGCGTCAGAAGTTTCTGCTCGATCGAGCGCATCAGCGTGGCGTAATCGCCGCCCGGCAGGTCGGCGCGGCCGATCGAGTTCTGGAACAGCACGTCGCCGACGAGGCAGAATTGCATCGGCTCGTTGACGAAGACGACGCTGCCGGGCGTATGGCCAGGGCAATGGCGGACATCGAAGCGGGCCTCGCCGAAGGCGACAGAACTCGCCCTCGTCGAGCCAGCGGTCGGGCGTGACGTTCCGGCAGGGAAAGCCGAACATTATCGAGGCGGCTTCGAGATTGTCGAGCAGGAACTTGTCGCCGATCTGCGGCCCTTCTATGGGCGCGCCGAGCGCGTCGCGCAATTCGGCGGCGGCGCCGGCGTGGTCGGCGTGGCCGTGGGTGAGGAGGATTTTTTCGACGCTCGCGCCGGTCTGCTCGATCGCGCGGCGAATCAGGGGCACGTCGCCGCCGGGATCGACCACCGCGGCCTTCTGGGTCGCCTGGCAAATCAGGATCGCGCAGTTCTGCTGAAAGGGGGTGACGGGAACGATGGCGACCTTGATCTGCGACATGAACCTCTCCGGGGGCGGACGGCCATCCTAGCCCGGCGCGCGCGCCGCCGCCAGAGAAAGGGCTTTTTCCTCCTCATGCAAGGCCGACTTTGCGCAAATGCGAAAAGGAATTTCGTCGGCTGAGTTAGCTATCCCTCTATTATACAGTTGTTTATGAGGCGTTTTGGCCAAAAGGGCGAAGGCTTTTTATGCAGGACGCGCTTGCCGGGGCGAGACGACTTGCCGCAGGCCTTGCAACTTAAGAACGACGGCGCGCGGGCCTAAGGTCGTTTGCCGGGACGATGCGTTTCACGTAAACTTTCCGGTTACGGCTCGGGACTTCCTCGGGTTTCGCGACTTCCGGGCGGCGCCCGGCGGCGGCGCGGCAGGGCAGGGCAATGAACCAATACGCCTATCACTTCTATGAGATGGTCCATCTGGCCATGGCGCCGGCGCGCGCGCTTTCCGACATGACCCGGCTGACCTTCAAGAGCCCGTTCAATCCGCTGTCCTATACGCCGATGGGCCGCAATCTCGCGGCTACGGCGGAATTGTTCGAGCGCATGACCCGCCGTTACGGCAAGCCGGCCTTCGGCCTGGAAAAGACCACGATCGGCGGCGAGGAGGTCGCGGTCGAGCAGGACATCGTCTGGATCCGGCCGTTCTGCCAACTCGTTCATTTCCGGCGTCACATGCCCGCCCATGCGCCGCGCCAGTCGCGCCTGCTGATCGTCGCGCCCATGTCGGGTCATTATGCGACTTTGCTGCGCGGCACGGTCGAAACCTTCCTGCCGACCCATGACGTCTATATCACCGACTGGATGGACGCCCGCCTGGTTCCGCTCGCGGTCGGGCCGTTCGATCTCGACGACTACATCGACTACATCATCGAAATCTGCGATTTCCTCAATGTGCCGGGGGCGGCGCCGGTCCATGTCCTTGCGGTCTGCCAGCCCTCCGTTCCGGTCATGGCGGCGGTCGCGCAGATGGAGGCCCGGAACAGCCCCCACGCGCCGGCCTCGATGACCCTGATGGGCGGTCCGATCGACACCCGCCGCAGCCCGACCGCGGTCAACAAGATCGCCGAACAGCGCGGGCCGGAATGGTTCCGCCGCAACTGCATCCATGTCGCGCCCTTCCCCTATCCGGGCGCGGGCCGCGAGGTCTATCCGGGTTTCCTCCAGCTTTCCGGCTTCATGGCGATGAATTTCGACCGCCATGTCAACGCCCATGTCGACATGTTCAACCATCTCGTCAAGGGCGACGGGGATTCGGCCGAAAAACACCGCGACTTCTACGACGAATATCTCGCGGTGATGGACCTCACCGCCGAATTCTATCTCCAGACCATCGACACGGTCTTCGTCCATCACAATCTGCCGCGCGGCACGATGAAGCATCGCGGCGAGATCGTCGATCCCGGCGCCATCCGCCGCGTCGGCCTGATGACCGTCGAGGGCGAGAAGGACGACATTTCCGGCGTCGGCCAGACCGAGGCGGCGCAGGATCTTTGCGTCAACCTTCCCGACGGCCTGCGGATGCATCACCTGCAGAAGGACGTCGGTCATTACGGCGTGTTCAACGGCTCGCGCTTCCGCAAGGAGATCGCCCCGCGCATCGGCGCTTTCCACGCCCAGGTCGAAGCGTTCGACGCCGGGGCGCCGCTGGAGGCCGTCGTCAGCCCTGCGCCGGCGCCGGCGTCGCCGCCGCGGCCCGCCACTGGGCGAGAAGGGCGCGCAAAGTCGCCGGCTTGAGCGGCTTGTTGATCACCGTCACGTCCTTGTCCCGCGCCCGCGCCCGCGTGTCCTGCGAGCGGTCGGCGGTGATCAGCGCGGCGGGCAGGGAAGCGCCGAAGCGCCAGCGCAAGGCGACGATGGCGTCGACGCCGTCGCCCTCATCGAGGTGGTAATCGGCGAGAATGGCGTCGGGCGCCCGATTTTGGCGCGCCAGTTCCGCGGCGGCCTCGCGCTGGTTGGCCGCGACGATCGGGACGCAGCCCCAGGACGACAATAGCGCGCGCATCCCGTCCACGATGAATTTGTCGTTGTCGATGGCGACCACGACCATGCCGGCGAGCGGCGACTGGCGCGGCGCGGCGGCCGGGGCGTCGCGCGCCGGACTCTGCGGCGCCGATACGCCCAGCGGCGCCGTGACGGTGAAGACCGAGCCCTTGCCGAGCGTCGAGCGCAACGACAGCGGATGGTCGAGCACCCGGGCCATGCGCTCGACGATGGACAGGCCGAGGCCAAGGCCGGGCTCGGCGGCGCCGGCGTCGAGGCGCTCGAATTCCCGGAACACGCTTTTCCGCTTTTCCGGCGGAATGCCGAGGCCGGTGTCCCACACCTCGAACCGCAGCTTGCCGCGCTGCCGGCGCGCGCCGACCAGGACGCGGCCGGAGCGGGTGTATTTGATCGCGTTTGAGACGAGGTTCTGCAACAGCCGGCGCAGCAGCCGGCGATCGGAGCGCACCGAGAGCGCGCAGGGCGCGAAGGTGAGCTTCAACCGCTTCTTCTCGGCGAGCGGCGCGAATTCGATCTTGATCTGGTTGAACAGGTCGGCGACCGGGAAGGAGCCGAGTTCGACCTTCATCGCGCCGGCGTCGAGGCGCGAAATTTCGAGCAGGGCCAGGAAAATGTCCTCCACCGCTTCGAGCGCCGAATCGACATTATGCGCCAGCGCGCTGGTTTCCGACGAGGGCGCGCCGGCGGCGGCGCGCTGCATCATGGTCGCGGCATAGAGCCGGGCTGCGTTGAGCGGCTGGAGAATGTCGTGGCCGGCGGCGGCGAGGAACCGGGTTTTCGAGATATTGGCGTCTTCGGCCTCGGCCTTGGCGCGCGCCAGCTCGCCGTTGAGCTGGGTCAGCTCCTCGGTGCGCTCGCGCACCCGCCGCTCCAGGGTTTCATTGGAGGCTTCCAGCGCCTGTTCGGCCGCGAATTGCTCGGTGACGTCGGAATAGGTGACGACGAGCCCGCCGTCGGGCATGCGCGCCGAGCGGGTCTCGATCGCTTTGCCGGAGGTCGCGAGCCTGATGCGGAACGGCTCGGAATTGGTCAGCCGCTCCAGGCGGGCGACCACCAGTTCGTCCACCGCGCCCTCGCCATAAAGGCCGCGTTCGGCGTTGAGGCGCAGGATGTCGTCGAGCGCCACGCCGTTGCGCGCATAATGGGCGGGCAGGCCGAACATGTCGCGGAATTCGCGGTTCCAGCAGGTCAAGCGCAGATCGGCGTCGAAAACGGAAATGCCCTGGCGCGTGAAATCCAGCGCGTGCTGGAGCATTTCGCGGTTGTAGAGCAGCGCGGCGGAGGCGTCGTCCAGCAGCCGCAGCGCGGCGGCGCTGGTGACGTTGCGCCGGCGCAGCAGCAGCGACAGCACCAGCCGCGCGGAGGCCGCGCCGATCGCCGAGGCGAGCAGATGCTCCGCGATCCGCAACAGCTGGATGTCGGCCTCGGCCTGCGGGTCGTAGGTTTGGCCGCGGCCGGCGAAAAAGGACTCGAAGGCCTCGTGGGTGTGCTGGGCGCCGAGATAGCGCGCGACCGTCGCTTCGACCTCGGCGGCCTGGACGCTGGCGCGCCACAGCCGGAAGGCCTGGGCCATGGGCGTCGCGTCCTTGCTGACGAAGATGTCGGCCTGGAGGCGCTCGATCGGGGTCGGCTGGCGGGCCAGCGAAAAGACGGCATAGGCGAGGCTGTTGCCGAGCAGGCTCCAGAACACGCCGTGGACGACCGTCGTCATCTGCGCGTTATAGTCGGCGGGATGGGCCGCAAGGCCGGCGTCGAGCGACGGCACGAGCAGGATGAAGGTCCAGATGGCGAGCCCCGTGATCAGCCCGGCTATGGCGCCGAGCGAGGTGCCGCGCCGCCAGGTCAGCGCGCCGACGAAGGCCGGGCCGAATTGCGCGACGCAGGCGAAGGACAGAATGCCGATCGAGGCGAGATGGGCCTCGCCGATGAACCGGTAATAGACGAAGGCCAGAACCAGGACGACCAGGATGGCGGCGCGCCGCACCCGCAGGATCAGCCGTCCGGCCTCGCCCTCGACGGAAGGCCGCGCGCCGCCGCCGGGCCAGCGCCCCGCCCGCAGCAGCAGCGGCAGCACGAGATTGTTCGAGGCCATGATCGAGAGCGCGACCGACTCGACCACCACCATGGCGGTGGCCGCCGAAAGTCCGCCGATCATCGCGATAAAGGCCACGGGCCCGTTGCCGGCTGCGAGCGGCAGCGCCATGACCGTGATGTCGCGGTCGATCGCATGGGGGAGCTTGAGCAGGCCGGCGACGGCGAGCGGAACGACGAAGAAATTGATCGCGAGCAGATAGAGCGGAAAGACGACCGCCGCGGTCTTGATGTCGTTCTCGCTGTGGTTCTCGACGATGGCGACGTGGAATTGCCGCGGCAGGAACAGGATGGCGCCGCTGGAAAGCAGGGTCAGCGTGATCCAGACCGCGGGATTGGGCGGAGAGGCGAGCGCCGCGCGGACTTCGGGCGCGGCCGCGGCGCGGTGAAACAGGTCGCTCATGCCCCCGAACGTGCCCCAGACGACGAAGGCGCCGACGATCAGGAAGGCGAGCAGCTTGACGACGGATTCGGCGGCGATGGTCGCCATCAGGCCGTTCTGGCGCTCGCCGGCCTCCACCCGCCGCGTGCCGAAAGCCATGGCGAACAAGGCGAGCAGGAGCGCGACCGTGAAGGTCAGCCGGTCCGGCCATTCCGACGCCGGCGCGAGCGGCGCCGAAGACCTGAAGCCGATCATCAGCGTCTCCGAAATCGCCTTGAGCTGCAAAGCGATATAGGGCACGACGCCGATCGTCGCGATCGCCGCCGCCACCGCCGCCACGGCCTCCGACTTGCCATAGCGCGCGGCGAGAAAATCGGCGATCGAGGTGATGTTCTGCGCCCGCGCTATGCGCGCGACCCGCGCCACCAGCGGCCAGCCGAAGCCGAAGACCAGCATCGGCCCGAGATAGATCGGGAGAAAATCGAGGCCGTTGGTCGAGGCGAGCCCGACCGAGCCGAAAAAGGTCCAGGACGTGCAGTAGACGCCCAGGCCCAGGACATAAACGATTCGCCGCGTCCTTTCGCCGGAGAAGCGCGCGGCGTGCCGGTCGCCCTGGATGGCCAGGACGAGCAGGCCGAGAAAATAGATCAAGGTTGCGGAAAGGTTGATCCAGCTCAACGTCCTGTCGCTTCCGTCGCGCGCTTCCCCGGGATTGCAGTCGTCACCCAGGATTGACCCTGCCGTTCGCCCCGGCCTAACCTCGCTCTAGCGCGATATTGCGCGGCTGGGCGGGGGCTTCGCCATGTTAGAAGATTTTAAAAAATTCGCCATGCGCGGCAATGCGCTCGATCTTGCGGTCGGCGTGATCATCGGCGCGGCTTTCAGCAAGATCGTCAATTCGCTGGTCGATGACATCATCATGCCCGTGATCGGCGCGGTCACCCCCGGCGGCCTCGACTTCTCGAACTATTATATCGCGCTCAGCTCGAAACTCGCCACTCATCCGGCCTATGCCGACGCCAAGAAAGTCGGCGCGGCTTTCGGCTATGGCGCCTTCCTCACCGCGGCGCTGAATTTCCTGATCATCGCCTTCGCTCTGTTCCTGATGATCCACGCCATCAACAAGCTTGTGGCCAAGAAGGACGAGGCGCCCGCCGCGCCGCCGTCGCCGCCGCGCAACGAAGTGCTGCTGGAAGAAATCCGCGACATTCTCGCCAAGAAGTAAGGCCTTAACGCCCGACGCGCGAAAGCCAGAGCAGCGCGCGAAAGGCATTCGCCGGTTTCTCGCAAAATCGCTGCGACAACACGGAACCGGTTGCGGCTCAAATCCGGCGTTTGCCCCGGAACCCGCGTCATGCCGATGGGCTGATGCCGACCCTTTGCGGTCGTGTGAGATTGACGTCGGCGTGACGGCGATTTTATGTATCGCTGACATTCAGCGGCGCGCTATTTCAGGCCACCGATGAAATAGCCTTCCAGCAGCTGGCCGGCCGTTTCGGAATGGCGGCGGCCCTTCGTCTTGGTATCATACGCCGCCGACGCTTCTTTGCCGCACCAGGCCTCGATCACCTCGGGTCGCGACGGATGGTCGGGCAGATAGGCCGTCACGTCATAGACTTTGCCGTGAATGGCCATCCAACAATCAGTTGGCGAGGCATGGCCGGCGACTTGGGCGAGGGAATAGCTTTTCTTGACGGGCGCATCGGTTTCCGCGAGCGTTTTTGGCGCCGAAAGTCCGACAAGCCACAGCCCGCCGACAAGAATCCAGAACGCAGCCGTCGAAACGATATAGATTTTGCGCATCACAATAGTCCGAAGTTTTCGAAATGCATCCGGCGGTTGGCTATGCCGCGCCCGCGAAGAAGCCGGGTGAAGGCGTCGATCATCGGCGGCGGCCCGCAAAGCCAGAATTCGCCTTTGGCGATAGGCTCGCCGACAGGAAGAACGCTCTCGGGATCGATTGGACCATCCCCTGTCGCTTTGAGCAGCAGCCTCATGTTCGGCAGGTTTGCGGCGATCGCGTGCAATTCGTCGACAAAGAGCGCGTCGCTTTCCGAGCGGTAGAGATAGATCAAGGTGGTGGGTCGCTCCAGGCGCCCGGAGCGCAACAACGCCAGGAACGGCGTAATTCCGATCCCGCCGGCGATCCAATATTGCAGCGCCGGAGCGGGATCGCCGAGGAAACCACCGAATGCGCCCTGAACGCGCGCGGGAACGCCCGGTTCGACGGATTGAATCCTGCGCGTGCAGTCGCCAAGCGCTTTCACCGCTATGCGGAAGCCGGAAAGGCGGTCGATCGAGCTGACAGTGAACGGATGAAACTCGTTACAGCCTTTGAACCGCCGCCCAGACTGAAAGGCGACCAGGGCAAACTGCCCGGGGCGCGCCGCGATGGGTTCGCCGAGAGGAGCGAGACAGACTTCGACCGCATTTGGGGCGACGCGCGCGACCGACCGCACGACATAGGGCGATGCGCCAATGCCCCAGTCCTCGCGAATGAAGCGCCAGGCGAGCAGCGCAATGCTGGCGAGAAGGATCGGCGCGACCGGCTCGTTGATGCCCAGAAGAAGGAGATGAACCAGCCCGATCGACACCGCAACGCCAAGCGCGGCATGGACGGGGCGGCGGATTTGATAACGGAGACGTGTGGCGAAGGTCATGCCGAGACCCACCATCAGCAGGATCAGCGACAGCCATCCCGTCCAGACCGGCCAGCTTTCGCTGAAGGGCGACAGAAGCTCCCACGCCTCCCTTGGCGCCTTCGGCAGCGAGGCGCCGGCCAGCAGCAGCGGATGCGCCAGCAGCGCCACATAACCCGCCATGCCGAGCCGGTGATGCCACCAATACATGTTCTCGAGCCCGCCAAGGAGCGCAGCAAGACGCGGTTCGCGCAGGGCCAGGAAGAGGCTGGCAAGAAGCATGCCGCAGCCGGCCCATCCCAGCATGATCCCGATTTGTCGAGCCGGCGCTCCGCCTTCCGGATAGGCCCACAGCGCCAGTCCCGCGACGAAAGCAAGAGCCAGGAAGGGAACCGACGATTTGGCCAATTTTCGCATGTCGCCCGCCGCCAATGTCAATGTCGGGGATCCGACGACGGCGGCAAGTGCGCGCAGACGTCGCGGCCATGTTCAGGTAATGTCAGTCCTAGGCGCGAAGCTCGTTCCTGCATCAGCTGGTGGTGCCCGACCTGATAGGCGTGGCAATCGTCGTAATTGGTGAAGGACCTGATCTTCGCCTGGTGCGCGATTCTCTCTTCCGGCGACATCAGCATCCAGCCGCGCGTGTTTCCCGCATTCGCCCGCCACGGCCCGGCAGCCTGGGCCACGCCTTTTGCTCCCATAAGAAACAAGATGGCGGCCAGTCCCGCCGCGCTTGCTCGCAATTTCACTGTCATTCCTCTTCTCTGGCGTGGAATCCCATGCAGTCGGCGTCGCGGGCGAACCTCGCCGAGAGGCGAGGAAAAGACAAGTATCCGTTTTGATCAGGCGGGATTGGCGCCCATTTTCGATTGGCGCAGAGAAGGCCGTTATCGAGCCGGTTTCGTCCCTTCGGCCTATGCCCGCCACCTGCCTGCAAAGGTCGCCCATCCTCGAATGCGGCGCGTTGGATTTTCACCTCCCGGCGCGCCGACGGGGAGAGGGCGCGCCGAGCCAGTCGACGACATCCGGCCAGAGCGTGTCCAGCGTCCGGCGGCCCAGGAACAGTTCGAGGTGGCCGCCGGGAACGACTATCTTCCTCACCGCCGCCGGCGGCGTTCCCACCAGACGGGCGCAGGCGAGGGTCTGCTCCGGCGCGGTGATGTCGTCGTCTTCGGCCGCGATCAGATAAAGCGGCGTGTGGACGGCGCGCAGGTCGATCCTTTTGCCCAGGGCGACGAATTCGCCGCGCGCCAGTTCGTTGCGCTTGTATAGTTTCTCGACTGTTTCGAGATAATAGGCGCCCGGCAGGTCGAGCGGCGCGCCGCTCCAGGCGCGGAACCTCGCGACGAAATCGGCGACAGCCGGCGAATCGAGCGGCAGATCGCTTTGCAGCAGCGCGTGGATTTGCGCGTCGCTGCGCGGCCTCCGACCCCAGAAACTCTGGGCCTCGCCGCCGCGCGCCAGGCCCCGGCCAAGGCGAACCAGTTCCTGAAACGTTTCGACCGGCGTCGCGCGTGCGAGCGCCGACAAAGGCGTCTCGCCGGCCTCCGTGTCGATCGGGGCGGCGGCGATGACCAGTTTGCCGATCTGGGCCGGAAAGCGCGCCGCGAAGGCAAGACCAAGCCAGCCGCCCTGGCACAGGCCGACGAAATCGCAGCGACCGCCGATCTCTTCCACCATGACGACAAGATCGGCGAGATAATCGTCGATGCCGCGAAAAATCTGGTCCTCTCGCGCCGAGAGCCACTCGACCAGATAGAGCGGGCGGTTGGCGGCGCAAAGCCGGGCCATCAGGCTGTGGCCGTCGGCGAGATCGGCGACCCGCGCGTCATGCAGGGCGAAAGGCGCGCAAACCAGGATCGGCGTCGCCGCGCTGCGCGCGACCAAGGGGTTGAATCGCCGCAGCCGCGCCGCGGCAAGCTCGAGCACGACCTCGTTGGGGCTCGCCCAGGCAGGTTCTGGGCGGGGCGGCGGCGGAAGCGGACTAACGCCGCCCATCAATGTCCGGGTGAAAGCCAGTCCGGCCTCGGCGGCGAAAAGACCCGGCCAGAACAGGCCTGTCCAGTCGAAATCCCAATCCCCGTCGCGCGCCATGACGTCATTGTGGCGCGAATTGCGGCAAAACCGCGATGTCTTTCGGGCGGGCGGCGCAATTGGCCTAAGGCGCCGGTCAACCGCGCTTGCCGGCGACCGGCGGACGTGGCTAAACTTTTCCACGCGCCGGCAATATGCGACGAAGCGCGGGTGGGAGACGCCTTGTCCATGTCTTTTTCGCGGCCTTGCCGGCGCGGGCCGCCCGCATTGGCCGCCGCCTTGACCGGCCTGCTGCTGTGTTCGCCCATGGCGTCGGCGCAGCCGGCGCCTGCGGGCGCGGACGCCGCGCAGCCCGTCCAGACCTTCAAGATCGGCTATCTGCGCCGGGCGGAGCCGGGAACCGCGATTTCGCGCCTTGAGCTTCCCGCCGAAAACCAGGGCGAGGCCGGCGCCCTGGCCGGGCTCGACGACGATAACGACACCGGCGAATTTTTGGGCCAGAAATTCACGCTGGTTTCGCGGCGCCTCAAGCCCGGCGAGGACGCGGCCAAGGCTCTGGGCGACCTGGCGGGGCAGGGCGTGAGCTTCGCGCTGGCGGACCTTGCCGAGAGCGCCCTGCTCGCCGGCGCCGACAGCCCCGCCGCCGCGAAAATGCTGATCTTCAATGTCGGCGCGCCCGACGACAGCCTGCGTCAGGAGTCCTGCCGCGCCAATGTCGTTCACGTCGCGCCCAGCCGGGCGATGCTCGCCGACGCTTTGGCGCAATATCTGATCTGGAAGCAGTGGCGGAAGTGGTTTCTGGTCGTCGGCTCCCATGCCGAGGACAGGCTGTGGGCGGACGACCTCAAGCGGTCTGCCGCGCGCTTTGGCGCCAAGATCGTCGAGGAGCGGATTTTTGCGGATCGCGGCGGCGCGCGCCAGTCCGACAGCGGCGTCGCCATGATCCAGAAGCAGATCCCCGCCTTCACCCAGGGCGCGCCGGCCTATGACATAGTGCTGGCGGCCGACGAAAGCGCGGTCTTCGCCGATTACCTGCCCTATCGCACCTGGGATCCGCGCCCGGTCGCCGGCTCGGCGGGGCTGGTTCCGACCTCCTGGGACCCCTCCAACGAGAGTTGGGGCGCGGAGCAATTGCAACGGCGGTTCGAGCGCAAATTCGGCCGTCATATGACCGCGCTCGACATGAACGCCTGGACGGCGGCGCGGATGATCGGCGAGGCGGCCTCCCATGGCGCGGCGGGCGACGCGGCGGCGATGAAGGCCTTTTTCCTGTCGAAGGATTTCGCGCTCGCCGCCTTCAAGGGCCAGAAACTCACTTTGCGCGACTGGAACCTGCAATTGCGCCAGCCGATCCTGCTGTCCGACGGCCGCAATGTCGTCTCCGTCTCGCCGCAGGAAGGCTTTTTGCACCAGTTCTCGGAACTGGACACGCTGGGCTATGACCGGCCGGAGTTGAAATGCCGTTTCAAGTGAAATTTTTCGCGCTCGCTCTTGCCGCGTTCGCCTCGCGCGCCTGCGTCGGCGCCTGGCCCCGCCTGCCCTTCGACGCCTTCGTCACCAACGAGAAGGGCAACAGCGTCACGGTGATCGACCTCGACAGCATGACGGTGAAGGCGACCATTGCGCTCGCCCAGCGCCCGCGCGGCATTGTCGTGAGCCCGGACAACAGGAAGATCTATGTCGCGCTCGGCGATTCCGACTTCGATCGCGGTCATCGATCCGCAAAAGCTGGCGGTGATCGAGGAATTCCCGGCCGGCCGCGACCCCGAGCGGGTCGATGTCTCGCCCGACGGCAAGACGCTTTACGTGACCAACGAGGACAGCAATTTCCTCACCTTCTTCGACGCCGCGAGCAAGGCGCGGCTGGGCGGGGTGCGGGTCGGGGTCGAGCCTGAAGGGCTGGCGGTCAGCCCGGACGGCAAACTGGTGGTCGCGACCACCGAGACCACCAACATGGCCCATTTCGTCGACGCGGCGACCCGCAAGACCCTCGCCAACGTGCTGGTGGACTCGCGCCCGCGCATGGCCGCCTTCACCCCCGACGGCAGCGAGGTCTGGGTCTCGGCCGAAATCGGCGGCGACGTGGTCGTGCTCGACGCCGCGACCCGCAAGATCAAGGACCGGGTGAAATTCGAAATCCCCGGCCTGCGCTCGGAAAAAATCCAGCCCGTCGGCGTCACCATGTCGCGCGACGGCAAGCTCGCCTTCGTCTCGCTCGGCCCCGCCAACCGCGTCGCGGTGGTGGATGTGAAGTCGCGGCAGACCCAGAAATACCTTCTGGTCGGGCAAAGAGTGTGGCATGCGGCCCTGACCCCGGACCAGAAATTTCTGGTCGCCGCCAATGGGGTGACCAACGACGTGTCGGTGATCGACGTGGCGGCGCTCAAGGTCGTCAAGTCGATCCAGGTCGGGGAAGCGCCCTGGGAAGTGGCGATTCCCGGGCCTCCGAAGCCGTGACGAAAAGGCGCCCATGAGCGATTCCCCTCCCGCTTTGGAGATCTTCGGCGTCAGCCATCGGTATGGCGCCCGCCTGGCGCTGGACGATGTGAGCTTTTCCGTCGCGTCCGGCGCCTTCTGCGTGCTGCTTGGCCTCAACGGCGCGGGCAAGAGCACCCTGTTCTCGCTGATCACGCGGCTTTTCGCCCTGCGCAGCGGCGCGATTCGCGTGTTCGGCCGTGACCTGGCCGGGAATCCCGGCGCGGCTCTGTCGGCGCTCGGCGTGGTGTTCCAGTCGCGCACGCTCGACCTCGATCTCACGGTGGCGCAGAACTTTTTCTATCATGCCGCGTTGCATGGGATCGGGCGCAAGGAGGCGGCGCGGCGCACGGCGGAATTGCTGGCCGCGGTCAATCTCGCCGACCGCGCGAAAGACAAGGTTCGGGCGCTTTCCGGCGGCCAGATGCGCCGGGTCGAGATCGCCCGCGCCCTTCTGCACCATCCGCGCCTGCTGGTGCTCGACGAGCCGACGGTCGGGCTCGACATCGGCGCGCGGGCCGCCATGCTCAAATTGGCGCGCGGGCTGGTTGAAAAGGAAGGGGTCAGCGTGCTCTGGGCCACCCATCTCACCGACGAGATCGATCCTGGCGATTGCGTTGTCGTGCTGCACAAGGGCCGGCTGCGCGCGCAGGGCAAGGCGGCCGAACTGCTCGAAGAAACCGGCGCCGCCGACATGAAGGCGGCCTTTGTCGCGCTGATCGGCGCGGACGAAGCAGGAGGCGAATTGTGACGACAGAAGCCGCCGCGCCACGCCGCCTGACTTTTGCCGCTTATCTGATCTGCCTCCAGGGCGTCATCTGGCGCGAGGGCCTGCGTTTCCTGCATCAGCGCGAGCGTTTCGTCTCGGCTCTGGTGCGTCCGCTGGTCTGGCTGTTCATCTTCGCCGCCGGCTTCCGCCAGACCCTGGGCTTCTCGATCATCCCGCCCTATGACACCTACATTCTCTACGAGGTCTATATCACGCCCGGCCTGATGGCGATGATCCAGCTGTTCAACGGCATGCAATCCTCGCTGTCCATGGTCTATGACCGCGAAATGGGCAATATGCGGGTGCTGCTGCTCAGCCCCTTTCCGCGCGCCTTCCTGCTGTTGGGCAAGCTCATCGCCGGCACATTGGTTTCGGTGCTCCAGGTTTACGCCTATCTCGCCATCGCCTGGTTCTGGGACATCCAGCCGCCGCCAATGGGCTATCTGACCGTCCTGCCGGCGCTGCTTCTGGTCGGGCTGATGCTCGGCGCGCTCGGCATGCTGCTGTCCTCGCTGGTCAAACAGCTCGAAAATTTCTCCGGGATCATGAATTTCGTGATCTTTCCGATGTTCTTCGCCTCTTCCGCGCTTTATCCGTTGTGGCGCGTGCAGGAGGGCAGTCCGGCCCTTTATTATGTCTGCCAGGCCAATCCCTTCACCCATGCGGTCGAATTGATCCGCTTCGCGCTTTACGGCCAGATCAACTGGATCGCGCTGGCGGTGACCGCCGGCTGCGCATTCGTCTTCATGGCTGGCGCCATTCTCGCTTATGATCCTTCGCGTGGGCTGATGGCCTTGCGCGGCGCTCCTGGCGCCGGCAACTGAAGGTTTTTCTGGCGCCCTGCCGCAAAAGAAGGCGGAGCGGCGTGGATTCGTGGCGATGCAGGATTGGGATAGCGAGCTTTACCTCAAGTTCGAGCGCGAACGCGCGCAGGCCGCGCGCGACCTGATCTCGCGCATTCCCCCGCTCGCGCCGCGCAGGATCGTCGATCTCGGCTGCGGGCCGGGCAATAGCGCGGTGATCCTGGCCGACCAATTTCGCGGCGCCGACATCCTGGGCCTCGACACGTCCGAGACCATGCTGACCTCCGCCCGCGAACGCGCGCCTTTCGCGCGCTTCCTCCAGCAGGATTTCCGCGAATGGACGCCGGACGAGCCGGTCGATCTCGTTTTCGCCAACGCCGCGCTGCATTTCGCGCCGGACCACCACCTTTTCATCCCGAAGCTTCTGTCCTGGCTCAATCCGGGCGGGGTGCTCGCGGTGCAGATGCCGAACGTCCTTCAGGACGCCGCCCACGCCTTGATGCGCATGGTGGCGGTGGACGGACCATGGACGGAAAGGCTGGCCGCGGTGGCCAAATCGCGCGCCGCCATCGGCGCGGTCGACGATTATTACGACTGGCTCGCGCCCCATTGCCGAATGATCGAATTGTGGCAGACGACCTATGTCCATCCGCTCGACGGCTATGACGCGGTCGTGGACTGGTTTCTCGGCTCGGCCCTGCGGCCGTTCCTGGCCAGGCTCGCGCCTGACGAGACGCCCGCCTTTCTCGCTCATTATCGCGGTGAACTGGAAATGGCCTATACGCCCCAGGCCGACGGCAAGGTCCTGCTGCTTTATCCGCGCCTGTTCTTCGTCGCGCAGCGCTGATCCGGCGCGGCGGTCACGCAAAAGTGATTTGCCTTGCCCTCGCCGCAATTTCGCGGCAGAACCATGGCATGACGCAACGCCGGACGCGCCTGACCCTTTTCGCCGCCTTCGCCCTCGCCGGGGCCGCGCCCGCGCGCGCCGAGCCGCCGAAACATCCGCCGGCTGCCGCCGGAGCGCCCGATGTCGCTCGACGACGGCCTGTCGATGCCGGCAGATCCCGAGGCCGCTCAGGCGGCGCCAGCCGGCGCCGTGACGCCGCAGGGCGTCTATCGCCAGGCGGCGCTCGAAGGCTCGACCTCGGTTTCGGCCTATGCGCCGTCCCCCGCCCGCGAATCCTCGCCCTATGGAGGGCTGGTGGTTCCCGGCCAGCCCGCGTCCGCGCCTGTCGAGCCCGCCCAAATTGCCGCGCCTGCCCGAGTCGCGGCGCCGCGCCGGTGGAAGGTCCTTACGACGCCCGTACGGCCGATTACGATCCCCGTCCCGCCGCGCCGGACGTTCCTGGCTTCGAAATCGCCAGGAAGGCGGGCCTTGCCGAGATAACCCGCAAATATGCCGATAAAAACGGTGTTCCGCTCGCCCTGGTCCATCGCATCATCATGCGCGAGAGCAAATATTGCCCGCGGCTCGTCGGCCGGCATCGCTATTACGGGCTGATGCAGATCACCCCCGCGACCGCCCGCTCCATGGGGTATCACGGCTCGGCCAAGGGCCTGCTGAACCCCGAAACCAACCTCGCCTACGCCACGCCCTATCTCGCCAACGCCTGGGCGCTCGCCGACGGCGACATGGACCGCGCCGTGCGGCTCTATGCCGCGGGCTATTACAACACGGCGAAGTCCAAGCACATGCTCGCCGCGATGCGCGACGCCAATTCGCCGGCTGTGAACCAGATCGAGACGGTCGCCGCCGACTGCGCCGCCGCCGCCGCCGCAGCCGGCCAATATTTTCGATGCGATGTTCGGCGGCGCCGACCGCTGACCCGGCCACGAGCGGACCATGAGCCAAAGCCGCGATGACGAAACGCCGGCGGGACGCGATCTGCGGCTGATGGCCTGCGACGCGGAGGACCTCGCCGTGTTGTCCGCCCTTCTGCAGGACGCGATATTGCGCGTCGGCGACATGGTCTATCGGCCGCGCGAGCGGCGCTTCATCCTGCTACTCAAGCGGTTCGACTGGCTGAACTCGGCCGGCGGCGCGCCGCAAAGGGCGCTCGCCGGCCTGCATTTCGAGAATGTCCGCAAGGTTTTCCTGCGCGGCTTCCGCCCCGACCGGCCGGACGATCTCCTTTCCCTGCTGCATATCGAATTCGTCCCCGGCGAGCCGCCGTCGGGCGAGGCGCGGCTGGTCTTTTCCGGCGGCTGCGTCCTCAGGCTCGATGTCGAATGCCTCGAAGCCCGCATGGCCGATCTCGGCCCGCACTGGCGCGTCCGCCACGCGCCCGGCCACGGCGGCTAGCCCGCTTTCTCACACGGGGTCGAGGCCTTCGGATTGCATTTCGACGGCCGCCCGCTACGTCGGGCGGCTCAACCGTATTGACGCTTTCGCCGGGCCCCTGCCGGCGCTTGACAAAAATCCGCGCGCCTTCCAAACCGCTGGCCTGTGTGAAGGAGTTAGCGAATGCCGTTCCGGCTCGACGCCGCCGCTGCCGATTTTCAGGAGAAATTCGAACAGCTTCTGCACATGAAGCGGGAGACGGCGGAAGAGGTCGATCATGTCGTCCGCGACATTATCGCGGATGTGATCGCGCGCGGCGACGCCGCCTTGATCGACTATTCGCGCCGTTTCGACCGCATCGAGCTCACGCCCGCGACCTTGCGGATCTCGCGTGAAGAGATCGACGCCGCGACCGCCGCCTGCTCCAGCGAGCAGATCGCCGCGCTGGAGCTGGCGCGCGACCGCATCGTCGCCTTCCATGAAAGGCAGCGCCCGAGCGACCTGCGCTTTACCGACGAGGCCGGGGTGGAGCTGGGCTGGCGCTGGACGGCGGTCGATTCCGCCGGCCTCTATGTGCCCGGCGGCACGGCGGCCTATCCGTCCTCGGTGCTGATGAACGCCGTTCCCGCCAAGGTCGCGGGGGTCGAGCGCCTGGTCATGGTCGTGCCGGCGCCCGACGGCCAGCTGTCGCCGCTGGTGCTGGCGGCGGCCCGGATCGCCGGGGTCGACGAGATCTATCGCGTCGGCGGCGCGCAGGCGGTCGCGGCTCTGGCCTATGGCACGGAAACCATCGAGCCGGTCGCCAAGATCGTCGGGCCGGGCAACGCCTATGTCGCCGCCGCCAAGCGCCGCGTCTTCGGCCAATGCGGCATCGACATGATCGCCGGCCCCTCGGAAGTGCTGATCCTCGCCGACAAGACCGCGCGGGCCGACTGGATCGCCATCGACCTGCTCGCCCAGGCCGAACACGACACGGCGGCGCAGAGCATCCTCATCACCGACGACAGGGCCTTGGCCGACGCGGTCGAGACGGCGGTCGCCGAGCGCCTGAAAACCCTGCCGCGCCGCGCCATCGCCGAAAAGAGCTGGAACGAACTCGGCGCGACGATCATCGTGGAAAAACTCGAACAGGCCCTGCCGCTTGCCGACCGCATCGCCGCCGAACATCTCGAAATCATGGCGGCGAACGCGGAAGAACTGGCTTCTGGGCGTGCGCAACGCCGGGGCGATCTTCATCGGCGCTTACACGCCCGAGGCGATCGGCGATTATGTCGGCGGCTCCAACCACGTGCTGCCCACGGCGCGGTCGGCGCGCTTTTCCTCGGGCCTCAATGTGCTGGATTTCATGAAGCGCACCTCGCTGCTCAAATGTTCGCCCGACAGCCTGCGGGCCATCGGGCCGGCGGCGGTGGTGCTGGGAACGGCGGAGCGGCTCGACGCCCATGCGCTGTCCGTGGCCTTGCGGCTCGAATCCATCGCCGAACTGGGGTAGGCCATGCACCGCCAGGAGAGCCGCAGCCACAAACGGCTCGTCAGCGTCACGCTCGACGAGGCCTCGATCGGCCGCGGCAATCCCGATCAGGAGCATGAGCGCGCGATCGCCATCTATGATCTCGTCGAGGAAAATTCCTTTGCCGTGCCCAACCATGCCGGCGGCCCCTACCGGCTTCATATCGCGCTGCACGAGTCGAAACTGGCGCTGAACATCCTGGACGAGGCGGCCGAGCCGATCGTCGTCCACATCCTGTCGCTGACGCCCTTCCGCCGCATCCTCAAGGATTATTTCATGATCTGCGAGAGCTATTACGCGGCGATCCGCACCGCCAGCCCGGCCCAGATCGAGGCCATCGACATGGGCCGGCGCGGCCTGCACAACGAAGGCGCGCAATTGCTCGTCGAACGCCTGCGCGGCAAGATCGACTGCGATTTCGACACGACGCGGCGCATTTTCACCCTGATCACCGCGCTGC
>CAVSEY010000016.1:0-44058 GCA_963727035.1 uncultured Pseudomonadota bacterium | reverse complement strand
TTCATGTCGCTCGACGAGGTCCAGCCCATCAGCGGATCGATGCTTCGCGCGCTTTCCGGCATGAAATCAAGCCGCCAGAGTTTGGTCTTGCCCATGCCGGACTGCGTGGCGTTTTTCGCGGGACGATAGATGCGCGCCGTCATGACCGTTCCAATCTCTCATGCTTCCGGCGCCTGCTTCCGACTGGCCGAAAACAGGAGCCTGTCCCTCGGGACGGGCCGATGGTCGGGGCAGCAGGATTCGAACCTGCGACCTGAAGTACCCAAAACTTCCGCGCTACCAGGCTGCGCTATACCCCGAACGAGCCCCGTCGTGGCTACCACGGGCGGCGCCCGGCGACAAGCGTTCGCCTCATTTCCCGAACATCGGATGGCGCACCAGATCGCCCTCCTTCAGCCCGATTTTCCGGGCGTAGCCGGCATTGACCTCGAGCACGCCGAGCGCCGGCCCATCCGACGAAATGATGTTCTCCGACAAGGGCTCGGCGTTCGCGTGGATGTGGGTGACCTCGCCCGTGGGCGCGATGAAGATCATGTCGAGCGGGATATAGGTGTCTTTCATCCACATCAGGATGTCCTGCTCCCGGTTGAACTGGAACAGCATGCCGCGGTCGGGCGGCAGATATTGCCGATCCATCAGGCCATGCTCGCGCTCGGCCGGCGTGCGCATGACCTCGACCGAGAGTTGATGCTCGACCGGATGGCCGCCCTTGGAATCGGTGACGATCGTGAGCGGATTCGAGCGCGGCCGGAGCGGCCTGCGCCGCAGTTCGCCTCCTGCGCCAGGGCCGGCATGACGAAGGGATTCGGCAAGGCGCCGAGAACCGGCGCGGCCAGCGCCAAGGCGCCCGCGAGAAAAAGAAGGCGGGCGGCAGACCCAGGAAAACGCGCCATAACCGAACCTCACGAAATCACGACGCCGCGCGCGGCGTTCAATGGGCGCTGGGCAGCCTCGTCTCCAGCGCGCGGACCTCCGCCGCCATGAGGCCCTTCGGCCCCTGGCCGAAACGCGCCAGCAGCGAATCGCCGGGCTTGAGATCGGCGACGCCATAGCGGCGCAGGGTTTCCATGTGAATGAAAATGTCCTCGGTGTCCTCGCCGCGGGTGAGGAAGCCGAAACCTTTGATGCGGTTGAACCATTTGACGACGACAATCTCGAAGCCGCCGACCGCTTCCGCCATGCAATGCGTGCGCGCCATCGGCAGTTGCGCCGGGTGCACCGCCGTCGATTCATCCATGGAAATGATGCGGAAAACCTGCAAGCCGCGCGCGCGGTTCTGCGCCTGGCAGATCACCTCCGCGCCCTCGGGCGCTGTCTGATAGCCGTCGCGCCGCAGCACCGTGACGTGAAGCAGGACGTCGGCGAGGCCATTGTCCGGCACGATGAAGCCGAAGCCCTTGGCCATGTCGAACCATTTGATCCGTCCCCGGACCTCAATGATCTCGGGCGCCGTCTCGCCCGACATCGCGGCTTCGGGGCCTTGCGAAATTCCTGGCTGTTCCCTGGCGCCCAATGAAGCGGCTCCTGATTAAATCGCCTTCCGCGGGAGACAAGCGCACCCCCTCCCGCCCCGCGGCTGGCTCAGAATCAACGGCTCAAGGATAGCATCGGCTTTCGGCCTTCCTAGCCATTTTTTGCGGCCAAAAGAGTCACACACACAATTTTTTCACCACGCGCGGAAATTGGCTCAAAAGGCCGCCCTTGGCGCATGACGCGGGTCATGGCGCGGCCAGTGCGCGGTCGGCGAGCCTGGCCGCCTGTTCGCGCCAATGCTCGCGTCCGGCCCGGCCGGGCTCGGCGAGATAGAACTCGACCCAGCGCGCCTGATCCGTCGTCCAGCCCGCGATCTGGGCGAAAGTCCATATCCCCAGACCATGCAGGCGGCTCGCGGACATGGCGTCGAGTCCGACGATGCGGGTCAGGTCGTCGGCGCCGCCCTCCGGCGCGACCGGCGAACTGGGCGGCCTTTCGCCGGGATAGAGCGCATCCATGGCCCGGCGCGCGTCAACCTGCGGCGGCTCGTTGCGGACGGCCGGCGCCGCGGCGCCGTCGAGGCGGGTTTCGACGTTCGCGCCGCAGGGAGGACGCGCCACGCCATGCGCATAGAGACGCGCCTGGGCCGACCAGAAATCGATCGTAGCCTCGTCGAGACCAAGCCGCTGGGCGGCGGCCTTGCGGCCATCGGGGGTGAGATCGGCCAGGGATTCGAGATCGTTGACGCCCTGGGCGCGCAACTCCCGCGCCGACCGGCTGTCGAGGCCGACGATCGCCGCGAGGGCGTCCGCCGCCTCGGGGGCCGGCTTTTCCTCGGCCGGCGCGGCGGCGGGCGACTGGGGAGGCGCTTCCGGCGCGGGCGCCGCGGCTTCGGCCGGCGTCATATCCGGCCGCGAGGCTTGACGCGGCTGGGTCTGGGGGCGCGCCCAGCGCAGGCCGGCCGCCGCCGCCTCGCTGGCGGCGAGGGCGGCTGGCGCAGCGGCGACAAAGGCCTCGGCCTGGGCGAGCGTCTCGCGCGCCGGGCCGATCCAATCCGGCGTTTTCCGCGCGGGAGGCGACAGCCAAAACGCCACCAGGCCAAAGATCGCATAAGCCAAGGCGTAGGAGCCGAAAATCGTCAGGCCGACTTCGAGCCACAGACCGTAACGGCCGGGCGCGGCGCCGAGCGCGTCGGCGCCGAGCCCTGAACCCAACAGCAGCGCCAGAGCCAGCGCAAGGACTTTCGGCCTGCGCGTTCCGCCGCCGGAAAGCAGGCCGAAGACAAGACCCAGCGCCCCGGCTGCGAGCGCCCATGGCGCGAGTTGCTGCAAGAGGAAAATCATCTCGGGCGCCTCACTTGACCTGAATGGCGACGCCGCCCGGCGCCCCCGCCTCGCCCCGAACGGCGATATCGAGATCCCACGGCGCGAATCCTTCCGCGAGCAGAAAGGCCGCCACCGCTTCCGCCCGCCGCCAGGAAAGCTCCGGCTCGCCGCGCGATCCTGCGACCTCCAGATAGGCGCCCGGACAGGCCTTGGCCGCCGCCGCCAGGGCCTTCAGCGGCGCCGCGGAGCCGGCGCTCAGCCGGACGGCGCCCTCGAAGCCGATCGCGGCAGCGCCGGCCTCGCGCGCCAGCGCTGTCTTGCAATTCTCGACAGGAGCAGGTTTGGGCGTGGGTTTGGGCGCCGGGTCGGGCGCAGCTATTTGCTTCGGGACCGAGGTCTTATCCTCCTTCGGCGCCTTGACGACCGCGGCCGCGGACATGTTTGGCTTGCCGGAGGATTCGGCGGCGCGCTCCTCCGCCCTGCTCGCGGCTATTACATTGATCGACGCGATCTTGTCGCGCAGGCGCGCCTCGCCGCCGCGCGAATGGACCAGCGCCGGCAGGAGGCCCGCCGCCCGCTCCACGAAACCCGGCGGCGCGCCCGAGGCGTAGTTCATGTCGTCGACGATTTGCGCGCCCGGCGCGGCCTTGCGCGCCGCAGCATTCAAAGCCGCGCGCGCGGCGGGCGAAGGCGCCGCCCCGGAAAATTCGAGCGCCGCGCCATCCCAGGCCGCACGCCACTCATAAGGCGAAAGCAAGGGCGGCGGCGCAAGATCGTCGGCGACGCTTTTGACGCCCGGAAGCGCCCGAATTGCGGCGACCGTTTCAGCGCGCGCCGAACCGTCGAAAACCAGACCTTCGATGCGCAGGTCGCGACCGCTCACCAGGACTTTCGCTGTCGGCCCCAGTTTTTCGCGCAGGATATTTTCCGCGCCGGCGGACAGAGTTTCTTCGAACCTGGGCGTCACGACATCAATCGCCGCGAGCCACAGCCCCGCCGCCGCCGCGAGACCCAACCATCCCATGCCGGGCCGACGCATCGATTCCCCCGCTCTCGTCCTCGCCGGATTCTATTTACCGCAAAATCCTGGAAAGCGAGCGCGGTTTTCGAAAAAAGAAGCGCCGCCGCCAACGCCGCGCGCCTTTCTCTGAGGAGGCGGCTTTTGCGGGGCTTGCCATTCCTTCATCGGTCGGGCATATCTCCCAGCCACGCGCTGAACCGAGGCGCGTCGGCGGGAGACGTGGCCGAGAGGCTGAAGGCGGCGGTTTGCTAAACCGTTATAGGGTTGTAAAGCCCTATCGAGGGTTCGAATCCCTCCGTCTCCGCCACCTCATCGCCCGCAAGTCAAGGCTTTGGGCCGCGGCTTTTCGGTCCAGTCACACCCGGCCTGTTTAGGTCATTGCAAGCCTGACCGATGTTCGCCCTCGACACGTTCAACAGATTTCGCCGAGGCGCCGCGCGCGGACGCGCTGTTCCAGCGCCCATCGCCTTGCTTGCTCTTGTGCTGATTTTCGCGGGCGCGGCCTGGGTCCGCGAAGCGCGGGCCGCCTTGCCCTCGCCGCCGCGACGCCCGCCCGAATTCTCGGCGCCCCTCGCGCCGGCGCCCAGCAGCCCGGCGCCTCAATCCGCGCCGCAGACGCCGGATTTCGACCTCGGCGCCCGGACAGCGCATGCCGGCTGACCTCCAGCCCGAGGATATGAAGCCCTTCAACCTTCCCCCGGCTTCGCGCCAACGTATGCGCCTGTGCGGCGAACGTTGGCGCGATCTCAAATGGGCCGGCGAAACCAGGGGGCTGACCTGGCGGTCCTTTGCCGAGAAATGCCTCCCCGGCAAAGATTGACGCGGCTCAGGACTGGCCTTCGCCCGCTCCGTTTGCCGTTCCTTCTGCAGCAGGCTTTTCTGCCGGCGCGGCCTTGGGCTTGCGCGGCGCCGCGCGCTTGGGCTTAGCCTTCTCGGCCGCCGGCGCGGCTTCGCCCGCGACTTTCTTCGTCACGCGGCGGGACGCCGCAGCGCTGCGCGCAACCGGTTTGGCGGCCGGCTTGGCGGCTGCTTTCGCGGCCGTCTTTTTGGCCGCGGCGGGCTTGGCGTCGGCGGCCTTGCTTGCCTTTTTCGCAGCGCCTTTCTTGGCGCCCGCCTTCGACCGCGCATTCTCGGTCGCAGCGGATTTGGCGGCCGTCTTCTTCGCGCCCGCGGCCTTGGCGGCCGGCTTGGCGGCGGACTTGGCGGCGGACTTGGCTGCGGACTTGGCTGCCGACTTGGCGGCCGACTTGGCAGCCGACTTGGCGGCGGAGGATTTCGCCGTCTTTTTCGCGGCGGCCGCTTTCGCGCCGGACGCTTTTTTCTCGGAGGTCTTTTTGGCCGCGGCCTTGGTCGCGCTCTTCTTCTCCGCGGCCTTGGCGGAAGGCTTTGCTGCCGCCTTCTTGGCGGCGGCCTTGGTCACGCTCTTGGCGGACTTCTTGGCCTCGGATTTCTTGGACTCGGATTTCTTGGACCTCGGATTTCTTGGCCTCGGCCTTCTTGACGTCGACCTTCTTGGCGTCGGCCTTCTTGGCGGCGCTCTTTCCAGCCGCGGCCTTGGCCTTCGTCGCGCCCGACTTTTTCTCCGCCGCCGCGCTGGCTTCCGCGGGCGCCGCAGGTTTTTTCGCAGCTGAACTCTTCTTTGGTGATTGCGCCATCATATCCCCCTTTCGCGCCGCCGGCGCATGGTCTGCCCGATCGAGCGCAATCAGCCTAAACCTGTTCAAAACTCTTGCAAGAGAGCGCAATCGCCTTGACCACGCCGCGCGAGGCATTTTTGGCCGCATCGGCGGCGCGCGAGGCGAAAAATTTCGCTCCCAAAGCGCCGTTTCATCCGTACGACAAGGCGTTTCGCCGCAGGCGTCGAACTTTCTTTTATCGCGCGCGACGACTCGCCTTGCAGCGCGCGCGCCGGATTTCCTGTCAAAAACGCCCATGCGAAGCAGAGCGAAGGTTTCATATAATCTTCATATAAAACAACATGCTATTTCGACCACGCGCCTTCGTCGCCGCCATCGTTTCACGTTCCTTTGCTGGCGTCGTCTTCGCTTGCGGCGCGACCCGCGCGCCTTCGTTCTTCGCGATGAATTTCGCGCGTTCGGACAAAACGCGCGTCCGACAAAATGCGTCGCCAACAAAATTGCGCGAGAACAAAAAAAAATTTGTTGAAAGGGAAAACGCGCCGCAAAAAATGCGGCGCGTTGGCAAAATTGACGTTTCGAAACGCGAAAAAAAGCGCGCGAACTCAGATTCCGAGTTTCGTTTTCAGAATTTCGTTCACCACTTGCGGATTGGCCTTGCCGCCGGTGGCCTTCATCACCTGTCCGACAAACCAGCCGAGCAAGGTCGGTTTGGCTTTCGCCTGTTCGACCTTGTCGGGATTCCTGGCGATGATCTCGTCCACCGCCTTCTCGATCGCGCTGGTGTCGGTGACCTGTTTCATGCCGCGCGCTTCGACGATTTTTTCCGGGTCGCCGCCTTCAAGCCAGACGATTTCGAACAGGTCCTTGGCGAGCTTGCCGGAGATCACATTGGAAGAAATCAGATCGACGATGGCGCCGATCTGCCCGGCGGAAACCGGCGAGTCCTCGATCGATTTTCCTTCCTTGTTGAGCCGCCCGAACAGTTCGTTGATCACCCAGTTGGCGACGAGCTTCGCGTCGCGGCCTCTCGCCGCCTCCTCGAAATAATCGGCGGAAGCGCGCTCCAGAATCAGCACGCCGGCGTCATAGGGCGAGAGCCCGTATTGCGCGATGAAACGCGCCTTCTTCTCGTCCGGCAGTTCGGGCAGATTCTTCGCCAGAGCGTCGACATACGCCTGGTCGAATTCGAGCGGCAAAAGATCGGGATCGGGGAAATAGCGATAGTCGTGCGCCTCTTCCTTGGAGCGCATCGAGCGCGTCTCGCCCTTGCCCGGATCGTAGAGCCGCGTTTCCTGGTCGATGGCTCCGCCGTCCTCCAGAATGCCGATCTGGCGGCGCGCCTCGACATCGATCGCCTGACCGATGAAGCGGATCGAATTGACGTTCTTGATCTCGCAGCGCGTGCCGAGCTTTCCTCCCGGCTTGCGCACGGAGACATTCACATCCGCGCGCAAAGAACCCTGCTCCATATTGCCGTCGCAGGTGCCCAAATAGCGCAGGATGGTGCGCAGCTTGGTCACATAGGCCTTCGCTTCGTCCGCCGAGCGCATGTCGGGTTTCGACACGATCTCCATCAGCGCCACGCCGGAGCGGTTGAGATCGACATGCGAGTCGTTGGCGCCGAGATCGTGCAGCGATTTACCCGCGTCCTGTTCGAGATGCAGGCGCTCGACGCCGACCTTGATCTGCTCGGTCGGCGACAGATCGACCAGCACCTCGCCCTCGCCGACGATGGGGTTCTTGTACTGGCTGATCTGATAGCCCTGCGGCAGGTCGGGATAGAAGTAATTCTTGCGGTCGAACACCGAGCGATGATTGATCCTGGCGTTCAGCCCGAGACCGGTGCGGATCGCCTGCTTGACGCATTCCTCGTTGATGACGGGGAGCATGCCGGGCATGGCGGCGTCCACCAGCGAGACGTGGCTGTTGGGCGCGCCGCCGAATTCGGTCGAGGCGCCGGAAAAGAGTTTTGAAGCGCTCGTCACCTGGGCGTGGATTTCAAGGCCGATGACGACTTCCCAATCGCCCGTCGCGCCCGGAATCAATTTCGACGAATGGCTCAGCGTGTTCATGCGGGGTCCACTTTCCGGTCCGACTTTTCCTTCATCAGACGCTCTTCATAAGCGATCGACCATTCGATGATCGCGCTCCACAGGGATCGCGCCAGATCGGGGTCGAGATTTTTTTCCTTCGCGCGCGCGGCGACGCGGGCCAGCACTTCGTCGACGCGCGGCGGAATGCGCGCGGGCCAGCCGATGCGGCTCTTGATGTCGGCGGCCGCCTCGATGCAGCGCAGACGTTCGGCAAGCGCGTCGACGAGAGCGCCGTCGATCGAGTCGATCTTTCGGCGCAACGCGGCCATTTCCGCATTGATCGCCGGGGCCTTCTCGTCCGCGCCGCTCATCTGTTCAGGCCCACCATGGCTCGGGAAGGGACATCTTCGGCGCGGCCTCCTCGATCGCCTGTCCGAGCGCGAATAAAGTCTCTTCCTCGAAAGGCCGTCCGATCAATTGCAGGCCGAGCGGCAGGCCGTCCGACGACAGGCCGGCGGGCACGACGAGGCCCGGCAGGCCGGCCATGTTCACCGTCACGGTGAACACGTCGTTGAGATACATTTCCACCGGATCGGCCGAGCCCTTTTCGCCCAGGGCAAAAGCCGGCGACGGCGTCGCCGGGGTCAGGATCGCGTCCACGCCGGCCTGGTAAGCCAGGTCGAAATCGCGTTTGATCAGCGTGCGGATTTTCTGGGCGCGCAGGTAATAGGCGTCGTAATAGCCCGCCGACAGCACATAAGTGCCGATCATGATGCGCCGGCGCACTTCCTTGCCGAAACCTTCGGCGCGGGTCAGCTCATAGAGATCGACAATGTCCTTGCCGGTCTTGCGCAACCCGTAGCGCACGCCGTCGTAGCGCGCGAGATTGGAGGACGCCTCCGCCGGCGCGACGATATAATAAGCCGGCAAGGCATGGCGCGTATGGGGCAGCGAAATCTCGCGGATCTCGGCGCCCGCGGCGCGCAGCCAGGCGACGCCCTGATCCCACAAAGCGGCGATCTCCGGCGACATGCCGTCGAGGCGATATTCCTTCGGAATGCCGATCACCTTGCCCTTGATCGAGGCGCCGACCGCCTTTTCGTAGTCCGGCACGGGCGCGTCGACGCTGGTGGTGTCTTTCGGATCGTGCCCCGCCATCGAGCGCAGCAGGATCGCCGCGTCGCGCACGTTCTGCGCGATCGGGCCGGCCTGATCGAGCGAGGAGGCGAAGGCGACAATGCCCCAACGCGAGCAACGGCCATAGGTCGGCTTGATCCCGACGGTGCCGGTGAAGGCTGCCGGCTGGCGGATCGAGCCGCCGGTGTCGGTGGCCGTGGCGCCCAGGCACAGCCGCGCCGCGACCGCCGCCGCCGAGCCGCCGGAAGAACCACCGGGGACGATTTTCGCGTCGGACTCCTTGCGCCGCCAGGGCGAGATCACCGGGCCGAAATAAGAGGTCTCGTTCGACGAGCCCATGGCGAATTCGTCGAGATTGAGTTTTCCCAGCATGGTCGCGCCGTCGCGCCACAGATTGGCGCTGACGGTCGACTCATATTGCGGGACAAAACCTTCGAGGATGTGCGAGGCGGCGGTGGTCTGCACGCCCTCGGTGGCATAGAGATCCTTGATGCCGAGCGGAATGCCTTCGAGCGGCCGCGCCGCGCCTTGGGCGATTTTTTCGTCGCTGGCCCTGGCCTGCGCCAGCGCCTTTTCCGGCGTCTCGACAATGAAAGCGTTGAGGCTTTTCGCCCGCGCCGTGGCGTCGATGAAAGCCTGGTTCAACTCGACCGCCGAGAACTTTTTGGCGGCGAGGCCGTCGCGCGCTTGCGCGAGCGTCAGGCGGGTCAGATCGGACATTGTCTATTCTCTCTCGGCGGCGCTTATTCGATCACTTTCGGCACGACGAAAAAACCGTCTTCGCGCGCGGGGGCGTTGGCCAGGACTTTTTCGACGATCCCGCCGTCGGTGACCACGTCGGCGCGCTTCTTCATCGTCATCGGCAGGACGGAGGTCATCGGCTCGACGCCTTCGACATCGACCGCGTTCAATTCCTCGACGAAATTCAGGATGGAATTGATCTCGTTCTGCAAGAAAGGCGCTTCCTCATCGCTCACGCGGATGCGCGCGAGATGGGCGATGCGCCGCACCGTCGCCAGATCGACCGACATCAAGGACTCCGTGCTGAATGAGGCGGCCTCGACCGCCGCCCGTAGGGTTTCTAGCCTATACAGAAGCCGCCGTCCCGGCGCAACGACAGCGCGGCCCCCGACAGATCAGAACTGGATGGCCTCGCCGATTTGCGGAACATGGACTTTCGCGCGCGAGCCCTCCATGGCGGCGACAAAAGCGTCGGGCGTCTGGTCGATGATCGGGAAAGTGCCGTAATGCATCGGAATGACGTGGCGGAAATCGAAAAAACGCTTCGCCGCCAGCGCCGCCGTCTTGCCGTCCATGGTGAAGCGGTCGCCGACCGGAATCAGGCCGATTTCCGGGCGGTACAGCTCGCGGATCAGGTCCATGTCGGAAAAGATCGCGGTGTCGCCGGCATGATAGACGCGCGGACCGACTTCCGGCAGCAGGACCACGCCATTGGGATTGCCGAGATAGACCGGCTTGTCGTCCACCATCGTGCTCGCCGAATGCAGCGCCTGAGTAAGGGCGACGGAAAATTCGCCGCAGGGGATGGTTCCGCCGGTATTGCCGGGATTGATGTTCTGCGCGCCCTTGCCGTGGAGATACATGCAGACCTCGAAATTGGCCACGATCTGCGCCCCGGTTTTTTCGGCGATTTCGGGCGCGTCGCCGATATGGTCGTCATGCCCGTGGGTGATGACGATGTGGGTGACGCCCGCCGCGACCTCGTCCACGCTGCCGGCGAATTTCGGATTGCCGGTGAGGAAGGGGTCAATGAGGATGTGGGACTCGCGCAGATCGACGCGGAAGGCCGAATGGCCGAGCCAGGTGATTTTCATGGGCTTCGCCTCTGGTGAAGAAAGGCGCGAGTTTAGCCCCGCGCCGGGCCGAAGCAAGCCTCGGTCTCGGCGCCCTGTTCTGCCTCCACCCAGGAAAATTCAGGCAATTGCGTCCGCGCGAAAGTGAACTGGCGCCTGGAATATTGGCGGCTGTCGCGCTTGCCCTTTTCCACGGCCGCTTCAAGCGACATTTCGCCGCGCAGAAAAGCCATCAGGCCCGGAACCCCGACCGCGCGCAGCGCCGGCAGCGCCGGGTCGAGGCCGCGCGCCATCAGGCGGCGGACTTCCTCCAAGGCGCCTTGCGCCATCATCCGGTCGAAACGCGCGTCGATCCGGGCGCGGAGCTTTTCACGCTCGGGCGCGAGGAAGAGACATTGGCATTGCGCGGCGTCGAGAAGAGCGCCCTCGCGCGCGCCGTGAAAGCTCGCAAGCGGCATGCCGGCGGCTTCAAGAATCTCCAGCGCGCGCAGGATGCGCTGCGGGTCGCTGGGGCGCAATCGCGCCGCTGTTTCGGGATCGCGCGCGCGCAGTCTCGCGTGAAGCTCTTCCGGCGCGAGCCTTCCGCTTGGGCCCGCACCCGCGCCCGCACCTCCGCCGGCACGGTGGGAATGCTGGAGAGCCCGTGCAGCACGGCCTTGAAATACATGCCCGTGCCGCCGACGAAAATCGGCAGCTTGTTCTGCCGTTCCGCTTCGGCCAAAGCGGCTTTGGCGTCGGCGAGCCACAGGCCGACGGAATAGTTGCGCTCGGCGCCGACATGGCCGAAAAGCAGATGCGGAATATCGCCCATTTCCTCGGGCGTGGGGCGGGCCGAGAGGATCGCCAGATCGCGATAAACCGCCATGGAATCGGCGTTGATCACGACGCCGTTTTCGTCGCGCGCGAGTTGAACCGCGAGGGCGGACTTGCCGCTGGCCGTCGGCCCTGCCAAAAGGATGGCTTGGACATCTTTTCGAATCGGTAAGTTGCGAGCGTTCAACACCTGATGACCCATGTCGCCACTCTGGTCGGGGCGCCCGGCGCTGAAATCCTGACGCCCGATCTCCTCGCCGCCGCCGCGAAACGCCTGCCCGGCGCGGGCGAGGCCGTGATTCTCTCGGCCGGCGAGGCCGCCGATATTCCTTTCGCACCCGGCGCCGCCCATGGCAATCGCGACGACGGCGCTTTCGCCGACGCGGCTTATTGCCGCGCCGCCGTCTCGGTTCTGCGGCTCGCCCTTGGCGAGACGCCGGTCGATATTTTCGTCCAGCCGCTTGAGGGCCGGCGCAAGAAGCTGCTGCTCGCCGACATGGATTCGACCATGATCGGCCAGGAATGCGTCGACGAACTGGCCGATTTCGTCGGGCTGAAGGAAATGGTCGCGGAAATCACCGAACGCGCCATGCGCGGCGAGGTCGCCTTCGAACCGGCGCTGCGCGAGCGCGTCGCTTTGCTCGCCGGGCTCGACGCCGGCGTGGTGGACAAGGCGATTCAAGAGCGCATCACCCTGACCCCCGGCGGGCGGGTTCTGGTGCAGACCATGCGGGCGCATGGGGCCTATACCGCGCTGGTCTCCGGCGGCTTCACCGTCTTCACGTCGCGCATCGGCGAGGCCATCGGCTTCCACGAGGACCGCGCCAACACTTTGCTGATCGAGAACGGCAGATTCGCCGGCCGCGTCGCCGAGCCGATTCTGGGCAAGGCGGCCAAGCTCGCCACGCTGACGGAACTGAGCGCCGCCCACGGCCTCGCGCCCCATGAGACCCTGGCGGTCGGCGACGGGGCCAACGATCTCGCCATGCTCGAGGGCGCGGGCCTCGGCGTCGCCTACCACGCCAAGCCGGCGGTGGCCGCCGCCGCCCAGGCGCGGGTCGATCATGGCGACCTCACCGCCCTGCTCTATGCGCAAGGCTATGGCAGGCGGCAATTCGTGACGGGATAGGCTTCGCGTCGACACGAACGCGGCGGAGACGAATGTCCCGGACGGCGAAATGTCGCGCGGTTTTCGCCAGGTTGATCGCGATGATTTCGCCGGGTCTGGCCGCACCTTTGGCCCGGCGACGGACGGATGGCTCCTGTACCTTCGCCAACGGCGGGGAGCCATTTTTCGGATCCGAGTCGGATTTCAATATGGCAGGCCCCAGGACCAAGTCGACCTGGAGCGCCTGCTGGCGCAGGCGCGTTATGCCGCGAACTTCCGGTCCCCGCCAACCCACGTCTCGCTGACCTTGATGTCGGCGATCGCGTCTGGGCTTACCTTGTAAGGATCGCTTTCCAGGATGGTGAAATCCGCTTCCTTCCCTTTTTCGAGCGAGCCCAGGCGGTCGCCCTGACCGAGCTGACGGGCGGCGTTGATCGTCACGGCGCGGATCGCATCGTCAAGCGAAACCGCCTGATCCACCCCGACCACGGAATTGTCGATGATGCAGCGGCGCGTCACCGCCGTGCTGATCAGCGCGAGCGCCCCCGGCGGCGAGCAGGGCCCGTCGGTATGCAGCGTAAAGGGCAGGCCGGCTTTCACGCAGGCTCCGGCGGGGTCCATGAAGGCGGCGCGTTCGGGGCCGAAGATCTGGTCGCGATAGGCGGCGCCGTACAAGCGCACATGGTTCATCAGGAAACTCGGCTGCACGTTGAGCTTCTGCATGCGCAGGATCTGGTCGGGGCGCGCCATCGTCGAATGTTCGATCCGGTTGACGCCATAGGCGGTCGAGCCCGCATAGGCCGCCTCGATCGCGTCGAGCGCAATGTCGATCGTGTAATCGCCGTTGCAGTGGATCTGCACCGGCAGGCCGAAGGCCTTCACTGCGGCGACCATCTGTTTCATCTGCGCGGCGTCGAAGTTCGTCGAACCCTTGGAGGTCGAGTTCATATAGGGCCTGGTCTGCGCCCCGGTCTCGGTCTGGTTGGAGCCGTCGCCGATGATCTTGACGCCATAGAGCGAGAACAGGGAATTGGCGATGGGCTCGCCTTTCCCGAGGCCGAGGCTGCGCCAGGGCGTCAGGCCCTTCATGTCGTCGAACATCACGCTCGCGCTGGTGCGGCAGGCAAGCGCATTCGAGAGTTTTGCGAAAGGCTCGATCCAATCCGAGCGGATCGTGCCGGGCTCATGCACCAGAGTATTGCCGGTGGAAGCGACATGCTTGCAGAAACCCGTGACCGCCTTTTCCGCGACTTCGGGCGTGATCTTGCCGAGGAAGTGAACCGCGAATTTGAGCATCGCGCTTTCTTCGTAGACCATGCCGTTGAGCTTGCCGTCGGCGCCGCGGCCGAAATGGCCGCCGCCGGGCAGTTCGCCGACATCCTCGCCGATCCCGGCGATCTTGAACGCCTCGCTGTTGACGCAGGCGTCGTGCAGATTGACGTACCAGATCAGGATCGGGTGATCGGTCGAAATTTCATCGAGCTCCTTGCGCGTAAAATCGCCGCCCTGCAGCAGATTGTCGAAATTGGCGCCGACGATCCATTGCCCCTTCGGCGTGCTCGCCGCCTCCTGCTTGAGATGCGCGAGAAGCTTTTCACGGGTCGGATATTTGACATAGCCGACGTCGTCGAGCAGTTCATAGATCAACGAAGCCGCGATCGTATGCAGGTGCGGATCGATCAAGCCCGGCAACAGCGTGCGGCCGCCGAGATCGACGACCTTGGTGCGGCTTGATTTGAGTCCCGAAAGCTGGCTCTCGTCGCCGACCGCAAGCACCTTTCCGCCCTTGATCGCGATCGCCGAGGCGACCGGCGCGCCCGCCAGCGGTCGGATCGTCCCGCCGCGCAGAATGAGGTCGGCGCCTTCGTCCGCTGCGAAGGCCGGAACGGTCCCGACGCCGGTCAACGCAGAGGCCCCGGCGACCGAATAGGCCATGAACGCGCGTCGGGTGGGCATGCCCGCCGCCTTGCCGAGCAGGCCAGCTAACCCACCGGAATAGAACTCATCGCGAAGAAGGATCTGGCTGAAACATCCGCGGCACATATTGGAGCCTTCCTGAAGTCGAAAAACGAATATTGTGCCGCATAAGTGAAGAAATTGAAACATAAATGTACGTGTTCAGAACATTCGAGACCTTTGGGGCGTCTTTGGAGCGGAGATCTGGCCTCATCCGGGGTTGATATCCAAGCAGGTCTTGCGAAAAGTGGTCGCCGATTTTTGGACAAAAATCCTGCGAAATCAAAAGAGCCCAAGCAGCAATTCGTTGGCTGCGCTTGCTCACGCCAAGCCGCGCGGAAATGATCGCCGTCGGGCGGCGCGAACACTTTTTCGATATTTTGCGCCCTGGCCCAATGGAACCTCACGAAGGCGTCGTTCACGGCAAGGCAGATGACCTGATCGACGCGCAAGCGCCGTGGATGCGTCGTGGAGTCTCGAATGCATTGGACCCGCGCAGCGCCTCGATGCGCACGCGGAATTCGAATGCGATGTCGGGAACGGTTTCGAGCGTCATGTCGGTTGCTCGGCGTCGGCGTTCCGCCGCCCCGGACCGGGGCGTCCGGACGCAAGGGCTCCAATCCGTCGGCGCCTGAAACTCAAGCGCGCCGGGGCCGGGCGAAGACGAAGCGGCGGTCGGGCTCCCAATAGCGGTCGGACGGCCCACAATCGCCGCGCAGCCATAATCCGCCGCCGCCGCTGACCTCCATGACGAACAGGTCGAGGTCGGCGCCCGAGTCCGTCGAGGGCTTGGTGGCGATGATCAGCCTCTCGCCGCGCGGCTGATCGTCATAGGCGAGCCGCAAGGCCGGCCCCACTTCCGCCGGGCACAATTCCAGCCCCATCGCCAAGGCCCTTTCGACGATCTGGCTGTAGAGCGCGCCTTTCTCGAAGCCGAGGTCGCCGACCGAAACCAGGCTCAGGTCCGCGTCGGTTTCTTCCCTGGCGCATTGGAACGCCGGCTGGCCGAGATAATTGAGCACCCAGTCGCCGCTGCGGTTCGGGCCGGCCTTGAGCGCCTTGCTGTAATCGGCGGCCGTCTTGTGGGCGCCGAGCCGCAAGGTCTTCCAGATCGGAAATTCGCGCTTTTCGGTTTCGACGAGCGTCAGTTCGCCGCGCAGGAAGCGCTGGACCCCCGCTTCGCCGCCCAGCCGTTTCATCAGCGCGCTCATCTCTTCGGCGCTGATTTTTGTCGATTCAACGTCCATTGGTCCTCTCCCTGGGCTGTTGCGCAACCTCTTGTCCGAGGCGAAATTCGGCGCCGAACCCCGCCCCCCCGGCAAAGCCGGCGAATCCGTTGGACTTGCGCTCCCCTCGACGGGAGCCTGAACGTGGCGGGCATTCTCGCGCGCCTTTCGCCGATGTCAATAAGACAATAGCGGAGCGGCCCAACAAACGCCTTGACGCCATCGCGCGAAATCAGCATGGTGCGCCGCATGACGCATTCGAACATTCTTTGCCGGATTTCGATTATCGGCTAGCCGCGAAGCTGGCTGGCGCCGTCATGTCTCCCTCACCTTTCCGCGAGATCGACGCCCCGGCCAGAGCCAGGGAAAATCATGTCCGTCTCGACGCCCATGAAGCTTTACGACATTAAGCTTTACAATACGCTCACCCGCGAGCGCGAAGTCTTTGCGCCGCTCATCGAGGGCAACGTGCGGCTCTATGTCTGCGGGCCGACGGTCTATGACTTCGCCCATATCGGCAACGCCCGGCCGCTGATCGTCTTCGACGTGCTTTATCGCCTGCTGCGCGAGAAATATGGCGCGGATCACGTCACTTACGTCCGCAACATCACCGACGTGGACGACAAGATCAACGCCCGCGCCGCCGAGCGCGGGATCACCATCCGCGAATTGACCGAAGAGACCAATCGCGTCTTCCAGGAAGATGTGGCGGCGCTGAACTGCCTGGCGCCCAATGTCCAGCCGCGCGCGACCGAACATATCGCCGAAATGATCGCGATCATCGAGCGCCTGATCGCCCGCGGCCACGCCTATGAATTGTCCGGCCATGTGCTGTTCGACGTGCCCTCCATGCCCGATTATGGCGCGCTGTCGCGCCGGCCGCTCGACGACATGATCGCCGGCGCCCGCGTCGAGGTCGCGCCCTATAAAAAGGGCGAAATGGATTTCGTGCTGTGGAAGCCGTCAAAAGACGGCGAGCCGGGCTGGGACAGCCCCTGGGGCTTCGGGCGCCCGGGCTGGCATCTCGAATGTTCCGCCATGTCGCACAAGCATCTCGGTGAAGTTTTTGACATCCACGGCGGCGGCGTCGATCTCGTCTTCCCCCATCACGAGAACGAAATCGCCCAGACCCGCTGCGCCTTCGGCCACAACATCATGGCCAAGGTCTGGATGCACAACGGTTTCCTGCAGGTCGAAGGCGAGAAAATGTCGAAGAGCCTCGGCAATTTCATCACCATCCACGAATTGCTGCATTCGGATAAATTTGGCGGCAAGCCCTGGCGCGGCGAGGTCCTGCGTCTCGCCATGCTGCGCAGCCATTACCGCCAGCCGATCGACTGGACGGTGAAAGCGCTCGAAGAGTCGGAAAAGACTCTTTCGCGCTGGTACGGAATTCTGCGCGCCCATGGCGTCACCGCGGACAGCGCGCGCGAGGCGCCTTTGCGCGCGGCCTTTGTCGAGGCTTTGTGCGACGATCTCAACATCCCGCGCGCCATGGCCGAACTGCACGCCATGGCGGGAAAAGCCGAACCGCGCGAAGAGGACAGCCAGACCGCGAAAGCCGAAGCCGAAAAGCTCGCCCGCGCCGCCGGCCTGCTCGGCCTGCTCGAGGGCGACCCCGCGAGCTGGGCGCATCAAGCGCCCGAGTCGAACGTGGACGCGGCGGAAGTCGAGAAGCTCGTGGCCGAACGCCTCGCCGCCAGAAGGGCGAGGAATTTCGCCGAATCCGACCGCCTGCGCGACCTGCTCGCGGGCATGGGAGTCAAGCTCAGGGACGGCAAGGACAAGCAGACCGGCGAGCCGACGACGGAATGGGAGGTGGCGTGATGACCCAGCCCTCTGACGACAAGGAAAAGGACTGGCGCGCTTCGCTGCCTTTCCCGCATCACTGGCTCTATTACATCGCCGCCAAGATCTTGTTGCTGGCGCTGGTCGCCGGTTTGGCGCTCTATTGGTACGGGCTGCTGTGATGGCGGAAAAGCTCGCCCTGCGCCCTGCCCTGCCCGCCGACGCGCCGAAACTCGCCGCGCTGTTTCGCGCCAGCGTCGAGGAGCTGGCGCGCGAGGATTACAGCGCGGCGCAGGTCGAGGCCTGGGCGGCGCTGGCCGACGACGAGGCGGATTTCGCCGGAAAGCTCGCCGGCGAATTGACCATTGTCGCGCTGATGGGGAGCGAGATCGCCGGCTTCGCCCGCCTCAAGGGCGCCGACCATCTCGACATGCTCTATGTCCACCCGGCCTTCGCCCGGCGCGGCGTCGGGACCGGCCTGTGCGAGGCGATCGAAAAGCTCGCCGCCGCGCGCAAGGCCCCCATGCTCACCGCCGACGCCTCGGATTGCGCGCAAGCCTTCTTCGCCGCGCGCAACTATACGCCCCAGAGGCGCAACATGGTTTTTCTGGGCGACGAGGTTCTGGGCAACACCACCATGACCAAAAAGCTTGGCCCCGCCAACGAGAAGACGCCATGAGCCGCGAACGCGTCACGCTTTTCGACACCACCTTGCGCGACGGCGCCCAGACCACCGGCGTCGATTTCTCGCTCGACGACAAGAAACAGATCGCTGGCCTGCTCGACGCGCTCGGCGTCGATTATGTCGAGGGCGGCTATCCCGGCGCCAATCCGCTCGACACCGAGTTCTTCAACGCCAGAAGGACGACCAAGGCGCGTTTCGCCGCCTTCGGCATGACCCGGCGCGCCGGGCGCTCCGCCGCCAACGATCCGGGAATCGCCGCTCTGCTCGACAGCGCCGCGGATTCGATCGTCTTCGTCGCCAAGAGCTGGGACTATCAGGTGCATGTGGCGCTCGGCTGCACCCTGGAGGAAAATCTCGAAGGCGTGACCGACAGCGTCAAGGTCGCCGTCGCCGCCGGACGCGAGGTCATCCTCGACTGCGAGCATTTCTTCGACGGCTACAAGGACAATCCCGATTATGCTCTGGCCTGCGCCCGCGCGGGCTACGAGGCCGGGGCGCGCTGGATCGCGCTGTGCGACACCAATGGCGGCACGCAGCCCCACGAGGTCGAGGGAATCGTGCGCGCGGTTTCGGTCCATGTGCCCGGCGACCATCTCGCCATCCACGCCCATAACGACACCGAACAGGCGGTGGCCAATTCGCTGGCCGCCGTGCGCGCCGGGGCGCGGCAGATCCACGGCACGCTCAACGGGCTCGGCGAGCGCTGCGGCAACGCCAATCTGTGCTCGATCATCCCGACCTTGATGCTGAAACCCGAGTTCGCCGAAAAATTCGAGATCGGCGTCAGCGCGGAGAGCCTGCGCGGCCTGACCAAGATCAGCCATGCGCTCGATGAAATCCTCAATCGCGCGCCCAACCGCCATGCGCCCTATGTCGGCGCCTCGGCCTTCGCCACCAAGGCGGGCATCCACGCCTCCGCGGTGATGAAGGACCCGCGCACCTATGAGCACGTGCCCCCCGAGAGCGTCGGCAACACGCGCCGCGTCCTGGTCTCGGACCAGGCCGGCAAGTCGAACATCCTGGCCGAGCTGGAGCGGCTGGGCGTGCCGGTCGCCAGGGACGATCCGCGCGTCGCCCGGCTGCTGGTCGCGGTGAAGGACAAGGAGGCGCAGGGCTATGCCTATGAGGGCGCCGACGCCAGTTTCGAACTGCTGGCCCGCCGCGTGCTCGGCCATGTGCCGGACTTTTTCGATGTCGATCGTTTTCGTGTCGATGTCGAGCGCCGCCACAACGCGGAAGGCGCGCTGGAGACCTTTTCGGAAGCGACCGTCAGGGTCACGATCGAGGGCCAGACGCTGATCTCGGCCGCCGAGGGCAATGGCCCGGTCCATGCGCTTTATGGCGCCCTGTGCAAGGACCTCGGCAAATATCAGAAGATCATCGACGGCATCGAACTGCTCGACTTCAAGGTCCGCGTGTTCCAGGGCGGCGCCGACGCGGTGACCCGCGTGCTGATCGAATTCGGCGACAAGGCGAGCAGCGGCGGCGGCGAAACCTGGACCACGGTGGGAGTCTCGGCCAATCTGATCGACGCCTCGTTCCAGGCTTTGCTCGATGCGATCCAATATAAATTGCTCAAGGCGGGAGCCTGATTCGCCTTGCCCTCCAACCGGCGCATTGCGCCGGATCATGGCGCGTTTGGAATTGTTGCATTAGCGTGACATCATTTCCGACGCGCTTCGGCGCGGGCGGGTGTGTCTTGCGTCCCGAGGAGGACTTGCCTTTGTCTCAAATCGTTGAACCAGCCAAAAAGAACGGCGTCGCGCAGGACAATAATCCCGCGCCGCCCCGCGACGAACAGCCCAAATCCGCATCGAAGTCCGCATCGAAGTCCTCATCGAAGCCTGCGGCAAAGGCCCCGGCCAAGTCCAGGGACGCGGCGCCCAAGGCGGCCGAGCCGGACCTTTCGGCCCAGCATCAGCTCGCCCAGATGCGGCACGACCCCGCCGCGATCCGCCGCGTGTTCGAGACCGGCGAATATCCTTACGCCGCGCGCATGCGCACCGGGCCCTATGAACAGCACATGCTGAAATTGCAGCAGGAACTGCTCAAGGCGCAGCGCTGGGTCGAGCAGAGCGGCGAAAGGATCGTCATGCTGTTCGAGGGCCGCGACGCGGCGGGCAAGGGCGGCACGATCAAGCGCTACATGGAGCACATGAACCCGCGCACCGCGCGGGTGGTGGCGCTGCAGAAGCCGACCGAGCGCGAGCGCACCCAATGGTTCTTCCAGCGCTATATTTCGCAACTGCCTTCGGCCGGCGAAATCTGCCTGTTCGACCGCTCCTGGTACAATCGCGCCGGCGTCGAGCGGGTCATGGGCTTCTGCACGCCGACCGAATATCTCGAATTCATGCGCCAGTGCCCGGAAGTCGAGCGCATGCTGGCGCGCTCCGGCATCCGCGTGTTCAAATATTGGTTCTCGGTGTCGCGCGAGGAGCAGCGCCGGCGGTTCGAGTCGCGCAAGACTGATCCGCTCAAGCAATGGAAGCTGTCGCCGATCGACATGGCCTCGCTCGACAAATGGGACGACTACACCGAGGCCAAGGAGGCGATGTTCTTTTACACCGACACCGCCGACGCGCCCTGGACGATCATCAAGTCCGACGACAAGAAACGCGCGCGCCTCAATTGCATGACGCATTTCCTGTGGTCCCTGCCCTATCCCAACAAGGACCTTTCGATCGTCCGGCCGCCGGACCCGCTGATCGTCGGCTCGACCGAACATGTCATCGGCCGCGACATGAACATCATCGAGAAGACGGTGCATCCTGACTTGAAGCGGGGCTGAAGCTTGCTCGGGCGCTCTTCATGTAGTAACGTTGCTATATGGAGAGCCCCATGCCGACCTCGACAATGTCAAGCCGCGAATTCAATCAGGATGTCGGCCGCGCCAAGCGGGCGGCGGAGACGGGCCCGGTCATCATCACCGATCGCGGCAAGCCGGCGCATGTCCTGCTGAACATTGCGGAATACCGGCGCCTGACGGGCGGCGGCGCCACGCTTGCCGAAGCGCTGGCGCAGGCGGAGTCGCTGGACTTCGATTTCACGCCGCCCAAGCTCGGGCCTGTTGCCGAGATTCCCGATCTGTCCTGATGTATCTGCTCGACACCAATGTCATTTCCGAGTTGCGGCGCGCCCGGCGCGCCGACGCAAGGGTGGCGGCCTGGGCGGCGGCCATTCCGTCCGGCGATATTTTTCTTTCCGCGATCACCATTCTCGAACTCGAACTCGGCGTCCTTTCGGTTGAACGCCGCGATGCGGCGCAGGGCGCGATTCTGCGCGAATGGCTCGAAAGACAGGTTCTGCCGCGTTTCGGCGATCGCGTTCTGCCTGTCGATCTCGCCGTCGCCCGCGCTTGCGCGCGGCTCCATGTTCCAGACAAAAAGGCGGAACGCGACGCGCTGATCGCCGCGACCGCCTTGGTTCACGATCTCACGGTCGTCACGCGCAATGTCATGGATTTCGTCGCGACAGGCGCGAAAATCCTCGATCCCTGGTCGGCCGCGACATGAACATCATCGCGAAGACGGCGCCTCCTGACTTGAAGCGGGCTGATCCTTCTTTGCCTTGGCGAGGATCGGATCGATGACCGGCGCCAGAATGGTTTTGACGGCGAAGATCGAGCCGTCAAAACTGTAATGGCCGTAATCGGTCGCGATCATGCCCTCGGGCAGATCGTCGCTGACCAACTGGCGGCAGGCGCCGTCGCGGCAAAGTTTTGCCGCCTGCGAGACATAGGTCACGCCCGGCCCCCAATCCATCTTCCGGAGCGCCGCGTCGGCGGCGAGCGAGTCGGGCTGCAGGCCCAGGCGCGAGAATTGCCGCGGCTTGCCGCCGGACAGGATATCGAGTCCGACGATAATGGGCAGTTCAGGCGACCAGATCGGCACTTGGCCGGCGATCACGACATTCTTCACGCCATCCTCGACCAAACCATGCAAACTTTCTCGTAATGCGTTGAAATAATCAGGATAAATCCATCCGCGATCCCGCGTGTAGAGGACAAAATAAGCCCCCACCAACAATATGTCCGGCTTGAGGGCGCGGATCTGCCGGAAGACATATTGGTTGATCGCGCGGCAGCGCGGCGTGCCGCCGACGCCCAGATCCATCGGCGTGTTCTCGATCAAGGGAATGCAATAGGTCGCCGTCATCGCGATAATATTGGCGCGCGCGCCGAATTCATGCTCCAGCCCGGCGAAGAGCACGGCGGCATGAGAATCGCCCACCACCATGATGGTCGGCTTGCGCGGATCGGCGACCACGCCGCAACGATTCGATTCGAAGAACGACGCAACGCGGCGCCTTTCCTCGTCCAGCGGGAAACGCCGGCTGTCGCGCTGGTAGAAACAGGCGCTCAGGCGCGCAATGTCGGCGCCGCTCCTGCCGGCGTTGAAGATCCGCGCCACCTGCGGCGGGAAGCGGCCGGGATAGCCGTTGGCGCGCCGCGTGGCGCTGCCGACGAGGCCGCTGCCGGCGAGAAGCGCCACCAGAACCAGCGCGACCGTCCGCGGGCGGCGGCGAAACAGATGGCCGACCGGACGCTCGACATAGCGCCAGGTCAGGAAGGCCAGAACCACGGCGAGGAGCGACAGCGCCGCCATGGTCGTCGCGTCCGGCGTGATCCCCGGACGCATGCGCGAAAAGGCGAACAGCGGCCAGTGCCACAGATAAAGCGGGTAGGAAATGAGGCCGAAAAACTGGGCGATGCGATTGCCCAGCAGATAAGCGCCGATCTTTGAACCGGGAAAGGCGATCACCAGAGCGCTCCCCACAGCCGGCCCCAAAGCCCGCCAGCCGGGAAAGGGCTGGGATTCGTCGAGCAGGAGATAGGAGGCGCAGATCAGCGCCACGCCCAGCCCCGCGCCGACATCGGCCCAGGGGCGGGCGGGATGGGGCGCGCGATGCAGGATAAAAACCTCGCGCCAGGCCAGCAGCGCCCCGAGCGCCAATTCCCACGCCCGGCTCCACAGCAGATAGAAGGCGGCCGAAGGATCGACCGGCGTCTCGTAAAGGCTGAAGGCCAGCGACAGCGCCAGCATCAGGGCTATGCCCGGACCGATGAACCTGCGCCCGGCGGCAAACAGCAGCAGCATGGTCGCCGGCCACAACAGGTAGAACTGTTCCTCGATGCTCAGCGACCACAGATGCAGCAGCGGCTTGGTGGCGGAATCGCTGTCGAAATAGCCGCCGACCGCCGTTGTCCCGCGCAAGAGCCAGAGATTGACGGTGAAATAGGAGCTGCCCTCGATATGGCCGCCGATTTCGCGGAATTGTCTTGGATCGGCCCACAGCCAGCCGACGATCCAGACGAAGGCGGTGACGAGCAGCAGCGCCGGCAGGATGCGCTTGGCGCGCTTGGCGTAGAAAAACGGCAGCGAGAATTTTCGCGCCTCGCGCTCGCTCAGGATGATGCGCGTGATCAAAAAACCGGAAATGACGAAAAAGACGTCGACGCCGGCAAAGCCGCCGGGCAGCAGGCCGCGCTGGGCGTGAAAGGCCACCACGCCCAGCACCGCAAGCGCGCGCAGGCCGTTGATGTCGGGCCGGAAATCATGATGGGCGGGCGGCCTGGGCGAAGCGGCGGCGCGCCCATTATCGCTGGTTGGGGGAATGGACGCGGGCTTGTTCATTTCTTGCCCGCCTGAGCGAGAAGCGGGTCCATCACCGGCGCAAAAATGGTTCTTGCCGCGAAGATCGAGCCGTTGAGGGTATAATGTCCGTAATCGACGGCGATCAGGTCGTCGGGCAAATCCGGGCCGACGAGGCGGCGGCAGACGCCGTCGCGGCAAAGTTTCGCCGCCTGCGACACATAGATCACGCCCGGCCCCCAGTCCATCGCCTGGAGTTGCGCGTCGGCGGCCAAGGATTCCGGCCGCAAGCCCACGCGCGAAAATTCCGGCGGCTTTTCCCCGTGATAGGCCTCGAGCCCGACCAGGATCGGCACGCCCGGCGTCCAGGTCGGAATCTCGCCGGCGATGACGATGTTTTTCACGCCGTCCTTGTGCAACTGGTGCACATTCGCGAGGAAATCAGTGAAGTAATTCTTGTAGTACCAGGCAGGATCAGCCGCATAGGAGGCGAAATAGGCTCCCACCAACAATATGTCCGGCTTGATCTCGCGAATCTTTTGAAAAACATATTCATTGATCGCACGACAGCGCGGCGTGCCGCCGACCCCCTGACTGGTCGGCGGGTGTTCGATCAGGGGCATGCAGAAATTGGCGCCCGCCGCGATAATATTGGCGCGCGCGCCGAATTCATTCTCCAGCCCGGCGAACAGCACGGCGGCGTGGGAATCGCCCACGACCATGATGGTCGGCTTGTTCGAATCGACAATATCGAAGCATCGATTCGAATCGAAAAGGGTCCGGACGCGCCGCCGCTCCTGATCGAGCGGCAGCCCAGCCCCGTCCTGCATCAGAAAGCAGGGGAATAGCCGCGGTGAAGACATGCCGGTCGACCAGAAACTGAAAATCCGGGCGACCTGGGGCGGAAAACGGCCGGGATAACCGTTGGCGCGCCGCGTGGCGCTGCCGACGAGGCCGCTGCCGGCGAGAAGCGCCACCAGAACCAGCGCGACCGTCCGCGGGCGGCGGCGAAACAGATGGCCGACCGGCCGCTCGACGAAGCGCCAGGTCAGAAAGGCCAGAACGACGGCGAGAGCCGACAGCGCCGCCATGGTCGCGCCGTGCGGCGCCACGCCGGGCCGGATTTGGACGAAGGCGAACAACGGCCAGTGCCAGAGATAAAGCGGGTAGGAAACGAGGCCGAAAAACTGGGCGATGCGATTGCCCAGCACATAGGCGCCGATCTTTGAACCGGGAAAGGCGATCACCAGAGCGCTCCCCACAGCCGGCCCCAAAGCCCGCCAGCCGGGAAAGGGCTGGGATTCGTCGAGCAGGAGATAGGAGGCGCAGATCAGCGCCACGCCCAGCCCGGCGCCGACATCGGCCCAGGGGCGGCCCGGATGGGGCGCGCGATGCAGGATGAAAACCTCGCGCCAGGCCAGCAGCGCCCCGAGCGCGAGCTCCCAGGCGCGGCTCGATAGCAGATAGAAAGCGGCCGAAGGATCGACCGGAGTCTTGTACAGGCAGAAGGCCAGGGAAAGCGCCATGATCACAGCTATGCCGGGGCCAATGAACCGCCGCCCTGCGGCAAACAGCAGCAGCATCGTCGCGGGCCACAACAGGTAGAACTGTTCCTCGATGCTCAGCGACCACAGATGCAGCAGCGGCTTGGTGGCGGAATCGCTGTCGAAATAGCCGCCGACGGCGGACGCCTGACGCAAAAGCCACAAATTGACGGTGAAATAGGAGCTGGCTTCGATATGGCCGCCGATTTGGCGGAATTGTTTTGGATCGGCCCAGAACCAGCCGACGACCCAGACGAAGGCGGTGACCAGCAGCAGCGCGGGCAGGATGCGCTTGGCGCGCTTGGCGTAGAAAAACGGCAGCGAGAATTTTCGCGCCTCGCGCTCGCTCAGGATGATGCGCGTGATCAAAAAACCGGAAATGACGAAAAAGACGTCGACGCCGGCAAAGCCGCCGGGCAGCAGGCCGCGCTCGGCGTGAAAGGCCACCACGCCCAGCACCGCGAGCGCGCGCAGGCCGTTGATGTCGGGCCGGAAGTCATGATGGGCGAAAGGCTTCGACGAGACGGCGGCGGACCATGGTCGCTGCGTTGAGGAGAATGGGCGCGGGCTTGTTCATTTCTTGCCCGCCTGGGCGAGAAGCGCGTCCATCACCGGCGCAAAAATGGTTCTTGCCGCGAAGATCGAGCCGTTGACGGTATAATGTCCGTAATCGAAGGCGATCACGTCGTCGGGCAAGTCCGGGCCGACGAGACGGCGGCAGGCGCCGTCGCGGCACAGGCTGTCCGCCTGCGAGACATAGGTCACGCCCGGACCCCAGTCCATCGCCTTGAGCCGCGCGTCAGTGGCAAGCGACAAGGGCCCGACGCCCACTGAGGAAAACGCGGGCGGCTTTTCGCCGTGATAGACCTCGAGCCCGACCAGGACCGGCACGCCCGGCGTCCAGGTCGGAATCTCGCCGGCGATGACGATGTTTTTTATGCCGTCCTTGTGCAACTGGTGCACATTCGCGAGGAAATCGCTGAAATAATTCTCGTAATACCAGGAGTGATCGAAGGCGTAGGAGGCGAAATAGGCCCCCACCAACAATATGTCCGGCTTGATCTCGCGAATTTTTTGAAAGACATATTCGTTGATCGCACGACAGCGCGGCGTGCCGCCCGCCCCCTGACTGGTCGGCGGGTTTTCGATCAGCGGCATGCAAAAGCCAGCCGCCATCGCGATCAGATTGGCCCGCGCGCCATATTCACGTTCCAGGCCGGCGAACAAATGTGCGGCGTGGGAATCGCCCACGACCATGATGGTCGGCTTGTTCGGATCGACAATCTCGAAGCACCGATTCGCGTCGAAAAGGGTCCGGACGCGTCTGCGCTCCTCATCGAACGTATAGCGAGTCTTTTCGGGAAACAGGAAGCAAGGGGACAGCCGCTGAGACAGAAAACTCGCCGACCCGATATTGAAGATCCGCGCCACCTGCGGCGGGAAGCGGCCGGGATAGCCGTTGGCGCGCCGCGTGGCGCTGCCGACGAGGCCGCTGCCGGCGAGAAGCGCGACCAGAACCAGCGCGACCGTCCGCGGGCGGCGGCGAAACAGATGGCCGACCGGACGCTCGACATAGCGCCAGGTCAGGAAGGCCAGAACCACGGCGAGGAGCGACAGCGCCGCCATGGTCGTCGCGTCCGGCGTGATCCCCGGACGCATGCGCGAAAAGGCGAACAGCGGCCAGTGCCACAGATAAAGCGGGTAGGAAATGAGGCCGAAAAACTGGGCGATGCGATTGCCCAGCACATAAGCGCCGATCTTTGAACCGGGAAAGGCGATCACCAGAGCGCTCCCCACAGCCGGCCCCAGCGCCCGCCAGCCGGGAAAGGGCTGGGATTCGTCGAGCAGGAGATAGGAGGCGCAGATCAGCGCCACGCCCAGCCCGGCGCCGACATCGGCCCAGGGGCGGGGCGGATGGGGCGCGCGATGCAGGATAAAAACCTCGCGCCAGGCCAGCAGCGCCCCGAGCGCCAGCTCCCACGCCCGGCTCCACAGCAGATAGAAGGCGGCGGTCGGATCGACCGGCGTCTTGTAAAGGCTGAAGGCCAGCGACAGCGCCAGGATCACAGCTATGCCCGGACCGATGAACCTGCGCCCTGCGGCAAACAGCAGCAGCATCGTCGCCGGCCAGAACAGATAGAACTGTTCCTCGATGCTCAGCGACCACAGATGCAGCAGCGGCTTGGTGGCGGAATCGCTGTCGAAATAGCCGGCGGCGCCCGAGGCTTGGCGCATGAGCCAGAGGTTGACGGTGAAATAGGAGCTGCCCTCGATATGGCCGCCGATTTCGCGGAACCGCTCCGGATCGACCCACAGCCAGCCGACGATCCAGACGAAGGCGGTGACGAGCAGCAGCGCCGGCAGGATGCGCTTGGCGCGCTTGGCGTAGAAAAACGGCAGCGAGAATTTTCGCGCCTCGCGCTCGCTCAGGATGATGCGCGTGATCAAAAAACCGGAAATGACGAAAAAGACGTCGACGCCGGCAAAGCCGCCGGGCAGCAGGCCGCGCTGGGCGTGAAAGGCCACCACGCCCAGCACCGCAAGCGCGCGCAGCCCGTTGATGTCGGGCCGGAAGTCATGATGGGCGAAAGGCTTGGCCTTTGAGCCGGTCCAGCCTCCGGAGACGGCCTTGTCCACTCACATGACCTGCGGCCCGCGCGTGATCGCGGCGACGCCGGTGCGCGCGACTTCGACCAGGCCGATCGGGCGCATCAGTTCGATGAAATCGTCGATCTTTTTCGGCGCGCCGGTCAGCTCGAAAATGAAGCTTTCGGTGGTGGCGTCAATGACGCGGGCGCGAAAGGCTTCGCCGAGACGGAGAGCCTCGGTGCGGGCCTCGCCCTTGCCGCGCACCTTGATCATCGCCAGCTCGCGCTGGACGAAACCGTCGGCCAGCGACAGGTCGGTGACCTTGTGGATCGGCACGATGCGCTCGAGCTGGTGCGAAATCTGCTCGATCGTCTCGGGCGCGCCGGTGGTGACGATGGTGATGCGGGACAGGGCCTGGGCGTGGGCCACTTCGGCCACCGTCAGGCTTTCGATATTATAGCCGCGCCCGGAGAACAGGCCGACGACGCGGGCGAGAACGCCCGGCTCGTTGTCGACCAGGACGGACAAGGTGTGGGTCTCGGTGCGCGAGGCCTTTCCGGCGGAGGAGGAATAGGGCGAAAGCGCGGCGGGGGTCTGGGCGTTCATGGATGGCCGTCCATTGTTTCGTTGAACCGCATTGCGAGCAGTGAGCGACGAAGCAATCCACACCGCGGTTCTGCCGAAAGGTGGATTGCTTCGCTCCGCTCGCAATGACGGCGGGTCGAAGCATCGCGGCGCGAGAGGAAACCGCGCCGCGCCGAGAACTCACACCAGCATCTTGCCCTTGTCGTCGATGACATTGCCGATGTCTTCATCGGCGTCGGGCAGGATCATTTCGTTATGCGCCTTGCCCGAGGGGATCATCGGCAGGCAGTTTTCCGCCTTGTCGACGATGCAGTCGAACACCACGCCCTCGGGGCTGTCGATCATTTCCTGGATCGCGGCGTCGAGATCGGCCGGGTTGGAGCAGCGCATGCCTTTCAGTCCATAGGCCTCGGCAAGCTTGACGAAATCGGGCAGAGCCTCGGAATAGGACGAGGAATAGCGGCCGCCGTGCAGCAGTTCCTGCCACTGGCGCACCATGCCCATATATTCGTTGTTCAGGATGAAGACCTTGACCGGGCAGCGATATTGCTTGGCGGTGGACAGCTCCTGAATATTCATCAGGATCGAGGCTTCGCCGGCGATATCGACCACCAGGGCGTCGCGGTTGGCGAGCTGGGCGCCGATCGCCGCCGGCAGGCCATAGCCCATGGTGCCGAGGCCGCCGGAGGTCATCCAGCGGTTGGGCTCCTCGAAATGATAATGCTGGGCCGCCCACATCTGGTGCTGGCCGACTTCGGTGGTGATCAAGGTCTTGCGGCCCCTGGTCAGCTCATAGAGCCGCTCGATGGCGTATTGCGGCTTGATCGTCGTGTCGGATTTCCTGTAGCCGAAGCTCTTGCGGCCGCGCCAGCGGTCGATCTGGCCCCACCAGTCGGCAAGGGCCTTCTTGTCGGCGGACAAGGATTCCGAGCGCCACAGCCGAACCATGTCCTCGAGCACATGGGCGCAATCGCCGACGATGGCGAGATCGACCTGCACGTTCTTGTTGATCGAGGACGGGTCGATGTCGATGTGAATCTTCCTGGAATGAGGCGCGAAGGCGTCGAGCCGGCCGGTGATGCGGTCGTCGAAACGCGCGCCGACCGCGATCATCAGGTCGCAGTCGTGCATGGCGTTGTTGGCCTCGTAGGAGCCGTGCATGCCGAGCATGCCCAGCCAGGCCTTGCCCGATGCCGGATAGGCGCCAAGGCCCATCAGGGTCGAGGTGACCGGGAAGCCGGTCTGCGCCGCCAGTTCGCGCAGCAGGGTCGAGGCCGCCGGGCCGGCGTTGATGACGCCGCCGCCGGTATAGAAAATCGGCTTTTTCGCCTTGGCCATCATCGCCAAAGCCTGCTTGATCTTGGCCAAATCGCCCTTGACCTGGGGATGATAGGTCTTGTGCTGGATGTTTTTCGGCGGCTGATAGGTTCCGGAGGCGAATTGCACGTCCTTGGGAATGTCGATCACCACCGGGCCGGGACGGCCCGAGCGCGCGATGTAGAAGGCCTCGTGCAGGATGCGCGGCAGATCCTCGATCTTGCGCACGAGATAATTGTGCTTGGTGCAGTGCCGGGTGATGCCGACGGTATCGCATTCCTGGAAGGCGTCGGAGCCGATGAGATGGGTCGGCACCTGGCCGGTGATGCAGACCACCGGGATCGAATCCATCAGAGCGTCGGTGAGGCCGGTGACGGCGTTGGTCGCGCCGGGACCCGACGTCACCAGCAGGCAGCCGACCTTGCCGGACGAGCGGGCGTAGCCCTCCGCCGCATGGGCCGCGCCCTGCTCGTGGCGCACCAGGACATGCTGGATTTTCGTCTGGTGAAAGAGCGCGTCGTAGATCGGAAGAACCGCGCCGCCCGGATATCCGAACAAATGCGTCACGCCCTGGTCCTGCAGGGCCTGCACCACCATTTCGGCGCCGGTCATCGTCTTCGACATATGGAGCTCCAGACTTTTGTGCTCGGGTTTTCAGGGTCTCGCGCGGAAAATAAAAAAGGCCCCTTTCGGGACCCGGATATGCGCCATCGGCAGGTGAACCGGGTCAGTCCCGGCCCGCTCGTGGCGCTTCGCTCACTACAAGGATGTTCCGCATGAGGGATGTCCCAAATTGGTTTTCTGTCATAGGGCAGGCCAGTTGGCGGGTCAAGACTGTCCATTTGCCGCAGGGCGCAAAAAAATCACTTCCGTTTCGCCGTAATCGCGCCGCTCAAGCACGTCAAAACCCGGCGCCGGCTCGAACATGGCCGCAGCCGCCTCCTCGACAATGACCAGAGCCTCGGGCGCCAGCCAGTTGCCGCGCGAGAGCGAGGTCAAGGCCGGCTCGGCGAGGCCGCGCTGATAGGGGGGGTCGAGAAAGGCCAGCGTGTAAGGCGCGCCGGGCGGCTTTTCTCCGAGCTTGCGCGCGTCGCGCCGGAAAATGCGGGTGACCCCGCCGAGCCCCAAAAGCTCGACATTCTCGCGGATCAAGGCCCTTGCTTGCGCGCCGTCTTCGACGAACAGGCAGAATTCCGCGCCGCGCGACAGCGCCTCCAGCCCGAAGGCGCCGGTGCCCGCGAACAGGTCGATGACGCGCGCGTTGGGGACAGGATCGCCATAGGAATGGGCGAGGATGTTGAACAGGGTCTCGCGCAGCCGATCCGAGGTCGGGCGTATGCCCTCGCCTTTTGGACCTTGCAGCGCCCGCCCCTTCAGCCGCCCGCCGACAATGCGCATGGTTTATTTTCCGCGCGGCCTGGGAGGCCTGCCGGATTTGGGGGCGCTGCCGGACTTGGGGCGCGCTGCCGGACTTGGGGGCGCTGCCGAACTTGGGGCCGCTGACTCCTGGATTTGGGGCCTTTGCCGCCCGGCTCGCGGCGAAAAAATTTGGCGGCGCCGGTCTCGCCCGAAAATTTGTCCTTGCCGCCTGAGTCCCTGCCCGGCTTTTGCCGCGCCCGACCCGGCTCGTCGAAGCGGCCCGCGCTCATTTCGCGCTCCGCCCTGAAACGGCGGGCGTTGCGGCTGTCGTTGCGGCTTTCCTGGGCTTCCGCGCCACGCTGCGGAGCTCTGCCGGCGACGCTGACGCGCTCCACCACCACCTTGCGGCCGTTGCGGTCCTCGGTGGCGGCGCTTTCGATGCGGCGGCGCGGTCCCGTTTCCGCCTTGGCGCGGTCGTCGCGCAAGGCCGACACATGTTTGCGCGGACGCGGCTTTTCGGTCCCCGAACGTGGCTTTTCCTTAGCTGCGCGGGGCTTTTCAGTCGCTGCGCGCGGCCTGAACTCATCGCGTTCGCCCGGCGGCCGTTTCGGGCGCGGCCCGGCTTTTTCGCGCTTGGGGTCCCATCCGGGGCGCGGCTCCGGCTCCGGCGTCCGGTCGATGACCGGCCCGTCGAAATCGACGCCGGCCTGTTCGGCAAGGTTCGCGCCGAGCTGGTCGGCCAGCACCCGCGTGCGCACCTCCTCCACCGCGCCTTCGGGCGTTTCGCCAAGCTGGAACGGCCCGTAAGACAGCCGGATCAGGCGGTTGGTCACAAGCCCCAGAAATTCGAGCAGGCGCTTGACCTCGCGGTTCTTGCCCTCGCGCAGGCCTAGACTGATCCAGACATTGGCGCCCTGAACGCGGTCGAGCCGCGCCTCGACCCCGGCGTAATCGACGCCGTCGATGGTCACGCCCTTGGCCAGAGTGTCGAGCTTGGCCTGATCGGTCGCGCCATTGGCGCGCGCGCGATAGCGGCGCAGCCAGCCGGTCGCGGGCAGCTCCAGCACGCGGGCCAGGCCGCCGTCATTGGTCAGCAGCAGCAGACCCTCGGTATTGATGTCCAGCCGCCCGACCGACATCAGGCGCGGCAGATGCGGATTTTTCTCCGCGATATATTCGAACACCGTGGCGCGGCCCTCCGGGTCGCGATCGGTCGTGACCAGCCCGCGCGGCTTGTGGAACAGGAACAGCCGCGTGCGCTCCCGGGTGGACAAGGGTTTTCCGTCCACCGTCACCTTGTCCGTGTCGGTGACATTCTTCGCCGCGCTGGTCAGGACCTGGCCGTTGACCGCCACCCGCCCTTGAGCGATCCAGCTTTCGGCGTCGCGGCGCGAGCAAAGCCCGGCGCGCGCCATGACCTTGGCGATGCGCTCGCCCTCATGGGCCTTCGGCTCGGGCTTTTTCGCCGGCGCCCGTTTCGCGGCCGGCTTGCGCGCGGGCTTTTTGACTCTGTCGTTTTCCATGCCGGTCTGATAGCAGAGGCGCGAAACTTTGCGAAACCTTTTGCGACGACCTCGCGACCGTCATTGCGAGCAGCGGAGCGACGAAGCAATCCACGCCGCGGTTCCGCCGAGAGGTGGATTGCTTCGCTCCGCTCGCAATGACGGCTCTCATGCCGGACCGATCATTTGTCTCAGACCGTCGACCCCTGGGATCTTGCCTTCGCCGAGGCGCGGGCGGCCGCCGCGCGCGGCGAGGCGCCGATTGGCGCCTGCGTGGTCAAGGACGGCGAAATCCTCGCTTGCGCCGGCAATCGCACGATCGAGGATCATGACCCGACCGCGCACGCCGAAATGATCGTCCTGCGCGAAGCGGCGAAAAAGCTCAAGGACGAGCGGCTGACCGGCTGCGATCTTTATGTGACGCTGGAGCCCTGCGCCATGTGCGCCGGCGCGATTTCCTTCGCCCGCATCCGCCGGCTCTATTTCGCGGCCTCGGACGAAAAGGGCGGCGCGGTGGAGAACGGCCCGCGCTTTTTCTCGCAAACGACCTGCCATCACCGCCCGGAGGTCTATGGCGGCATCCGCGCCAGCGAAGCCGCCGAACTGTTGCGCGATTTCTTCAAGGCGCGGAGATGATCGCGGATCAAAGCCGCGCCAGCAGCTCGGCCTTTTTCCTGGAGAACTCGTCTTCCGAGAGAATGCCCTTGTCGCGCAGGCCCGCCAGTTTTTCAATCGTCGCGAAAATATCGTGATCGCCAGCCAGGTTTGGCGTCGGCGCAGCTCGCGACGGGCGCGACGGACGCAGGTTCCGGCGCTGCCGGTTGCGACACGGGCGAAACCAAAGGCAGGTCGGCCACCCGCACCAGGCCGAACTGGCTGGTGAAGGTCAGCGACTGATCGCCGCTCTGCTGTTGCGAGAAGCCGCCGACCAGGTGGTCGCCGGTGTCATAGATCCAGGTTGCGCCGCCCTGCTGGATCGCCAGGCGCCGCGTTGCCGGAAAATAGGCGTAACGCAGATCGTTCTGGGCCCCGGTCGACGACGGCGCGCCAAGTTCGGCCGGCCACCATGAGTTGGACGACCCCTGAACAAAAAAACTGACGCCGCCCGCTTGCCCGGCCCCTTGCCCGCCCATTTGCGACTGCATCTGCGACTGGCTCGGCGTCGGCGCAAAGAGAGGCTGATGGCGCAGCAGCCCGGACAATTCGTCGCAAAGCTGGCTGACCTTGTATTTCAAACCATTGTTGAACATGTCGCCGATCATGATCATGCCGCCCTGCGACCATTGCCCCATGCCGCCGAAATCGGGATGGTTGAACTGCGCCTGAGTCCCGCCGCCGGCGACCAGCGCCAGAAGGAGATTGAGGACGGCGTCGAAGCTCACCCCATGCGCATTGGCCAGGTTCTGGACGATCTGGCGGCCTTCGGGCGTAAGTTCTTGCATTGCGGGCGGCTCCGGCTTCGCCTGCGAAGGAAAAGCCTTCACGGCGGCGCGGCCGGGGGAGCGGCCGCGCCGGCGGAACCTAACATCTTGCCGGCGTCGCGTCGTCGACAATCCGTGCGGAAATCCTGGGCTGAAAATTCTGGCGGCTTGCGTAATCTCCTTGCACGTGAAGCCGCGCGCGATAAAACCAGCAGCATGATCTCGAAAGGCGGAATCGGGTTTTCGGAAAAATCGCGCTCAATCAAAGATCTTGGAGCATTTTCAAGCGAAGCGGATGGCGGTTCGCGTTAAGAAAATGCGTGAAAACAAAAAACGAGAGCTTGTTCGGTGAACTCCCGTTCACCGAACAAGCTCTAGCGCAAACAGCTCGGATCCGCCGGGGGCGGAGACCGGCGCAATTCTCGCGGGTGACCTATGACGGACCTGGGCCTGGGGGCTTCGGCCTTCGAACAACATCCCTTTCGCGCGCGCATCCTCGGCGAATTGCATGCGCGGCCGACGCGCACGCTGGAGGCGCCCGCACGCATCCTGCATTTCGCCTTCCTGACCGATTCCGCCCGCGCCGAGACCGACCGGGCCGCCGTGACGAAATTATGCGTCGAACGCGGCCTGCCCGGCCCCGACCCGCAAAGCCGCCAGTTCCGCGTGGAGTTGCAGGGCGCGGCCCTGGTCTGGGAGCGCCATGGCGAATTTGTCACCCATAGCTGGGAATTCTCAGGCTCCGACGCCGAAGAGCCGTTCTCGCCCTCGCCCGACGCCTTGATGAAGAAAATCCGCATGCTGCCGCAGCCGGGCCCGCTGCTGGTCGCCGCCGATCTCCACCTGCTGGCCGGCGACCGCGATCCGGGCCAGTTCGCCGCCCTGTTCGGGCCGCTGCAAATGGCGGTTTCCGAGGCCAATTCCGGCCGCGCGCTGATCGCCACCGATTTCGCGCCCGACACGTTCGGCTTCGTGCGCATCTTGATCGCCAACCGCGCCATGCCGCCGATGTCCGCCGGACGGCTGGCGCAAAGACTGCTGGAAATCGAGACCTATCGCACCCTCGCCCTGATGGGCCTGCCCGAAGCGCAGAGCCTCGCGCCCTCGATCCGCCGCATCGAGCACGAATTGCCGCGCCTGCTCGACGCCATGACCCAGGCCACCGGCGTCGAGCAGAACCGCGCCCTGCTCGACGCGCTCACCGGCCTGGCGTCGGAGCTGGAGGTCGGCGCGGCGGCGAGCCTCTATCGTTTCGGCGCCACCCGCGCCTATGACGATCTGGTGCGCGCGCGGCTCGAAGCGATCAGCGAGACGCGGCTGCCCGATTACCCGAGCTGGTCCGGATTCCTCACCCGCCGCCTCCAGCCGGCCATGCGCACCTGCCGCAACACCGAGGAGCGCCAGGCCGATCTTTCCCGCAAGCTGGCGCGCGCCGCCCAGCTTTTGCGCACACGGGTGGATACGGAGGTGGAGGCGCAGAACAGCGATCTTTTACGCCAGATGGGCGAGCGCGTGCAATTGCAGTTGCGCTTGCAGCAGACGGTGGAAGGTCTCTCCATCGCCGCCATCACTTATTACATCGCCAGCGTCGTCCATCATATGCTGGAAGGCGCGAAGGAAGCCGGCGCCCATATCGAGCCAAGCAAGGACACCGCGATCGCCATCCCCTTCATCGCCGCTTTCGTCGCCTGGACGGTCTGGCGCATCCGCCGCAAGCATCACGGGGAATGAATGCTACCGGAAGCGCCGGAATTTATGGTTTACGAAAAATTAATTGAATTCCATCAAGAGTTTATTCTGCCGCCCCAAGCAATGCCTTTCAGCTGACTGAACGGAGCTTGCGGTTCTCGCAGGAGCTCACGGCGGCTTTTTCGCTCCTGCTGAAGTTTCGGAGAATCGGTTGGCCACGAGAACCTGGACTGCTTCCAGCGGCGACTGGACGAACGCCGCCAATTGGGACAACGGCGCCTATTCCTTGCCGCCGCAAGCAGGCGACGACGTCTTCTTACCTTCGGGAAGCGCCGCCTACACCGTGACGCTGTCGTCGGCGACGCCCGTGCTGGGCTCCCTGGCGCTCGGCCAATACGGCGGCTCCAAAAACGCGATCGTTCTGCAATTGAACGCAGGCGCCAGCCTCGTCACAACCGGCGCCATTTCCATCGCCAAATATGCGACGATCGAGGGACAGGGAACGCTCGACGCCGGCGGCGGATTCGACATCATTTACGCCGGTTCCGGAACGCCCTCGATCCTGGCCGGAACGGCGACCTCGGGCGGCGTACTCGATGTGACCGGCGCATTTGCCTATGGCGTCAACGTCGGCTTCGCCAACGCCTCTTACGCCACGACCCTCAAGCTGGAGGGAACCAACAGCCTGAAATCCATTGCGATCACGTCCAACACCCAAACGCTGGAGCTGGGCGCATCGGCGCAGATCACCTTCAATTCGGCGCTCAACGTCACCGGGGGCGCGATCAAGCTCGACGGCGGCACATTGATCGCCAGTCGCGGCGTTTCGCTCGCGTCAGGCGGGGAGCTGACCGGAATGGGCGTGCTCCAGGGCAATATCAGCGGGACGGGCTCGATCATCTCCGCCGCAGGCGGGACGCTGACCCTGACCCAGGCCGTCGGCAATGCGAAGGGAACGACCAGTCTGGTGATCGGCGACGGTTCGTCGCTCCTGCTCACCAGCACCTATGGCATTGGCGCGTCGGCGACCGAGGCGCCCACTCTGACCTTCCAGGGCGCGGGCGACATTTTTCAGGCGACCGCCGAAAGCCTCTACAACATCTATATCGGAAAGATTTCCGGCTTTGCTTCCGGCGACTATATCAAGCTTGCATCCTTCGGCGCGGGCGATCAGCTCACCTATAATGCGAGCGCGCACACGATCACCTTGTCGAGCGCGGGCGGCTATAACAGCCACACCTTCACCTTCGATTTCGAGCACGAATGTCGGCGACATCAAACTGAATCAGGCGATCGTCGGCGGCCAGACCATCGACGTGCTGACCATCTGCTTCCTGCCCGGAACGCTGATCCGCACTTCGGAAGGCGAGGTTCCGGTCGAGACGCTGGCGCGGGGCGATCTCGTGATGACCGCCGACGGCGACGCAAAGCCCGTGATCTGGCTGGGCCGACAGACCATCATCTCGCGTTTCTCCGATCCCGTCCGCAACTGGCCGATTCGCGTGAGCGCCGGCGCGCTCGCGGACAATGTGCCTTCCCGCGATCTCCTGGTATCGCCGGACCACGCCCTGCGCGTCGGGGATATCCTGGTCGATGCCGGCGCGCTGGTGAACGGCGTCTCGATCCGGCGCGAAACCCGGGTTCCCGAGCGTTTCGTCTATTACCATGTCGAATTGGAGGATCATGCGCTGATCCTGGCGGAGAATACGCCGGCGGAAACTTTCATCGACAATGTCGAGCGCCGGCATTTCGACAACTGGATCGAGCACGAGGCGCTTTATCCCGACGGCAGGCCGATGGACGAATTGCCCTATCGCCGAGCCAAGGCTCACCGGCAGGTTCCATCCGCGATCCGGGCCGAACTGGCGGAACGCGCGCGCTCGATCGGCCTTTCGTCGGCGGCGTGAGGATCACTCCTCGCGCCAGACGAACAGCGAACTGAGCGCGTAGTTCCACACCGAGCCCATCAGCACGCCGGCGAGCGCCGAAAGCGAGACCTCGGGATAGAGGCGAAAGAGCCAGGCGGCGACGCCGACATTGGCGACCGCGCCGAAGCTGCAGACGACGTAAAAATACAGCAGGCCGCGCAGCACGGGCCAAAAGCCCTTCAGCTTGGCGTCGCGGTAGGTGATCATGTTGTTGATGTAGAAATTGCTGGTCATCGCCACGACCACGGCGATGCTCTGGGCGACCGTAAAGGTGATGGGCAGCAGGGCCAGGGCCAGATTGACCGTGGATAGATGCACGACCACGCCGCTCAGGCCCACCAGAGCGAAAAAGATGAAGCGCACCGGAATGCGCCCGCCGCTGACCTTGTTCAGCATCAGGCCGAGAAAATCGAGGCCGACCTTGATGTCGAACTTGGACTCGCCCGCCAACCGTTCCCGGAACATATAGCCGACCTCCTCGATCTTCAGGTCCTGTCTGGCCGAGGCGACGATATCCGCGAGGATCTTGAAGCCGGTGGGCTGGAGATCGGGCGCGCAATCCTCGACGATCTGGCGCCTGAGCATGAAAAATCCGCTCATGATGTCGGAAAAGTCGGCGCGCAGCGCGTCCCGGGCGATACGGATCGCGAGCCGGCTGATCGCGGCGCGGCGCGGCGAAAAGCCGGCCTCGGCGGAACCGCCCGCGACATGGCGGCTGCCGACCACGAGATCCGCCCCCTCGCGGATCTTTTGCAGCATCGCCGGCAGGATGCGCTCGTCATGCTGCAAATCGGCGTCCATCACCGCGACCACCGGCGCGCTGGAGGCAAGCATGCCCTCGATGCAGGCGCCCGCGAGGCCGCGCCGGTTGACGCGGCGCAGGCAGCGCACGCGCGGGTCCTCGCGGGCGATGTCCTTGGCCAGCGCCGAGGTGCCGTCGGGGCTGTCGTCGTCGACGACGATCATTTCCCAATCCACGCCGGCAGGGCGGCGTCCACGCGGCGAAAAAGTTCGCGCAGATTGCCGCTTTCGTTGAAGGTGGGAATGACGAGCGTGAGTTCGACGGCCAAGGACGGAAATTTCCTTTCGTGCGGCAAATCTGATAGCTGCAAAGCCTCGCCGAGTACAGCCAGCCTTGCCGCTTTGGTGAACAAAGGCGCGACCTCCGCGACGGGCGCGCGCGCCTGTTGAAAGTCGGCCCCGGAAGAAACGATCGCCCGCATGAACGAAAGCTCGTCGAAAGGGAATGAAGCTCTGGCCGGCGCGGGCTGGACCGCCGAACGGCGAACCTTCGTTCTCGTTCTTGCCGTCCTTGGGCTAAGATTGGTTTTCGCCGCCACGACCGGGCTCGGGATCGACGAATCCTATACGGTCGCGACCAGCCGCGTCCTGACGCTCAGCACATTCGACCACCCGCCGCTCGCCTGGTGGATCGCTCATTTCGCCGCGAAGTTTTTGGGCGAAAGCGCGCTGGCCCTGCGCGCGCCCTTCGTGCTGCTGTCCGGCGTCACGAGTTTCCTGATGTTCGCTTTGACCCGGCGGCTTTTTTCGGCGGAGGCCGGCTTTTACGCGGTCTTCGCGCTGGCGCTGTCGCCCGCGCTCGGCGTCGCCGACGCGGTCTGGATCCTGCCCGACGCGCCCCTGCTCCCGGCCATGCTCGCCTGCGCCATTTTTTTGGCGCGGGTCTTTTTCGACCAGGATCGGACCCATGCCGGCCGTAACTGGCTGCTCGCCGGTTTTTTCGCCGGGCTCGCCATGCTGTCCAAATATCACGGCGTCCTTCTGTTCGGCGGCGCCGGGCTTTTCGTGTTGCTCAGCCCGCGGCAAAGAGTTCTGGCTGGCGACGCCCTGGCCTTTTCTCGCGGGCCTTGTCGCGCTGATCGTCTTTTCGCCGGTGCTGATCTGGAACGCCCAGCATCATTGGGTCTCCTTTGTTTTCCAGGGCGCGCGTTCGGGGGCGCCGCATCTCCAGCTCGTCGCGCCGCTCGCCCTGATCGGGCTGCAATCGCTGATTCTCGCGCCGTGGATTTTCTTTCCGCTCGCGGCTTTGTTCCTGCGCGCGCTGTGGCGCGGGCCGGCGCAGGAGCGCGATTTCTTCCTCGCCTGCCTCGGGGCCTTCCCCATCGTGCTGTTCACATTGATCGCATTGTGGTCGAGCCATCGCGTCCTGCCGCATTGGGCGGCGCCCGGCTATCTGATGATCTTGCCGCTGCTCGGGCGCGAGATCGCCATGCGCATGCAAGCCGGCGACCTATGGCCGCGCCGCGCGCTGGCCGCCGCCGCCGCCTTCACCCTGCTCGCGGCCGGCGCCGTGGTCGCCTTGCCGCATCTGCCGCTGAAAATGCTGGCCGGAAAGCGCGATCCGCTGATCGAAACGCTGGGCTGGAATGATTTCGCGCGCGCGCTCGAAGCCCGCGGATGGCGCAAGGACGAACTGTTCATCGCCGCGACGCGCTGGTTCGAAGCCGGCAAGCTCGATGTCGCCTTGCGCGGCGACCCGCCGGTCCTGTGCCTGTGCGACGACCCGCGCGGCTTCGGCATCATCCGCGATCCGCAAGATTTCGTCGGCCGAGACGCGCTGATCGTCGGACAAAATCTTTCTCCGGCCGAAGCGCGCGCGCGATTTGCAAAATATTTCGACTCGATCGAGCCGCTCGCGCCGGTGAACATCCTGGCCGGCGGCGAGCCGGCCATTGTCCTCGACGTTTATCGCGCCACCCGGTTCCACGATCCGGCGCCGGAATTTTCGCTTACACCCCCGGCGCTTGCAAAAACGCCGCCCCGGCCCCAGTTCAAGGGCTGACGATTTTCCGCGCCCGCCCACACCGCGTCGGGAAATCGCGTCCGGAGTCCGCATGACCGCGAGCACGCATTTCCTGCGCGAAACCTCTTATCGCGCCCTGCCGCCCGAATTTTTCACGCCGGCGCCCATTTCGCCGCCGCCGGCGCCGCAATGGGTCGTGTTCAACGCCGCTCTGGCGGCCGAACTCGGCCTGCCCGAAGGCGCGGCGACGCCGGAGCTGCTGGAATGGCTTTCCGGCGGCGCGCCGCCCAAGGGCCGCGAGAACATCGCGCTCGCCTATTCCGGCCACCAGTTCGGCCAGTGGAACCCGACGATGGGCGACGGCCGCGCCGCGATGATCGGCGAAATCGCCGCGCCCGACGGCGTTTATGACGTCCATCTCAAGGGCTCCGGCCCGACCAGATTCGCCCGGCGCGGCGACGGCCGCGCCACTTTGTCGGCCATGCTGCGCGAATATATCGTCAGCGAGGCCATGGCCGGCTTAGGGATTCCGACCACCCGCGCGCTGGCCGTCGTCGCCACCGGGGCGCCCGTCTTTCGTGAGACCCCCCAGCCGGGCGCCGTGCTCACCCGGATCGCGAGGAGCCATGTGCGGGTCGGCACGTTCGAATATGCCGCCAACGAGGACGCCCGGCGCAACCAGGGCCCGGCTGCTGACGAAAGCGCTCGCCGACCATTGCATCGACCGGCTCTATCCCGAATTTTCCGGCCAGCCCGACGCCTATCTCGCCTTCTATTCGCAAGTCGTGGCGCGGCAGGCGCGGCTGGTCGCGCAATGGATGCAGGTCGGCTTCATCCATGGGGTGATGAACACCGACAACATGTCCATTTCCGGCGAAACCATCGACTTCGGCCCCTGCGCCTTCATGGACGGATTCAACCGGCGGCAGGTCTATTCCTCGGTCGACGCCGGCGGGCGCTACGCCTTCAACCGCCAGGCGCCGATCGCCTTGTGGAATCTGGCCCGGCTGGCGGAATGCCTGCTGCCCCTGTTCGACGCCGACGAGGCCGTGGCTTTGGGCCGCGCGCGCGAAATGCTGGACGCGTTCCAGCCGGCCTATGGCGCGGCTCTGGCCGAAGGCTTTGAGCGCAAGCTCGGCCTCAAGCCGCGCGATCCCGCCAACGAGCCCTTCATCGCCGACCTGTGGCGGCTGCTGGACAACTCGAACGCCGATTTCACGCTGTTTTTCCGCCGCCTGACGCGCGTCGCGGGCGGCGCCGACCCATCCGACTTCCTGGAGCTTTTCGCGCCAGCCGAAGCCGCGACGCGCGAGGAGGCCGCGCGTTTCCTCAACGATTGGCGCGGCCTGACGGCGGGCGACGATTTTTCCGCGCGCGTCAAACTGATGCGGGAAGCCAATCCGATCGTCATCCCGCGCAATCACCGCGTCGAACAGGCGCTCGCCGCCGCCAACGAGGGCGACCTCAAGCCGATGCTGCGCCTTTGCGCGGCGGTGAAAAACCCGTTCCAGGAGCCGGCGGCGCCGGAAAATCCCGACGACGACCTGGAAACGCCGCCCCGCCCCGAAGAAATTGTGCAGATGACCTTTTGCGGCACGTGACTTTCTGCGGCGCCTGAACCGGCGGCGCATGGTTAACGCCGTTGCGCCATGCCGGTTAACCCTGACGTTGCGTACCCCCTCAGTCTGATCATCCCTATGGTTAAACTTAACCGTTTTTTCATGCGCCCGGTCCATCCTTGGCCCATGTAAATCAGCGCAAGCGCGGCCAGCCCGCGCCGCGCCCGGTGCGGGTTCCGGCGATGAAATTCCATGAATTCGAGCATGTCTATTTGCCGCGCATTCTTCTGCCGCTGCTCGGCGGCCTGTTCGTGATCTGCGCGTTGCAGACTGCGGCCCGGGCCGAAACCGGCGTTCTGGCCCTCGGGGCCGACAGCTATGTCGTCAAGGCCGACGAGGGCTATGGCGTCAACGATTGCATTCGCGGCGGCGACGATTGCGCCAAGGTCGTGGCCGACGCCTGGTGCGAGGCCCATGGCCATGGCGACGCCAAGGCTTTTGGCCTGCGCGCGCGAGAATATCACCGCCTCGATCGTGAAATCCTCGGCCAAATCCGCCGACCAGCCGCATATTTCGGCCGACGACGTGTTCATAACCTGCAGCGAATGAATTGTTCGAAGTCGCCGGGCTTGTCGCGCCAGCTCATTTATTGAGGAAATCCGCGCATCGGGGAGCCGCGCCGGCGCCCCAGGGCTCGATCGCCACGGTCGAGGTCGAATTCTTGGGCGAGCCTTCGACCAGCTTGTCGCTATAGACCATATAAACCAGCACGTTACGCTTGGCGTCGCAGCCGCGCACGATCTGCATGCGCTTGAAGAAAACCGAGCGGCTCTCGCGGAACACCACATCGCCTTGAGCGAATTTCTGCTTGAACTGGATCGGCGCATATTGCCGGCAGGCGAGCGAAACGTCCGACGTCTGCTCGACCAGGCCAAGGGCGCCGGCCACCCCGCCCTTTTCCGGCGTGGTGAAATAGCAGGCGACGCCGGCGACGTCGGGATCGTCGATGGCGTAAGTCGCGAGCTTGTCGTTGGGCGTCAGCAGCTTGAAGGTCGTGGACTTGCGGAAGATCAGGTCGGGATCGTCGGCGGCGCGCGCGCTCGCCGCGAAGGCAAGACATGCAAAGGCGCAAAACAGGCTTTTCCGGAAAAAGGAAGTCATTGGCTCGCCGCTCCATGTGGCGCCGCTTATATGACGACGCAAAACGCCGTTTCAAAGGGGCGCCAGCCAGAAAAGCATGAGCCGAGCCATGACCGGAACATCGAATTCCTTGCCGAGCCTTTTCCTCTCCCATGGCGCGCCGAATATTCTGCTTTACCCGAGCGACACCCGCGGCTTCTGGCAAAGTTTAGCTACGCAATGGCCGCGCCCCTCGGCCGTTCTCGTCATGAGCGCGCATTTCCCCGCTGCGCAGGCGACCTTCGAGAACGGCGAACATCCCGGTACGATCCATGATTTCGGCGGCTTCGAGCCGGAGCTTTACGACATGGCTTATCCTGCGCCGGGCGCGCCCGCGCTGGCCGAAAAGGCTTTCGGGCTTGCCCGCGCGGCGGGGCTTTCGGCCGCGCTCGCGCAGGGCCGCGGCTATGACCACGGGACCTGGGTTCCGCTGAAAGTGATGTTTCCCGAAGCCGACATTCCGGTGGCGACGCTCTCGGTCCAGCCGCGCGAGAACGGCGCGCATCATCTGGCCCTGGGCCGCGCTTTGGCGCCCTTGCGCGACGAGGGCGTGCTGATCGTCGGTTCGGGCGGCGCGACCCACAATCTGCGCGCCTTTTTCGGCGGCGAGGACACGCCGCCCTGGGCCCGGTCCTTCAACGACTGGCTTCTCGAAAAGCTCGAATCCGGCGACGCCGAAGCCGTCGCCGCCTGGGAGCAAGGCCCCGACGCCTTGCGCAACCACCCGACGCCCGAACATTTCTCTGCCCCTGCCCTTCGCCTTCGGCGCCGGCGGCCCCGGCGCCAGGGGCAGGCGCCTGCATCACGCCTTCATCGGCCCGATCAGTCTCGACGCCTATAGTTTCGGGTGAAACGCCCGCGGCTGTTTTCATGCAGGGTCGGCGCGCGGGCGGTGAAGATCATACCCTTGGCGCCCCGCAGCGATGACCGCGTTCGTGAAGGCTTTCGATGCCGGCCCCGCAGCGGCGACCCGATCACGCGTGCGGGGGCCGGCGACTGAAACCCTTCACGT
>CAVSEY010000015.1:0-122557 GCA_963727035.1 uncultured Pseudomonadota bacterium | reverse complement strand
AGCCGCAAGCCCGCGGCCTGATAAGGAGGTAGGCATGAAGAAACTTCTGTTCGCTCTCGGCGCAATCGCGCTTCTGGCTGAACCCGTCGCGGCGATGCCGGTTTCCATGTCGACTCAAGACGCCGTCGTTGGCGTCCAGCCGACCAAGACAGTGACCCGCGCCGGCGTCGCGCACCGCTCGACGCGGCGCACCGCGCGGCGCGTCTATCGCCGCTGAGGGGGCCATCCGGGGGCGCGCGAATCAAAGCCTGACTGAAGCGGCCCCCCGCCCTGGCTTTCGAAGCACGGCAAGGAAGCGCTTTTGCCGGGCTGGCTGCAAAGCCCGGCTATGCCCAGTTCCTTCGCCCCCGTCGGAGGGGCTGCGTCAAACCGTCTCTCGCAAGCCCGACGACGGCGAAGGAAACCCTCGAAGGCGCGTCCCGGCGTGAAGCCGGGATGCGCCGCCCCAAGCGGAGCGCGATTGTGATGCTGAGCAAACGTGACCTGTTGAAATCGGCCGCCGGCTCCATTCTCGCGGCGCCGATCGGCGTGGCGCGGGCCGAAGACTCCCGCCCGGGCTTTTTCGCGGCCAGGGACATCGCCGAGGCCGGCTTCATCTTCGGCCTGCCGATCGTGATGAATTACGCCGTGATGCACGATTTCGCGATCAACCGCAACTCCGGGCAGTTCCGCGCGCCTTTCAATGTCCTCGCCAGCGACCATCGCGTGTTCACCTACCAAGACACCGCCGTCATCACGCCGAACAGCGACACGCCCTATTCCATTGTGACGATGGACCTGCGCGCCGAACCGCTCGTGCTTTCTGTCCCCGCCATAGACCCGAAGCGCTATTATTCGGTGCAGCTCATCGACGCCAGCACTTACAATTACGGCTATATCGGCTCGCGGACGACTGGCGGCGATACCGGCGACTTTCTGGTCGCCGGACCGGACTGGAACGGCGAAACCCCTGCCGGAATCAAGAAGATTTTTCGGTCCGGCTCACAGTTCTCCATCGCGATCTACCGCACCCAGCTCTTCAACCCGGAAGACATGCCCAATGTCGTCAAGGCGCAGGAGGGCTACAAGGTCCAGCCGCTCTCGGCTCATCTGAAACTTCCGGCGCCCCGACCGCGCCCGCGATCGCCTTCCCGAAGATCGACAAGGAGCTGGCGAAAAAGAATTTCTTCGAATACCTCGATTTCATGCTGCAACTCATCCCGCCGGCGCCGAACGAGGCCGATATCCGCGCCAAACTCGCGCAGATCGGCGTCGGACCGGGCAGGAAATTCAATTTCAAGGATCTGCCGATCGCGCAGAAGCTCGAAATCGCGCTCGGCATGAAGGCAGGCGACCGCAAGGTCGACGAGGCGGTCGCCCAGGCGGGGACGAATGTCAATAACTGGCGGGTCAGTTCCGCCGGTGGCGACAGCGCCGCGTTCAACGGCGACTGGCTGTTCCGCGCCGCTGTCGCCCGCGCCGGAATCTACGCCAACGACGCCAAGGAAGCGACCTATCCGATGGCGCGCAAGGACGCCGACGGCGAGACGCTCGACGGCTCCAGGCACGATTACCAACTGACCTTCGCCGCCGACAGCCTGCCGCCGGTCAACGCCTTCTGGTCGGTGACCATGTATGACGGCAAGACCCAGCTTCTGATCAAGAATCCGATCGACCGCTATCTGGTCAATTCGCCGATGCTGCCGCACATGAAGCGCAACGCCGACGGATCGCTGACGATCTACATCCAGAACAAGTCGCCCGGCCCCGACCGGGAATCGAATTGGCTCCCCGCCCCCGAGGGTCCGATCTACCCGGTGATGCGGCTATACTGGCCCAAGGCCCGGCAGCCCTCGATCCTTCCGCCCGGCAAGGGCGAATGGAAGCCGCCGGCGATCAGGAAGGCGAGTTGATCCCGATGGCCGGGAAAGCGGCCAAAGCGACCGCTTTCCGGTTGTCGTAAATTTACAACGGGCTTTGGAATTGGGATTTGGCCGTCGCCTGTCGCGTTTTGTCGGCGCGTGAATTCTGCGACTATTGGTCCGATCGTTTTTTGGGCCGCGATTTGGGAGATTTTTTCTTGCGAAAACTCATGCTCGGCGGCGCCGCGATCCTGTCCCTGGGGATGTTGTCCACATCGACCGTCCTGGCGGCCGATCTCCCCAGCCTCAAGGACGCCGCCCGCTCCGGCCCCGATCGCCAGCGGCTGGGTTTTCGAGGCGACGCTCGACGGCTGGGCGCCGAGCCTGATTTCCAATATCGGCGTGCGTCAACTGCCGACCGTGTCCAGCGATGTCGGCTTCTTCACCCTGCTGCGCCATCTCAATGGCGTAGCTCCGCTGACCCTCACCGCGAAGAACGAGAATTTCATCTTCGGCCTGGACCTCTACTGGTCGGCAGTGTCGGCAGGCGCGCATATCCGGGCCGCCAACACAATTTTCGGCCCCTATGGCGGCCTCGGCGCCAATCTGCGCCTGAGCCAAACCTTCCTGACCGGATTCGCCGGCGTGCGTCTGCCGGTTCAGGCGTCCAATCTGAGCGTCTATGGCATTGCGGGCGCCCGGATCGTCGATATGACGACCACGCTCGGCCTGGACACCGCCATTCCCGGCGTCGGCGTTTCGGGATCGCAGACCAAGGCCTGGGCCGATCCGATCATCGGCATGACCGCGCATTACACGATCAACGACAAATGGTTCCTCACCGGCGAGGCCGACATCGGCGGCGTCGCCAACAGCGCGACCTGGCAGACTTTCGGCGCGGTCGGCTACAACTGGACGTCGTCGATTTCCTCGACCGTGGGCTTCCGCGCGCTCTATGTCGACTATACCGAGTCGGTCAAGCGCGACGGCAGCTTCCGCTTCCAGCAAACCATGCTCGGGCCGCAACTGACGGTCAGCTACCTGTTCTGATCCGCGCCATTCGGCGGACGTGATGTTTGCATCGCAAGGAGGCGCCCTGATCGGCTTGCGGGGCCAGCTTTCATTCGTTCCCGGCGGCGTTGGGAATCGGGCCTGGAGTGATTTTCGAACGCCGGCCGGGCGCATCGCCCTAAAATTCGGCGCGCAAGCCGACCGCGGGGCCGTAATTCTGGTGATAAAGATAGCCGCTGGCGAGGCCCCCCGCCACTTGCGACCACATCAAGCCGCCATAAAGGTCGAGCCGCCGAGAAATATGGTAATCGACCATGAAGGACGCGGCGTCGAGCGAGCCCTTGCAACTCGACGCCGACAGATTGGCGTTTGTGCATGACTGGCTGTTATAGTCGTTTTGATAGTAATGATAGATTGCCCCGGCGATATCGAGATCGTCTCTTAACGCATATTTTACGCCGGTCCAGAACACCCTCAAAATCCTGTTGATATTATAGGCGTTCGTATTCGCGGCTCCCGGCAGGACCGTATAGCCGCCAAGCGTCGTGAAGCCGTAGGGATAGGCGTCGGACGGATTCTGGAACTGGATATATTCGAATCCTGCGTAAAACTTGAACCTGGAAAAAGTATATTTCGCCATCAGCATGCCGCTCGTATTGTCGGAGAGCGTGGCTTTCAGGTTGTCGATCGTCACGCCAGAGGGCAGCGGCCACGTCGCGTAATTTGATAGCGACACGGCGTCTTTCACGCGATTGCCAACGGCCTCGACCGAAAGATTGCCGATATCGGCGCCGATCAGCGCCTCGATCGCGCCGTTCGCGCCATTGCCCCAATCATAGCCGCCGATCTGGTAAAGAGTCGCGAAACGCAGGTTTCCGACATTGACGCGGTATTGCAGCGAGGTGGCGTAGCGCGCGTCCTCGGTGTCGCCAACTCCAGCCGCCGTGTTGGACGCGCCGATCACCGAAAAAGCCGGCGCCGCCTGCATTGGATCATAGGCCGCGAGGCTGTCGAGGATCAGCGAATCCTGGCGCCCCGCGGTCAAGGCGCCGAACAGGGGATGGCTGACGCCCGCATAGGCGACCGTGTTCAAAACCTGCCCCGCCAGGCTCGAATTGCCGTTGGCGTTCTGGACCGAGAGCACATTGGCATTGTTCTGGACAAGGGATTTTGGGCCGTTGGCCAGTTGCATCGAATAGGGATCGAAGCCGGTCTGCAAATTGAAGATGAACGCAAGGTCGCCGTTCAAGGGTTCATCGCCCTTGATCCCGACATTGGACTGGCCCAGGCCATTGGGAAGCGGGACAAACAGCGCCTTGTTGCTGTTCCTGGAGATCAATTCCTCGACGCCATTCGGATAGTAGCGATTGAAGGGAACGCCATGCGTCTGATAGCCGGCGCCAGCGTCAACGGCGCCATAAAGGGTGACGCCCTTCCACGTCAGGGAACAGTCCTGATCCTCGGCAAGAAAATAATCGGTCGGGTTGGCGGCGCAAAACGCCGAGGCGTCCGCCGCTCGCGCGCCAGGGGGCGACAGAATGCAGGCCGCGCCGAGCAGCAAGAGCAGGACAAGCCTTGTCATAAAACTCCGACGCGGCGACGGGAGGGCCCGATCCGTTGAAATTTGTATAGCAAGCGCCGGCGACGAAGGTAAGCGTCGCCGAAACCCAGACCCGACAAAAGATCACGGCGCTCCAACGGACCAGGCCGACGACGAAGTTTCCATGTCCTCCCGATCCACAGCGACCAACTTCTTCCAGAAGATCGAATTCTATTGGTCGGGCCGGACCAGTTTCGCCCGCAGGGCCGCCGCATATTGGCTCCATTGCGGATCGTCGGGTTCGAGCTTTTCGAGCCCCTGCACATGGCCAAGCGCGGCGGGGTAATCGCCCGCCTCCGCCTCGTATGATGCGAGCGCCGAAAGGATTTCGCGGTTGTTCGGGCGCAGCTTGAGGGCGCCGCGCAGGACGTCGACGGCCTTGGCCGGCGCCCCCGTGTCATGCAGCGCGACAGCGTAGACATAGGCGTAATTCGGTTCTTCCGGCGCGAGTTTCGCCGCCAGCGCCAGCTTGCCGACGCCCTCCTCCATGCGCTTCTGGCGGATCAGGCTGAGACCCCAGGCGTGGGCCAGCGCGCCGGAGCCTGGATTGTCGGCGAAGGCTTTCGCCAATATCGCTTCCGCCGCCTTTTCATCGCCGCGCCGGCGCGCGATTTCGGCCAGCTGGATCGCGGCCGGCGCAAAAGTCGGGTCGAGTTCGAGCGCCTTGGCGAATTCAGCCTGCGCCCGGTCCGTGCGTCCGCGCGCGAAAAAGAGCGCGCCGAGATTGGCGCGCGATTCCGGCCGTTCCGCCGTGAACATCTGGCCCGCGACATATTCGTCGAGCGCCTTTTCGAAAGCGCCGAGATCGGACGGCCGGAGCGCCGCCTCGCCCGCGCCGGCGAGGCTTCGCGCCGCCTGCATGCGGACCAGCCGGGTCGCATCGCGCAGCAGCGGCGCCAGGGCCTGCGCCTTGGCCGCCGGATCGGCGGTCCCCAAAACCTCGGCCGCGGCAGCGCGGATCATCGGGTCGTCGGCCCGGGTCAGGTCGACGGCGGCGGCGATCACCGCCGCCGATTCCTCGCCGTTCAGGCGCACAAGGGCGCTGGCGCGAGCGATCGCCGACTGGCCGCCGTCTTTCGCCACGCCGAGCAGGGCGTCGGTCGCGCCCGGACCATCCTGATCGGCGAGCGCGAAGCTTTCAGCAAAGGTCTGGGCGCCGGGTCTGCCGCCCATGCCCCAGCGCTTGAGCGCCGCGACGGCCCAGGCTGCATCCTTGTCCTTGTGGCACTGGTTGCAGGCGTTGGGGGTTCCCATGCTCAACGTGCGATCGGGCCTGCGGAATGCGGATGGAATGATCCTGGCGCGCGTGGACGACCATGTAATCGGTCGTCGGCATGTGGCAGGCGGCGCATTGCGCGCCGGGCGAGCCCGTGCGGATGGCGGCTGTGGGCCTCGGTGTCGAAAACTTTCGGCGGCATGGCACTGGCCGCAGACCGCATTGCCGGGCAGGCGAAGTTTTCCCGAATGGGGATTATGGCAGTCCGAGCAGGTGACGCCGGCGGCGTGCATCCGGCTCTGGCCGAAGGAGGCGAAATTATAGACTTCCTCGCGCTGCTGGCCGTCCGGGAAAAAAAGGCCCGGCGCGAGGGTCGAGGGATGGAAGGCGTCGTAATAATGCAGGACGTCGCCGGCTGAGTCGGAAACCTGGCCGCGCCGTGAATGGCAGCCGGCGCAGACCAGTTCTTCCGTCGGTGCGCCGGGCGGCCGCACGCGGGCGGCGGTTCCTTGCGGATTTGGCGTCCAATTCACGCCCCGGCGCTGGTCGAAGCGCAGGGAAAAGCCCTTGCTCTTCGCCTCATCCGCGCTGACGCCCTTCTCGCCTTTACGCCCAGGCGATGTGGCGCGAGGCCGGACCGTGGCAGGCCTCGCAGCCGACGCTGATTTCGCTCCAATGCGTGGCGTAAGCGTTCTTGGCCGGATCGTAGTTCTTCTTCAAGTCGGTCGAGTGGCACCAGGCGCACTGGTAATTCCAGTTCTGATCGATACCCGTCCAGTGCAGGGGATCGCCCGCCGCGAGCGTGCGGCCGGGATAAAGATCGAACCATTTCTGGCCGCCCTGGTCTTTGGGCCGGGAATCCCAGGCGATCCCGAAGGCCTGCAGGCGCCCGCCCGGCAATTCGATCAGATATTGCTGGAGCGGATAAAGCCCGAAGGTGAATTTGATCTCGAAATCGGCGAGCTTGCCGTCCGGGCCGTCGGCGCGAACGAAATAGCTGCCGGCGCGACGGAAAAAGGTGGCTTCCACGTCGCCCTTGCGGAAATGGGCGTCGTTGAAATCGCCGAGCACATTTGCGCCTTGGGCGACCTGCATCGCGCCGGCGTGGTGGGATTGGCGCCAGTCGTCATATTGGGATTTATGGCAGGCTGCGCAGCTTTCCGAGCCGACGAAGGCCGCGGCGTCCTGCGCGCGCGCCGGGACGAGACCAAGAAAGAGCAGCAGCAGCGCGAAGAAAAGCGACGGCATGGGGTTCCGCAGAAAGCCGCGTTCGGGCGACGCGGGGGAGACAATCCCATCCTATTTCGATCGCCAACGCTTGCGCCATGCCCATTTTCGGGTTTCGGCCCGCGCGCGCTCGCCGACTGACAACCAAACTGGCGCCGGGCCAAGCGTCGATAGCCATTGAAAAACCCCCGAAGATCGGGGGGGTTTGCGTCAGTTGTCGAGGAACGAGCGCAGCTTGCGGCTGCGCGAGGGATGTTTCAGCTTGCGCAAGGCCTTGGCCTCGATCTGGCGGATTCTTTCGCGCGTGACCGAGAATTGTTGCCCAACCTCCTCCAAAGTGTGGTCGGTGTTCATGCCGATGCCGAAGCGCATGCGCAGCACGCGTTCTTCGCGCGGGGTCAGCGAGGCCAGCACGCGGGTCGTCGTCTCGCGCAGGTTGGACTGGATCGCGGCGTCGATCGGCAGGATCGCGTTCTTGTCCTCGATGAAATCGCCGAGATGCGAATCCTCCTCGTCACCGATCGGGGTTTCGAGCGAGATCGGCTCCTTGGCGATCTTCAGCACCTTGCGCACTTTTTCGAGCGGCATGGCGAGCTTTTCGGCCAGCTCCTCGGGGGTCGGCTCGCGGCCGATCTCATGGAGCATCTGGCGCGAGGTGCGCACGATCTTGTTGATCGTCTCGATCATATGGACCGGGATGCGGATGGTTCTTGCCTGATCGGCGATGCTGCGGGTGATCGCCTGGCGAATCCACCAGGTCGCATAGGTCGAGAATTTATAGCCGCGGCGATATTCGAACTTATCGACCGCCTTCATCAGGCCGATATTGCCTTCCTGGATCAGGTCGAGGAATTGCAGGCCGCGATTGGTGTATTTCTTGGCGATGGAGATGACGAGGCGCAGATTGGCCTCGACCATTTCCTTCTTGGCCTGCCGGGCTTCGCGCTCGCCCTTCTGCACCATGTGGACGATTTTTCTGAATTCCTGGATCTCCAGGCCCGTCTCGGTCGCCAGCGCATGGATTTCGCCGCGCAATTCGTGGATGTCGTCCTTGGACTTGGCGACGAATTCCTTCCAGCCGCGCCCGCCCAGTTTCGAGACGCGCAGCACCCATTTCGGGTCAAGCTCCGCGCCGTGATAATGTTTCAGGAAATCCTCGCGGGCGACGCCATAGATCTCGGCGGTGCGCAACAGGCGGGTTTCCAGCCCGATCAGGCGGCGATTGATGTCGTAAAGTTGCTCGACCAGCGCGTCGATGCGGTTCTGGTTGAGCGACAGCGACTTGACGTTGGCGACGATGTCCTTCTTGAGCGACTTGTACTTGCGCTCCTGGGCCGGCGTCAGGCTCTCGTTCTTGAGCTTGTTCTCGACATTCTGGTCCTGAAGCCGGCGCAATTTCTTATAGGCGTCGGCGACGGCGTCGAAGGTCTCGAGCACGCGCGGCTTCAGCTCGGTCTCCATGGCGGAGAGCGAGACCGAATTTTCGAGATCGTCGTCCTCTTCGAAGGCGTCTTCGGGAACCGGCGGCTCGTCGAGGCCGGCCGGCGGGTTGCGCGGCGCGGTCGCCGGCGCCTCGACTTCGGCCTCCGGCTCGCTCCCCTCTGCTCGCGCGCTAGTGCGCTCGGGCCCGGAATAAGTCGCTTCCAGATCGATGATCTCGCGCAGCAGAACCTTGTTCTCGACCAGTTCGTCGCGCCAGATGATGATGGCCTGGAAGGTCAGCGGGCTTTCGCACAGGCCCGCGATCATCGCCTCGCGCCCGGCTTCGATGCGCTTGGCGATCGCGATTTCGCCCTCGCGCGACAGGAGCTCGACCGAGCCCATCTCGCGCAGATACATGCGCACCGGGTCGTCGGTGCGGTCGGCTGGCTCGGAGGAGCGCGTGGTCGCCACCTTGGTCGCGACCGGCTCGATCAGGTCGCCGCCCTCGGCCTCCTCCTCTTCGGCTGCGCCTTCCTCTTCGGCTTCGTCCGCCTCTTCCGCCTCGATGACATTGATGCCCATCTCGTTGAGAATGGCGTAGACGTCCTCGATCTGGTCCGAGGTGACTTCCTCGGACGGCAGAACGGCGTTCAATTCGGCGTAAGTGACGAAGCCCCGCTTCTTGGCGAGTTTCATCATGCGCTTGACGGCGGCGTCGGAGAGATCGAGCAACGGGCTGTCTGTCGCCTCGGCAACCCCGGCTTCGCCTTCCGGCTTCGCGTCGTCTTTTTTCGCCATGTCGACTCCAAAAAGCAAATATGCGCTTGTAGCCCGTAGCGAATCAGCCGCCGCGGGGCAAGGTGCGCGGAAAGTTTTAACGCCCGCCTAACCATGCCGTTCCGCACCGGCCATGGTCAATCCCTGGCGATTCCCGCCTGCGCGGCGCCAAAAAAAGCGTCAGACCGCTTTATCCTCCCGGCCGGAGCGAAGTCCAAAGCCCTCGATCGTCGCCTCGACGCCTTCCAGCGCGGACAACTGGGCCCTGATGTCGGCAAGGATTGCGTTATTGGCTTCGGAAGGATCCCGGGCAAGAATTGTTTCGGCGCGCCGTAGTTCCTTATGTAGCTCGCCTTGTTTGCGATGCAAGGTCAGGGCCTGTCGAAGGCTGTAGTCGGCGTCGTCCTCGTGCGCGTCGGGCCTCGCGCACCATAACGTCGAAATTGTGACGTCGCGCGCCAAAATCTCGATCTGGGCCCCGAATCCGCGCGCGACAAGCAGGTCGCGCAATTCATGAGGACTGTGGTCCGGCTCGGACACGCCCAGAAGCGCGTCGCGCAGCCGGGCGCCCGCCGCCCCGGCGAATTCAAGCCGCGCGATGTCCTCGGCGTGGCGCGCGACCAGCCCCGGATGATTGAGCAGCAAGGCAAGGATCAGATTCTCGCGCGCCGCCGGCGCTTCGCGCGGCGCGGCAGAACAGGCTGGTCCGCAGCAGGGCCGAACTGGCCGCGAGCGGCGCCCGCGCGTTCGTCTCGCGATTGAAACGCCCCCCGCGCGAAAAGCCGCCGGCCGGCCGCGCGCGGCCGAACAATTGGTTGAGCCGTTCGCGCAGGTCGTCGAAATAATGGCGGCGCAGGCTTTCGTCGGCGATCTGGGCCGCCGCCTCGCGCAGGCGGCGCTCCAGTCCGGCGCGGCGCTCCGGCGTGTCGAGCGGCTGGGCCTCGACCTCGCGCAGGAACAGCATCTCCACCAGCGGCTTGGCGGCGCCGAGCACCGATTCGACCGCCTCGCGCCCGCCGGCGCGAGCGAGATCGTCCGGGTCCTGGCCCTCGGGCAGAAGCGCGAAGCGCAGCGAACGGCCCGGCGCGATCAGCGGCAGGGCGGTTTCGAGCGCGCGAAAGGCCGCCTTGCGCCCGGCGCGGTCGCCGTCGAAACAGAGGATCGGCTCCTCCGCCATTTTCCACAGCAATTCGCATTGCCCCGGCGTCAAAGCCGTGCCGAGCCCCGCGACCGCATGGGGGAAGCCGGCGGCGTCGAGCGAGATCACGTCCACATAGCCCTCGACCGCCACCACCGTCCCGCGCTCATGCGCCGCCTTGCGGGCGTTGTGGAGATTGTAGAGATTGGCGCCCTTGTGAAACAGCTCGGTCTCGGCGGAATTCTTGTATTTCGGCTGGATGTCCTTGGCCAGCGCCCGGCCGCCGAAGGCGATCACCCGTCCGGAGCGGTCGCAGATCGGAAACATCAGCCGGTCGCGGAAGAAATCGTAAGGGACCGCGATTTCCGGCCCGTGGGTCAGAAGCCCCGCCTCGATCATGGTTTCGGCGGAACAGCCCTTGCCCGCGAGATAATCGCGCAAAGCGAATTTTTCGCCCGGCGAAAAGCCGAGACGGAATTTTGTCCGCGCGCTGTCGTCGAGGCCGCGCTCGGCCAGATAGGCGCGCGCCCGGGCGCCGGCGGGCGCGCGCAACTGGCGCTCGAAAAAATCGGCGGCCATTTCCAGGGCTTCGAGCGCGGTGGCGCGGCGCCTTTCCTGCGCTTGCGCTTCGGGCGTCTCGACCGGCATGGCGAGGCCGGCCATGGCGGCGAGCTTTTCCACCGCCTCGGGAAAGCTCAGGCCCTGCGTCTCCATGACGAAATTGAAAATGTCGCCATTCTTCCCGGCGGAAAAATCGAAAAAGGCGCCTTTCTGGTCGTTGACATGGAAGGACGGCGTCTTTTCGGCGTTGAAGGGCGACAGGCCCTTCCATTCGCGGCCCGCCTTTTTCAAACGCACGACCTGACCCGCGACTTCCGACATGGGAAGCCGCGCCCGGATCTCATCGAGGAAGGACGGCGGAAATTTCATGTTTTCCAGAACGCGGCGCCAAGACGCGGCGCGCTGGAGAGATGGGGTCGCGCGCCATGCGGCGCAATGCATGCGCCATTTTTGTCGCCGCTATCCACAGGCAAGCGGCCTCGCCTATCGTATTAACGCCGTCCAATCGCCATGTTCTGGACGCGCGAAGCGGAGACGGATAGACAAAGCGGCCGAAAGGCCGGGGGTAACCACGAGAGTTTCATGCGCTCCTTGAACCGATTCGCGGAGATGAAACGCAACGGCGAAAAAATCGCCTTGCTCACAGCCTATGACGCGCCACAGGCGCGCGCGCAGCAGCAGGCGGCGATCGACGCCATTCTCGTTGGCGACAGCGTCGGGGTGAACATGCTCGGCTATTCCAGCGAGCGCGAGGTGACGCTCGCCGACATGGCGCACCACACCCGCGCCGTGCGGCGCGGCGCGCCCGACACATTCATCATTTCCGACCTGCCTTTCGCCACTTACGACACGCCGGAACAAGCGGTCGCCAGCGCCAAATTCCTGCAGCAGGCGGGCGCGGACGCGGTCAAGTTCGAGGGCGCCTTTCCCGAACTGGTGCTGGTGCTGGGGACTTTGGGAATTCCCGTCTGCGGCCATCTCGGCTATGAGCCGCAACGCTGCGAGCGGCGCGTCCACGGCAAGACGCTCGACGAGGCGACGAAGATTTTCAGCGACGCCAAGGCGCTCGACGCGGCTGGAATTTTCATGCTGGTTCTGGAACTGGCGCCCGCCGAACTCGCCGCCGCTGTTACTCACGCGATCAAGGCCCCGACCATCGGCATCGGCGCCGGACCCGCCACCGACGGGCAGGTGCTGGTTTTTCCCGATGTGCTGGGCTATGCGGAAAAGAATTTCCGCCACAATCGCCGCTATGCCGAAGTCGGCGCGATCATGCGCGAGGCGGCTTCGGCTTATCTCAACGAGGTGCGCTCCGGCCTTTTCCCGACGCTCGCCAATGGCTCGACCATGGCCGCCGAGGTTCTGGCGCAATTCGAGGCGGAAATCCTCGAAAAGCGCGGGTAAGACGCGTCTCTCCCTATCGCGCGCCCCGCCCGGCGCTTTTCCATCATTTCGATGAAGCGGGCGAAGAGATAATGACTGTCCTGCGGCCCCGGCGAGGCTTCGGGATGGTGCTGAACCGAAAAAGCCGGGCGGTCGGTCAGGGCGATGCCGCAATTCGTGCCGTCGAACAGGGATTTGTGGGTCTCGACGGCATTGGCCGGCAGGGTTGCGGGATCGACCGCGAAACCGTGGTTCATCGAGACGATCTCGACCTTGTGGGTGGTGAAATCCTTGACCGGATGATTGGCGCCGTGATGGCCCTGGCGCATTTTCATCGTTTTGGCGCCGACCGCGAGCGCCATCATCTGATGGCCGAGACAAATGCCGAAGGTCGGCACCCGCGCCTCCAGAATTTTCTGGATCGTCGGCACGGCGTATTTGCCGGTTTCCGCCGGATCGCCGGGGCCGTTGGACAGAAACACGCCATCCGGCTTCATCGCCAGAATGTCGTCCGCCGAGGTCGTCGCCGGAACGACGTCCACCTCGCAGCCAGCGTCCGCCAGCAGGCGCAGAATATTGCGCTTCACGCCGAAATCGAGCGCCACCACCTTGAAGCGGGTCCCGTGCTGCACGCCATAGCCCGAACCGAGCTTCCAGGTCGTCTCGGTCCAGCCGTAACCCTTGGTCGCTGTAACATCGGGCACGAGATCCATGCCGTCGATTCCCGGCCAGGCGGCGGCCTCGGCCTTGAGCGCATCGAGGTCGAATTGGCCTTGCGGGTCATGGGCGATCACCGCATTGGGCATGCCCTTTTCGCGGATCAGCGCGGTGAGGGCGCGGGTGTCCACGCCGGCAAGACCGACGATTCCGCGCGCCTTCAGCCAGTCGTCGAAATCCTGTTGGGCGCGGAAATTGGAGGGGCCGGTGACCGGGGCCCGCACGATCAGCCCGCGCGCGCCCTGGACATGGTCGATATCGACGGTCTCGACATCCTCGTCATTGGCGCCGACATTGCCGATATGGGGAAAGGTGAAGGTGACGATCTGCCCGGCATAGGAGGGATCGGTCAGAATTTCCTGATAGCCGGTCATGGCGGTGTTGAAGCAGACCTCGCCCACGGCCTTGCCGGTCGCGCCGAATCCGACGCCCTCGACGACCGTCCCGTCCGCCATGACCAGCACGGCGGTCGGCTTGAGATGAGCCCATCCCTCTTGTTTGGCTTGATCCTGCATCCCGACCACTCTAGAGATTTTCGCGACAGACCGCCTCCGGCGAGGCGTCCGCGACCGCTTGCATTTAAGGGCGTTGTCATCCGCGCGCAAGTTTCGAGCGGTTTCAGGCGAAAAGACAGGACAGATCATGCTGCGCGAACAATTTGCCTCCGAGCTCAAGCTGGCGATGAAGGCGGGCGAGAAACGCCGCGTCGAAACCATCCGCATGATCATCGCCGGGCTTAAAGATAAAGACATCGAAGCGCGCACGACCGGCAAGGACGTCGGCGAGGACGATATTCTCGCGCTGCTCCAGAAGCTGACGAAAAGCCGCCAGGAATCGGCTGAAATCTACGAAAAGAACAGCCGCCCCGAACTGGCCGCCCAGGAGCGCGAGGAAATCGCCGTCATCGCCAGCTTCCTGCCCAAGCCGATGAGCGAGGAGGAGGTCGCGGCGGCGATACATGCCGCGATCGCCGCGACCGGCGCCGCCTCGATCAAGGACATGGGCAAGGTGATCGCCGAACTGAAGGCGCGCCATGCCGGCAGAATTGACTTCGCCAAGGTCAGCCCGCTGGTCAAAGCCGCGCTGGCGGGATAATTGTCCTTATCGGTTTAACGCTCCGGCAGGCATTGACCTCTAGGCTGATGTCGCGCGCCCCGCGCGCGCAGATGCATCGGACCCGCCGGCGATGGCGCAGATTACGAAACTCGCTCTTGTCCTGGGCCTGCTGGCCCTTCTGTTCGTCGCGGCGGTGCAGAACAGCCGCTGGCTCGCCCCTGAACCGCAGGCGACGCCGCACGAACAGACCGGCGCGGCGCCGCCGGCGCCCGAAGATTCCGCGCCGCCCGCCACGGCCCAGACTTCGCACGCCAGTTTTGGCGTCGTCGAGCTGGAGCCCGACCGCAACGCGCAATACCAGACCGACATCGAAATCGACGGAACCTCGCTGCACGCCATGGTGGACACCGGAGCGACCTTTGTCACCTTGACGGCGGAAGACGCGCGCCAGCTCAATATCTCCCTGCCGGCCTCGGCCTATGACATCCCGGTGCAGACCGCCAACGGGACCAGCAAGGTCGCCCATGTCTCCTTACGCGAAATCCGCGTCAACGACATCACGGTCGATGACGTCGACGCCCTGGTCGCGCCCCCTGGCGCCTTGAACATCACCCTGCTCGGCATGAGTTTCCTGAAAAAGCTCGAAAGTTTTCAGGTCGCCGACGGGCGTTTCGTGATGAAGCAATGAAAAAGGCGACCCGAGGGTCGCCTTTTTGAACGCCTAAAAAAAATCAGCGTCTCATTTCTTGCCGAAGGAGAGGCCGCCGAAGCGCGAATTGAAGCGCGAGAGACGGCCGCCGCGATCGAGCAACTGCTGCGAGCCGCCGGTCCAGGCCGGATGGGTGGTGGGATCGATGTCGAGATTAAGGGTGTCGCCTTCCTTGCCCCAGGTCGAGCGGGTCAGGAATTCGGTCCCATTGGTCATGACGACCTTGATCGTGTGGTATTCGGGATGGATGTCGGACTTCATGGTTCTGGCCTCGCGGCTTCCGTGACGGATCGCCGCCTTGGAACCCAAAGTTAAAGCGCCTCGCAGCGCCGGAAAGTGGAAGGCCGCCTAATATACCAGCGCGAGCCGGAGAGCAAGACGACCCTGGCAAGATGTCGCAAGCGGAAATGGTTTTCTTTCTCTGCCGGCGCGGCCTATATCGGGACCATGACCCAAGTTCCAAACAATGACGCCGCCAAAGCTCGGCGCGCGCCGAGCGATTCCTTGCACGCGCTCGCGCCGATTCTGCCCTATGCCCGCAGGCGCAAAGGCTGGATTTTCGCCGCTCTCGCCGCTCTGACCGTCGCCTCGGCGGCGACGCTCGCCATGCCGCTCGCCGTGCGCGGCATGATCGACAAGGGCTTCGCCCGCGACCATCTCGCCGCGATCAATACCTATTTCCTGGTCCTGATCGGCGTCGTCGCTTTGCTCGCGCTGGCCTCGGCCACCCGCTATTTCCTGGTCATGACCCTTGGCGAGCGCATCGTCGCCGACCTGCGCGACGACGTTTTCGCCCATATGACCCGGCTCGACCCGGCTTTTTACGACAAGGCCCAGACCGGCGAACTGGTGTCGCGCCTGACCGCCGACACCACCCAGATCAAGGCGGCTTTCGGCTCCTCGGCCTCGGTCGCCCTGCGCAATCTCTTCATGTTCGTCGGCGCGATCGGGCTGATGATCTACACCAGCCCCAAATTGTCGGCTCTGGTGCTGGTCGCCATTCCGGTCATCGTCGCGCCGCTGGTCGCCGGCGGGCGCTCGGTGCGCGGACGTTCGCGCGCGGCGCAGGATGTTCTGGCCGACGCCAGCGCTTTTGCGGCCGAAAATCTTGCCGCCGTGCGCACCATGCAGGCTTTCGGGGCCGAAGCCGTCTCGACCCGGCGCTTCGCGGCCGCCGCCGAGGGCGCTTATCTCGCCGCCCGCGCCTCGATCAAGGCGCGCGCCCTGCTCACCGCCTTCGCCATTTTCCTCGCTTTTTCCAGCGTGGTCGCGGTGCTGTGGCTCGGGGCGCAAGATGTGCTCGCCGGCCGCATGACCGGCGGCCAGCTGTCGCAATTCGTGCTTTACGCGGTGCTTGCCGCCAGCGCCCTGGGGCAATTGTCGGAAGTGTGGAGCGAAATCGCGGCCGCCGCCGGCGCCGCCGGCCGCATCGCCGAAATCCTGGCCGAGCAGCCGCTGATCGCCGCGCCGAAGAATCCAAAAAAATTGCCGGAGCCGGCGCGCGGCGAAATCGCCTTCGACCGGGTCGGCTTCGCTTATCCCTCGCGGCCGAACAAAATGGTTTTCGACGACCTCTCCTTCGCCATTTCTTCGGGCGAGAAGGTCGCGATTGTCGGGCCGTCGGGCGCCGGCAAATCAACCCTTTTCCAGCTGCTGGTGCGCTTTTACGACCCGGTTTCGGGAAGCGTCGCGGTCGATGGACTCGACGCCCGCACAGTTGATCCCGCCGATTTGCGCCATCGCGTCGCGCTCGTGCCGCAGGATCCGGTGATTTTTTCGGGCTCCGTCGCCGAAAATATCGCTTATGGCGCGCCCGAGGCTTCGTCCGCCGCAATCGAGGCGGCCGCCGAGCGCGCCGCAGCGGCGGATTTCATCCGCGCCTTGCCGCAGGGCTACGCCACCCCGCTCGGCGAGCGCGGCGTCACTTTATCCGGCGGCCAGCGCCAGCGCCTCGCCATCGCCCGCGCCATTTTGAAAAATGCGCCGATCCTGCTGCTCGACGAGGCGACCTCCGCGCTCGACGCCGAAAATGAAATCCTGGTGCAAAAAGCCCTGGACCAGCTGATGCAGGGCCGCACGACCCTCATCATCGCCCACCGGCTGGCGACCGTGCTCGCCGCCGATCGCATTCTGGTCATGGAAGAGGGCCGGATCGTCGAGCAGGGAACCCACGCCGAACTGGCCTCGAACGACGGACTCTACGCCCGCCTCGCCCGCCTGCAATTCGACGCCGGCGCGACGGCGGGGGCGTGAGGGCTCAAGCGAAAACGAAGGGCGTTTTTTCGCTCGCGCGCCAGGCTTCCGCGCCGAGCACCGCCGCCGCAGGGGTCGCCTGCCGGGCGGCGCGCAAGGCCGTCTCGATGCGGCGGTCGCGCAGGCGGTAACGGGGTTCGAGGTCGATATCCGCCAGCGCCGGGCAGGGCTCGCCGAAAACCTTTCCGTAAAGCTCGGTCATCATGCCATAGCGGCTGGCCATCAGCGTGTTGCAGGCGCCCTTGACCGCGAGGATGTCGTCCTCGCCGCGCATGTGCAGCGAGGTCACCAGCATGACCGAAATGGCGTGCAGCACGTCATAGCGGACATGGGCGATGAAGACTTCGAGATGATGCGGCGTGAGCGCGAGATTTTCCCGCAGCGCGACGCGGATGAAGCCGCCGAGCAGCAGGCTGAAGAATTCCGGCACGCCCCATTCCATGCCGAGGCCGACCGAGGCCAGGGCCTCCAGCGGCGAAAAAGCCTTGTCGCCGGCAAGCAGGCGCTGGGTCAGGACATTGTCGGCGACGCCCGGAAGCAGGGCCGCGTCCTGCGCCTCGGGCGCAATCCCGATCCCGTCGAAGAACTGGCGATACATGGCGATATGGGTCTGGGCCAGCAGCAGATGGCCGAGCGGCGGGTAATCGGCGACCGCATGGCTGCCGACGCCATATTCGTCGGCGACAAGCTGGGCCAGCGAAATCTGGGTGATTTCCGAAATGCGCTCGTTGAGCGGGCCATAGGGCAGGCCCATCAGCCCATGAAAGCGGCCGATGGCGGCGGCGACGCATTGCCGCGTGTTCTTGATCTGGTTGAAATAATGGACGGCGAAGACGCGCAGCTGGTCGAGCGTGACGCGCCCCTCGAACACCCGCACGAAAAAGGGATGGAGCCAGACCGGATGGCTCATCACATGATCGTGCAGGTCCAGGAAAAGCTCGGCCAGCGCGCCGGGGCGAAACAAAGCGACATCATGCAGGGGATTGCCCGCCGGCGCGCGGTCGCGCAGCGCGACGAACAGGCGATGCAATTCGGACTCCGGCGCCTCGACATCGGCGACCATGTCCAGGAAATCCCGCCGCTGGCTGTCGCGCATGGCGTCGAGCAAGCCGCGCGCGTCGAGCTGGAGCAGATTTTCGAGCGGATGGACCGAATCGGGGACGAGAAGGCGACCGGCCTCGGAATGGGCAAGGGGATTGGCGTGAAGGTTCATTTCGGGCGGCGCTTCCATCCTGCTGGCGTCGCTCACAGATGGGGATCGCCAGGCGAGGGTCAAGATCGGCAGGCCGGACAAGGCATTGCGGCCTTCCCCGACCTGTCGAAAACCTTCGCCGCGATAAAAGGCCAAGGCGCGAAAATTGTCGTCGTTGACTCTGAGGCCAAGTCCCGCCGGACAGGCCTGTTTGGCGCGGCCGATCAAAGCCTGCGCTATCCCTGAGCCGAGCGCGCGGGGCGCGACGGCGATCTGCTCCAGCCAGCCGCGCGCCGGATCGAACAGCACGAAACCGGCCAGGCCTTCCAAATCGTCGGCGACGACAATCTGCGCTCCTCGGGCGAGGGAATTCTCGACAAGTTCGGCGAGCCAGGGCGCGCGGGCGGCGAAATCGATGTCGGAGCGCGTCCGGCTCCAGGTCGCCACCCAAAGCGCGCGCAGCGCCGGCCAGTCCTGTTCGGCATAGGGCCGCAGCGCGACGCTCATGCCCCGATTACCGATCGGTGATCTTGAGCTCGATCCGGCGGTTCTTCCGCAAGGCCTCCTCGCTGTCGCCCTGATCGATCGGCTGGTTCGAGCCGAAGGCCCCCGCCAGCAGATGCTGTGGCGAAAAACCCTTGGATATCAAATATTTCACTACGGCGATGGCGCGGGCGGCGGAAAGGTTCCAGTTCGACTTGAAGGGCGACGAGGCGGAGAGCGGCCTCTTGTCGGTGTGGCCGTCGACCCGCAGCACCCATGGAATTTCCGGCGGGATTTCCTTGGCGACCTCGCTCAGGGCGACATAGACCTTGTCGATCTCCACCTTGCCTTCAGGCGTCAGATCGGCCTGACCGCTCTGGAACAGGACCTCGGTCGGCAGGATGAAACGGTCGCCGGACACTTTCACTTCCGGGCGGTCGGCGAGAATTTCGCGCAGACGGCCGAAAAAATCCGAACGGTAGCGCGCCAGCTCCTGCACCTTTTCGGCGAGCGCGACATTGAGCCGCGAACCGAGGTCGGCGATGCGGTCCTGGCTCTCCTTGTTCTTCGACTCCTGCGCCGAAAGCGCGTCCTGCACCGCCGCGAGCTGCTGGCGCAGCGCGGCGATCTGGGCGTTGAGCAGATCGACGCGCGCCGCGGCTTCAACCGAGAGCTGCTTTTGCGCGTCGAGAGTGGAAGCGGCGGCGCCGGCGCCGGCGGCGAGCGCGTCGCGCTCCTTGCGGGTGGCGTCAAGCGTCGCGGCCAGCGTGGCGAGGCTTTGCTGGGCCTGCTCCTTGCCGCCCTTTTCGAGCGAGAGGATCGCGGTGAGCTGCTCGATCTCCTTGTTGAGCCGGGCCAGCGCCGCGTCCTTGCCGCCGACGTCGCGCGACAGATAATATTGGGCGATGACGAAGACCGAGAGCAGGAAGGTGAAGACCAGCAGCAGGGTCGAGAGCGCGTCCACGAAGCCCGGCCAATAATTCATCGCCGTCGGGCGGCGGCGGGCGCGGGAGCCCAGCATCAGCGCGACTCCTGCTTGTCGCTGGCCAGATGAGCCTCGATCGCGGCCTGGAGCCGCGCCTGGCGCGCGGACTGGGCCTCGACCCAGTCGCGGATCATCTGCTGCTCCTGGCGCATGTGCCGCACCAGAGCCTGGACGCCATTGGCGAGGCCGTCGATCGCCTCGGTATTCTCGGACGACTTTTCCGGCGCGCGCGCGGCCTCGACATCCGCCGAGAGCCGGTCTTCAAGCTCGGTATAGAAGCGGCTTTGCGCCTGTCCCGCCTGCAGATCGAGAAAGCCGAGCACCAGCGAGCCGGCAAGGCCGAACAGCGAGGAGGTGAAGGCCAGGCTCATGCCCGCCAGCGGCCGGGCGAGGCCGGTCTTGAGGTCGTTGAACAGGGCGGAGGTCTCGCCGCCGCTTTGCAGCGAGCCGATCACGCCGCTGATCGAGCCGACCGTCTCCAGCAGACCCCAGAAGGTGCCGAGAAGGCCGAGAAAAACCAGCAGGCCGGTGAGATAGCGCGAGGTTTCGCGCCCCTCGTCGAGCCGGGTCGCCACCGAATCGAGCACGAGGCGCAGGATCTGCGGCGACAAAGGCGCCCTGCCCTCGTCCCCGACGATCCGCGCCATCGGCGCCAGCAGGCGCGGCCGCTTGCTCGGATTGCCATTGACCCAGGCGATTTCGCGGAAAAGCCGCATCACATGACCGAAGGCGATCAGAACGCCGATCCCCGCCGCCGCGATGATGACGCCGTTGAGGCCGGGGTTGGCCCAGAAGGCGGTTTCGATCGGGCGATGGAGAATGACGGCGACGAAACCGACCAGAATCAGGAAGACCGCCATGCGCAGCAGGAAAATGGCCGGCGAGGACAGGCGATAGGCGTCTTTGTCCGACATTGGGGCGGTCCCTCTTCTGGTTGGCGTTAGGTAGAACGCAAGGTCAGGGGAATTTCAAGACGAATCTCGCCCTCGCGCCTCCTCCCGGCGCGTCAGGCTTTTTTGACGAGTTCGAGCAATTGCTTGTGGATATGCTCGTTGCCGCAGCACACCGAGCCGGCGCCGAAAATATCCGTCCCGCCGTCGGCGTCGGTGACATAGCCCCCGGCCTCGCGCACCAGCACCATGCCCGCCGCCATGTCCCAGCTCTTGAGGCCGCGCTCCCAGAAGCCGTCGAAACGGCCGGCGGCGACGAAGGCGAGGTCGATCGAGGCGGCGCCGAGACGCCGGACGCCGCCGGCGCGGGTCATGACCGAGGCGAGTTCGGCCTTGAAGCGCGGATGGATCGCGGCCTTGCCGAGCGGCGGGATGCCGGTGGCGACCAGCCCATCCGAAACGTCGCGGCGGGCGGCGACGCGAATGCGGTGGTTGTTGTAATAGGCGCCCTGGCCCTTTTCGGCGATGAAAAGATCGTCGGTCGCCGGGTTGTAGATCACCCCGGCCACCATCTGGCCATCGCGCTCCAGCCCGATCGAGACGGCGAAGATCGGCAGGCCATGGAGGAAATTGGTGGTGCCGTCGAGCGGATCGACATACCAGACATGGCTCTTGTCGGCGCCTTCGACCAGGCCGCCCTCCTCCAGCACGAAGCCATAGCCCGGCCGCGCCTTGGACAATTCCTCGAAGATGATCTTTTCCGACTTCTTGTCGGCGATGGTGACGAAATCGCCCGGCCCCTTGACCGAAACCTGGAGATTCTCGACCTCGCCGAAATCGCGCTTCAGCCCGCGCCCGGCCTTGAGCGCGGCCGAAGTCATCACATTCATCAAAGCCGAATTGATCATGGGGGAAGTCCGAGCATGTCGTTCAAAAGTCGGACGCTGACATGCCCCGGCGAGCCGGCAAGGTCAATCCTTATTCAATCCGCACCAGCACGCTGTCGCCGGCCCCATTGGCGTCGATCACCGAGACGCGGGCGAAGCCGGCGCCGTCGGGCGCCCAGCTCGCCTCGTGGCGCTGGTCCTGGGCGTCGGCGTCTTCCTTGAGCGGCGCGCCGTTGACCATCCAGGTCAGCGGCGGGGCGCCGCCCTGCGCCTTCAGCGCCAGTTCCGGCTTTTCCTGCCCCGCGGCATGTAGAAGGCCGAGGTCGATGCGGGAGCCGTCGGGCGGGAAACGTGATCTTCAGCGGATTGGAGAAAGTCGCGGCCAGGATTTTCGGGGCCTCGCGGCGCAAATGGCGCAAAGGCGGCGGCAGATTGGCGGTGGAGGCGACCAGAACGCCCGGCGGGCGCGGCAGGGGCTCGTTGGGGCCGCCGACGCGGGCGAAGGCCGAGAACAGGATGGGCGCTGCGGCCTTCCGGCCGACCAGCCCCGAAACAGCGCCATTATCCGCCCGCCCGACCCAGACGGCGATGGTGTGGGCGCGGTCGAAACCGATCGCCAGAGCGTCGCGATAGCCATAGGACGTGCCGGTCTTGAAGGCGATATGGCCGGTCGCGCCATTGTCGGGCGGCGGCGCGAAACGCAGAATTTCCGCGACCTGCCAGGCGGCGCCGGGCTCGGCGATCCGGCGCGGCGACGACTCCGTGGGCGGATTGTCGAGGTCCTCGACCAGTTCCGGGGCGAGGCCGCCGCGCGGAAAACCGGCATAGGCGCGGGCGAGGTCGCGCAGGCGCACCCCAACCCCGCCAAGCCCGATGGCGAGGCCGGCGTCCGAATCCTTCGGCAGGACGAGAGGCAGGCCCGCCCCGCGCATCCGGGCGACGAAACGCGCCGGGCCGACGGCGTCGAGCACCTGCGTCGCCGGCAGGTTGAGCGACAATTGCAGGGCTTCGCGCGCGGTCACCGCGCCGCGGAACTTGTCGTCGAAATTGGTCGGCTTCCACGCGCCATAACGGGTCGGCGAATCGTCGAGCAGGGTTTCGGGATGGGCGAGCCCGTCGCCGAAAGCCATGGCGTAGATGAAGGGTTTCAGGGTCGAGCCCGGCGAGCGCAATGCCTCGGTCATGTCGATCGCGCCGGCGCGGTCCTTCGAGAAATAATCGGCGTTTCCGACATGGGCGAGAAGGGCGCCGCTTTTGTTGTCGATGACCAGGATCGCCAGGCTCAGCTTCGGCCCCAGCCGCTCGGCGCTATCGCGGGCGAGCTTTTCGAGGCTCTCCTGCAAGGCGGCGTCAAGCGACAGATGCAGGACCTTGCGCGCCGGCTGGGCGCGGGCGAGCGCCTCGGTCACATGGGGGGCGAGTTCAGGGAAAGGCTTGCGCGCGAGCGGCGGCGGCTCGGCTTTCGCCCGCGCCCCTTCGCTCGCCGTGAGCGCGCCCGCCGCGACGGCGCGGTCGATCACCCGGTCGCGCGCGGCGCGGGCGGCCTTGGCGTGACGATCGGGCCGCCGCGCTTCCGGCGCCTGAGGGATCGCGACCAGCAAGGCGGCTTCCGCCGTGCTCAGGCGGCGCGGCTCCTTGCCGAAATAAGCAAGGCTCGCCGCCCGCAGGCCTTCGAGATTGCCGCCATAGGGCGCGAGCGCGAGATAGATGTCGAGGATCTGCGACTTGCTGAACCGCGCCTCAAGCTGAAAGGCGCGCAGAATCTGGCGCGCCTTGGCGAAAAGATCGCGTTCGGGCCTTGGCTCCAGCAGGCGCGCCGCCTGCATGGTCAAGGTCGAGCCGCCGGAAACGACATGGCGGGTGCGCGCGAACTGCCAGGAGGCGCGCAGCAAGGCGCCGAAATCGACGCCGTGATGACGGTCGAACCGTCGGTCCTCATAGGCCTTCAGCAGGACGAAGAAGCGCGGATCGACATCTTTTGCGCTTAGCGGCAGCCGCCAGCGCCCGTCCGGCGTCTCGAAGGCGCGCAACAACCGACCCTCGCGGTCGAGCGCCACGGTCGAGGCCCGGTCCAGCGCCGAAAGATCGAGCGGCCCCAAAGCGCGCTGCGCGGAGAACCAGAAGCCCGGAGCCGCCAGACCGAAAAAGACGATCAGACCGGCGGCATAGAGCCACCGGCGCCGGAACTCCGGTTTCACTTGCGTCCGCCCGCCGAAATTTCGACCGTCCCGAACGCGGTGCGTCCGAACCTTTCGGGGCGATACATGTCCTCGATCGTCGCCGGGGGCTGGATGTAAGTCCCCGGCGTCACCGCGCGCACGACATAGGCGACGGCGAAAGTCGCCTTGTCCGAACCGTTGCGCTCGAAGGCGGCGACGAAGCGGTCGTCTCTATATTCGGTATGGGTCGGCGCGACCGTCGCCTTGACCCATTCGAGATTTTCGGTCGAGCCGCCGTCGAAAAGATCGGGATTGTCGATCTCGAGGCCGGCGGGCAGGCGGTCCTCGAGGATCAGCCGGGCGTAAGCCGCCTCGGTCTCGGTGATTTTCAGCGCGACCACCAGTCGATCGTTCTGCCTGACCTCATTGGGCGCGACCGGGGTCCCGTCGAGGCGGTAAAAGCCGCGCTCGATCTGGTAGCCATGCGATTCTTCCGGCGCCTCGGCGGTGGGGCGACCGGACACGCTGATGGCGATTTTCACCGGCGCGCTGCCCTGATTGACAAGCGTCACCGGCTTTTCCGTCAGCGCGGAATCGTCATAGCGCATGGCGAAGACGCCCTTGTGCGGCGCGCCATCGATGGCGAGCGTCTGGCTTTCGGCCTGCACGGCAAAAGCCTGGGCGGCGAGAACCATCCAGCTCTCTTCCTGCGTCGAGGCGTGAGGCGTCGCGGCGGCGGCGCCGTCCACGACCTGCGCCGTCTTGAGAATCAGGGCCTGATCGGCCTGGCTCTCGGCGGCGAGGGTCAAAAGGCCAGCGCCGTCGCGCAGCAGCGAGCCGTAATCGGCGCGCGAAACATCGGAACTCTTGTCCGCCAGCAAGGCGTCGCCCGCGGCGTCGAAGGTTTTTTGCGCCCGCGTGCGGTCGCCGGTCAAAGCCGACGCCGCCGCGAGCTGGGCGCGGGCGAAGGGCGTGTCGAAGGCGTCGAGCCGCGCGTCCTCGAAATAGCGCAGGTCGCCCGCGACCGGACGGCCGTTGCGCGCCAGGACATAGAGCGCATAGGCGAGAGCGGAATTGTTCTCCGCCTTCACGTCGGAAATGTTGACGACATAATTGCGCAGCCGGTCGAGCGCCTGATCCATCGCCCGCCGCGGCACGACATATTTGTTTTCGCCGGCGCGGGTGAGGAAATCGGCGACGAAGGCGGTGAGCCACATGTCGTCGGCGCCTTCCGCCGACCACAGGCCGAAGCCGCCGCTCAAATCCTGGCGCGACAGCAATATGGCGATGGCGCGATTGACCCGCGCCGGAATGTCGCCTGCGATCGCCTGCCGCTCCGCGCCGGTCAGCTTGCTCAGATAGAGCAGGGGCATGGCGCGGCTGACCGTCTGTTCCGAGCAGGACCAGGGATAGACGTCGAGCGCGGTCAAAAGCCCGGCCACATCCACCGCGCCGAGCGGCGTGGCGCTCGCCGTGACCGCGCCGGTCGTGGGGATGAATTCGGCGAGCAGGTCGCGCGACAGAACCAGGCTTTCGCCCGGCTGCAAAGTGTGGAAGCTGCGCTCGACCAGGGCGCTGGTCCCGGGCTCGACCGCGAGCGCGAGGCTTTGCGTCGCCTCGAATTTCGGCCCGGTCAATTTGACATCGAGCGACGCCGCGCCAACTCCGGTCGCGCGCAGGGGGATATTGACCGAGGCTTTCGCTTTGGCGTCCAGTCTTACGGTCTGGTTCAGGGCGGCGGCGTCGCCGGCGAGCGGCCCGTGAAGGGCGACGCTCAACCGATAATCGCCCGCGGCGCCTTCGACATTGTCGAAACGCAGATTGAGCCGCGACTGGTCGTCGAGCGCGAGGAAGCGCGGCAGGCTGGCCTGAACCACCACCGCGTCGCGCACGATCACATCGGCCGAGGCCGAGCCGGTCCGGCCCTTGCTCCAGGCCACCGCCATGACGCGAACCGTTCCGTTGAAAGCGGGCAGGTCGAAGGAGACCTTCGCCTTGCCGTCGGGACCGACGCGGACAATGCCCGAATAAAGCGCCAAAGGCTCCTGATTGGGCTTTTCGGCGGAGGTTGCCTCGCCGCCGGAATCGCCGCCTGAGCGAATTTGCCCGCGCGTACCCTGCAAGCCGTCGATCAGATAACCGTAAATGTCGCGGATTTCGGTCGAAAGCGCGCGCTGGCCGTAGAAATGATCGCTCGGGTCGGGGGTCTCGTAGCGGGTCAGATTGAGAATGCCGACATCGACCGCCGCGACCGTGACATAGGCCTCTTCATTCGGCGCGAGCCCGGCAAGCTGGATCGGCAGGTCGAGCTTTCCGCGCGGACGAACCCGTTCCGGCGCGTCGATCGCAATCTCCAGCCGATGCGCGGCCGGGTCGATCGAAAACCACGCCAGACCGATGGCGCGCCCGGGCATGCGTCCCGCCGCCTTGTCGAGCGGGCGATGGGCGAGCACGAGCGCATAGGCCCCGACGCCCCAATCGGCGCCGACCGGCAGGGCGATTTCGTTGTCGCCCTTCTTCAGGTCGGCGTCGAGCGTCGTCTTCACGCCCTCGCCGAGCACGGCGACCGTCGCCTTGGACTCGCTGCGCGCGACGATCTTGAGCTTCATCGTCTCGCCGCTGGCGTAGGCCTGCTTGTCGAGCGTCACGTCGAGCAGGTCCGGCGTCGGCGCCTTGGCCTCGCCCGACCAGCCGACGTCGAAGGTCACCGAAGTCTGGGCGTCCTTGGGATCGTCGTCGCGCAAATCGAGCCGGTAACGGCCAAGGCCGACGACCGCCGCGATCTTCGCCGTGGCCTCGGGCGTCAGATCGACGGCGCCGTCGGCGACGCGGCGCGACGATTTCACTTGTTCGAAATTCCAGCGCCCGTCCTGCTTGTACCATTGGTAGTCGTTGCTGAGGCGATAGAGCGACCAGTGGACATTGCGCCGGCTGGTCCGCAAGCCGTCGGGACCGACCGCGATCACGTCGAAACGCGCCTGCGACCCGTCAGCGAGCGTGGCGAAATCCTTCTTGACCCCGATCAGGCCGCCCGAGGGCAGCAGAGGCAGATAAGCGACCCGCTCGATGGCGTGGCCGCCCTCCTCGCCCGCGCGCACCGCGATCTTGGCCTGGAGCGGCCGGGTCGCCTTCACCAGGGGAATCGCGACAGCGAGCGTCGCCGCGCCCTTGGCGTCGGTGGTCGGCTTGTCGTCGAGCTCGTTCTTGACCGGCGAGAAATCCTCATCGGCCACGCCGGCCTCATAGCCTTTGAGCGCCGGCAGGCCGTGATCGCTCGCAGCAAGGATCTCGACATCGCCATTGATGATGAGATTGGCGCCGGGCGCGCCATAGAGATAGCGGACAGCGACGCCGATCTGCGTCGTTTCGCCCGGACGCGCGGCGCTCGCTTTGGGCGTCAGGACCATGTCCATGCGTTCGGGGACATAATCCTCGACCAGAAAGCCGGCTTCGCCGATCGCCGGGCTTTTCGGATCGGCGAAAGCCTGGACCGTCCAGCCGCCCGAGGCGGCGTCGGCAGGCAGGACGACATCGAGCGTCCTGCCGCCGAGTCCGCGATCGGGCAAGGACGCGCGCTGATATTCCACCCCGTCGGGACGCTTCACGACCAGGGTCAGTGGCGCGGCGGCGGCGAGTCCATTGGCGTCGCGCAGGAGCGCGGCGAGATGCACGGTTTCGCCCGAGCGATAGACGCCGCGTTCGGCATAGACGAAACTGTCGAGCGCGCCGGGCGGGCTGCGGCCCTCGACGCCGCGGTCGGTGAGGTCGAAGGCGTTCTGCTGGAGATCGAGGAAATTGTAATCGGCCTTGCCGTCGCTGACGACGATGAGGCCGGGGCTAAGCCCGCCCTCCCCGCGCGAAAGGCCCGGCGCGAAATGAACCTCGCCCTTGGCGTCGGTCACGGCCTTCGCCAGAAGCTCGTTGTTCCTGGCGATCAGCCGCGCCTCGACCCCGGCTTTCGGCTCGGCGGTGGCGAGCGAACGCACCAGGGCGGTCACGCCGTCGCGGGCGCTGAAGGCGGTCAGGCCGAGATCGGAGACAACGAACCATTGGGTGGCGCGCAGGCTGTAATCGTCCTGGTCGTCGCTGTTCGCCGCAAGGTCGTCGGCGGCGGAGGCGCTCATCACATAGACGCCGGGCTGCGGCCGGCCCAGGGCTTCGAGCACCGGAAAATCGGTGACGACATCCTGATTCAGCTCGGATTTCACATCGAGCGTCCCGGACCAGATCTTGAGGCCGTCGCTGTCGCCGAACTGCTTCAGCCGCATTGCGGAAAGCTGCGCGAGAAAATCCTCGGAGCGGATGGTCGGCAGCAGATTGCGGTCGCCGACGCGGAAGATCTTCACCTTCACCCTGGTCGTATTGACCGAGACGATCGGCACGCCCTCCGGGCCGATGCGCGGCAGCACATAATTGCGCCCGGTGAAATGGGCCTGCGGCGAACGGTCGCGGACATAGACCTTGTAATCCTGGTTGCGCAGCAGGCTTTCGCCGACCGCCGAGGGCAGGCCCTGGCGCAAGCCGATGTCATAATGTTCGCCATGTTTCAGGCCTTCGACGCAAACCTGGCGATCTTCATTCGAGACCGCGGCGTCGCTGCGCCCGTCGAGGGTGACGAAAGGCGAGAAATCGCTGCTGTCCGCGCGCGAGATCCTCGGAAAACTGGATACAGACGCGCGGGCTCGCCAATTCATTGTCGATCCTGTAGTCGAGCACGCGGAATCCATATTTTTCGCGCAGATCGTCATAGGTTTTCTGGACCGGCGGCAAGGCAAAGGCGTCGAGGCTCGCGCGAAAAGCGTTGAGCGCGTCGCGCCAGGACTCGCGGCCGGCGTAGATCTCGCCGATCAGCGCGAGCGAGGCCGCCTCTTCCGTCTTGACCCGGGCGTGGCGATAGGCGGCGAAAGCCGCCGCCAGCGCCTGGTCCTTCAGCGCGTCGGAATTGTCGCCCTTGGCCGCCGCGGCGGCGAGCGAGGCGCGGGCGAACATGAGCCAGTCGGCTACGCCGTCGGGCGACGTTGCGACGATCGCCCCCAATATCGGAAGAGTCTTGGCCGCATCCCCCTGCTGGCCGAGCGCGACCGCCTGCTGGCGCAAATCCATCGTCGTGTTGTGGGCGCGCAGTTCCGCGCTGTCGTCGGCGAGTTTCTGCTCCAGCCGCGTGGCCGAACTGGCCAGATCGTCGTTGACATAAGGCTTGGGCGCGGCGAAGACGCTCGAGGACGCAAGAAAAAAAGCGAAAAGAACGGCGCAGAGGCGGGAAATCGGCTTCATGGGCGCATGATCCCCAAACAGGTCCGGGCGCGCAGCATTGCGCGCGGAACCTGCGGCCGCAAGATGGAAAATTTGCGGCGACTACTCAGCCAGCGGCGGGACCGCGACGCGTTCCGACAAGTCCGGACCGGTGGCGAAATCCTCGACAGAGGACAGGGAGAGCTGCTCCATCAGGCGCTGGCGCGCCCGATTGACGCGGCTCTTGATCGTGCCGACCGCACAGCCGCAGATTTCGGCGGCTTCCTCATAGGAAAAGCCCGACGCCCCGATCAGGATCAGCGCCTCGCGCTGGTCCGCCGGCAGGCGGTCGAGATGGGCGCGAAAATCGGCCAGATCGAGATGGGCGAGCTGGTCCGGCATGGCGACGAGGCGCGCGGCGGCCTCGCCGTCCACGTCCTGGACCTCGCGGCGCGCCTTGCGGTACTGGCTGAAAAAAGTGTTGCGCATGATGGTGAAGAGCCAGGCGCGGATATTCGTCCCTTCCTGGAAGGAAGAGGCGTTGGCCCAGGCCTTCACCAGTGTGTCCTGGACCAGATCGTCGGCGCGGTCCTCCGCGCCCGCCAGCGAAAGCGCGAATGCGCGCAACGCCGGCAGTTCCGAAAGCAGTATGGCCTTGAGGCCCAGCCTGGCCTTTTCACTCATACGGCGTCAGCCTCGTCCGCTCCCGTCTCGGCTTTGTCGCGGATGGAATCGCGCAGGACCTCGCCCTCTTCCAGCCGATCGAGCAGAAGCTTGAACCTCTCCGGCACCGGCTCGCGGGTCATGGCGTCGTACATGCGCCGCAACTGTTTGCCGATATGCGCCTGGAGAACAGGCTCGAGCGTCGGTTCGACATTGTTGTTATTCTTATCACTCACGGGCATTTGGCGCCATTCCTTGCTTTTCCATCGGGCCGGCGACGCCTTCCGAGATCCGGCCGCGCGCACCCGGCTTTTAACGCCGCTCGCGGAGATTTGTTCCGGCGGGTCTGTAACCGCTGCTATTTTCGCGCTAGGATACTGCCACGTCCACGATCAAATATGGCGCCCGATGGCGTGAGGTCCGCATGTCCCTGTCCAGTCTGATTGGCGCGCAAATCCCGTTGCTGCGCCGCTATGCTCGCGCTCTGTCGGGTTCCCAGGAGAGCGGCGACGCTTATGTCTCCGCCGTTCTGGAGGCCCTGCTGGCCGATCCGTCAATCTTCGACCGCGAAGCCGATCCGCGCGAGGAGACCTATCGCCTGTTCACGCGACTGTGGCGCGCCATGCCGATCAACGGCAGGGCGAACATGGTCGGATTCGTGAATGCCGCCGACCGGCGCCTGGAGGCGATCACGCCCCGGCCGCGCGAGGCCTTCCTGCTCACCGCGCTCGAAGGCTTCGACCCCGAGAGCGCAGCGCGGGTGATCGGAGTCGGACGGGCGGAATTCGACCGGCTGATCGATGCCGCCGGCCGCGAGATCGGCGCCCAGGTCGCCTCCACCGTGGCGATCATCGAGGACGAGCCGCTGATCGCGATGGATCTCGAAAGTCTGGTCGAGGGCCTCGGACACAGGGTCGTCGGCGTCGCCCGCACCCGCGTCGAGGCGGTGGCGCTCGCCCGCTCGACGCGGCCCGGCCTCGTTCTCGCCGATATCAGGCTCGCCGACGGCAGCTCCGGCCTCGACGCCGTCAACGAGATTCTGGAAGACATGGGGGTTCCGGTGATCTTCGTCACCGCTTATCCGGAGTCCCTCCTGACCGGAGCGCGACCGGAGCCGACGTACCTGATCTCCAAGCCCTTCCGCGCCGAGACGGTGAAGGCCGTGATCAGTCAGGCCCTGTTCTTCAACGAGCTGGCGCATCCGGCGCAGCGCCGCTCGGCCTGAGCGGCTTCGCCGCGAAATCGCCCCGCGAGCCGGGGCGACGTCCTCAACCGCCAAAGGTCAGCGCGCCGCGGCGTCGGCGCTCAACTGCTGCATTTTCGAGCTTGCCGCCGACGTTTCGCTGTCGCTCGCGGCCTGGGTCGGGCCGGCGCTCGCGGGCGTGGCCCGGTTGCGGGCGACCGACGTCGTGCGACCGCGCGGCGCCGCGGACATCTGGATGTCGCGCCAAGCGTTGGACTGCGAAATCATCTGGCGGATCGAGGCCACATTTTCCCGCGCCTGATCCGGCGACAGATCGTGTTCCGAGACGTTTTCGGCCTCGGCGAATTTGCCCTGGAGGGCGAGCACGAGAGCAAGGTTCTGGCGCTCGCGCATGTCGGCGCGCGGGCTCGCGGTCGCCTCGCGCAGCACGCTCTCCGCGCGAGGCAGGTTGTGCGACAGGGCGTAGGACAGGCCGAGGTTCGACAGGACCGAAGGTTCGCCGGGCGCAAGCTTCAGCGCCGTCTCGTAATCTTGCTGCGCCGCCTGATGGTCGCCGAGCTGATCGGCGATCGAGCCCCTCGTGTTCACCACCGACCAGTTGGGATCGTCGGGCGAATCCGCGTGGCTCAGCACGTCCTGCGCGCGCCGGAGCTGGCCGTCGTCGGCCAGCGCCTTGCCGAAGGCGGCGAGCACTTCGTGGTCTTTCGGATATTTGATCGCAATATTCTCCATCACCGCCGCCGCCTGGTCGTTGAGGTCGCGCGCCCGCAACGCTTTCGCATAGGCCATGGCGATCTTGCGGTTGTCGGGATGGGCTTCGTAAAGCTGGCGCAATTGTTCGGAATAGGCCTTCAGATCGGCCGGCGAGGACGAGGCGGGCTTGCCCGGCATGCCGATCGATCCGGTAATGTCCCCCATGCTGACGGTCTTGCAGCCCGCAAGCGCGAGAAGCGCGAAGCCGGCAAGCGCGGCGCGCGAAAAAAGGGGAATTGCGTCTCGACCCTTCTTCGACCGAGTCGCTGTCGAATCAAGCACGCGCCGTTGAAAAAAGGCTTCCCGCATGTCCCGAAATCCTCTGGGCCCTCTGGCCGCCTTGACGCTTCTGTCGAAAGGAATAATTCGTTAACCCTAATTGTTCGTTAATCGGCCCGCGCCGTCGCGCGGCGCCATGGAGAGCGCTGTTCCCGATGGTCGACCTGCCCAAACTGAAATTCGCCAAGCCAAAGGAAAACAGCATCGCCGTCTGGCTCGCCGACCCGCAGGCCTTCGCCAGGGCGCTGGCGGCGCCCGAAAAAGCGGCGGATCTGCCCGGCGAGGCGCTGCGATTCGCGGCGGCGACCCGGTTCGAGGCCAAGTCCGGCCGTCTGATGTGGTTCGTCGGCGCCGATGGCGAGGCGGCCGCCGTCTTTTTCGTCGAGTCGGGAGCGAAAGCCGATCCGTTCCAGCCCGGAGAACTGGCGAATCTTTTGCCGCCCGGCGTCTATCGTCTTGCGTCGGCGCCGAGGCGCCCGGACCTTGCGGCGCTGGCCTTCCTGCTCGGCGCGCATCGTTTCGTCCGCTACAAGAGCCGGCGCGAATCGCCGCGGCTGATCGCGCCGGAAGGCGTCGACGCCGCCGAAATCGAGTCGATCGCCAGCAGCGTCGCCTTCGCCCGCGACCTTATCGACACGCCCGCCAACGATCTCGGTCCCGACGAGCTCGAACACGCGGTCCAGGCGCTCGCCAGAACCTTCGGGGCCAAGGTGGCGACGATTCGCGGCGAGAAGCTGGCCCGCGAATTTCCGCTTGTCCACGCCGTGGGCAAGGGCTCGCCCCGCGCGCCGCGCCTGGTCGACCTGCGCTGGAAGCCGAAACGGGCGCGCCGCCTGACCCTGGTCGGCAAGGGCGTCTGTTTCGATTCCGGCGGCCTCGACATCAAGCCGGAAAGCGCGATGGCGCTGATGAAAAAGGACATGGGCGGAGCGGCGGCGGCGATCGCGGCGGCCGCGACGATCATGGCCGCCAATCTCGACGTCGCGCTGCGCCTGCTGGTCCCGATCGTCGAGAATTCGGTCTCGGGCGACGCTTTCCGCCCCGGCGACGTCTATCCCTCGCGCAAGGGCCTCACGGTGGAGATCGGCAACACCGACGCCGAAGGACGGCTGATTCTCGCCGACGCGCTGGCGCTGGCCGACGAGGAAAAACCCGAATTGCTGGTCGATTTCGCGACTCTCACCGGCGCGGCGCGCGTCGCGCTCGGACCGGACCTTCCGCCTTTCTTCACCGACGACGACCAGCTCGCCGCCGACATCGCCCGCCACGGCGCCGAGGTCAACGATCCGGTCTGGCGGCTGCCGCTGTGGAGCGGCTACGAATTGAAACTCGACGGCAAGGTCGCCCATCTCACCAACGCGCCCGCCGGAGGCATGGCGGGCGCGATCACCGCGGCCCTGTTCCTGCGGCGTTTCGTGGCCCAAAGCCCCGCCTGGGTCCATTTCGACATCTATGGCTGGACGCCCGCGGCCAAGGCCGGACGGCCCGAAGGCGGCGAGGCCCAGGCGGCCCGGCTGATCTTCAGCCTGGCCAAAGAGAAATTCGGCAAAGCAAAACTTCGCTAACCCCGGCGGGTTAAAAACCGGCGCAATCCGCGCGGCGGTGGGAGACATCAGGTGAACTACGATCCACGATTGACGCCGGCGCGCCCCGATCTCGCCGCCGAACATCTGCGCGACATGGTCAGGGCCGACGCCTATGCGCCCGGGCGGCGCATGCAGGTCGTCGCCTCCCATGCCGATCTGCGACGCGCGCCCTCGAACGAATCCGTCACGGACAGCCAGGCGCTCAACGGCGAAACCTTGATCGTCTACGAGGAAAAGGACGGCTGGTGCTGGGCGCAGCTCGACCGCGACCGCTATGTGGGCTACATCCGCTCCGAGGCGCTCGACTCCAGGATCGTCAAACCGAACTACCGCGTGCGCGTGCGCCACACCATCGTCTATTCGGCGCCCGACATCAAATCGCCGCCGCTCGACGCCCTGCCCTTCTGCGCCGAGACGCATGTGGTCGCCTCCGACGGCAAATTCGCCCAACTCCACAACGGCGGCCATGTCTTCATGCGCCATCTTTCGCCGAACACCCGCCCCTTAAGCGATTTTGTCAGGCTGGCGGAAATGTTCCTCGACACCCCCTATCTGTGGGGCGGCAAGACCGATGTCGGAATCGACTGCTCGGGTCTCGCGCAGGTGACGCTCAACGCCATCGGCGTCGCCGCGCCGCGGGACACCGACATGATGGAGTCCATGCTCGGACGCCCGGCCGACATCGACCACAGGCTGCGGGGCCTGCGCCGGGGCGACCTCGTGTTCTGGCGCGGCCATGTCGGCATCATGCGCGACGAGCAGAACCTGCTGCACGCCAACGCCCATTCGATGACCGTGACCAGCGAGCCGCTTGCCATCGTGACCGAACGCATCCGTTCGAGCGGGGCTTCCGAGATCACTTCGATCCGGCGCGTCTAGAGCGTTTCCCACCCGTCTTGGCGCATTCTGCCGAGGGGATTTTGCCCCGGCGCAAGGAGCGTGGCGCAAGGCGTGTCGCGGACACGGCTAAGCCGCGCGACGCCGCGCCGGGGCAAAAGCCCCCGGCCCGAAGAGTTCGCCTTTGACGGCCGCCCGGTGCGTTGCAAACCTTGGCCGTGTCCTCGACACGGCCTGCGGCCCGCGCCTTCCGGATCGCCTCGCCAAAGGCGAACAGAATGCGTCAAGACGGGTGGGAAACGCTCTAGAGTGCTCCCAGCCGGCTCTTTGACAAGAGCCGGCGTTACCAGAACGCATGAAAATGATGCGGCGGCCCATGGCCGGCGCCGATGTCGAGCGTCACGCCTGCTTCGAGCGCGGCGCTCAAAAAGGCCTTGGCGTCGGCGATCGCCTCGTTCAGCTCAGCGCCCTGGCCGAGCCGCGCCGCAATCGCCGAGGACAAGGCGCAGCCGGTGCCGTGACTGTTGCGGGTGACGACGCGCGGCGCGCAAAATTCAACGAATTCCACGCCGTCGTAAAACAGGTCGCAGGCCGCCCCGCCGGGCAGATGGCCGCCCTTGACCAGCACGGCGCGCGCGCCGAGCGCATGGAGTTTCAAGGCGGCGCCGCGCATCTCGTCGGGGTTTTCGGCCATCCGGCCGCCGGCGAAAAGCACGCTTTCCATGAGGTTCGGCGTAACCAGCCGCGCCAGCGGAAACAATTGCGCGACGATCGGCGCGACCAGCTCGGCCCCGCCAAGACTATGGCCGCCGGTCGCCGCCAGGACGGGATCGAGGACGATATTGCGCGCGCCGTGGCGCCGCAGTGCGGCGGCGATGGCCGCGACATTGTCCGGCGCGCCGACCATGCCGATCTTCACCGCATCGACCGCAATGTCGGAAAAGATCGAGTCGATCTGGGCGGCGACAAAATCCGCCGGCACGGGCTGGACGGCCTGCACGCCGAGCGTGTTCTGCGCCGTCAGCGCGGTCACCGCCGCCATGCCGTAGCAACCCAGGGCCGAAAAGGTCTTTATGTCGCCCTGGACGCCGGCGCCCCCCGAGGGGTCCGAACCGGCGATCGAGAGAATATTGGCGACATGCGTCATGGAGCAGGCTTCCCCTGGTTCAAACCGGGCGCCAGAAGGCGGCGGCCAGGGCCCCCGCGATCGCCGAAAGGAACAATATGGCGTCATGGGCGGCCAGCATGGCGCGCGAGGGATTGGCGAAACGATAGAGCCGCAAGGACGCGCCGGCGGTAGCGAAACTCCAGCCCACGGCGACGACGATCAGGGCCGAGGCGAAACGCCAATAGTCGCGGGCGAAAAACTCCAGCCCCCAGGCGGCCGCGACGAGGGCGAGGCCGAGCGCGGCGACCGTCTGGGCGCCGAGCCGGCGCGCCAGCCCCGCCGTGAAAAAGGCCGGCGCGTACATGGCGACCACATGCCAGGAAATGGCGCTGAACACGGTCGCGACGGCGATGCCGCAGCCGGCCATGGCGCCGGGCGCCGCGACCATGGCGGCCGTCATGCCGAACCAGGCGAGGCCGGCGACAAGGCTCGGCGCGACAAAAGCGCGCCAGTTCGGTTTCGCCGCCTCACGCGCCGCCCGATGAGGCAGGATCGGCGCCCGGGCGGTGGTCAGGACCGCCAGGATGAGCACCAGCACCTGGGTCAAGGCGGAGGCCAGCGCGGCGGCGGCAAAGAGAGAAGCTGGCTCGGTCTGCGCGACGACATAAGCGAGCCCGGGGCCGACCAGCCCGGCGAGTCCGCCGCTGCCGAAGACGATCACCGCCGCGCGCGCCCGCGCCGAAGGCGTCGAGCCGAGCGCGGCCTCATGGCGGTAGAACAGCGAAAAGCCTTGCGCGACGCCGAGCCAGAACGCGCCGAGGCAGAAAGGCGCGAAAAGATTGAAGGTGAGCGCCCAGGCCATGATCAGGCCGCCGGCGATACCGAGGCTCGCGCCGAGCGCCAAGGCGGCGCGGCGCCCGAAAGCATCGAGCAGGAAGGAAGCCGGGAAGGTCGCGCTCGCCGCGCCGAGCAGCATCGCCACATAGGGCGCGGACATCAGGCGCGGGTCTGGCGCGAGCAGCCGGCCCGCCAGCGGCAGCATGCCGAGCGCCAGGCTTTGCGACAGCACCGACAGGGCGAAACCCACGGCGAGCGTCGCGACGCCGGGGCTTTTGCGCGCCAATTCAGGCGCCACGCCCGGCGCCGGCGCGCCCGGCGGGCAGAAACACGCCATGCGCCCGGCGCGCGCGACCGATGCGCCGGCGTCGAACTCGTCCTCGGCCCCAGCCGGGGAATTGTAGGAGCCCAGGGCGGTCATTTCTTCTCGATGTCGTCGTCTTGCAGGATCCGATAGGCCGCGCCTTCGAGATCCTCGTATTGCCCGCTCTTGAGCGACCAGAACAGGGCGTAAAGCCCAAGCAGCCCCAGGGCCAGGGCGACCGGAATGAGAAAGATCAGGACGTTCATCGCATCGTTCCGCTGAGGGCCGGGCGTCAGGCCGAAGACGCCGCGACCGGATTCGGCAGGCGCCGCCTTGCGCGCGGGTCCGCCGGCCGAGGCCGTCGGCTCCCGCAAAAGGAGAGTGACGGCTTTCCCCGGTCCGTGCAAGCGCAAGGCGTTGAGGGTGACGACGATCGAGGACGCCGACATGGCGAGCGCGGCGAACAAGGGCGTCGCATGGCCGGACATGGCGAAAGGCACAGCCACGACATTATAGCCGGCGGCGAAAAACAGATTCTGCCGCATCAACCCACGCGCCCGCCGCGCGATCGCGATCGCGGCCGCGACGGGCGCCAGGCGGTCGCCGAGGAACACCGCGTCGGCCTGGGTCTGGGTGAGATGGACCGCGTCGATCGGCGAGATCGAGGCGTAAGCCGCGGCGAGCGCGGGCGCGTCATTCAGCCCGTCGCCGACCATCAGGATTTTGGCGCCCTCCGCGGCGCGCTCGTCGATGAAGGCGATCTTGTCCGCCGGCTTCAGGCCGCCGCTCCAGCTTTCGACGCCGAGTTCGCGCGCGATCGGCGCGACCGCCTCCGGCCGGTCGCCGGACAGGATCGCGATTTTCAGCCCGCTTTCGCGCAAATGGGCGAGAACCCTGGCGGCGTCGGGCCGCAGGGTCTGGCGGATCAGGAGCCGCGCCCAGCGCGCGCCGTGGCGGACGAAAATGGCGCTGGCGTCGGCGCCGGCGCCCGGAGAGTCGATCTCGCAGAACGCGGCCGAGCCCAGCCAGGCCTCAGCCTCGCCGAAGGGCGCGGCGACCCCCATGCCCGGCGTTTCGCGGGCGTCGGGCAGCGGGGGCGCGGACCGAGCCGACCGCGCCACCGCGCGCGCCAGGGGATGGCTGGAGGAATGGGCGAGGCGGCCGGCGAGATCGAGCAGATCGGACGGGATGTCCCCGGCGTTGGCGACGCGCGGCTCGGGCAGGGTCAATGTGCCGGTCTTGTCGAAAATGACGGTGTCGACTTCGCCGATCTTTTCGAGTCCGGTCGCGTCGTTGAGGAACAGGCCGGCGCGGAAGAAGGCGCCGGAAGCCATGGCCTGCACGGCCGGCACGGCGAGCGCCAGCGCGCAGGGGCAGGTGATGATGAGGACGGAAATGCCGATCACCAGGGCGTCGTGAACGCCGGCGCCAAGGACGAAATACCAGGTCAGGCCGGTCGCCAGCGCCGCCAGATGAACCACCGGCGCGTAAAGCTGCGAGGCCCGGTCGGCAAGCCGGACATAGCCGGAGCGCGCCGCGCTGGCGGCGTCGATCAGCCGCGCCGCCTCGTCGATCAGGGCGGCGTTGCCCGCCGCCGTCACGCGCATTTTCAGCGCGCCGTCGCCATTGATCGAGCCGGCGTAGACATTGTCGCCGACGTTCACCGGCTTGCCGAGGGTTTCGCCGGTGATCGCGCTCTCGTCCACCGAGCTCGCGCCGCTTTCGATCACGCCGTCGGCGGGGATGCGTTCGCCGGCGCGCACCAGCACGCGGTCGTCTTCGACCAGCGCCGCGACCGGCGTCAGGACCAGATTGTCCTCTGATGCTTGCGACCCTTGGGCGCCGGGCGTGAAACGCAGGGCGTTTTCGCCCTTGAGCGCGGCGAGATTGCCCGCCGCCGCCCGCGTCTTGCGGCGCATCGCCTGATCCATTACCCGGCCCGCGAGCAGGAAGGCGAGCAGCATCACCGCCGAATCGAAATAGGCCTGGGGCGCATGACGCCAGGTTTCGTAGACCGACAAGGCCAGAGCGAGAGAAACGCCGATGGTGATCGGCACGTCCATGTTGACGCGGCCCTGGCGCACGGAATTCCAGGCGCTGACATAGAAGGGCTGGCCGGCGTAGGCCGCCGCCGGCAGAGCGATCAGCGCCGAAAGGAAATGGAAGAAATCGCGCGTCTCGGTCGGCATCGAGGAGCCTTCGCCCGACCACACCGAGATCGACAGCAGCATGATGTTCATGGCCGCGAAAACCGCGACGCCGAGACATTTCAGCAGGAGATGGAATCGCGCCGCCTCGTCGGCTTCGACCTTGCGCTGCTCATAGGGATAGGCGCGATAGCCGATGGTTTCGAGCGCGCTCGTCAGGCTGCTGGCCTGGATCCTGGCCGCATCGAAGGTGACCGCGAGGCGATGGCTGGTGAGATTGAGCCGCGCATTCATCACGCCCGGCAACCGTTTCATCGCCGTCTCGATGTCGCCGAGACAGGCGGCGCAGGTAATGCCGTCGATGGCGAGGTCGATCCGCGACCGGCCTTCCGCATCGGTCTTGACGAAATGCGAATAATCGGGCGAGCCGGCCATCTTACTCGACGAAGAAGGAATTGCGCGAACGGAACATGCGCTGGACGCCGCGATTGAGCGAGACTTCGACCTCCCAGCGTCCCGGGCGCAAGGGGGCCGAGCCGGAATAGACGCCTTCGGCGATGGGGGTCGCGGGCACGGTGCGGTCGAATTTCCGCGTCGCCGGGAAATAGAAATCGATCGCGGCGTCGAGGCCGCCGACCGGCTTGCCGTCCTTGTCCTTGACGCTCACCGTGAGCTGGGTGACGCCGGCGTCGTTGGCGCGGTTGAGTTCGACCGTCCATCCGAGGAGAGCCTGAGCCTTGGCGGCGGCGATCTCCTGGTTATAGGCGAGACCGCTGTCATAAGCGTCGGTGGCGTCGACGCCGCTGTATGTTTTCGCGGCATAGGTCGCCATGTAGAAATTCACGCCGAGGATGACCCCGAAAAAGCCGAGGAGAATGAAAAGCACCATCCGCCCGGTCAACGGGCGCCCGCCTGGCTGGTAATCGCTTTCTTCCCGCATCATCCTCGTCGTCCTCCGATCAGTCCCCGCGCCCTCAAGGCGCCTTGAAATAGTCGCCCTTCTTCACCTTTTCGCCGGTCTTGGCGTCGGTGAGCACCATCTGAATGGGCGTGCTTTGTGGCAATTGCGCGTCGGCCGGCGTGGTCACGGTGACGCGCAGCTCCAGAGTCTGGTTGGGCGGCGCGACGACCGCCACGCCCTTGCCGCCGCCGTCGGGCTCGCCCATCACCGAGAGCTTGCCGTCGGGCAAACCGGCCAGGGAGAGATAGAACTTGCGCTCAAAGCCCTTCGGATTGAGAATCCGCACCGTATAGACGTTGCGGATCGAGCCGTCCGAAAGCATGACGTAAATCGGATTGCGGTCATGCATGACGTCGCAGCCCAGGCTGCGGCGGGTCGCCAGTGTGAAGCCCATCACGGCGGCGACGCCGAGGATCAGCGCCACATAAATGATGGTGCGGGGCCGGACGATCTTGGGTTTGAGCGCGGGCAATCCTTCGGCGCGGCGATCGACGTTGATGTCGGTGTCATAGCCGATCAGCCCGGTCGGACGGCTGATCTTGCGCATCACATTGTCGCAGGCGTCGATGCACAAGCCGCATTGAATGCAGCCCATGTTCATGCCGTCGCGAATATCGACGCCGGTGGGGCAGACTGCGACGCATTGCCCGCAGTCCACGCAATCGCCGGCCGGCTTGCCCTCTCCGCGCAGAATTTGGGCTTTTTTGAACGATTCACGCGGCTCGCCGCGATCGACACGATAGGTGACGTTCAGGGCGTATTCGTCGGTCAGGGCCGCCTGAATGCGCGGCCAGGGGCACATGTAAAGGCAGACCTGCTCGCGGGCGAAACCGGCAAGCAGATAGGTGCTCGCCGTGAGGATCCCGATCCAGATATAGGCCTGCGCCGGCGCCTGGAAAGTCGCGAGTTGCTTCACCAGGGTCGGCGCGTCGGCGAAATAGAGCACCCAGGCGCCGCCGGTCCCCCAGGCGATCAGCAGCCACAGGACATGTTTCAGGGCCGCTTCGGACAGGGTTCGCGGGGTCCACGGCTGTTTCGCCTTGATCATCCGCTCGCGGCGGTCGCCCTGGGTCCAGCGCTCGACCAGGAGGTAAAGATCGGTCCAGACCGTCTGCGGGCAGAGATAGCCACACCACACGCGGCCCGCCACGGCGTTCATGAGAAACAAGGTAAAGGCGGCGAGGATCAGCAATCCGGTAAAATAATAGACTTCCTGAGGCCAGATTTCGATTGCGAAGAAATAGAACCGGCCATTGGTCAGATCGACCAGCACCGCCTGCGAGGGAAGGTCGGGTCCGCGATCCCACCGCACAAAGGGCAGGAGATAATAGATCAGCATCCCGACGCCGAGCAGGGCCCATTTGATGTTGCGGAACCGCCCGCTGACACTTTGCGGATAAATCTGCTGGCGCGAACTCGTAGAGCGAATCTTTCTCCGTCCCGGGGGCCGCTGACCCTGGTTTCTTGACGTCCGGTGTTGGAATTGCGCTCATCTCGCCATCTCGAATGGGTCGCGCCTCATGCGGCGCGCAGTGTCAGGCCCCCTTATAAGCCAAAGGGGGCGGTGCGAGTCGAGATATTTGCGCCGGAACTTGTCGCGCGCCAACCTCCCCGCCGAAATCTGGGCACGGGCCGGTCGCTCTGGGAAAACATTGAAGGAATCGAGGGCGCGACGCCATGCGACGCCGCGCCCCGAACTTATTATTGGCCGCCGCCCAGCGAATGGACATAGACCGTCAGCGCCTTGATGGTCGCCGGATCGAGCTTCGAACCCCAGGCCGGCATATGGCCGCCGCGACCATAGGTGATGGTCTGGATCAGGTCGGCCTTGTCGCCGCCATAGAGCCAGATCCTGGTCGTCAGGTTCGGCGCGCCCATATCGGGATTGCCCTTGGCGTCGGCGCCATGGCAGGGCGTACAATTGTCCTCGAAGACCTTCTTGCCCGCCGACACGTCTCCCGTCGTCTTGTGCGACAACGAGTAGACGTAATTGGCGACGTCGGCGATCTGCTGTGTGCTCAGGCCTTGCGAGCCCCACGCCGGCATGTCGCCCTGATGGCCGTCCGGATCGCCGTAGCGCGCGCCATGGGTGATGGTGGCGCTGACCTGGTCGAGCGAGCCGCCCCACAGCCAGCGGTCGGCGGTGAGGTTCGGATAGCCCTTCGAGCCCTGGCCATTGGCGCCGTGGCAGGGCGCGCAATTGACGCCGAAGGCCGACCGGCCAAAGGCGCGGGCGAACTCGGCCAGTTTCGGATCCGAAGCGATCTGTTGCAAGCTCGAGCCATTGAGCTTGTTAACCATTTCCGCGCGGCTCTGTTGCAGCTCTTGCAGGTCCGCCGTGACCGCGCCGCGCGACGTCCAGCCCAGAATGCCCTTGGTCTCTCCGCCGGGCAGCGGAATGGCCGGATAGAGAAACCAGTAGCCGACCGACCAGATCATGCAGGCGTAGAGAACATAGAGCCACCATTTCGGAAGCGGCGTGTTCAGCTCCTTGATGCCGTCCCACTCGTGGCCCGTGGTCGCTGTGCCCGTGGCCGCGTCGATATCTTGATGCGTGTGATCAACCATTGTTCAATCCTCGTTCAGCGGCAGCCGGGCGGCCTCATCGAAGCTCTTCTTCTTCGACGGCCAAAGCGCAAACACGACGACACCCGTGAAAGCGACGATGACCGACAGAAGACTTATGATTTTCAACGGCCCGAGAATGGCTATGAAATAGTCAGGCTCCATTCCGCCTCTCCAGACTCAGCGCCAGTTGGCTTTTTCATCGAACAGCTTGAAGTCGACGGTCGTGCCGAGCATCTGCAGGTAGGCCACCAGGGCGTCCTGTTCGGTGGGCGTGGTCGCGCCCCCGAGGCTGGCGTGCGCCACCGCCTTGGGATAGCGCTTGGCCAGGTCGGCGACCGCAGCCGCGTCATCGGGGCTCAGCTGAGCCTTGATGTCATCCTTGGCCTTGGCGATCATGTCCGGGGTATAGGGCACGCCTTCGATCGCCAGCACGCCCATGTCCTCCTGGATATGGGCATAGTCCAGCGGCGATTCGGCCAGGAAGCCGTAACGCGGCATGACCGAGCCGGGGACCACCGAGCGAGGATTATTCAGATGGGCGCGATGCCAGTCATCCGAATATTTGCCGCCGATGCGGGCGAGGTCGGGACCGGTGCGCTTGGAGCCCCACTGGAACGGATGGTCGAATTTCGACTCCGCCGCCAGAGAGTAATGGCCATAGCGCTCGACCTCGTCGCGCAGGGCGCGGATCATCTGCGAATGGCAGAGATAGCAGCCTTCGCGGATGTAGATGTTGCGACCGGCGAGCTCCAGCGGCGTATTGGGCCGGACGCCGTCGATCGTTTCGATGGTGTTCTTCAGGTAGAACAGAGGGCCGATTTCGACCAGACCGCCGATCGCGACGACAATGAGAATGCCGACCGAAAGGATGATGCTGTTCTTTTCGAAGATCGCGTGTTTGTTCCAAAGCGACATGTTCGATCTCCTCACTCGGCCGCCGCAAGCACGGGCTTGGCTTCGGGGGCCCCCGCCAGTTCAGGCGAGGCGAGCGTCTTGTAAAAGTTGAAGGCCATGATCAGCGAGCCGATGAGGAACAGGCCGCCGCCCGCAGCGCGGATCACGTAGAAGGGGTGCATCGCCTCTACGGTTTCGATGAAGGAATATTCAAGGAAGCCGTTCGCGGTATAGGCGCGCCACATCAGGCCCTGGAGGATGCCGGACACCCACATCGAGGTGATGTAGAGCACGATGCCGATCGTCGCGATCCAGAAGTGCCAGTTCACCAGCTTCAGCGAGTAAAGCTTGCGATTGAACACCCAGGGGATCAGGCAGTAGAGCGCGCCGAAGGAGACGAAGCCCACCCAGCCGAGCGCGCCGGAATGCACGTGGCCGACGGTCCAGTCGGTGTAGTGCGACAGCGAGTTCACCACCTTGATCGACATCAGCGGACCTTCAAAGGTCGACATGCCGTAGAAGGCGACGGACACCACCAGCATGCGCAGAACCGGATCGGTGCGCAGCTTGTCCCAGGCGCCCGAGAGCGTCATCAGGCCGTTGATCATGCCGCCCCAAGAAGGCATCCACAGCATGATCGAGAAGGTCATGCCCAGCGTCCCCGCCCAATCCGGCAGAGCCGTATAGTGCAGATGGTGCGGGCCGGCCCAGATATACATGAAGATCAGGGCCCAGAAGTGGATGATCGACAGGCGGTAGGAATAGACCGGACGCTCCGCGCGCTTGGGCACGAAATAATACATGATCGCCAGGAAGGCGGCGGTCAGGAAGAAGCCCACCGCGTTATGGCCATACCACCACTGGAACATGGCGTCCTGAACGCCGGACCACACGACGTAGGATTTCGGCGAGAAGATCGAAACCGGGATGGCCGCGTTGTTGCCGAGGTGCAGCATGGCGATCGTGATGATGAAGGCCAGGGTGAACCAGTTGGCGACATAGATATGGGGCTCCTTGCGCTTCCACAGGGTCGCGAGGAAGACGAGGAGATAAACAACCCAAACGATCGTCAGCCACAGGTCGGCGTACCATTCCGGCTCGGCATATTCCTTCGACTGGGTGATGCCCAGCAGATAGCCGGTGCCGGCGATGACGATGAACAGGTTGTAACCGAGAACGAGGAACCAGGGCGCAAGATCACCCGCAAGACGGGCGCGACTGGTGCGCTGCACGACATAAAGCGACGTCGCCAGAAGGACGTTGCCGCCGAAGGCGAAGATCACCGCCGAGGTGTGCAGCGGGCGCAGGCGGCCGAAGTTGATCCAGGGCAGCCCCATGGACAGATCGGGAAAGGCAAGCTCCGTGGCGACGATCACACCCACGAGAAAGCCCGCGATGCCCCAGAACACCGCCGCAAGACTGGTGAATTTCACGGGGCCGTAATTATAGTTCGGCCGGCCGTCGATCTCCTGCGGCGTGAACGCCGGGCGCACCGAATAGCGCTTGAAGATCAGGAACGCCCCGCCGAAGCCGGCGAGCGCGAACACGAACATGTGGAAGGCGTAGGCGGCCGTATAGGCCTTTGACGCGATGAACAGCGCCAGAAGGGCGCCGCCGAGGGAGAGGACAATCCCGAGCATTTCGCCGATTGTCATTGATTTGCCGCCGGACGGCGACGCCGTGGAAACCGAACTTGCTTGCGCCATGTTTTCGCCCCAATGAAATCGCTCCGACGCCATAGAGACGCCGGGTCGCCATCGGGCGGACCTTTGCCCGCCCCGTCAAAGCTTTCATTGACCCATGTCAAATGAAGCCCTTGGCTACTCCATAAACCGAAAAATGAAATCGCGCGATAGGCCCGTAGCTTAAAGTCGCAGCGGCGCGACCATTCGCCGCGCCGGCCAAGGCGCGCGCTCGTAAATTTGCCGTGAATTCGCCAAAATTGCGCAATCGCGCCGCATTTCCCAAGCCCATGGGTCATGGTCGCGCAGGGCGTGATCTTCGTGGCGATCGTGCGGAGTTTCCGGCGCGGCCTGATCGGCGAGACCGCCTACAAACTCAAACCGTCGCTCTGACCGGCGCGCTCACTCGGCCGCCGCGGGCTGCACGATCGGCGTCGGCCCTACCCGCAAGGAGCCGGGATCAGCGGCGAGGGCCCGTGCGATGAGCTTTTTTTCCTGAGTCTGGATCAGCCACCAGCCGATGGCGACGCCAAGAACGACGAGAGCGAGGACAATCTTGCTCAAAGGCCCCTCGACGCGCTCGAAAGCATCGCCGAAGGCATAGCCGCTGAGGCCGAAAGCCGCCGCCCAGACCACGCCGCCGGCGGCGCTATAGAACAGGAACTGGCCCCAGCCGTAACGGTTCACCCCGGCGAGAAAGGCGGCGAAAATGCGCAAAATCGCGATGAAGCGCCCGAAAAAGACGATTTTCGCGCCGTGATTGTCGAACAGGTATTGGCCGAGCTTGATGCGATCGTCGGAAAGGCCGACCTTGCCGCCATGGTTCAGCAGCAGCCGCAGGCCGAAGCGGCGGCCCGCCCAGAAGCCGACATTGCCGCCAAGAATGGCGCCCGCCGCCGCCAGGGCGATGACCATTTTGATGTCGAGCAGGCCGGTCGCGCCGGCGAACATGGCCGCAAGAACCAAGGCTGTCTCGCCGGGAAATGGGACGCCGAAGCTCTCCAGCATCACGATGCAGAAGACGGCGAGATAACCGTGCTGCGCGATCAGGGGCTTTATCGTCTCGACAAACATGCTGGTTTCCGTGAGCGCCTGTTCTCGACCCGGCCAGGTCAAAAAACAGCGCCATTTCCCATTGATGGGGCGAAAGCGTTTAGATTCCGTTGGCCTAAGCGGAATTGAACAGGCTCCCGTCCGCCCCCACGTCGGAATTAAACGCTGCGAAAGGCGAAAATCGGGCGGCGTCGAGCCCGATGGATCCAGGAAATCCGCAATCGCTCACGCCGCCTGTCGCGGCCAAGCCCATTGCGCATGCGGCTTGTAAGGGAAAAAACGTCTTTCCGCCAGCCATTCCGTTCCCGGCGGCGCCTGCAAAAAAAATCGGGCGGCCTCGCCGCCCGAACAATCGCCATTCTTACCGTCCGCCGCAGGAAAGTCTCAGCTGTGGAGGCTTTTTACGGCGGGTCGGGCCGCATGCGAGGCGCCGTGGCCCGAGGCGCTCCATGGGAATCGCGGCGAACGGCCGCGGATCGCCAGCGAGGCCGGCGTGCGGGAATGATCATGGGCGACGCCGAGCGCGCCCTCCCAGGCTCCTTCCAGCGCGGTTTCGAGGACGTGGCGCAGGCCGGCCAGGAGCGGCGTGTCGTGCCGCAGCATGCCGATCTCGAGGATCTTGCGACGACCGGGACTCGCCTTGCGGTCGTAATCCGTCACCAGCCGCGCCACGAAGGCGCCGACGGACAGATCCGCGCGACGGGCCCCGACCGCGACGCGACGCTCCAGCGGGCCGCCGATGCAGGCCAGCGCGGCGGCGGCGACATATTCGTTGGCGCAGGTGCGGAACAATTCGGTCGTTCGCATAGCGGTCTCCGATTTCGAATGCGCGCGAAGGTAAAGATCCACACGCGCGCGGGGATTCGGGGAAAACCCGTGCAGCAACTCAAACGCCATTGGAACTGCCGCAAGATAGCAGTCTGCGCGGGCGCCGACCGAATCACATTTGCGTGAGATTGAGGACTTGGCCTATTAGGCAACGTCTTGACAATGAACGACTTTTCAACTTTTCTTCGCGCCAGGCCCGTAAGCGGCGAACTTTTCGACCAGCGAGATCACGTCGCGGTCCGGCAGGATCACGGGCGCGCCGGCGAGGCCGGCGAGATAATGCATTTGCGCCAGGGTTTCGAGTTCGCCCGCGAGCCAGAGCGCGCGTTTGAGGTCCGGCCCGACGGCGATCATGCCATGGCTGCCGAGCAGCACGCCATTGCGGGGGCCAAGCCCGGCGACCGCCAGCGCCGACAGTTCCGCCGTCCCGAACGGCGCGTAATCCGTGCATTCGATCGTCGTGCCGCCGAAGGCTGCGATCATGTAATGACTCGCGGGGATCGGCCGGCGCAGCATGGCGAGGACTGTCGCATAAGGCGCATGGGCGTGGACCACCGCCCCGGCGTCGGGGCGGGCGCGCAGGATGTCGCGGTGGAAACGCCATTCGCTCGACGCCTTCAGGCCGGACTTTTCATCGACAGCGGGCGAATCGGCGTCGAGGCCCATGGCGACGATCATGTCCGGCGTCAGGTCGTCGTAATCGACCCCGCTCGGGGTGATCAGCATGGAGGAGCCCAAGCGCGCGGAAATGTTCCCGGCCGCGCCCTGGTTGAAATGTTTGGCGTTCATGGCGCGGCAGGCGGCCACGATCGCTTCCCGAGTCTTCCGCTCGGCCTTGGTCTTGCGCGCCATCACCAGGCTCCGATATTGGGGGCGCTGACCCAGGGCTCGCGCGCCGGCAAGGCCGCGCCCTTCTGCAGCAGTTCGATCGAAATGCCGTCCGGGGTGCGGATGAAGGCCATGCGGCCGTCGCGCGGCGGGCGGTTGATCGTCACGCCCGCCCTGGCGAGCCTGTCGCACAGGGCGTAGATGTCCTCGACCTCATAGGCGAGATGGCCGAAATTGCGGCCGCCGGCATAAACTTCGGGGTCCCAGTTGTAGGTCAGTTCGACCAGAGGCGCGGCGTCCGACTCGGCGCGGGCGGCGTCGCCCGGCGCGGCCAGGAAGACCAGGGTGAATCGGCCCTTGTCGCTTTCCGTGCGGCGGATTTCGACCATGCCGAGCTTGTTGACGAAAAAATCGAGGGCCGCGTCGAGATCGCCGACCCTGATCATGCTGTGAAGATAGCGCATCGCCTTTGCTCCTGTCCGGCCAGGAGGCCGTCTCCCTTCCTGTTAGCACAAAAGGGCCGGCCTTGCCGGGCCACGCCGCAATCTGCTAATTGACCCTGGCATGGCAGGAGGACTTCCCTTGACCGACGCCGCCCTCAAGGAAAAAGTCGCCTTCGGCTCCATCTTCGCCAGTTTTCTGCTGACCGTCGGCAAGATCGCGGCGGGCCTTGCCTCCGGTTCGCTCGCTCTGCTGTCCGAGGGCGCCCATAACGCGCTCGACACCGGGGCCACCATCCTCACTTATTTCGCCGTGCGCGAGGCCAACAAGCCTGCCGACGAGCGCCATCCCTATGGCCACGGCAAGTTCGAATCGCTTTCGGCTTTGGCCGAGACTGGCCTGCTCGCCGGCCTCGCCTGCTATGTGCTCGTCGCCGCGATCCGGCGCCTGTGGGTGGGCGCCGAACCGGTGGACGCCAGCTGGCCGGTCTTCGCCGTGCTGTTCGTCTCGATCGGCGTGGATGTGACGCGCTGGCTGACCCTGCGCGCCGTGGCCCAAAAGACCCGCAGTCACGCGCTGGCCGCCGACGCCATGCATTTCGCCAGCGACCTGATCGGCACGGGCCTGGTCCTGGCCGGCCTCGCCGCCAACTCATTCGGCTTTCATCAGGGCGACGCCCTGGCGTCGCTCGGCGTCGCTCTGTTCATCGGCTACGCCGGATACCATCTCGGCAGCGAAACGATCGAAACCCTGCTCGACGCGGCGCCGATCGGCCTCGCCGACAGGCTGCGCGCCGCGATCGTGCAAATCCCCGGCGTGGTCGCGGTGGAGGATCTCAAGCTGCGCGCCAACGGCCCGCACGTCCAGGGCGAGGTCACGATCGGCGTCCCGCGCGCGCTCCCCGTCGAGCGCCTGATCCAGATCGAGCGCGCGGTCCAGGCGAAAATCACCGAAATCTCGCCGGAGACCCGGGCCAGCATCATCACCTCGCCGCGTGCGCTCGACGAAGAGACGGCCACCGAGCGCATCGCGATTATCGCGGCGCGGCGCGGGCTGGTCGCCCATCATGTGATCGTCCAGCGCCTCGACGGCCGCGACTGCATCGCCTTCGATCTCGAAATCGACGGCGCCATGACCCAGGGCGCGGCCCATGAGATCGCCACGGCGCTGGAGGACGAGATCCGCAACGAATTCGGCGCCAACCTCGAGGTCGAAAGCCATATCGAGCCGCGGCGCGACCATGCCCTGACCGGACATGACGCCGACGCCGCGACCATCGCCCGGGTTTCGGAATGCCTGCGCAAGCTGGCCGTCGCGGGCGGCGTGCTCCAGGGCGTGCACGACATCCGCGCCCGCCTGACCGAGGACGGGCTGGTGGTCAATTTTCACGCGACCGTCGATCCCTCGCTGAGCGTCGCGGCGACCCACGACGCCATGAACCAGCTCGAACGCGCCTTGCGCGAGCGCACGCCCGGCCTCCTGCGCGTCGTCGGCCACGCCGAGCCGGTAGGAGCGGCGTAAGAGCGGCGCAAAATTACCGGCGCCGGTCGCCCGGCGGGGCGCCGCTTCCCTGTCTCGTGGCGGCCAGACCCGGATGGGCTCGTCCGCGCCCAGGCGCCAGGAACAGCGCGGGCGTCAAGTTCAAGCCTGCGGCAAGGCTTGACCGTGGCTACGCGCCGGCCGCAACCGGGCGTCGGCGGACCCTTGCAAGCGTTCAGCTTCGCTCCTAGTCTCGATTGGTCGACTTTGGCGCGTGGAGGAAGTCTGCCATGTCTAACGTCATTCACAGCACCGCCCATCCCGAATCCCTACATGCCGCCCCAGAGGGCGACATGCGCCAACTGGCGCCGTGGTCGGAAGAAACCGCCCGCGAAATCGCCGCGCAAGACGGGATCGAACTGACCCCGGAACATTGGGAAGTCGTCCATTTGCTGCGCAATCATTACCGGCTGCGCGGCCATGCTCTGACCGGCACCGCCTTGCTTCGGGCGCTGAGCGAGCCATTCGGCGCGCGTGGCGGGATCAAGCATCTTTACGAGCTTTTCCCAGCCGGGCCGGTGAGCCAGGGCAGCCGAATCGCCGGCGTGCCGGCGCCGCCCTACAGCCGCGATCTGTCCTTCGGCAGCGTGCAATAAGCTCAAGAGGGCGACGTTTCAGCGCAACTCACGAAGAAGTGAAAGGTTATCCAAAACTAAGTTTACGCGCGGAGCTCAACGCAGAAGCGTCGCCTTAACCCACCATTCCGGATGACCGGCGGCAATCGCCTTGGCCGCCGCGCCCGCCTGGCGGCAGGTTTCGAACAAGGCGAAACAGGTCGCGCCCGAACCCGACATGCGAGCGAGACGGCAGCCCCGCGCCCCGCTCAGCACTGACAGCACATGACCAACGATTGGCGCCAGCACGCAGGCGGCGTCCTCCATGTCGTTGCGGCCGCGCTTCAAGGCGCGCAGGAAGGTCTCGAAATCCATCCCCGAGGCGATCGCCGGATGCGGGCCATAGCCCAGGCCCTCGCCCGGCTTGAGGCCGAGCTTCTGGAAAACCGCGCGGGTTTCGACCGGAACGCGCGGATTGACCAGCACCGAAAACAATGGCGGCAGGCGGATCGGGGGGCCGAGCCTTTCGCCGACGCCGGCCATCATCCGCGCGCGCGGAACGACACAAACCGGCACGTCGGCCCCGGCGGCGCGCGCCGCCGCATAGAGCGCGGGATCGTCCAGGGAAAGATCGTTGGCGGCGGCGAGCAGGCGCAGCGCGGCCGCCGCGTCGGCGGAACCGCCGCCGATGCCGGCGGCGACCGGCAAGCGCTTCACGAGGTGGAAGGCGCCCGTCCGCAGGCCCGGCTTTTCGGCGCGCAGCGCGCGGTCGGCCCGCGCCACCAGATTGTCGCCGCCGTCGCCCGCCTCGATCGCGGTCGGGCCTTCGAGCGTCAGGGCGAAGAAATCGTCGGGCGCAAGGGTCAGGAAATCGCCGGTTCCGGCGAAAGCCACGAGGCTTTGCAGATCGTGATAGCCGTCCGGGCGGCGGCCCTCGATATGAAGGGTGAGATTGATTTTCGCCGGCGCCTTGGCCGAAAAGCTTTTTCTTCTGTCCGTCATAAGGCTTTCAGTTCCGGCGCCGGGATGAATTCGGGGTCGCCTGCGATCGACCCCAAATGACCGGCTTCCCACGCGGCGCGCGCGGCAAAGATGCGCTCGCGGTTCGACGAGACCAAATTCCACCACAGGAAGCGCGGGCCGTCCATGGCCTCGCCGCCGAGCGCGGCGAAGCGGCTGGGCGTTTTCGCGCGCAACGCGACCGCCGCGCCGGGACGGATCACGACCAGTTCGCCGGCCGGGAAACTGGTCCCGTCGATCTCGATTTCGCCCGAGAGGAGATAAAGGGCTCGCTCTTCGTGGTCGGCGCCCAATTCATAGATCGCGCCCTGGTCGAGCGCGACATCCGCGAGAAAGCAGGTCGAAAATGTCGTCGCCGGCGCGCGAAGCCCGTGCAGCGTTCCGATGGCGAGGCGAAGGCGAAAACCTTCGCCGGCGAGCGTCGGCAGGGCTTCGCTTCCATGATGTTCGAAACCTGGGTCGGTTTCCTCGAATTTTTTGGGCAGGCCGATCCAGAACTGCAAGCCGCGCATTTTTCCGCCCGCGGCGCGGAAGGCTGGCGGCGAGCGTTCGGAATGGACGATTCCGCGCCCGGCGACCATCAGATTGACCGCACCGGGCGCGATTTCCTGCGCATGGCCCAGGGAATCGCGATGAAACAAGGCGCCGTCGAGCAGATAGGTCAGGGTGGCGAGGCCGATGTGAGGATGGGGCCGCACGTCCATGCCGGTCCCCGGCGCAAAATCGGCCGGCCCCATTTCATCGAGGAAGACGAAGGGCCCGACCATCCGCCGCTTCGGCGAAGGCAAGGCGCGACGCACGCCAAATCCGCCGATGTCCTTCGCCTGCGGGATGACCACGGTTTCGACCGAGGCGGGTTGCGACATGGCTGGCTCCGACCGTTCATTCCACGTCGAGCGGAGCAGCCCCGGCCGCGCCGCCCTCGGGACCCTGCACGATTTTTTCAATTCGCGCCTCGGCGCTCTTGAGCAGCGCCTCGCAATGTTTTTTCAGGATTTCTCCGCGCTCGTAGAGCGTAATGGACTTGTCGAGATCGACATTGCCCTTTTCAAGCGCGGAGACGATCTCCTCGAGTTCGCGCATGGCGGCCTCGAAACTCAATCTGGCGACATCTTCGATCTTGCTCAACGCCCAACCCCTTCCTGCGGCGCGCATAATGGACCGCGCCGCCCTTCCCGCGCAAGCCTCAAGCTGCGACGAAAGGCGCCGCCCGTCCGAGGTTCTTTTCGCTCCGGCGACTGGAAAAGGCGCTGCGGAGCCTGTAGCATCGCGCAAGGCGAGCGCGCCGATGGACGCGCCGCCGAAATCGAACTCTCTCCGATAAGGCGCCGCGATGACCGAAGCCCTGCCCGACGACGACGCTCTGGCGGAGCTGTTCGCAGCCCTCGCGCTCGATGCCGGCGCGGCGATCATGCGGGTGTTCCACGGCGGCAATCCCAATGCGCGCCTGAAGAAAGACGCCAGCCCCGTCTCCGACGCCGACATTCTCGCCGAGGAGATCATCCTCAAGGGCCTCGCCCGCGCCCTGCCCCATCTTCCGGTGGTCGCCGAGGAAGCGAGCGAGAGCGGGGCCCTGCCGAAAATCGACGGCGGCGATTTCATCGTGGTGGACGCGCTCGACGGCTCCAAGGAATTCTTGAACAGGCGCGACAGCTTCACCGTCAATATCGCGATGATTCGCAAGGGGGCGCCGACGGTCGGCGTGGTTTTCGCCCCGGCGCGAAGCGAGTTTTTCCTCGCCGGGGGCAAGGCCTGGACTTTTTCCGCCGCGCCGGGCGGCAAGGTTCCGCCGCGCGACGACTGGCGGCTTCTCCACACCCGGCCGATGCCGGAGCGCGACGCGGTCGCCGTCGCCAGCCTCAGCCATCGCGACCCCGAAACCGACGCTTTCCTGACCCGGCTTCCGGTGAAGGACGTGGTCTCCACCGGCTCGTCACGGAAATTCTGCCTCGTCGCCGCCGGCCAGGCCGACGTCTACCCGCGCTTCGGCCCGACCAGGGAATGGGACACCGCCGCCGGCGACGCGGTTCTGCGCCGGGCCGGCGGGATCGCGGTCGATCGCAGCGGGGAGACGCTCGTCTATGGCAAGGAGGCCGGCAAATTCGTCAACGGCGCCTTCATCGCCTGGGGCGATCCCCGGGCGGCGGCGTTTTACCGCGAGCGCGCGGTTTTAAGCCCCGGTTAATCTTCGGTTCATCCTGTTCGACCAAAATTCGCGAATCGGCGCCATCGGAGCCTCGGCCATGACAAAGCTATCTCGCCGCGACATTTGCGGCCGCCTTGGAGCGGGACTGTTCGCGACGCTCGCCGGCGGCGCCGGCTTCGAGCCGGCAAATGCGGAAGAGCGGCCCATTCCCTATTCCGACAACGACCTGATCGAGAGCGGCCATCACTTTTTCGGCACATTGTCGCGCGACCTCGCCGAGGCGATCCAGTCGGCGACCAAGCGCTGGGGCCAGCCCAACGCCTATGTTCTCGGCCAGGAGGCCGGCGGCGCCTTCATCGGCGGCCTGCGTTACGGCGAAGGCGCGATGTACACCCGCAACGCCGGCGACCGCAAAGTGTTCTGGCAGGGTCCCTCGCTCGGCATCGATTACGGCGCGGACGGCGACCGCACCATGATGCTGGTCTATAATCTTCCCTCGACGGAGGCGATCTACCAGCGCTTCGTGGGGGTGAACGGTTCGGCCTATCTGGTCGGCGGATTCGGCGTCACCGCGCTGACAATCAGCGGGATGACGGTCGTGCCGATCCGCACCGGTCTCGGCGCCCGGCTCGGGCTGAATATCGGCTATCTGAAATTCACCGAGCATCCGACCTGGAATCCATTCTGAGAAAAGGCCACCGCTTTGCATTGCGGTGGCAAAAATGGCAGCATGCGCCCGTTTTCGGGCGCTTCCGCCCGTTCAGCCGTTTCACGGGTCGGGACAAGTGGTCGAGCAAATCGTCGATTTCGCGCTGGGCTTCGTCATTTGCGGGCTGATCGGTCTCGCTTTCCTGCCTTTGGTCTCGGCGCGGGCGCGCCGGCTCACCTTGGCGAAAATCGAATCGCGCCTGCCCATGACCTTCGACGAAATCGAGGCCGAACGCGACCTGCTGCGGGCGCGTTTCGCGGTCGAGAATCGCGCGCTCGAGATCAAGGCGTCGGAATCCCGCGACGGCCGGGCGGCCGACGCCGCCGAACTCGGCCGGCGCGCTGTGGCGGTGATGCGCGCGACGGAGCGGTTCGACCAGACCGCGTCGCTGCTTGAAGACCGCAACCACCAGCTCGCCAAGTCGCTGGAATTCGGCGAAAAAACCCAGGCCTCGCTGGATGAGACGCGCGCCACGCTCGAACGACGCCAGCAGGAGCTGACCAAACTGCAAGGCGAATACGATTCCCTGGCCGAGGACGCGCGGAAGCTCGACGCAAGGGGTCATCAACTTGAGAACCAACTGAGGACGACGACCGCTGATCTGGCGGACGCCCGGTCGCAACTGCAAAGGACCGAGGCCGCGCGTCAGGAAATTTCGGCGCGGGCCCAGGATCTTTCGAGCCAGAACACGGCGCTTGCCGCGGATTTGGCGGAGGCCGAGCAGCGCGCGGCGGATTTCGAGGCGCGGCGGACCCGGCTGCTGGCCAAGGTCGCCGCCGAGCGTCGCCGCGGCGACGACCTGGAGGACGTCAATCTCCGCTTGCGCCGCCAGTTGCTGGCGAGCGTGACAACGGCGAACGGCGAGGAAACGGCTGGGGACGACAAGGAGCCGAACGGCGCCGATGGAGTCGCGGCCGCCTTGAGCCCGCAACAGGAACTGCTCGATCTGCGCGAGGCGATTTCGCGGCTGGGGCGCCAGATCGTGCATCTGGACCGCGCCGCGGAATAGGGCGTCGTTTCCGCGGGAATCGCGACGCCATCTTGCGGAAATCGTATCAATGCGCCGCGCCGGGCGGCGGCGCGGTCGCGGGCCGGCGCATGAAGGCCGCCAGCCCCGCCGCCGTCAGGAACAGCAGGGACATGCCGAGGAAAACGTCGGCCAGAGCCATGACCGTGGCCTCTCGCCCCGCAACGGCCGCTAGCTGGCGGGTAGCGGCGAGTCGGGCCTCGTCGCCGGTCTGGCCATAAAGCGCGGCCAGACCGGCGAGAAATTCCTGGGCGCGCGCATCGCCCCAGACGAGGGTCTCGCGCAGACGTTCGAAATGAAGATCGAAGCGCCGGTCGAGCGTGGTGTTGATCACCGCGAGGCCGAAGGCCCCGCCGAGGTTGCGCGTCACGTTGAACAGGCCCGAGGCGTTTTTCAGCTTGGCCTGCGGCAAGGCGCCGAGCGCGAGATTATTGATCGGCGCGATCATGAACATCAGCGAGAAGCCGCGCAGCGCCTGAGGGACCAGAAGCTGGTCGAAGCCCCAATCCCTGGTGACCCCGGCCGAAATCGCCGCGCCCCCGGCGAAGCCGAGAAAGCCGAGCCCGATCATCAGCCGCAGGTCGATCCGGGTGAGCAGGCGCCCGACGATCGGCGCCGCGATGAGCTGGCACAGGCCGGTGACGAACAGCGTCTCGCCGATCTGCCGGGCGGAAAAGCCGCGCACCCGGGCGAGATAGATCGGATAAACGTAGGTGAGGCCGTAAAGTCCGACGCCGAGGACGAAGGAAGCAAGCGAACCCGTCCAGAAATTGCGATCGTCGAAAGCCCTCAGGTCCACGATGGGATTTTCCGTGGTGAAGGCCCGTGCGAAAAAGACCAGGGCGCCGGAGCAGGAAATCGCCGCCGCCCAGACGATCCTTCCGTCGTCGAACCAGTTCTTGGCGGGCCCTTCCTCGAGCAGATATTCGAGCGCGCCGAGGAACAAGGCCATCGAGAGCAGTCCGAGCCAGTCGAAATCGCGCAGCAGACGCAGATCGGGACGATCGAAATCGACCAGCAGCCAGACGGTCACCGCGACCGCTATTCCCGGTCCGACATTGATCATGAACAGCCAGCGCCAGGAGAACAGATCGGTCAGATAGCCGCCGACCGTCGGCCCGATCGTCGGCGCCAGCGTGGCGACGAGACCGATGATCGCGGCGATCATCGAGGTCTTGCGGCGGGGGAAGATCGAATAAGCGGCGGCGAAGACGGTCGGGATCATCGCGCCGCCGATGAAGCCCTGCAACGCCCGCCAGACGATCAGCTGATCAATGCTGGTCGAAAGCGAGCAGAACAGGCTCATCAAGGTGAAGCCGGCGGCGGAGACGGTGAAGGCGATCCGGGTCGAAAAGGCGCGCGACAGAAAGCCCGACAGCGGAATCATCACCACTTCGGCGACGAGATAAGCGGTCTGGACCCAGGCGACTGCATCGGCGCTGGCGGAGAGCCCCGCCTGGATCGTGGCGAGCGAGGCCGAGACGACCTGGATGTCCAGGATCGCCATGAACATGCCAAACAACATCGCGAAAAAAGCGATGAACCGGCGCGCCGAAATTTCCGGCTCGCCCTGGTCCGCCGTCGCCGCGTGGCTCATTGGGCCGGGCCGCGCGTGTCCACCTCCACCACGACCGACATGCCCGCGCGCAGGCGGCCCGAGCCCATATGAACCAGCTTGATCCGCACCGGGAAGCGCTGGGTGATCTTGGTGAAGTTGCCGGTCGCGTTTTCGGGCGGCAGCACGGAGAATTCCGAGCCGGAGGCCGGCGCGATGCTTTCAACGCGCCCATCGACGGCTTCGCCGCCATAGGCGTCGACATAGATCCTGGCTTTCTGGCCGGGGGCGAGCCGGTCGAGTTGGGTTTCCTTGAAATTGGCCTCGACATAATCGCGGTTGTCGGGAGCGATCGCCATCAGACGCGCCCCCGGCTGGACAAACTGGCCGGGCTCGACGACGCGGTTGCCGACGACGCCGTCGAAGGGCGCCCGGATTTCGGCAAAGCCGAGGTCGCGCTCGGCGCGCGCTTCAGCGATGGCGAGTTCGGCGCGCGCTCGCCGCGCCTCCTCGGCCTGAGATTTCAACACGACCAGATTCGCCCGTGCGCCGGCAAGGCGCGCCTCGGCGCCGGAAAGTCCGGCCGCCGCCTTGTCGCGGTCGGCAAGCACCTGGTCGAGACGCTGTTTGGAGGCGAAATCCGAGGCCGCCAGCGACCGCACGCGACCGAAATCGGACCGGGCGCGCACGCTCTCCGCGCGCGCCGATTCGACCTGGGCCTCGGCCTGAGTCACCTCGGCTTCCTGAGCCTCGATCTCGGCCGTGATGCGGGCGATGGTCGCGTCCTGGGTCAGCCCCTTCCGCCGGGCGGCGTCCAACGCCAGGACATAATCTCCGGCGTCGATCCGCGCGAGAACTCTCGCCCGCCTTGACATGCTGGTTGTCGATGACGTCGACGTCCTGCACATAGCCGGCGATCTTGGGCGAAATAATTGCGAGATCGGTGCGGACATAGGCGTCGTCGGTCGAATAGATGTAGCGCCCGACCGTCACATAACGGGCGAGCGCCGCGCCAGCCATGACCAGGGCCGCGACGCCCGCGATCCACGCCAGACGAACGCGGTTCTCGGCCAGATGCGTCTTCGCCGCGCGCGCCATCGAGTGGGCTGGCGCGTCAGCGGGTCCTTGCCGCGCCTCCGTTGCGGCCCGCGCCGCCCTCAGATCGTCAACGAGTCTCGATCGCGACCTGAGCCGCGTCAGGTTCGCATTTTCGAGGGAGGCGCCGGCCTCGGCGAAATCCCGCCCGGTATCGGCGTCACGACGACCACCGGACTCCCGCGAGCGGCTGACAAATTCGTCCATCGAAACCTCATTAAACCGGTCTCGAATCGATAGGCGCACGCGACGGACGGACCGGAATGCGTCCTTGCCCGTCGATCGAACCGAAAGCGGCAAACGATCTTTAAGACAATGTTCGCGCCGGAAATGTGCCGCATGGGCGAAAACCACGCCTCAACGCAAAATTTTTGCAGACGACGCCCGACGCCTGGACGCCAAACGCCATAAACTCGAGGGCATTCGCGCGTTCGACCCGTCTTGCGCATGGCTGAGCCGGCTGACGCCGAAGGCGACCGGAGCGATGTGGCGCGACGACCGGCGCAATTCTCGTCGCCGGTTCGCGCCTTGGGCTGGCGCGGCCCACCCTGTGGCAACGTTCCGCCGGCTTGCTTACATTACCAGCCTCGGGCCGAGACCTGGACCCAAACCGGCGTCAAGATGACGACGAACAGCACGGGAAGAAAGAACATCATCAGCGGCAGGGTGAGCTTCGGCGGAAGCGAGGCGGCCTTCTTCTCCGCCTCGTTCATGCGCTGATCGCGCGTTTCCTGCGCCACCACCCGCAACGCGGTCCCGAGCGGCGTGCCGTATTTTTCGGCCTGGATCAACGACGTCGAAATGTTCTTCACGCCTTCGAGGCCGGTGCGCTTGTAAAAATTCTCGTAGGCCAGGCGGCGGTCCGGCAAGTAGGACAGCTCGGCCGTGGTCAGGGCGAACTCCTCCGCCAGCGACACCGAACGACTCCCGATCTCCTGGCTCACGCGGCGAAATCCCTGCTCGATCGACATGCCGGCCTGCACGCAGATCAGCAGGAGATCGAGCGCGTCGGGAAAGGCCCGTTTCATGTTGAGCTGGCGCTTGCTGATGGTGTTGGAAAGATAAAGCTCCGGCGCCTTGAGGCCTGCGTAGGCGGAGATGGTCACGACGGTTATGCGGAGCAGGAACGACCAATCGTTCCGCATCAGGACGAAAACATAGAGCAAGCTGACCAGGGTCATCGTGATCGGCGAGACCAGGCGAAAGAACAGGAAGCCGATCTCGGCCTGCGCGCCGCGAAAGCCCGCCATCGTCAATTGCGACTTGGCCTGCTCCGTGCCGAGCCATTTCGAGAGGCTGTATTTATCGACGATGTCCTTCATATAGGCTTTTGGCGTCGCCCTCAGCTTGCCGGTATTGCGTTTCGACAGCTTCTCGCGCTCGCGCGCCCGGATTCGTTCGCGCTCGGAAGCGACGAGCTTCATCCGGTCGGCGAGGCGATCGCCCTCGATCAGGGGGAGGCCGACCGAAAGCAGGCTGGCGATGGTGAACACGCCCACGAGCAGCGCCAGCCAGGTCCGTGAATCGGTGACTTTCTCGACGATCAGTTCCATCATGGCGTTCGGCCCTGTCGAATTCCGCGAAGGTCGTCAGACATCGAAATCAATCATCCTCTTCATCACGAACGCGCCCCCGGCCTCCAGCAAGGAGGCGACGACGAGCATGCCGCGCCCCTGTTTGGTGGTCCACAGCAGTTCTATGAAGTGCGGGCTGGTGAGGTAGAGGAGAAAGGCGACGATCACCGGCAGCAATCCGATGATGACCGCCGAGGCCTTGGCCTCCGCGGAGAACGCCTTGACCTTGTCGCGCATCTTCTTGCGCTCGCGCATGACCGTGGACAGATTGCCGAGAGCTTCGCCAAGATTGCCGCCCGTCTTCTGCTGGATCGAGACGACGATGACGAAATAATTCGTTTCGGGCGTGGGAATGCGCAAGGGCAAGCGCTCGACCGCCTCGGACACGGTCAGGCCGAGCGTTTGCGATTCGACGATCTGCCGGAACTCGCTGCGCACCGGCTCATGGCCTTCGGACGCGATCATCCGAAGCGTGTCGGCGAGCGGGAGGCCAGCTTTCACACCGCGAATGATGACGTCGATCGCATTGGGAAATTCATGGGTGAATTTCTTCAGCCGACGGTTCGCCAGGAATTTCAGCACAAAATTCGGCAGGCCGAACCCGCCGATGACCGGACCGGCCAAAGCGGCGAGCGGGTTGCGGGTCACCATGAAAATGAGCAGCCCGGAAAAAATCCCCAGGGCGCCGGAAATCATGAAGAAATTGTTTCGGCTCAGATTGAGGCCGGCCCGGGCGATGCGCGTCTCCAACGAAACCTTCGCCTTTTCGGTGCTGCGCTCCTCGACTTCCCTGAGGCTGTCCGCGATCTGCTTGCGCCGCGCCGCCGCGTCGACTGACCTTTCGCCGGGCGCGCGGCGCGGTCCGGCTTTCGACGTGATCTGCTCCCTGCGCTTTTCTGCGGCCGCCTCACCCGTGAGATAGGGATAGACCAGCACGTAAAAGCCGCCGGCGACCGTGAAGACGGTCAGAAGGATGATGAGGGCGGAGCGGATATCCATGACTGAAGGCCCGTGCTTTCATTCGCTCGCGAAGGATGCGTCGAGCGCCGCCGCGAGCCGCTCTTCCTCGCCAAAATAACGCGCGCGCTCCCAGAAACGAGGACGCCCGATTCCGGTCGAGCGGTGGCGGCCCTTCAGCTTTCCATTGGCGTCCTCGCCCAGAATGTCATAGAGGAACAGGTCCTGGGTGACGACGACATCGCCTTCAAGTCCCATGACTTCGGTGACGTGGGTGATGCGGCGCGAGCCGTCGCGCAGGCGCGCGGCCTGGATAATGACGTCGATCGACGCGACGATCATCTCGCGGATGGTGCGCGGCGGCAGGGCGTAGCCGCCCATGGTGATCATGGATTCGAGGCGGCTCAGGGCCTCGCGCGGGGAATTGGCGTGAAGCGTTCCCATCGAACCGTCATGGCCGGTGTTCATGGCCTGGAGGAGGTCGAAGGCCTCCGGGCCGCGCACTTCGCCGACGATGATGCGTTCGGGACGCATACGCAGGCAGTTCTTGACCAGATCGCGCATCGTCACCTGGCCCTGGCCCTCGAGATTGGGCGGCCGGGTTTCGAGCCGCACCACATGGGGCTGCTGCAGCTGAAGTTCCGCAGCGTCCTCGCAGGTGATCACGCGTTCGTCGGTGTCGATATGGCGCGTCAGGCAGTTGAGCAAAGTGGTCTTGCCGGAGCCGGTGCCGCCCGAGATCAGCACATTGCAGCGCACGCGGCCGATGACCTTGAGAATTTCGGAGCCTTCGGGCGAAAGCGAGCCGAACTGGACCAGCTGTTCGAGCGTCAGCTTGTCCTTCTTGAACTTACGAATGGTCAGAGCGGGGCCGTCGATGGCGAGCGGCGGCGCGATGACGTTGACGCGGGAGCCGTCGAGCAGGCGCGCGTCGCAGATCGGCGAGGACTCGTCCACGCGGCGGCCGACCTGGCTGACGATGCGCTGGCATATGTTCATCAACTGCGCATTGTCGCGGAAGCGCACATTGGTGAGCTGGATCTTGCCGCCGACTTCGATGAAGGTGCGGGTGGCGCCGTTCACCATGATGTCCGCAATGTCGTCGCGCGCGAGAAGAGGTTCAAGCGGCCCATAGCCCAGCACGTCGTTGCAGATGTCGTCGAGCATGTCCTCCTGCTCGGCGATCGACATGACGACATTCTTGATGGAAATGATTTCGTTGACGATGTCGCGGATCTCTTCGCGCGCATTGTCCGCGTCGAGTTCTTGAGAGCTGCGACAGGTCGATGGCCTCGATAAGGGCCCCGAAGATCATGCTCTTGGTCTGGAAATAATCGTCCGACCGGCGCGGTTCCGGCGCCGGGGGAGGCGGGGGCGCCTGCGGAAGCAGCGCCGAGACAGGAGACTCGGCCGCAGCCGGTTTCCGCGGCATGGTTGGCGTGGCGCCGCCGGCGCCCGAGCGCTTTCCGAACATTGTCCTTCCCGTACTCCCAATGCGCTGCGCGCGTTCGGCTTCAGCCCTTTAGAACCGCAAGCAGCGGTTCGAGAAAACCCTTGCGCTCGCGTTTGATGGCGGACCGGCCGGTGGCGAGCCGGGCCAGATCGTCGAAAATCGCCGCCGTCTTGGCGCCGTCCTCGACCTCTGCGATCATCTGGCCATTGTTTGAAGCGCCGCCAAACATCTTCGCGTTGAAGGGCACGACCGCGACGGGCTCCACTTCCAGCCCCTTGCCGAAATCCTCGACCGAGATTTCCGGACGCTTTGGCATGCCCACGCCGTTAAGCACGACGCGCGGCGCGGGATCGTTGCGCCGCGCGGCGCGCAAAGTGTCGAGCAGGCCCTTGGCGTTGCGCAAGCTCGCGAGCTCCGGCGACGCGACGATGAAGGTCTCGTCCGCCGTCGAAAGCAGGCGGCGCGACCAGGCGGTCCAGACGTGGGGTATGTCCAGCACGATATAAGGCGTTGACCCGCGTAGAATTTCGATCAGCGGGTCGAACGCCGTTTCGGCGAGGTCGTAAGCCCGCTCGACCGTCGCCGGCGCTGTGAGGATGGACAGCTTTTCGCTGCATTTCGACAGGAGGCGGTCCAGCAGATTGGCGTCGAGGCGATCGGGCGAAAACACGGCTTCGGCGATTCCCTGCGGCGGATCCTGATTGAAGTCCAGTCCGGTTGTGCCGAAGGGCAGGTCGAGATCGATGATCACCGTCGCGGAGTCGAGGTCCCGGGCGATCGACCAGGCGAGATTATGGGCAATGCAAGACGAGCCGACGCCGCCCTTGCAGCCGTACACGGCGATGACCCGTCCCACCGGCGCGGCGACGTCCTGGTTGTAAAGTTGGGAAAGGGCGGCGACGAAATCCATCACGCCGATCGGCTGGACCAGATATTCGCTCACGGCGCGCGCCATCAACTCGCGATAGAGCGGGATGTCGTTGTGGCGCCCGATGACGACCACCTTGGTTCCAGGGTCGCAGAATTCCGCCAAAGCCTCGAGCTGCGCAAGCATTTCGTCGCGCGAGGCGCTGCTTTCGATCACGATGACATTGGGGGTCGGCGACGTGCGATAGGCCTCGAGCGCGGCCGGAGCGCCGCCCATGTTTACCTTGACATGGGTCCTTTCCATGCGGCGGTCGTTCGCCGCCTCGTTGATCGTCGCGGCGAGATCGGCGGTTTCGCAGAAAGCCTGGAGGGAAATGCGCGGCAGCGGCGCGATGGGCGTCGCCTCCAAAGCCGCCGCGGTGGGATGTAAGCACTCGGTCGCCATGGCTCAGTTCCCCAACGTGCCGATGTTGGAATTCTTCGTTTTCCAGTTGGTGCCGGGGTCGTCGCCCTTGCGCACGGCGTCGATGGCGCGGCCGCGGATGGTTGAATTGGGCGGGGCGACCGCGACCGGGCCGACCAGATCGCGTGGATCGGCGACCTGAGTCGCCATCATCTGCTGGGTCGAGCAGCCAAAATTCCAATATTCCCGGTTCTCCCAGCCGACCACGGAAGATCCGGAAGCGAGGTCGTTCGGCCATTGGCCGCAGCGCGTGTCGACCCTGGCCGTGATCGTCGCATAGGAGAGACGAACCGGCGCGGCGAGCGACGGGTCGGCGACCTGATAAGTGGAGATGCGCACGGGACCATGGGCGCCGCCGGAGGCGAGCGCACGGCGCAGGCCGGGCTCGGCGGCGCGCGCCTCCGCGCCGCCGCGGCCGCCTTGAGGCAGCGCCAGCACGATTTCGCCGGAGCCATGGTTCCTGTATTCCCGAGCGAATTCACGAACCTGGGCCCGGCTCCTTTCGTCAAGCACGCCATTGCGCACTTCAGGGAACACATCGAGACGCGCCCAGCCTTCACGAAGTTCGATCGGATGCCGGATGCGATAGTCGTCCGGCACGATGGATCCGGTGACGACGCGATCGGCGCCCGAACAGGCCGCAAGCGGCGCGGCAAGAGCCATGAGCGCGGCGAATCTCAGTCTTGTGGGGGCCCGTCGGCCGGCTGCGGTAGCGAGAAGGCGAGAATGCGACATTTGGAATCCGTACGATCGTTGCGCTTGACGGTCAGGCCTCGCTTCCAACCCGCCAGCGGCTTTGCGCGGGCGGACCCTGGCGGAGCTCAATCGTGGATGAAGCCTACACGCCCGCTGAAATGGGCGGCCGCCTCGGGATTGTCGGTGGTCGAATAGAGCTTGTTCACGCGGCCGAGCAGCCAGGCCTGGGGGTCGTTGGCGTCGGAGAAATTGTCGTCGGGCCGCGCCAGCGCGCTGTTGGGCACTGGCTTGACCAGATAAGGCGTCACGATGATCAGCATCTCGGTTTCCTGCCGCTGATAGTCGCGCGAGCGAAAGAGCTGACCGAGGATCGGCAGGTTCATGACGCCGGGCGTGCCGTTTTGAGCCTGATTCGAGATGCTCTGGATCAGGCCGGCGGTCGCCAGCGAGCCTCCGCTCGGCAATTCGACGGTGGTTTCATGGCGCCGGGTCCGGAAGCCCGGCACGCTCGAGCCGTTGATGATCGACGAGGTCGCGGGATCGATTTCCGAAACCTCGGTGGCGAGGCGCAGCGAAATGCGGCCGGAGGACAGGACGACCGGCGTGAAGTTCAGGGTCACGCCATAGGGCACATATTGGATCGACGCCGCGCAGGTCGACACGGAGCCGCCGGCCGTGGGGCCGTTGCAGGTATAGCCCGCGTTGACAGGGACTTGGCCGCCCACCGTGAATTTCGCGCTTTCGCCCGACACCGCGGTGACGGTCGGCTCGGCCAGGGTATGGGCGACGCCCTGGCGTTCGAAGGCGACAAGAGACTGGGCCAGCGTCCACGCTCCGCCAAAATGCGAGACCGTGTTGAGCGCGCCGGTGGTCAGCGCGCTGCCATTGACCGTGAACGGGTTGTCCTGGACGAAGGAGCCCCAACTGCCAGTGAGGGTCGAGGACGACACGCCGAGTTGCTTGGCGATATTTCGCTGGATTTCGGCGATCGTGACCTTGATCATCACTTCGTCCCGACCTTTGATGATCATGGCGTTGACGACCATCCCCGATCTGGCCGCGCCGCCGCCGGCCGCCGTCCCCGCCGCCGCGGTTTGGTTGATGCTGTCGGCGAAGCCTTTGGCGATGTCGAGCGCGGTCTGCATGTCGCCGGGCGAATCGACTTCCCCGGTCAGGATGATGGAATCGTTGACGGTGCGCGCGATGATCTGCGCGGACGGCATGGCGGCGTGGAGGATCGCCTGCAAATCGCCGATGTCGCGGCCGATCGACATTTCGAAGGTCGCGATCCGGCGGCCCTGCTTGTCCATTGCATAGATCGAGGTCTGGCCCGTGCCGCGGCCGATGATATAGATCCTGCGCGGGTTGCGGACGATGGCGTTGGCGATGGCCGGATTGCCGACGAAGATTTCCCCGGCGTCCTGGGGAAGATTGACGATGATCGACTTGCCGACGCCCATGGTGATGCGGCGGCTGAACTCTTGCCCCTGCGAGACGTTCTGTTCTCCGTTAAGGGATTGCGCGCGTCCGTCCGCCGTCGGCGCGGCGAAGACGAGAAGGGCGATTATGCCTCCGGTGAGCCTGGTGCGGTTCTTCAGCATCGTCTTTCAATCCTGGGGGCCGGCGCCCGGCTTGGGGAGGTCGTCGATCGTTTGCACACGGGATTGGGTTGGGACGCCCGCGCGCACCACGGTGACGGTGTGATCGTGTCCTTCCGCGCTCGCCGGCGTCGCGGCGCTCTTGCCGTCCTGCATCGCGCGCAGGACCAGCGAAAGCTGGCCGACCCGCTGGGCGAGAATGACGGACTCGGCCTGTTCCGGCGCAAGTTCGAGCGTCGCGGTGGCGCCCGATGCGAAGGGCTTGCCGCCCTTCTCCTGGGCGTTCTGACCGATGGCCAGGACACGGACATTGGTTACGAGCGTCTTCGCGATATAGGAGTCGCCATTTCCGGTTTTGGGCGTGTCCTCGTCACGGAAGATGCGCACGACGTCGACGCGATCGTTGGGCAGAATGAAATTGCCGGCCGTCGTGGCGCCGCTGCCCTCGATATTGATCGCCACCGCCCGATAGCCCGGGGTCAGCATCGCCGAGAGAAAGCCGGAGCCGCCGCCCTTGAACAATTTCTCGCGCCGAATCGGCTCGCCCGTCAGAAAGGAGCCGCGGACAACGGAATCCTTGATGTCGTCGATCGCATGGGGCGAATTGGACTTGCGAATCACCCCCGGCATCGAATTGTCCGACGGCCAGTCATGCCATGCGAGGTCGATCGGCTGCACGACCGAACCGAAAGTCAGTTCATGGGCCGCGACCAGGATCTGGTCCTTCGCGACAGGGTTAGGCTGCACGAAGACCTTGACAGGCGCCGGGGCCTGCGGCGCCGGGCGCGAAAGCACGAGATAGGACGCGCCGGCCCCTGAAGCCAAAACCACGCCGAGAAAGATGAGCCGATTTTTTTTCATGGCTGTTTCAACGATCCGAAATGCGGTCTTCGAGGGGGACGTTGACCGAATTGAAACAGTGAAAGGTCAAATTAAGGTTAATGAAATCTCTCGCAATTTACGTCCGTCAGGCTGAAAGCCCGAAAATGAAGACGCCCCGCGGAAGCGGGGCGTCGCTTGAATCGGGAAGCAGCCGAGGCGTCAACTGGCCAGCGCGCTGAGGTAAATGCGGGTCTCGGGATAAAGGATCAGGGCGGCGGTGGCCAGCGCGACGCCGTAGGGGACGCCGGTCTTCTTGTCGTGGAGGCGCATCACCCAGGCCTGGGCGCGGGCCCAGCTCGGCATGGGCAGGCGGCGAAACGCAAGCAGCGTCAGGGCCAGCGCGCCGCCGATCAGGGCCGCGCCGAGCGCATATTGGCCGACATGTTCGACGCCCATCCAGACCGCTGTGGTCGCGGCGAGCTTGGCGTCGCCGCCGCCGATCCAGCCGAAGGAGAAAAAGGTGAATGTGATGACGAGGACGATCGTTCCCACGGCGAGATGCCAGCCGATGGTCGCCGCCGGCAGACCGAACAGCAGCGCAAGCAGGACGAAGGCCACGACGAGACCGACCGAAATCCAGTTCGAAATCGTCATCGTGAAGATGTCCGAAAAGGCCGCATAGATCATGAAGGCCGGGAAAATGGCGATCGTCAGGGCGTCGAGCATGGCGGGTCCGCGTTCTGTTGGCGCCGTCATTGTGGCGCAGGGCGATTACCCCTTGGTTACCGTTCGGGGCGTCGCAGAAAAATTTCAAGCGCGCAGCCGATGTTTTTCCACTCGCGGGAAATCGGCCAAAAAAAAGCCCCGGAGATTGATCCGGGGCTTGCGCGCCTCCGCCGGGCGGAGGCGCTTCTGACGCTTCGATCAGAGGTCGTTGCCGATGGTGTTGAACTCGGTGTTCAGCTTGCTGGCGAGGTTCTGCATGCCGACGATGATGGCCAGGGCGATCATGGCCGCGAGCAGGACGTATTCGACGGCGGTGGCGCCAGACTGGTCCTTAACGAAACGCGTGACGAGGTTTTTCATATCTTCAGCTCCCAAATTTGGTCCGTCGCGCCGAACATTGCTCGCTGTCGGCTGCGATAGAGCTACCCTAAGTGAAGGTTCTCGCTAATTTGTTAAAGTGACGCGTCGGCATTCCCGAATGCTTATTAAGGTTTATAGCGCGTTCACCCGGCGCCGGGAGTGGCGAATCCGTCATGTTGGACTCTCGGGATCACGATGTTTCCACGGCGCCTTCGGCGCTGCGAGGCGGGCGCCGCTGCGATCGATGCGCGGATGACGGATCGCCGGAGGTCGACTCGCTTTTCGTGGACGGGCGCGACCTCTCGCGATGAATGCGGGTTCATGTCGACCGGCCGGGCGCTCCGTCCCTGAGCATGGCGAATGTCGCCAAGCTTTTCCCGCAGCTATTCGTCGCCAAATTTCGCCATCGTCTCCAGGCAGGCGGCGGCGGCGCTTTCAATTCCTCACGGAAAATGTTCGCTATCGCCCGATATTCAGCAATCGTTCACCAAGGCATGTCTTAATCACGCTGGCAGATTATTGGGAGGCGGCGAACGCCCCCCGGCGACGGACCGCGACCCAGCCGCTGGCCGCCGTGAACTCCGCCACGGTCTTGCATTGGGGAGATGTTCATGCGTTTTCACGCATTTCGTTCAATGGGCGCGACCTTCGTTCTCGCCGGGGTTCTCTCCCTCGGCGGCGCACGGGCGGCGTCGAACGACATCGTCCTGGTCGCCATCGACAAGGCGCGGGTGGCGCGCATTCCGGACAAGACCGACACCCTGGTCGTCGGTCAGCCGGCGATTGCCGACGTCACCGTCCTGAAAAGCACCGGCCTTGGCGTGATTACCGGAAAAAATTTCGGTGAGACCAATCTGATCGCGCTGGACGCCAAGGGCGCTCTGCTCGGGGAATGGACGGTTCGCGTCACCGCCGAAAAGCCCGATCTTCTTCTTCAGGACGGCGATACGCGCGTGGACCTGATCTGTAGTCCCCAATGCCTGAAGGCCACAGTGCGCGGCGACGAAAAGGCGGGACATCCCTAAGCAGGATTTCCGCAAAGTGGTCGCCGCTTTTCGGACAAAAATCCTGCTAAATCAAAAGATTTTTGGCCGCGCCGCCGGCATTTCGATAAATAGGCCAGCGTTTCGGCATTTTCTTGATGAACTGTCCGACGCCCGGCCGGGGCGGCATGGTGAGACGCAATCCTGCGTGGAAGTCGCATTATTCTGGAACGCCGGGAATAAAGGCAGCGAGACGATCCGGCCGAAATTGGGTCGGTCGGGCTCGAGTTGGCGTTGGCTTGCTCCAGAAATCGGCCAAAACCTGTCGGGCCACGGCGTCGTCAGTTAAAATCACCGCCCGCCTCTATCCCAAAGGCGCCGGCACGAGTTGACGCAATGTTTGCCGCCATCTGAATCAGGTCCGCCGCCGATGGCGCGCGGGGCCACGCCACAAAGTTGGGCGCGAAAGTCTTCATATGTTCGTTTGGTGAGTTGGCGCAGTTGTCAGCGGAACGGAGGCCAGACCGCTCGTCGACCTGGGCGATGGCGCGGCGAGTAGCTGTTTCGCCGCCAGAACCGCGATCCATGCGACGAATCCCCCCGCAAGTATATCGACCAGGTGATGGCCTCCATCGGCGGGAATCGACGCCAGCACCAGCACATTGAGCGCGGTCATGGCGACGCCGATTCGCGGCAGGCCCCAAAACGCCCGCACGCTGAGCAGCGCCATGACGGTATGAAAGGATGGCGCTCCAATCAATCCGATCATCTCGTGGAAGCGAACACTGGCGACGCCCGATTGCCAGAGTTGGTAGGCTTGGAGCGCCTCCTCGCGCCCGATGGCCACGCTATAGGCCACTGCTGGCGCTCCGGTGACATAACGCCATTGCATTTCGCCGAGCGTCGGAAACGCAACCCACCACGCCACCGTAACCCCGCCGGCGATCAAGTAGGCGAGCGAAAATTCATCCAGCCGAGACAGACGCTGCGTCAACCCGAGAAAAGCAATAGCGAAAATCATCTGAACCAAGACCGAGAAATAGGCGATCGTTAGCGTTTTAGCGACGATCGGATTCGCTTTGACCGCGCCGACATAGGTGTCCCAGTCGAAGCCGATCACCCGATCCCAGCGCTCGAGGAGAGGGTCGAACAGCGGCCGATGAACCGCAAGCCCGAGATAATTGTCCAGAGCGAGGAAGGATGTGGCGACTATAAGTTGCGCGGTGACGATACTGGTCGTCGCAATGCCTTCGTCGCGACCGGTCCAGCGATAGATAACGCCTATCCCGCCCATCAGCGCCGCGATGCCGAACGAAAGGGCGAATGAGCTCCACACGACGTTGATGGATGTCAGCGGCTGGAGGGAAAAAAATATGACGACAAACGTTCCGACAGCCGCAAAGCGGAGCCTGTCGCCCTTGCGGATCAATACAAGCGGCGACATGTCTTCCTCCGTTCTCCTGCCGTCACGGCCCCGGCGTCAGTGACAATATGCTGTATGGAGGCGAACAAGGGGTTAAAGCAAAGCCGCTGACGCGGCGCGGCGCGTCGTTAATCAACGGGATCTGCCGAATGAACCGGCGAGTTCTTGGCTTCGCGAGCCCTCCGGATGGTCGCGGATGGTCGGCATGGGGCTGTCGAGGTCAACGGAACGGGCGCCCGACCAAGACTCCTGCGGGCAAGATGAACAGGGGCCGGAAGTTGTCGGCTCCTGTTTCGACGACTTCGGGATGACCCGCACATGACGTGGGTGGCGGGCGCGGCAAATTTCAGGACCTTGCGCGCCGCGCGCGCTTTCCGACAGGCGCGAGAGTTCCTCGGAACGATCGTAAACCCGCCGCGCCAGAAGATGGACTACGCCGGCCCAGCTTTTCTGGATGCGTCCCTCCACCGCCATCAATCGCGCGGCCATGGTCGGCTTGCGGTAAAGCTCGAACAGGGTCGAATAAAGCGCCACATTGATCACGCCAGTCTCGTCCTCCAGCGTGATGAAGATCATTTTGCCATTGCCCGGCCGCTGCCGCACGATCACGAGGCCCGCCGCCTTGCGCCAGGCGCCGTTGGGACAGGACGACAAGTCGCTGGCGCGAATGAAACGCTCCCGTGCGAAAACCGGCCGTAGAATCCGCATCGGATGGGCGCGCAGCGACAGGCGCAAGGTCTGGTAATCGGCGACGACTTCTTCGCCGATTACGCAAATGGGGAAGGTCCGGGTCGGGCTCGGCGCCCAGTTCCTCGACGTTCGCCGCGGCGAACAGCGGCAGGGGTTTTGCTCCCGGCAAACGCCGCGCCGCCCACAAGGCCGCGCGGCGGTCCAAAGTTTTCTCTCGCGCCAGCGACAAAACACGACAGGAGCGGAAGGCGTCGGCGTCGGCGAGAATTTTCAGACCGCGCGCGGAAAGCCTGGCGCGGGCGGCGCAGGATTCGAGCGTCTCGAAATTTTTATCGCGTGCGGCGATGAGGCGGGCCATCTCCGCCTCGACCAGCCCGCCGATCTGGCGGAAACCGAGCCTTAGCGCCAAAGCCCCGTCGTCCGCGCGCTCCAGAGCGTTATCCCAGAGCGAATGATTGACATCGACGGGGCGGATTTCGACGCCGTGCTCACGCGCGTCGCGCACGATCTGGGCCGGCGCATAAAAACCCATCGGCTGCGAATTCAGCAGCGCGCAGGCAAAGACCGCCGGATGGCGGCGTTTCAGCCAGGCCGAGACATAGACGATCTGGGCGAAGGAGGCGGCGTGACTCTCGGGAAAGCCGTAGGAGCCAAAGCCCTTGATCTGTTCGAAACAGCGCTGGGCGAAATCTCGCGCATAGCCGCGCGCGCACATGCGTTCGACCATCATCGTCTCGAATTCGCCGATGGTTCCCAGATGCCTGAAAGTCGCCATGGCGCGGCGCAGGCGGTTGGCCTCGGCTTCGGAAAATTTCGCCGCGACCATGGCCAGGCTCATCGCCTGTTCCTGGAACAGAGGCACGCCCAGAGTCTTGCCGAGCACGCGATGCAATTCGTCGGGCGGCCCGTGCTGGGGCGAAGGCGACGGGAAGCTCACCTTCTCCTCGCCGGCGCGGCGGCGCAGATAGGGATGGACCATGTCGCCCTGGATGGGCCCCGGCCGCACGATGGCGACCTCGATCACCAGATCGTGGAATTTGCGCGGCCGAAGATGCGGCAGCATGTTCATCTGCGCGCGGCTTTCGACCTGGAACACGCCGATGGAATCACCTTTGCACAACATGTCATAGACGGCCTTGTCCTCGCGCGGGACATCGGCGAGACCTATTGTTTTGCCCTCATGTCGCGCCAGCAGGTCAAAACCCTTGCGGATGCAGGTGAGCATGCCAAGCGCGAGAATATCGACCTTCATCAGGCCGAGCGCGTCGATGTCGTCCTTGTCCCATTCGATGAAGGTGCGGTCCGCCATGGCGGCGTTGCCGATCGGCGCCAAGGAATCCAGCCGCCCGCGGGTCAGGATGAAGCCGCCGACATGCTGCGAGAGATGACGCGGAAAGCCAAGGATCTTGCGCGCGAAAAACAGGACCTGCTCAATAACCGGATTGTCCGGATCGAGGCCGGTGTCGCCGATATGTTCCTTGCCCAGGCGCGGCGGTCCATAGGCGCCCCATTGCAGGGAGCCGAGCGCGCCGATCAGGTCTTCCGAAAGGCCGAAAACCTTGCCCACGTCGCGCAAGGCGCTGCGTGGGCGATAGGAAATCACTTCCGCCGCGAGGCCGGCGCGCGCGCGACCATATTTTTCGTAAATATGCTGGATGACCTCCTCGCGCCGCTCGTGCTCGAAATCGACATCGATGTCCGGCGGCTCGCGCCGCTCCACCGATATGAAGCGCGCGAAAAGAAGATCGTTTTCGGCCGGATCGACGGAGGTGATGCCGAGCACATAGCAGACCGCCGAATTGGCGGCGGAGCCGCGCCCCTGGCAGAGGATTGCCTTCTCGCGCGCGAAGGCGACAATGTCGTGGATGGTGAGGAAATAGGACGCGTAATCGAGTTTTGCGATCAGCGCCAGCTCCTGGTCGAGAAGATCGCGCACCTTTTGCGGCGCGCCCTGCGGATAACGTTTCGGCGCGGCGCGGCGGACCAGCTCCTCCAGCCAATCCTGCGGCGTCCAGCCGGCGGGGACCGGCTCGTCGGGATATTCGTATGAAAGCTCGCGCAAATGGAAACGCGCTTCGTCGAGAAAATTTTTGATCTCCTCGATCGCCTCAGGCGCATCGGCGAAAAGCCGCGCCATCTCCCGCGGCTCTTTCAGATGCCGCTCGGCGTTGCTTTCGAGCCGCCGGCCGGCCTCGGCGAGAGTCATATGTTCGCGCACGCAGGTCAGCACGTCCTGCACGGCGCGATCTTGGGGAAAAGCATAAAGCGCATCGTTCTGCGCCAGCAATCGGACGCCCTGTGCGCGCGCGATGTCCCGCAGCCGCCGAAGACGGCGGCGGTCGGCTCCGCCGCGCGGCATATTGGCGCCGAGCCAGACCCGGCATGAGGCCGCGCGCAGACGCGCGATGGTTCGTTCGAGATTTTCGAAAGTCCCGGTCGGGAGAACGATCAGCAGAAGATCGCCGGCGTCGCGCGCAAGATCGTCGAGCGTCAGAAAACATTCGCCCTTTTTGGCGCGGCGTTTTCCAAGGGTGAGCAACCGGCACAATTGGCCCCAGCCGGCGCGATGGGCGGGATAAGCGGCAATGTCCGAAGCGCCGTCGGAAAAGACGAGGCGCGCGCCGGCAAGAAGCTTGAAATTTTTCGCACGCGTCGCAAGGTCATCGTCGATGCGGGCGAACTCCTCCAGCGCGCCGAGGGCGCGCACGACGCCGGCGACGGAATTGCGGTCGCACAGGCCAAGCCCGCTGTGGTTCATGTGCAAAGCCGCGCCGATCAATTCCCCCGGCGGCGAGGCGCCGCGCAGAAAGGAATAATGGCTGGCGCAAACCAGTTCAGCATAAAGAGTCACGCGAACAACCCATGCAGGAACCAGCGCGGCTGGTCGTCAGATTCATAAAGGCCGCGCCGGAACAGCCAGAACCGTCGGCCCTCGACATCCTCGACGCGGTAATAGTCGCGAGCCGGCTCCCGCATTCCGAAAACGGACCAATCCGGCGCGATGCGCTCCGGCCCCTCGGCGCGCAGGATCTCATGCATTTTCCGCCGCCAGCGAAACCGCGCCGGGGGGCCGTCCGGCGCCAGAGCGACAACGTCCACCGGCTGGGGCGGATCGAACAAAGTGAGCGGCCGCGCCGGCGGCTCGCCTTCCGGCGGTTTGGACCATGTTTCGACAGCCGCCGCGGCGACGGGAACGGCGCGGCTTTCGCGCTCGGGCTCATGGGCGTCGCCTTGCATGAAACGCAGCACGCGCGCGCGGCCGAAACGCGTCGTCAGACGATCGAGCAATTCGCTGAGTTCCCGCTCGGCCTCCCGCGCTTCGAGCGCGACAAAATCGCCTTGCGCAGAGTCGAAATCTTCCGCGCGCGGCACGGCCAGGCGCAAGGCGTCGAAACCGAAACCGGGATCGAGCGGATCGGCCAGCGAATCGAGCTTTTCATGGAACAGCCTGACCAGGATTTTCGGATCGCGCGACGGCCGCGAGGTCTCGACCGACAGCCGGCGCACGACGCCGTCGGCGCGGAAAAAACTCGCCTCAAAAAAACGCCCGCCCTGGCCGCGCCGCTCCAGAAGGGTTTTGGCCTCCTGGATCAGATCGCCCAGAACGGCTTCGATGGATTCGCCTTGCGCCAGAGGCTCGGCGAAATGGCGTTCGACCATGCAATCGGGCGGCGGACGCAGAGGCGTGATGCGCAAATCCTCCCGCCCCAGCAGGCGTTCGATTTTGCGCGGGAAATCGGCGCCGAAGCGCGCGGCGAAAGCGCGCGACGGACGGGAGGCGAGATCGCCGATGGTCTTCAGCCCGGCGCGGTCCAGGGCGAGCAGGCTGTCCTCCTCGACCTCCAGGGCGGCGAGCGGCAGGCGCGCGACGGCCGCCGCCGCCTCAGCGGGAGAGAAAACGCCACCCTGTGAAAAGCGCGCCAGCGCGCGCGCGCCAGCGGACGTCGGCGCCAGCGCCGCGCGGGCGGAAAAGCCAAGCGCCGCCATGTCCTTGAGCGCGACGGACAAAAGACCCGCCTCGCCGCCGAACAGATGCGCGCAGCCCGTGACGTCGAGGACGAGGCCATGCGGCTCGTCCAAAGCCGTCAGAGGCGTATAAAGCTCGCAATGCGCGGCGAGAGCGAGAAGAAGCTCGCGGTCCGCCCGTCGGTCGGCGTCGGCGACGCGAAGACGCGGCAGGCGGGCGCGAGCGTCCGCCAAAGCCAGACCCGGCGCGAGCCCCTGATCCAAGGCGGCGGGATTGAGCGCGTAAAGCCTTTGCGCATTGTTTTTCCTTTCGACCAAGGCGAAAGGCTGCGCGTCATCCGGCGCGTCGCCGGCCTGACGGGAGCGCCAGCGCTCCGTCGGCAGGTGGGGCAGGAAAAGAGCCAGATAGCGCCGCATGGCGAGTCTCGGCGGTCTCGCAAAAGAAGCCTCGGTCACGCTGCCACTCCAAACGCCAGGAACGATCGGCCGCGCCGCCGCGATGGCGCAGCAGCGTGACGGAAAAATGCGGCGCGCCCGGCGCATTGGCAGGCAAGGCGCGGGAATTTTGCGCGCGCGCGCGCCAGCGCGAGACGGCGGCGCTGGGGAGCGCGCGCGTCATTTCGCCGACGCAAATGCGCAGCAGAAAAAGCGTGACGCCGGAAGATTCCGCCGACCGCGCCAGACGCAAGGTCGCGGTGAGATCGAGCGCGTGCGGCGCGCCGAAAATTTCGATCAAGGCGGCGCCGAGACTCTTGCAGCGCGCGGCGTCCACGCCCGCGCGCAAGACGGCTTCGGCGTCGCGTCCACGCACCAGGGACAAGGCTGCGGGATCGACGCCGAACTCCGCCAGCCCGACGCCGTTCAGCCGCCCGGTTTCCCCATCGAGAAAATCCTGCCGCGCCCACAGCAACGGCCGTCCCCGCGCCGCGCGCAGGGCGAGGGCGAGACCGAAACCAGCGGCGGCGGACCAATCGGCGCCGCGCGGCGCCAGCACTTCATGCAGACAGGCATGGTTCAACCCGCCGCCGAGAACAGCGTCAACCCCCGCCGCGCCCAGGGAAAAACGCTCCCGGGACGCCGTCCGGCTCCCGCCCTCGCGCCGCGCCTCGATCCTGGCGAGCGCCAAACGCAAGGCGGCCAAAGATTTTGCGCGGGGCGACGCCTCGCCGCGCCACGCATTGATCGCATGCATGAGTTCGACCTAATGTTCCTGTTATGTTCTATAACAAAAACCGAAATCCTCCCAGAGTCAAGCGGAGCCTCCAAAGTCGACCATATCGGTCATCCGCAAGCTTTCACGCCGTCCCGCGCGGGACCAAAACGCAAAAAATCCCCGCCGCCGGCGTGAGCCGGACGGCGGGGCGGACAGATGTCAAACCAGAATATTTTCGGACGGAGCTAAATCCCGGAATCGGCATTCATTCGCGCCGCGTGCAACTCCCTCGTTGTCGCATCCAACGCCTTTCGCAAAGCAACGACTTCTTCGCGCAACCCGTGGATTTCATCCTGCTGCGCCTGAATCCGGATGGTGAGCAAAGTGACCTGTCGCTCCCAGGAATCCAGCACGGCTTTGACGCGATCGTTGACGGCCTTTTCAAATTCGGCTGTCCGGCCCGCGGCAAGTTCGTCAACCTCGCTTTCGGTCTTGCGCGCCTGGGCGATCATGAGTTCGGATTCGGCATCCACTTTTTTATGGCCGAAAAAATGCTCCAGAAGTTTTTGCAGAAGAACCGGCGCGCCTAGAACGCCCAATGCCGTCGCCACGATGTTCCACCAACTCGGCGACGGCTGTCCCAGCCCGCTGTCAGCCATTCCACAGCCCCCAGGCCGCGCGCGGGCGGCGTTCTCGATTTCATTCCGGACGATGCAGGAGATGGCGCGCGAAATCGTCATCCCCGCGCGAACAGATCAAACGCTCAATGGGCGACCGCTGGCGCGGACGGCGCGGAAGCAGGCGGTTCCGTCGGCGCGCTCGAAAGCTGGCTCGCCTGCAAGGTCGCGGTGACGCCGCCGATCTGGGCGCAAAGGGTCGGCGTGACATTGGCGACCGTCGACGTCGTCCCGGTGCGGACCACCTGATGGCCGGCGATCTGGTTGGCGAGCTGCTCGTCGGCGAGAACGGTCTGTTCGAGCACGCTGGTCAGGGTGCAGGCCGCGGTGACATTGGCCGGCGTGAAATAGGACATGGCTGAAGCCGGAGAGACGGAGGCGAGCAGGAGCGCGCCGCAAATCAGTTTCTTCATGGGATTTCCTTCAGGAATTTCAGGTGAACAGCGGTGCGCCGGAAAAAGGATTGATCCCGGCGGCGACTTGTCGGGCCTGCTCCGGCGTCAGCGGCGGAACGGATTTGATGACGCCAAGATTGGCCAGAACGACGACGACCGCGGCGACGTCGGCGACATAGATGGCTTCGGGCAGGATCGGCGCGATGGCCTTGGCGACTTCCTCGACGGTCAGCGCGGCTTGCGCCGGATCGCGGAATTTTTCCGCCAGCGTCCGGCCGATGTCGGCCCACGGCAGTCCGTTCGCGACCGTCACGCCCTGCATGATCTTCGCCAGAGTCACGCTTTGCTTGAGCGCCGGATCGGCCGTCTCGACGGCCTGCACGACCGGCTGCGCGGCCTTGAACAGGCCCTGCAGCCAGGTCAGGGCAGTCGCGGCGGCGCTCATTTCGCGTTGGTCGCGTTGCCGAAATTCAGCGCGAAGGCGTCGATCACGGCGCGGACGAAAGAATAGGCGCCGGGCGCGCCGGGCTTGGGCAGCGCGGCGGCGAGCGCCGAGGCGAAGCCGGCGACCGACGCCAGCGTGATTGCGCCATGCAGCAGCGGCTGCGCGGCCTGCAAAAGTTGATCCATGTTGCACCTTTGGGGATGGGGTGGCCGGCGAAGAAGGTTTCTGGCGCGCTTCGCCGGCCGTTGGCCCCCGCGCCAGAGAGGGAACCGGAATCCTGTTTGCTTAATCCTCCGGCGGCGTGAAGCCGCACAGCACCGCGCACATCGGCAGGCACAGGACGAGGAAGATGGCGGCGGAGAGGAACGCGGTCACGGCGTCACCGGATGCCTGGCGAACCATGTCGCCCAGATTTCGGCCTTGTCGCCGCGCCGGCCATATTGCATCGTCGAGCCCGGCCGTTCCCAAAAGCGCGCCGCCGCATAGCCGGCGTCATAGGCGGTCCGGGTCGCCAGGATCATTTGCAGCGCGTGATGCTCGGGATGGCAAAGCTCCCAATAATAGCCCGCAAGCTGCTGCAAAAGCGGGGCTTTCGCCGAAACGTCCATCCCTGCGCCTTTCAGGATCGCCGCGCGCCGATCGGGATGGAGCTGGTTGAGCCCTTCGGCTTCATGGTGGTCGCCGATCGCATCGGGCCGCAATGAACTTTCGGCGTCGCTTTGCGCCAGAAAACCAGCCGCATGACAGGGCTGGAATAGTTCGCCGGTCGGCGCTTTGCATCCGAGCCAGAACCGATAAATCTCGGCCGCGTTGGCGTAAAAGATTTTCATGTCGGTCATCGGTCAGTCCTCCGGGCGACCGAACTCGTCACCGTCGTCGGGTGGCGTCAGGCCGCACATGATTTCGCAGAGCAGAACGCAGCAGGCGAAGATCGTCGCGACCGCGTAAAGCTCGCGCATGGAATCACACGATCGCGCCGGGAGGCCACGGAGCGGTCGTCGGCTTTTCCCGCACGATCGGATCGGCCCTGATTATCGCCGCCTTGACCCGCGCGATCATGTCGGCCTTGTCGACGTGCTTGCCGGGACAATCATGATGGTCGCGCAGACATTGCTTGTGGAAATGCAGCGTGTCCGGGCTGATCTTCAGCGCCTTGTGCAGGCTCGCAAGGGCGGCGACGGCGTTGTCGCGAACTCTGGCGCCATCTCCAGAGTCGAAGAGCTCGACGGAATAGTCACCGACCATCTCGACACCAATCGAGACGCGGTTGTAACAACTCGCGTGGACGCCATCGGCGTGGAGGTCGCAGGCCAGCCAAATATAATCCGGGGCAATGAATAGATGAGGTCCACTGTGCCAACCCTCCTCGGCCTTGTAATAATGGTTCAGGTTGCGGATGCGCTGCGCGCCCGCCGTGTGGCCCAGGCCGAAATGCGCCCACTGGGCCAGATTCGGCTCGGCCGTATTGTGCAGGACGATGAAATGCGGCTTCCAGTCGGTCCATTCCAGCGTTGCGACATAGGCGTGGAATTCTTCGGGCGTGAAGCCGCGCGGATCGGCGAGAAAGGTCATTTTGGCTTTCCTTCAGGGTTCAAATCGGTTCGCGAAAGGCGATGATGCGGCGCGCGGAATAGGCGCCGAGCCCGACGCGCCGGCCGTGGTTGCCCGAAAGCAGCACCACGCGGCATTTGTCTGGCGCTCGCTCCGGCGTGCGCCGACCGCTCGCGCAAGAGACAAAGCCAGCGACAATGCCAACGTGATGCCGGAGCACCGCGAGCGCGCCGACATGGGGCGAGGTCGCGCGGCCATAGAGGGCGAAGGAAATGGCGCGATGATCGGTCCCGGCGATCGAATGGCCGCTCTGGCGCAGCCAGGCGCGCAAAGCGTCGGCGCACCACGCCTCGCGAAAACCAGTGAAATTGCCGCGCCCGAGATAGGCGCGCTCGACGGTCAGGAGCGGCGGATTTCCCCAGGACGCCAGCCTTCCGGCGTCCGGACGGCGCAGGCCGATCCGAACAAGATCATGGCGTGCGCGCGCGGCGCGTGAATGTCGAGGCGCCTGCGCTTCTTGAACATTCCGAAGATCCACATGATCGAATCCGAAAATTCTGGCGGCCTTGGCTTCCGGAGCTTTTGCAACGGCAAGAAGGGCAAGCGCGAGCAGCGCGGCGAATCGGGTCGTTTTTTTCATGCGTCAACAGCTCCAAAAGCACGGCTTGCTTGGCCGCGTGGGTTTCTCCGAGGGAGGGTGAAGGGAAAGTCAGGGACAGGACGGGACGCCGAGGGCGATGGCGTCGTGTCCGGTCATGAAAGTCAGTTTCTTGCTGTCGAGCGCGTGATGGCGCTCGACCCAGGCGCGGATGGCGCGCGGATAGGTCGAAAGCATCATCCGCGAGCCTTCGGCGTTGAGCTTGCCGTCGTCGTCATAGGCCGAATGGAATCTCAGCTCGGCGTCGGGATCGATGCAGACGCGCGGCGCCGACAGGAACATGGTGCAGGCCGAGGCGCACAGGCCAAGGATCTCGACATCCTGCGCCAGCGTCGCCTCGAGATAATAGTCGTCGATCTCGCCGCCGGGATCAAAAAAGATCGGCTCCGCCCGCGCGCCAAAGGCCAGCAGGCAGGCACCCGCCAGCGCGCCCGCAAGCGCAAAGCGGTTGGCGCATAGGGCGTCGAAAGGCGCCCGTCGAACACGACGGGCTATGGCCAGAGCGACGCGCCCCGCCAAAAGCAGGGTTTTGAAGGCCAAATCGCTTTCCCTTTATTTGCGGCTGTGGCCTGTGGCGAGATGCGCCGGGCAATGCGGCCCGTGCGCGTCCTTGCAGCAGCCATTGGGGCAGACCTGCGCCGACCCGAAGGCCAGCGCGAGGCCGAGGAGGAATCCGGCGAGCGCGATCATGGTTCAGCTCTCCATGTCCGGCCGAGACACCGGCGCCTTACTGCGCCATGACCTGATCGACGCGGCAGACGATGCGGCTGGCGTCGCTGTTCGGCGCGGTGAAGGTCAGGGAAAGGCCGCCGTTGGTCGTGTCCGCGGCGACGGCCGGCGCGCTGGCGCCCGGCGAACCGCTGACCTGTCCGGCGGTTGCAGTGGGCGCCGCGACCGCCGTCGTCGAATTGCTCCCGCCCCGCGTCATCATGATCGCTTTCCAATACCAGGACGCGGCAGCGCCGGTCGTCTGGTCGCGATAGAGACAGGTCAGGTCGAACAGACGCGCGCCAGCGGCAACCATATTGTAGATATTCGAGGCCGCCGCCGGGTTTCCGTCCGCCGTCAGCCTCGTGGCCGTCGTCGAGGATGTGCTGGCCCCCAACACGCCCCAGCCGATTTCTGTGTCGCCGGAGACGCTTTTCCTGATCACGCTGTAGAACATCAAGCCTAAATTGCCGTAGTCCGATCCATATTGACCGCCTGGCGTCGCCGAGAAGGTTCCAGACGCACTATTGCTGGCGCCCCGCCGACGGCCGCGCCGGTTCCCGACGCACTATTGCTGGCGCCCCCGGCGACATCCGCGTCATAGCCCGACGCGCTGTTGCTGTAGCCGCCCGCGACGGAGGAATTTTGCCCGCTCGCGGTGTTGGCGCTGCCCGTGACCGCCGCATTGGTCCCAGACGCGACATTGCCGAACCCGCCCGCGATCACCGAATTCTGCCCGCTCGCCGCGTTGCCGGCGCCGCCGCCAATGGTCGAATCCTGTCCCGATGCGATCTGCGTCGTGCTGTAGCGCACGATCTGCCAGTCCACCGCGCCGGAGCCGCGCATATTACCAAAGGCGACGCTGCCATCGGGAACGAACGGAGCGACGAACGTGGCCGACGCGCCCGGCTGGCCGATGACGTTGGAGCCGTTGAAGATAAAGCCGACGGCGGTCGGATCGACCGACCAGCTATAGGCCCGCTCAAACCCTGGGTCGTTGATCAGGATCGGCGTCGCAACCGTCGCCGAAGACGCGATCGTGACTGATGTTCCCGCCACCGTCATGGCGCGGAACCTGAAATAAAGATGATCGCCGGCGTCGATTTTCAGTCCGTTGCCATAGGACGAGAAGATCGCCCCATTATAATAGACCGTGCTGACCTGCCCCAATGCCTGACCGCCGATACGCAAGGCGTAATAACCAGCGCGCGTGGTGATCAGTTCGCATTCGTCGCACGAGATTCGCGACAGCTTGCCGGTGGTCGAATTGTCGCCGATCCACATCAGATCGGAATTGACCGCCACGGCGTCGTTTCCTTCAACGCGCACGCGCGCCATCTGAATGTCGGACGAGGTTGTCGCGCCGGTCCCGGTTTCGAAATTGCGCAGGGCGAAGCCGAGCCCGGCCGAGCCAAAAATATTGACGTTTGAAATGCGCAGTTCGTTGGACGCATCGCAGGTGGCGTTAGTGCAATAGGACGCGATTTCGAAGGCCGGCGCGGTCGCCGTCCCCGAATGCCAGATGCGCAGATTCTGGATCACGCTTTCGCGGATGTAGGACGAATTGTCGTATTTCTCGACGCCCGCATAAAAAGCGCGGCCGTTCAACGTGTCAGTCGTCACGTCGTTGAGATAGAGCCAGTCGGTGTGATCATAGAAGATAAAGGCGTTCTGTTGATGCGTCGCGCCGGTGTTGCCGATCACCGTTACGCCTTCGACCCGCGCGCCGACCTTGGTCGGGGCGATGACATTGGTGTTGCCTGTGGCGTAAATCCCGGATGTCCAGGTGTCCGACCAGGAAAAAAGGTCGCCGACATAGGCTGCGCCAAGCTCGATGATCGACTTCCACGATCCGGCGCCACAGACGCCGCCGCCGGTGTTCTGCGAAAAGGACGGCAGTGTCGCGCCATTGATCATATAATGACCGGGCGGCACATAGAGGCAGGACGCCACGCCGGACGCGGCGGCGGTATTGACCGATGCGACAGCGGTGGCGAAAGCAATCGTGTCGTCGGTCACGCCGTCGCCCTTGGCGCCGAGCAATTTGACGTTGACGACCTGGCCGGCCCAGACCGAAAGCGCCGTCGCCACGCCACCGGGCGCCGTGACCGTCAACGCCGAAAGGTCGGAAAGCGGCGGTGGCGTAAACTGCGGCACGGCATAAGCCGGGGAGGCCGCGGCCATGAACGCCGCGCAGGCGGCGGCGAGAAACTTGGATTTCATTGCAAACCTCGCTCAATGCCCGACGAAATGGATCACGTCGACCGTATTCTGGCAGACGATCCAGACCATCGATTGGCTCGTGACGTCAATGGAAACGGCGGCGCCGGAAGAAAGCGGGAATCCGGTCGATGTCGAGACGGCCGAGCCGCCAACGAAAACTTTTCCGGTGTTGGCGGCGTCGGCGCTGACGAGAACGCCGGTGGTCAGGGCCGCAGTCGGGAGCTGCGCAGCGGTGGTCGTACAGGCTTGCACGCCGGCCGAAACCGGATTGGCGGTCTGCGCCAGCGCATAGGCAGGCGCGAGAAAAAGCGCCGCCGCGACAGCGAGTTTTTTCAGCATCAGGTGCTCCAGTGAAGTCAGAGGATGGAGATCTCGGCGGCGATTAATATTTTTGTGGGTTTCACCACCACCCTCATGAAGTTGGCGGGCTGATCAGCAGGACATGGATCGACAACCGCACTTGGCCGCCGGTGAAGGCCGCGCCGGTCGAGGCGACCAGAATGCTGGTCCCCGAATAATTGCCGAAGGGTCCGACAATGCCGTAATTGGTCGATCCGGCCGTGACTCCGAGCGAGCCGCCGAACTGCGTTGCATTGCCGGACGCGCCGACGTTGAAGGCCGGCGCGCCGGTGATAGCGGTCAAAACCCGACAGCCGACGCCAAGGACGACGCAATTCCCCGGGATCGGCGTTCCCGCCGTGACCGATGTTCCCGAGGAAAGGGTCACGGTCTGCTCAATGACCTGGAATTTGATCGTCGAGCCGTTGGCGCCCTGCGCGATCGGCGTCAGCGAGGTCGTCCCGGTCAGGACTTCCGACAGTTTCGCCGCGGGGAAGCCGCCCGGCGTCGCGCCGTCGTGAACCGTGACGCGGTTGTTCGTCGTATCGACGATCAATTCGCCCTGGGCGCCGGTGTAGGCGGCGACGTTCGTCGCCGTGTCCCGGCGCCGTTTGACCTGAACGGACATTCGATTTTCCTTGGATTATGACGTGACGTTGCCGAGGTCGATGATGGAGGTCACCGCCGACGAGACGCTCCCGTAATCATCGGATTCCGAAACGCCGTCGCCGGCGACATGGCCGAAGTCCATCGCGGTCCCAAGCGCCAGCGCCGAGGCCACCGGCCCGAGCGTTCCCGTCCCGGAGATCGTGTAGGCATAGACGGTGCAGGTCGAGAGGTCTTGCAGGCCGCCGCCGAAGATATTGAACGACTGGAATTTCAGATAGATCGTCTGCCCGATTTCGGCGCTCGGAACCGGATATTTCAGGATCGCGGAATCGAGCAGGCAGAAGGCCGCGCCGGTACTCGCTCCGCTCGCCGGCAAGCCGCCCTGGCCGCGATAAAGGCCGGTCAGGTTGTATTGGTTCGCCGCCGTCAGCGTCGCCGTCGTATAGGAGAGATATTCGCCGCCGACGTAGCACATGGTCACACCCTGCGCCGCCGTCGCCGCCGAAGTCGAGGCGAGCGATGCGCTACTTTCCGTCAGATTGACCGCGAGCGTGTCGGCCGTATCCGGGTTGGCGCCGCCATAGGACGCCAAAGCCGTCGAGAGAACGCCCTGGCTCGCCGCTGCATAGATCGTCGTGACCTCGGCATAGGTCGTCCCGTCGAGCGAGGCCGAAACGATGCAGCCGCCCCAGTTCGGATCGCCGGCCTGCGGCGAAGCGCCGATCCAGAGTTCGACCGTGTTGCCGGTCAGGGACGGCGGCGGCTCGATGATCAGCGGCGTGTTGACCGAGTTCGGCGTGGTCGACGCGCTCGGCGCCCCGTTGCTTGTGGCCTGAACCGGATAGGCGACCCCGGTCGCGACGCCGGCCGGGAATTCCTCGGCCGTGATGGTCAGAACGCCGGCGCCGTCTTCCTCGATGTCGGTGATCCGAACCGTCGTCGCATTGAGGCCGATCGCCGCATCCGTCAATTGAACCAGGTCCATCGGGTCAAGCAGGCAGAATTCCGGCCCGAGCTTGAACTTGTAGCTGTCGCGGATATAGAGCGCGCGTTGCAGGATCAATTGCGCCGAGGTCTGCGCGATTCCGATGTCGCAAATCTCATGCGCCGTGACGGTCGAACCAACCCGGAGACCGAAGCGGTCGATCATCGACTGGTCCCATACCGTGACCGGCCCCGTGTTGTAATTGTCGCTGCGCCCCTGGATTTCGACGGCTTGCCAATTTGGCAGCGAATAGGGGTCGGATCGCGTGATCTGAACCGGGTCTTCGCCCCGCGAATAGATGAAATCTTCGTCGGTGAGGCTGTAAAGCGGCGTCGTGTTCGGCGTGAAGGTCGCACCATGGCCCGTGACGGGCGAATCGCCAAAGGGAATGACCTTGAGCATCCCGTCCGACCAGATCGCCGTCGAATTGCTCAATTGCAGCCAGCGCGAAAGGATCGAGGACGCCTTTTCCATGCTGTTCAGGACCGGCGAAAACGCGATCCCGACCGCCTTGCAATAGGTCTGATAGCCGTAGGCCGAATTGTAGAGCCAATCCGAGGAAATCGACGCGGCCGGAAACCCGACGCCATATTGGCTGTTGGTCAGGAAGTCATAGATCACGAGTGCCGGGTCGGCGTCGATTCCATTGAAGCCAGAGCCGGACAGAACGCCATAGACCTCGAAATTATTGGTATTGATGCCTCCCGAAGGGCCGAGATACCAGTTCGGGGCGCAGACATAGGCGGTCCCTGGGTAGGACAGGGCCTGTGACGGATAGGTGGTCGCGAGATAGGACCAGACCGTTTGCGGCGTGGTTCCGTCAAAGAGAACGAGGCCGAGCGCATCAAGAGTGAACGGGACGGGCGAGGATTGCCAGATCCATCCGATTCCAGAAATCGGCCCCTCGCAAACCCCCATGATGATGTCGGCGGTGTACGTCCAACTGGTCGTCCCCGCGCCGCTCTTGCCGCCACCGCCCTTGCCGCCGCCCTTGCCGCCATTGTTTTGCGCGTGGGCGCGAAAATTCTCGTACCAGACGACATTCGGCGAGACGACATTGTGACCATAGATGATCGGGACAGGAATTGACGCCGACGTTCCCTGGACCTGGAGCCCGTAATATTCGGTGATTGTCGTTTCACGCGACCACCCCGGCCCCTGATATGATTGTCCTCCCATCAGATCGCGTCCTTGCCGGCCCACAGCGAGAAAAAGCGGACCTTGCGCATGGGCTTGGTCAACTCGCCATTTTGGGCGATTCTTTCTTCAATGACGACTTGCGCCATAGCGTAGGCGTGGACGAGCGTCAGCGGCTCGACGCCGGTGATAATCCCGCCATGTGAATAGCAGCGACCGAAGCGGAAAACGGCGATGTCGCCGGCCTGCGGCGCCTCGACCTCGCGGCAATTGTCCTTGACCCAGCCGAGATATTTTTCGTCGTCGTTGTGCATCATCCAGTCGCGCGGATAGGGGCGCGGGTCGAACGGCGGCACAAGGCCCAGATCGACGAAAACGCGCACCAGCAGCATCCCGCAATCGACGCCGACGCCGCGAATGTCGGCGTTGTCGTGATAGGGCGTTCCGACCCATTTCCGGGCCTCGGCGGCGACCGCCGCGCGCTGGGCTTTTTCCACCGCGTCTTCGATCATTTGCCTTTCCCGTGCCCCTGGTTCCAACTGGCCGAAAGCGGGCCTGTCATCACTTGCGGCGGCGGGACGAAGGGATAGCCCCGGAAGCGCGACAGATTGTTGAATTTGCTCTGGCAGGTCGCCATCGTGTGATCGCAGCCCTGCGCCGCCGTGAAGGCGTCACCGACGGCCGGGACGTTCGGCAATGGATAGGCCAGCGCCAAGGCGCTCGAATTCGTCCCCTTGATTGTCGCCACGACGCCCGAATTGGCCCCGGACGTGAAAGTGATCGTCCCTTGTGCATAGGCGCTGCTCGCGCCTGCCCAAGGAATCCATGTCGTCGTCGCCCCGGCGCCGACCGTTCCGCTCGCTGAATAAGTCCCACGCGCGAGGCCGCAGCCCGAATTGTAAAGGACGTGGGTGCATTGCGGCGACCAGAGACGGCGCGGCATGTCGATGTCGAGGAAAACGGTGTCCGCCGCGACCGTGATTTGCGCGGTGGTTCGCCCGATCTCGTCGATTGAGGCGACGCGGCCCTTGAACATGATGGCCGTCCCGATCGGGATGAGTGAACCACCCGTCGTCGCCCAGGATGAGAAGAAAGCCTTCTCGCGCTGGATGATCGCGCCGTCGAAAGCGCCTTGCTGCAACGCCTGCAGGAAGGGAATGCCGCCGAGCGTGTCGGTCTGGCGCGCGGAAATGGCAATTTTCTGCTGATCCACATTCACGCCGAGCGAGCACTTATAGCGCAGGCCCGAGACGAGGATCGACGAGGCTGAATAGACGAAACCGCTCCAGGCGACCGGCAGGTCCAAATCGGTATAGGTCAGGATCGAACCGTTCGCGAGCCAGATCGTGAACAGGTCGCCGACCTGCAGCGGCGCGTCCGATGTCGGGCGCAGGCCGTTCAAATAGGTGACGAGAGCGGCGGTGGCGGATTTCATCGGATCGACCTGAATTTGATGCTCTTGCTGCTCCAGACCCCGGACATGAAATTCTCGAAATCCAGCGAGTCATCCAGGAACCGGCACTGGAAGGCGTAAGCGCCGGACCATGAGATTATGGTCCCGGCGGCCGGCGCGGCCGTGAATGTGATCGTGTTCGGCGCGGTGAAGGAATAGGACGAAAGTGAAGCTGGCGCGCCGTTCTCCATAACCAGCGGTGAACCGTAATAGGCGCCTCCGCTGGTCGGCATGAAGGCGCGCGGGCTGGGCGGATTCGTGGTGACCTCGATCTGCGGATAGGCGAGCGAGAAGCCGTTGGTGACGACGCCGGCATAAGACGGCGCGTTCGATAGCCCGGAATTGTTGTTATCGTAGACGACTGCGGTCACGCCGGTATAGCCGGAGGTCCAGCAGCCGCCGACCGACAGTCGGAACCAGCCGCCGCCTGCCGGCGTGATCGTTCCTCCGGAGAACTTGGCGGCGCTGTATACGGCTGCCGGTCCGACAAGGCCGTTCACAATGTCGAAACCGACAGAGAAGTTGTCGCCATGACCGTCGCCGCAGAATATCGTGCAATACTGCGTCGCGCCGGCAGGCTTGATGTAGGTCGAAAAGATGAAGATTGCGCCGGTCGGAATGGTGACGGCAGGCAGACTTGCATCGTGCTGAGCGACTGTGGTCGTCTCAAGATACAGCGTGGCGTTGGACTGCCCGAGCGGATCGGTCTGCCCCGTCGTGGCCGTCATATTGGTCGGAGAGAACCCGCCGCCACTGGTCGCCGAATTCGGCAGCAGGTTGTTGGGCAGATAGTTCAGGCCGCCATCCGCGGCGCCATAGTTGACCTCGGTTAAAGCCGAAGCCGTCAAGGCGTAGGAGATCGGCTCGTAAAAACCGCCGAGGGCGCGGCCAAGCGTGAAGGTCGTGGTCGATCCGTCGCCGGATCCGATGACCTGGTTGACCGCCGTATTGTCGGTCGGATCGACATAGAGAAACGGGTTCAACTGGCCGCCGCACGCCCAGGAAGAAGCCCATCAGCGTTTGCAGCGACTGGGCTTGCAGGCCGGGGAAGGCGCCCGAGGAATCGAGGCCGCCGAAGGTCAGTTCGAACTCATAGAGCGCATGGGCGTAAAGCCCGGCGCGCACTTCCCTGCCCGAGACATGCGCGGCGACTCGTGTCGAGAAGAGTCGGCTTTTTGTGGACGCTCCAGCCCTGGCCGGGGAGCGTCGGGAAAATCGGCGGCGCGCTCATGACCGCACCGTTTCAAGCCGGATCGCGCCAGCCTGCCAAAGTCCAGACATGAACTGCTCCAAATCTTCGGTGTCGTCGGCGAAACGCGCCAGATGCGCGGCCGAGAAATCGACCGTCAGCGCCGCGCCCACGGCGGGCGCTATGGTGAAGGTGATCGTCGCCGGCAGGATCGAGACGCTGTAGGCGGTCGAACTCAGCAGGACGCCGTTCGCATAGACATTCGGCGCGCCGATCAAGGCTTGCACCCGCTCAAAATAGCCGCCCAAGGACCGGGAAAGGATGAAGGCCGTTGTCGAGCCGTCCCCTGTCCCGAGCGCGGCCCCGGAATAGACGCCGAGATTGCCCGGCGCCACGAACAGGAACGGCGTCGCCTGCCCGGCCGCCTCGTCAATGAAAGCCAAAAGCTGCTGCAACTCCGAATAGGGCGCCCCGAACGCAGCAGGTCGAATTTCAATTCGATGTCCCACAGCGGCGAGACGAAGGCCGTGGCCCGCGTTTCCCGGCCCGAAACCTTGGTCGCCGCCCGCGTCAGGAATCGCGGCTTGTAATGTACGCTCCACCCCTCTCCGGGGAGCGCGGGGAAGGTTGAATATGATCCCGGACCCGGACGGCGCGTCAGGCGTCGGGATCGCGACATAAGGCCCCTTGCCGCCGATCCAGTTGCCAGCCGGCCAATTGCCCGCATCGCCCCACACGCCTGACTCAAGCGGAAAGACCGGAAATGGCCGCGCGTCCCAATTCCAGGCGCAGCAGAAAGGCGTCAGGATCATTGGCCCCGAGGCGGCGGTCGGAACATTGGCCGCGTTCGACCAATAGTCGTAAATCGTTTGCAGCCCGAGGTCGGAGAGAAAATCGTCGCGACGCGGCGTCCATGTCTCGCCGTCCGAGGAATTCCAGACCGACCAGAACGGCGTAAAGCTCTCGGTCGAAATCGGATCGAAAAACACGTTCGGCTGGTTGGTGCAGCGATCGACCGTCGCGAAGCCATATTCAACGAAGATGATCGGCTTCATCTGCGCTGTCCATTGCGTCGTCGGGCCTTGCGGAACCCATCCGGCGCCCGTGTCATAGACGGCCTGATGCGTGTCGTTCCACCACCACCGGAGTTGCTTGCGGCCCAAAAGCTGCTGATTGGCGTAATAGGGATTGCGCGATTGCGTCAGGCGGTCGCCTTCCGGCAAGCTGACCATGAGCCCCGATCCGTTCGGATCGAGTCCTCGCCCGCCATTGTTCGAGTCGTTGTAAAACCAGTTGAACTGCTCGCCGCCTTCGATATTCCCGGCGAGATAGGCTTCGCAATAGAGCGTCGGCGACCCGGAAAGCCCAAGGCCGTTCATGGCCGCGACCGATGGCGGCCAGGTCGCGGGCTTGGGCGCCGTCCAATTCGCGCAATCCAGGCCTCCGGATCCGGTCGTCCAATCGGAAAGCGGCAAATAATTGTCGAACGAAACCACATCGACATTCGGCGAGGCGAACAGCGAATTGAGATGCGGCCATTGGCCGTTCTCACCCGAATGTTGCCAGCCGTTCCAGCTCGACCAATCCGGCGAATAAGCGATCAGGTTCTTCCAGGCGGTCAGGTTCTTGGTCAGGCCCGCGCCGTCGAAGACCGAGCGAACATCGGCCGCGAGTTGCGTCAGTCCGGCGACGAAGGGATAATCCCATGTCGCGTGTCCGTTGGCGTCGGTCCCGCCAGCCTTGGTCCATGAAGGCCCGCGAATGATCTCAAGCCCACGCAGCTCCGAGCCGATCAGGAACAGATCGACGCCGCCGGCGATCACGCAAAGATTGGCGTAATGCAGGATGAAGCGTCGAAAGGTGTAATCGGTTGGCGAGCCCGAATAATCGACCGTCAAGTTGGTCGTGTCGCGGGTGAATTGCGAAGTCGAAGCCGAGCCAAGGAAAGCGTTGACGGCGGACGTCGCCGCGCTCGACAGATCGCTTGAGAGCCCGATGCGCCCGCGCCAGGGCTCGCCCGGCGCGTCCATGAGAATGAACGGGTAGAAGACGACGCGGAATCCGCGCGCCTTCAAATCCCGAAGGCAACGGACGATGCTTTGATCCGATGGCGTGCCGCCATAAGTGAAGCTGCCGTTCGTCTGCGAGATCGGGATCAGCTCGGCCACATTGCCTGCGTCAGGCTCGAACATTGCCAATTGGCCGACGCCCAGCCCGAACCGGTCCAGTTTTCAAACGCGCCTTCGATATAGGTCGAGGACGGGTAAATCTGGCAAGAGGCCGCGTCGGTCGAATTGCCGAACCACGCGACGACGAGCGCGACCGTCTGGCATTCGGGATGCTCGGCCTGCAACTGGTCGAGCGCATAGGAATAATCGGTCTTGGCGCCGCCGGGCGCATAATAGCAGTTGATCGGCGACATGCTTTCCAGCGCGCCGCCGCCGCCGCCGGTCGGGTTCCAACGCGCGCCTTGCGCCGGAATGGTGTCGTAGGTGAACTCCCCCGTCGCCGGTAGAAGGCAGACGCCGAAAACCTGAGCCATGCTTATGTCGTCGCCAATCGGCGAAGCCCCAAATGGTCGCCGTTTCTCACGGCTTGATTTATCGCCTTCATGATCTGCTGCGAATTGTTGGACAGCCAGTTCTTGACCGAACCGGCGTCGAGCGCGCTCACGTTCAAATGAACATGCGTGTCGCCGGAACCGGAGGCCGCCGCCGACGCGGCGCCGCCATTGGCCGCACCGGACAGCATGGAGCGGAACGCGCCGGCTTCGGCGGCCGGCATGACCATTTCGTTCCTGTGGACCATCGCGACTTGATCCTGGTCGATCTGCCACGCGCCGATGTCGAAGGCGGCCATCGACAGCACCGCGCCCTTGACCGCCGCGCCCTCGGCGACCGCCGCTGGGCCGATAAACGGCGCCATGAAGGCGGTCGCGCCCGCGCCCGCTGCGCCGGCGTCAATCGTGATCGACTTGACGGCGTTGGCGATGAGCGCAGCGATCCCGCTCATCGCTTCGCCGCCGGCGACGCCTTCGCGCGCGGCGGCGCCGGCGAGCGCGGCGGCCGTCTTCTGGCTCTCCGCTGTTTGCGACAGGACGACGAGCGCGATCTGCTGCTTCGCCCAGTCGGCGACGACCTGAATGCCCATACGGATGAATTGCGAGACGACGGATTGCGCCACCGAGGCCATGGCCTGGCCAAAGGTCCGCCCACGAAAGATCATGGCCGTCAACCCCGATGAAAACGAGGACGCCATCGAATCCGCGATGCGGTCCATCGGTCGGACAATCTGCTCGACCGACTGCAACATGATCTTCTGGCTTTGGAGCGCATATTTTTCGTCGAGCGCCTGCATCCGGTTCAGGGCCGCCTCGCGCTGTTGCAGACTCAGGTCGCCGAGTTGCGACTCCTTTTCAAGAAGCCCCCGCTCCGCCAAATATTCCTGGTCAAGCGCCGATTTTGTCGCCGCGAGACGTCCGTTCGCGCTCAAGATCTTAAGCTTCGTCAGTTCGTCATCGAGCGACTTTTTTTCGGAAAAAGCGGCTCGCTCCGCGGCGATTTCGCTGTTGATCGCCGAGACGCTTGAACGCGCGGCCTGCTGCTGCGAAGCGCTGGCCTCGCGCGACGCCTCGCCCAATTTCGCCAGCGCGCTGGCGGCGCCTGTTCCGAAGGTAGAAAAGGTCAGCGATGTCCTGCCAAGGCTTGTGGAGACCTGATCGACCCCGGTCGGCAAGGTCTTGAGCGCCGCCGAAACGCGTGCGACGCCGTCGAGAAAGTCGGAAGCGTCGGCGCCGAAGGAAATCGAAACATTGGAATCGGCCATGCCATCTCTCTCCGGGCGCGTGGCGCCATCAAATTCGTCCAGACGGGAAAAGTCCGCGCAAAGCCACGACGGCCTCCCCCGTGGGGCGGCGCTTCGGCTCCCAGACGCCCAGGCCTGCCGCGATCGCGGCCAGAAGGGCCGATGGCGGCGGGTTGTCGCGCCAATATTCATGCCGCGCGACGATCCGCGGAAAAGTCAGTTCGCCTTCCAGCGCATCGGTCCAGGCTTCCCCAGACATTTGGCAATATTGGGCGACGATCCGGTCGAAGTCCGGATCGTCGATCTCTACTCCCCCGGCGGCTGCTCTTCCGCCGCCGTGAACAATCCGGTTTGCTTCGCGATCACGCCAAGCGCGGCGATCAGTTCGGGGAAGGCCGCCTCGATGTCGAGCAGATTGTCGCGGGAGAAATCAGGATAGCCGCGCGTCAGTCCGCAATGGACGACATCGATCATCAGTTCGACGTCATCCTTGTCGAGCAGGCTCGCGGCGAGCGGATCGCCGGCCGCGATCCGCGCCTGGATGGCGTTGAGGCGCGGCATCAGTTGCAGGAGACCGGGCACGACCACGCGCGCTTGGCGCAAGGCGAGAGTCGGAACGAAAAATTCCTGGCCGCCGAGAGCGACGACGGGCGCGCGCGCGCAATCGATTTTTGGATCAGGCTGCATGTCAGACCGCCGTGTTGATTTCGCCGATGGCGTTGGCCGAATTGGCAAGCGCCTCGAAATCGAGCTCTGGAACGGCGAAATCCTGCATCTTCGAGGCGATGCTCAGCTTGCTCGACACGCAGTTGTAGAGACGCAGCGACCATTGCGCGCCGGCGATGTTCGGATTGGTCTGATAGAAGTCGATCTGGAAAGTCGGCGCGGTTCCCATGACCTTGTTCGAGATCAACGCGCGCGAACCGCCGCTCGTCTGGGTATACGAATAGGACGCCAGCATCGCTTTGCCCGCGTCGCCCGAATTGAAAGTATAGACGCCCGCGCTCACACTGTACTGGCCGACGGCGGGCGCCGACGCGACCTTGACCAAGGCGAGGCCGCTCGCCGCATAGACGACGCCGAGATCCTCGTCGAAATTTCCTGCGTTCGCGGCGGTGTAGGTATAGGGCGACGACGACGGCGCCGAGCCGGCTTCGTTATAGGCCCACATTTTCTGGCCCGGATTGGAAGCTTGTCCAAAGAAGCAATTGTTGAACAGAGGGCCGTCGATATTGGCGAATTTCGCCTTGCCCGCAATCTTTCCTTCACCGCGCGCCATGGCGATCGGAAACTGATACTGGCCGAACAATTGCTTGGTCGAAAAGCTGATGTCGATGGAAATGTCCTGCAACGTGCCGAACTGCACGGGCGTCGCATTGGCGCTGGAAGGCGTCGCGATCAGCACGCCCGAACCGAAGGCGACCGAGGTAATGTTCGACATGGATCATTGCTCCTGAAGAAGGGCGGCCAATCTCGCCTTCAAGGCGTCGACCGCGGCCCGGACATGATTGAAGATTTCGGTGGCGCGCGAGACCGGCGACTGGTGAATGGTCTCGACGAACCAGGACTCGATTTCCGCCTCGATTTCCGCCTCGATCTTCGGACCGAGGCCTGGGGATTTTTCTGTGCGTTCGTTCAAGGCGAACTCCTTGATTTTCGTGCGTTCCCGATGCGTCAGGGGATCAGGATTTTCACGGGGACCAGCGCGAAGCCCTGCCCGTCCAGATCGCCGGGATCCTTGCTGATACGGCCTTCAACCCGGCAGGATTGGACCAGGCCGCCCAGCGTCTGCCGGCCGGTTTTCGGTTCGGGCGCGAGCGTCGCGACCACGGCTTCGATGGCGATATTCAATGCGCTCGCCGGCACGCTGTCCGGATCGCGCCCCGCCGAGGTGTAGATCAGGAGATCGACATTCAGCGTCGTCTTGCTCGGGAAATTATCGCCGGCGTAAGCGACGCTTTCCCCGTGCTCGCCGATGAACAAGGCGGGCTGATCCGCCGGCGCCACGTCGCTCCACAATTTCACGCGGCGCGAAAGCAACGCCCATGTGTCGTAACCGTTGATCGGCGCCGCGAATTGCGCCCGAGCCAGAAAGGCGCAAAGCGCCTGCATGATCGCCTCGCGGGTGTTGGTCATGACGATTCTTTCAGATTTTCGGCCGCCGCGACGACCACCTCCTGGAGGCCCTGGGCGATGTCGTCGCTCTGCTCGTCAAGCGCCGAGCCGAGATAGGACCGCGCGGCGAAAGTCGATCCCGGATGCTGAACCTGCCGTGCAAAAACCTGTTTTCCGTTCGCCAGGAACGCCAGGACTTTCGCCTTGTCGGGCAGGATTTCATGGGCCGAGGTCTTGCCGCCGAATTCCAGGATCGCGGCGTAAGGCGCATCGCCATTGGCGTAGATGGCGGCGCCGATCAGCGCGTCCTGCGGCTGAACGTCCAGTTGGATCGAATCGCGCAAGGCGCCGCTGCGCGTGTTCAAAACGCCGCCGTCCAGATTGACGTCCACCACCTGCGAATAGAGCGCCTGGGCCTGGCTCTGGACTTTTTCGGTCAAAGCCGCGCGCAACGCGCCAGGAAGCGCGTCGAGGCTCGCGATCAGCTCCGAGGCGCCCTTGAGGCTGAGGCCGAACATTTTTCAGTTCGCAATGATGCGCGCGAAATTGCGCAAGGCCAGCGCCACGAAGTCGGGCATTGCGGTCAGGCGAAAAGCCGCGGTCTCCTGGCCGCCGAGACTTTTCGAGGTCATGCCGATGCGCTCGCGATAGCGATAGCGGTCGGCCGCCCATTCGAGCGCGCAGAGCGCAAGATCCGAGGGCGCATAGCCGTAGCTCAACGAAAGAGCCTGTCCGGCGTCGGCGGCGGAGAAATAATAGCCCCCGACGCCGTCGAGAACATATTGGCCCTGGCCCGGATTTTCCGCGACGCCCGTCAGCGCCACGCCATTGGCGTAAGCGACGCCCATGTCGCAGACGAAGGCGCCAAAAGGCTGCGCGGCCTGTACAAAATACGGGGCGGCTGGGCGGGACGACGACCGTCTCGTCGCTCACCTGATAGCCGGCGCGATAGGCGATCGAAACATTCTGCCAGCCGCGCGGGAAGACGCCGCCCTGCAATAGCAGTTGCTGCATCGCGCCGGGAGGCTCGAGGTCGGAAGGTTCGAGAAGCCATCCCGCGCTCTGCGCCGCCGCCGCGGGGGGCACGATCAATCCGTTGACGCTCACCGAGGCCACCGAGACCACCGGCCAATGCCGCAACTGGATCCGGTCGCGGCCATTGCCGTCGAACACGTCGACGACATCGCGCGGCCAGAGGAAGGGGCGGTTGAGATAGGCCGCAATCGCCCGGCTGATCTGGCTGATCAGCGCGGAAAGAACGATATCGTCGCCGCTGGATTGCACGCCCAGATGCGCCTTCAGCTGCGCCAGCGAAATCAGATCGCCCGAAGCCATGATCAGTTCGCCTTTTCGGGCCGCGAGCGCCCGCGCGGCGGACGTGCGGACGCGGCTTCACGGTCAGGCGCCGGCTCCACGAAGATCGCGCAGCCATGAGGCGCCAGTTCCTCGGCCAGATGTTCTCCGGCCTCGAACAGGCCGGCCTCGTCCGGCGCAAAAGTTTCGCCCGCGCAAACGAGCGCGGTCACGCCCTCGGGCGCCCGATATTTCATCTCGCAACTCCGTCGTGAAAGCGCAGCCGTCAGCCATTGCCGATATTGGTGATGACCGACATGCTTGGGGGGAAATAATGCTGGAGCACTTGGTCGGCATAGACGCCATATTCATAGCGCCGGGCGCGAAGCGGCCACTCGATCTGGTAATAGTCCTGCCGGGTGCGCACCTGGATCACATTGCCGACATTGGCCAGCGGATAGGGCAGCCTGCGGGTCAGGAACAGCATGGTGCCGGGCGGCATGTTGGGATGGATCTTGATGTCGAGCGACTTGGCGCCGGCCAGCGAATATTTGTTCTTGTAGGTCGTCACCATGACGCCGCCGCCAATGGCGTCCTGCTGCGCATCGAAGATGAAGCGCTGGGCGCCGGTGGCGCCGCCAGCAAGAATCTTCTTCGAAATATTGGCGGCTTCCTGCGCCGAGACCCAGATCTCGTCCGGCGAAAGACGATAGAGATTCCAGTTCGCCTGAAGAACATTCTCGATCTCGACGATGCCGCCGGCGCCGTCGGCGGTCAGCGGCGTGCCGACGCCCGCGGTACCAGTCGCCTGCGCGGTCACATTCGCGCCGGAGGTGGGAAGGAAGGCCTGGGTGAGCAGGCCGTCGAAGGCAAGCGCGTTGGACGACCAGTCGGCCGTCGGCAATGACGCGGCGGTCTGTGTTCCGGCCGCCGCGGCGGTGATCGCCACGCTGTTGATGGTGGTAATGGCGCCGAGCGTCTCCGAACCGGCGGCGCCCCAATACCAGGCATAGCCGCATGCGCCGCGCGTAGTCGCGACCGTCGCGGTGATGCTGCCGGTCGAGCCGGTGGTGGCGACAGTGGCGTTGGCGGATTTCTGGGCGGCGCCGCCGCCGAAAGTATCGACCGAGCCATCGGCGTTGGTGCGGGTGATCGACGCCTGGACGCCGGTGGTGACCGAAGAATTCATCAGGCCGTCGAGGGACAAGGCGACACAGATCACCGACCAGGTCCCGGCGGCGAGCGAACCGCCGCTGCTCGACGCGGCCAGCGTCGGCGTCGCGGTGGCGCCGAGCGCCAGCGACGTATTGCCGCCGAGGATCATGGCCTCTTCGCCGATCATCAGCGCCTCGAGGCCGGTCTGCGCGGCGAGCGCCCGGATGTCGTCGAAATTCTGGCCGGCGTACTGGGCCTCGAAATCGACATTGGTTTCGATGCCGATGCCCTTGTAGGTCGCCACATAATTGTTGGTGGTCACCGCCTGGACGGCGCCGCGATTGCCGCCGGAAACGCCGATGCGCAAGCCGGAGGAATTGATCGCCGTGATGGCGCGCCAGGCCGCCTGAATGCCGCCCTTGCCCGAAACGCGCGGGATCGAATTGCGCAGCGGCGTGAGCACCGGATAGAGCAGTTTGGCGCCGGCTTCGAGGTCATAATAAGTCAGGCCCGAAGTCGCCGAAGCGCTCTCGGAATAAGTGGACTTTTCCAGGCTGGCGAAGCGCGGATCGAACAAGGGCTGGCCTTGAGCCTTGCGGATCGCCTGAGTCAATTCCAGCGCGTTCTGTTGTGCGGTCATGGACATGCTTTCTCTGTTGGGATTCGGGAAAGAAAAGGCTCAGCCGAAACGTTTCGGCTGGGTCTGGGCGGCCTTGATCAGGACGAGAGAAGCCTGCTCGGGCGACAGGCGCGCCAGTTCCGCGGCGAGATCGTCGAGGCCGGACTCGGCGGATTTCGACACTGCCGAAAAGCCCGGCAGATGAACGGGCCGCGCCGGCGCGGCCTCGAGCGCGGCGACGCGCTCGCCCAACGCCGCAGACTTGTTCGGCAAGATCGGCGGCGCCCCGGCGCGCCGCTTCGCCTTCGCTCGCGAGTTTTTCCAGCCGCGCGTCGAGCGCCGCGGCCTTCTGCGCGGCCTTGGGCTGCAGAAGCGCGACATAACGCTGCTTCACGCGCGCGAGCAGGTCGGAAAGCGGGGCGTCGTGAATCGGATCGGCGTTGAGGTCGCCCTCCAGCGCTGCAAAAAAGGCGGCGATGGTTTCGGCCGCCTCGACGTCGCTGTCCACATTGCCAACCAGCCAGGCGCGCATCGCCGACCCCGAGGCCTGCGGCTGGCCTTCCGCCTCGGCGGACGGAGCGGCGAAGCCGCGCCGCTCGCTCGCGCCGTCGGCCTTGACCAGTTCGAAACTGGCTTCCGGCAGACAGGGCAGATCGACCAGCGAAATCTCGCTCGGCGCGGCGGTGTAGCGGGTGAGTTCGGGATTTTCCGGATCGGGCCAGCGCTTCACATAGGCGCCGCCCTGGCTGAAGCCGGTATAGACGCCTTCCTCGATCTTGCGCCATTCGTCGTCGTCGACGATCTTGGCGGCGATCTCGATGCGCTTGGCCTCGTCATTGAAGGTGATGGCGGAAATCTTTCCCGCCGCCACCTTGCCATGCATGGCGCGCAGGTTGCCAAAGCTCTTGCCGCCGGAGGCCTTGGCGAAATCTTCCGACCATTTCTCGTAAAAGGGCTTGGTGCTGGCGTAATCGCAGATCTCGCCGGACCTGTCGGGCAGCTCCGCCGTGGCGTAGCCGTAGATCAGGCGCCGGGCGGCGTCCGCCTTGCGCAGGGGTATGAACATTTGCAACGGGTCCGACACGCGGCGCTCCTCGTCTGGTTGACGCCAGCGCCCGCTTGCGGCGGGACTGGCCAGGTGGTCCGAAATTTTGCTAAACACGCGCGCCCGCTTTTTTCGCGGGCGCGAAGAAGGCGCGAAACCATGGAGTTCTGGAGCGAGACGGCGAAGGCCTTGAGCCCCTACACGCCCGGCGAGCAGCCGCGCATCGAGGGACTGGTCAAGCTCAACACCAATGAAAGCCCGCTGCCGCCCTCGCCACGCGCGCTCGAAGCCATGCGCGAGGCCGCCAATGACGCTCTGCGGCTCTATCCCGCGCCGGAATCCGACGCCTTACGCGAAACGCTCGCCGCCTATCACGGCCTGCGCGCCGAAAATGTCTTCGTCGGCAACGGCTCGGACGAAGTGCTCGCCCATGTCTTTCTCGCGCTGCTCAAGCACGACAGGCCGCTGCTCTTTCCCGATGTGACCTACAGTTTTTACCCGGTCTGGGCGCAGCTCTACGACATCGCCTACGAGACGGTTCCGCTCGACGAAAACATGCGCGCTGCGCATCGACGATTATCGCCGCAACCGCGCCGGCGCGATCATTTTCGCCAATCCCAACGCCCCGACCGGCGTGGCTTTGTCGCGCGCCGAAATCGAAAACTGCTCGCCCAGCACGCCGACATTCCCGTCGTCGTGGACGAGGCCTATGTCGATTTCGGCGGCGAAAGCGCGGTTCCGCTGATCGCCGAACATCCCAATCTTCTGGTGGTGCGCACCTTCTCCAAATCGCGCGCGCTCGCGGGCCTGCGCGTCGGCTATGCGCTCGGCCACCCCAAGCTGATCGAAGCCCTCTCGCGGGTCAAAAACAGTTTTAATTCCTACCCGCTCGACCGCATCGCCGTCGCCGGCGCCGTCGCCTCGATCGAGGACGAGGCTTATTTCCAGCACAGCCTCAAAACCATCGTCGCCGAGCGCGAAAACGCCACCGCGCGGCTGAAAGAACTCGGCTTCGACATCCTGCCCTCGAGCGCCAATTTCGTCTTCGCCCGCCACAACAGCGCCAAAGGCATGGAGCTGGCGCGCGCCCTGCGCGACCGCGCCGTCCTGGTGCGCCATTTCAACGCTCCGCGTATCGAAGACTTTTTGCGCATCACCATCGGAACGGCGGAGCAGACGAATAAACTCGTCGCGGCGCTACGCGACATTCTGGCCTGATGACATCCCGGCGCTCACATAAGCGACCAGATTCTCCCGCTGGATGGTCGGGTCGATCGTCGGCTCATGGCGCCAGGAAAATTCCAGATTGTCCGCGCCCAGAAGAGTCTGGATCACATGGTCGCACAGCCGCTTGATCCAGTTCAGGATCGGCAGCAGGCCTTCCTCGTCGGCGCTGTCCTTCTGGGTCTCGCTGGTGGCGCGATTCATCTGATTGACGAAGGGCTGCGGCGAGATCGAAAAGGCGAAACAGACCACGCGCGCAATCCACTCGTCGAACGCGTTCTTGAGTTCCGGCTCCTTGGTCTGAATGAAAGTCTTCGCCACCCCGCCTGGCACGAATTTGGCGCGCCGGCGCCGCGCCTGGTCGCCGGTGAAATAGAGGTCCCAGTAATCCTGGAAATTCTTGATCTGGTCCGGCGTCCAGGCGTCCGGCACGCCGATCAGGTTTTCGGGCAAATTGTCTTCGCTGTAAAAACGAATGCTTGTCTGATTAACAGCGAAAAAACATCGCCGATGTGCATTTCCATCATACAAGCTTGATATGCGGCGGTGGGGCAGAATTGAGTTCTATGGTCTTCTCGGCGGCTGCTTCAACTACGTTGTCAGGGACCTGAATCGCGTAACGAAATCCGTCGGTTTCGCAAATCGCTTCCTTTGGAACCTCCGATTCGGGCAAAGTCCCAATATTCAAGCCAGGTCCGTAATGGGTCGCCGCTCCCGTCTTGGGATCAGTGATGGACATCGAGGCATACCAAAAGAAGCAAACCACCGACGGTCCCGATTGCCTGGAGGCGACAGCGCCCGCAAATCTGCGCGCGTCCGCAAGCGCCGGGGCAGCAACACGAATGGCGCCGGCCTTTTGAAATTTTGGGATGTCCTTATTCATACTTCCCACCACCGTTATTGCTGGCGTTGATCGATTCGCTGGCGCAGGCTTCAGTCTCGGGGGTCTCGAATAAATCCCCGGAACTCACCGCCGAGTCCATCGAGTTTTATCACATAACCATCGCGACATTCGTAGGAAACCGAATAGGCCTTGTTCCCGAATTGATCGGTAGAACGCGCGACTCCGGATGCTACACAGATATTGATCACATCGCCTGCGAACGTCGCCGTCCAACGACCATGGTCGTCCCGTGGCTGGTCAGGGGCAAATTTTCCCAATCGCTGGGCGTCGTCCGCTGGAACAAACGACGCGCTGCCCTGCTTCCCCACATCATGCGGAACCGAATCGCCGCCGAGTTTCACAACCCCCTGCCCCGTCGTCACCGTCAGCACATCCGCCATCGGATCGTCCGGAAGCGCCTCGCCCATGATTTCCGCCGCGCGGCGCCGCGTCATCATGCCGGCGCTCACATAGGCGACGAGATTCTCGCGCTGGATGGTCGGGTCGATCGTGGGTTCGTGGCGCCAGGAAAATTCCAGATTGTCCGCGCCCAGAAGTGTCTGGATCACATGGTCGCACAGGCGCTTGATCCAGTTCAGGATCGGCAGCAGGCCTTCCTCGTCGGCAACGGCGGTCTGGATTGCGCTGACGACGCGACTCACCTGGGCTGCGGAAACCGGCGCCTAAAATTTGCGCTTCGATTGTTCGATCAACTGCTTTTTCGGAATCCGTTCGCCCGTCGGCAGCAAAGAAATGTAATCATCAGGAATTTCCGCCAATTGTTCAGAGGGAATTGGCAAGCCAGCCCGCGCCATCAGATAAAGTCGAAAAAACTTCGCCTCCATCACCAACGCCCAAAAATCGTCGATTTCGGCGTCGAAAGGCGCGTTCGAAATCTCTTGCAATGCCGCTTGGTCATTGCCGGTCTGGTGGAAAATCCAGGCGCGCTTATGGAAGACATTGGTCTTGCAATTAAACCGCTGCACATTGTCGGACAGATATCGGAGAGCTTCTTCGTAGCGGCCTTCCTCTCCGAGTACGACCGAACGCCAATGGGCGATGCCGTGCCTGTCTGGATCAGCCGATTCGATCTGGTCAAGCATAGCGTGCGCCGCTGCCCAATCCTTGCGTCGCATCAAGTCGAACAGTTTATCGACATTGCTCTTACCAGTCATAGCAAATTCCTTGCTCAACGATTTAGGCCACGGCCTCAGGCAGACTGCTGGAAACTCGATTGCCGCCGCATCGTTCACTCACAAACCCTTTGGCGCATCCATCTAGAGTCGTATGGCCGCCCAAAAGCGCGCGACTCGGATGAAATTGTGGAAGATCAAGAAGATCATTGCATGTTTGGTAAGCTTTTCGCCACTCCTCAGCGCAATTTTCCGCCTTCTCTTGCTCGGCGGACATTTGAGAACGATCCCCGGCCTCAAGATTCGGCCGCTCGGAGTTCTCCTGCGGAACCACAGCGGCGCCCGTCGCGGTCCACCGCCCATGATCGTCGCGCGGTTGGTCGGGATCGAATTTTCCTAAAGACGGATCGTCCAAGCTGCGTGATCGAAAGCCGTGGTAACCTTTCTCCACGCCATTCTGAGCCGAGTTTGCGCCCAACTCCACGACCCCCTGCCCGGTGGTGACGGTCAGCACTTCCGCCATCGGATCGTCGGGTATCGTCTCGCCCATGATCTCGGCCGCACGGCGCCGGGTCATCATCCCGGCGCCCACATAAGCGACCAGATTCTCCCGCTGGATGGTCGGGTCGATCGTCGGCTCATGGCGCCAGGAAAACTCCAGATTGTCCGCGCCCAGAAGAGTCTGGATCACATGGTCGCACAGTCGCTTGATCCAGTTCAGGATCGGCAGCAGGCCTTCCTCGTCGGCGCTGTCCTTCTGGGTCTCGCTGGTCGCGCGATTCATCTGATTGACGAAAGGCTGCGGCGAGATCGAAAAGGCGAAACAGACCACGCGCGCAATCCATTCGTCGAAGGCGTTCTTGAGTTCCGGCTCCTTGGTCTGAATGAAAGTCTTGGCCACCCCGCCGGGGACGAATTTGGCGCGCCGGCGCCGCGCCTGGTCGCCGGTGAAATAGAGGTCCCAATAGTCCTGAAAATTCTTGATCTGGTCCGGCGTCCAGGCGTCCGGCACCCCGATCAGGCTCTCGGGAATATTGCCTTCGCTGTAATAGCTGATCTGGCTCAACTGCCGCTTCAGGCCGATATTGACCGTCGCCAGAACCTGCTCGACCGGCGAATAACCATAGGCGCGATGAGCGCGCACGTTGCGCGGGCGATAAAGCAGATCGCGCTCCGAATAGTCGATCGCTGGCAGGCCTTTGAGAATCTGCTGATAGGCGACCGGGTAAACTTTTCTGCCATTCTGCGCGAAAGGCCGCGGCGTGCGGCCCCAGGCGTCGAGCACCGGCTTGATCGTCGCGCCGTCGAGCGGATGAAGCGCCAGAAGAGCGCCGCCGCGATCGCGCTCGCACCACAGAGCCGGCGCGTCGATGACGAAAAGATCCTCCAGGATCATCCGCATCCAGGCGGACCAGTCATGGGCGCCGTCCGGGCTCTGAAAGAATTTTTCGACCCGCGCCATCTGCGCTGAATCGACTTTCGCGCCCGATTTCGCACGGATCGTCCAGCTCAACCGCTCGATCTGGTCCTTGCGCGTCTCGATCACCAGCCGCAGCAGATCATAGGCCTCGGCCAGCGCGCGCAGATCGGCGAAAGAAAAAGCCTCATAGGCGCGCGCGGTGACATTGAGATTGTAGCCCGAAGGAAAATCCCATTGCCGCCCCGCGACATCCGCCGGCGCGCTGGGCTCTTGCGGGGCAGACGGGCCGAACCAGTCGGCCGCGCCCTCGACGCCGCCAAAGCGCGTAGTGATTTCAACAGGCGAAAGGGACCAGCGAGGCAGGCCCGCGCCGCGTTCGGTCATGAGACACTCCAATGAATGGTCGGGGCGCGGCCAGGATCAATCCGGTCTGGAAGTTCAATCCACCCGGATCGATCAGCCCCAATTGTCTGGAAGGATCAGCCGTCATGCTGCGATAGAACTCGAAGACCGATGCGCCCTGCTCCTGCTCAAACAGCAGGGCCGACACCGCCCAGACCAGCGCGTCCACCCGGTCGGGAGAGAAACCGGCGCGCGCCCGGTCGAAATCCGGGGTCATCAGGCACATCTGGTCTTCGAGCCGGGCGAAGGCGCCGCAATGGCGCACCCTGCCCTGTTCATAAAGCGCGGCCACCGGCTCGGCGCGGGTGAATTTGCCGCGTGAGGCGCGCACCGCGCGAAACGCCACGTTCGCGTCCACCTGGCGGATCAGCGTCTCGATCATCTCGCCGCCATTGTTCACCTCGGCGACGATGCAATCGGCGCCGAAATCGCGCAAGGCCGCCACCGCCCGCCCCGCCCAGCCGAGCGGCGTCTCACCCTGGCGCGACAGATCGGCCAGGACGAAAACTTTTCGGTCGGGCGCGAGCCCGGCGACGATCATGCCGCATTCGTCTGCCTTTTCGCCCGAGGTCGCCGGCGGGTCGATCGCGACGACGATGCGCCCAAGTTTCGGAACCTCGTCCTTCGCCACATGGGCGGCCTCGACCATCTCGCGCGTCCACAAGGCTGCCTGGAACGTCGAGCAGCATATGGGCGTGCAATTCCTGCCTTCCGAGTCGCGTGCCCTCATATTTGCGCACCACGCGAGCCAGAAAGGTCTCGGCGAGATTGCCGATATTTTCGAAGGTCGAATGCTGCGTCGAAAAGGTCAGCGGATCGGCGAGCAGTTCGCGCATCAATTTGGTCGGACGCGGCGTGGTGGTGACGATCGCCTGCGGCTTGTCGCCAAGGCGCAGGCCGAACACCGCCTGATCCCAGGCCTCGGGATAACGCCAGGCGGCCAGTTCGTCGGCCCACAGCTTCATATGCTGCTTGCCGCGCAGCCGTTCCGGTTCTTCCGCCGAAAACAGCAGGCTCTTGGCGCCATTGGGCCATTCCAGCCGACGTCTGTGCGCGACGTAGCGAGGGCGTTCGTCGCGCGGACACACCGCCAGCACGCCGGATTCGCCCTCCACCATTACGTCGCGCACATCATCGGCGGTCGCGCCGATCAGATTGACCAGGGGAAAGCTGCGCGCCCAATGGCGCACGGTCTCCGCCCCGGTGCGAGTCTTGCCCCAGCCGCGCCCGGCGAGCGGCAGCCAATAGACCCAGTCGCCGCGCGGAACGATCTGTTCCGGCCGCGCCCAGAAAGGCCACAGCGTTTTCAGCGATTCCACTTCGTCGGCGTCGAGCTTGGCGAAAAAGGCCGCGCGCTCGCGCGAGCTCAGCCGCGCCAGATCGCGCGCATGGGCGGGCGGCTTGCGCATGGCGACTATTTCTTCGCCTTGGCGTCGCCTTCCGCCTGGCCGCGCGCCAGGGCGTCAAGTTTCTTCAGCAAGGCGTCGCGCGCCTCGTCCAGCGAAACCGCGGCTTCCGCCCCGGCGTCGAGGCCGAGCAGCTTGGCGCGGCGGTCCATGATCGACAGCACGCGCGAAATGGCGGCGGCGTCGCCGCCCATCGCCGCCTTGTAATGCGCCGCCTGCAACTGATCGAGCCGCAGCAGTTCGAGCTGGCGCAATTCGCGCGCTGGCTCGTTGCGGCAGGATTTCAGGCACTTGGCCACGATTCGCCTGATGCGCCGCACGCTCAGCCTTGGCCGAAGCCGGCTGCCGGCAGCCGACGCGAGATTTCCTGGAAGCTCACCCCATGCAGGCGCATGTTCAGGATCGCATGTTCGCGATCGGCGCAGGCCGGCGCCGCCTGGCCATCCTTCAGCCTGCGAAATGCGCCACCCCTTGCTGTTCTTCTGCGGATTGTCGCGCGGGAGAGACGCCATCATCTCTTCCAATTCGTCGGCTCGACGAAAACAAAAACCCGGCGGCTCCGCTTGGGAGCGCCGGGCGCAAATCGTCAACATGGATATTTCTAGCAAAAGTCGGTCGACCGGTCAATGGGCTTTAGTGGGATTTTTTCATCTTTTTGGGAATTTTCCCATTTTCTCACCCGAATCAGCCCACTGGGCTTTGATGGGCGCGCTCAGTTGACGGTGAAGCGCCCGGCGAAACGGCCAATGATGCGGATGTCCTCCAGCGCCGCCTCATAGGGCGCGTAGGACGAATTGGCGGAAATCACCCGCACCTGCGTCGGCTCCGAACCCATCACGATCTGAAGCCTCTTGATCACCAGGCCAAAACCGTCCCACAGCGCGAAAATGCCTTCCGGGCTCGGAATTGTGTAGCGCAGGTCGACGAAGACGCGGTCGCCTTCGAACAGGCGCGGCTCCATCGAATCGCCGATCACCTCGAACACCCGGATATGGCGCGGCGAGGCGTGGAGCACGCCCTGGACGATCGAGGACGGCAGGCTCCATTCCGCCGCAATGCCCTCCGCCGCATAAGAATTGCCCTGTTCGTCATGGACGAAGGCCTCGACCGGCACGCCGCCGCCGCCCGCGCCGGCGCGGACATCGACTTCCAGAATGGTCGAGCCCGCCTCGGTCGCGCCGTCCACGATCCTGCTGTCGACGCTGGTGTCGAGCCGGCGGCGCGGCGGTTTTTCAGGCGCGAATTCGCCGCCCGCCGTCGCCGCGCCGGTCAGAAGCCAGTCGAGCGAGCGGCCGAGCGCCGCCGCCAGCTTGTTGAGCGCCGGCAAGGAGCCGCCGCGCCCGCGCTTCAGCGCGTCGCGGACATAGGTCTCGCCCAGGCCGGCAAGCTTCGACAGGCCTTTCATATCGAGGCCTTGCCGCTCCATCTCGGCTTTCACGCGGTTTCGGATCGCTTCGTCCATGATGGGACTTCTCCCATATTTACCCTGGATACGCCAGAGGGATTTTGCCCATTGACAGCCCAGCGCTGTTCTGTTTATGTTCTCATCTGCTGCGCAGTCAAGTTCTTCCTTCTCAACCTTCAAGGCGGCCATGACTTTCCCTGCACCCTTCCGCGTCTTTTCGCCCTTCTCCTCCACCACCATCCTCGTCCCGCGCGCCGGCGCCCGACCTTTAAGGGTCGAGACCGTCAAGCCGCGCGCCGCCGCGCCGAAGACCGGCTCGTTCGGCCTCAGCGCCGAACCGCGCCCCGCCGCGCGGACCATCACGGTCCACGTCCCTACGCCGCCGCCGGCTTCCGTGCTTTACGTCCCGACCGCGAAAGGCCTGGTGCGATCCGAGGCTTACGAGCAATGGCTGGACCAGGCCGCGCGCCGGCTCAACGCCCAGAAGCCGGGGCGCATCGACGCGACTTTTGCGCTGGAGGTCGTCGCGCCGCGCAACGCCCGCACCCGCCAGTTCGGCGCGCTGGAGCGCCCGCTGGTCGAGCTGCTCGCCCGCTGCCGGGTCGTCCGCCGCGGCCTGTCGCCGGAGAGTTTCAGCGCGGCCTATGGCGCCGGCGGCGAACTGACGCTGACCGTCAGCGACTTTTTCTCCGCCTGATCTTTCCTCAAAATTCCGAGCGCCAAATGAGCAGACCGCGCAAGAGCAAAATCTCCCTGCCCCCACTCGCCTGCCTGGAGCCGCCCTCGCGCGAAAGCGCGCGGCGCGCGCTGCAGAAATTCGAGCGCGCCGGCGCCCGCGCCCCTCAGGCCCCCAGCGCCGAACGCCTGTTGCAGGCGGGCGGCGCCGCGCGAATCGAAGTCTTTTCCGAAGTGGTGGAGATTTCGCGCGGCGAAAAATTCTTGACCGAAACCGTCGATTGCGTCCGGATGCGGCTCGACGACGGGCCGCTGGCGCGGCTGCGCGACCGCAACCAGCTCGACCGCGCCGACAAGGCCCGCAATTTCGCCCTTGCCCAGGCCGGCGAGAAATATCGCGAAAGCTTTTTTCGCGCCGGCCTCGATCCCCTGCGCACGCTCGATCCGTCGCAGGAGGTCAAATCGGCTTATTCGCCCAACGGCATGTGGCGTTGCGAAAGCCAGATCGAAAATTTGCAGAAATTTCGCGCCGCGCGCGAGGCGATCCCCGAGGATTTCCGCGAACCGCTCGCGGCGATCGTGCTGCAAGACCGAGAGATCGTCGATGTCGGCCGTGAGATCGGCGCCTATAAGGACGCCAAAATGGCCGGCGCCGTCGCCCTCTTCATCCTGCGCCGCGGCCTCACCGCCCTTGCCCGCCACTACCGGCTGATCTCGCCCACAGGCGCGGTCTAAGCCTTTTCCAAACGCCGCGTCAGCTCCCGCGCGATTTCCAGTTCGCGCGTGAACGGCCCCGCCGCCGAAACTTTTATCGCGCCGGCCCGCGCAAGGCCTTCGGCTCCGAAACGGGCGCGGATCGATTCCTGCACCCAGGCCTTTTCCTGATCCCGGCGGCGCGATAAAAACGCGCCGCTGCGCTGCGCCCAGGCGCGATGATCGGCCAGGGCCTGATGCAATTCCGCCATGCCGTCGCCGCGCGCGGCCGAGGCCAGGATCACCGGAACCCGCCAGTCGTCGTCGCGCGCAAACAGGGTCAGCGCGCCCTGGACCTCGCTTCTGGCGCGGCTGGCCGCCTCGCCCATATCGGCTTTGGTGACGACGACAATATCGGGCAGCTCCATCACGCCCGCCTTCATGAATTGCAGGGAATCGCCCGAACCCGGCTGGACGCAGAGAATCACGCTGTCGACGGCGAAGGAAATATCGGCTTCCGACTGGCCGATGCCGACGCTTTCGATCAGCACCCGGTCAAACAAGGCGCGCATCAGGGCAGCCGCCGCTATCGTCTGGTCGGACAGGCCGCCAAGCCGGTCGCGCGCGGCCATCGAGCGCACGAAAACGCCCTGATCTTCCGGGTCCGTCGCCATGCGCGCGCGGTCGCCCAGCAGCGCGCCGCCGGTGCGCCGCGACGACGGATCGACCGCGATCACGCCGACCGTCTCCCCGCGCGCGCGCCAGTCGCGCAACAGCGCATTGGTCAGCGTCGATTTGCCAACCCCCGGCGGACCGGTCAGCCCCGCCGTATGGGCGCGGCTTTGCGCCAGGGCGGCGTCGAGCAGTGCGGCGAGTTCGGCCGTCCCCTCATGGGTTTCGATCAAGGCCAGCGCGCGCGAAAGGCCGCGTTTGCCGGTCGAAGCGATGGCGTGAAGATCGGGGAAGGGCGCGGGCATTGGACCTCAAAAAAAGAACGCGGTCACTCGCCCATCGCATGAAAAATCACTTCGCGTTTGTGCGCGGCGCGGCGGTGCTCGAACAGATAAATCCCCTGCCATGTTCCCAGCGCCAGCTCGCCGCCGGCGAAAGGAATGGTCAGGTGAGAGGGCGTCAGCGCCGCGCGGATATGCGCCGGCATGTCGTCGGGGCCTTCGTTCTCGTGGCTGTAGAGGCCGCGCCCCTCCGGCGCGATGCGATCGAAAAAGGCGAGCAGATCGTCGCCAACGGAGGGGTCGGCGTTTTCCTGAATCGAGCAGCGACGCCGAAGTGTGACGGCAGAAAATCGTCATTTGCCCAAGCGACAACCCGCTGGCGCGCAAAAAACCGCGCGCCTCGTGGGTGAACTCAAAAAGCCCGCGCCCGCGCGTCGCGACCATCAAGGACTGTTGGACCTGCCGCAAATTTGACCTCCTTCTCAGCCGCCATCCCTTCTCCCCATAGGCCCTTGGTCAGAACGGCCGTCCGTGCGGACGCCCTATGGCGGGAGAAGGTGGCGCGCCATAGGGCGGCGAAAGACGCCCGTCTTTCGCCCGGCTATGGCGCCGGATGAGGCGGCCCCTCACGCCGTCGAGCGCGCCGCCTGGCCGAGGGCCGCCTGGGCGGCGGCGAGACGGGCGATCGGCACGCGATAAGGCGAGCAGGACACGTAATCCAGCCCGGTCTTCTCACAGAAAGCGATCGAGGACGGATCGCCGCCATGCTCGCCGCAAATGCCGAGCTTGATCTTGTCCCGCGTCTTTCGGCCGCGCTCCGCGGCCAAAGCGATCAGTTCGCCGACGCCCTCCTGGTCGAGCGAAACGAAGGGATCCTGCGGCAGAATGTTCTTCTGGACATAGGCGCCGAGGAAGGAGCCGGCGTCGTCGCGCGAAATGCCGAGCGTCGTCTGGGTCAGATCGTTGGTGCCGAAGGAGAAGAACTCCGCCGTCTCGGCGATCTCGCCGGCGCGCAGCGCGGCGCGCGGCAATTCGATCATCGTGCCGACGTGATAGGGAATGGTCACGCCGGTTTCCTTGGCCACGGCTTGCGCCATGGCGTCGACGCGCTCCTTGACCAGATCGAATTCGCGCTTGGAAAACACTAGCGGAACCATGATTTCCGGCGTCACGTCTTCCCCGGTCTTCTTCCGGGCTTCGACCGCGCCCTCAAAAATCGCGCGGGCCTGCATTTCCGCGATTTCCGGGAAGGCGATGGCCAGACGCACGCCACGGAAGCCGAGCATCGGGTTGAATTCATGCAATTCATTGGCGCGGCGCCGGAGCTTTTCCGGGTCCGCGCCGGTCGCCGCCGCGACTTCCGCGATTTCCTCCGCCGTATGCGGCAGGAATTCATGCAGCGGCGGATCGAGCAGGCGGATCGTCACCGGCAGGCCATGCATGATTTCGAACAGAGCCGCGAAATCGCCGCGCTGCATCGGCAGGATCTTGGCGAGCGCGGCGCGACGGCCCGCCTCGTCGTCGGCGAGGATCATCTCGCGCACCGCGACGATGCGGTCGTTGTCGAAGAACATGTGCTCGGTGCGGCACAGGCCGATGCCCTCGGCGCCGAACTGGCGCGCGACGCGCGCGTCATGCGGCGTGTCGGCGTTGGTGCGCACCTTCATCCGGCGCTCGGCGTCCGCCCAGCCCATCAGCACCGCGAAATCGCCCGAAAGTTCGGGATGGCGCATCGCCACGGCGCCTTCCATCACCTGTCCGGCCGCGCCGTCGATGGTGATGATGTCGCCCTTGTTGAAAGTCTTGCCCATGGCGGTCATGGTCTGGGCCGCATAATCGACCCGCACCGTTCCGGCGCCCGAAACGCAGGGCTTGCCCATGCCGCGCGCGACCACCGCCGCATGCGAGGTCATGCCGCCGCGCGTGGTGAGAATGCCTTCGGCGGCGTGCATGCCGTGGATGTCCTCGGGCGAGGTCTCGACCCGCACCAGAATGACCTTGTGGCCCGCCGCCTTGAGCGTCTCCGCCTCGTCGGACGAAAAAACGATCTCGCCGCTCGCCGCGCCGGGCGAGGCCGGCAGGCCGGTCGCCACGATCTTGCGCTCGGCCTTGGGATCGAGGGTCGGATGGAGCAATTGATCGAGCGAGGCCGGCTCGATCCGGTGAATCGCTTCCTGCCGGCTGATCAGACCATCATTGGCCATTTCCACCGCGACGCGCAACGCGGCGCGCGCCGTGCGCTTGCCATTGCGGGTCTGCAGCATCCAGAACTTGCCGCGCTCGACGGTGAATTCCATGTCCTGCATGTCGCGATAATGCTTTTCCAGCAACTGGGTCGCGCGGGCGAATTCGGCGAAAATCTCCGGCATCGCCTTTTCCAGCGAGGGTTTTTCCGATTTGGCGTCGATGCGCGCGGCCTCGGTGATGTTCTGCGGCGTGCGAATGCCGGCGACCACGTCCTCGCCCTGGGCGTTGATCAGGAATTCGCCATAGAGCGCGTTCTCGCCGGTCGCGGGATTGCGGGTGAAAGCCACGCCGGTCGCCGAGGTCTCGCCCATATTGCCGAACACCATGGCCTGGACATTGACCGCCGTGCCCCAGCTTGCCGGGATGTCGTGCAAGCGGCGATAGGTGATCGCGCGCTGGTTCATCCACGACGAGAACACGGCGCCGATCGCGCCCCAGAGTTGTTCCTTCGGGTCCTGCGGGAAGGCTTTTTTGGTCTCGCGCTGAACCACTTCCTTGTAGCTGGCGACGATGTTGCGCCAATCCGCGGCCTTGAGGTCGGTATCCTGCCGATAGCCCTTCTGTTCCTTGTAGACTTCCAGAATCTCCTCGAAATTATGATGCTCCACGTTAAGCACCACATTGGAATACATCTGGACGAAGCGGCGGTAGGAGTCCCACGCGAATCGCTCGTCGCCGGCCGATTTGGCGACGGCCTCGACGGTCGAATCGTTGAGTCCGAGGTTTAGCACCGTGTCCATCATGCCCGGCATCGAGGCGCGCGCGCCGGAGCGCACCGAAACCAGCAAGGGATCGTTGGGGTCGCCGAAAGTGTGGCCTGCCAGTTGGCCGACATGGGCGAGGGCGGCTTCGACTTGCGCCGCCAGATCGGCGGGATAGGTTTGGCCGTTGGCGTAAAAATAGGTGCAGACCTCGGTGGAAATGGTGAAGCCGGGGGGGACGGGCAGGCCAAGATTGGCCATTTCCGCCAGATTGGCGCCCTTGCCGCCAAGCAAATTCTTCATTGCGCTGGCGCCTTCGGATTTGCCGCCGCCGAATGAATAGACCCATTTCGCCATGATCGTTTCCTCTATGCCGCCAAAATCGCCCGGGCGGTCGCTCAGGGGCGCCGGAGAATGGTTGAGGGCTTCGGCCTTACCACCTCGGCGAACCAAAAGCCACGCTTCGGCGGCTTTTGCACAACTGGACTCAAGGTCATGGGCGCAGCTTCAGGCCCAGCGCGATCCAGCTCGCGCCATAGAAAACCAGATCGACGCCGAAAAGAACACCAAGCACGAACAATGTGTTGCCTGGCCAGCCGGCAAGGATGAGCGCGCCGAGCAGGGTGGTGACCACGCCGGCGAACACGATATAGGCCTTCGGCCCCGCCGGCAGCCTAAAGCCGAGCCAGATGCGCGCGACGCCCGCGACCAGGAAGCCCACCCCGACCACCGCCGTCAGCGCGGCGGCGGCGACCTGGGGCCGGGCCAGTGCGAAAGCCCCGAAGACCAGATAGAAAAAGCCGCTGATAACCCAGAGAAAAAAGGCAGGCCAGTCGCGCGAATTGACGCCCAGGACAATCTCGAAGCCACCGGCGACGATCAGCATGAACGCGACCATGAAAACCACGGCCAGGGTCGAAACCGCCGCCATGGCGAGGGCTATGACGCCGAAGGCGAGGCATAAAACCCCAAAAGCGAAAAACCAGCCCCAACGCGCGCGCAGGCGGTGGATCGCCTCGCCCAAATTATGACGCGGCTCCAACCCCGGCGCCCCCATGGTCATGGCCTGCTCCGATGCAAAAGTCGATTCCGTCGCGCCCGACGGCCGTCCAGATCAAAGCCGCCTTCGGCTTGGCCGTCAAGCGCTTCGGCTTTGGCGGCTTGAATTTAACCTATGGATTGCGAAGAAGGGAGCCGCCCCGCAGCGACCAAAGGACAGCGACAAAATTCCGCCGCGCGATTGCCCCTCGCGCCCTCAGCGTGTAAAGCACCCTTTCGCGCTTCTAGTCATGGGGGAGCGAACTATTGATCGAGTGCGCCGTGAACAATGTTTCGACGACCCCTGTCCTCGACAGGGTAAAAATTCCCGCCGACCTGCGCAAGCTGCCGGAATCCGCCCTGCGCTCCGTCGCCGAGGACCTTCGGCGCGCCACCATTGATGCGGTTTCGGTCACCGGCGGCCATCTCGGCTCCAGCCTCGGCGTCGTCGAACTGACCGTCGCGCTCCATTATGTCTTTAATACGCCGAACGACCGGATCGTCTGGGATGTTGGCCATCAGGCCTATCCGCACAAGATTCTCACCGGCCGGCGCGGCCGCATCAAGACCTTGCGCCAGGGCGGCGGCCTGTCGGGCTTCACCAAGCGCACGGAAAGCGAATACGACCCTTTCGGCGCCGCCCATTCCTCGACCTCGATTTCGGCCGGCCTTGGCATGGCGGTCGCGCGCGATCTCTCGGGCGGCGACAACCATGTCATCTCGGTGATCGGCGACGGCTCGCTGTCCGCGGGCATGGCCTATGAGGCGATGAACAACGCGGGGGCGTCGCGCGCCCGCCTCATCGTCATCCTCAACGACAACGACATGTCGATCGCGCCGCCGGTCGGCGCCATGTCGGCCTATCTCGCGCGCCTGTCCTCTGGCCGCGCTTTTCTCAAGCTGCGCGACGCCGGCAAGACGATCGCCCGCCGCCTGCCGAAACCCGTGGAAAGCGCGATCACCCGCGCCGTCGAACACGCCCGGAGCTATGTCACCGGCGGCACTCTGTTCGAGGAACTCGGTTTCTACTACGTCGGCCCGATCGACGGCCATAATCTCGACCATCTGCTTCCGGTCCTGAAGAACGTCCGCGACGCCGACGTCGGCGGCCCGGTGCTCATCCACGTCGTGACCCAGAAGGGCAAGGGCTACGCCCCCGCCGAGGCCGCCGAGGACAAATATCACGGGGTCAACAAATTCGACGTGGTGACCGGGACCCAGGTCACGCCCAAGGCCAACGCGCCGTCCTACACCAAGATTTTCGGCCAATCCCTGGTCAAGGAAGGCGAAAAGGACGACAAAATCGTCGCCATTACCGCCGCCATGCCCTCGGGCACCGGCGTGGACCTGTTTCAGCAGGCTTTTCCCAAACGCACCTTCGACGTCGGCATCGCCGAGCAGCATGCGGTAACCTTCGCCGCCGGACTCGCGACGGAAGGGTTCAAGCCCTTTTGCGCCATCTATTCGACCTTCCTGCAGCGCGGCTACGATCAGGTCGTGCATGACGTGGCGATCCAGAATCTGCCGGTGCGCTTCGCGCTCGACCGCGCCGGCCTCGTCGGCGCCGACGGCGCGACCCACGCCGGCTCCTTCGACATCGCTTATCTCGGAATCCTGCCGAACATGGTGGTGATGGCGGCCGCCGACGAAGCGGAGCTCGTTCACATGGTCGCCACCGCCGCGGCCTATGACAAGGGCCCGATCGCCTTCCGCTATCCGCGCGGGAACGGCGTCGGGGTCGATCTGCCGCAGGAAGGCAAGCCGCTCGAAATCGGCAAGGGCCGCATCGTCCGCCAGGGCGACACGGTCGCGATCCTGTCGCTCGGCGCGCGTCTCGCGGAGGCCCTCAACGCCGCCGAAACGCTCGCGGCGCAGGGCGTTTCCGCCACGGTCGCCGATGCGCGCTTCGCCAAGCCGCTCGACGTCGAGCTGATCCGCAAACTCGCCCGCACGCATGAGGCGCTGATCACCGTCGAGGAAGGCTCCATCGGCGGCTTCGGCTCCTTCGTCGCCCAGCAATTGGCCGAAGACGGCCTGCTCGACGGCGGCCTGCGCTTCCGCTCCATGGTCCTGCCCGACGCCTTCCTCGACCATGACAAGCCGGAGACGATGTACGCCAGGGCCGGGCTCGACGCGAAAGGCATAATCGCCAAGGTTTTCGAAGCCCTCGGCCGCCAGGCGGCGATCAAGACGGCGTGAGCGCCACGAGCCGGGCCGATGTCGCTTTGGTCGAACGCGGCTTTTTCGCCAGCCGCGCCAAGGCGCGCGAGGCGATCGAGGCCGGCCTCGTCACCCTCGACGGGCGCCCGGTCGCCAAACCGTCCGAACCTGTGCCCGGGAATGCGCGGCTCGACGCCCGCCCCGCCTATCCCTGGGTGTCGCGCGGCGGCGTGAAGCTTGCGGCGGCGCTCGACGCCTTCGCGCTCGACCCGTCGGACAAACAGGCGCTCGACGTCGGCGCCTCGACCGGCGGTTTTGTCCATGTCCTGCTGATGCGCGGCGCTGCTCATGTGACCTGCGCCGATGTTGGCCACGGCCAGCTTCATCCCGCCATTGCGCAGGATGCGCGGGTCAAATCGCTGGAAAAGCGCGACGCCCGGACGCTTTCGGCTGACGACTTTCCCGCCCCGCCGCAGATGATCGTTGGCGACGTCAGCTTCATTTCGCTGGAAAAAATCCTGCCGGCGGTGCTGGCGCTCGCCGCGGCCCAGGCCGAGGCGGTTTTCCTGATCAAGCCGCAGTTCGAAGTCGGGCCGGAACGGGTCAAAAAAGGCCTTGTCCGCGATGAGGCTGCTCAAAAAGCCGCCTGCGACAGGATCGCGGCGCTGTTTGAAACACTTGGCTGGAAAGTGATCGGGTTGATCCCGTCGCCCATTGAAGGCGGCGACGGCAATCGCGAATTTCTGATTGGAGCGCGACGTGATTGACCTCAACGCCCTGCTGGACATCGAAAAGCTCGGCGCGCGCGGCGAAGGCGTGAGCCGCGGGCCGAATGGCCTGATTTTCACGCCTTACGCCTTGCCGGGCGAGAGAATCCGCGCCGAGGTGGATGGCGAGCGCGGCAAACTCGTCGACGTGCTGACGCCCTCGCCCGACCGCGTCGCGGCGCCCTGCCCGCATTTCACGCACTGCGGCGGCTGCGCGGTGCAGACTCTTGCAGAACCCGCCTATCGCGCCTGGAAGAGCGGCCTCGTCGCGGAGGCCTTGCGCAACGCGGGAATCGACGCTCAAGTCACCCCGCTCGTCCCGGCCTGGGGCGCGGGGCGCCGGCGCGCGACCTTCCATTCGCGCAACGACCAGCGCGGCGAGCCCCATGTTGGCTTCATGCAGGCGCGCAGCCATCGCATCTTTGAGCTCGACTCCTGCCCGATCCTCGCGCCGGAAATGGCCGGCGCCCTGCCCGCCGCGCGGCGCGTCGCGGAAATCCTCAAAAGCCTGGACAAACCGCTCGATCTCGTCGTGACCGCCAGCCTCGATGGGCTCGATCTCGACCTGCACGGCTGCGGCGCGCTGGACTTTTCGCTCGAACAGGCCCTGATCGCGGCGGCGGAGGAACTCGACCTCGCCCGCATCTCCAACCACGGTCTGGCCCTGATCGAACGCCGCGCGCCGGAAATCCTGGTTGGCCGCGCTCGCGTCGACGCCGCCTCCCGGCGCCTTCCTTCAGGCCACCGCCGCCGGCGAAGAGGCTTTGGCGCGGCTCGTCCTCGACGCCGTGGGCGGGGCGAAAAAGACCGCCGATCTGTTTTGCGGCGTCGGAACCTTCGCGCTCCGGCTGGCGGAAAAGGCGGAGGTTTTCTGCGCCGAGGGCGAAGCGGGCGCGCTCGCCGCCTGCCTGCGCGCCGCACGCGAAACGCCCGGCCTTCGGCCGATCAAGGGCGAACGCCGCGATCTGTTCCACCGCCCGCTGCTCGCCGGCGAACTGGCGTCTTTCGACGCCGTCGTGTTCGACCCCCCGCGCGCCGGCGCCGAGGCGCAGGCGCGGGAGCTGGCGAAAAGCGATGTGCCGACCCTTGCCGGCGTGTCCTGCAACCCCCAGACTTTTGCGCGCGACGCCAGGATCCTGATCGCCGGAGGCTATGCCCTGGAGCGGGTGACGCCGGTTGACCAATTCCTTTTTTCGCCCCATGTGGAACTGGTCGGCGTCTTCCGCAAAGCGCGGCAAAAGCCCGCGCGCAAACGCCGCCTGCTTGGATAGCCCCCAAAGAGACCTTTTCTAAAGAGAACTCTCGCCATGACCGAGCTTTCGCCCGCCGACATCGCCGCGCAATTGGCCCAAATCGTCGGCGAGAAATATGTCCTGACCGCGGCCCAGGACATGGAAGCTTATCTGAGCGAACCGCGCGACCTCTGGCATGGCAAGGCCGCCTGCGTCGTGCGGCCCGGCTCGACGCAGGAAGTCGCCGCCCTCTGCGCCTTCGCCGACAAGAACGGCCTGAAAATCGTGCCGCAGGGCGGCAACACCGGGCTTGTCGGCGGCCAGATTCCCGACCAGTCCGGCCGCGAAATCCTGCTGTCGCTCGGGCGCCTGGACAAGATCCGCGAGATCGACCCCCAATCCAACACCATGATCGTCGAAGCCGGCGTGACCCTGCAAAAAGTGCAGCAAGCCGCCGAAAGCGTCGATCGCCTGTTCCCGCTCTCGCTCGCGTCCGAGGGCTCCTGCACCATCGGCGGCAATCTGGCGTCCAACGCCGGCGGCACGGCGGTTCTGGCCTATGGCAACGCCCGCGACCTCGTCACCGGGCTCGAAGTGGTGCTGGCCGACGGCTCGGTGCTCGACAACCTGTCCAAATTGCGCAAGGACAACACCGGTTACGACCTGAAACATGTCTTCATGGGCTCCGAAGGCACGCTCGGGGTCATCACCGCCGCTGTCGTCAAACTTTATCCGCGCCCGCGCGCGGTCGAAACCGCCTTCATCGGCCTCAGCAGCCCGGAAAAATGCCTGGAGCTGCTGGTTCTGGCGCAGAGCATGGCCGGGCCGGACCTGAAAACTTTTGAATTCGTGTCGCGCTTCGGCGTCGAGATCGTGGTCAAACATTCGGCCGGCGCGCGCGAGCCGCTGGAGGCGCCGCACGCCTGGTATGTGCTGCTGGAGCTGGCCTCGCAGTCGGAAAGCGGCCTCAACGACAAGATGATGGCCGTGCTGGAGGCGGCTTTTGAACGGGAGATCGTCGAGGACGCGGTGGTCGCCGCCTCGCTCGACCAGCGCAGCGCCTTCTGGGCCTTGCGCGAAAACCTGTCGGAAATGCAGAAGCTGGAGGGCGGCTCGATCAAGCATGACGTCTGCGTGCCGGTCGCCTCCGTTCCCGCCTTTCTCGCGCAAGCCCTGCCCGTGGTGGAAAAGACCATCCCCGGCGCCCGGCCGGTGCCCTTCGGCCACATGGGCGACGGCAATATCCATTTCAACGTCACCCAGCCGGTCGGCGCCGACAAGGCGGCTTTTCTCGACCGCTGGGCGGAGCTGAATGACAACGTCCACGCCGTGGTGAAAAGAATGAACGGCTCGATTTCCGCCGAACACGGCATCGGCGTACTCAAGCGCGACCTGTTGCCGAAGGTGAAGGACCCGGTGGCGATGAACGTCATGCGCCGCTTCAAGACGGCGCTCGACCCCCACAACACGCTGAACCCGGGGAAGGTTCTGTAAAACAGGTCAAAGGTCGCGCGCCGATTCAGCGGCGACCCGTTCCAACCTCCGCCGCCTCCTTGGCGGCTCGGCGCCACGGCCAGCAGCCTTCGATTTCGGTTTCGAGAGAAAAGCTCAGGAATGTCCGGATCAGGACGATGCCGGCCAGCAAACCGACGCTTTCAACCGTGAGCGGGGCCGTGATCGTCGAAATGATGTCCGCGCCGACCAGCAATTCAAGCCCAAGCAGGATGCCGCGGCCGATATTCGCGCGATAGGAAAGATAAGCGGCCAGCCAATCTTTGGTGCGCTGACCTTCGCGGGCGAAGACGATGGTCGCTTGCACGATGGCGCCCACGACGATCGCCACGCCAAAAAGCTCCAGCGCCTTGGCCAGCAGATCGACATAGGCATGGATTTGCTCGGCCAAGCTCCCGACCTCCTTCAGCTCTATTTTCGGAATACGACGGCGCCGACGCCCCGATTCAAACCGTAGTCGGATTTCATCGCCTTGTTAACAAATGACGTCTACAAATTACAGACCGCGCTTGAGGCAGGCTGCATGAATTTGTCGTTCAAATCGCATTTTTCCTTGACTGCCGTCCAAGCCGAACTGCAGGCGGATCCGCGCATTCAAGCGCGCGCGCTCGAAGTGTTCGGCAAACGCGAAGTGATGAATTCCTACCTCGCGCAGTTCGTGTTCGGCCTGATCGCCGTCGCAGGATATTTTACGGGAAATCAAAGTCTTATTGTGATTGGCCTGATCCATTGCCTGGTCGATCAACTGGTTCGGCGCAATCTCCGCATCTTTGCCCGAAAGCTTGCCGGGGGCGAAATCGACCGCGATCATTTGCGCCATATCGAGCATATTTTCTATGGCGTCGGCTTCGTCTGGGCGATGGCGTCCTGGCCGCTGGCGGAAGCTCTGGACGGCCTTCGTCTCCTGCTGACGGTGGTGTCCGCGGCCGGTCTGCTGGTCATGGCCAATACGACCTGTTTTGCGCCGCGCGTGTTCAGAGCCTCGGTCATCGGCTTCGCGCTCGGAATCGCGTTGGCGATTCCCGCGATCAGGACCATCCCCTGGTATTTGCTCGGCGGCGCGACCGCCGCATTCCTGATCGTTGTCCTGGGCGTCGGCGCCGGCACCGCCCGGCAATTGATCCACATGCTCCAGATGCAGGTCGAGCGCGACGAGGCCATCGAGGGTCACAAACGCACCATCGCAGCGTTGGATTCCGCCCGCAGGGCGGCGACCCGTCTGGCGGAGACGGACAATCTGACCGGGATCGCCAACCGCTTCCTGTTCTTGACCAGGCTCGACGCCCTCATTGCGGGCGGAAAGCCTTTCTCCCTGACTTTACTGGACATCGATCTTTTCAAGAACATCAACGACGCCCTGGGGCACGCCATTGGCGACGAAGCGCTCAAGGCGATTGGCGGCGTGCTGGCGACGAGCGCGGAGCGCAATTTTTTCGCGGCCCGCCTCGGCGGAGACGAATTCGGGATCATCGCTTGCGCCGACCGCGACCAGAAAAGCGGCGCCGACCTCATGGCCTGGGTCAAAAAGGCAATCGACGACCTTCGCGCGACGAATATGGAAATTCCCGCCCTCTCGATGACCGGGGGCTCGGCTTATTTTCCGGGAGACGCCAGCAACCGCTCAGACCTGCTGGCGGCGGCGGACATGGCGCAGCGCGAGGCGAAAAAGACGAAGCGCGGCGGCCACCTCGATTACAGCGCAGGTCTGACCGACACATTCCGCAGGGAGACCCGGATCGCGCGCGGACTCAGCCAGGCGATCGCCTCCCGCTCGCTGTCGCTTTACTTCCAGCCCCGGATCAATCTGATGAACGGCCGGGTGGAAGGCGCCGAGGCGCTGTCCCGCTTCCCGGCCAAGGCTTTCGCCGTTCATTCCCTCGAAGAGATTTTCGACGTGGCCGAAAAGCACGGCCTCGGAGCCCTTCTGGACGAATTGGTGCTGGACGTCTACCGCGAGGCCCTGGTCGCCCTGAGAGACGACCATGCGATTTCCCTGCCGACGTCGGTCAATCTTTCCGGCGCCATCCTCAAGGCGCCGGAACGACTGCTCGCCAAACTCAACATGCTGATCGGCGAGGGCCTTTCCCCCGCGCTGATCCGCATTGAAATCACCGAGAACGCCATCTACGGGCGAGGCCAGATCGGCGTCATCGAACTGCTCGACGAAATCGTGAAACTCGGCTTCAGCCTTGCGCTGGACGATTTCGGGACCGGCAGCGGAACCTTGCGCCACCTGGTCAACCTGCCGATCAGCGAAATCAAGATCGACCGATCCTTCGTTTCAGGCATGCTGAAGGACCGCAACAAGAGCGCCATCATCGGCGGCCTGATCGTCACCGGCCGGGACATGGGCGTCGATGTCGTCGCCGAAGGCGTCGAAAGCAAAGAAGAAGCCGACCGTCTGCGCTCGATGGGCGCGCAATTCGCCCAGGGCTATTTCTGGTCGAGACCCTTGCCGCTTTCCCAATTCGCGGAATTCGTGAGCCTCGTCGGTCCCGGCGCCAGGCCGAATCCTTCCGGCGCGCCCCAAACCGCCTTTGCCAGGCGCTCGCAATATCAGCCGGCAAGGCGCGCCTGAAGCCACCCGATATCCGGCTCGGGCTCGCGCTCCCGGTCCAGCGGCCGGTCGAAGGCCGCCGCTTTCCTTGATCGCGGCATCCTCCAATCGCCCAACTTGACGCTCTTGCCCCGCCATCGTCTCATGCGACCCGACGGAGGCGCCCATGTCCAGATTCAAAGCCATACGCATCGACAAGGATGCGTCCGGTTACCGCGCGGCTTATTCGGAATTCGACGAAACCGAATTGATGGACGGCGACGTGACCGTCCGCGTCACCCATTCCACGGTCAATTACAAGGACGGCCTCGCGATCACCGGCAAGTCGCCGGTGGTGCGGCGTTTCCCGATGATCCCGGGCATCGACTTCGCCGGCGTGGTCGAAAGCTCCTCCCATCCGGAATTCAAGCCGGGCGATGAGGTGGTCCTCAACGGCTGGGGCTGCGGCGAGACCCATTTCGGCGGCTATGCGCAAAAGGCGCGCGTCAAGGGCGACTGGCTCGTGCCCTTGCCCAAAGCCTTTACCGCCGCACAGAGCATGGCGATCGGCACGGCGGGCTATACGGCGGCGCTCGCCGTGCTGGCGCTGGAAAAACAGGGCATGACGCCCGACCGCGGCCCCGTCCTGGTCACCGGCGCGGCGGGCGGCGTCGGCTCGATCGCCATTTGCCTGCTCGCCAAGGCCGGCTGGCGGGTCATCGCCTCCACCGGCCGCAAGGACGAGGCTGATTTCTTGACCTACCTCGGCGCGTCCGAAATCATCGACCGCGCCGAACTTTCCGCGCCCGGAAAACCGCTCGGCAAGGAGCGCTGGGCCGCGGCTGTTGACGCCGTCGGCTCGCACACCCTCGCCAATGTCCTGGCCCAGACCGCTTTCGAAGGCGCTGTCGCCGCCTGCGGCAACGCCCAGGGCATGGACTTGCCGACCAGTGTCGCGCCCTTCATCCTGCGCGGCGTTTGCCTGCTCGGCATTGGCAGCGTGATGAAGCCGAAATCGGTGCGGCTCGAAGCATGGGGCCTCCTGGCGCGTAATCTCGACCCGGCCAAACTGGCTGAGTTGAGCACGACCATCGGTCTTTACAGGGTGATGCAAACCGGCGCCGAAATTCTCGAAGGCAAGGTGCGCGGCCGGGTGATCGTCGAGATCGATTGAGCGGGAATCCGTTCTCCCCAAAGGGCGTTCGAAAACACGCCCGTCTTTCGGCAGGGTCCGCCAGGCCAACTCAACAAGATCTCGCGGTCGTGACAGGTTTCAAGCTATGCTGTTCGTGGCGCGACGCCATTCGGGGCCGCGCGGGAAAGGATTTTACGATGTTGCGAAAGCTTGGGTCAGCGGCGCTGTTGATGCTGGCGTTGGCGACGCCGCTTCACGATGCGGCCGCACAGGATGTGCCGGGGGGAGCGCTGCTGGGCGGCGTCGGCGGAGCGATCATCGGCGGGGCCGTTGGCGGCGGCAGGGGCGCCTTGATCGGCGGAGCCGTGGGCGCCGTCACGGGAGCGGCCATTGCGGCGGAAGGCGAGCGACGCCGCGGCGGCTATTACGCCTACCGGAGAGGCTGCTACCTGCAGCGCTCGGACGGCGCCTGGATCCACGTCTCGCGGCGCTATTGCTACTAGCGTTGAAACCGGCGGCTATCCGTTCGACAAGCGTTCGGCGTCCGGCGGAAATTCGCCGGAAGGGTTTGACATCTGTCCGGCGCCTTTTCCGACCGGCGTCAGCGTCAAAAGCTATTCCCCATGCCCATTGCCGCTGAGCACCCCGCGGCGCTTGCTCAATTGGGTCCCGGCGTGGTCCATGAAGGCGCGCACGCGCGCGGCGTGGCGCAGGTCGGGATGGGTCAGCAGCCAGAGCGCGGCGCCGCGTCCGCCCATTGGCTCGTCGGTGCAGACCAGTTCGGGATGCTGGTCGCCGATGAAGCGCGGCAGAAAGCCGATTCCCACGCCCTGCGCGATACATTGGGCTATGCCGACCGTGGTGTTGCAGCGCATGGCGATGCGTTGCGGCGGAATTTCCTTCTCGATCCAGTCGAAAATGTCCACGCCGCCGAAATGTTCGTTGAAGCCGATATAGTCGTGGCGCTCGTCGGCGAGGTCGAACCCCGATTCATAAAGCCGCCGCGAGACATAGCGGCCCCAGACGGACGAGCCGATGCGGCGCCCGACCAGCGTTTCCGGCGGCGCATAGGTCGAGCGGATGGCGATGTCGGCGTCGCGGCGCGCGAGATTGAGCGGCTGGCTGGTCACCAGCACGTCGAGCTGAATGTCGGGGTAGGCCTTGCGGAAACTCGCCAGAATGGGCGCGAGGACATAATTGAACAAAGCATCGTTGGTGGTGATGCGCAAAAGGCCGGAGGGCTTTTCGTCGCGGCCCGCGATCCGCCGCTCGAAATCCATCACGTCGCGGCCCATGCGCTCGGCGAGCACGACCATTTCCTGGCCGGCGGCGGTGGCGGAATAGCCATTGCGCGAACGCTCGAACAATTTGGCGCCGATCATCGCCTCAAGGGCGCCGAGCCGGCGAAAAACCGTCGAATGATTGAGGTTGAGCGCCGAAGCCGCGCCAACCAGCGAGCCGGACTCCGCAATCCCCCGCACCAGACGAAAATCGTCCCAACTGATCCGATTCATGTCATCAAAATGGGGCGATTCCAGAAAAAGCGC
>CAVSEY010000014.1:0-27496 GCA_963727035.1 uncultured Pseudomonadota bacterium | reverse complement strand
CCACGGCAAGGGCGCGCAGAACATCAATCCCGGCAATACCGGCGGAACCATCCCCTGCGGCGAATTTTCCGTCGCCCTTACTCAGGCGCTGCATTCGGCGAGCACGATGGTGGACGACAAGCCGGTCTATCTCGGCAATCCCAATGGCGTGGTCCTGCTGCCGGAAGTCGGTCCGCGCGTCTATCATGCCGGCGACACCGCGATCTTTTCCGACATGGACCTGATCCGCGAGCTGTACCGCCCGGAAATCGGCCTGATTCCGGTCGGCGACCGCTTCACCATGGACGGCAAGACGGCGGCGCTGGCGGCGAAGCGTTTTTTCGATTTCCGCCACGTCATTCCGATGCATTACGGCACTTTCCCGATCATCGACCAGACGCCCGACGCTTTTGTCGCCGCCATGGAGGGCTCGCGCGCGAAAGTCCATGTTCCGCAAATCGGCGAGGCCATCCAGTTCTGATCTGTCGGGGGCCGCGCTGTCGTTGCGCCGGGACGGCGGCTTCTGTATAGGCTAGAAACCCTACGGGCGGCGGTCGAGGCCGCCTCATTCAGCACGGAGTCCTTGATGTCGGTCGATCTGGCGACGGTGCGGCGCATCGCCCATCTCGCGCGCATCCGCGTGAGCGATGAGGAAGCGCCTTTCTTGCAGAACGAGATCAATTCCATCCTGAATTTCGTCGAGGAATTGAACGCGGTCGATGTCGAAGGCGTCGAGCCGATGACCTCCGTCCTGCCGATGACGATGAAGAAGCGCGCCGACGTGGTCACCGACGGCGGGATCGTCGAAAAAGTCCTGGCCAACGCCCCCGCGCGCGAAGACGGTTTTTTCGTCGTGCCGAAAGTGATCGAATAAGCGCCGCCGAGAGAGAATAGACAATGTCCGATCTGACCCGCCTGACGCTCGCGCAAGCGCGTGACGGCCTCGCCGCCAAAAAGTTCTCGGCGGTCGAGTTGAACCAGGCTTTCATCGACGCCACGGCGCGGGCGAAAAGCCTCAACGCTTTCATTGTCGAGACGCCGGAAAAGGCGCTGGCGCAGGCCAGGGCCAGCGACGAAAAAATCGCCCAAGGCGAGGCGCGGCCGCTCGAAGGCATTCCGCTCGGCATCAAGGATCTCTATGCCACCGAGGGCGTGCAGACCACCGCCGCCTCGCACATCCTCGAAGGTTTTGTCCCGCAATATGAGTCGACCGTCAGCGCCAATCTGTGGCGCGACGGCGCGACCATGCTGGGAAAACTCAATCTCGACGAATTCGCCATGGGCTCGTCGAACGAGACCTCTTATTTCGGCCCGGTGATCTCGCCCTGGCGGCGCAAGGAGTCCGACGCGAAAATCGTCCCCGGTGGTTCTTCCGGCGGCTCGGCGGCGGCGGTCGCGGCGCGGCTGTGCCTGGGCGCCACGGCCACCGACACCGGCGGCTCGATCCGCCAGCCGGCAGCCTTCACCGGCACCGTCGGCATCAAGCCGACCTATGGCCGTTGCTCGCGTTGGGGCATTGTCGCCTTCGCCTCCTCGCTCGATCAGGCCGGCCCGATCGCGCAGAACGTGCGCGACGCGGCGATCCTGCTGCGCTCGATGGCGGGGCACGATCCGAAAGACACCACCAGCGTCGACGCGCCCGTGCCGGACTACGAAAAGGCGGTCGGCGCCTCGATCAAGGGCAAGGTGATCGGCATTCCGAAGGAATATCGCCTCGACGGCATGTCGCCGGAGATCGCCGCTTTGTGGGATCAGGGCGTCGCCTGGCTGCGCGCCGCGGGCGCCGAGATCCGCGAGATTTCGCTGCCCCATACGCGCCATGCCTTGCCGGCTTATTATATCGTCGCGCCGGCGGAGGCGTCCTCCAATCTCGCGCGCTACGACGGCGTGCGCTACGGGTTGCGCAAGACCGGCAAGGACATTGTCGATCTCTATGAACTGACCCGCGCCGAAGGTTTCGGCAAGGAAGTGCGCCGGCGCATCATGATCGGCACTTATGTGCTGTCGGCGGGCTATTACGACGCCTATTACCTGCGCGCCCAGAAAATCCGCACGCTGATCAAACGCGATTTCGACCTGGCTTACCAGGCCGGCGTAGACGCGATCCTGACCCCGGCGACGCCGTCGCCGGCTTTTGCCCTGGGCGAAAAGGGCTCGGCCGATCCGGTGGAAATGTATCTCAACGACGTGTTCACCGTGACGGTGAACATGGCCGGCCTGCCGGGCCTCGTCGTGCCCGCCGGCCTGTCGTCGGACGGCCTGCCGCTCGGCCTGCAATTGATCGGACGGCCTTTCGAGGAAGAGACTTTATTCGCGCTCGGACAGGCGATCGAGGAGGCCGCGCCGAAGATGTCCCTTCCCGAGCCATGGTGGGCCTGAACAGATGAGCGGCGCGGACGAGAAGGCCCCGGCGATCAATGCGGAAATGGCCGCGTTGCGCCGAAAGATCGACTCGATCGACGGCGCTCTCGTCGACGCGCTTGCCGAACGTCTGCGCTGCATCGAGGCGGCCGCCGACATCAAGAGCCGCATCGGCTGGCCCGCGCGCATTCCGCCGCGCGTCGACGAAGTGCTGGCCCGCGTCGCCGCGCGCGCGAAGGAAAAAAATCTCGACCCCGATCTGGCGCGATCCCTGTGGAGCGCGATCATCGAATGGTCGATCGCTTATGAAGAGCGTCTGATGAAGGAAAAGTCGGACCGGAAAGTGGACCCCGCATGAACACGCTGAGCCATTCGTCGAAATTGATTCCGGGCGCGACGGGCGATTGGGAAGTCGTCATCGGCCTTGAAATCCACGCCCAGGTGACGAGCGCTTCAAAACTCTTTTCCGGCGCCTCGACCGAATTCGGCGGCGCGCCCAACAGCCACGTCTCGCTGGTGGACGCCGCCATGCCCGGCATGCTCCCCGTCATCAACGAGGAATGCGTCAAGCAGGCGATCCGCACCGGTCTCGGGCTGAACGCCAGGATCAATCATCGCTCGGTGTTCGACCGCAAGAATTACTTCTATCCCGACCTGCCGCAGGGCTATCAGATCAGCCAGTACAAGAACCCCATCGTCGGCGAGGGCGAGGTGCTGGTCGATCTGTCGCCGACCGAGCAGATCAAGGTCGGCGTCGAGCGCCTGCATCTCGAACAGGACGCGGGTAAATCGCTGCACGATCTCGGCGCCAACGACTCGCATGTCGATCTCAACCGCTCCGGCGTGGCGCTGATGGAGATCGTGTCGAAACCCGACATGCGCTCGGCGGACGAAGCGAAGGCCTATGTGACCAAGCTGCGCACCATCCTGCGCTATTTGGGCACCTGCGACGGCAATATGGAGCAGGGTTCTTTGCGCGCGGATGTGAATGTCTCCGTGCGCAAGCCGGGAGGAAAGCTCGGCACGCGCTGCGAGATCAAGAACGTCAATTCGATCCGCTTCATCGGTCAGGCGATCGATGTCGAGGCGCGCCGCCAGATCGGCATTCTGGAGGACGGCGGAGCCATCGACCAGGAAACGCGGCTCTACGATCCGGGCAAGGGCGAGACGCGCTCGATGCGCTCCAAGGAAGAGGCGCACGACTATCGCTATTTCCCCGATCCCGATCTTTTGCCGCTCGAATTCGACCAGGCCTATGTCGACGCTCTGGCGAAGAATTTGCCCGAACTGCCGGACGAGAAGAAGGCGCGTTTCATCGCGCAATACGGGCTCTCGCCCTATGACGCCGGCGTGCTGATTCTGGAGCGCGCTTCCGCCGATTATTTCGAGGAGGCGGCGAGAGGCCGCGACGCGAAGCTCGTCGCCAACTGGGTGATCAACGAACTGTTCGGGCGGCTCAACAAGGAAGGAAAATCGATCGAGGACTCGCCGGTTTCCGCCGGGCAGATCGGCGCCATCGTCGATCTGATTTCTTCCAATGTGATCTCCGGCAAGCTCGCCAAGGACCTGTTCGAAATCGTCTGGCTTGAAGGCGGCGACCCGGAAAAAATCGTCGAAGCGCGCGGCATGAAACAGGTCACCGACACCAGCGCGATCGAGAAGGCGGTGGACGAGATCATCGCCAGGAATCCCGACAAGGTCGAACAGGCGAAAGCCAAACCGACCTTGCTCGGCTGGTTTGTCGGACAGGTGATGAAGGCCACTGGCGGCAAGGCCAATCCGCAAGTGGTGAATGAAATTCTGAAAACGAAACTCGGAATCTGAGTTCGCGCGCTTTTTTTCGCGTTTCGAAACGTCAATTTTGCCAACGCGCCGCATTTTTTGCGGCGCGTTTTCCCTTTCAACAAATTTTTTTTTGTTCTCGCGCAAATTTGTTGGCGACGCATTTTTTCGGACTCGCGTTTTGTCCGAACGCGCGAAATTCATCGCGAAGAACGAAGGCGCGCGGGTCGCGCCGCAAGCGAAGACGACGCCAGCAAAGGAACGTGAAACGATGGCGGCGACGAAGGCGCGTGGTCGAAATAGCATGTTGTTTTATATGAAGATTATATGAAACCTTCGCTCTGCTTCGCATGGGCGTTTTTGACAGGAAATCCGGCGCGCGCGCTGCAAGGCGAGTTGTCGCGCGCGATAAAAGAAAGTTCGACGCCTGCGGCGAAACGCCTTGTCGTACGGATGAAACGGCGCTTTGGGAGCGAAATTTTTCGCCTCGCGCGCCGCCGACGCGGCCAAAAACGCCTCGCGCGGCGCGGTCAAGGCGATTGCGCTCTCTTGCAAGAGTTTTGAACAGGTTTAGGCTGATTGCGCTCGATCGGGCAGACCATGCGCCGGCGGCGCGAAAGGGGGATATGATGGCGCAATCACCAAAGAAGAGTTCAGCTGCGAAAAAACCTGCGGCGCCCGCGGAAGCCAGCGCGGCGGTGGAGAAAAAGTCGGGCGCGACGAAGGCCAAGGCCGCGGCTGGAAAGAGCGCCGCCAAGAAGGCCGACGCCAAGAAGGTCGACGTCAAGAAGGCCGACGCCAAGAAATCCGAGTCCAAGAAATCCGAGTCCAAGAAATCCGAGGCCAAGAAGTCCGCCAAGAGCGTGACCAAGGCCGCCGCCAAGAAGGCGGCAGCAAAGCCTTCCGCCAAGGCCGCGGAGAAGAAGAGCGCGACCAAGGCCGCGGCCAAAAAGACCTCCGAGAAAAAAGCGTCCGGCGTGAAAGCGGCCGCCGCGAAAAAGACGGCGAAATCCTCCGCCGCCAAGTCGGCTGCCAAGTCCGCCGTCAAGTCGGCTGCCAAGTCCGCTGCCAAGTCCGCCGCCAAGCCGGCCGCCAAGGCCGCGGGCGCGAAGAAGACGGCCGCCAAATCCGCTGCGACCGAGAATGCGCGGTCGAAGGCGGGCGCCAGGAAAGGCGCTGCGAAAAAGGCAAGCAAGGCCGCCGACGCCAAGCCCGCCGCGGCCAAAAAGACGGCCGCGAAAGCAGCCGCCAAGCCGGCCGCCAAACCGGTTGCGCGCAGTGCTGCGGCGTCCCGCCGCGTGACGAAGAAAGTCGCGGGCGAAGCCGCGCCGGCGGCCGAGAAGGCTAAGCCCAAGCGCGCGGCGCCGCGCAAGCCCAAGGCCGCGCCGGCAGAAAAGCCTGCCGCAGAAGGAACGGCAAACGGACCGGGCGAAGGCCAGTCCTGAGCCGCGTCAATCTTTGCCGGGGAGGCATTTCTCGGCAAAGGACCGCCACGTCAGCCCCCTGGTCTCGCCGGCCCATTTGAGATCGCGCCAACGTTCGCCGCACAGGCGCATACGTTGGCGCGAAGCCGGGGGAAGGTTGAAGGGCTTCATATCCTCGGGCTGGAGGTCAGCCGGCATGCGCTGTCCGGGCGCCGGGGCCGAATCCGGCGTCTGCGGCGCGGATTGAGGCGCCGGGTTGCTGGGCGCCGGCGCGACGGGCGGCGAGAATTCGGGCGGCCGTCGCGGCGGCAAGGGCAAGGCGGCCCGCGCTTCGCGGACCCAGGCCGCGTCCGCGAAAATCAGCACAAGAGCAAGCAAGGCGATGGGCGCTGGAACAGCGCGTCCGCGCGCGGCGCCTCGGCGAAATCTGTTGAACGTGGCGAGGGCGAACATCGGTCAGGCTTGCAATGACCTAAACAGGCCGGGTGTGACTGGACCGAAAAGCCGCGGCCCAAAGCCTTGACTTGCGGGCGATGAGGTGGCGGAGACGGAGGGATTCGAACCCTCGATAGGGCTTTACAACCCTATAACGGTTTAGCAAACCGCCGCCTTCAGCCTCTCGGCCACGTCTCCCGCCGACGCGCCTCGGTTCAGCGCGTGGCTGGGAGATATGCCCGACCGATGAAGGAATGGCAAGCCCCGCAAAAGCCGCCTCCTCGGAGAAAGGCGCGCGGCGTTGGCGGCGGCGCTTCTTTTTTCGAAAACCGCGCTCGCTTTCCGGGATTTTGCGGTAAATAGAATCCGGCGAGGACGAGAGCGGGGGAATTGATGCGTCGGCCCGGCATGGGATGGTTGGGTCTCGCGGCGGCGGCGGGGTTGTGGCTCGCGGCGATTGATGTCGTGACGCCCAGGCTCGAAGAAACTCTGTCCGCCGGCGCGGAAAATATCCTGCGCGAAAAACTGGGGCCGACGGCGAAAGTGTTCGTGAGCGGTCGCGACCTGCGCATCGAAGGTCTGGTTTTCGACGGTTCGGCGCGCGCCGAAACGGTCGCCGCAATTCGGGCGCTTCCGGGCGTCAAAAGCGTCGCCGACGATCTTGCGCCGCCGCCCTTGCTTTCGCCTTATCAGTGGCGCGCGGCCTGGGATGGCGCGGCGCTCGAATTTTCCGGGGCGACGCCTTCGCCCGCCGCGCGCGCGGCTCTGAACGCCGCGGCGCGCAAGGCCGCGCCGGCCGCGCGAATTGTCGACGACATGCGCTACGCCTCGGGCGCGCCGCCGGGTTTCGTGGAGCAGGCGGCGGGCCTCCTGCCGGCGCTGGTCCATTCGCGCGGCGGCGAGGCGCGCCTGCGCGACAAGATCGCGTCGATCAATGTAAAGGCCGCGAGCAGGGCGGACGAGCGCGCCGCCGAATCCGCCGGCAAGCCGAACATGTCCCCGGCCCCGGTCGCCAAGGCGCCGACGGAGGCTAAGACCTCGGTCCCGAAGCAAATGGCTGCGCCCGACCCGGCGCCCAAACCCACGCCCAAACCTGCTCCTGTCGAGAATTGCAAGACGGCGCTGGCGCGCGAGGCCGGCGCTGCGGCGATCGGCTTCGACGGCGCCGTCCGGCTGAGCGCCGGCTCCGCGGCGCCGCTGAAGGCTCTGGCGGCGGCGGCCAGGGCCTGTCCGGGCGCCTATCTGGAGATCGCAGGATCGGGCGGCGAGCCGGAGCTTTCCTGGCGGCGGGCGGAAGCGGTGGCGGCCTTTCTGCTCGCGGAAGGACTCGCGCCGTGGACTCTCGATATCGCCGTCCGCGGCGAGGCGGGGCCGCGGGGCGGCGTCGCCATTCAGGTCAAGTGAGGGGCCCGCGATGATTTTCCTCCTGCAACAACTCGCGCCATGGGCGCTGGCGGCCGCGGCGCTGGGTCTTGTCTTCGGCCTCCTTTCCGGCGGCGCGCGCAGGCCGAGAGTCCTCGCGCTGGCTCTGGCGCTGCTGTTGGGTTCAGGGCTCGGCGCCGACGCACTCGGTTTCGCGCCCGGCCGTTACGGTCTGTGGCTCGAAGTCGGCCTGACGATTTTCGGCTCCTACGCCTTGGCTTATGCGGTCTTTGGCCTGGTGGCGTTTTGGCTGTCGCCTCCCGCGCGGAAAACGCCGGATCGGGTCGGTCCGGCGCGCGAGACGCCCGCCGAGGCCGAGGCCTTTGTCGCGGCCGCGCCGGCCGCCCTGCGCACGGCGCCCGCTGCGCCCCCCCAGACCCAGCCGCTTCAAGCCTCGCGGGCGGATATGACGCCGCCTGAGGCCGCGGCGCCCGCGCCGGAAGCGCCTCCCCAGTCGCCCGCCGCCGCGCCGGCCGAGGAAAAGCCGGCCCCCGAGGCGGCGGACGCCCTCGCGGCGATCGTCGGCCTCGACAGCCGGTCGGCGCGGGAGCTGCGCGCCCAGGGCGTGAACGATCTCGAATCCCTGGCCGATCTCACCCCCGATGGCCGCAAGGCCGCCGCCCGGCGGCTTGGTCTCGACGAGGCCACGATCGATTTCTGGTCGGCCCAGGCGCGTCTCTATGCGCATGGCGTGGCGCGTCCTCCCTCCGGCGCAAATGGCGAAACCCGCCTCGACGCCGCCCCGGCGCCGGCCGTCCGCAATGAGCCGCCGCGGGTTGACGCGCGCCGGGCCATGGATGCGCTCTATCCCGGCGAAAGGCCGCCCGGTTCGCCGGTCGCGCCGGAGGGCGGCGCCGACGACCTGACCCGCATCGCCGGACTCGACGCCGTGTGCGCGAGCCGCCTGCACGGTCTGGGGGTCTGGACTTTCGCCCAGATCGCGGGCTGGACGACGGATCAGGCGCGCTGGGTCGAGTTCTATCTCGCCGAGCCCGGACGGGCCGGACGCGAGCATTGGCGCGAACAGGCGGCCAGGCTCGCCGACGGCGCTCTGGCCGCGCCATGACCCGCGCGTCATGCGCGAGGAGCGGCCTTTTCGGAGCCAATTTCCGCGCGCGGCGAAAAAATTGTGTGTGTGACTCTTTTGGCCGCAAGAAATGGCTAGGAAGGCCGAAAGCCGATGCTATCCTTGGGCCGTTGATTCTGAGCCAGCCGCGGGGCAGGGCGGGCGGTGCGCCCGGCTCTCGCGGAGGGGCGATTTGATCAGGAGCCGTTTCATTGGGCGCCAGGGAACAGCCAGGAATTTCGCAAGGCCCCGAAGCCGCGATGTCGGGCGAGACCGCGCCCGATATCATTGAAGTCCGGGGACGGATCAAATGGTTCGACATGGCCAAGGGCTTCGGCTTCATCGTGCCGGACAATGGCCTCGCCGACGTCCTGCTTCACGTCACGGTGCTGCGGCGCGAGGGCTATCAGACGGCGCCCGAGGGCGCCGAGGTGATCTGCCAGGCGCAGAACCGCGCGCGCGGCTTGCAGGTTTTCCGCATCATTTCCATGGACGAATCGACGGCGGTGCACCCGGCGCAACTGCCGATGGCGCGCACGCATTGCATGGCGGAATCGGTCGGCGGCTTCGAGATTGTCGTCGTCAAATGGTTCAACCGCGTCAAAGGATTCGGCTTCCTCACCCGCGGCGAGGACACCGAGGATATTTTCATTCACATGGAGACCCTGCGCCGCTATGGCGTCGCCGATCTCAAGCCCGGCGACTCGCTGCTGGCGCGTTTCGGCCAGGGGCCGAAGGGCCTCATGGCGGCGGAGGTCCGCGCGCTGGAGACGAGGCTCCCCAGCGCCCATTGAACGCTGCGCGCGGCGTCGTGATTTCGTGAGGTTCGGTTATGGCGCGTTTTTCTGGGTCTGCCGCCCGCCTTGTTTTTCTCGCGGGCGCCTTGGCGCTGGCCGCGCCGGGTCTCGGCGCCTCGCCAAATCCCTTCGTCACGCCGGCCCTGGCGCAGGACGTGGCGGCGCAGGACTTGGCGGCGCAGGACGCTCCGGCCGCGCTCGAATCGCTCACGATCGTCACCGATTCCAAGGGCGGCCATCCGGTCGAGCATCAGCTCTCGGTCGAGGTCATGCGCACGCCGGCCGAGCGCGAGCATGGCCTGATGGATCGGCAATATCTGCCGGCCGACCGCGGCATGCTGTTCCAGTTCAACCGGGAGCAGGACATCCTGATGTGGATGAAAGACACCTATATCCCGCTCGACATGATCTTCATCGCGCCCACGGGCGAGGTCACCCACATCCACGCGAACGCCGAGCCCTTGTCGGAGAACATCATTTCGTCGGATGGGCCGGCGCTCGGCGTGCTCGAGGTCAATGCCGGCTACGCCCGGAAAATCGGGCTGAAGGAGGGCGATCTGGTGCGCCATCCGATGTTCGGGAAATGAGGCGAACGCTTGTCGCCGGGCGCCGCCCGTGGTAGCCACGACGGGGCTCGTTCGGGGTATAGCGCAGCCTGGTAGCGCGGAAGTTTTGGGTACTTCAGGTCGCAGGTTCGAATCCTGCTGCCCCGACCATCGGCCCGTCCCGAGGGACAGGCTCCTGTTTTCGGCCAGTCGGAAGCAGGCGCCGGAAGCATGAGAGATTGGAACGGTCATGACGGCGCGCATCTATCGTCCGGCGAAAAACGCCACCCAGTCCGGCATGGGCAAGACCAAGCTGTGGCGGCTTGATTTCATGCCGGAAAGCGCGCGAAGCATCGACCCGCTGATGGGCTGGACTTCGTCGAGCGACATGAAGAGCCAGATCAAGCTGAATTTCGAGACCCGCGAAGAAGCGGTGGCCTATGCGGAACGCAACGGCATTCCCTATCGGGTCGAGGAGCCCAAGGAAATCACGCGCCGCGTCGCGTCCTATTCCGACAATTTCCGCAGCAACCGCGCGACGCCCTGGACCCATTGATCGCCGGTCCACGCGATCCCGACCCCGTAGCTCAGCCGGATAGAGCAACTGCCTTCTAAGCAGTAGGTCACAGGTTCGAATCCTGTCGGGGTCGCCACTATAAATCAAAGAGTTGGCATCTAGTTCGAATCGCCTTCCGAGCCTCGAAAAATTCAAAAGGCTTCACGGAGGTTTCACCGCGAGGTCGCGTCGGCGGCTCTGTTTTTGTGTTCAGGACGCGCCGAGGCCGCCCCGCTTCGGTGACGCCTGCGCGCCGACCGGGCCAATGGTCTCACGTTATTGCGCGCGCATCTTGACGCCCGACGCCGACCTGTTCCTGTCCTGCTCCGATTGCGCAAACAGCACAGTCGGCCCATGCGCTGACCCAAGCAACGCGAAAGCCGGCAGAGTCCACTTATCCTTCGCGGAAATCTGTTCAGGCAATCGGGACACGTCCTTTGCGTCGGCCAAGGTGTTGGAGACCGTTCATATCGTTCGCTTTGCCGTGGCGACAAAGATGATCGCGGACGCCGAACCGGTGTTCGACGCGCTGATGGCTAAATAAAGCGCGTCCAATCCGTGCATGTCGGCTTGACGCGGCGCTCAAGTCACTTATCCCTGACTTTCGGCTTCGATGTGGAAACGGAATGCGAAAAACGGCGATGGAACATGGAAGCGAAATGATCGACTTCGCGGCGGCCGCAACCGGCCGTCTTGTTCCTGGAGCCGCCGCGGAATGGGCCCCGATGGGGCGGCCCTGCGGCGTCGCCGCCAAGGGGGAAGCGTCGTGAAGCGTCGCACGGACAGGCCGATTTCCGTGGTTCGTGGCGCCGTGGCTCGTGGCTCTGTGGCTCGCTTGGCGCTCGCCTTCTGCCTCGGCGCGCAGAGCGGCTGCGTGGTCGGGCCGGATTTTTCGCGCCCCGAGACGCCGGGTCTTTCGCAATACATTCCCGCCGGCGCCATGAAGGGCCTGGCGCCGGGGAATGGCGAGCCGTCGCAGCGCCGGGTCGAGGCCGGGGCAATTCCGGCCGAGTGGTGGCGGATGTTCCGGTCCGCCTCGCTCGACAAGATGGTGCGCGACGCCATAGACGGCAGCCCGACCCTCGACGCCGCGAAGGCCACGCTGGCCCAGGCGCGGCAGGCGGTCGCCCAGGCGCGCGGCGCCTATTATCCGCAGGTCGATTTGGGCGCCTCGGCTTCGCGCCAGCGCGGCCCGGCCTTCGCTTTGGGCCTGCTGCAGGGGCAGGAACTCCCGACATACAGCATCTTGTCGCTGGGACCGACGGTGAGCTATTCGCCCGACGTCTTCGGCCTCACCGCCCGGCAGGTCGAAAAGCAGGAGGCGCTGGCGGAAAACCAGGCCCACGAACTCGAAGCGGCGCGTCTCACCCTTACCGGCAACGCCGTGACCCAGGCGATCGCCATCGCGGAAGCCCGTCAGCAGATCCAGGTCGTCAATGGCATTCTGGCCGACGACGCGAAGAACCTGGCCCTGGTGCGCGCGCAGTTCACCTTGGGCAAGGTCACTCGCAGCGATGTTCTCACCGCCGAAACCCAACTCAGCAACGACCGCGCCCTGCTGCCGCCGCTGGAGCAGCGAATGGCCGTCGCGCAGGACGCCCTGGCCGTTCTGACCGGCAGGTCTCCGGCGCAGTGGACGCCGCCCGCCTTTGACCTGAACGACTTCTCCCTGCCGCCGAGCCTGCCGGTCAGTTTGCCGTCGACCCTTGTTCGGCAACGCCCGGACATTCTCGCGGCGGAGGCGCAGCTTCATGCCGCCAGCGCCGAGGTCGGCGTCGCGACGGCGCAGATGTACCCGAGTTTCCCATTATCCGCTTCGGTCGGCACTGCGGGTCTGTCCATGTTTCAGCTGTTCCAGGGATCCAGCGTGATATGGACCCTGGCGGGGGGCCTCTCCGCGCCAATTTTCCATGGCGGCGCCCTGGAAGCCCAGAAACAGGGGGCGGTCGAGGCTTTTCGCGCCTCGCTCGCTCTCTACCGTCAGACGGTGCTCCTGGCCTTCGGCCAGGTTGCGGACGCCATGCGCGCGCTCGGCCACGACGCCCAGTTGGCCGAGGCCGAGCGACAGGCCGTCGATCAGGCCAACCAATCTCTCGATCTCCAGCGAATCAGATATCAATCCGGAAAAGTCGATGTGCTGCGGCTGAACGACGCCGCGCGCGCCGTCAAGCAGGCGCGCCTTGGCTATGCGGCGGCGCGGGCCCAGCGTCTTCGGGATAGCGCGCAACTGCTGGTGGCGATGGGCGGCGGCTGGTGGGCCGACCCGAAATCATGCGCCGATTGCCGCGAGGCCGTGGCGGCGGCGACTGGAGGAAACAAATGAATCTGCGCCGTCGCTTGGCCGCGGGAGCGCTCGCCGGCGCCGTGATCGTCGGCGCAGCCTGGTGGGTGTTCTTCCGCCCGCCGAGCCAGAAAGGCGACAGCATCACCCTTTACGGCAATATCGACATCCGGGAAATCCAGGCTGCCTTCAACGACAGCGATGTGATCGCCCAAATGCTGGTGCAGGAAGGGGACAGGGTCAGGAAAGGCGACCTCATCGCCACCATCGACGACCGGCGCTATGCCGCGCGCCTGGCCCAGGCCCGGCGGCAGGCCGACAGTCTGAAGGCGGCTTTGGACAGGTTGGTCCATGGATCGCGGCCCGAGGAGATCGCGCAGGCCAAGGCGACCATGGAGGCGTTGCTGGCCATCTACGAGAACAACAAGACCATCTACGATCGCACGATGCGTCTTCTGCCCAGGGGCGCCGCTTCGACCGAGGACCGCGACAACGCCCTGGCGCAACTGAACTCGTCGCAGAAAAACTACGAGGCCGCGGCGCAGGCCTACACCCTCGCGGTCAAAGGCCCCCGCGACGAAGACATCGTCGCCGCCCGCCAGACGCACCAGGCCGCCGAAGCGGCGGCGGCCTTGGCGGAGCGGGAATTCGCCGACGCCAAATTATATGCCCCCAGTGACGGGATCGTGGAAGCGCGCATTCTCGAACCCGGCGACATGGCCTCCCCGAGCACGCCCGTCTATACGATCGCCTTGACCGACCCGCTCTGGGTGCGGGCCTACACGCCAGAGACCGAACTCGGCAAGGTGAAGCTTGGGATGCGCGCCAGCGTCAGCACGGACAGTTTCCCCGGCCGCGCCTATCGCGGCTGGATCGGCTATCTCTCGCCCACCGCCGAATTCACCCCCAAGACGATCGAAAGCCCGGAATTGCGCACCAGGCTTGTCTATCAGCTGCGCGTCTATGTCTGCGATCCCGGCGGCGACCTGCGGCTGGGAATGCCCGCGACCGTCAGGATCGACCTGTCGCAGCCGGAACCGGCCGGCAAGCAGGATGCGTCCTCCCCCTGCGGAGCTGACGATGCCTCAGGGAAATGAGCCGGACCCCGCCATTTTGCTCGAACATGTCGTCAAGCGTTTCATCGCCGGCGGACGGACTTTTGTTGCTCTGAACGATGTGAGCGCGCGGATCGGACGGGGCGCCGTCACCGGCCTTATCGGGCCGGACGGGGCGGGGAAGACCACGCTCATGCGTCTGATCTGCGGCCTCCTGCAACTCGATGGCGGCCGGATCGAGGTTCTCGGGATCGACAGCGGCAAGGACCCGCTCAGGGTGCAGGCCAGCATCGGCTACATGCCGCAGCATTTCGGGCTTTATGAAGATCTTTCGGTGCAGGAAAATCTCGACCTCTACGCCGATCTTCAGGACGTCGCCGCATCCGACCGCCCCGCGCGCTATTCCGAATTGCTGCACATGACCGGCCTGGCGCCATTCACGCGCCGCCTGGCCGGACAGCTTTCCGGCGGAATGAAGCAAAAACTCGGCCTCGCCTGCACCCTGATCCGCGTGCCCCAAATGCTGTTGCTCGACGAGCCGACGGTTGGCGTCGATCCGGTGTCGCGGCGCGAACTCTGGGACATTATCGACAGGATCACGCAGGCCGAGGGCATGACGGTTCTGCTCAGCACCGCCTATCTGGACGAGGCCGAGCGTTGCAGCGCCGTGCTTTTGATGCATGAGGGGCGACTGCTCGGAGAAGGCGATCCCGCCACCTTCACGAATGCGATGAAGGGGCGAAGCTTTCGCGTGACGGCGAGGGACATCAACAAGCGGCGTCTGCAAGAGCGTCTGGCGGCGGCGCCCGGCGTACTCGACGCGATCATCCAGGGCGCGCATGTCCGCATCGTGCTGGATCGCGCGGCCAATTCGGCGGAAGACGTTGCATTCCCCGATCTCGATAACGTCGAAATCAGCCCGACGGCGCCTCGATTCGAGGATAGTTTCGTAGCCTTGCTCAAGGCGCGCGGCGCCGCGCAATCGATCCGAAAATTCGACGCCCCCCCTGCCGCGTCCGCCAAAGCGGCGGAGGATGTCATCGTCGTCGAGCATCTCGAACGCCGCTTCGGCGACTTCTACGCCGTCAACGATATCTCTTTTTCGGTGCGCCGGGGTGAGATTTTCGGGCTGCTTGGCGCCAACGGCGCCGGGAAGTCAACCACATTCCAGATGCTCTGCGGCCTTTTGCCGGCGACGAAAGGCACGTTGCGCGTCGCCGGATTCGACTTGCGCCAGGCGCGCGCGACAGCGCGGGAGCGTATCGGTTACATGGCGCAGAAATTCTCGCTCTATGGCGACCTTTCGGTGCGGGAGAATCTGCGGTTTTTCAGCAGCGCCTACGGGCTGTATGGCGCGCGACAAGTGTCGCGCATCGCCTGGGCCTTCGCCGAATTCGAACTGGAGCCGTTCGCGCGGGCGACCAGCAAGGATCTGCCGCTAGGCTACAAGCAACGGCTGGCGCTCGCTTGCGCGCTGATGCACGAGCCCGACATCATCTTTCTCGACGAGCCGACATCCGGCGTCGATCCGCTGGCGCGGCGGGATTTCTGGCGACGGATCAACATGCTCGCGGAATCAGGCGTCACCGTTCTGGTAACCACCCATTTCATGGAAGAAGCCGAATATTGCGACCGCCTGCTGATCATGGCGCGCGGGCGCATCCTCGCCGAGGGGACGTCGGAGAGCATCAAGGCGCGCTTCCAGAGCGTTGGGCGCCCTGAGCCGACCATGGAGGACGCCTTCATCGCCTTGATCGAACAAGCAGATGCGAAGGCCGCATGAGCAAAGGATCCATCGGCCGCCTCCGTGGACTGCTGCGCAAGGAGTTTCTCCAGATCCGACGCGATCCGTCCAGCATCGCCATCGCCTTTCTTTTGCCTGCGATGCTGCTGCTGATCTTCGGCTATGGCGTCACGCTCGACGCGCGCAATGTGCCGCTGGCGCTGGTGGCTGAATCGCCCAACGCCGACACCCAGAGCTTTATGGGACGCTTCGAGCAGTCGCCTTTTTTCCAGCCTCGGTATTTCGCCACGATCCAGCAGGCCGATCAGGCCATGAAGGCGCGCAGCGTGCAGGGCGAAGTCTGGCTTCGGGCCGATTTCAGCCGGCAAATGCAGGCTGGCGCCGCGCCTATCGGCGTGATCGTGAATGGCGTGGACGCCAACGACGCCCGGCTCATCGAAGGCTATGTCCAGCAGATCTGGATGAGCTGGATTGGGGAGCGGGCGCGGGAAGCCGGATTGCCGACGCCAGTTCCAGTCTCGGTGGAGCAGCGGGTCTGGTTCAACCCCGCTGTCAATAGCCGGGATTATCTGGTGCCCGGTCTGATTGCGATGATCATGACGCTGACCGGCGCCCTGCTCACGGCCATGGTGATCGCCCGCGAATGGGAACGGGGCACGATGGAGGCGCTGATGGTCACCCGTGTCAGCATAGTGGAAATATTGATCGCCAAGCTCGTTCCTTATTTTGTGCTGGGCATGGGCGGAATGGCGGGCTCGGTCGCGATCGCCGTGTGGCTGTTCGGCGTGCCGCTGCGGGGATCGCTCGCCGTCCTCGCCGCCGCATCGGCGCTGTTCCTGCTCGCCGCCCTCGGCATGGGCCTTCTGATTTCGAGTTTCGCGCGCAACCAGTTCGCCGCCGGTCAAATCGCCATTATCGTGGCTTTCCTGCCCGCCTTCATCCTTTCCGGCTTCCTGTTCGACATTGGCAGCATGCCGGCGCCAATTCAGTTCATCACCCACGCCATCGCGGCGCGCTATTTCGTCGCCGTTTTGCAGACGATATTTCTCGTCGGCGACGTGTGGGGAGTCATCCTTCCCAACATGGCTGCGCTGGCCGCGATGGCGGTCTTTTTTCTCGGCGCGGCGCGCCTGATGTCGCGCAAGCGGCTGGATTGACAAACCATGTGGCGACGGATCCTGGCGCTGATCGTGAAAGAGCTTTTGGCCATACTGAAGGACGGCAAAAGCCGGATGGTCCTGATCGGGCCGCCGCTGATTCAGCTTGTCGTCTTCGGCTATGCCGCAACCTTCGACCTGAACCACGTGCCGATCGCCATTCTCAACCAGGATCGCAGCGCCGCCTCCCGGGAGCTGGTGGCGCGGTTCACGGGCTCTCCGACATTTCAGCAGGTGGCGGCGCTGAACAGCCCGGAGCAGATCGAGGATCTGGTCAATTCGCGACAGGCGTCGCTCGTGCTCGTCATCGACAGCCGCTTCACACGCGATCTGTTCCTCCACCGGCCGGCGCCCGTCCAACTCGTCGTCGATGGCCGCAATTCCAATACGGCTCTGCTGAGCCTGGGCTATGCTAACACGATCATTACCGATTTCAGCCTCGGCTGGGCGCAAGATCATGGGGGGCCGAAACCGCCGGCGGTGCTCGACGTCCGCGCCCGCTTCAATCCGCCGCTGAACTCGCAATGGTTCATCGTTCCGGGAATTGTCGCCTTGCTGACCCAGGTCGTCACCCTCCTGGTTGTCGCGCTCACGATCGCGCGCGAGCGCGAGGCCGGCACCTTCGACCAGCTTCTCGTCACGCCGATGCGATCCATCGATATCCTGCTGGGCAAAGGGCTGCCGGGCCTGCTCATCGGAACCATAGAGGCGACCGTGATCGTGCTCGCCACCATATGGTGGTTCAACGTTCCGTTGCACGGCAGCCTGCTGACGCTTTATGCGGGACTATTGCTGTTCGTGACCGCCATCACCGGAATCGGCTTGATGATCTCGTCTCTCGCCTTCACTCAGCAGCAGGCGCTTCTCGGCGCATTCCTGTTCATGGTGCCCTCCATCATCCTGTCCGGATTCGCCACGCCCATCGCCAACATGCCGGACTTCATCCAGCATCTGACCCTGGTAAATCCGATGAGGTATTTCCTGGTCATCGTACGCGGGGTGTTTCTGGAAGGCGCGACCATGCGCTCGCTGCTGCCGCAATTCTGGCCGATGGCGCTGATCGCAGCAATAACCCTGTTTGCGGCGGCCTGGCTGTTCAGACGCCGCAGCTAGCCCTACCCGTTTTCGGACCAGCTGAAGCGGGAATTTTTCGCATTCGAGGCTCTTGCTGGCGGGAAAGCCAAAGAGTCATTCCCGACCGCGATCGGCGCCTTGTCGCCGATAGCCCTGTGCGGCCGGATCTCGTCAGAGTTTGCGCGCCATTCCGCATGGAATTTGCTGCTGAAGGAGCCGATGAAGGTTTGATGGATCGGCTTTCCGGGCGCGATATGACGCGCGTCAACACGCGCCTGGCTGGTCGCGCGCGGGATGGCGGCGGCGGTGAACGCCGGCGACCGCGCCAGTCGGATCAGTTGGCCAACGAAAGCTTCCAGCGCCAGGTTTCCTCGATCGCTTCCCGCAGCATGCGCTTCGACCTCCATCCGAAGTCCTTGCCGGCCAGGGCGCAATCGAGAACCGAAATCGGCGTGTCGATCAAGCGGCCCGGCTTGTAGTTCGGAGTGATATTTTTTCCCGTGACCTGGCGGATGCTTTGGAGCAGTTCGTTGAGCGAGGTTCCCACACCGCTGCCGGCGTTGTAAACGCCGTCCCGCCGCGACGTTCCGGCGATGACGCAGAGGTCGGCGAGATCCCTGACGTCGATGAAATCGCGGGTCACCGAACCGTCTCCCCAGATCTCGATCTCCTTACCGGCGGCAATGCGGTCGAGGAAGGTGCTGACGACGCCCTGAACGCCGGCATGGCCCTGGCGCGGCCCGACAGGGTTCGACGGCCGGATGATGACGGGCGACAGGCCGCCCGTCCGTCGAAACATTTCGAGATAATGCTCTATGGCCACCTTCACGACGCCATAGGAATTTATTGGCCGCAGCGGATGCGTTTCCGGTATCGGCACCATCTCCGGGATTCCATAGACCGTGCCGCCCGACGACAGGAAAAGCAGGCGGTCGACATGAAGGCTCAGCATTGTTTCGACGAGGGTCAGCGTGCCTTCGAGATTCTCGCGGACATCCGTTTTGGGATCGAGATTTGCGGTGCCCGGGAAAGTGGTGCTCACGAGATGAAACACGGCGTCGATCCCGGTCAGCGCCTCCGCGATCGCCATGCGGTCCTGAAAATCGCCCATGGAGTAGTCGACTTCGGGGAGCGGAGGCCTGAATTGCTCCGGGCGCCGATCGAAAACGCGGACCTGATGACCGGCGCGCAGGAGTCCATCGACCACGTGCGATCCGATGAAGCCGCAGCCTCCGAGAACGAGAACCCTCATCAAATTCTTCCTACTCTCAGGCGAGAATGGCCGTCACCGCGTAACGCCCCGCACATTCGTCACGGCTGATTGCCAGCCATTGAAGCCGGGAGCAACGCCGAAAAGGCGAATGAGGGCGCCAGCCAGCGCGGAATCCGCCGATCCGGGCGCAGCCGGAAAGTCCGACCAGTCGAGATCCAGCGCGAGGAAGCGTTGGATGAGCCCTTTCCGCACCCAGAATACGCCTCCGGATGGAAAGTTTATCTGGTCGGGCAGGCGCGCGATTCCCATGCGCCTGGCGACGCCGTCGGCTTTCGCCCGGCTCTGCGCCCAGCCCAGAACATTCGGATCGTCCGGGTAGACAATTCCCAACGACGAGTCCGCCGCCATCGCCGTCAGGATACGGTCCATCATCGCGCCGCCCGAGGCGCCGCCGACGAGGCCTTCGAGCAGAAAGCTGGAATTGCCGTGATCGGAGCCCTTGGATTGCGGCATAGATCCTGCCGGCGCCTGGAGGTGTCCGATGATGTCGTATTGAGCGGCAAGCTCTTTGCCGAAAGCCTTCAGCAGCGCGCCGATAGCGCCGGCGTGGTCGGGCGTGATCTCGACCGACTTGACCGGGCAAGGGCATCCTTCCAGCGCCTTTCCGACTTCCTCTGCCAGACCGGCCGACGCGCTCACGAACAGGTCCGGGCGCGCCTGATTGAGTTGCAGCCGCGCCAGGACGTCCGCGAGCGCATCGGGCCCATGGACATGCAGGTGCAACGCCACCCGCTTCATCGAGATCTCTTCCGGGCGCGAGGCGCTGCGCTCGTCGATCACGTCGAAGCTCCAGGGGCCGTGAGGCGCGCCCTCGCGCAGAAAGCGAACGTAGGGATCAGCCGCCGCCCCCTGTTCATGGCGCTCGGCGTAAATGCCGGGATCGAATCCCGGCTCCGGCTTGCGCATCCCGCGGCCGGAGCGGTTGGCCTCCAGATAGCGGCGGATCGCGGTCGCTTCATCCCCGCATTCGGCGTCGGCCGGACAGAAGAAGTCCGCTCGAAACCTGCCGCTGGCTTCAATATAGGCCGCGTCATCTTCGACTTGTCGCGCTGCGGGGGCGATGCTCGAGGCGATCGAGTCCAGCTGGGCGACATAACTGGGGAAATCGAAGCGGCGCAGGGCGGCTTCGCGCCCGCGGGCGGCGACGCTGGCGAGCAGGCCGGCGTCCGCGGCCAGCGCGAGCACCTTATTCGCCATGTCGGACGTGTCGAGGTAACGCGCGACGCAATCGTCGCCGAGTCCGCTTTCGAGCAGGAAATCCGCGACGCCCGTCGTGCGTTCGAAGCATATTACGGGCCTCCCGGCGATAAGCGCGTCGATCGCCACGTTTGGCAGCGGATCGAGACGGGAGCTCAGCAGCAATATGTCGGCGATCCGGTAAGCATATTCGATCTCGCTCGTCGGCCGGACGATCTGCATCTGGCCTTGAATTCCGGCGCGTTTGATCTGGTCGGCGAGATAGGATGAGACCGCGGTGTCCTTTTCGGGATTGTAGCCATGCCCGATCCAGACGAAGCGGAAACGGCCGCCGCCGGCCGCGCCGATCACGCGCGTCGCGCATTCAATGAAGAGATCCACGGCCTTGCGCGGTTCGACGGTGCCGGCGCCAAGAACGACGAATTCGCGATCGCCGCCGCCTGGCCTCAGAACGGCGTCCAGCCATTTCTTCTCCCGCGCTCTGTCGGCCTCCTCGCTGGCCCCGCCGGGGACGACGCATTTGCCCTGCGGCAGCACATGGATCTTGGCTCCTCGAGCAACCCCACATTGCTCCAATGCGTTTTCCAATGTGATCCGGGTCGAAAAAACCACCTGATCGGAATTCTCGAAGATAGTTGCGAAGGCCGTCGTCGGACGGGTGTAGGACGCAAACTCGTGCAGCAGCGCCAGGACCGGAACGCCCGCCGCCTTGAGGCTTGGCAGGATGCTTCGCGACTCCGCGCTGTTGACCAGGGCATAGGCGAATTTGTGGTCGGCGCAGATCGACCTCATGATGGCGGCGATCCTGGCGTCGTTCAGCTTGAGCCGATCAAGCTCATACATGGCCGTGCTGTTGGCCGCGAATTCGTCACGGAGCGCCCCGCCGCCAAGGATCACATTGACGACATTGTATTTTTTGGAGAGGTTGGTCGCGATGTTAAGGGCGAGAATAGGGGCGCCCGTTCGTGACGCTTCGTGGCTGACGACCATGATCGTCGGTTTGGACGGGTCGATCCGCAGCGACGCGCCGAACTTGGCGGGACGCGCCAATCGCGAGCCTTTCGCCATCTTCGCTTCAATTTCGCGCCGCATGGAGTTCGGGCGCCGAACGACGCGGATCGCGCTTGGCCGCGCTTCGTTCGAATCGCGCCGTCATTTCCGCTGGCAAGAGTTGATCCTGACGCGAAAGGAGCTGTAGTATTTTATACAAGACGTAATCTTTGAAAACGCGCGCCGGCTTTCTGCGCGCGTTCACGAGCTGCCAACGCAAATCGTCCAGGTCGCCGTTCAGAACTTTGATCTGCTCGTTCAGGTCAGAAATAAGCGCATTTTGCTGCTCTTCCGTCTCATAACCCACGTTCTGATGTCCTTCCGAGCCAATTGAACATTTGCCGCCCCCCCGATCGATGGATGCTTCACTGGGCGATAATTCCTACATCAAAGTTGCAATTTGAGTCGCCCTTTCTATCTCATACCTTTCGTCAGATGAAGTGGGACATCTGGAGCTTTGCAAGGTCTGATACTATCGGCCCTTGAAAAGGACCGATGGCTCCGCGCCGACTGGCTCTGGCGGGCGCCCTTGTTTCCGACGAGTTGCAAACAAGGGCCGATAGTCTAACTCATCATTGACCCATTGCTTTTCAAGCGCTTGACGATTTCGATCGTCCATTTGCCAGTCTTGGCGAGCGCTTTTTCAACTTGTCCCCGGCGTAGCCGCCGTCGGCGAAAACATGCCGTCGCCACGGGAAGGCGAAGCGGGTGCTTTGCACGACGTCCGGCGCGCCATCGCGGTCCTGGATATCGGCGCCGTGGATCGCGCCGCCGACGAGAAGCCCATGCGTATCGGTCAAGATATGGCGCTTGCGGCCCTTGATCTTTTTTTCCGGCGTCACAACCACGAACGCCGCCGCTTTCCGTAGTTTTGACGCTCTGACTGTCGATCACGCCCGCTGGCGTCAAGAGGGCGTGGCTGAGCGAAGCGCCCGCCTTGTCGCACGGCGCTTGACCTTAATGTCATGCTCGCCCTATCAGTATTATCAAAGGGAACGGAATAGCTCTCGGCGACGGCGAAGTTCGATGGCGCCAGCCGTCGGGATCGCTGCGACGAGGTGAAACTCCGGCGCCAAACTTGACGGGCTCAAGCCGGGGAAAATAAGTGGATTTCTCGCAACATTTGACCAAGGTCCCGGAATTCAACGCGATCTGGGAAAAGGTCCAGCCGTACACGATGACCTCGCGGGAGAGGGCCTTCGCGCTCTGGTCGGCGGTCAACACGGTTGTCGACAACCGCATTCCGGGGGCTTTCGTCGAATGCGGCGTCTGGAAGGGCGGCTCTTCCATGCTGATCGCGCTGACGTTGCAGTCGCGCGGAATTGTCGACCGGGAGTTGTTCCTGTTCGACACGTTCGACGGCATGACCGCTCCCGGTCCGGCCGATCTGGACCTTGAGGACCAGCCGGCCGCCGCGCTGATGGCGGGCTCGCGGGGCGAGGAAGTCGCCGAACTGGTTCGCGCCGCCGCCCCGCTGGAAGGCGTGCGCGCGGCGATGGAGAGCACCGGCTACGATATGCGGCTTGTCCGCTTCATCAAGGGCGACGTTCGCCAGACGTTGATTCGAACCCAGACCCTTGGCGTTGCGCTCCTGCGGCTCGACACCGACTTCTATGACAGCACCATGGCGGAGCTCCTCGCGCTCTATCCGCGGCTTGTCCAGGGCGGGATTCTGATCGTCGATGATTACGGCCACTGGCAAGGCGCGCAGAAGGCGGTCGACGACTATTTCGCGGACCCGAAAACGCCCTTCGCGCGGCCTATGCTCTGGGCGATCGACTATACCGGGCGCGGTGGCGTGAAGATCGAGGCCAGCGACCGCGGCGAGATCGAGCGCTACGACTACATCCCGCCAGGCATGACCCCGCCTGATCTGAGCCCGATCTTCCCCTATGCCGAGCCGGGCGATCCCTGGCCTGTGATGTGGCCCTATCTGCGCAAGCAGGCGCCGCATATCTGGCGCTCCGACACGCGCCATGTCGGCGCGATCACGGGCAACGCCTCGGTCGAGGAGGCGGCCTGCCTTTACACCTTCGCCAGGCAGTTCGCCGGTCGGCGCGGGCTCGAGATCGGCACCCATTACGGCTGGACGGCGGCGCATCTTCTCGCCGCGGGACTGCGGCTCGACTGCATCGACCCCGCCTTCGCCGATCCGGCGCGCAAGGCGGCGATCGAAGACGCGTTGAACCAGACGCCGGGCGGCAATGGGTATCGGCTTTGGAGTGGCGTTTCGCCGGCGATCGTCCAAGAGGTTCGCGACAGCGCCGAGGAGCCTTGGTCCTTCGCGTTCATCGATGGCGATCACGACGGCGAGGCCCCGGCCAATGATGCTCGCGAAGTGATGAAACATCTCGCCCCCGATGCGATGGTCGTTTTCCACGACCTCACCTCGCCGCATGTCGAGCAGGGCCTCGCCGTGTTCCGCGCCGCCGGCTTCTCGACCAGGCTGATCAACACGATGCAGGTGCTCGGCGTGGCCTGGCGCGGCAATGTCCAGCCGCCCGACCATGTGGCCGATCCGAGTGTGCCTGCGATCGTCGAGCCACATCTGCAGAAATACCTCCGCTCCGAAATCGAAGAGCCACCGCAGGAACAGCAACCGCTCGAGGCTGCGAAGGGCCGCAAGGGATTTCTCCGCCGGCTGTTGGAGCGATCGCCCAAATGATCCGCGCGGGTTCTCCCATCGGCTTGCCGGCAGATGGTCGCGGCGCTCTCGTCTACCGAAGGCCCATGGCGCTCAAGATCGCCGCGGAAGCCCGGCGCACAATCTCGTCTGTCGCGCACAGGCCGCCCACCGCCAGATCCCTGGCGCGGCCCCAGACCTCTGGAAAATTCTGCCCCAAGTAGGCGACAACATCCGCCAAGCCCCCTTCGTCGGCGCCCAATTCGACCGGACCGTCATCTTCGGGCAGAGGGTCCAGAAACAGCCGGCCGTCCTCTCTCCCAAGGTAGCGCCGCGCCAGATACTGATTGTCCGGCTCGAACCGGCGGATGATGTCGCGCCGGTCCGCTGACGACAGGACAGCATGAAATTGCTGCCGCTCTCCCGCCTGGGACTTCACGTGCGAAGAATAATCCTGAATCGCCTCGGCAAACATTTCCGATTGGCGTCGATCAGGGGCAAGTCTATTGATCAGTAGTTTGAACTCCAGGGCAGACGGGCAAAGCGCGGGATTGGGGTCCCTGTCAGAGGGGCCTCGGTCCCAGTCGCTCACATCGATCCGCAACACTTTTTCGCAGAAATCCAAGATTACGTCGCCACCGAGGAGCTGTCTGGTTTCGAAGGGCAGGACAATCATATTGCCGAGGCCCACCTCCGCCTCCCAACCCGAAAGGAGCCGGCGTAGGTCTAATAGCCACTCCCAATCCGCGAAACTCTCCACCAGGCGCCGGCATTCCAATCCTGCCTTCACCTGTTGATTGTACCCGGCCATAACCAAGTTATCCTGCCGGCGGAGATAAGCGCAGACCTTCACGACGAAATGCGGGGAAATGTCCTTGCAAAAGGTCGCGATCTGGCCGGGATCTGCAATGCAGAAGAACTCGGAGGACATCACGACCGTCTCAGCAGGCAGCTGCGCGGCGTCCATGAGCCATTCCGAGGTGTCGAGAAACCGAAAGCCGGCATCAACGAGAAAATCCGGCCGATAGGGCGAACTCAAATGATGGGCGCCGGAATCGATGCCGATGTCAGGGTAGGACACACCCGCGCGGAGCAGCCTCTCTCGCGAATGCCAGAGGAACTGCTGCACCGCCGTTGTTCCGGTCTTCGGGACCCCAATGTGAAGGATGAGTGTTTTGCGGGGCGCTCGACGTCGAAAGGAGAACCTACGAAGGAGATTGCCGATCATTTCACCCTTATTCTGCAGACTCCGACTAGGGGGCCCGTGCATGACGAGGTGACGTCCCTCGTAACGGAATGAAGCCACCCGGATAGCGCGCTGCGCCGTATGACAGATTTATGTCACCCGCGCTGGCGTCGGGTCAAGCTTGATTGCAGATCTGGTTCCGGTTGTCCAAACAGATTTCCGCGAAGGGTAAGCGGTCTCTACCGGGTTTCGCTGCGCTTGGTTTCGACCGTGGGCCGCTGATTGCCCGGCCGCGCGCAAAATCCCGATCTGGTCTCTTTCGTCCTCGGAAAGGCGCGAACAGGATCGCATGGCGACGTTCCCTGGACCTGAACAGCCAAGCCGATATCAGATCGGCACGGGGTGTTGCGCTTCGCGTCGGAGTTCAGGGTCGACTTTATGATTTCCGAACGCGCTCTAGAGCCGAATTTGCTGACGCTCGATCCTACCGGTATTGGCGAGACGCCCAGTGCAGCAGGCCGCGCGTTACGCCCCTGAGCGGCGTCCGATAAGTCAGCTTGATCAGAGGCGTTACAAGTTTCAGCCGCAGCTTCACCCTCAGATGGAGGAGGCGGGATATCTCCTTGAGGTCGGACCAGGCCTGGTCCCCGCGGGCGCTGTCTTTCCGCCGCATGGCCTCGATGAGCTCGCCACGCGCAATATGAAAGAAACGCGGCGCGATAGCGTCTCTGATCCAGTTGATGTGAACCGCATCGTCGTAGGGGAAAGCGTCGACGACCTTGCGGAAATAGATCATTCGAGACTTAGCCATTTTAGGAGAATATGAAGTGGAATCAGCATAGATACGCCATTTAAGTACGGAATGTTCTTTAATGTAAACACTCTTCAGACCAAGTAGGAATATCCTCAAGAAAAAATCATCGTCCTCGTATCCAGATAGCCTCTCGTCAAACCCACCCGCTTGTTCGAATGCCTCTTTTGAAAAAAGCGAGGCGCCTGGCAGCATGAACATGTCATGCCTTAAGCACTCGAATAAGGATTTTTTCGGTTGCTGGCTTGGAATTGTATCGAGGAAACGGTGCAGCACCATCCGCCCGGCCCTGTCTACTTTATCAAGATTGCCGTAGACGACGCCCAATTGCAGAATGTTGCCTTTGACGAAAGGCTGTTTCAGCACAGCCAAGTGATCTTCGTACCAGATATCGTCTTGATCGAGCAGGGCGATATGTGTGGACTTGGCCTCGGCGATGCCGCGATTGCGCGCCGATCCAATCCCGCCATTTGGCTGGCTGACGAGACGAATGGGGTAACGCGCCGCCATCTCCTTGACGATCTCCGGCCCATGATCCGTCGATCCGTCATCCACCACAATGATCTCGTCGGCGGGTTCCGATTGAGCGAGCACACTATTAAGTGACTCTCGAATGAAATGCGCGCCATTGTATAGCGGAATAATCGCCGCAACAGAAATTCGCTTGTCCAAATAAAGATTGTGATCCGTCGCAGATTGCGGCACGAGCGCTATCCTAATATTGTGCGAGTTGTGACGCGCGAGCCTCTTGCGTTGATTTTATTCATGGCCATGAAGGCCATGTCAGGAGACTATAATTTTTTCGCGAGTTAATATCGTTTACTCGATTTGTCAAGGTCGCCATTTCTGTTAACCAGCGGAATCGGGTGAGGAATTTCACGCGGCGACGGGGCTTGCGAGGAAGCCGTCGTCCCAGGCGTCCGCACTCGGCGTTCCTCATCGCGGAAGACCATGTCCATGACCCCATGCAGGCTATGGCGAGCAGGCCGGGCGCAGCCCACCCGCAGTCTCTCTCATAAAATTGCGTGAACCTCACGATTTACACCTCTCCCATCAGGTCAACGCACCCATGTTTCCGCTTTGCCAATGCACGAACAGATGGCGCCGTTTCTTGGCCGTTTTTTCGACGAATATACGGAATGACGGCGACGCGCCAATGTCGGATGTCGAAAAGGGGGCCGCGGCGCCTTAAGAGTTTTCACGCGCGGCGAAAATCGAAAAAGGGCTCGCGTTCGCTCACGCCGAGCTTGATGGGATCGACATCCCCCAGAATCTCGTCATGCGGGACCAGGCGGCCCGCGAAGCCGGCCTGTTGGAGGCGCGCCTCTATGTCGCGGCCAAAGAGGCGGACATGGTCGTCCTGACCGTAAAAAAGCCGTCGGTCCTCCGCGCTCTGTGCGCCCGGCTCTGCAAGTTTCGCGGCAGCCGCGCAGGCGTCGGGCGCACGAAACGCTCGCCGGGATTTAAGAACCCGCGGCGCCTCGGCGAGGGCCGTCTCGACATTCCCGACATGTTCGAGAACGTAATGGACGATCACCCTATCGAAAGTGGCGTCCGGGAAATGGAGGCCTTCGAGATCGATCTTCTGAATGGAGGCCTTGGTCGGAAACAAATCGCCCATCACATGCGGCGCCGGGCGCGCCGCCGACCCAAGCCGTCGCGCATGGCGCGGTTTTCC
>CAVSEY010000013.1:0-44585 GCA_963727035.1 uncultured Pseudomonadota bacterium | reverse complement strand
GCGCGTCGTCGGATCGCCTGCGTACCCGTCGATGGAGCGCAGCAGGCCGCCAAAAGCAATAGGCTCGATGATTGCCGGCCGGTGTTTCGTGACCGGCGCGGTCAACGGCTCCGCGTATATCAAATGTTCTTTCACTTTTTCAACGGCCAGTCGCTATGCTGTATCTGAAAACCTGTCCGATAAGAGCGCGCAGTCGAACTGCGGTCTCGTGGTGCCCCCTTGCTTTTACCGTTCGAAGCGCCGCCAAAACCTCGGGGGCGGTGATGGTCGCGATCCGCCTCGATCCAATCGACTGGCTGGCGAAGCCAAGCGCCCATTTATTTTTGTAAAGCGTCTTTTCGGTCTTGCCCTCGCGGCGCTTCTTTTCGATCAGTTCGTCCGCGATAGCGTCAAAGGTGTTATTCCGTTCGACAGCCTCGCGGACCTTGTCTTGCTTCCGCTGCTCGCCCGGATCAATGCCTTTTGCTAAAAGCGTTTTGGCCTCCTCACGAAGCTGACGGGCATCTTTCAGGCTAACCGCTGGCCAAGCTCCCAAGGCGACGCGCGTTTGTTTCCCGCCGAAGCGGTAGGCGAAGTTCCAGAGTTTTGAGCTGGTCGCGGTGACCCATAATTGCAAGCCGCCGCCATCTGAAAGTCAGCCTCCCACTCTGCTTCGGCTTTGCGGCGCGGATCGCGGCGTCAGAGAGCGGCATGCTGGCCTCGCGGGAAAATTGCTGGTCTTTGTTGGTCTCGGTCACAAACGAAAATGCCACGAACCAACAAAAAGACCAACAATTTTGTTGGCTGCCGGGAGACGGAGGATACATACAGAGACGTAAAACAGCCTGAAACGCATTACATTTCAAGCAGTTTTGAGACAGTCTGAGATTTTCTGATACGTAAAATTGGTGCCCCTGGCCGGGATCGAACCAGCACTCCTTGCGGAACTCGATTTTGAGTTCGAGCGCGTCTACCAATTCCGCCACAGGGGCCCGCCGGGGAGGCCCCCGGAAGAGGCGCGAAATATAGCGTGCGGCGCCGCCCCGTCAATCGCCCCTGCGCGCGTTGCGTCATTTTTAGCATTGGTGGATTAAACTGGACGCCTTGGCCGGGCGCGCGCGAAGGTGTACCAAGGCCGCGCCGGCAAAAGATCGGATCATGATGTTCAAAAGGCTTTACGACTGGACCCTGGCGCTCGCGGAAAGCCGGCACTCGACTCTGGCGCTCGCCGGGATCGCCTTCGCCGAAAGCTCGTTCTTCCCGCTGCCGCCGGATTTGATCCTGCTGCCGATGTCGCTCGCCAAGCCGGGCAAGGCCTGGTTCTACGCCGCCGTCTGCACCATCGCTTCCGTCACCGGCGGCGTGCTCGGCTATTTCATCGGGGCCGCGCTCTATGATTCCATCGGCCAATATATCATCCATCTCTACGGCTATGGATCGCGCATCGATTCCTTACGCGAATTCTACGCCCATTGGGGCTGGGCCTTCATTCTGGTGAAGGGCCTGACGCCCATTCCCTTCAAGCTCGTCACCATCGTCAGCGGGCTGCTCGGCTATAATCTGCCGCTGTTCGTGCTGCTGGCGCTGATCACCCGCGGCGCGCGCTTCTTTCTCCTGGCGGCGGCGATGAACCATTTCGGCGACCCTATGCGCGTCTGGCTGGAAAAGCATTTCGCCTGGTTCGTCATGATCCTGCTCGCCATCATCGTCGGCGGCTTCTGGGCCGCGGCCCATCTGGTGTGACGCCATGAGCCTGTTCGCGCGCCTTCGCGCCGCCCTCTCGCCCGAAAAAGCGGCGCTGCTGGTGCTGGCGGCGGCGGCGGCCACGCTTGCCGGCGCCTGGACCTTTCAGGCTTTGGGCTTCCAGCCCTGCGAATTGTGCCTGATCGAGCGCTATCCCTATTACGCTTCCCTGCCGCTCGCGGCGGCGGCCGTCGTTCTCGCCCGCAACGCGCCGCGTTTTTGCGCGCGCGATTCTCATCCTGCTGGCGGCGTTTTTCCTGGCCGGCGCGGCGCTTGCGGCCTATCACGCCGGGGTGGAGTGGAAATTCTGGCCGGGACCGACGGGCTGCACCGGAAAATTCGTCGCTGCGACCTCGATGGAGGCGTTCCGCGCGCAACTGGAGCATGTCCGTGTCGTGCGCTGCGACGCGCCGGCCCTGCGCGTGTTTGGCCTGTCGCTCGCGGCATGGAATGTGCCGATCTCGCTCGCCATCGCCTTGGCCGCGTTTTTGGGCGCGACGGCGCCCAAAAAGGCCTAGGCGCGGCTCTTGTCGCCGAGAACCGCGCTGAGCGGCGTTTGCGCCGAGCCGGGGGCCAGCGGCTTTTGCTGGCTTTCGTGCGGCGCCCAGCCTGACGCCCAGACGATCTCGAAGGTTGCGCGGATTCGCCCGTCGGGATCGGCGAATTTCTCCGCGTAAAGCGCGGCGGCGCGCAGAGCCACGTCGCGGCGCAAGGGGCGTCGGGCGCCGGCGGCCATAAAATTGGTCGCGCCCATGGCGCGCAGGTCGCGCATCAGGCCGAAGGCGCTTGAATAGCGCACGGTGAAGGCGTCGCAATCGGTCACCGGCAAAGCGAGGCCAGCGCGCTGCAACAGGCCGCCGAGGTCGCGCAGATCGGCGAAAGGCGCGACGCGCGGGCTCGCCCCGCCCTCGATCTCGTCTTGCGCCTGGGCGAGGCAGAAGCGCAATTCGGCCAGGGTCTGGCCGCCGACCACAGCGGCGAGGAACAGGCCGTCCGGCGCGAGAATGCGGCGCACCTGGGCGAAAACGCCGGGCAGGTCATTGGCGAATTGCAGGCTGAGCGCGCTGACCACGAGATCGAAATTTTGCGGCGCGAAGGGCAGGGCCTCTTCGTCGGCGACCAGCGCCGGCGCCGAGCCGCCCGCCAGTTCGAAAACGGGCGACGGCGCGTAAAACCAGCCGTCCCGGCGCGGCCAGCGCCCGCGAAATCGCCGGATGCGGCGAACCGAGGTCGAGCGCGCGCGCAAAAGGCCGGCTGATCGGCGCCAGGCGGAAGGCGAGGTCTTCGGCCACGCGCGCGGCGACAAAATCGCAGGGTTCTTTCGCCCGCGCGGCGCGGGCGAGGCGCTTGCGCCATAAAGCGCGGTCGAAAATGAGCGGCGGCTTCGTCACAAGCCCCTTATGCGCTGCAGGGCGGTCGGCGTCAAAAGTCGCGCGACGCCGCGAAAGGGAGTAAGCTTACGCGATGTTCCGGCTGACGCCTTCGCCTTTCGCGGCGCCGAACTGGCTGAAAGACGGCGCGCTCGTCCTGAAAAAGGCCGGCGGGGCGGCGCTCGACCTGATCTATCCGCCGACCTGCCTTGCCTGCCGCCGCGCGGTTTCCGAACATGGCGGCCTGTGCCCGCAATGCTGGCGCGCCATGCGCTTCATCGAGCGCCCCTATTGCGAGCGCCTCGGCACGCCGTTCGAGACCGATCCGGCGGCGGAAGCCGGGGGGCGGACGATTTCTTCCGCCGCGCTCGCCGACCCGCCGGTTTTTGCGCGGGCGCGCGCGGTGGCGCGATTCGAGGACGGGCCGGCGCGGCGGCTGGTCCATCGCCTGAAATATTCCGACCGCGACGAACTGGCCGGGCCGATGGGCCTGTGGATGGCGCGCGCCGGCGCCGAACTTTTGTCCGACGCCGACATGCTGGTCCCGATCCCGCTGCACTGGACGCGGCTGGCGCGCCGGCGCTTCAACCAGGCGGCGGCGCTGGCGCGCGGGATCGAAAAGTTTTCGGCCGTGCCGGTCGAGACCGGACTGTTGTTGCGCGTAAAACCGACGCCGCCGCAGGTCGGGCTCACCCGACGCCTGCGCGCCCAGAACATCCAGGGCGCCTTCGTCGTGCCGGAAACGCGCAAAATCGACGCCGAGGGGCGCAAAATCGTGCTGGTGGACGACGTCATGACCTCGGGCGCGACGCTGAACGCGGCGGCCCGCGTGTTGCTGCGCGCCGGGGCGCAAAGGGTGGACGCGCTGGTTTTCGCCCGGGTGGTCAATACGTGACAATTCTCCCCATTGCCCGCGGGCTTTGGGCGATTTAAAAAAGCGTCATGAAGAAGATCGAAATCTACACCACCGCGACCTGCCCCTATTGCATCCGCGCCAAGGCGCTGCTGAACAAGAAGGGCGCCGCCTTCCAGGAGATCAGGGTGGACGTCAACCCCGCCCTGCGCCCGGAAATGGTCAAGCGCGCCAACGGGCGGACGACGGTGCCGCAGATTTTCATCGGCGGCGATCACGTCGGCGGTTGCGACGACCTTCATGACCTGGACTACGAAGGCCAGCTCGATCCCCTTCTGGCGGATTGAGGCCAGCCATGATCCGCTTCGCCCTCGCCTGCGCCAATGGCCACGAATTCGAAAGCTGGTTCGCCAGCAACGAATCCTATGACTTCCAGATCGCGAACAAGCTCGTCTCGTGCCCCTATTGCAATGGGACCGACATCGCCAAGGCGGTGATGGCGCCGGCGGTGGCGCGCGCGGACCGCGCGCCGCAACAGCCGGCGGAAGCGCCGAAGCAGAATGTCGCCCTGCTGGGCGGAGCCGACCGCGGGTTGCGCGAGATGGCGCGCGATCTGCACCAGAAGATCGTCGCGGCCACTGTGGACGTCGGGACGGAATTCGCGCGCGAGGCCCGCAAGATTCACGACGGCGAGGCGCCGGAGCGTCCGATCCGCGGCCAGACCTCGCCCGAAGACGCCCGCGCCCTGCTCGAGGAAGGCGTCGAGATCATGCCGATGCCGGCGACGCCCGAGGATCTGGGCTGAAGGCTCTGCCAGTCGGGCCGGGCCGGGGCGGGGCGCGATCGGCGCCTGTCAGGGCGAGCCGAAGCCGCTCAAGACAAGGCGAAATACCCCCGCGCGGCGCATTCGCCGCCGCATCACGTCAAACGACCGGAGCTTTTTCATGAACCGCCGCTCTCTTCTTCGTCTGGCCGCTCTTGGAGCGGGTCTGGCGCTATATGCCGCCGCGCCCGCCCGCGCCGAAGACGCCAAGATCGACGTGAACGCGATCCTCAACGATCCGGCGGCGCCCGTCGGCGGCAATCCGAAGGGCGACGTCACCATCGTCGCCTTCCTCGACTACAATTGCCCGTTCTGCAAGAAGGCGACGCCGGAGCTGGAAAAACTGGTCAAGACCGACGGCCATATCCGCCTCGTCTACAAGGACTGGCCGATCCTCACCGAAGCCTCGGTCTATGGCGCGCATCTGGCGCTGGCGGCGAAATACCAGGGCAAATATGAGCGCGTTCACAACGCGCTGATGGCCGTGCCGGGGCGCGGCAACGGCGACGACGTCATGCTGGCGGCGGTGAAGAATTCAGGCGTCGACATGGACCGGCTCAACGCCGATCTCAAGGCGCATGACGCCGATATTTCCGCGCTGATCAAGCGCAATGTCGAACAGGCGCAGGCGCTCGGCCTGGAGGGAACGCCGGTGTTCCTGATCGGGCCGTTCAAAGTTGCGGCCGCCCTCGATTATTCTGATTTCAAAAAAGTCGTCGCCCGGGTCAGGGACGCGCAAAAGCCGCAGTAACACCGATTTTCACCGATCGCGACTCATCGCGACCGGTGAATCCCTCGCGCGAATATCGCGGCTGGCATAGGGCAGGCGCGCCGCTCCGTCCCACGCACGACGGCGGCGGGACGGAGACGCTTGCGCGTGGATTTACTGCTTCGGCGCGGGGCAGGTGCTGATGCCCAGAATGCTGTAAACCGGGCACATCCCGACGGCGCCGGTCACCAGAGGCGCCACGCCGATCCAGCCCCACATGCCGATCTTGCCGGTATAGGCCAGTGCGATCAAGATCATGCCGACGATCACGCGCAAGCCACGATCCAAGACTCCCTCATTCACCGTCATTTGGCGTCCCCTCAAAGTCGTTTCTTCGAGCGACTCGACGGCCGCCCATGACCTAAGCTAGCCGAAATCCCCCGTCGCCGGAAGATGCGCCAGCCAGGCCGCAAAAGATCGCGCCCGCGCCGACCATTGACAGGCCGACGGCCAGATCATCGCGCGGGCCTCAAGGGGAAGCTTTTCCGTGATCGCCCTGGCCGTCGGCGTGTCGAGCCGTTCGGCCTCCAGCGCGAGCGATTCTCAATCGAAGCGAATGCGCGCCACGGGAAGCGTTTCGGGTCGATGACCAGCGCAATCAGGCTTTTGGCGTCTTCCTGAACTGGGACGCCGAGGCGCCCATCTCAAGGGAGATGGCGCGGGCGCTCTCGGCGACCATCCGGCCGAGCGGCGCGATCCGGTCCTCTTCGATGCGCGCCATCGGGCCGGAGGCCGAGACGGCGGCGATCACGTCGCCGGTTTCGTCGAAAATCGGCGCGGCGATGCAGCGAAGGCCCACCGCATGTTCCTCGTCGTCGAGCGCATAGCCCTGGGCGCGAATTTTTTCGAGTTCGGCGCGCAGGGCCGAGAGCGTCGTGAGGGTCTTCGGCGTGATCCTGGGCATGCCGTGGCGGTGAAGGATTTTCGCGATGGCCTTGTCGGAAGTCGCGGAAAAAATGGCTTTGCCCACCGCCGAGCAATGCATGGGCACGCGCGAGCCCGGCCGCGCGAAGACCCGCATCATCTGCCGGCATTCGACCTGGGCGAGATAGACCGCCTCGCCCTGGTCCTCCAAGGCGAGATTGACCGTCTCGCCACATTCTTCCATCAGCCGGCGCAGGTGCGGCCGGGCGAGCGCCGCAAGGCTGCGGGTCTTGATGAAGCCGCAGCCGGTCATGAAGGCCTGGACGCCGATGGTCCAGATGCGCCGGTCGTGGCTGAAGCGGACATAGCGTTCCTGCTCCAGCGTGAGCAGGAGCCGATGCGCGGTCGAAGGCGGCAGGCCGACCTGCTGCGCCAACTCGGTGAGCGTGGCCCCCTCGTCCGAGGCCTCGGCGATGCGGTTGATCAGCGACAGCGCGCGCGCCAGCGACTGGACCTGATCGGAGCCGCTCCGCGTCTCGCCCTTGCCGCGTTTTGCCGCGCTGCGGCTTTTCACTGCGGGTTGGCGCGCCATATCGTCCCCCGTTTTCAAAGGCTGCGGAAAGCGCTTTTTTTTAAGCTTTCCAGGCGACTCACGCCATTTTTCCACGATACGGGAATTCTTTGCCATTGTCGCCATAAAATGACGGAAAACGACCGGATGAAAATGTATAATATGCTGTTTTGACGTAGATAATCATCAGCATTTCCATATCGTGGAAGCCATCTCGAAATCCTGCCCGGTCCTGCGATAGAAGATTCACGACCAATTCGCGCCGGGAGGACGCCATGCCGAAGATGAATGCGATGGACGCCGCCGTGGCGGTGCTGGAGCGCGAGGGCGTGAAAGTCGCCTTCGGTGTGCCCGGCGCCGCGATCAATCCGCTTTACGCCGCCATGCGCCGGCGTGGCTCGATCCGCCATATTCTCGCCCGCCATGTCGAAGGCGCCTCGCATATGGCCGACGGTTTTTCCCGCGCCAGGCCTGGAAACATAGGCGTCTGCATCGGCACCTCCGGCCCCGCCGGGACCGACATGATCACCGGCCTTTACGCGGCGGCGGCCGATTCGATCCCGATCCTGTGCGTCACCGGCCAGGCGCCGCGCGCCCGCCTCTACAAGGAGGATTTTCAGGCCATCGACATCGAGGCCATCGCCAAGCCGGTCGCCAAATGGGCGGTGACGGTGCGCGAGCCGGCGCTTGTGCCCCGCGTCTTCCAGCAGGCCTTTCACCTGATGCGTTCGGGGCGCCCCGGCCCGGTGCTGATCGACCTGCCGCTCGACGTGCAGATGTCCGAGATCGAATTCGACATCGACACCTACGAGCCTCTGTCGGTCTACAAGCCGGCCGCGACCTTGCAGCAGGCGCGCAAGGCGCTGGAAATGCTCAATCAAGCGGAGCGGCCCTTGATCGTCGCCGGCGGCGGGATCATCAATGCCGACGCCAGCGACCTGCTGGTCGAATTCGCCGAACTGACCGGCGTCCCGGTCATCCCGACGCTGATGGGCTGGGGCGCCATTCCCGACGACCATCCCCTGATGGCCGGCATGGTCGGGCTTCAGACCAGCCACCGCTATGGCAACGCCACCTTCCTCGAATCCGATTTCGTCTTCGGCATCGGCAATCGCTGGGCGAACCGCCATACCGGCTCGATCGAGGTCTATGCCAAGGGCCGCAAATTCATCCATGTGGATATCGAGCCGACCCAGATCGGGCGCGTGTTCGGGCCGGATTACGGCATCGTGTCCGACGCCCGCGTCGCGCTGGAATTGTTCATCGAAGCCGCGCGCGAATTGAAGGCGGCGGGCAAGCTCAAGGACCGGGCGAAGCTGGGCGGCGTCCTGCCTGCATCGCAAGAACAACATGCTGCGCAAGAGCCATTACGATCAGGTCCCGCTGAAGCCCCAGCGCGTCTACCAGGAAATGAACGAATGTCTCGACCGCGACACCTGCTATGTCACCACCATCGGCCTGTCGCAGATCGCCGGCGCGCAATTCCTGCATGTCTATAGCCCGCGCAACTGGATCAATTGCGGCCAGGCGGGGCCGCTCGGCTGGAGCCTGCCGGCGGCGCTCGGCGTGCGCGCGGCCGATCCGGACAAAAAGATCGTCGCGCTCTCGGGCGATTACGACTTCCAGTTCATGATCGAGGAACTGGCGGTTGGGGCGCAGCACAAGCTGCCCTATCTGCATATCGTCGTGAACAATTCCTATCTCGGCCTGATCCGTCAGGCCCAGCGCGGTTTTGCGATGGATTTCGAGGTGAGCCTCGCCTTCGAGAATATCAACGCCTCGGCGGAGGGCGATTCCGTGCCCGGCTACGGCGTCGATCACGTCGCGGTGGCGGAAGGCCTTGGCTGCAAGGCGATCAGGGTGAAGACGCCCAACGAGTTCAAGGAGGCCTTCGCCCGCGCCAAGGCGCTGATGGAGGAGCATCAGGTTCCGGTGGTGCTGGAATTCATCCTTGAGCGCGTCACCAATATTTCGATGGGAACCGAAATCCACAATGTCAACGAGTTCGAGGACATCCTGTGCCTCGACCCGAACCTGTCGATCCGCAAAAGCGAGGATTTCGAGGCCGCCGCGCCGCCGCAAAGGCAAGTGGCCGACGCCTTCGCCGACAAACGCTGATCTGATTCAAACGCGCCGCCGCCGGGACGCCGAGGAGGACTCATGCCGAAATTCGCCGCCAATCTGACCATGCTGTACAACGAAACGCCGTTCCTGGAGCGGTTCAAGGCCGCGGCGGACGCCGGCTTCAAGGCCGTCGAATTCCTGTTCCCGTATGATTTCACAAAAGAGCAGGTCGCGGCGGCGTTGAAGGACAATGGCCTCGCGATCGCGCTTCACAATCTGCCGGCGGGCGACTGGGCAAAGGGCGAGCGCGGGATCGCCTGCCATCCCGATCGCGTCCAGGAGTTCCGCGATGGCGTCGAAACGGCCATCGACTACGCCAAGGCGCTGAATTGCCCGCAGGTCAATTGCCTCGCCGGCATTCTGCCCGAGGGCGTGAGCGCGGACAAAGCGCGCGGCGTGCTGGTCGAAAACCTGCAATATGCGGCTGAAAAGCTCGCGGCGGAAAAAATCGGCCTGCTGCTGGAGCCGGTCAACAGCCGCGACATTCCGGGCTTTTTCGTCGATCGCCCGAGCTTCGGTTTTTCGCTGCTCGACGCCGCCCGCGCCAAGAACCTCAAGCTGCAATATGACATCTATCACGCGCAGGTGATGGAGGGCGATCTCGCCAATACGATCGCGCGCGAATTCGCGCGGATCGGCCATATCCAGCTCGCCGACAATCCCGGCCGCAACGAGCCGGGAACCGGCGAGATCAATTTTCCTTATCTGTTCCGCCGCCTCGACGAGCTTGGCTATTCCGGCTGGATCGGCTGCGAATACAAGCCGAAGACGACCACCACGGAAGGCCTGTCGTGGGTCAGGCCCTATCTGTGACCAAGGCGCCGACGCAAATATCTGATCTGGAGACGAAAATGGCGAATATCGGTTTCATCGGTCTGGGCGTCATGGGGCGGCCGATGGTCGGCCATCTCATCGCCGGCGGCCACAAGCTTCATGTCGCAACCCGCAGCGCCGCGCCCCAGGAACTGCTCGACCAGGGCGCCGTGGCCTGCGCCAACGGCCGCGAGGTGGCGCGCAACGCCGACATCATCATCACCATGGTGCCGGACACGCCGGATGTCGCCAAGGTTCTCTTCGGCGCGGACGGCGTCGCCGAAGGCCTGACGGCAGGAAAAATCGTCGTCGACATGAGCTCGATCTCGCCGATCGAGACCAAGGAATTCGCGAAGAAGATCAACGCGCTCGGCTGCGACTATCTCGACGCGCCGGTTTCCGGCGGCGATGTCGGCGCCAAGGCGGCGACGCTCACCATCATGGTCGGCGGCCCGGAAGCGGCGTTTGAAAAAGTGAAGCCGATTTTCGAATTGATGGGCAAGAACATCACCCTGGTCGGCGGCAATGGCGACGGCCAGACGACAAAAGTCGCCAATCAGATCATTGTCGCCTTGACCATCGAGGCGGTCGGCGAGGCGCTGGTCTTCGCGTCGAAAGCCGGCGCCGATCCCGCCCGCGTGCGCCAGGCCCTGATGGGCGGCTTCGCCAGCTCGCGCATTCTCGAAGTGCATGGCGAGCGCATGATCAAGCGCAATTTCGCGCCAGGCTTCCGCGTCGCCTTGCACCAGAAGGATTTGAACCTCGCCTTGCAGGGCGCCCGCAGCCTCGGCGTCAGCCTGCCCAACACGGCGACCTGTCAGGAGCTGTATAATGCGGCGGTCGCCGCCGGCGGCGCGGCCTGGGATCATTCGGCCTTGGTGCGCGTTCTGGAAAAGCTGGCCGATTTCGAGATCGGCCAGAAATAGGCGAGATTAGGGCGCGGGGAGAATCGGCGATGGACGAGCGCGCGCTGTTGAGAAAAATGTTCGACGCGGCGGTGGCCGCCGCCGCGCCCGATCTCGTCGTCCCGCCCCATCTTCCCCCGCCGCCGAAGGGGCGCACGATCGTCGTCGGCGCCGGCAAGGCCGCCGCCTCGATGGCCCGCGCGGTGGACGCCCATTGGCCCGCCGACAAGCCGCTCAGCGGCCTTGTCGTGACCCGCTATGGCTATGGCGTCGGCAAGCTCGACCGCATCGAAGGCGTCGAGGCGAGCCATCCGGTCCCGGACGAAGCGGGACAACGCGCCGCGCAACGCATTCTCGACATGGTGCGCGGGCTTGGCCCCGACGATCTGGTCCTGTGCCTGATCTCGGGCGGCGGCTCCTCGCTTTTGTCGCTGCCGGCCCCGGGCGTGACGCTCGCCGACAAACAGGCGATCAATCGCGCCTTGCTGCGCAGCGGCGCCAATATCAACGACATGAATTGCGTGCGCAAACATCTCTCCGCGATCAAGGCGGGGCGCCTTGCGGCGGAGGCGGCCCCGGCGCAGGTGGTGTCGCTGATCATTTCGGATGTGGCTGGCGACGACCCTTCGGTCATCGCCTCCGGCCCGACCGTTCCCGATTCCAGCACGCTGGCGCAGGCGCGCGACGTGCTCCGGCGCTACAATATCGAAGTCCCGTCCGCCGTCGCGGCGCTGCTCGACGATCCCGCCCGCGAGACGCCCAAGCCCGGCGATCCCGCCTTCGCGCGCAATTCCGTGCGGATGATCGCCACGCCCCAGGCGTCGCTCGAAGCCGCCGCAAGCGTCGCCCGCGCCGCCGGGGTCGCGCCGCTGATCCTGGGCGACGCGATCGAGGGCGAGGCGCGCGAGGTCGCACGGGTGATGAGCGGCATGGCGCGCCAGGTTTTTGCGCATAACCAGCCGGCGCCCGCGCCCTGCGTCCTGATTTCCGGCGGCGAAACCACGGTGACCGTGCGCGGAAAGGGCAGGGGAGGGCGCAATGTCGAATTCCTGCTGTCGCTCGCCATCGATCTCGGCGGCCTGCCGAATGTCTACGCCATCGCCGGCGACACCGACGGCGTCGATGGGGCCGAGGAGGTCGCCGGCGCCATTGTTTCGCCCGACACTCTTCCGCGCGCAGAGAATTTGGGACTCAACGCCAGGGAAAGGCTCGCCGATAATGATGGCCACGGTTTTTTCGAACGCCTGGGCGATCAGGTCGTCACCGGCCCGACCTTCACCAATGTCAACGATTTCCGGGCGATCCTGATTTCCGGGGGCAGGGGCGGGGCCTTTCCGGCCGATAGTGGATGACGGGCTCATGGACAAAGGGCTGGCTTGAATGCGCCCTCGTCGAATGATCATCTGAGGTTCAGGCGCAATAAAAAACGACGCCATGCGTGGGGGGAAAAATGTTCGCGCAGCTTTTGACGCCGGTCGGGAACAGCCTCGGCCTTTCCTTTCTCGCCGCCGCTTCGCCGGTGGCGATGGTGCTTCTCCTGCTCGGCGTCTTGCGGCGCCCGGCCTGGCAGGCGGCTTTGGCCGGCCTCGCGACCGGCCTCGCGGCGGCGATTTTTCTGTGGCGGGCGCCCGCCGCGCTCGCTTTCGACGCCGTCGCCGCCGGCGCTGTTTTCGCGCTCTGGCCGGTGATGTGGATCGTGATCAATGCGCTGCTGCTCTATAATGTCGCGGTCAAGTCGGGCCGGTTCGACGCCTTTCGCGTCTGGATCCTCAACCACCTGCCGAACGACCGCCGCATCGTCCTGGTCGTCATCGGCTTCTGTTTCGGCGCGCTGCTGGAGGGCGTCGCCGGTTTTGGCACGCCGGTCGCGATCACCAGTTCGCTGCTGATTCTCGTCGGCTTTCCGCCGCTGGAGGCGATTGTGTTGGTGTTGATCTTCAACACCGCGCCGGTCGCCTTCGGCGCGCTTGGCGTTCCGGTCACGGTGCTCGGCGCGGTCACCGGCCTGCCGGCGACGGCGCTCGCCCAGATGATCGGACGCCAGCTTCCGGTCATCGCGCTCATCCTGCCGTTCTACGTCATGGCGCTTTATGGCGGATGGCGGTCGATCCGCGCGCTGTGGCCGGTTCTGCTGGTCGCCGGCGCCAGTTTTGCCGTGTCGCAGTTCGTGTCGTCGAATTATCTCGACTATGCGCTGACCGACGTTCTCTCGGCGCTGGGTTCGCTGGCCGCCACGCTCGCCTTCCTGATGGTGTGGAAGCCTGAGCCCTCGGCCGAATTCGCCATCAAGGGGGACGCCCTGGACAAGCGTGGCGTCGAAAACTCTGTGCGGCCCTGGCAGGGCTGGCTGCCCTGGTTGATCGTCTCGGTGGTCGTCATCGCCTGGACCCATCTGGGCATCGCCAGGATCGGCGAACAGGCGATCCCGTGGCCGGGGCTGGACAAGGCGATTTCGATCACCCTTTACAACGGCAAGCCCTATGCCGCCATATGGACCTTCCAGCCGCTCGGCACGGGCACGGCGATCCTGCTGTCGGCGATCGTCACGGCGCTGGTCGTCAAGCTCTCGGTCGAGGATTTTCTGGGCGCCATCCGGCAGACCGCCGTACAATCCTTCATCCCGGTCGTCACCGTGATGTTCATCATCGGACTCGCCTATCTGATGAACTATTCCGGCCTTGCCTATACGCTCGGCTATGGCGTCGCCTCGACCGGCAAATTGTTCGTCCTGCTTTCGCCCTTCCTCGGATGGGTCGCGGTCATGCTGTCCGGCAGCGACACGTCGGGCAACGCCCTGTTCGGCAATTTGCAGGTGGTCGCGGCGCGTCAGCTCGATCTCAATCCGGTTCTGTTCGCAGCGGCCAATTCCTCGGGCGGCGTGCTGGGCAAGATGGTTTCGCCGCAAAACATCGCCACCGGCGCGGCCGTCACCAATTTAAGGGGCCAGGAAGGCGCGATTTTCGCGGGAACTTTCGTCCATAGCATCGTGCTGACCTTCCTGCTCGGGCTGCTGGTCGTCGTGCAGCAATATCTGATCCCCTGGATCATTCCAGTCGTTGGAGCCATGAAATGATGAGAATGCCGGAACCCGATGCGGCCGTTCTCGCGCGGCGCGAGGAAATCGTCGCGGCGCTGAGAAAAATCGTGCCGGGCGAGGGCGTGATCGAGTCCGAGCGCGAGCGCCGCGCCTTCGAATGCGACGCCTTGACCGCCTATCATCAGCTGCCGATGGCGGTGGTGCTGCCGGACAACACGCGGCAGGTCGTCGAAGTCCTGCGCTATTGCAAGGCCAACAAGGTCAAGGTGGTTCCGCGCGGGGCCGGCACCTCGCTTTCGGGCGGCGCATTGCCGCTCGCCGACGGGATCATTCTCGGGCTTGGAAAGTTCAACCGCATTCTCGACATCGACGTCGCCAACCGCTGCGCCGTGGTCCAGCCCGGCGTCACCAATCTCGGCATCACCCACGCCGTCCAGGCGCACGGGCTTTATTACGCGCCCGATCCGTCGAGCCAGATCGCCTGCAGCATCGGCGGCAATGTCGCGGAGAATTCCGGCGGCGTGCATTGTCTGAAATATGGCCTCACCACCAATAATGTGATCGGGGTCGAATTCGTCACCATGGACGGCGAAATCATCCGGCTGGGCGGCAAGCATTTCGACGCCGGCGATTACGATCTGCTCGGCGTGATGGTCGGCTCGGAAGGCCTGCTCGGCGTCGTCACCGAAGTGACGGTGCGGGTGCTGCCCTCGCCCCCCGGCGCCCGCGCGCTTCTCATCGGCTTTCCCACCATCGAAGGCGCCGGCGAATGCGTCGCCTCGGTGATCGGTTCCGGAATCATTCCCGGCGGCATGGAGATCATGGACAAGCTGGCCATCGAAGCGGCGGAAGCCTTCGTCCACGCCGATTATCCACTTGACGCCGCGGCCCTGCTGATCGTCGAACTCGACGGCTGCGCGGCGGAGGTCGATCATCTGATCGCGGCGGTGGAATCCATTGCGATGGCCCATGGCGCGACCTCCTGCCGCGCCAGCCAGTCGGAGCAGGAACGGCTATTGTTCTGGGCGGGGCGCAAGGCGGCCTTTCCCGCCGTCGGCCGCATCTCGCCCGACTATTACTGCATGGACGGCACCATTCCGCGCAAGGAAATCGGCCGGGTGCTGCTGCGGATGAAGGAGATGGAGCAGCATTACGGCCTGCGCTGCGCCAATGTCTTCCATGCCGGCGACGGCAATCTCCATCCGCTCATTCTCTACGACGCCAACAAGCCCGGAGAACTGCAGCGCGCGGAAGATTTCGGCGCCGACATCTTGCGGCTCTGCGTCGAGGTTGGCGGCGTCCTGACCGGCGAACATGGCGTCGGCGTCGAAAAGCGCGACCTGATGGACACGATGTTCAACGAGACCGACCTCAACCAGCAGCAGCGGCTCAAATGCGCCTTCGACGACGAGAGCCTGCTCAATCCCGGAAAGGTCTTTCCCCAGCTCTGCCGCTGCGCCGAGCTTGGCCGGATGCATGTCCACGCGGGGCAATTGCGTTTTCCCGATCTGCCCCGTTTCTGAAGGCGAAAATCATGACCGACTTCCGTCCCTCGGACGAGAAAGAACTCGCCGAAATCGTCGCCGACGCCGCGGCGCAAAAACAAAGCCTGGAAATTGTCGCCGGCGGCAGCAAGCGCGGCTACGGGCGGCCGGTGACGGCCGATCATCTGCTCGACGTTTCGCAGATCGCCGGGATCGTCAATTACGAACCCGCCGAACTGATCCTGACCGCGCGTCCGGGAACTTCGCTCGCCGCGATCAAGGCGGAGCTTGCCGCCAAGGGCCAGATGCTGGCCTTCGAGCCGCCTGGTTGGCAAAAACTGTTCGAGACCAACGCCGAGCCCACCGTTGGCGGGGTTCTGGCCTGCAATATCGCCGGCCCGCGTCGGGTGCGCGCCGGCGCGCCGCGCGATTTCTTCCTCGGCTTTTCGGCGGTCAACGGCCGGGGCGAAATCTGGAAAGGCGGCGGCAAGGTGGTCAAGAACGTCACCGGCTTCGATGTCAGCAAATTGCTGGCGGGCTCGTTCGGCACGCTTTCGGTCCTCACCGAAATCACCCTGAAAGTCATGCCGCGCCCGCAGAGCCAATGCACGATCCTGCTCCACGGTTTGGCGGATGAGGTCGCGATCGCGACCATGGCCAGGGCCTTGAACACGCCTTTCGAAGTCTCGGGCGTGGCGCATCTGCCGCCGGCCGCCGCGCGACGCTCGTCAATCCCCGCCGTCGCCCAGGGACTTGGCGCGGTCACCGCGCTGCGCATCGAAGGTCCGGCGCCTTCGGTCGCCTTTCGCGCCGAGGCGCTCGAAGGCCTTTTTGGACGCGGCGACCGGCTCGACAACGCGGCTTCCGCGCAATTCTGGGAGGAGGCCGGCGAGGCGCAATCGCTGCTGCCGAATGGCGCCCGTGTGGTCTGGCGGCTTTGCCCGACGCCGAGCGAGGCGGGCGTCGTCGCGAGCGCGATTCATGCGCGCCTGCCTTCGGCCGAGGCCTTTTTCGATTGGGGCGGCGGCCTGGTCTGGCTGAGCCTCGACCCCGCGGAGGCGGGCGCCGACGCCGGCGCGGCGGTCGTGCGCGGCGCGATGAAAACCTGCGGCGGCCACGCCACCTTGCTGGCCGCGCCCGCCGCGACACGCGAAACGACCGAGGTTTTCGAACCCGCGCCCGGCCCGTTCGCAGCGCTGAAGGCGCGGGTGAAAGCCGGCTTCGATCCGCACGGCGTTCTCAATCCCGGCCGCATGCAAGAGGGCCTGTGACACCATGCAGACCAATTTCACCCCGGCCCAGCTTGCCGACGCCAACGTGAGGACGGCGGAAAAGATCCTGCGCGCCTGCGTCCATTGCGGCTTCTGCACCGCGACCTGTCCGACCTATGTCCTGCTAGGCGACGAACTCGATTCTCCGCGCGGGCGCATCTATCTGATCAAGGACATGCTGGAGAACGACCGCCCGGCCGGCGCCGAAGAGGTCAAGCATATCGACCGCTGCCTGTCCTGCCTGGCCTGCATGACGACCTGCCCGTCGGGCGTCAATTACATGCATCTGGTCGATCACGCCCGCCATCATATCGAAAAGACTTTTCGGCGGCCTTTCCTCGACCGCGCGATGCGCAGCGTCTTCGGCTTCGTGCTGCCGAGGCCCGCCATTTTTCGCGCCGCCTTGACCCTTGCCAAACTCGGCAAGCCTTTCGCCGGCCTCCTGCCGGCGAAGCTGCGCACGCCTTTCGCCATGGTCCCCGGCGCCATCCCCAAGGCCTCGGCCTGGGACCAGCCGCGAGTTCATCTCGCGCCCGCAGCCAAATGTGCGGCGCGTGGCGCTGATGACCGGCTGCGCCCAGAAAGTGCTGGCGCCGCAGATCAATGAGGCCACGATCAGGCTGCTGACGCGGCACGGCTGCGAAGTGGTGATCGCCGAAGGCTCGGGCTGCTGCGGCGCGCTCAACCATCATCTCGGCCAGGATGAGGGTTTGGCGTTCGCGCGGAAAAATATTCTCGCCTGGAGCCGCGAAATGGAGACAGGCGGGCTCGACGCCATCACCATCAACGCCTCGGGCTGCGGCACGACGGTCAAGGATTATGGCTTCATGTTCCGCGACGATCCCGAACTCGCGGACAAGGCGGCGAAGGTGTCTTCGCTCGCGCGCGACATCACGGAACTGATGAGCGAGATCGGACTGATGGCGCCGGTCAACGCCACCGGGCGGCGCGTCGCCTATCACAGCGCCTGTTCGCTCCAGCACGGTCAGCAAATCCGCAACGAGCCGAAACAGCTCTTGAAGGACGCCGGCTTTACCGTGCTCGACCCGCCCGAAGGCCATCTCTGCTGCGGCTCGGCGGGAACTTACAATCTGCTTCAGCCGGCAATCGCGACCGAACTGCGGGACCGCAAGATCGCCAATATCGAGAGCACGCAGCCGGAAATGATCGCCGCCGGCAATATCGGCTGCATCACGCAAATCGCCGGCGGGACGAGTCTGCCGGTGGTCCACACTGTCGAATTGCTCGACTGGGCGACAGGCGGCCCCCGCCCGCCCAATCTCGCGGCATGACCGCCACCCCGCTCTTCCTCGAAAGGAACGGCGGATCCTGGCCTGGGCTTTGCGCAAAAGCGAACGGCCCGCCTCCGGTCGGAGGCGGGCCGTGCGGCGATTGCCGTTTTGTGTGACGATCAGGCGACGTGCTTGATCACGAAGCGATAGACGCCGGCGTTGGAGGTCGATTCGACCAGTTCATTGCCGGTGGTGCGGCAGAAGGCGGCGAAGTCGGCGACCGAGCCGGGGTCGGTCGCGAGGACTTCCAGCGTGCCGCCGGCGGGCACTTCCTTGAGAGACTTCTTCGCGCGCAGGATCGGTAGCGGGCAGTTCAGACCCTTGGCGTCGAGCATTTTATCAGCCATCGTTTCCTCGTTTTTTGGTTTGGTGGTGAAACTTCAGATGAAGAGATTAATGTCGGATTTCAGCGCCTTTTCCATATAGGTCGCCGCGCCGCCGATCTCGACGCCGTCGATCAGATCGGTCGCCTTGTATTCGAACAGGTCGAGCGTCATCTGGCAGGCGATGATCTTCACGTCGGACTCGATCGCGGCTTCGCGCAGTTCCTCGATCGAGGCGACGCCCTTGCTCTTGATCAGGTTCTTCATCATGGTCGTCGCGCCGGCGTCAACGCCGGGGAGCATGTTGACGATGTTCGGCATGGCCATATGCATGCCCATCATGGGCATTTTCATGGCGGCGTTGCCGAGCGCCGTCACCTGAAGGTCCAGCTTCTTCTTGAGGATTTCAAGGCCGTAAAAGGTGAAGAACAGGGTAACGTCGACGCCCATGGCGGCCGCTGTGGTCGCCAGGATCAGAGGCGGATAGGCCCAGTCGAGCGATCCCTTGGTGACGATGATCGTCATGGATTTGGCGTTGGCGCCGTCTTCGGTCTTATCGGTCATTTTGCTTTCCCTGGTATTGGAAGCGCGCCGGCAGAGCCGGCGCGTCTGGTTCAGTCAGTCGTGACATTCTTGAGCTTGGCGATGCCCATCATGCTGAGGGCGGCGGATTCGTAGAACGGCTCGCTTTCACCCTTGCGCATCTTGCGGATGAAATATTTCTCGAAGCCGATCTTGGCGGCGTGGACCCAACGGCCATGCCCCGACCAGTTGACGTTGCGCGGCGGGATCTGCGGCTGGGCGACGAAAGCGATGCCGCTGTCGCCGAAATCCGCCAGACAGATCGCGTTCCAGGTGCCGCGGTAGATCGGCGGGCGCCCGCGAAGCATCTCGCCGATGTTCTTGGCCGCCGCCGTGACCATGGATTCGATCATGAATCCCGTCTTCGGCACGCCGCAGGGAACCGGCGTCGGACCCATCGGCGGGATGGCGACGCAGACGCCCACGGAGAAGACGTTCTTGTATTTGGGATTCTGCTGGTGCTTGTCCACGATGACGAAGCCGCGCGGATTGACCAGGCCGTCGATGCCCTGGAGCGGCTTGATGCCGCGGAAGGCCGGCAGCATCATGGACATGCCGAACGGCAGTTCCTTGGTCGCCTTGACGGAGCCGTCATCGGCGATCTCTTCGACGGTCATCTTGCCCGCTTTCGACCTTCTTCACCCGCGAACTGGTCAGCCACTTGATGTGCTTCTCGCGCATCTCGCTTTCGAGCAGGCCCTTGGTGTCGCCGACGCCGTCGAGGCCGAGATGGCCGACATAAGGTTCCGAGGTCACGAAGGTCATCGGCACCTGGTCGCGGATCTTGCGGCGGCGCAGCTCGGTTTCGAGGATGAAGGTATATTCATAAGCAGGACCGTAGCAGGACGCGCCCTGCACCGCGCCGGTGATGACCGGGCCGGGCTTCTTGCAGAATTCCTCGAAACTGACGGCCGCCTTCTCGGCGTGGTCGATGTGACAGATCGAGGTGGTGAATCCTTGCGGCCCCAGGCCCTCGATCTCGTCGAAGGCCAGTTCCGGCCCGGTGGCGACGATCAGATAATCGTATGAAATCTTCGAGCCGTCCTCGAGCTCCAGGCTGTTGGCCTCGGGGTCCATCTTGGCGACCGGGACCGGCTTGAAATTGATGCCGCGCTTGGCGAAAGTCGGGGCGAGATCGACCTCGATCGATTCGCGGGTGCGCCAACCGACCGGAACCCATGGATTGCTGGGAACGAAATGATAGACAGGATCCTTGGTGACAACCGTCAGCCGATCCTCCGGACGCATATGGTCCTTCATTTCATAGGCCATGATGGTGCCGCCGAGTCCGGCGCCCATGATGACTATTTCAGCCATGCTCCCCTCCCACATTGCGGGCGTTACGATTTGCCGCCCATTTTTTTGTCGGATCAGATTATTCGTATTTGTTGGAATGTCGAGTGGAATCCGCGCGGCGCTTCAGACCTTTTTCGAGGCGTGGCGCGGAGGCGAAGTTTCAATAGCGGGAGTTGAAGGGCTTTCCGCCCTTCGGAAAGTCATTAACCTTGGGCGGGAAATCCGACCGCGGCTGGTGGGTGAAGAATTCTCCGACATCAAGCGCGTCCTGGTCCGATAACCCGCCTTGATCTTGCGGGAACTTGACCTGATGCGCGATCGGCATGTTCGCCTTGACGAAACCGGCTCCGGTCGAGGTGCGGGCCATCCCGGCGCCGATGTTGAAAGATTGGTCGCCCCACAGCGGCGGGAAAATCCAGTCGCCGGCGGCGCTCTTGGTTCCTTCGCCGTTCTTGCCGTGGCAGACCGCGCATTTTTCGGCGAAAACCTTCTCGCCATGGGCGGGGTCCGCCTTCATCGAACGATCGAGTTTCGGCAGGCCGCGACCGACGATCTTGCCGTCCGGCCCCTTCTCGCCCTTCAGCCAGGCCATATAGGCGACCATGGCCTTCATCTCGGGCGAATCGACCGGCAGCGGCGCGCCGTGCATCGAACGCTGGAAGCAGCCGTTCAGGCGGTCCTCGATGGTGATCACGCGCCCGGCGCGCGCGGCGTACATGGGAAACAGCGACACGACGCCGAAATAGGGCGAGGCCTTGGCGATCGTGCCGCCGTCGAGGTGGCAGGAATTGCAGTCCAGCGCGGCGCCGACATTGTTCGGCATCAGCTTGTGGGTCTGCGCCATCAGGCGCAGGCCATAGATCAGCTGGGCCGAATTGGGGTCGGTCAGCAGATCGGCGAGCCGCGGCGTCAGGATCGTCCTCGGTTCGGGCGCCGGCAGTCCCAGTTCGGCGCGCATGGCCTTGACCTGTTCGGCGGTGACCTCGCTCGCCTTGTTGCCCCAGGAATTGCGCGCAAAGGTCAGAATTTCCGCAAGCTCCTCGTCGGTCAGGCGGGCGAAGCCGGACATCTTGAACTGATGCCCGTCGGCCGCGGTGGTCGCGGCGGTTCCGCCCGCGAGGACGATATGCAGGACCGAGGTGGGGTCCTTGGACAGGAAGGCCGGATTGCCGGCAAGGGCTGGGAAGATATTGGGCGCGCCAAGCCCGCTGCGCTGGTGGCAGGAGACGCAGAACTGCTCATAGCCCAGGCCGCCGCGCGTTCCGTACAGCGCCTTTTCGTCGCCGGCCTCGACGACGGGCGGTTTGGTTCCGGGAGGCGCCAGCGAGACGAGGTAACGCGCCATCGCGCGCAGGTCGTCGTCGGTGAAATATTGGGTGCTGTAGTGGACGACCTCGGCCATCGGGCCGAAGACCATGGTATGCGTCTCGGCGCCGGTCTTCAGCAGTTTGAACAGACCGTCCTCGGAGGTCAGGTCGCGCAGGCCGATGGCGCGCCACGGGCCGATGGTCGAACCGGCGAGATAACTGGAGCGGTCGTTGCTATAGGCTTTCTCCTGCATCGCCAGGCCGCGCGGCGTGTGGCAGGTTCCGCAATGGCCGAGTCCCTCGACGATATAGGCGCCGCGATTCCACTGCGCGTCCTTGGCGGGATCGGGCGTAAAAGGCTTCTTGTCCAGGAACAGCAGGTTCCAGAAATACATGCTCGCCCGGATGTTGAAGGGGAAGCGCATTTCCGCCGGCTTGTTGGCCTGTTCGACCGGCGCCACGCCTTTCATGACATAAGCATAGAGCGCCGCGATATCCTCGTCCGTCGTCTTCGCGAAGGAAGGATAGGGCATGGCGGGATAGAGGAAATGGCCGTCCGCCGCGACGCCGCGGCGCAGCGCCCGGCTGAACTGTTCGAGCGTATAGCCGCCGACGCCGGTCTTGGGATCGGGGGTGATATTGGTCGAATAAACCGTGCCGCCGGGCGTCTTGAAGGCGAGGCCGCCGGCCATGGGCTTGCCGCCCTCGGCGGTGTGGCAGGCGGCGCAATCGCCGAGATGCGCGAGATAGGCGCCGCGCGCGAGCAAAGCGCCATCGCCCGAAGGCGCCGCCCAGGCCGGGGAGGCGCCAACAAGGAAACCGGCAAATGCAAACGCGGCGAGGCTCGCGCGCCCGCAATTCTTCGACATATTCCCCCCTTTGCGGACGCCCTCGGCGCCCGTCGTTCGTCGACGCCGCCCGCGGGTAGTCGCTCTTTTTTTCAGGCCGAGCGGCGCTCCAGCCAAACGAAAAACGCCAGGCCAAGCACGGCCAGGCCCAGCAGCCAGACGAGATCCGGCGCGCCGGTCAGTTGCGGAAGCCGGACTTTACCCAGAGCCCAGACATTCAGGACATGGGCCTTGAGCCAGCTGAAACTGAAGGCGTAAAGCATCGCGCCGGCGATCATGCCGAAGACGGCGGCCAGGGCGTGCAGACTGCCGGTGGCGGTCGCCGCCAGAGCGGTGCCCGGACAATAGCCGAGGATCGCCACCGCCAGTCCGAACATCGCCCCGCCGAGCAGGACGGCGAGCATATTGGCGTCCTTGATATAATAGGCCGTTTCGCCGAAATGCGCCAGAACGAGGACGCCCAGGCCGCCGACGACAATGGCGGGCAGCAGCATCTTCACCATGGTGAAATCGCGCAAACAGAACTGACCCTCGATGACGTTGCTGTCCGTCACGCGAGCGCGGTGGAGCAGGAAGCCGAAGACGAGTCCGACGGCCAGTGCGAGCATGACAGTCATGGCGTCGCCTTCCGTCCGAAAATGAGCCGCGAGCCGATGATGGCGCTGACGAAAACGACGATGATGAAGATCCAGCTCGACAGCGCCAGTTGCAAGGTCCCGGACAGGCCGTGGCCGCTGGTGCAGCCGCCGGCCATGCGCGCGCCGAACATCAGCAGCGCGCCGCCGAGAAAAGCGGCGACGAGGCGCTTTGTGACGGAGCCGCCGAAGCGCGCGCGCCAGAAACGTGGCACGGATTCGATGTGGAAGGTTCCCGACGCCAGCGAGGAGACCAGGGCGCCTGCCATCAGGCCGACCAGGAACAGCATGCTGTAATCCCAGGAAAAGGGCATGGGCGCCCAATAGGGATTGTTCGCGGCCGCCGTGGCGCCGACGAACAAAGCCGCGATCGGTTGGCCGGCTCGCGACAACGCCGTGGTGACGCCGATCGGCTCTTTCGCCACGGCGAAGGCGATCCAGCTCAGAACTCCGAGCGCCACGCCGATGAGATAGGGCGAAAGATCAAACTTTCGCCTCTCCGCGCGCTGCGAAAGGCGATCCGTCCGCATCGTCATGGCGTTCCTCCCCTGTGTCAGGCGCCGGTCTTGTGGCCATTGGAGCGCGTTCGCGGATCATGGAGTTGAACGCGCTCGGCTATTTCATTGTCTTACCGCATAGTCCGACCCGAAAAGTCGATCAACTTTTCGGGAATATGCTCGTCTAAGCAGCAATTCGTTGGCGCGCCAACGAATTGCTGCTTAGACTTTTTGATTTAGCAGGATTTTTGTCCGAAAACCGGCGGCCACTTTTCGGAAATCCTGCTTAGTTGGCGGCGCCCTTGTATGGCTTGAAGCCATATTTCTCGAAAATCGCCAGCGATTGGGGCGATTGAATGAATTCGAGCCACATTTTCGCGGCCTCCGGATGCGGCGCGCCCTTGACCACGGCGCCGCCGTAGATCGCGGTCGTGTTCTGCGCCTCGGGAATATCGACATGGGCGATTGGATGGCCCGCCTTCTCCTGGAAGATCGCCTCCGACTGCCAGGTGACGCCCGCCTGCGCCTTGCCCTGCATCAGATAGAGCGGAGACTGGCGGTGGTGGATATGGGTCAGGATGGTCTCGCCATTGGCGACCTTGGTCTCGTAAACCGCCTTGACGAGAGCGTCGCCGCCCGCCTTGGCGAGCGAGGCCTTGATCTGGCGGCCGATGCCCTCATAGGCCGGATTGGGCATGACCAGCTTGACGCCGGGCTTGCCGAGATCGCCCAGGCCCGCGATATGGGCCGGATTGTCCTTCGGGATCATGATCGTCAGCGTATTGGTGGCGTAGGGGACGCCCGGCGCCTCCAGCATGCCCTCGTCGACATATTGCTTGATCTTCTTGAAACCGGCGAAATAGACGTCCGGCTTCACCGTCCAGGTCATGTTGCCGACGGTGATGGTTCCGCCCGCCTTGATCTGTTGCACCAGCAGGCCGGGCGGAATCGTCTCCCAATAGATGTGGCCCGCGAATTCCGGATGGAGTTTTTCGAAGGCGGCGACCAGTTCGGCGGTGGCGAAATAATAATTGCCGCCGAAAAACAGGGCCAGTTTCGGGTCCTGCGGCGAGCCGTGGAAATCCGCGAGATTGTCGGCGTCCGGCTCGGTGAAGTCGAGGCCGCGCTGGCTCATCGGGAGGTCGTTATTGGCGCCGCCCTGCCATGGCGGGGCGAAATCGGGACGCAGTTGTGCGCCCTCGGCCTGCGCGCCCCAGGAGGCGCCTAAAGGCGCGCCGACAACCATGAGCGCCGCAGCGGCGAACAACGCCGCGCGCGAAAGAAATTTCATTTCCCAGTTCCTTATTTGACGTAGGAGAAGCCGGCCGCCGCCAATTCGGGCAAGGTGCCGACGATGCCGGGCGTCAGGACGCAACCGGGAATGATGTGATTGGTCAGTTCGGCCGCCATGGCCTCGTGCGAGAGCTTGTCGGGGTTGACGCCGCCCTTGATCAGCTTCTCCGAGACTTCCCACATCGTATTGTGGCAGGCGAGGAAAACCACGCCGCGGCGCATCAGCGCCGGAATCGAGACATTGTGCGGGGAAAACACGCCGTCGCCGTTCTGGAAATCTTTTGCGTCGGCGGAAGCGCCGGGCTGTTCGGCGACGAAGGTGTTTTTCGCGAATTTGCCTTCGGTCAGCTTGGAGAACTGATATTTGTCCCACATCGCCTGATCGAGCAGGGCGAGATGCGCGACGCCATGGGTCGCCGAGACGAGGAAGAAGTCCGGATGCTGGAAGCTGAACACCTGGGTGTTGAGCGCATTGCGCATGCCATTGAGCCAGGGGCTCGCGATGTCGGTGTTGTCCCAGGCCTGACGCGGCGAGCCGCGATAGGCGAGAACGGCTTCGAGCGCCTCGTGATCCCAATCGTTCTTGTCGGCGAGAATCATCGGGACGGTCTTGAAATCGCGGCGGCGCGGGGCCTTCTCGAGCTTGGCGGCGAGTTCCGCCAGTGAGCCGGAGCCGGCCGGGAGCACCATCTTCGGCGCATCCGCCTTGGCGCTTTCGGCGGCGAGACCGGCGGCGAGGCCGAGGCCCATGGCCAGGATAGCGTCCCTGCGTCCGATAACAGCGTCAGTCATGATTCCTCCCGTTGAGATTCGTCTTTTGAAATTGGGTCTTCGAGGCTTGGGTCCTCGAGGCTTGGGCCTTCGAGGCTTGGTCGAACGCCCCCGCGGCCATACAGCATAGGGCCTCCGGCCCGCAGAACGCGATATATAATCACATTCGCATCATTTCATTCGTTTGACGGATGTCAAGGCGACCGGTGGAAATCGGCCTGCGCCGCCTTGCCTCCGCGCGGCCGGCTTGATCGGAGCCGGCATGGTCAGGCTGTTGAAAATGAATGCGAACAGGCCGAAAGCCCGCACCGGTCACGCGAGGAACGTTTCTTCGCTCGGCTGTCGCGCTGTTCAAACCGACGATGACCAAAACATCGAATGACCCGTGGCAAGCCGTTCGAATGAAACGGTCATTTCCGCCCCTTTTGCTCCATCGCCCAGTCGAGCATCATGCGTCCCCACTTTTCCGCGGTCTCGTCGTCGATCTCGAGAATGGTGTAGCGCGCCCCTTCGCGGATCGTCAGGCGCAGCAGGGCCATGCCGCTCTCATAATCGACCTCTTCGAGCCTGATCCGGCGACGGTAGGGCGCCTCGATCTCGCCGATCTCCCTTTTCGGCGCCGTCGTCATCGGCGCGGGCTCTCGGCGGCGTAGAAGGCCTGCTCCAGTCTGAACTCCCATTTGCCGGGCGTGTCCGGATATTCCGGCTTGATATCCATATAGAGATGAATTTCGCCTGCGCGCGCCGCCTCGATCACTTTCTGTTCGAGCTCGCTGAAACTGGTCATTTCCGGGTGGGTGATCATGAGTTCGCTGATTCGCGCCATGGCTTCCTCCTAATTGCTGTTGATTTGGTTGTTGAACCTGATTCGGCACAGGCTCCGGTGGCTGTCGTCATGGTCTTCGAAGGCCGAACGGTCATGAAGGACATTATTGCATAAAAGCCCTTGCCCCGGCGCAAGCTTGAGGCGCCGCGCCAGCGGCTCCGCCTCCATCAAGGCGAGCAGTTTGTCGGCCGCCGCGCGGGTCTCGGCGTCGCGCCAGACCACATTTTTCTTCCGCGCGGTGTAGCGCATGACGAGCGCGCCCGCGTCGTCGAGGAAAAAGACCGGGCCGGCGTTGGCGGCGCGGAAGCGCCCCGAATCATCGGTCGCCTCGGGAATCGTCATCGCCGCGGGATTCATCAGCAGACGGAGCGCCGTCTCGTCCGCATCGCGCAGCCGCAGATAGGCCAGTTCGTGATCCAGCAGGCGATTCTCGCCGCCTTCCGAGGCGGCGGCCGCACAGTGGAGAATCATGCCGCGCACGCAATTGTCCGGGCCATGATAATTGTAATAGCCGTCGGTATGCCAGGCGATCCGCAACGTCGTGTAGGGGATGTAGCCGACACGCCCGCCGTTGTCGGCGACTTCGATCCGCACCACGCCATTGCCGTTCGCCGAACGGTGGTCTTCCCGCGCGCGCAGGCCGAAGGAGCGGGTGAAGGCCAGAAGCCATTCGTCGAGGGCGTCGTCGTCGTGCGGCGCGCTGCGCCATTGGTAAAGCGCATAATTGGTCGCGGCGACCTGTTCGAGCAGCGCCGCGCGCTCGGAATCGGAGACCGCGCGAGGGTCTTCGATCGGAATTGGCGCGAACGCCATGGCGGACTCGGCTTGAAAAAGCTTGACTTGTCGCCAGCGGCGCCAAGAATCCCGCTCGCCCAAGGAGAAAACCGCTGGACTCCAAGCGTCCCGCGTCGCCTCTTTTTCGGCGTAAACGCCTGATTTGATGCGTTTTTCGTCACTCATTGGAAAAATTACCATTTTGTTGCAGACGACCTATTCTCATATTCGCATTTTCTGTTATGATCGCAAGAACTAATCAAAACGAGTGGCCGAACGGGGCAAGCCCGGTTTGGTCATCTGTCGCATAATCGTAACGGCGGAAGTTCGCCGTTCCAGGGAGGTAGGCAATGTCGCAAGACGATTCCATTCGCACGGAAGGTAAAGGGGCGGCCAATCCGGTTCACGCCACGCCGCAGCTGGACCAGCTTGAGAGTGGTCCGTGGCCAAGCTTTGTCACCGGCCTGAAGCGTCTGCGCGACAACGCCGGCGCGACTTATGCGCCGATGATGAACGATCTTCTCGGCCAGCTTGAGCACTCCTATGAAGAGCGCCGCGGCTATTGGAAGGGCGGCACGGTTTCGGTTGTCGGTTACGGCGGCGGCGTGATTCCGCGCTTTTCGGAAGTGGGCGCCGAGTATCCGGCTTCGAAGGAATTCCACACCCTGCGCATCCAGCCCCCGGCCGGCATGCATTATGACACCGACGTTCTGCGCAAGATGTGCGACGTCTGGGAGGAATATGGCTCGGGCCTGATCGCCTTCCACGGCCAGTCCGGCGACATCATGTTCCAGGGCTGCTCCAGCGACAACGTCCAGCCGGCCTTCGACGCGCTGAACGAAATGGGCTTCGACCTCGGCGGCGCCGGCCCGGCGCTGCGCACCTCGATGTCCTGCGTCGGTCATGCGCGCTGCGAAACCTCCTGCTATGACGAGGTCAAGGCGCACCGCACGGTGATCAACGAGTTCCTGGACGAGATGCATCGTCCGGCGCTGCCCTACAAGTTCAAGTTCAAGTTCTCGGGCTGCGGCAACGACTGCGTGAACGCCATCCATCGCGCGGATTTCGCGGTGATCGGCACCTGGCGCGACGACATGAAGGTCAACCAGGACGGCGTGAAGGCCTATGTGGCGCGCGTCGGCCGCAAATATGCGATCGACCATGTGATCGCGATGTGCCCGACCCGCGCTCTGTCGCTGAACGACGACGACACGCTCGACGTCGACAACAAGAGCTGCGTGCGCTGCATGCACTGCCTGAACGTCATGGGCGGCAAGGCCTTGCAGCCGGGCGATGACCGCGGCGCCAGCATCCTGGTCGGCGGCAAGCGCTCACTGAAGGTCGGCGACCTGATGGGCATCAACCTGATCCCGTTCTTCAAGCTGGAGACGGACGAGGACTACCAGAACCTCGTCGATCTGGCGCGCCGGATGCTGGAGTTCTTCGCCGACAACGCGCTGGAGCACGAGCGCATCGGCGAGACGATCGACCGCATCGGCCTGCCGGCGTTCCTGGAGGCGTTGGAGATCAATCCGGACCCGAACATGGTCAGCCATCCGCGCACGTCGTGCTATGTCCGCACCGACGACTTCACCGACGAAGCGGAGAAATATTTCGAGCGCAAGGCCCGCGAGGCCGGGCTCGACGTCGCCGCCGACTGACGCCGACGCGGAAAACATCAGGCCCCGCCCGCAAGGCGGGGCCCGACAACCATAATCTTCTCTCGGAGGACAACGTATGAGCAGCGCCCCCACTATGCGCCGCCCCGATGAAACGGGCGTCCCGGATCCCTTCCCCTATATGCACCCGCTGATGAAGAAGAACTACGGGAACTGGGCCTGGCACGACCGCCCCCGTCCTGGCGTTCTTCATCACGTCGCCAAGAGCGGCGATGAAATCTGGACGGTGCGCGCCGGCACCCAGCGCCAGATGGACGTGTTCACCATTCGCAACCTCTGCGACATCGCCGACAAGTTCGCCGAGGGCCATGTCCGCTTCACCACCCGTTCCAACATCGAATTCATGGTGTCGGAGCAGGCCAAGGTGCAGCCGCTGATCGACGCACTGGGCCGCGAAGGCTTCCCGATCGGCGGCACCGGCAATTCGGTGTCGATGATCTCCCACACCCAGGGCTGGCTGCACTGCGACATTCCCGGCACCGACGCCTCCGGCGTGGTGAAGAGCCTGATGGATATGATGCATCAGGAATTCATCAAGGAGGAAATGCCGAACCGCGTTCGCATCACCACCTCCTGCTGCCAGATCAACTGCGGCGGCCAGGGCGACATTTCGATCAACGTCCAGTACACCAAGCCGCCGAAGATCAACCACGATCTCGTCGCCAAGGTTTGCGAACGTCCGGCCGTTGTCGCGCGCTGCCCGGTCGCGGCGATCCGTCCGGCTCTGGTCGACGGCAAGCCGTCGCTGGAAGTCGACGAGCAGAAATGCGTGTGCTGCGGCGCCTGCTATCCGCCCTGTCCGCCGATGCAGATCAATGGCGCGGATTCGACCAAGATCGCGGTCTGGGTTGGCGGCAAGCACTCCAACGCCCGCTCCAAGCCGACCTTCCACAAGCTGGTCGTCGCCAACCTGCCCAACAATCCGCCGCGCTGGCCGGAGGTCGAAGAGGTCGTCCACAGGATCCTCTACGCCTACAAGGACAACGCCAAGAACTGGGAGCGTCTCGGCGAGTGGATCGAGCGCATCGGCTGGCCGCGCTTCTTCGAACTGACCGGCTTCGCCTTCACCAAGCACCACCTCGATACCTGGGTCGGCGCGCGCAAGTCGATGAACATGTCGGCGCACGTTCACTTCTGATCGGTCGCGCCGCCGCGTCGATCGACGACGCGGCGGCCGCCTCGGAAGCGATTTTGGTAAATGAACAGGGTTTGACCTAGTTCATTGCCGGATGGTCGCGGATATTCGAATTTGTGTCGCCACGGGCGGGACTCGTGCAATCAACCAGTGAGGTCGCTTTGCGCTTCGCCATTCAAATCAACGAAGGCCCTTACACGCATCAGGCGTCGGACACGGCCTACCAATTCACCAAGGCCGCGCTGGAAAAGGGCCACGAGATTTTCCGCGTGTTCTTCTACCACGACGGCGTCAACAACGGCACGCGCTACACCGTGCCGCCGCAGGACGACCGCAACCTGCAGAAATTGTGGAGCGAGCTGGCCGAAAAGCACAAGCTCGACCTGGTCGTCTGCATTGCGGCGGCCCAGCGCCGCGGCATTCTCGACGCCAACGAGGCGAAAAGGCAGGGCAAGGACGGCGACAATATCGCCCCGGGCTTCCGCATTTCCGGCCTTGGCCAATTGATCGAGGCCGGCATTCAGGCCGACCGCCTGATCGTTTTCGGCGACTGAGGACTCTGCGATGAGCGACGAACAGGTAAAAAAGAAATTCCTCTATCTCAACCGCAAGGCGCCCTACGGCACCATCTATGCGCTCGAATCTCTCGAAGTCGTGCTGATCGGCGCGGCGTTCGAACAGGACTTCAGCCTTGCCTTCGTTGACGACGGCGTGTTCCAGCTGATGGACAAGCAGGACGCCGCCGGAACCGGGATGAAGGGCTTCTCGAAGATTTACCGCGCGCTTGGCGACTACGAAGTGCGCAAGCTCTATGTCGAGAAGGAATCGCTCGAAACCCGCGGGCTCTCGGTCGAAGACCTCATGGCGATCACCTATGAGGACGAGGACGACGACTATGCGGAGAAGCCCTCGATCATCTTGGTCGGAAAGTCCGAATTGGCGAAGATCATCGCCGATCAGGACGTTGTCATGAGCTCCTGAGGCGGTTTCCATGTCCACTTTGCACACTGTGAATAAATCGGCCTACGAGCGCAACGCTCTGAAGAGCTGCATCGACCACGCCCTGCCTGGCGATGTCATCCTTCTGATCGAGGATGGCGTTTACGCCGCGCGCAAGGGCGGCTCGATCGCCCCGGCGGTGACCGCCGCCCAGGGCGGCTGCAAGATTTATGCGCTTGGCCCTGACCTTGCCGCGCGCGGCATTGTCGCCGGTCAGGTTCTGGAAGGAATCGGAACCGTCGATTACGCCGGTTTCGTCGATTTGGCGGCGGGCGCGACGCGCGTCTGCGCCTGGCTCTGAACTGCGAACACTACGGAGAACAAAATGTCAGGTTATGATGTAAATGGCGCGGTCGTGGATCACGACGAAGAAGGCTATCTCACCGATATCGGTCAATGGACGAAGGACGTCGCCGACGTCATCGCCAAGGCCGAAAAAATCGACATGACGGATGAGCATTGGGTGGTCGTGAACTTCCTGCGCGATTACTACGACGAATACCAGATCGCTCCGGCCGTCCGCATCCTGGTCAAGGAAATGACCAAGAAGTACGGCAAGGACAAGGGCGACCAGAAGGCGCTGTACGCCCTGTTCCCCTACGGTCCCGCCAAGCAGGCCTGTAAAATCGCGGGTCTCCCCAAGCCGACCGGCTGTATCTGATCAAAGGTTCATGATCCGGAACGCCGGAAGAGCGACGGATCGGGAGGAAACGATGGTAACGATTATCTATGCGACGGCGTTCTACGCCGCGTCGCTCTTGTTGGTCATTGCCCTCGGGAGGCGCATATGGCTTTATGCGACGACTCCTGCTCCGTTGAAGATTCCGACGACTCCCGCTCCCACGACAAAGGGCGGGGTCGTGCTGCGGATGGTTCGCGAAGTCACGGTCTTTGAAAGCCTGTTTCGCTCCAACAAATGGATCTGGCTGTTCGGGTGGATTTTCCACGTTTCGCTGGCGGTCGTTTTGCTGCGCCACCTGCGTTACTTCCTGCAGCCGGTTCCTTATCTGATTGTCCTGGTTCAACCCTTTGGCGTGATCGCCGGGTTCGCCATGGTCGCCGCCCTGCTCGCCTTGTGGGCGCGCCGTGTCATGGTCGAGCGCATCCGCTACATCACCGGGCCCTCCGACCACCTCATGCTGGCGCTGCTGGTCGCGATCGGCCTGAGCGGCCTGAATCTCAAGTTCCTGGCCCGGACCGACATCATCGACGTCAAGGAATTCTTCCTCGGCCTGATGTATTTCGATCTGCGGCCCTTGCCCGCCGATCCGGCTCTGCTCCTCCATCTGTCGCTGGTGCTGACCCTGATGGTGGTGTTCCCCTTCTCGAAACTGTTGCATGCGCCGGGCGTCTTCTTCAGCCCCAGCCGCATGCAGGCCGACGATACGCGCGAGCATCGTTATTCGCGTAGCGCCAAGCTTGAATCCACCCCGCGTCGCGCTTGAGGTTTGTTGATATGGCAGAGGCGTCCAGCGATTTCGATCCACGTGAAAAGGTTCACGGCGACCCGATCGAAATGCCCCATCTGGCCTGCGGGGCGATGGCGGGGTCGAAACCTTACGTCGCGGCCCCCAATCATCAAGAGCCGCTCGGCTTCCCCGGCGAACTGGTTCCCGATTGGCACGACAAGGCGATCGGGCGACTCGGCGAGTTGCTCGACAGCAACAAGGCGCTGCGGGTTTATCTCAACTCCTGCGTCAAATGCGGCGCCTGCACCGACAAGTGCCATTATTTCCTCGGCACGTCCGACCCCAAGAACATGCCGGTCGCGCGCCAGGATCTGCTACGCAAGGTCTACCGCCGCCATTTCACCCTCGCCGGAAAATTGTTTCCGAAGCTGGTCGGCGCCGAAGACCTCACCAAGGACGTGCTCAACGACTGGTATTCCTATTTCCATCAGTGCTCCCAGTGCCGCCGCTGTTCGGTGTTCTGTCCCTATGGCATCGACACCGCCGAAATCTCCATGGCCGCGCGCGACATCATGGACACGATCGGCATGGGGCAGAAATATTCCAACGAGATCATCGGCAAGGTCTTCAACATCGGCAACAACCTCGGCCTGCCGCCGAAGGCCTTGAAGGCGACGCTGGAAGGCCTCGCGGAGGAAATCGAGGAAGAAACCGGCGTGCCGGTGAAGCTGCCGATCGACGTCAAGGGCGCCGATATCCTGCTCGTGACGCCGAGCGCCGACTTCTTCGCCTCGCCCCACATGGAAGGCCTGATCGGCTACGCCAAGGTTCTCCATGAATCCGGCGTGTCCTGGACCCTGTCGAGCCATGCGTCGGAAGCCGCCAATTTCGGCATGTTCATCGGCTCGCAGGAGAACATGCAAAAAGTCGCCTTGCGGATTCGCGACGCCGCGATCGAGCTTGGCGTGAAAAGAGTGGTCATCGGCGAATGCGGCCATGCCTGGCGCGTCGCCTATTCCTTCCTCAACACGCTCGCCGGGCCGTTCGATTTCCTCGACCCGAAATATCCGTTCCCGCAGCATATCTGCGAGTTCACCAACGATCTGATCGAGAAAGGCAAGCTCAAGTTCGACAAGTCGAAGAACGACGAGTTCCGCCTGACCTTCCACGATTCGTGCAATGTCGCCCGCGCCTCGCGCATGGGCGACAAGCCCGGCGGCCAGTTCGAGATTCCGCGCGCCGTCCTGCGCGCGGTCTGCAACCATTATTTCGACATGGCCCCCGAAACGATCCGCGATCAGACCTTCTGCTGCGGCGGCGGCGGCGGCCTGCTCACCGACGAACTGATGGATCTGCGCACCAAGGGCGCCATGCCGCGCATGCGGGCGCTGCAAGAGGTCGCCGAGGAACACGGCGTCACCCACATGGCGGCGATCTGCGCCATCTGCAAGGCGCAGTTCTCGAAAGTGCTTCCGCAATATGGCTTCGATCGCGAGGCGATCGTCAGCGTCCACCAGATGGTTTCGAATGCGATCATCCTGACCGGATCGGTGCAGGAGAAGGAATTGGAGGAGTCCCACCATGAATGAAACGGCGCCGAAGAAGGACCTCACCTTTCGTCGTTACAAGAGCGGCGAATCGATGTGGAATTGGCCGGATCTGACGGCAAAGATCTTCCAGCAGGACCACAGCTACAAATGCCCGACCTATGTGCACCGCGCCCCGCCGTGCCAGGGCTCGTGCCCCTCGGGTCACGACATTCGCGGCTGGCTCTCCATCGCCCGCGGCATGGACAAGCCGTCGATCCCCGGCCAGACCTGGCAGGAATACGCCTTCAACCGCATGGTCGAGGCCAATCCTTTCCCGGCGTCCATGGGCCGCGTCTGCCCGGCGCCTTGCGAGGACGGCTGCAACCGCAACGAGGTCGATGATTTCGTCGGCATCAATGGCGTCGAGCAATATGTCGGCGACTGGGCGATCGAGCATAATCTCGCGCTGCCGACCCCGGATGCGCTGAGCGGCAAGAAGGTCGCCGTCATCGGCGGCGGTCCGGCCGGCCTTTCGGCGGCCTGGTTCCTGCGCGAGAGGGGCCATGCGGTGACGATCTTCGAGGCCCATGACCAACTCGGCGGCATGATGCGCTTCGGCATTCCGGGCTATCGCACCCCGCGCGAAATGCTCGACGCGGAAATCTCGCGCATCACCTCGCTCGACGGCGTGACCGTCCGCACCGGCGTGCGCGTCGGCTCCGACGTCACGATGGAGGAGCTGGAGCGCGATTACGACGCGATCTTCTGGGGTATCGGCGCGCAAAAGGGCCGTCCGCTCCCCGTTCCCGGCGCCGATGCGGTCAATTGCATCACCGGCGTCGAATTCCTCGACGCCTTCAACAACGGCTGGGCGCTCTCCACCGCCAAGAACATTGTGGTGGTCGGCGGCGGCGACACCTCGATCGACGTCGCGTCGGTCGCGCGCCGCATCGGCCATATCAACGCCAAGCACGCACACGACAACGCCGCCTCCGCCGGGACCCATGGCTATGCCGCCCATGACGTGACCGGCGCGCTCGCCCGCGAGGGCGTGAAGGCGACCCTGACGTCGCTGTTCCCGATCGAAAAGATGACGGCGGCCGAGCGCGAGCGCGAAGACGCCAAGCGCGAGGGCATCGACATCCAGGGCGGCGTGCTGCCGCTGGAAGTGATCCTCGGTCCCGACGGCAGCGCGGTCGGTCTGAAAATGTGCCAGTGCACGATGAAGGGCATGGTCCCGCAGCCGATCGAGGGCACGGAATTCGTTATCGAATGCGACATGATCATCTCGGCGATCGGCCAGATGGCCGACCTCGCGGATGGCCTGGAGAAGCTCGACAACGGCCGCAGCGCCATCGCCATCGACAATGTCTACAGGGTCAAGGGCACGACCAAGCATTTCGCGGGCGGCGACGCGATTCGCCCGCATCTGCTGACCACCGCCATCGGCCACGGCCGCATCGCGGCGGAGACGATCGACCACTTCCTCGGCGGCGCGCTCGAAGAGAAGCGTCCGAGGGTCGACGTCCACCAGTTCAACCTGCTCGAGGAGCTTGCACCAGCGGCATCTCGATCCGGCCCCCTACGATCACGCGCAGGGCCGCGGCACGTCGTCCGCCAAATACGCGATCCACAATTTCGAGGATCGCGGCGCGAGCCAGATCATCCCGCACACCGCTCTGTTCAAGGGCCATTTCACTTATGTCGGCCGCAACAAGCGCGATGAGCGGCATGTGGACGCCGAACATGTGCTGGGCGATTTCGCCGAGCGCATCGTCGCCTTCAGCGAGGCGCAGGCCCAGGAGGAAGGCAAGCGCTGCATGTCCTGCGGCATGTGCTTCGAATGCGACAATTGCGTGATCTTCTGCCCGCAGACGGCGGTGTTCCGCGTGCCGAAGAAGGATCGCGCGGTCGGCCGCTATGTCGACACCGACTACGGGAAATGCGTCGGCTGCCACATCTGCGCCGATGTCTGCCCGACCGGCTACATCCAGATGGGTCTCGGGGAGTGAGATGCGCTTTCTGAGCAACCTCCTGATCGCGGTTCTGCTCCTCGTCGGAGCCGCGATTGCGCTTCCGGGCGGCTCCGCCGGTTCGTTCCTGGGCGGCTCGACCGCCTGGGCGGCCGAGGGCGCCGGGCGCACGCCCGAGGCGCACCCGGCTCACGGCAAGGGCGACCATTGCGTCATGCCCACCGAGTTCATGCGGCGCAACCACATGCTGATGATGTATGCGCACCGCAAGGACGTCCTGGTGGAGGGGATCAGGACGACCAAATTCAATATTGACGGACTGCGTCAATTGCCATGCGGTCAAGGGCGAGGACGGCCAGCCGGTGTCTTTCGACAATCCGAAACATTTCTGCCGCACCTGCCACACCTACGCGGCGGTGCAGATCGATTGTTTCGAGTGTCATAATTCGAAGCCGCAGGCATCCGACAAATCCGCCGCCCTCGGTGCGGAGGGCGCGGACGCGGCCAAGATGACGGCGTTTCTCCGGGAGACGAAGAAATGAGCTCGAGTTCGGGCGGTGACGACAAAGCCGGAATGGATCGCCGGGGCCTGCTGCAAACCGCGGGCGCTTTCGCCGCCACGGCGCTTGCGCCGGGCGTGACGCTCTACGCCTTCGGCGGCGGCTCGGCGCAAGCGCATTTTCAGGCCCGTCCGCCTGAGGAGCCGGCGTCGTCCGCGCAGCGCTGGGGTCTGCTGATCGATCTGAACAAATGCTCGAACGGCTGCAACGCCTGCGTGACGGCCTGCAAGGATTACAACGGCTGGCAGAACACCGGGCGCGAGGACATCGATCCGCAGTGGATCCGCAAGGTCACGCTCAAGGACCCGAACACGGGCGTCGAGCGTTCGGCGCCGGTCATGTGCCAGCATTGCGCTTCGCCGCCCTGCGTCGACGTCTGCCCGACCGGCGCGTCGATGAAGCGCGCCGACGGCATCGTTCTGGTGAACAAGCATACCTGCATCGGCTGCCGCTATTGCATGATGGCCTGCCCGTTCAAGGCGCGCTCCTTCATCCACGAGGACGAGACCGATCAGAAGGTCAACAATCCCAGTGGCAAGGGCACGGTGGAAGGCTGCACGCTTTGCGTCGACCGCATCGACGCCGGCCAGAGGCCCGCCTGCGTCGAAGCCTGCGCGAAAGAGGGCGGCGCCTTGATCTTCGGCGATCTGAAGGATCCGCAAAGCGAAATCTCCCAGGCGCTGCGCCAGCTGCCCTCGATGAAGCTGCGCGCCGACCTTGGCGTTGATCCCGGCGTCCAATACGCCAACCTGATGTAATTCTTCTGCGGGCGGCGTTTGACCGCCCGCCGCCAGATAGAAGCGAAGGGGAGAGCGCCGATGGCGCAGATCAAGTTTCGACGGCTGACCTCGCATAGCCCGACTTTCTGGGCGCTGGTCCTGGCCCATGTCGCCGTGGTGGCGGCGGGCCTGAGCGCCGCGCTCTATATGGAGATGAACGGCCACCACGTGACCGGCATGACCAACCAGATCGTCTGGGGCACGCCGCATGTCTTCGCCGTCTTCCTGATCGTCTCGGCCTCCGGCGCGCTCAACGTCGCTTCGGTGTCCTCGGTGTTCAACCGTCTCGCCTACAAGCCCTTCGCGCGGCTTTCCGGCATCCTCGCCCTGTCGCTGCTTGCCGGCGGCCTCGCCGTGCTCGTTCTCGACCTGGGTCGGCCGGACCGGCTCCTGGTCGCCATGACGACCTATAATTTTCACTCGATTTTCGCCTGGAACATCTATCTCTACACCGGCTTCATGGCGATCGTCGTGGTCTATCTGTTTTCGATGATGGATCGCCAGGTGTCCAAGATCACGACGGTGAACAAGACCTTTGGCTTGGCGGCTTTCACCTGGCGTCTGATCCTGACCACCGGCACGGGCTCGATCTTCGGCTTCCTGGTCGCCCGCGACGCGGTTTCCGGCGGCATCATGGCGCCCCTGTTCATCGCCTCGTCGCTGGTCTATGGCCTCGCCTTCACCGTGCTCGTGCTGCTGATGATGTCGATCGAAACCCACGAGACATTGTGCACGCGCGAGATGATCACCAAGTTCCGCGGACTGCTGATCATCTTCTCGCTGACGGTGCTGTTCCTCACGGCGATCCTGCATGTCAGCAAGATCTACGCCGCGCCTACACGGGCCGTCGAAGCCTTCATCCTGAGAGATGGCGGAATTTACCCGCTACTCTTCTGGGGCGTTCAGATCTTTATCGGCACTATTCTGCCCCTCTTGATGCTTGCTTACATGCCTCGCGCCCACAGCAAGGGAAACACCTTGGGGCTGGCCGCGATTCTGTTTCTCGATCGGCGGCCTGGCCCAGATGTATGTCGTCATCATCGGGACGCAGGCCTTCCCGTTGAGCATTTTCCCCGGCTATGAGGTTTCCAGCACGTTCGGTGATGGCGTTGTCAACGCGTATTCCCCGAGCCTGCCCGAAATCCTTCTGGGCTTGAGCGGTATTTCCATCGCCATGCTCATCACGACCGCGGCTTTCTACCTGCTGCCCTTCCTGCCTCAGGGCGTGCCGCTGGACGCTCACGGCGTGCCGCTGGAGCCCGACGAAGCCATGGCGGAAGCTGGGGCCGCGGCATGACGCGATTGTTCGTTTCGGCGGCGGCAAAATCCTCCGGCAAGACGACGATCACGCTGGGCCTCGCCGCCGCTCTGTTCGCGCGCGGCTTGAAAGTCCAGACCTTCAAGAAGGGGCCGGACTATATCGATCCGATGTGGCTGGCGCGCGCCTCGGGTCGCGCGAGCTACAATCTCGATTTCAACACCCAGAGCCCGGATGAAATCCGCAGCCTGTACGCGCGCGGCTATGGCGACGCCGACATCGCCTTGATCGAAGGCAACAAGGGGCTGCACGATGGGGTCGATCCCCACGGGGCGGATTGCTCCGCCGCTCTGGCCAAGCTTTTGCGCGCGCCGGTGGTCCTGATCATCGACACGCACGGCATGGCGCGCGGGATCGCGCCCCTGCTGCTCGGCTATCGGAACTTCGACCGGGAGGTCGAATTCGCCGGGGTCATCCTGAACAAGGTCGGCGGCGCGCGCCAGGAAGGCAAATTGCGCCAGGCGATCGAGAATTACACCGACCTCAAGGTGCTTGGCGCCCTGGGACGGGACAACGGCCTGAATATCCACGAACGCCACCTCGGCCTGACCACGCCAAGCGAGACGGGCGAATGCGACGAAGTCATCGCCCATGCGCGGGAGGCGGTGTTCAAGGGGGTCGATCTCGACGCCCTTCTGGCGGCGGCGGCGCGCGAGGAACAACGCCCGGCGCCCGTCCTGCGCGCCCTGCCGGCGCCGGATGTGACCCTGGCTGTCGCCCGCGACGCCGCATTCGGCTTCTACTACGCCGACGATCTCGAGGCCTTGCAGGAAGCCGGCGCGCGGCTGGTCTTTTTCGACGCCTTGCGCGACGCCGCGCTTCCCGCCTGCGACGGCCTGTTCATCGGCGGCGGTTTTCCGGAAACGCAAAGCACGGGGCTGGCGGCCAACAAGGCGATGCGCGAGAGCGTTCGCGCCGCGATCGAAGGCGGATTGCCCACTTACGCCGAATGCGGCGGCCTGATGTATCTGACCCGCTCGATCTCTTTCCGGGGCGAGGCCGAGGGCGCCGCTCAGGAAATGGTCGGCGTCATCCCGGCGGATTCGGTGATGGACGCCAAGCCGCAGGGGCGGGGACTGGTGCGGGTCGAACCCACGGCCGACTTTCCCTGGCCGGAGGCGGGCGCCGGGCCGGTCGCCGCCCATGAATTTCATTACGCGCGGCTCGAAAATGTCGCGCCGGACCTGCGCTACGGCTGGCGCGTCAAGCGCGGTTACGGCGTGGACGGCCAGCGCGACGGGATCGTGATCGAGAATCTTTTCGCGAGTTTCACCCATCGGCGCGCGACGTCGCGCGACCGTTGGACCGACCAATTCGTCGCTTTCGTCAGGCAGCAGCGCAAGCGTCAGGGCGCCAGGTCCGGCGCCTCGGCGGGCAAAGGGCTGACGGGGCGGCGGCAGGCCAGCTAACCAAACAGGGGCGACTCCATGAGCTATCAATTTCAAGGCAAGGACATCGAGACCACGGCCACCGGCTATCTGGTCAATCCGGAGGACTGGAGCCGCGAACTGGCGGAACATATCGCCGGCCTCGACGGCATCACCCTTGGCGAGCGTCATTGGGACGTGATCGATTTCCTCCGCGAGGAGTTCTTCGAGAACAACCAGAGCACGCCGAACACCCGGACGATCCTCAAGGCCATGTCCGACAAATGGGGCGGGAGGGTCGATCAGAAGACGATCTACGACCTTTTCCCGCTCGATCCGTCCAAGCAGGGCGGCCGCATCGCCGGCGTCGCGGAGAGCCGCCGCAAGGGCGGCTATTGAGCGCCGAAATAGACGCTGGAAAAAATAGATGGAAAATGTAAGATTTCGCGCCGCGCAAGTCCCGCGCGGCGCGGAACCTTTTCATGCGACTGACCAGCTACACCAATTATGCGTTGCGCGTCCTGATGATCGCGACGATGCGCGAGGGCCAACTCGTGACCGTTCAGGAGGTCGCCGAGATTTTTGGCATATCGAAAGCCCATCTGGTCAAATGCGTCCATCAGCTTGGGCTGTGGGGTTATCTGGACAATGTCCGGGGCCGCCATGGCGGGTTCCGTCTGGCGAAGCCCGCGAAGGACATCACGGTCGGCGAAATCGTGCGCAAGACCGAGGACGACCTCAATCTGGTCGAATGTTTCGACGCGGTGACCAATACCTGTCCGCTGATCGGCCTGTGCGGCCTCGGCAAGACATTCAAGCGCGCGTGCAACGCCTTTCTCGAGGTGCTGGATGCGACGACGATCGCGGACATATCCGCCAATCGGACGGAAGTGCTGGAGACGCTCAACCCGGCCTGGGCCGAAACCCGGCCGCGCCGGCGGGCTTGACGCCGGAACGCGGGTTTTCTAAACAGGGCCTCCGACGTTCCGGCGTCCGGGCGATTAGCTCAGCGGGAGAGCACACCCTTCACACGGGTGGGGTCATAGGTTCGATCCCTATATCGCCCACCATCGGCTCTGGCGTTTCAGCCCCGCGCAACCCATATTGAGGCCGCCAAGGATCGCTGCCGCAATTTCGCGCATCGGACCTTTTTGGACCTGTCGATGCTGCATCGCCTGAGACATTTTCTGCTGACCGTCGCCGCCGTCCTCTTCCTGATCGAGGCGTGGCTGTGGGATTGGACCCAGGCGCTGGGGCGCGCCGTGATCCGCCTCCTGCCTTGGCAGGCGTTCAAGGACGCGGTCGCCCGGGTCATTGCAAGCCTGCCGCCCTATGCCGCGCTGACGCTCTTCGTCCTGCCGTTCTTTGTCGTGGAGCCGTTGAAGGTTTTCGCGGTTCGCGCGATGGCGCATGGCCATATTTTCAAGGGCCTGCTTGGCCTCGCCGCGCTGAAATTCGTCGGCGTCGGCGTCTTCGCCTTCATCTTCGATCTCACCCGCGACAAGGTGCTGGAGATCGGCTGGTTCGCGCGCTTCTATCGCTGGGTGCTGATATGGAGGGACAAGGCGCATGTCTTGATCGCGCCCTACAAGGCCGCCGTGGCCGCGCGCCTTGCCGCGCTGAAGGCGCAGTCCAAGGCGCTTTTGGCGCAAGTGTTCGGCGAGCCCCCGGAAGGGCAAGGTTTCATCGCCTCGCTCGGGCGCCTGCGCGCCCGCATCCGCCGGCGAACCGGCGCCGCCTCCCCTGACTAATAAAACTCCGCCGCCGCCGCCGGCAGTTCGTCGAAATGCGAGATGACGCGGTCGGGGCCATATTCGCTCACCGGGCGGTCGGTATAGCCGAAATCCACCACGATCACCGGGATTTCGGCGGCGCGGGCGGTGGCGATGTCGGTCTTGGAATCGCCGACCATGATCGCGCGCCCGACCTTGCCGCCGGCGGCCTCGATGGTCCTGAGCAATGGCCGGGGATCGGGCTTGGCGACGCCGAAAGTGTCCTGGCCGCAGACGAAGGCGAAACGATCGGCGACGCCGAGCTTTTCGAGCAGCATTTTCGCCGGGCGCTCGATCTTGTTGGTGCAGACCGCGAAGACGCCGCCGCGCTTTTCCAGCGCGTCCAGCGCCTCGACCACGCCGGGATAGAGCCGGCTGTCGTCGGCGATGCGGCCCTCGTAATGGACCAGGAAACGCGCATACATTTCTTCGAGCCGCTCGGGCGTGACGTCCCGGCCTTGCTGGGCCAGCGCCCGCACCAGCAGCGCGCGCGCGCCGGCGCCGAGCAGGGAGCGGGCGTCCGCGATCGGCGTCGTCTCGAAGCCTTCCTCGACCATGATGTAATCCAGCGTTCCCATCAGGTCGCCGGCCGTGTCGGCGAGCGTGCCGTCGAGGTCGAAGACGTAAAGCACGGGGTCCATTTGCGCAGCCATCAAGTCCTCCTGTCTTGAGGACAGGCTATAACCTCTCCCGCCGCCAAAGTCATGCAGGTGAACACTTTGAGTTTTTTCAGGATAATTTTTAGAATCCTCTATTCTGCAAATCGATGCGATTCGCCCGTTGCGGGCGCGCCGGGGAGGAAGCCTCCATGCTGAAATGGACTGTTCTGGCCTTGCTCGCGACGGCCGCGACGACCGCCGCGGCGCGCGCCGCGACTTACGAATTTCTCGCGGCGCCGCAGATCGACCTCAACCGGGTCTATCGGCTCGACAAGACCAGCGGCGAGGTCGGCGCCTGCCAGTTCGGCCTCAAGGACGGCGCGCCCGTGGGCGTCGCCTTGTGCTATCCCGCCGGCGATGGCGCAGGGCCGCAGCCGCCCGGCGACTACGCCCTTGTCGCCACAAGACATGAGCACGAGGCCAGCGTGTTCCGCGTCAACCAGCGCAACGGCGAAATGTCGATCTGCTATGTGCTGAAAGGCGCGGTGGTCTGCACGCCGCCGACGAAATGATGGACCCGCTGACCGCTTTCGGGCGTAAATCGGTCGCCGCTTGCTCCGGCATAGCCCTCATGTTTGACGGGCGTCTCTCGACGCCCTATGCGCCGACCGCTCGCGGGTTTTTGCGGTCAGCGCCATGCTGGCCTTCTATGCGCTGGAGCCGCGCGGCCCTATCTATATTCTCGGCTTCGCCGCCTCCTGCGCGCTCGGCTCGGCTTATGGCTTTCTGCAAGGCGCATGGCCCTTCGGCCTGGTCGAGGCCGTTTGGTCCCTGGTGGCGCTGCGGCGCATCTTGCGACGCGGAAAGGAAATTCCGATGCGACTCGCTGATCCTTCCCTGCTGAAAACCCAGATGCTCCTCGGCGGCGTGTGGCGCGGCGAGGGCGCGCTGGAGATCAGGAATCCCGCCGATGGCGCGCTGCTTGGCCGCGTCCCCAACGGCGGCGCGGCGGAGGCGACCGAGGCGGTCGAAATCGCGGCGCGGGCGCAGAAAATCTGGGCGGCCCATACCGCGAAGCAGCGCGCCGGTCTGCTGCGCAAATGGTTCGATCTGGTTGTCGCGGCGCGCGAGGACCTCGCGATCATCATGACCAGCGAGCAGGGCAAGCCGCTCGCCGAGGCGCGCGGCGAGATCGATTACGCCGCGAGCTTCATCGAATTTTTCGCGGAAGAAGCCAAGCGCGTCTATGGCGAGACCATTCCCTCGCCCTGGCCCGACGCGCGCATCCTCACTCTGCGCCAGCCGATCGGGGTGATGGCCGCGATCACGCCATGGAATTTCCCGGCGGCGATGATCACCCGCAAATGCGCGCCCGCCTTGGCCGCCGGCTGCGCCTGCGTGATCAAGCCGGCCCCCGAGACGCCGCTGACCGCTTTGGCGCTTGGCGAACTGGCGGTGCGCGCCGGCCTGCCGCCGGGCGTGCTGAACATGGTCACCGGCGACGCGCCCGCCATCGGCAAGGTTTTTTGCGAACATCCGGCGGTGCGTTTCGTCGGCTTCACCGGCTCGACCGAGGTGGGAAAGCTGCTGATGCGCCAAGCCGCGTCGGGGTCAAAAAGGTCGGGCTGGAACTGGGCGGCAATGCGCCCTTCATCGTCTTCGACGACGCCGATCTCGATGCGGCGGTCGCCGGCGCCATGCTGTCGAAATATCGCAACATGGGCCAGACCTGCGTCTGCGCCAACCGGCTCTATGTGCAGGAGGGCATTTACGACGCCTTCGCCGACAAGCTCGCGGAGGCGGTGGGAAACTGAAAGTCGGCGACGGGCTGGAGGCGGGGGTGCAGCAGGGGCCGCTGATCAACGCCGAAGCCCTCGGCAAGGTCGAGGCCCATATCGCCGACGCGCTCGCCAAGGGCGGGCAGGTGATGGTCGGCGGCCATCGGCACGAATTGGGCGGGACTTTCTTCCAGCCGACGGTTTTGCGCGACGTGACCGCGGACATGGCGGTAGCGCGCGAAGAGACTTTCGGGCCGGTCGCGCCTCTGTTCCGTTTTTCCGACGAGGCCGATGTCATCGCCCAGGCCAACGCCACCCCATATGGCCTCGCCGCCTATTTTTACGCCCGCGACCTCGGCAGGGTTTTCAGAGTTGCCGAGGCGCTGGAATATGGCATGGTCGGCGTCAATTCCGGCGTCATCTCGACCGAAGTCGCGCCTTTCGGCGGGGTGAAGGAATCCGGCATCGGCCGCGAGGGCTCGCGGCACGGGATCGAGGAATTTGTAGAGATCAAATATGTACTGCTTGGCGGATTGGGGGGATGACGTCGCTCACACCGCGCCTATCCGGCTAACGCACACACCCACTATATGTGGGCTTAGCGGCGAGCCAGATTGAGACGACCACGACGGGCAGGA
>CAVSEY010000012.1:0-12101 GCA_963727035.1 uncultured Pseudomonadota bacterium | reverse complement strand
TTGGCGGAGGCGGATGGGAATTGAACCCACCGCCCGTTATTGACGGGCCGCTGGTTTTGAAGACCAGGAGGGCCACCAGACCCCAATCGCCTCCGAAAATGTCAACGCCGCAATCGCCGGCGATTTGCCTTCCTTCAAGGTTTATCGCGCAAGCACGCGGCGGTCCGCGATTCTGCGCGTAAAATTTATACTGTCCAGGTGCTCAAGCAAGGGCACGCTGTATTTGCGGGAAATGCCGAGCGCGGCGCCGATCTCGGAGACCAGCATTCCATTGTCGTTCAGGAGAGACGCGAGACGCCGTTGCGCCTCGGCGACCGCGTCGCGATGGAAAATCAGCTCGCGCTGCTGCACGCGGTCTTGCGCGCGCACGGCGATCCCGTCGCGAACCAGCCGCTCCAGCATTTGCCGGCGGGCCGGGTCGGGCGCGAGTTTCCAGGGTTCCGGCGGGGTGAGGCCGGCCTGTTTGAGCGCTTCGGCCAGACGCACGGTTTCCAGCCGCCGCCGCGTGGCGTCGGCGTTTTCGCGCATCGAGTCGGCAAGGACGATCCGGCCGCCGGCCTGACGCAATTTCCCCGCCGCCACGAGCCGCGCCACGGCGGCGTCAAGCGCGGGCGTCGAGGCCTGCGGCAGGAGGCCGGCCAATGCGTCGGCGCCGAGCCCCGAGGGATGCCCGGTCAAAGCCTGCGGCAGCCGAGCGAGCAGGGCGTCGAAAGCCGGGCCGGCGACGGCGAAACGGTCGTGGTCGCAGAAGACCGGCGGCGGAATCTCCCCCCGCAGCAGGGCGACGGCCCGCGCGGGCGCCAGTCCGGCCAGGCGCGCGAGACGGGCGACGCTGACGCCTTTTTCGCCTGCGCCGGCCAGTTCGCCGGCGACGATCTTTTCCGGCGCGGCGCCGGCGAGATTTTCGAGACGTCGCAGCACGCCGGGCGCGCGACGTCTTTGCCGGCGCGATTCCGGGTCGAGGACGACGCCGCCCGCGACCGTCGCCGCCGGCGAGCGCAGACGCAGAACGAAAGGCTCGCGCGCCGGGACGCAAACCGGCTCGGCGGTCTTCAGTTGCGCCAGCGCCCGCTGGCCCGGCGCCAGTTCGTCGCGGTCGAGCAGGCGCAGCCGCGCCTCGACTTCCGTGGCGCCGAACAGCAGCGCCAGCCGATCGCCGGTGGCGAGAGCCGGCGCGCCTTCCACCGCTTGGACCGAGACGTCGAGCCAGGACGACGGCGCCAGCGCGCCGGGCGCCGCCAGCGCGCGGCCGCGCGAAACTTCCGCCGGCTCGACGCCCCGCAGATTGACCGCGACGCGCTGGCCGGGCCTTGCCTCCTCCACCGGGCGTCCATGCGCCTGCAGGCCCCTGATGCGCAGCCGCCGCCCCTCCGGAACGAGTTCGATCTCGTCGCGCGCGCGCAAGACTCCGCGCCGCAAGGCGCCGGTGACGACCGTGCCATGGCCGACGATGGTGAAGGCGCGGTCGATCGGCAGCCAGGCGAAGCCGGCGTCCTCCGGCGCCTGCGCCTGCGCCGCCAGGGCCGCTATCGCCGCGCGCACATCCGGCAAGCCGCTCCCGTCGAGCGCGGAAAAGCGCAGCTTTCCGCAGAGGCTCATCCCGGCGGAGCGGGCCAGCGCCGCTGCTTCGCCGCCCACTTCCGCGCATCGCTCCGGCCCGGCGAGATCGGCCTTGCTCACGACGACCAGGGCCCGCCGCACGCCGAGCAGTCCGGCGATATCGACATGCTCGCGCGTCTGCGGCATGATTCCCTCGTTGGCCGCGACGACCAGCAGCACGGCGTCCACGCCGGTCGCGCCGGAAATCATGGTGCGGACGAAGCGCTCGTGTCCCGGCATGTCGATGATGTCGATCTCGGCGCCGTCGAGCGCAAAATGGGCGAAGCCGAGCGCAATCGAAATGCCGCGCCGCCGCTCTTCGGGCAGGCGGTCCGTGTCCATGCCGGTCAAGGCCCGGGTGAGGGCCGTCTTGCCGTGGTCGACATGACCGATCACGCCAAGAGTTCAAACGGCTGGCGACGTTCACGTCGACGCCTCCGGGACCACCGCCGCCAAGACCGCCGCAGCGAGAACCGGCAAATCTTCGTCTTCGAGCGTGAACACATCGAGCAGGAACGCGCCGTCGGCGATCCGCCCGACCACGGCCGGGCGGCCGAGGCGCAGACGGCGCGCCAGCTCTTCCGGCGCGACGCCGGGCAGGGCGACGGCGACGGCCCGGCTCGGCAAGGCGATCGCCGGCAGCGCGCCGCCGCCGGAATAGGCGGCGCTGGCGACGATTTCCGTCGCGGCGGACGGCGCCAGAAGTTCGCGCAGCTTTTCCGCGCGCGCCTGCAATTCCGCCTCGTCCTGCGCGAGCATCCGTAGCGCGGGAATGCGTCGCCGCGCCAAATCCGGATCGCGATGCAGGCGCAGCGTCGCTTCCAGCGCAGCAACGGAAATCTTGTCCAGGCGCAAGGCCCGCATGAGCGGATGCTTGCGCAGGGCCGCGATGGAGTCTTCGCGCCCGACGATCAGGCCCGCCTGCGGCCCGCCGAGCAGCTTGTCGCCGCTGAAGGCGACGAGATCGGCGCCGGCCGCGACGCTTTCGCGCACGGTCGGCTCGCGCGGGGCGTCTGCGGCCCGCAGTTCCGCCAGCGCGCCGCCGCCGAGGTCATAAACGAGCTTCAGGCCGCGTTCACGCGCCAGCGCCGCCAGCGAGGCGAGGTCGGCTTCGGCGGTGAAGCCGGCCATGCGGAAATTGCTGGGATGGACTTTCAAAATCGCGCGGGTCGCGGGCGTGATCGCCGCCGAATAGTCGCTCAGGCGGGTCTTGTTGGTGGTCCCGACCTCGACCAGGCGCGCGCCGCCCTGCCGGATCACCTCCGGAATGCGAAAGCCCCCGCCGATTTCGATCAGTTCGCCGCGCGAAACCACCACTTCGCCGTCCGCGGCCAGGGCCGCCAGCGCCAGCAGCATGGCGGCGGCGCAATTATTGACCGCCAGCGCGGCTTGCGCTCCGGTCAGCGCGCAAAGCAGGGTTTCGACGCCGGGCGCGCGCCGCCCGCGCAGGCCGGATTCAAGCGAGAATTCGAGATTGGAATAGCCCGCCGCATCCGCCATGGCCAAGACGGCCTCAGGGGCGAGCGGCGCCCTGCCGAGATTGGTGTGCAGCACGATCCCGGCGGCGTTGACGACGCGAACGAGTCCCGGCGCGGCCAAAGCCGCGGCGGCGCGCGCGACGAGCGACGCGCAGTCCGTCGCGACATCGGCGCCCTGAATGAGCTCGGCGCGGGCCGCCTCGACCGCCCGGCGCAGGGCGCCGACCACCGCCTCGCGCGGCAGTCGCTCGATCAGCGCGGCTGCGGCGGGTTGTTCGAGCAGCTTTTGCACCTGCGGCAGTTCCCGCAAGGCGGCCTTGACCGCCGCCGGCCCGCAGAGCGGATCATGCATGCGTAAACTCCTCCCCGATGAATAATGGCGCGATTGTTTGACGAACGATAGCTTTCTGCGCGCTTTTTCCCGGAGTAGTCTGCCGAACATAAATTCGGCCGGCGTCGGATTCGATCGAGACGGCGGGCGAGGGAGAGCGCCAGATGAACATCGTCCCCGGAAAAGTCCGCCTGACCGATCTGGCGCATGGAGGGGGCTGCGGCTGCAAGCTGGCGCCCGCCGTCCTGGAAAGGCTGCTGGCGAACCTTCCGCAAGGGGGCCCCTTCCCCGCGCTTCTGGTGGGGACGGAGACCTCGGACGACGCCGCCGTGCTGCGCCTGAACGATGACAGCGCGCTGGTCGCGACCACCGATTTCTTCACCCCGATCGTTGACGACCCCACGGATTTCGGCCGCATCGCCGCGACCAACGCGCTATCGGACGTCTACGCCATGGGCGGCCGGCCAGTGCTGGCGCTTTCGCTGGTCGGCCTGCCGCTGGGCAAGATCTCCGAGGACGACGCGCGCGCTATCCTGACGGGCGGCGCGGCGGTTTGCGCCGAGGCGGGCGTTCCGCTCGCCGGCGGCCATTCGATCGACAGCGCCGAGCCGATTTATGGCCTGGTCGCGCTCGGACTGGTCCACCCCGAGCGGATCTTGCGCAATTCCAGCGCCCGCGCCGGCGATATCCTGATCCTCACCAAGGGGCTCGGCGTCGGCATTTTCAGCGCGGCGCTTAAAAAGGGCCAGTTAAGGGCGCAGGATTACGCGACGATGATCGCCACGACCACGCGGCGCAACGACATCGGCGTCGCTCTTGCCGCCGCGCCCGGCGTCCACGCCGCGACCGACGTGACCGGCTTCGGTCTGCTCGGCCATTTGCTCGAAATTTGCCGGGGTTCGCAGTTGCGCGCCGTGGTCGACGAGGCGGCGCTGCCGCTCCTGCCCGGGGCCGCGGCCCTCGCCCAGGCCGGTTTCTCCACCGGCGCGGCGCGGCGCAACTGGGACAGCTATGGCGCGGACGTGACCTTGCCCGGCGGCTTGCCCGACTGGCGGCGCGGAATTTTGTGCGATCCGCAGACCAGCGGCGGCCTGCTGGTCGCCATCGCGCCCGAGGCTGCGGACGGCGTCGTGCGACTCTGCGTCGAGGCGGGCTTCGACCGGACGGCGGTCATTGGCCGGTTGGAGCCGGGTCCGGCCGCGATTTCCGTTCTTTTCTGACCGACGGCGGCTTCTTTTTTAAAAAAAATTCCGCTTGATTTTTTAGAATTGTGGCCGAGATTGAACAAAAGACGGGCGGACCGCGAAGATCGGCTCCAAGACGATCCCAAGCCGGTTCCAAGACGATCCCAAGCCGATCACAAGACGATCCCACGCGATCCACTGCAGGATCGCGCGATGGAGGGAGCTGTCGGATGAATCTGGAAGTGACCCGGCGAGGATTGTTGACCGGGGCGGCCGGCGGTTTGGCGGCGTCCACTCTCGGGGCCTTGGGCTTCGGCGTCCTCGAAGAAGCCGTCGCCGCCACGGTGCGGCCGTTCAAGCTGGCGGCGGCCAAGGAAACGCGCAACACCTGCCCCTATTGCTCCGTCGCCTGCGGAATCATCATGTACAGCCTTGGAGACGGCGCCAAGAATGCGCGTCCTTCCCTGCTGCATGTCGAGGGCGACCCCGACCATCCGGTCAACCGCGGCACGCTTTGCCCGAAGGGGTCCGGCGTGCTCGACTTCGTCAATTCCGAAAGCCGGACCAAATATCCGCTTTATCGGGCGCCCGGCTCCGGCAAATGGGAGCGCAAGTCCTGGGACTGGACGCTCGACCGCATCGCGCGCCTGATGAAGGACGACCGCGACCACAATTTCATCGCGCAGAACGCCGACGGCGTGACCGTCAACCGCTGGCTCACCACCGGCTTCCTCGCCGCCTCCGCGACCACCAACGAGACGGCCATGCTGACCTACAAGGTCGTGCGCAGCATGGGGGCCCTGGTCTTCGATAACCAGGCCCGAATATGACACGGACCTTCGGTGGCCAGTTTGGCCCCAAGTTTCGGTCGCGGCGCGATGACCAACAGCTGGATGGACATCAAGAACGCCGATCTCGTGGTGGTGATGGGCGGCAATCCCGCCGAGGCGCATCCCTGCGGCTTCAAATGGGTCGTCGAGGCCAAGGCGCATAACAAGGCGCGGCTGGTCGTAATCGATCCGCGTTTTACCCGCACCGCGTCGGTCGCGGACTTCTATTGCCCGATCCGTCCGGGAACCGACATCACGTTCCTGAACGCGGTGACGAAATACCTGCTCGATCACGACAGGATCAATCACACTTACGTCCGCGCCTACACCAACGCGGGTTTCATCGTGCGCGAAGGCTTCAGCTTCGAGGATGGGCTGTTCTCGGGCTATGACGCCGACAAGCGCGCCTATGACACGTCCAGTTGGGACTACGAGATCGGCGCGGACGGGTTCGCGGCGGTCGATCCCACCCTGCAAAATCCGCGCTGCGTGATGCAGCTGCTGAAGAAACATGTCGCGCCCTACACGTCGGACATGGTCGAGCGCGTCTGCGGGACGCCGAAGGACAAGTTCGAAAAAGTCTGCGAGATGATCGCGGAAACGGCGGCGCCGGGTCGGACGATGACCTCGCTCTATGCTCTCGGCTGGACGCAGCACAGCTACGGATCGCAGAATATCCGCGGCATGTGCGTCATCCAGACCCTGCTCGGCAATATCGGCATGCCGGGCGGCGGCGTGAACGCCTTGCGCGGCCATTCCAACATTCAGGGCCTGACCGACGTCGGCCTGATGAGCGAGCTGATGCCGGGCTACATGGACCTGCCGCTCGACGGCGACAAGGATTTCGGCGGCTATCTCGGCCGGCATCGGTTCAAGCCGCTGCGCCCCGGCCAGACCAGCTACTGGCAGAACTACAAGAAATTTTTGGTCAGCTTCCTGAAGGCGATGTACGGCAAGGCGGCGACCGCGGAAAACAATTTCGCCTTCGACTGGCTGCCGAAGCGCGACGCGCCGACCTACGACATCATCCGCGCGTTCGAACTGGCGCGTCAGGGCAAGATGAACGGCTATGTCATGCAGGGCTTCAACGCCCTGATGTCCTTCCCCGATCAGTCCAAGATGCGCGAGGGCATGGCCAAACTGAAATATCTCGTCGTCATCGACCCGCTGCAGACCGAGACCGCCCGCTTCTGGGAAAATCACGGCCCCTACAACGACGTCAGGACGGCCGAGATCCAGACCGAGGTGTTCGAACTGCCGAGCACCTGTTTCGCCGAGGACGAAGGGTCGCTCAGCAATTCCAGCCGCTGGCTGCAATGGCACTGGCCGGCGCAACCGCCGCCGGCGGAAGCGCGCAGCGACGTCGACATCATGGCCGCGCTGCATTTGCGGCTGCGCGCGCTGTACGAAAAAGAAGGCGGCGCCTTCCCCGATCCGATCGTCAACCTGAACTGGCCGTATCAGATCGCCGAAACGCCGCGTCCCGACGAACTGGCGCGCGAGATCAACGGCTCCACATTGGAGCCCATCCCCGACGTCGCCGACCCAACCAAGATCGCCATGCCGGCGGGACGCCTGCTCGACGGTTTCGCGCAATTGCGCGACGACGGCAAGACCGCTTGCGGCTGCTGGATCTATTCGGGCTGCTTCACCGAAGCCGGCAACATGATGGCGCGGCGTGACAGCTTCGATCCGGACGATCGCGGCATCGCGCCGAAATGGGCCTGGGCGTGGCCGGTCAACCGCCGCATCCTCTACAATCGCGCGTCGGCCGACCCCGACGGCAAGCCCTGGGCGGACAACAAGAAGCTGATCTGGTGGAGCGGAAGCGCCTGGGTCGGGTTCGACACGCCCGACTATGCCCCGACCACCCCGCCGAGCGCGGGCGTGACGCCCTTCATCATGAATGACGACGGCGTGGCGCGGCTGTTCACGCGACAACTGATGCGCGACGGTCCGTTCCCGGCGCATTACGAACCGTTCGAGTCGCCGCGCGGCAACCTGCTGTCGCCGAAGACGCAGAACAATCCGGCCGCGCGCATCTTCAAGGACGATCTCGCCGCGTTGGGGAAATCGGAAAAATACCCCTATGTGGCGACGAGCTACCGGATCACCGAGCATTTCCATTACTGGACCAAGCACGCGACTCTCAACGCCGTCATTCAGCCGCAGCAATTCGTCGAAATCGACGAGGTTCTGGCGCGCGAGAAAGGCATAGCCAATGGCGGCTGGGTTCGGGTGTGGAGCAATCGCGGCGAGCTGAAGGCCATCGCCATGGTGACCAAGCGCCTGCGGCCGCTGATCTGCGACGGCAAGCCGGTGCACGTGGTCGGCATTCCGCATCACTGGGGCTTCACCGGCCTGACCCGGAAGGGCTGGAGCCCGAATGCGCTGACGCCGGCGGTGGGCGACGCCAACACCCAGACGCCGGAATACAAGGCCTGGCTGGTCGATATCGAGCCGACCACGCCGCCCGGCCCGGCATCGTGAGGAGGATCCGCCATGGCTGAGCTTCCTTCCCTCGACATCCTTCGCCGCTCGGCTTCGACCTATCCGGCGCCCCGGATTCGCGCCGAGGCGACGACCGAAGTCGCGAAGCTGATCGACGTGTCGAAATGCATCGGCTGCAAGGCTTGCCAGGTCGCATGCAGCGAATGGAACAATCTTCGCGCGCCGATCGGCGAGACGGTCGGCACGCTCCAGAATCCGCCCGACCTCGCCGCCGACGTCTGGACGTTGATGCGTTTCAGCGAAGTCGAAAATCAGCAGGGCGATTTCGAATGGTTGATCCGCAAGGACGGCTGCATGCATTGCGCCGATCCCGGCTGCCTCAAGGCCTGCCCGTCGCCCGGCGCCATCGTGCAATACGCCAACGGGATCGTCGATTTCAACGAGGCCAATTGCATCGCCTGCGGCTATTGCTTGAAGGGCTGCCCCTTCAACATTCCGCGCTACGGACGCGAGGATCGCAAGGCGTATAAATGCACCCTGTGTTCCGACCGCGTCGGGGTCGGACTGGAGCCGGCCTGCGTCAAGGCCTGCCCGACGGGCGCGATCCTGTTCGGATCGAAGGAGACCATGAAGGAGCACGCGGCCGGGCGGGTCGAGGACCTCAAATCGCGCGGCTTCGCCAATGCCGGGCTTTACGATCCGCAGGGCGTCGGCGGCACGCATGTCATGTATGTGCTGCAGCACGCCGACCAGCCGGAGCTTTATCAGAATTTGCCGAGAGCGCCGAAGATCAGCCCGCTGGTCCAGTTCTGGAAAGGCGGCGCCAAGGTCATCGGCCTCGCCGCGATGGGGCTGGCGGCGCTGGGCGCACTGGTCCACTACGTCACGGTCGGTCCGAACGAAGTTCCGGAGGAAGCCGAGAAGGAAGCCGTGGCGCTGCGTGACAGCCAGCAGGAAAGGGGCCGCTAATGGACGATTCAGGCCCCGAAGCCGGGAGACGGCTGTTGATCGCGCGCTATACGCCGTTCCAGCGGCTGAATCATTGGATCACCGCGGCGCTGTTCATCCTGCTGGCGATGAGCGGCCTGGCCATGGCCTATCCCTCGCTGCATTTCTTCTCGGGGCCGTTCGGCGGCCAGGAGGCGGCGCGCGCGCTCCATCCCTGGTTCGGCGTGGCCCTCGTGGTAAGTTTTTTCCTGCTTGCCCTGCCTTTCATTCGCGTCAATACGCCCAATGGCGACGATGTTCGCTGGCTGCGCAGCGCCCCCGACCTGATCATGCACAATCGCGAAACCTTGCCCGAACTCGGCAAATACAATGCCGGACAGAAGGGCGTTTATTGGGCGCAGTTCGTGCTGATCCCCGTGCTTCTGGTCAGCGGCCTGATGATCTGGCAGCAATATTTCGGCGGCCTGACGACGATCGGGACCCAGCGCCTCGCCGTACTCGTCCATTGGCTCGCGGCGCTGCTGGCGATCATTGTCATCATCGTGCATATCTATGCCGCCATCTGGGTGAAGGGCACGATGCGGGCGATGATCCGCGGCACGGTGACCGGCGGCTGGGCCTATCGGCACCACCGCAAATGGCTGCGCGAGAGTCTGGCGCGCGAGGCCGCCCAAAAACCGGCGGGCGACGGCGAATCCAAGGCGACGGAGACGCGATAAGTCGCGGCCCCCAAAGCGGACCGGCGCGGGATTTCACCAGAGTCGGCGAAATCAGCGCGCCCGTTTTTGCCGTCCTTCCCGATCCAGAAATGCTGTTCGCCCGGCGCGCCGCGCGTTTCACGGCGCTGGCGGAAGGCCATGCGCTGGCCCCCTATCTGGTCTTTCTCTCGCGCCTGGTTGAAGTCCAGCGACAGGAAGCGGCGACCGAGCCGCCGCGGCTTGATCGCGCAAGCGTCGAACGCGCGATCGCTCACGGCATGCCGGCCCTGTCGAAAAAGGTTCTCACCGAGGGCGACGATTTCGCGCGCACGCTCGACCGCTTTCTTCGCCACGCCTCGATCGCCGAGGCGCCGCCCGCCGCGGACCAGGCGCTCGCGCGTGTCGTTGCGATGGCGCCGAGCGACAGGCTGGCGCTCGCGGAGGCCGTTTTCGAAGCCGCCTATCCCGCGGACCGGATCGGCGAGTGTCTTTATGTGGGGGCCGGCGTGCAGCTTCATCTGAGCCGGTTGGCCGCCGGTCTTGACGCATCGGCTCTGCGCCCGGTCGGCGATGGCGTCTGCCCCGTCTGCGGCGGGCCGCCAGTCGCTTCGTCGATCGTCGGCTGGGCCGACGCCTCGCGCTCCCGTTATTGCTGCTGCGGCCTCTGCGCGACGCGATGGAATCAGGTCCGCGTCAAATGCGTCATGTGCGGTTCGACCGAAGACGTTTCGCTGCGCCTGATCGAGGGACAGTCCGACGACGTCACGGCCGAAACCTGCGGCAAGTGCGGTTGCTATCTCAAGCTCTTTCGAGAGGATCGGCGCCCTGAGATCGAACCGTTCGCCGACGACGTCGCCTCCTATGGCCTCGATCTGCTCCTCAGCGAAGGAGAGTTCCGCCGTCCGTCCGCCAATCCCTTCATGGTGAGGATCGGCGGATAAGGCGGCGCGCCGCGCGATGGCGAAGAACCGCAAGAGAAGGCGTCCGAAACGACCGTTCAGAAGGGCGAACCCGGAATTCTCCGGCGCCGCCCGCGAGTTCCGATCATTTTTGAGTGGAGCGCCTCTCGCTCGCGCGTTGGCGCCATCGGCGGTGGCGCGCGACCTGCGGCGCCGCAACTTGACGTTGCTCCCTTGAGGCCGTCACGCCGCGACGCGAGCAAGAAAAAAGTGTTAATTCGCCGTCAACAATTTTCGATGAAAATATAGAAGCGTTTTGGGTCGAACTCAATAACTAATACCAAAACTCTCTGATCAGAACCCCTGCGCCCAGTCACGCAATCCGATGGACATGATGCGCCACGGCTGGTCGACGAGCTTGTTCCAGGCAAAGCAGCATTGGTCGAGGACATCGGCGTAGGACTTGAACACGCGATTCGACAGCCAGTTGTCGCGCATGAACTGCCAGACGTTTTCCTGCGGATTGAGCTCCGGGCATTTGGGCGGCAGCGGCACGATCGTGATATTCGACGGAACGATGAGCCGGCCCGACAGATGCCAACCGGCCTGATCGAGCAGGAGAATGGCGTGTTTGCCGGGCGCGACCTCGGTGGCGATTTCGGCAAGATGCAGGCTCATCGCCTCGGTGTTACAGGCGGGCAGGACGAGCGCCGCGCCTTTGCCCTCCTTCGGGCAAATCGCGCCGAATATGTAGGTCGAGGCGGTCCGCTGGTCGTGCGGCGCCGATGGCCGCGTTCCGCGCTTGGCCCAACGCCGCGTGATCTTGTTCTTCTGGCCGATGCGCGCCTCGTCGGCGAACCAGATTTCTATCGAGCCCAGATCGAGGCGCTTCTCTTCGGCTATTTCCGCGACGCGCGCCGGGAAACTTTTTTAAAATCCTCGATCGCGCCATCGGCTTGCGCATGATGGCGCGGACGCGCCGAGAGCTTGCGATAGCCCATGGCCCGCAATTCCCGGCTGAGCGTCTGCTTGGCGATCGTGACCCGGAACTCCTCATGAAACCATTGGCAGAGGTCGACGATCCGCCAGCGCACGACGCCATGGATCGCCGGCGTCGGTCCGCTTTCGACGATGGCGCCGAGCGCTGCGCGGTGCGCGTCGTTGAGCCGTGACGGCTGGCCCGGCGCCTTGCGGTTGATGAGGCCGTCCGGCCCGAGCGCGTTGAACTTCACCACCCAGTCGCGAATGATTTGTCGAGTCACCCCGCCGATCTCGGCCGCCTGCGTGCGGGTGGCTCCGTCATAGATTGCGGCCAGAGCCAAAAGCCGGCGCGCCTGCGGCCCGTCCATGGACCGCCTGGCGGCGGCCCGCGTCATCTGTGCGTCGAAATCAACCCGAAGCGGAATGGGCATGGCGAACCTCCTTCGTTCGCCACGTTGAATCAAATCGCGCCTGATTTGAAAAGCCGCCTGGAGTTCACGCTCTCCGAGACTTGGTATAAAGGGATATAGCGCCTATCTCGAAGGTGAAGGACGCTATCGGCGAAAAAAGAAAATGAACACGTTCAAACGAACCTGTCGCGCCTTCATCCAGGACCAAAACGGGACGATCTCCATCCTCGGAGCCTTGGCTTTGGCCATGCTGATCGGCGGCGGCCTCAATTTCAATTTCAACGTCAGCGGC
>CAVSEY010000011.1:0-111749 GCA_963727035.1 uncultured Pseudomonadota bacterium | reverse complement strand
GAGTGAGCGAGGCTCCCGTTGCATGAGGCGAGCCATGGCCGTCGGCAAGAAGGGCGATCCGCTTTTCGAAACCTTGCCGGCGGAATCCCGCCTTCGCAAAGGGGAAGTTCGCGCCGCCCCCCTTGCCGCCCCCATGGCCGGTCCGCCATGCGCGAATGGATCGCAATCGACGGCGGCGCGGACGCGCCGACGGAAAAGGGCGCCTCGCTGGACGAAGCGATCGCCTTCGCCGAGGCGAACAATCGGGACAAATGACGCCGCCATTACCGCGCCAGTTGATATCCATGAGCGATGTGGGAGCAGGGCGTTTGGACAATTGATCTGGGCCGGTTATGTTGTGGTCACATGTGATCACCCCAGGCCAGCTCATCCATGCCGACCGTCAATCTCAAGGACGCCAAGGCCAGCTTTTCCAGCATGGTCGATCTGGCGATCAAGGGCCAGTTCATCACCATCACCCGGCACGGCAAACCGGTCGCCGCGCTCGTGCCGCTCGAAGCGGCGGAATTGGCGCGCAAGTCGATGGAGCGGAAAAGGCCACGCTTTTTCGACTACCTCAAGAGCTTTCCCGGCGAGGATTTCGAGCGCCCTGAAACGCCGTCTCGGGACATCGGCCGGTGAGCGGATACCTGCTCGACACCAATGTCGTCGCCATGCTTTCGCCGACGGGGCCTGAGGTCGTCGCCGGCCTTTCTCGATTGGCTTGAGCGCCGCGACCGCGAGGGGCGGCTGTTCCTGTCCATCGTCATGGTGCATGAGACCGTGAGAGCGGTCGCCGCGCTCGAACGGAAAGGCGAGATCGGGAAGTCGGCGGCGCTCACGGGCTGGCTCGCCGGGCTGGTCGCCGCTTTTGACGACAGGATCATCGCCGTCGACGCCGCGGCGGCGGCGCGCGCCGCCCGCCTCGAGGCCAAGGCGATCGCGGCGGGCCATGCGCCTGGAATGGCGGACGCGCTGGTGGCCGGCGTCGCCGAAAGTCACGACCTCGTCATCGTCACCCGCGCCACCGAAAATTTCCAGCCCTTTGGCGTCGCGGCCGTCTCGCCCGACGCCGCGACGGAACTGTCCTGAAGGCGCGCGCGGATTGGCGGTTCAAAGCCGTTCGATCACCCGCCGCAGCCGGTCGCGGACGTCCTGCGCGAACGTCTTGAGCGCGGCGTTGTCGATGGCCGCCATCGAGGCGACCGGGTCGATCGCCGCAACTTCGCTGCGTCCGGGCGCGATTTCCTGGACGATGACATTGCAGGGCAGCATGGCTCCGACCTTGTCCTCGAGCTTGATCGCCTCGAAGGCGAGCTTCGGATTGCAGGCGCCGAGGATCACATAGGGTCGCAGTTCGGCGCCGATCTTCTCCTTCAGGGTCGCGGTGACGTCGATCCGCGTCAGCACGCCAAAGCCTTCCTCCTTCAGCGCCGCCTCGACCTGCGCGATGGCGTCTGAAATCGGCTTTTCGATTGTGGTGGCTATGTAATAGGTCATCTTTTCTCTTCCTGGCTGAAATCCTGCGGCGGCAACGTCCGGGCCTTGCGCCCGGTTCCGCTTTTTCTACCGCCCAATCTTGTCCAGCGCGCCGATCAGGTCGGCGCGCAGGTCCTCGTAGTCCTCCAGCCCGATGGAGAGACGGACGAGGCCGTCGGTAAAGCCGTGGCGGGCGCGCTCGTCGGGGGTGTAGGTGGCGTGGGTCATGCTGGCGGGATGCTGGACGAGGGTTTCGGCGTCGCCGAGGCTCACCGCGCGGGTCGCCAGTTCAACCCCGTCCATGAAGGCGCGCCCGGCCTCAAGGCCGCCGCGCAATTCCAGCGCGATCATCCCGCCCATCAGGCTCATCTGGCGCCGCGCGACCTGCTTTTGCGGATGGCTGTCGAGACCGGGATAATAGACGCGCTCCACCGCCGGATGGGCTTCCAGATCATGAGCGAGTTTATGCGCGGTGGCCGAATGGCGCTCCATCCGCAGGGCAAGGGTTTTGAGGCCGCGCAAGACCAGAAAGGCGTCGAAAGCCGACATGCAGGCGCCGTTCATCTCCTTGATCCCGACAAAGCGGAACTGGTCGATCATCTCCTTGCTGGCCACCACCGCGCCCGCGATCAGGTCGCCATGGCCGCCGAGATATTTGGTCGCCGAATGGGTGACGATGTCCGCGCCGAGCGCAAGGGGCCGCTGGAGATAGGGGGTGCAATAGGTATTGTCCACCACCAGCGGGACGCCGGCCTTGCGGCAGATTTCGGCGATCGCGGCAATGTCCACGATCCGCATGTTGGGATTGGACGGCGTCTCGGTGAAGACCATGCGGGTCTTCGGCCCAAGCGCCTTTTTAAGATTGTCGGGATCGGTCAGGTCGGCGAAACGGGTTTCGATCCCGAAGCGCCGGATATGGTGCTCCAGCAGGCCGAAGGTGCAGCCATAGAGCATCTGGTCGGCCACGATCTCGTCGCCCGATTTGAGCAGGGTCCAGATCACCGCCGTCAGGGCGCCGACGCCGGAGGAAGTCGCCAGTCCCGCCTCGCCGCCTTCGAGCGCGGCGAGCCTTTTTTCGAGGACGCTGACGGTCGGGTTGCCGACCCGGCTATAAATGTAGCCCTCGGCCTCGCCGGCAAAAATGTCGCTGCCCGCGCGCGAGGTGGCGAAGGCGTAGGTCGAGGTCAGGAAGACCGGCGGGTTCAGCGCGCCGTGATAATCGAGCGGGTTGTATCCATGGTGGATCGCCCGGGTGGCGAAACCTTGTTCGGCATTTTTCGAGGTCATGAAGCGCCTGTTGGAGAGGATTCGATAGGACGATCATAGACCGGCCGCCGGGAAGATCATTGAGCCTTTTCCAACTTTCGTCAAAACAGCGCCCGTCGCGAAGCCGAAGCGACGACCGGCGCCCGCGCCTTGCCGCGCCAATGCGAAAAATAAGCCGCGAGTGCGGCGCCGCTGCAACAGCGCCCGCGCGGCCGCCGCCGACCGACACCCCCGCAATCCGGCAGGATCAAATATTCAATCGTTAGATCAATAGGCTATCGACTGGCGGCGTCGCGACTTTTTCGAGGCGCTCGATCGTTCGGTGACAAGAAAATCGCATCGCTCGCGCGTTTTTTCCGCGCCCGGAGCCGTCCCGCCGCCCTTTCCGCGGCCGCCCGCGATGGCCGAGGCCAGGCGTCTCGTATAGCCTGCGTCCGTCCATTCATCGGTGACGGAAGCGCGACGGGGGCAGGGGCCCAGGACTTCGTGAAGGAAACGGTTTTGCGTCCAGGTTCATTCATTCCCGGAAAGGCGGGGCCTTCGGCCTTCTGGCGCCGGACGCGCGCGATCTTTCTGGTCCTGGTCCTTCCCGGCTTGCTCGCGGCCTGCGCGCGCCCCGGCGCCGACCCGATGTATCCGCCGGTGACGGCGAGCGTTCCCGGCGCCAGCAGTCACACCATTCTGATCGAGACGACGCGAAAACGCTCCGCCGATCCCGGCGCCATGTTCAGCGGCGAGCGCGGGCGTCAACCCGAATTCGCCGAAGCGGTGGTCAGCGTCCCGCCGACCCATGTTGCGGGCAATATCGAATGGCCGTCGCAGCGTCCAGCCAACCCGGCGACCGATTTCGTCACCCGGGAAGCGAACTATCTGGACGGCGAGAAGGCCTTCGTGGCCGCGCTGAACCAGCAGTTGGAGCAACGGCCGCCGGGCCAGCGCAGGGTGCTGCTCTTTATCCATGGATACAACACCATGTTCCCGGAAGGTCTTTACCGACTGGCGCAGGTGGTCCAGGATTCGAAGGCCATCGCCGTGCCGGTCTATTTCAGCTGGGCTTCGCGCGGCGAGCTGTCCGGCTATGTCTACGACCAGAACAGCGCCACCATCGCCCGCGACCAGCTGGAGCATCTGATTGTCCTTCTCGCCCGGAGCAAGGCGGACGAGATCAATCTGGTCGCCCATTCCATGGGCAACTGGGTGACAGTGGAAGCGTTCCGCAACATCGCCATGACCAGGGAGCTTCATGGTTACAGCCAGAAGCTGGGCATGATCGTTCTCGCTTCGCCGGACATCGACGTCGATGTGTTCCGCTCGCAGATGGCGCGGATCGGCAAGCCTAAGAAACCGTTCCTGATCGTCCTGTCGCACGACGACCGCGCCCTGGCCTTGTCCACCTTCATCGCCGGCGACAAGGCCCGGCTCGGCGATTACAAGAATGCGGCGGGCCTGACCGAATATAACGCCATCGTCGTCGACTTGAGCAATGTGAAGGGCGACAATCCGCTCAATCACGACAAATTCGCCGAGATCGCGGCGATCGCGCCCCATCTCCGGGAGGTGCTGGCGCAAGGCGTCCACACCGACGAAACGACGCCGTTGGAAGAGGTGACCAATGCGCCGCTCGACGCGACGCCCGGCGTGGTCAAGACCGTGCTGTCGCTGCCGATCGCGGCGGTCACCGCGCCGATCGTGATCATCGCCCGCGCGGCGCAATGATCGCGCTCGACGGCCGGCCCTTGGAGCAGCCGGCCGCCGAACGCGCCGCGAACTTGATACGCCATGGACGATAGAAACGCCAACGCCTTGGTCAAAAACAATAATCTGATAGTTCCATAATATTGATTATGCGAATTATAGGTAGGCGGCGTATCTTGAAGGCGTCGAGTGAAGCCACGCGCCCTTCCCGTTATCCATTTTGGCGATTTCGCCGGCGCGGTTCGATCCAGGGTTCACGCGACCATGGGTTTCGTAAGTCGCCGACGCAGATCGAACGTGGCCGCCGCCGACTCGCGAGGGCCGATTTTTGCCGCTTGATTTCGCCGCCAGATCCCAATTCGTCACAAAGGCGAATTCCAAGGCGCATTTTATCGATGTATTCATGATCGACGCAGGTCTGCGCGGGTGGAATTTTGACCGAAAAGTGGCCTTGGCGACTAGACAAACTCTCGCGCGGTCAATAGGTTGCGCCATGTTGGCGTGATCGGCGGCGACAGGAACCAAAAACGGATCGAGCGCAGGTTTGAATATGTGTCAAGTGACGCCATGAAATCGCCATACCAATGTAATGCACACCTGTCTTGCATTTCCTGCGTTTTGAGTTAGATGATTGTTTCGATCTGAACCGATTAAGGTTTAATTGCCGCCCCCGTTAGAGTGGAAGTGGAATTTCGTAATGGCCGATCCGGAACGCATCGCATTATTCATTGACGGAGCAAACCTTTACGCAACCGCGAAATCGCTTGGCTTCGACATCGACTACAAGCGGCTCCTGAAGGAGTTTCAGTCCAAAGGGCGGCTGATCCGGGCTTTTTATTACACAGCCCTGGTCGAGGATCAGGAATATTCCTCGATCCGCCCCCTGATCGACTGGCTCGACTACAATGGCTACGCTGTCGTCACCAAGCCGGCCAAGGAATTCGTGGACGCTTTGGGGCGCCGCAAGGTCAAGGGCAACATGGACATTGAACTGGCCGTGGACGCCATGGAAATGGCCGATCACGTCGATCACATGGTGCTTTTCTCCGGCGACGGCGATTTCCGTTCGCTGGTCGAGGCGGTTCAGCGCAAGGGCGTGCGGGTTTCCGTCCTTTCGACCATCACCACCCAGCCGCCGATGGTCGCCGACGAGTTGCGCCGCCAGGCCGACGAGTTCGTCGACATCGTGCATCTGGCCAACAAGATCGGCCGCGATCCCGGCGAGCGCACCGAGCGCATGCAGCGTTTCCAGGAACGCCGTCCTGTCGCCCCCGCCGCGGCCACGCAGGACCATCAGGCGGTGGATGAGGAGTGATTCGCCCCTCAACGCGGATCCATGAAGGCAAGGAGGCGCGCCGTTGACCACGGCGGCGCCTCTCTCCTTCTCCGAACCAGGGCGGGACTGCAACCTCTGCCCGCGCCTGGAAACATTCCGGCTTGAAAACCGCCGCGCGCTTCCCGATGGATTCAACGCGCCCGTGCCCGCCTTCGGTCCGCTTGACGCCGAACTGCTGATCGTCGGCCTCGCGCCGGGCCTGCACGGGGCCAATCGAACGGGGCGCCCCTTCACCGGCGACTGGGCCGGCGACATGCTCTATCCCACCCTGCTGCGCCATGGTTTTGCACAGGGAAAATATTGCGAACGCGCCGATGACGGATTGCACTTGCGCAACTGCCGCATTTCCAACACGGTGCGTTGCGTTCCGCCCCAGAACAAACCGACGACCGCCGAGATAAGCGCGTGCCGGTCCTTTCTCGCCGATGAAATCGCCGCCATGCCGAATCTTCGCGCCCTGCTCTGCCTCGGCCGCGTCGCCCATGACAGCGTGATCCGCCTGTCCGGCGAAAAGGCAAAGGCCCTGCCCTTCGCGCACGGCGCCGCGCATCGCCTGGAAATGCGCAGCCTCGCGCTCTACGATTCCTATCATTGCTCGCGCTACAACACGAACACCGGCGTGCTCACGCCGGAAATGTTCGATGCGGTTTTCGCGCGAATCGCGACCGATCTCCGGAACTGATTTTCCTAATTCCTCGGGACGGCCGTCTGGCGAAGATCGGCGGTGACGAGGTCGGGCGCGGGATCGTCGAGCCGCGCGCGATAGACATGCAGATTTTCTATGATCTTCTGCACGTAATAGCGGGTTTCGGTGAAGGGAATGCGCTCGATCCAGTCGATCGGATCGACATTGGGCTTGCGCGGATCGCCATATTGCTTGATCCAGTCGCCGACATTGGCGCCGCCCGCGTTATAGGCGGCGAAGGCGAGGATATAGCAGCCGCGATATTCGGCGAGCAGCTGACCGAGGTGGAAAGCGCCGAGCTGGGCTGAGAAGGCGGCGTCGTTCTTCAACCGGGTCTCGTCGAAGGCGACGCCCGCGCTTTGCGCGGCCTTGCGCGCCGTGGGCTCGATCATCTGCATCAGGCCGAAGGCTCCGGCGCCCGATTTGGCCGTGGCTTCAAAAGCGCTTTCCTGGCGCGCGATCGCCAGCACGACGGTGCGGCTGACCGAATTGGCGAGTTCGGAATATTTCGGCACCCCATTGAGCGGGAAAGCCAGGCTGTCGACGGCGAGGCCGCGGCTCAAAGCCGCCTTGCCGGCGGTCACCGCGGTATGGGCGTCGCTGCGCGCCTCGATCAACTGGGACAGCGCCGCCATCTGCTCGGGCGCGGCCAGGATTGCGGCGCTTTCAAGCGCGAGCTGGCGCGCGGCGTCGGGCTGGCCGAGATCGAACAGCAATTCGACCGCCCGCACGACCTCGGCGCGCGCGTCGCCGGCCGCCGGCGTCGGCGCCGGCCGCAGCAGGACCGGCTCCTGGCCGAGTTTGGCGCGGGCGACCTGGCCGTAAAATGTCTCCGTCTCGTTGGCGGCTCGGGCGTAAAAAGGCTTGGGATCCTGGCCGCGCGCCTCGGCGAGCCGGCCCTGCCAATAGGCGGCGCGGGCTTTCGAATGCGGCGCGCGGGCGATCTGGGCCAATTTGTCGAAATGCGGCGCGGCCAGGGCTGCGTCGTTGAGGAAGCGCAGCGCGATCCACCCGGCGGTGAATTCGGCTTCGACATTGGCGGCGTCGGCGGCCGGCGCGGCTTCCGCGCAGATGCGATAGGCGCGCCGGGCGTCGCCGGCGTCGAGCAATTTTCGCGCGATCAGCCGGCGCTCGACCCACCAGTCGTCGGGACTCGCCAGCACGGCCGGGTCACGCGGCGCGGACAGCATCAGAGTTGCCGCCTCGTCGATATGATCGGCGTGGCGCGCCGCATGGATGCGCAGGTAGAGCAGCCCGACATCGTTGCGCAGACTGCCCGGCGCGCGCGGAGAAACCTTGGCCCAGGGCGCGCCATGCGCGAGATCGGACTCGGCCCGGAAAAGCCCCTGCCCGTCCTTGCCGGCGGCCTGGGCGGCGCGCGCGGCCTCCGCATATTGCTCGCGCATGACCAGGCGGTCGACGCGGAAAATGCGGTCAGCGGCGGAAAGCGCGGCGGAGAAGTTCTTGAGCAGGCGCTTTTCGAGCGCCGCGCCGAGCTCCGCGTTGCGCCACAGATCGCGGGCGATCCGCGCCGCCGCGTCGGCGCGGGCCGGGTCGTTGCGCATCAACTCGGCGACGGCAAGACGGCCGCCCGGCGTCGTCGGCGGAAATTCGGCGAAAAAAGCGGCGGCGCGCTCCGGCTTGGCGCTTTCGGACGCCGCAAGCTCCTCGCCGCGCTTGCGCAACTGGGTGGAGGGCCAGTCGGTATGGGCGCGCAGGAAGGCGACGATGCGGTCCAGCCCAGCATCGCCGGGATGAAGCCGCACGACGGTCCATTCCACTGCGTCGCGAACCAGCGGGTCTTTGGTGGTCAGCGCCGCGTCGCCCGACAGCGTCTCGCCCTCGCCGTAATAGCGCAAGGCGTCGGCGACCCCGGAAAGATCATGCGCCGGCGCGGGCTTCGCGACGGCGTCGTTGCCGCCTTGCGTCGGAGGAAAAGTCCGCGGCGGAAAAATGACCGGAAGCGACGGGAGCGGGATGCGGCGTGGCGCGTAATGGATATACGGGATCGTCAGGCAGCAGGCGGCGACGAAAGCCGCGCCCATCCTTCTCCTGTCGAGACCCATCATCCGCATCGAAACGCCCTGTCGTTCAGCGCTCAAGCCTGCGCCGAGGAAATTAACGGTGGGTTAACCACGCTGCGCCGCGGGGATTTTCCTTTTCGGCGACGGTGAGCTTGACGCGGCCCTTTTCGTCGCCCTTATCAGTGGCTATGAGTGGCCCAGGCAAATAACCCGCCAAAAGCGGCGCCCATGCGGCGACAAAGCGGCGGCGGCAGGACGGAACATGGCGATGGCGACGGAAAAGCGAATTCAGGGGTGGATGACGGCGCTGGTGACGCCCTTCAAGCAGGGCGCCGTCGACGAAGCCGCCTTTCGCGCCCTGATCGACTGGCAGATTGCGAGCGGAATTCACGGCCTCGTTCCCGTCGGCACCACCGGCGAAAGCCCTACCCTCTCCCATCACGAGCATAAGCGCGTGGTCGAGATCGCCGTCGCCGAGGCCAGGGGCCGCGTTCCAGTGATCGCGGGCGCCGGGTCGAACAACACGGCCGAGGCGATCGACCTGGCCGCGCACGCGGAGGAGGCCGGCGCCGATGCTGTGCTGGTGGTGACGCCCTATTACAACAAGCCCAGTCAGGAAGGCCTTTTCCGGCATTTCAAGGCGATCGACGACGCCATCGGCATTCCGATCGTGATCTACAACATCCCGCCGCGCTCGGTGATCGACATGTCGGTCGAGACGATGAAGCGCTGCTATGGCGAATTGCGCAATATCATCGGGGTCAAGGACGCCACCGGCAATGTCGCGCGCATTTCGATGCAGCGCCATGCGATGGGGCCGGATTTCCTGCAATTCTCCGGCGACGACATGACCGCGCTCTCCTGCTTCGCGGCCGGCGCGAAGGGGTGCATTTCGGTGGTCTCCAACGCCGCCCCCCGCCCCTGCGCCGATCTGTGGAACGCGGCCGAGGCCGGCGATTACGCCAGGGCGCTGACCATCCAGGACAAGCTTACCCCGCTGCATGGCGCGACCTTTCTGGAGGCCGGCGTCACCGGCGCCAAGACCGGGCTTTCCCTCCTGGGCAAGGCTTCGGAGGAAGTGCGGCTGCCTTTGGTTTCCTCGACCGACAAGACGCGCGAGGCGATCCGCGCCGCCATGATCCACGCGGGCGCTCTCGCCGCCTGACACGGGCTCAGGAGGACGCCGTTTCTCGTTCATGAGAAACGGCCAGGAACCAATGTGGCGCCGCGTGGACGCGAGGGATTTTCGATCGCGACAGGTCGCGATCGATAAAAGCAATGGAGCGGGACGACCCGGCGAATGGTGGCGGAAAAACCTACATCCAATTTCAAGATCGTCGCGGACAACCGCAAGGCGCGCTACCATTATGAAATCGGCGAGGCGTTCGAGGCCGGGATCGCCCTGACCGGCACCGAGGTGAAAAGCCTGCGCACGGGCCGCTCCAATATTGCCGAATCCTACGCCAGCGTGGACAAGAATGGCGAAATCTGGCTGGTAAACGCCAATATTCCCGAATATTTCGCCGGCAACCGCTTCAACCACGAGCCGAAGCGCCTGCGAAAACTCCTGCTCAAGCATCGCGAAATCGCCAAGCTCGCGCGGGGCGTCGAACGCGAAGGCATGACCATCGTGCCGCTGAAACTCTATTTCAACGACCGGGGCCGCGCGAAGATCGAAATCGCGCTCGCGCGCGGCAAGCAGACGCACGACAAGCGCGAAACCGAGAAGCAGCGCGACTGGAACCGCGAGAAGAGCCGAGTGCTGAAACAAGGCGAGTGATTCCGGGAGAGCCGCGGATGAGCGGAACATTGAAAAACCTGTTTTTCCAGGCGCAGGACGGGCTCAATCTCCACGCCCTGGTTCAGGACGGCGAGTCCGGTCAAGGCAAGGACGCGACGCCCGTGGTCTGCCTGCCCGGTCTCTCCCGCCCCGCCCGCGATTTCGCGGTTCTGGCGCGCTTTTTGGGCGCCCGGACCGGGCGAAAAGTCGTCGCCATCGATTACCGCGGGCGCGGCGGCTCGGACTGGGACCCGGACTGGACCCATTACGACTTCCCGACCGAAAGCGCCGATATCCAGACGGTTCTGGCGTCGCTCGGCGTCGTTTCGGCGATCTTCGTCGGCGTTTCGCGCGGCGGCCTCCACGCCGTCATGCTGGCCAACCAGCGGCCGGAACTGGTCAAGGGCGTCGTGCTCGGCGATGTCGGGCCTCGGCTCGATCCCGCGGGCCTCGCCCGGATCAAGCAATATCTCGGGCGCTTGCCGCTGCTGCGCGACCTCGACGCCGCCATCGCCCATTACAAGAGCACGATGGGCGCTTCATTTCCCGGCGCGACCGCCGACGATTGGCGGATCTTTGCCCAAAACTCTCTGAACGCGACGCCGGAGCGGATGCGCCTCTCCTACGATCCGCAACTGGCGCGCACGCTCGACAGCTTCGATCCTTCTGCGCCGCCGCCCGATTTCTGGCCGCAATTCGCCGCCGTCACGGCCCCGGTCCTGGCTTTGCGCGGCGAATTTTCCGACCTGCTGACGCCGGAAGTCCATGCCGAAATGGCGGCGCGGCTCCCGTCGTGCCGGCTCCATGTCGTCCCCGGCCAGGGGCACGCGCCTCTCCTGCTCGATGCGCCGACGCTGGAGCGGATCGCCGCATTCATCGGGGAAATCGAGAGCGTCTAGCCCTTACGCTTCGCGCGCTCCGGAAAATTCCGTCGCGCCGAGCGGCGAGGTGAATGTGCCGGAGAGCGCGTCGTCATTGGCCGTGACGCTGAAACCGATCGCGAAATTGCCCATCGGGGTCGGGATATTGGCGGTGAATTCGGCGCTGTCCTCGGTGACCTGAAGGTCGTGCAGGGGCGCCTCGCCGATCGGCGAAATCAGGCCGCCCGTGCCGTCGGCGTTGATCCGCAGCGAGGGTGTCTGGACGCCAAAGGGCGTTTGCAGGGTGAGTTTCCAGATGCCGACGATTCCCATCGCGCCGTCCTCAAGGCAAGAGTTCCGTTCCGCATGTCGCAACGACTCGCGGCCGGCGGAATGGTAGCGGGAGACGATGCTCCGCGCCACTCGCAGGAAGTCGTATCATGAGGCGCCAGCATGATTCAGGCGCAATTCGCGTCACCAGCCGGCGATGCGCGTGCAGGCGCGGCCGGCGTCGCCGAATTCGTAGCGGTCGCCGCAGGCATAGGCCATCGGCGGAACATGAGTGCGCTCGAACAGGTCGTAACCTTCCTTGAGGTTATGCCAGAAGCCCGACCAGTCCCGATGCGGTTGCGCTTTTCCCTGCGAGAGGAAAGAGAGCAGGGTCGAGGGCGGCGCGCTCTCGCGGGCGATCGCCTGATCCGTCATCCGGAAGGGGAAGATATGCACCGGCGCCTCGACCTCGCCATTGCGCAGCGCCGCCGCCACGATCGGGTAGATCTGGTCGATTCCGGCGTCGGTCATGGCGAAACAACCGACCGATTTGCAATCGCCGTGGATCATGACGGAATTGCCCGTGGCGCCATGGCGCCGGTCATAGGCGTTCGGATAACCGACATTGAGAGCGAGATGAAAATGCGAGCGCGGGTTCAACTGGCGGGCCGAAATTTCGTAAAAGCCCTCCGGAGACTGGTAATCCGCATAGTGCTCCTTCGGCCCGAGGCCGCCCGACCAGCGGCAGATCGGGAAGGTCTTGTAGAGCGCGTAGGTCTCGCCGCGCTTCATCCACAGTTCAAGCACTGATTCCTTCTTGAAAATGCGGATATAGACGGGCGCGCCCATCTTGAAGCCGCCGCTCGCGACCTCCGGCGGCGCAGGCTCCGTCTCGGCCGGCGACAAGGCCGAATTGGCGCCGCCCACCGACGATCTGATGGCGGCGAGGGCGTTGGCGAAACCGGAGAGTCCGGCTTGCTGTTGCAGGCCGGGCGCTGAAGCCGTGGGCTGGGCCGAAGCCATGGACGGGGCCGAAGCAGCGACGCGGCGCGGGTCCCTGCCCCGGAACGGAGGGCGTCGGCGGCAGGGCGGTGGCGACGGCCGTCGGACGGGTCGGCGGCAGCGGCGCGGGCTTGCCATGGAACAGACCGTCGCCCGTGGCGGCCTGTTCGGGCTCGGGCGGCAGCGGCTCAGGATTGGCCGGAATGGCGGCGTCGCTGGAGGGGAGCGACGCTTCGACGACGCCGGCGTCGTCGTCGCTACGCAGTTCGACCGGCAGGTTCAGCGCCGTCGCCGGTGAAAAGACCGGCGGCGCGTCGGATTCGAGGCTCGCGAGGATCGGGCCGCTCGGACGCGCGGGATCGGGCGTGGCGATCGAGACGCGGACTTGGCGATGGGCGCGGGCTTGGGTTGGGGCGCCGCGTCGGGCGTCTGGGCGGCGAGCTTTTGCGGCGAAGGCGCGGCGGGCGCCTCAGCGGCGGCCGTTTGCGCGGCAAAACGCGGTCCGTCGGCGACCTGGGTCGCCGGCCCCTGCTGCATGGCGGCTTCGTAGGACAGGAAGGCGCCGAGGCACAGCGAGGCCGCGCTGGCGAGGCTCAGGCCCAGGAAACGCGCCCATTTGCGATGTTTCAAAGTCTACGCCTCCGATGTCCCTAAGCGAATCGAGGAAAGCAAATCGAGAAACGCCGCAACACGCGCGCCACGACCCAGGCGGGACCGTAGACAAAATACAGCATTTTCATCTTGCGCGCCGCTTGCCTTGTTTCAAATCAATTCCTTGCCGATCCACGTCCGGGAACGTGCGTTTTTCCACAGGAATTGCATTTATGTCACAGTATCTTACGGAATCCCTATCATCTTGTGGGTCTGGAGGCTGAGCCGCCAGCGTGGATGGGCGTGGCAAAAGGCGATCGCCGCCTCGATATTGCGGGCGCGGTCGGGCCCGTCCATCGGCTGGATGAAGAAACGTTCGAAGTCGAGCGATTCGAAAGCGCGCGGATCGAGCCCGGCCTGGGGAAAGACCAGTTTCAGTTCCTGGCCCTCGCGCGCCCGCAATTGCGCGCCCGCTTTGGGACTGACGCACAGCCAGTCGATCCCCGGCGGCGGCGCGAGCGTGCCGTTGCTTTCCACCGCGATGAAAAACCCTTCTGTTTTGGCCGCCTCGATCAGCGCCCCATCGAGTTGCAACAGCGGTTCGCCGCCGGTGAAGACCACGCAGCGGCCCTCCCTGCCCTCGCCCCAGATTTCGCTTAAGCGCCGGGCAAGCGCCGCGGCGTCGGCGAATTTGCCGCCGCCCTCGGCGTCGGTCCCGACGAAATCGGTGTCGCAGAAATCGCAAGCCGCGTCGGCGCGGTCCTCCTCGCGGCCGCTCCACAGATTGCAGCCGGCGAAGCGGCAGAACACCGCCGCGCGCCCCGCCTGCCCGCCCTCGCCCTGGAGGGTCTTGAAGATTTCCTTGACGCTATAGGCCAAGACGCGCCCTCGCTCTTCTCAGCAATCGGCGGGAAAGCCGCCGGCAAAGACGATTTCCGCAAAAGTCTTGCGCGGGTTGGGCTTTTCGAACGGCCGGCGCGCCTCCGGCAGCAGCGCGGCGTCGCCGCGCTTGCCGATGGCGACGATGACTTCGATTTTCAAAAAATCCGGCGCATGGGTCGCGGCGCGGGCGAGATCGCCGTCGAAAGCGCCCATGGCGCGCGTGGTCCAGCCCAGAAGTTCGGCCTGCAAGGCGAAGCTCGCCCAGGCCGCGCCGGTATCGAAAGACGCCGAGCGCGAAACACGCTTTTCCGCCGAGCCGTCGAGCGTAAAGATCGCCTTGCTGGCGACGGCGACCAGCGCCGAGGCGTTGCGCGCCCATTCCCTGTTGTCGTCGCTCAGGCAGGCGAGAAAAATCGCGAAATCCGCCTCGCCGCGCCTGGCGTAGGCGAAGCGCCAGGGCTGCGAATTATGGCTCGATGGCGCATAGCGCGCCGCCTCGAACAGAGAGAACAGGATTTCGTCCGGAATCGGCTCGCCGGTCATGGCGCGTGGCGACCAGCGGTTGATGAACAGGGACGAAACCGGCGTTCCGGCGGCGCGTTCGCCGGCTTGCGAGACGAGGGAGACGAGCGAGGGATCGGGCTTGGACATTGAGGGCTTTCTGAAGGGCTTTCTGAGGGCTTTCGGTAAATTGCTGTTGATGGCGACGCCGCGCGCCGACGATGGCCGGCAGACAGACGGGTGATTTTGTAATTTAATGGGCGCGAAAGCCAACCCGACTAGCGAGATTGCCGTGACAGCCCTTTTCGTCGGACATTCCTATATCGACGTAACCATGATCGCCGACAGCATGCCGGCCGGCGACGAAAAGTCCGTGGCGAAGGATTACGCCGTCTCCTTCGGCGGCAACGCGGTCACCGCCGCCTTCGCCTGCGCCAGGCTCGGCGTCCAGACCGATCTCCTCACGACCATGTCCGACGACTGGCTCGGCCAGATGTTCTGGGAGATGGCGCATAAATATGGCGTATCGATCTATCCGCGCAAGGTGGCGCGCTCCTCGCTCTCCTTCGTGCTGCCCCATGCGCACAAGCGCGCGATCCTGCGCGCCCGCGATTCGCATTACCTGCGCCCCTTCATGAAGCTCGACGTGTCGACCTACGAGGCTCTGCATCTCGACGGGCATCAGGCCGACGCCGCGCTCTATTACGCCAAGGTTTTTCGCGAAAAGGGCCTTCTGACCTCGCTCGACGGCGGCGCGATCCGCGCCAATACCGAGGAAGTGCTGAATTACATCGACGTCGCGGTGGTCGCGGAGGCCTTTTGCGCGGAACTCAAGCTGACGCCGCTCGAAACGCTGGCTTATCTCACCTCGCGCGGGGTCAAGATCGCGGCGGTCACCGAGGGCGAGCGCGGCCTGTTGTGGAGCGACGAGGATGGGTTGATTTCGCGCATGCCGGCGCTGCGCGTGCCTTCCGAAAAAGTCATCGACACATCGGGCGCTGGCGACGTCTTCCACGGCGCCTATCTTGCGTCCTTCCTGCGCAACCGCGCCGCCCGCTGGGCCGACCATTTCGATTTCGCCCGCGCGGCCTCGGCCTTCAAGGTCCAGCATCTGGGCAACGAATTCGGGCTGCCCACTCTCGACGACATTGCGGAAATGCAACGCCTTTACCTGGAAGACCTGATCGCGGTATGAGAGCGGCCGCGCGCCGCGTGGAGAAGAGATGAGAACCGCCGCAACGGGGGATGAGGGGTGTCGCGTGTCCTGATCGCTTTTTCCGTTTTGACCGCTTTGTGCGCGCCCGGCGCCGCAATGGCCCAGGTCCGGACCTGCCAAAGCGAAATCGCGCGCCTTCAGGCTCTGGTCGATCAAGCCCAGGCCGGCGGCCAACCGGTCGAGGACATGACGGAGGGAGCTTTCGCCACCGCGCACCATCAGCCGACGGCGGCCAGTGTGCTCGCCGCCGACAAGGACGCCATGGCCAGGGCCCAGAACGCCCTCGAACGCGCCAGGAAATTCCAGGCGCACCGAAAGAACGCCGCCTGCCTCAAGGCGCTGGACGAGATCGCGTTCTGAGTTGGACGGCCGCAGCGGCGCCGGCAGGCTGCGCGCAAGCTGAAAACCGAATCGATCTGCCTGAACGCGTCGATCATGCGTTGTCAGTCGGCATGCCGGGCGCGAAAAGTCCAGAATGACGTTGTCCTGATAGTCCCACGGATCGAGGTCGCGCGAGATGAATTCGGAGCCCTGGTCGACCCGGATTCCTCACTTTGCCGATGACGCGTCCTGACCGACCGAACGAGGAACTTTTGGCCTTCATCTGCAGTTGAGCGACTGGTCGCCGCGATGGCGTTCCCGTCATGACGGCCTATGATCCCGTTCAAGCTATAGACGCCGATGTTGACCGCCCCTCGTGAAAAATCGAAAAAATCGGAAGGCGAAAGGGGCGATCTTGGCGGCCGGGAACACCAGACGTTCCCTGTGCTTGACGCGACGCAGGTCGCGACCGCAAGGCGCTTTGCGAGCGGCCCGGAAAAACGCTTCGCTCCCGGCGAGAGCGTTTTCGCGTTCGGTGAGCAGCGTGCGCCAGCTTGGCTCGTGCTGGACGGCGCGATCGACGTCATCAGGCGCGACGGGCTCAGCCAGGATGCGCCGATCACAACGCACGGCCCCGGCCAGCTGACCGGCGAGATCAATCAACTCGCCGGCGGCCCTTCGATCGCCGCCGGTCGCGCAGGGCCCGAGGGATGCGTGGCCCTTCCCTTTGACCCAGCGCATCTGCGCGCATTGATGGTGGGGTCAGCCGATGTCGGCGAGATCGTGATGCGCGCGCTGATCCTGCGCCGCGTCAGACTGATCGAGATCGGCGGGGCGGGCACGATCCTGATTGGCTCCTCCGGCAGTCCGGATATGATCCGGCTCCAGGGCTTTCTGACCAGGAGCGGTTCTCCCAATCTTGTGCTCGACGCGGCAAAGGATGCGGAAGCCCAAGCATTGGTGGAACGCATTGGGGTCCAAGCCGATGAATTGCCTCTTGTCGTCTGCCCTAATGGAAATCTGTTGAAGAAGCCGAGCGAAACGGAGCTGGCGGCCTGCCTTGGCATGACGCCGGAGCTTGATCCGCAAAAACTGTATGATGTGGCGATCGTCGGCGCCGGACCGGCGGGGCTCGCCACCGCGGTCTATGCGGCGTCGGAAGGGTTGTCGGTGATCGTTCTGGACGAGCGCGCGATGGGCGGCCAGGCCGGCGCTTCCGCGAGGATCGAGAACTATCTCGGCTTTCCGACCGGAATTTCAGGACAGGCGCTGGCTGGGCGCGCGTTCATCCAGGCGCTGAAGTTCGGCGCGGAGATCGCTATACCGTTGCAGGTCGAACAGCTCGATTGCTCGGCCGAGCGTCTCTCTCTTGAATTTGCCCGGCGATCGCCGCCTGCGCGCACGAGCCGTCGTCGTCGCGACCGGGGCGCGGTATCGGCGGCCTGACATCGCCAATCTTGCGACATTCGAGGGCGCCGGCGTTTCCTATTGGGCGTCGCCCATCGAGGCGCGGCTTTGCGCCGGCGAAGAGGTCGCGCTGGTCGGCGGCGGCAATTCGGCGGGTCAGGCGGTCGTATTCCTTGCGCCGCAGGTCAAGCGTCTGCATCTGATCGTTCGGCGCGACCTCTCGGAGACGATGTCGCGCTATCTGATCGACCGGATTGCGGCGCTCTGCAATGTCGATATCCATGTCGGCGCCGAAGTGACGGCGCTGGAAGGCGATAGCGTTTCCGGCCTGACCGCCGTCACCTTCAGAAAGGTCGGCGATGGGTCGAGTTGCCGCCGCGAATTGCGCCATCTGTTTTTGTTCATCGGCGCGGATCCCAATGCGGGATGGTTGAATGGTTGCGCCGAAACCGACGCCAAGGGCTTTGTCGTCACCGGCAAAGGCGCGCTGCCATTGGAAACGAGCCTGCCCGGCGTCTTCGCGATCGGCGACGTTCGCGCCGGTTCGACCAAGCGCGTCGCCGCCGCGGTTGGCGAGGGCGCTGCGGTCGTCGCTCAAATTCACGCCATGATGGCCAAACGATCGGCGAGGGACGTCGGATGACAAGTTGCAGACACAAAGCATCAATCGCCAAGGTGCGCCCGAGCGCGCGCGGCTGCGAGGAATGCCTGAAATCGGCAGCCCGTGGGTCCATCTGCGGCTTTGCCGGACGTGCGGCCATGTCGGCTGCTGCGACGACTCGCCCCATCGGCATGCGACGGCGCATTTCCACGCCACCGGCCACCCGATCATCGAGGGCTATGACCCGCCCGAGGGATGGGGCTGGTGTTATGTGGACGAAATGGAGATCGATCTGCCCGACCAGACGCCCCAATGGGGGCCGATCCCGAGATATGTATAGGTTGGACGCTGGGCGGTCGTTCGCTGGAATTGAACATTGGCGCCGCCCCACTGGCAAAAATCGCGCTCACCGTCATTTGAGACTGCTCCAGCAAACCCGACCTCACATTCAATAGGGGGGCGAGCGGAGCGCCCGCTGCGCTTTGGCGGCTTCGGTCCACCAGGCAAGGTCATCCGCGAACCTCGGGAACGCCTGTTCGAGCGCCTTTCCCGCGGGGCCGGTCGGGGCGCGTTCCGAATCCAGGGTCTGCGCGATCGGACCGACCGCCAGGGCGCTCGAGATCACCACCATGCCCATTTCGGACAGAGTGTTGTGCCAGGCGAAGCTCGACCGCGCCCCTGAAAGACGTCCGCCCGAATAGCTGGCGATTGCGGCGGGGCGCCAGAACCATTCTTCAAGAAAATGATCCGTCAGGTTCTTCAGGCCCGGCTGCACCCCCCAGTTATATTCGCCCACGACGAAGACGAAAGCGTCCGCGGCGCGAATTTTCGACGCCAGTGCTTCCATGGCGGGGGGAGCCGAACCAGGCGGATATTCTTTGTACATCCGGTCCAGCATGGGAAGGCCGACCTCCTTGGCGTCGATGAGCTCGGCGTCGTCGCCGCGCGCGCGAAGCCGGGCGACAATGAAGTCCGCCAGTCGGACGCCCATCCGGTCTGATCGGTAGGAACCATAGAAAACAAGGATTTTGTGAGCCATCGTCCGCCTCGCCCGTTCTGTTACAAGCACTAGAACGCGTTCGGCGAACATCTGTTCACCGAATGCGATCCAGCGGCAATTCGTGGCGGAGGACGTCAAGCTTAGGGCGGTGATGTCGAATGTGATCATCAAGCCTGTCCAGGATGGGCCGACGGTCGGGAACGCCCGGGCCCGGTGATTGTTTCGGCGAAATGACGGTCACGGACGTTTTGAACTCGAAACGGATCCAGCCCGGACGAACTCACGGAGATTTGATATGGAAGACCGGGAGATTCGAGCGGCTCTGGATCGCCACTGGGCCGCCTCCGATGCGAACGACTTCGAGGCGGAGCACCAGATTTACCGAGAGGACGCGGTGCTCGAATATCCTCAATCGGGCGAGCGTATCCGAGGGCGGCGGAACATCCAGTCGTCTCGCGCCGCGCAGCCGAACCGGAAACGCTTCACCGTGCGGCGGATGTTTGGCGCGGGCGAACTCTGGGTCACCGAATTTGTCCTGACCTATGACGGGCGGCCGTCCTACACCGTGAGCATCATGGAGTTCCTCGATGGGAAGGTGGCCCGCGAGACCCAGTATTTCGGCGACCCGTTCGAGCCGGGGCCTTCGCGCGCGCAATGGGTCGAGCGGATGCCCTGAAACCTGGCCGCCGTAAGGATGGCCATCTGCCGCTCGCTCGCTCGGAGCTGCCGATCGATACGGTCTCTCTCGCCCGCTATCTCATTGGCAAGCTATTGGTGCGGGAGTTGCCAGAAGGCGTCGCCAGCGGTCGTATTGTCGAGACCGAGGCGTATGTCGTCGGCGACGCCGCCGGGCACGCCTACCGGGGGATGACCAGGCGTAATCGTTCGCTGTTTCTCGAGCGTGGGCACGCCTATATTTATCTCGCCTATGGCAGCTCATACATGCTGAATGTCTCGAGCGAGACGCCCGGGATCGGAGCCGGCGTCCTGATCAGGGCGCTCGAGCCGCTCGAAGGCATCCCGATCATGCGGCTGAATCGTGGCGTCGAGCGCTTGCGCGACCTGGCGCGAGGACCAGGAAGGCTCACCGCGGCGTTGCGGGTCGATCTTTCGGCTCGATGGGCTCGATCTTTGCCGGGAAGGCCCTCTATGGCTCGGACGCGGCGACCATGAACCCGGCGAAATCGGGCAGAGCATCAGGATCGGCATTTCGCGGGATGCGAACCGCCTCCTGCGATTTTATCTTCGGGACAGTCCGTTCGTCAGCGGTCCGAGAGCGCTCCGGGAATAAGGGACCGCCACTTCGCCTTCTTCCCATTGGACGGATCGGCCGCCAACAAAGACGAAGAACCGCCAGGAGTTGACATTTCAGCGGCGACAGTTGGGCAAAAGCCAAAGCTCTCAGCAAAGATGTCTTTTAACCATTGATTTCATTGGCGCGCCCAAGGGGACTCGAACCCCTGTTTTCGCCGTGAAAGGGCGACGTCCTAGACCGCTAGACGATGGGCGCATTTTTCCGAAGCGGCGGGGCCGTTCGCGAAGTGGGGCGAGCTATAAACGCGACCGCTCATGCTGGCAAGCCTTTGATGCCCGGCCCGCCGCATTTTTCCTATCCGCCGAGGCCCGGATTGCAAAAGGCGAGATCGACCAGCCTGGCGCTGACTTTCGCGCGCCCGCCCCAATGGTCGAGCGTCAGCGTGCAGGCCAGATGGGCGCGTTCGCCGCGCGCCTTGGCGAGCGCCGAGCCGAGCGCCGTATGGGCGGCGCGGAAGGCGGCGATTTCCAGCCGCGCGCCGTCGCCGGCCTGAACCCGCAACCGCAGGTGATCGGCGCCGAAGGGCTGGACATCGGCGATTCGATGTTCCGGCAGCACGAACACCGGCTCGGGATTGGCGGAGCCGAAAGGGCCCGCCTTTTCAATCTCTTCGACCAAGGCGGGCGCGCAGGCGCCGGCGGTGAGCAGGCCGTCGATGGCGAGGCCCGCCCCGGCGCGGGCGCGGGCGACTGGCTCGGCCAGCGTTTCTTCGAGAAAAGCCTGAAAAGTTTCGATCTGATCGCGGCGCAAGGTCACGCCGGCCGCCATGGCGTGGCCGCCGCCCTTGACGATCAGGCCGCGCTCGACCGCCGCCCGCACCACGCGGCCGAGATCGACGCCAGAAATCGAACGCGCGGAGCCGGTGGCGACATCGCCGTTCAAGGCGAGGGCGAAAGCCGGGCGGCCGAACATTTCCTTGAGCCGTGAGGCGACGAGGCCGACGATTCCCGGCTGCCAGTCCTCCCCCGCCGTGAGCACGAAGGCGCCCTGCTCCGCCGGGCCAAGCTGCTTGTAGGCTTCGCCCAAAGCCTCCTGAAGCATCTGCTTTTCGAGAATCTGGCGCTCGCCATTGAGCCGGTCGAGTTCGGCGGCGATTTCTCCGGCCTCGATTTCGTCCTTGAGCAGCAAAAGCCGGGCGCCCAGAGCCGCGTCGCCGATTCGCCCCCCGGCGTTGATGCGCGGCCCGAGCAAAAAACCGAGGTGAAAGGCGCGCGGCGGCCCGTTGAGCTTGGCGACGTCGGCCAGAGCCCGCAGGCCCACGCGGCCGCGCGATTTCATCAGGGCGAGGCCCTTGGTCACGAAGGCGCGGTTGAGGCCAGTGAGCGGCGCGACATCGGCCACGGTGGCGAGCGCGACCAGATCGAGCGAGCCTAACAGGTCGGGCTCCTGCCGCTCGCGCCAGAACCCGCGCCGGCGCAGCGCCCGATTGAGCGCGACCAGAGCGACAAAGGCCACGCCGGCGGCGCAGAGCGCGCCCTGCCCCGAAACGTCGTCCTGCCGGTTGGGATTGACCACGATGGCGTCGGGCAAGGTTTCGGGCGCCTGATGGTGGTCGAGGACGACGACATCCATGCCGAGCCGGCGCGCCTCGGCGAAAGGCTCGACACTTGTCGTGCCGCAATCGACCGTGACCAATAGTGTCGCGCCGCGCGCGGAAAGCGCCCGGACGGCTTCCACATTCGGGCCATAGCCCTCGGTGATGCGGTCGGGAATATGGATCAGGCGCGGAACGCCGCAAAAATCGAGAAATTCCGCGAGCAATGCGGAGGAACAGGCGCCGTCCACGTCATAATCGCCGAAAATGGCTATGGTTTCCTGGCTTTCGACGGCGCGGACCAGTCTTTCGGTCGCCTCCTCCATCGCGGTGAGGGAAAAGGGCTCAGGCAGCAGCGCGCGAAGGGTCGGGTCGAGATGGCCGAGCGCGGTTTCTGGCGTCACGCCCCGCCCCGCCAGCACGCGGGACAAAAGGTCCGGCAGGCCGTTCTGCTGGGCGATGGCGAGCGCCCGCGCGTCGCCCGAAGCATCGAGGCGGCTACGCCAGGGCTTGCCGAGAACGCTGGACTGGACGCCGAGCAGAACGCGCCGGTCAGACTCCATCGGAATTGATTTTCGCCGCGCGCAGAAAAGCCGGACGCGACTGGCAGCGCTCCAGATAGGAGGCGAAGACCGGGCGCGGCTCCAGCATTTTGAAAACATTGATGGTGAAATGCAGATCGGCCCCGATCAGGACGTCGGCGGCGGAAAATTTCTCGCCCAGCAGATAAGGCGTAGAAGTAAGAACTTCTTCCAGCACATTGAAGACTTTGTCAAAAGACCCAAAGCCCGCCATATACTCCGGCATCTGGACCTTGGTGAATTTCTCGGCGATCGCGCCCTCGATGCAGGAGCCCGAAAAGAACAGCCATTGGAGATAACGCCCGCGCGTCGGCGCGCCGATCGGCGGGGCCAGCCCGCTTTCCGGAAATTTCTCGGCCAGATAAGCGATGATGGCGCCCGATTCCGCGACGCAGGCCGCGCCGTCCTCAAGGGCCGGGACTTTCTCCATCGGGTTGATCGCGTGATAGTCCGGCCTGTGCTGGGCGCCGGATTTCAAATCGACCAGCACGCGCTCGTAAGGCGCGCCGATTTCCTCCAGCATCCAGAGAGCGCGCATCGACCGCGTATTGGGCGCCCAGAACAGCCGCATGGAATCCCCCGGTGAAGTGATGCGAACAAATTAGGAACACAATGGTCCGACGTCAAGCCGCAAAATTGGCGCCCGCCGCCCCGCCTTGTGCGGAAATCCTGATTCCGGCATCCTGCCGCCGGCTGTATGCTGATCGAACCGCAGGAGAGAACACGTCCGATGGCAGCTGTTCCCGCCGATCTGCCCGCGCCCGTCGCGGCCGCCTTGCGGCTTTGGCATGAGTTCGTTCGACGCCGGGATATGAGCGAACTTCATACCATTGTTCATCCCGACGCGAACTTTCGTTCACCGATGGCTTTTGCCCCCTACCAGTCGGCCGCCGCCCTGATTCTCGTGATCAGCACGGTGATGAATGTGTTCGAGGACTTCGAATATCAGCGGGAATTCGCCACCGGCGACGGATTGAGCGTCGTCCTCGAATTCAGCGCCCGCATCGCGGACAAAAGCCTCAAGGGCGTCGATATCATTCGCTTCGACGCGGACGGCAAAATCGTCGAGTTCGAAGTGATGGTGCGGCCTTTGGTCAGCCTCCAGTTGCTGGGAGCCGAAATGGCGGCGCGCATCGGCGACAAGCTCCCCGCCTTCAAGGGCAAGGCGTGACCGCTCCGAGACCGGCGAACGGAAAATGCCCGAGATCGTCCGCGCGGCTCACTCCCGCTCGATGCGGATCACCTGCGGCTTGTCGGCGACATGGCCGTCCTTGACGATGGCCGCCAAAGCCTCGCGCACCGCGCTTTCCGTGGTCGCGTAGGTCACCAGCACCACCGGCGCCAGGCTGTCGTCGTCGGCGCAGGCGCGGCGCTGGACGATGCTTTCGAGCGATATGCCATGTTCGGCCATGCGGGTGGCGATGGCCGCCGCCGCGCCGATCTGGTTGCGCACCGCAAGCCGGATGTAATAGCCGCCCTCGTGGCGCTGCATCGGCGATTTTTCGGCCGGGGCCAGATGTTCGACCGGCAGGCCGAAGGGGGCCGAGCGGATGCCGCGCGCGATGTCGGCGATATCCGCCACCACGGCGGAGGCCGTCGCCATGCCGCCGGCGCCGGGGCCGACCAGGGTCAGTTCGTTGACCGCGTCGGCGTCCACCGTCACCGCATTGGTCACGCCCATCACCTGGGCGATGGAGGACGACAGCGGCACCATGGTCGGATGGACGCGCTGCTCGACGCCATGGGTCGTGCGCTGGGCGACTCCCAGCAGTTTGACGCGATAGCCGAGTTCGGCCGCCGCGTGGAGATCGGCGAGCGAAATATCCTGAATGCCCTCGATGCTGATCGCCCCGGCGTCGAGCGTCACCCCGAAAGCGAGGCTGGCGAGGATGGCGAGCTTGTGCGCGGTGTCGAAGCCGCCGATGTCGAAGGTCGGGTCGGCCTCGGCATAGCCGAGTTTCTGGGCGTCAGCGAGGCATTCGGCGAAGGACAGGCCCTCCAGCTCCATGCGCGACAGGATGTAATTGCAGGTGCCGTTGAGAATGCCATAGACCCGTTCGATCCTGTTGCCGGCCAGCCCCTCGCGCAGGGTTTTCACGATCGGAATGCCGCCGGCGACCGAGGCCTCGAAGGCGAGCGCGGCGTGATGCTGTTCCGCCAGCCGGGCCAGGGCGATTCCGTGTTTGGCGAGCAGAGCCTTGTTGGCGGTGACCACCGACTTGCCGCAGGAAAGCGCCGCCTCGACGCTCTCGCGCGCCGGGCCTTCGTCGCCGCCGATCAATTCGACGAACAGGTCGATGTTTTCCGAGCGCGCCAGATCCTGCGGCGTCGCGAACCAGGTCGCGCCGGAAAGATCGATTCCGCGCTCGCGGGCGGGATCGCGCGCCGAGACGCCGGTGACCACGATTTTCTTGCCGGTGCGGGCGGCGAGGTCACTCGCCTGCGCGGCGAGAAGGCGAACGACGGCGGCGCCGACCGTGCCCAGACCGGCGATGCCGACGCGCAAAATTTCACTCATGTCCCGGCCCCCGCGGAAATTCGCAATTCGCGGGCCTTGTGCCTCATTTCGCGCAAACGATCAATGTTTGGCAAAGAGCGCTTGTCCATGGCGGCGCGAGACGTTATCTTACCTTCGTCTTACTTTTTCGAGCGCCTCGCGATGACGACTGAGCAAAAGCTGACGGTCACAATGTCAACCAAAGGCCAGGTCATTCTGCCCAAATCCATTCGGCGGGGGCGCCAATGGGACGTGGGCACGCGCCTGACCGTCGAGGAAACTGCCGAAGGTGTTCTGCTGAAGCCCGCGCCGGCTTTCACCCCGACGCGGTCCGACGAGGTATTCGGCTCCCTGCGCGTTACGGGTCCGGCAAAAACGCTCGAAGAAATGGAGGCCGGCGTCCTGGCCGAGGCGAAGCGCCGCCATGCTCGCGATTGACACCAATATTGTCGTCCGCTATCTCGCGGCGGATCACCTTGAACAATCGCGCAAGGCCAAGGCGCTGATCGACAGCAAAAAGGTCTTTGTCGCCGTGACTGTCCTGCTCGAAAGCGAGTGGGTCTTGCGCAGCGTTTATGGTTTTTCGCCCAATGACGTCGCCAAGGCGCTGGCTGCTTTCGCCGGCCTGCCGAACGTAACGGTCGAGAACGCCAACCTTGCGGCAAAAGCGCTGGACTGGGCCCGGCGGGGAATGGATTTCGCCGACGCGCTCCACTTGGCGAAGGCGCAAGGTTGCGAGGCGTTCGTGAGCTTCGACCGCCGGTTCGCCAAAGCCGCGAAGGCCTTGGGCGACATCGAAGTACGGGCGCTTTGACGAATTTTCCGGTCGTTGTCGCTGCGATGACTCCGCCGGGAGGCCGCGCATTTTCACGCGACACGCGCCGCCCCCAACCCTCAAGCCGAGGGGCCTGTTTCAAGCCATTTCTCCGCCTGCGCCACGGCGTAGCGGTCGGTCATGCCGGCGATATAATCGGAAACCACCCTCGCCCGCCCGGCCTCGTCGCAGGGGCGCGCGGCCTGAGCCCATTCTTCCGGCATGGTTTCGGGGGCGGAAAAAAATTTCTCGAACAGGCCGCGCACGATTTTTTGGGCGTTGCGCCAGACCGGCAGGACCGCGGCGTGGCGATACATCCGGGTGAACAGGAATTCCTTGATCTCCTTTTGCGCGCGCTCCATGTCGTCGGAAAAGGCTATGACCGGGAATTCGCAGCGGCGGATGTCGTCGATGCTTTTGGGCGCAACCATGCGCAGCCGGCGGGCGCTCTCGGAAAAAGCGTCCTCGACGAAGCGGGTGATGATCCGGCGGACCAGTTCGTGGATCGCGCGAACCCGCTCCAGGTCCGGATGGAGCGTGTCGATCTCGACCAGCAGTTTGTTCAAAAAAGGGATTCGGCGCAGATCGTTGAGGCTGAACAGGCCGGCGCGCAGGCCGTCGTCGATGTCGTGGGCGTTGTAGGCGATGTCGTCGGCCAGCGCGGCGCATTGCGCTTCCGATGAGGCGAAAAGCTCCAGATCTAGGGTAAATACTTTGTCGAACGCTATGATATCATGTGGAATAGTTTTTTTCCTGCGTCCGAGCGGAACATGGCGGCCGCTTAAGGGGCCGTTGTGCTTCACCAGCCCTTCCAGGGTTTCGTAGCACAGATTGAGCCCGTCCCAGCCGGCATAGCGGCGCTCCAGCCGGGTCACGATGCGCAAAGCGTGGGCGTTATGGTCGAAGCCGCCATAGGGGGCCATGCAGGCGTCGAGCACTTCCTCGCCGGCATGGCCGAAACAGGTATGGCCAAGGTCATGGGCGAGCGCCGTCGCCTCGGCGAGGTCTTCGTCGAGCCTCAGGCCCCGCGCCAGGGCGCGGGCGATCTGCGCCACTTCGATCGTATGGGTCAGGCGGGTGCGGAAATGGTCGCCTTCGAGCGGGATGAAGACCTGGGTCTTGTGGGCGAGGCGGCGGAAGGCGGTCGAATGGATCAACCGGTCGCGGTCGCGCTGGAAATCGCCGCGCGTCGGCGAACCCGGCTCGGCGAAAAGCCGGCCACGACTGAGCCGCCAGTCGGCGGCGTAAGGCGCCAGCGGCTTTACGTGCAAAAAGTCTGGACCCGGCGCGGCGGACAAGGCGAACCTTTAAAAAAAGGCGACGCGGGCGCGCGTCGCCTCTGGCGATACCACGTCAGGCCGGGGATCGAAAAGGAGCCTCCGCGCATTGACCGGGCGCCATTCGCGACTATCTTTGGAAAAGCTTGAATTTTTCGGAGGATCGAATGAACCAGATCGCGGTGGAAGAGATCGTCGCCACCCAAAACGCCCTCAAGCGCATCGCGGAAGTGCTGCGCGGCGAGGCGCCCGGCGCGTTCCTGCGCATTTCGGTCAATGGCGGCGGCTGCTCCGGCTTTCAATACGCCTTCGACATTGTCCCAAGCCCCGACGACGGCGACCTGATCCTCGGCGACACGGAGGCGCGGCTGGCGATCGACCAGGTGTCGCTCGATTTTCTCAAGGGCGCGAAGATCGATTTCGTGGACGATCTGATGGGCCAGTCCTTCAAGATCGACAATCCCAACGCCACGTCCTCCTGCGGCTGCGGCACCAGCTTCTCCGTTTGAGGATTTTCGCGGGCGGCGCTATAGCGGGGGCTGACTTTGGACCTGACCCGCCCGCCATGATTTGCCACGCCGCCATCTTTGCCGGTTATTGCCGCCCGCTCCCCCGCGCGGGCGGAGCGGACGCGGCATGAGAGCCCCCAACGCCGTCGATTTCTGGCGCGGATTCGCGCTGGCGACGATTTACATCGATCACATTCCCGGCGTTTTTCTCGAACCCTACACCTTCCACCATTATTCCCTGTCCGACGCCGCGGAGTTGTTCGTTTTCCTGGCCGGCGTGTCGCTCCGCTATGTCTGCAACTCCCTGGCCAAGGAGCCGCTGAGCGCGGCGGTCTATCGGCTGGCCGGCCGCGCACTCACCATTTATTACGCGCAACTGGTCATCACCGCCCTCGCCATCGCCATGCTGGCGGGCGCGGCCAAGGCGCTGGAACAGCCGTATATCCTGCAATGGAACAATGCGGCCGCCGTGTTCGAGGACCCGGTCGACGCCAACATCGGCCTGGCGCTCCTGCGCTACCAGCTCGGCTTTTTCGACATCCTGCCGCTTTATGTCGTGCTGATGGCGACAGGGCCGACCATCGCGATCATCGACCGTTACGCGCCGCGCGCGTTGCTGCCGATGTCCTTCGGCCTTTACCTCTACACGCTCGCGACGGGCCTGAACCTGCCGACCTGGCCGGTCGAGGGCGAGTGGTATTTCAGTCCCTTCGCCTGGCAGTTCATCTTCGTGCTCGGCTTCGTCCTGAGCGGCCCGCGCGGCTGGTCGCGTTGGTCGCCGCGCGTCAGGAAAGTCCTGTTCTGGCTGGCGGGCGCGCAGGTCTTGCTCGGAGCATGGCTGGCGCTGACGGGCGTCGCGCCCGACCCGAGTTCGCTGCCGAGCCCGAAACTGTTCTTCGTGTTCGACAAGACCTATCTTTCGCCCGCGCGGTTGCTCCATGCGTTGGCGCTGATCTGTTTTTTCATTCCCGCGTTCAAATATATCCTCGGTCTGGCGCCGCGGCTGGTGAAGTATCTGGCGATGCTCGGCCGAAACTCCCTGAACGTCTTCTGTACGGGGTCTCTTCTCAGCCTTCTGGGGCAGATCGTCCGTTATTCCTTCAGCGGGCGTATCGGAATGGACGTCGTCATGATACTTGTCGGATGGTCTTTGATGGGCTTGGTCGCATGGTTATCCGAATGGCGAACGAGACTCGCCGTGGCGCGCGCCGAACGCGCGGCCGCGACCTGATCCGGTCCGTGCTCCCCCGCCTCGCGCTCGCCGCGGCCTTGAGCCTGCCAAGCGCCGGCGCGTCGGCGCAGAGCGCGGCGCGGCCCGCCGCGCCCGCCAACCTTCCAAACGCCGGCGCGCCCGCGTCGGCGCAGAACGCGGCGCGGCCCGCCGCGCCCGCGAACCTTCCAAACGCCGGCGCGCCCGCATCGGCGCCGAACGCGGCGCGGCCAGCCTCGGCCTGCGACGAACCGGCCGCGGCGCTCGCGGCCCCGGCGCCCCTCCCACATGTCGTGGCGGCGCTGAAAGGCAAGAAGGTCGACATATTGATCATCGGCTCGCCGGTCGGGATGAGCCAGAGCCTGCACAAGCCTTATCCCGCCGCGCTCGAATCGCTGCTCGAAAAAGCGCTCGTCGGCGTGGACGTGGTCGTCTCCGATCGGCCCGTCTCGGGCGAGACCGCGGCGACGGCCGCCGAGCGGATGCGCACCGCCGTCGCGCTGGAGCAGCCCGACCTGCTGATCTGGCAGGTCGGCGCCAATGACGCGCTCCAATTCGTCGCCCCGGACGAATATGAGGCGGTCGTGCGGGCGGGCGTGCGCTGGGCCAAGGACAACGGGATCGACGTGCTGCTGGTCGGTTTCGAGACCAATCGCTGGCTCCATGACCAAAGCGAGGCCAAGGCCATCCGCGAGGCGACGCGCCGCGTCGCCCAGTCCGAGAACGTGCTCTACCTGCGCCGGCTGGAGGCGATGCTGTTCCTGGCGAAAACCCGGAAAAGCGTGGCGCAGGGCGACAACCCCTTCTCGCTCGACGCCGGCTATGACTGCCTCGCCGAACAGGTCGCGCAGGCCCTGGTCGCCAATCTTGTCCTGCGCCATGTGCGCCCGACCAAACCCTGACCTGCAAACCCTGACTTGGAAGCCATGGATCAATCCGCCGTCGCCGCCTTTGTCGCCCAAGCCCTGTCGCGAGAGACCGGCGCGCCGGTCGAGACCAAGTCCACCCATGTCTCGCTGCTGTTTCTCTCCGGCGGCCTCGTCTTCAAGCTCAAGCGCGCCATCGTCTTTCCCTATCTCGATTTCTCCAGGCCGTCGTTCCGCGAAAAAGCCTGCCGCGCCGAACTGGCGCTGAATTCGCGCGCCGCGCCGGAGCTTTATCTCGGCGTGCGGCGAATCACCCGCGAGCCAGGCGGGCTCGCTTTCGATGGTCCGGGGCCGCTGGTAGACTGCATCGTCGTGATGCGCCGCTTCGAGGAATCGAGCCTTTTCGACGTCATGGCCCGCGAGGACCGGCTCACGTCCGCCCATATCGAGGCGCTCGCCGTCGCCGTCGCCGATTTTCACACCCGCGCCCAGCGTTTCGTTGAGGAAAGCGGTTCAGGCGCCTTCGCCCATCTTCTCGACCTCAACGAGGATTCCTTCGCGCATTGCGGGGTCTTCACCGAGGCCGAGCGCAGCCGGCTCAACGCCGCCTTTCGCCGGGAATTGAAGGCGCTGGCGCAGCTGATCGACGACCGCGCCCGCGCCGGCTTCGTCCGCCTTTGCCACGGCGATCTTTATCTTCGCAACATCTGCTGGTTCGAGGGACGGCCGACGCTGTTCGACTGTATCGAATTCGACCAGAAACTGGCGCGGATCGACGTGCTCTACGACGTCGCCTTCACCTTGATGGACCTGTGGCTCGTCGGGCGGCGCGCCCTCGCCAACCTGCTGTTCAACCGCTATGTCAGCGCCCTGTCGCGCACCGTGCCGGACATGCCGGCCAAGATCCGCGACGGCTATTCGGCCCTGCCCTTTTTCATGGCCCTGCGCGCCGCGATCCGCGCTCATATCGCGGCCTCGCAGGCCCATTCCGGCGAGGCGCCGGCGGACGCCGCCCTGGAGCGCGAGGCCCGCGCCTATTTCGCCCTCGCCGAGGAGTTGCTGACGCCGCGCCCCAACGCCATGGTCGCCGTCGGCGGCTTCAGCGGCACCGGCAAATCGACCCTGACGGCGGCGATCGCCGGCGACATCGGGGCGCCGCCCGGCGCGCGGACGCTCAATTCCGACCGCACCCGCAAGGCCATGCACAAGATTGCGCCGACCGACCGCCTGCCGGCCTCGGCCTATGAATTCAACATCACCACGGCGGTCTATCTGCGCCTGCTGTCGCGCGCGATGGACGCCTACGCCCAGCGCCATTCCGTGGTGCTCGACGCCGTCTATTCCACCGAGGAGGAGCGCGCCGCCGTCGCCAAGCTGGCGCATGATTGCGGGGCGCCCTTCGTCGGCCTGTGGCTGGAGGCGCCGGCCGACGAACTGCGCCGGCGCGTGCGCGAAAGGGTCCACGGCGTTTCCGACGCCGACCTCGACGTGCTCGAAAGCCAGTTGCAGCGCGGCGCCGGACGGATCGACTGGATCCAGCTTGACGCCTCGGCGCCCGACCTCGCGGCCCGCGCGCTGTCGATCGTCCGGGCGGCGATCGACAACAAGGTTTAAGTTTTCCGTCTGGCTGACTGACCTTTTTTGTGGTGTAATCATTTTACCTTGGAAAAAGAGAAGCTCCCCTGCGCCCGGCCGGACGCCGGCAGACAGGATTTTCGATGGACCCGCTGCGGACGCCCAAACTCGCCGACGCCCTCGCCGGCCGCCTCGAACAGCTGATTCTCGAAGGCGCGTTGCGGCCCGGCGAAAAGCTCGCGCCAGAGCGCGAACTTGCCGCCAAGCTCGACGTTTCCCGTCCCTCCTTGCGGGAGGCGCTGGACCGGATGCAGGCGCGGGGCCTGATCGAGACCAGCAAGGCGGGCAATTTCGTCAGCCGTTTCCTGGCGCCGATGACCGACCCGCTGACCTCGCTGTTCCAGTCCAGCGATCAGGCGCTGGAGGATTATCTCGAATATCGCTGCCTGATCGAGGGCGAAGCCGCGCGCCTTGCCGCAACCAGGGCCACCGACGTCGAGCGCGACGCCATTTCCCGCTGCCTCGTCAAGCTGCGCGCGGCCCATGATTCCGACAATCTGGCGGCCGAGGCCGAGACCGACGCCGAAGTGCACATGCTGATCTACGAGGCCGCGCATAATCTGGTGCTGCTGCACATCATGCGCGCGCTCTATGACATGCTGCGCAGCGACGCCTTCTACAACCGCCGCGAACTCTATGCCAAATCGGGCTCGCGCGACGTGCTGCTCGAACAGCATTTCGCCATCGCGGAGGCCATTCTCGCCCGCAACCCGGAAGCCGCGGCGGCCGCAGCGACCGCCCATATCAAGGGCATCGCCCGGGCGCTGAAAGAAATGCGCGAAGAAGAGACGCGGGTGGCGCGGGCGCTGCGCCGCATGGGGCGCTCCGAACTGCTGGCGCGCACCCATCCATGACGCGTGGTCAAATCATTTGACCAACATTGCGGTTTCGCAGTAGGTTTGGAATCGTTCGGTCGAGAGGGACCCATGCCGGAACAAGGGAATGCCCCGGAAAAGCCGCGCGTCGGCCTTTTCGTCACCTGTCTCGTCGATTCCATCCGGCCCAATGTCGGCTATGCCGCTGTGGCGCTGCTTCAGGCCGCCGGCTGCGATGTCGAAATCCCGCTCGCCCAGACCTGCTGCGGCCAGCCCGCCTATAACAGCGGCGCCGACGAGGCGACAAAGCCCATCGCCAAAGGGGTGATCGAGACGTTCGAACCGTTCGATTATCTCGTCGCGCCGTCCGGTTCCTGCGCCGGCATGATCAAGGCCCATTACCCGCAACTTTTCGCCGACGATCCGGTCTGGCGGGAGCGCGCCGAAAAACTTGCCGCCAAGACCCATGAACTGTTGAGTTTTCTCGTCGATCTGCGCGGCTTCCGTCCGCAAAACGTCGCCTGCAGGGCCAGCGCGGCCTATCACGATTCCTGCGCCGGCCTGCGCGAGCTTGGCGTCAAGGGCCAGCCGCGCGCCCTGCTTGGCGCGGTCGAGGGGCTGGAGTTGCGCCCGCTCGAAGGCGAGGAGACCTGCTGCGGCTTCGGCGGTACGTTTTCCGTCAAATATTCGGATATTTCCGCCGCCATCGTTGGCGACAAGGCGCACAATGTCGAGGCCTCGGGCGCCGACCTCCTGCTCGGCGGCGATCTCGGCTGCCTTCTGAACATGGCCGGCAAGTTGCGCCGCGAGGGCGCGAAAACCCGCGTCTTCCACGCGGCGGAAATCCTGGCCGGCATGGCCGGCCACGCCATCGGCGAGGACAGGTGATGACCGCGCCAGGACAACCTTTCCACGACCGCGTCGAAAAGGCGCTGCACGACCCGCAGCTCAAGATCGCGATCGAGCGCACCACCGGCAACGCCCGGCGGAAGCGCGCTTCCGCCGTCGCCGCCTGGCCGGAATTCGAGGCGGCCCGCGCGGCGGCCGCCGCGATCAAGGACCATGCGATCCGGCACATGGATTATTATCTGGACGTGTTCGAGCACAACGCCCGCGCCTCCGGCGCGCAGGTGCATTGGGCGCGCGACGCCGTCGAGGCCAGCCGGATCGTGGTGGACCTGTGCAAGGTGGCGGGCGCGAAAGTCGTGACGCGCTCGAAAAGCATGCTCGGCGAGGAGATCGGCCTGCCCCATGCTCTGGCCGAGGCCGGCCTGCGCCGGGTCGAGACCGATCTCGCCGAACATATCATCCAGCTTGCCGGCGAGACGCCCTCCCATATCATCTGGCCCGCCGCCCATCGCACCCGCGAAGACGTGGCCAAATTATTTGACCAATATCACCACGAAAAGCCGGCAGGCCATGACGTGGAGAGCATGGTTTCTTCCGCGCGCAAGGAATTGCGGGCCGATTTTTTCGCGGCGCAAGTCGGCATATCCGGCGCCAATTTTCTTGTCGCCGAGACTGGCGCGATCTGCACCATCACCAATGAGGGCAACGCCGAGCTGACCACCACGCCGCCGCGCGTCCATATCGTGACCGCGGGGATCGAGAAAATCGTCGCCAGCACCGAACATGCGCTGCAACTGACCCGCCTGCTGGTGCGCTCGGCGACTGGCGCCGACCTGACCCAATACACCACCTTCCATTGCGGCCCGAAGCGCCCGGGCGACCGCGACGGGCCGGAAGAATTCCATATCGTGCTGGTCGATCACGGCCGCACCCAAATGCTCCGCGAAATGCCGGACATGCTGCGCTGCCTGCGCTGCGGCGCCTGCCTCAACCATTGCGTCGTCTATCGCGCCATCGGCGGCCATGCCTATGGCGGCGCCTATCCCGGCCCGATGGGCTCGGTCCTCACCCCCGTTTTCGACGGCCTGAAGCAAAGCCGCGACCTGCCCGCCGCCTGCACTCTCAACGGCCAGTGCCAACAGGTCTGCCCGGTGGACATTCCCCTGCCCATTCTGCTGCGCCATTGGCGCGCCCGCAGTTTCAGCGCCGGCTACGAGCCGAAGACCGCCAGCCTCGCGATCAGGATCTGGGCCTTTTTCGCCGCGCGGCCCTGGCTCTACCGGATGGCGCAGTCTGTCGCTTTGCCCGCCCTGCGGCTGTTGGCCAGGGAGGGGTGGATTTCGTCGCTGCCGCTTGGTTCGGGCTGGACGGCGACGCGCGATTTCCCCAAGCCGCCCCGGCAAAGTTTTTTGACCTCGATCCGCAAAGGCTCGGCCGGATGAACGCGCGCAAATCCTTGTCCGCACGCGAAGCCATTTTCGCCGCGATCCGCAAGGCGCGACCCGCATGGGCGACGCCGGCCGAAATCGCGGCCGAGGCCCAGGCCTGTTCCGAGGCGATGAAAAAGACCCTGCCGGCGCCGGAAACGGACGACCTCGCGGCTTTGTTCACGGCGCGGGCGAGCGGCGAAAAAGTCGGCGCGAGCGTCGAGCGCGTCGCCACACTCGCCGACCTTCCCGCGGCCGTGGCGCGCTATGTCGCGGCCAACGGGCTCGCGCCGGATTTTTCCCTCCAGCCCGATCCGCGCCTGCAAGACCTCGCCTGGGGCGATCTTCGCCCCGGCGCGCCCTTGCGCCCGGACAGCGCCCTCGCGGTCGGAATCGCGCTGTGCGGCGTCGCCGAGACCGGGTCGCTGGTCTTTCATTCCGGCGCGGAAGCGCCGACGCTCTATGAATTTCTCCCCCTTCATCATCTTGTCGCGCTCGACGCCAAAAGTCTGCTGGCGCGCCTTGAGGATTATGCCGCTTTGGCGCGCGGCCTTGCCGTTCCGCGCAATGCCAGCCTGGTCACCGGCGCGAGCGGCACCACCGATATCGAAGGCGTCCTTGCGCTCGGCGCGCATGGACCCGGCAGGCTGCATATTGTTATATTCGACTAAAGGCGTATATCGAGTCGGCGGCGCAACGCCGCCGCAAGGGAGTCAGGGATGGAAGAATCGGATCTCTCCGCCGAGACGCGGGAATGGCTTGAAGCGTTGAATTCCGTCCAGGAATTCGAAGGCGTCGCGCGGGTGGACGGCCTTTTGAGCGACGTGGTGGCGGAAGCGCGCAAGAATGGCGCGAAACTGCCGTTCGCCTGGAACACCGCCTATATCAACACCATTCCCCCGGAGCAGCAGCCGGCCCATCCCGGCCTGCGCGAGATCGAAACGAAAATCCGCGCCGCGATCCGCTGGAACGCCGCCATGCTGGTGCTCAAGGCCAACAAGGCTTCTTCCGAGCTTGGCGGCCATATCGCCAGCTTCCAGTCCGCCGCGACGCTCTACGATGTCGGCTTCATGCATTTCTGGCGCGCGCCCGACGCGCATCACGCCGGCGATCTGATCTTCATCCAGGGCCATTCCTCGCCCGGCATTTACGCCCGCGCCTTTCTCGAGGGGCGCATCTCGGAAGAGCAGATGCTCAATTTCCGCCAGGAGGTGGATGGCAAGGGCCTGTCTTCCTATCCGCATCCGTGGCTGATGCCGGATTTCTGGCAATTCCCGACCGTCTCGATGGGCCTCGGGCCGCTGATGGCGATCTATCAGGCCCGTTTCATGCGCTATCTCGAAGGGCGCGGCCTGATCGACACGGCCGAGCGCAAAGTCTGGGCCTTCATGGGCGACGGCGAAATGGACGAGCCGGAATCGCTCGGCGCCATTTCGCTCGCCGGCCGCGAGAAACTCGACAATCTGGTCTTCGTCATCAATTGCAACCTCCAGCGCCTCGATGGCCCGGTGCGCGGCAATGGCAAGATCATCCAGGAGCTGGAGGCCGATTTTCGCGGCGCCGGCTGGAACGTGATCAAGGTTGTCTGGGGCACGGCCTGGGACGAATTGCTCGTGCGGGATTATTCGGGCCGGCTGCGCCAGCTGATGGAAGAATGCGTCGACGGCGAATATCAGGATTTCAAGTCGAAGAGCGGCGCCTATATCCGCGAGAAATTCTTCGGGCGCTATCCCGAGACCGCCGAAATGGTCAAGGACTGGTCGGACGAGAAAATCTGGCGCCTCACGCGCGGCGGCCACGATTCCAAGAAGATCTACGCGGCCTATCGAGCGGCGGTCGAGCACAAGGGCCAGCCGACGGTGATCCTCGCCAAGACCGTCAAGGGCTATGGCATGGGCTCGGCGGGCGAGGCGCAGATGATGGCCCACCAGGCCAAGAAAATGAGCCTCGACGCCTTGAGGCAGTTCCGCGACCGCTTCAACATTCCGGTTTCCGACGACGAAATCGAGCATCTGCCCTTCATCAAATTCCCCGAAGGGTCGCCGGAGTTGAATTATCTGCGGGCGCGGCGGGAGGCGCTCGGCGGCTATCTGCCGGCGCGCCGGCGCCAGAGCGAGCCGCTCATCATCCCGCCGCTGTCGGCCTTCGAGGCGCAGCTCAAATCGACCGACGGCCGCGAAATCTCCACCACCATGGCTTTCGTGCGCGTGCTGAACACGCTGCTGCGCGACAAGAATATCGGCAAGCGCATCGTGCCGATCGTGCCGGACGAGAGTCGCACCTTCGGCATGGAGGGCATGTTCCGCCAATATGGCATTTTCTCGCAGGTCGGGCAGCTGTACCGGCCGCAGGACGCCGACCAGCTGTCCTATTACAAGGAGGACCGCTCCGGCCAGATGCTCCAGGAAGGCATCAACGAGGCCGGCGCCATGGCGAGCTGGATCGCGGCGGCGACCTCCTATTCCCATTCCAATACGCCGATGATCCCGTTCTACATCTATTATTCGATGTTCGGGTTCCAGCGCGTCCACGACCTCGCCTGGGCGGCCGGCGATCTGCGCGCGAGAGGCTTCCTGCTTGGGGGCACGTCCGGGCGCACCACGCTCAACGGCGAGGGTTTGCAGCACGAGGACGGCCACAGCCATATCCTGTCGGCGACCATCCCCAATTGCGTCTCCTATGACGCGACTTTTTCTTACGAAGTCGCGGTCATCGTCCAGCACGGGCTGGAGCGCATGTATGGCCAGGGCGAGGATGTCTACTTCTACCTGACGCTGCTCAACGAGAATTACGAACATCCCGCCATGCCGGAAGGCGCGGAAGAAGGCATCGTCAAGGGCATGTACCTGCTCAAGGCGGCGCCGGACGGCACGCCGAAGGAGAAGAAAGTGACCCTGCTCGGCTCCGGCGCGATTCTGCGCGAGGCCATCGCCGGCGCGGTGCTGCTGGAGCGCGATTTCGGCATCCACGCCGATATTTTCGCGGTGACGAGTTTTACCGAATTGAAGCGCGAGGCCGATTCCTGCGAGCGCTGGAACATGCTGCATCCGATGGAGGAGCCGCGCGTTCCTTACGTCACGAGGATGTTGCAGCAGCGCGGCGACAGCCCGGTCGTGGCGACCACCGATTATATCCGCGCTTTCGCCGAACAGATCAGGGGCCATGTCCCGACCCGCTACAAGGTGCTGGGCACGGACGGCTTCGGGCGCTCGGATTATCGCCGCAAGCTGCGCGCCTTCTTCGAGGTGGACCGCCAATATGTCGCGGTCGCGGCGCTCAAGGCGATGGCGGAATCCCAACTCATCCCGACCAGGAAAGTCGCCGAGGCCATCGACCTCTATCGCCTCGACCCGGAAAAACCAGATCCGCGCCACGTCTGAACGCGCTTTCCATTCCTTTCCGTTCAAGGTTCCACGACATGTCCAAAATTGAAGTGAAAGTGCCGGACATCGGCGATTTCAAGGGCGTCCCGGTGATTGAAATCCTGGTCAAGCCGGGGGATGCGATCAAGGCCGAAGACCCGTTGATCGTGCTCGAATCCGACAAGGCGACGATGGAAGTTCCCGCGCCGCAAGCCGGCGTGGTGTCGGAGCTTCTGGTCAAGGTCGGCGACAAGGTCGCCGAAGGCGCGCTGATCCTGACGCTGGTTGGGGAAGGCGCCGCCGCCCCGACGCCCGCCGCTCCTGCTCCCGCACCGACTCCTGCCGCTCCTGCTCCGGCCCCGACGCCCGCCCCGGCCGCCGCGCCGGCGCCGGCGGCGGGAAAACTTTCCAGCGCCATGCCGATCCTCGGGCTGCGCGCGCCGATCGCGGGTTTCGGCGACGTTTTCGCCTCGCCGGCGGTGCGCCGCCTCGCCCGCGAACTCGACGTCGACCTGACCAGAGTCCCGGCGACAGGCGACAAGGGCCGCATCACCAGGGAAGATGTGAAGGCCTATCTTGGCGGCGGCGCGGCCGCGCCCGTCGCGCTGGCCGGCGCCGGCATTCCCGAAATCCCCGCGATCGACTTTTCCAAGTTCGGACCGGTCGAGGAAAAGCCGCTGTCGCGCATCCGAAAATTGTCGGGCCCCTTCCTGCATCGCTCCTGGCTCAATGTCCCGGCCGTCACCCACAATGACGAGGCCGACATCACCGACCTGGAAGATTTCCGCAAAAGGCTCGACGACGAGGGCAAGAAGGCCAAGGAACCCTATCGCGTCTCGCTGCTGCCCTTCCTGATCCGCGCCAGCGTCGCGGTGCTGAAGCAATATCCCGATTTCAATTCCTCGCTCAGCCCGGCCAAGGATTCCCTGATCCACAAGAAATACTGGCACATCGGCTTCGCCTGCGACACGCCGGAAGGCCTGGTCGTGCCGGTGATCAGGGACGCCGACAAGAAGGGCGTGCTGGAACTGGCCCAGGAACTGGGCGATCTGTCGGCCAAGGCGCGCGCCGGCAAATTGACGCCCGCGGAAATGTCCGGCGCGACGTTCACCATTTCCTCGCTCGGCGGCATTGGCGGGACCAGCTTCTCACCCATCGTCAACGCCCCGGAAGTGGCGATCCTTGGCGTGGTGCGCGCGAAAATGGCGCCGGTATGGACCGGCAAGGATTTTTCGCCGCGCCTGATGCTGCCGCTGTCGCTGTCCTACGACCATCGCGTCATCGACGGCGCCGCGGCCGCGCGATTCGCCCGCGCGCTGTGCGCCGTGCTCGAAGACATCCGCCGTCTGTCGCTTTGAACTCTTATTGACGCATATTCTTGTCCGAAAAAGGCTGCAACTTTTCGGGAATATGCTTTGGGGTCCGTCATGACAATCGAAATCAAGGTTCCCGACATCGGCGATTTCAAGGACGTGCCGATCATCGAAATCCTGGTCAAGGCCGGCGATGTGATCAAGCCGGAAGACCCTTTGATCGTGCTCGAATCCGACAAGGCGACGATGGAAGTGCCCTCGCCTTCCGCCGGCAAGGTCAAGGAATTGAAGGTCCAGGTCGGCGACAGGATCACCGAAGGCGCAGTGATCCTGCTGCTCGAAAGCGCGGCGGCCGACAACGCCGCCCCGCCGCCCGCCGCCGAGACGCCCAAGCCCGCCGAGACGCAAACGCCGCCCGCGCCGGCCGCCGCGCCTGCCCCTGCGGCCGGCCTCCACGCCGAAGTCCTGGTGCTCGGGGCCGGGCCCGGCGGCTATACCGCCGCTTTCCGCGCCGCCGATCTCGGCGCCAAGGTGGTTCTGGTCGAGCGCTGGCCGATTCTCGGCGGCGTCTGCCTCAATGTCGGCTGCATCCCGTCCAAGGCCTTGCTCCATGCGGCCAGAGTGATCGAGGAAGCTCATGAAATGGGCGAGAACGGCATTTCCTTCGCCGCGCCGACGGTCGATCTCGACAAGCTGCGCGCATGGAAGGACAGCGTGGTCAAGCGACTGACCGGCGGCCTCGGCGCCTTGGCGAAACAGCGCAAGGTCACTGTGATGACCGGCGTCGGCAAATTCGCCTCGCCCAATTCCATTGAAGTGACCGCCGAGGACGGCGCCAAAAAGCTCGTTTCCTTCGACAAGGCGATCATCGCGGCGGGCTCGGAGCCGGTGACCCTGCCCTTCATCCCCCATGACGACCCGCGCGTGATCGACTCGACCGGCGCGCTGGCCCTTGCCGATGTGCCGAAGCGCCTGCTGGTGCTCGGCGGCGGCATCATCGGGCTGGAAATGGCGACGGTCTATCACGCATTGGGGTCACATGTGACCATTGTCGAACTGATGGACCAGATCATCCCCGGCGCCGACAAGGACATTGTCGCGCCTTTGGCCAAGCGCATCGGCAAGAAATACGAAAACATCCTGCTCAAGACCAAGGTGGTCGCGGTCAAGGCGGAGGCCGCCGGCCTGCGCGCGACCTTCGAGGCCGCCGACGGCCAGAAAAGCGAGGATATTTTCGACAAGCTGCTGGTCGCCGTCGGCCGCAAGCCCAATGGCAAGCTCATCAATGCGGAAGCTGCGGGCGTCACGCCCGACGAGCGCGGCTTCATCGTCGTGGACAGGCAAATGCGGACCAATGTCCCGCATATTTTCGCCATCGGCGACATCGTCGGCCAGCCCATGCTGGCCCACAAGGCGACCCATGAGGCGAAAGTCGCGGCCGAAGTCGCCTGCGGCCACAAATCGGCCTTCGACGCCAAGGTGATCCCCTCCGTCGCCTATACCGACCCCGAAGTGGCCTGGGTCGGCCTGACCGAGACCGAAGCCAAAGCCAAGGGCTTGAAATTCGGCAAGGCGATTTTTCCCTGGGCGGCGTCGGGGCGCGCCCTCTCGCTCGGGCGCGACGAGGGCGCGACCAAGCTGTTGTTCGACGAGGAAAGCAAGCGCCTGATCGGCGCCGGCATCGTCGGCGTCAACGCCGGCGACCTGATCGCCGAAGCCGCGCTCGCCATCGAAATGGGCGCCGACGCCGAAGACATCGGCCTCACCATCCACCCCCACCCGACGCTGTCCGAAACCATCGGCATGGCGGCGGAACTTTTTGAGGGCACAATCACCGACCTGATCGCGCCGAAAAAACGATAAAAATCCCTCCCCTTCATGGGGAGGGTGGCGAGCGAAAGCGAGCCGGGTGGGGGCAACGTCACCGTTCGCGAAAGGCCGAGTACGGCGGAAAGCGGACAAACGCCTAACCCTGAAAGTAAGCATCTGTTTATTGCTGCGACTTGAGCCGCAAGAGGGTACTGGCTCTGCTTTTCGAGCATCATTTCGAAGAGCGCAGACCATCAGCCTCGGGGCAAAATGTTTGCGTCGGGGTCCTCATGGACCCACCCCGTGAAAACTTGCCAGGCAAGGGCCAGCAGCGTTGCGCCGACGAAGATCCCGATAATCCCGTCGGTGGCCATACCGCCGAGCGCCCCGACGAGGATGACGGGCATCGGCACGTCCACGCCGCGGCCAAGCATCAGCGGCTTGAGCACGTTGTCCGCCATGCCGGAGACGAGCAGAAGCGCGGTGTAGATGAGCAACTCGGCCGTGCCGCCGTCGCCTCGTGACCAGATCCAGGCGATCGCAGGCAGCGTCACGATCACCGCGGGAACCTGGGCGATCCCGAGCACCAGAACGATCGCGGCGAGCGCACCGGCCCAAGGCACTCCCGCGACAAGGAGGGCTAGGCCGACGAGGACCGCCTGGATCAGCGCCACGCCGACAACACCCTGTGCGACGGCGCGGATGGTTGCTGTGGAGAGGCGAGCGAGGCTTTTCCCGCGCGCCTCGCCGGCGAGGCGCTCGAAGACGGCGAGGCAGCCGCGGGCGCCTTGTTCGCCAAAGGCCAGGAAGATGCCGGCGAGGACCAGGGCGCCAAGAAAGACGAGCAAGCCGCCACCGATGCTGGCGACGAAGCCGAGGGCCTTGCGGGCGAGATCGCCAATCTTCGGCTGCATGCTCTGCACGAGGGAGGGCAAATCGTCGTGCGCCTTGCTCCATACGCCGTGGAGCTTCCCGCCAATGACGGGCCAGGCCGCGACCGTCTCGGGCGGGGGCGGGATCTGCAAAGTGTTCTGCTGCACGGCTTGGATCAGGGTCTTGAGGGAGTCGCCCAGCGAACTCATCAACAAGGCGATGGGGACGACGAACGCGGCGATCCCGAGCAGCACCAGCAGGGTTGCGGCGAGCCCGGACCGTCCGCCAAGATGGGCCGCAATGCGCCGGTGCAGCGGGTAGAGAGTTACCGCGAAGATCAGGGCCCAGATCGCGAGCGGGAGGAAAGGGGCCAGAACGCGGTAGCAAAGCAGCGCCATGGCGACGAGAACGGCGGCGCGGATCAGCACGTCGAGGAGGCGGCGCGCCAAACGTGGTTCGAGGGCCGCGTCGGGCGTGGAGAACGGCGTCATGACTGGCTCACCACACGATTTGTCCAACGTCGAATGCTAAGCCGAAATATTGATGCATTCAATGCACCCGCAAGCTCGGCGAGTATCACCGTAGGCGCGGGCGCCGCTGGGGGCTTCCGCTTTTCGCCGAAATGCACCTGCAGTCTCTCCTGCCCGGAATTTCCGCCTTGGGTCAGGTTGAGACCTTCGCCTGCGACGGCTGCTTCGAGCCGAAACCTGCCCTTTCTGGCAATCCATAAGACGAGCGCCACCTGGATTCCAGTGTGAAACGGCAGTTTATCGTGGCTGCGATTCGCCGAATCGTCACCGAAATTCTCGGAATCGAAAGCAGAACTTTCGTCAATTGGACACTCGCCGCGCCAATCCACACTATCCACAGTCCAGAGTCCAGAGAAACTCATTCGTAAACAGTTAATTAACAGTCTATCAGCGGTGAAAAACCAAACGACGCCCAACCGGATTCTTGCGCGCACAAAATAGGAACGAGTACAATTCCGGCGGGTCGAGAGGCGAGAGTACAAGTCCCGCTTCCCGATCGGGGCCCATTACGTCCGATGGGCTCACGGCATGGAGGTATTGTGAACCAGATGCACAGATATGGTTAAGTCGTGTCTCCGAGGCCGACAAGGGACTTTGTGGCCACGGAGCCAAATCTTGAAAAAAACGCAAGAACCCCAGCCACCCGTTGCTCCCGTTCGTCCCGCCGCTTGAAAAGCCGCGAAAGCACGCTTCTCAGGTGACTGATGATATAAAGCGGGAGATTTTCCGTCTTCGCGCCGAGGGCTATATCCAGAGTGACATCGCCGCGCTGCACGGTCTCAACCAGGGACGCGTCAGCGAGGTCCGCGCAGGCAAGCGTTGATTGAAAGGGGGGACGGCTACGACCGTCACTCACCTCCGATTAACGCACGGATCGGCAATCGACGTTATAGATGGCGGCTCCAACGAAAAGCACGGGGGCAACGGCAAAAAATGCGCGGCGCAAGAAAAAGGCTCCGGTGGCAACCCAATCTACATGATTTTTTATAATCGTGATCTTGGCGATGTCGGCGAGCTTGTGCCACCTCCCGCCCGGGCGGGGCTCCGCCGTTCAGGCCTCGGCCGCCGCCAGCAGCCGCGCCACGCAGGGCGCCAGCGACTGGCGCCAGGGCGGCAGCGCGACGCCATAAGTCCGTTGCAGCTTTGCGCAATCGAGCCGCGAATTGGCGGGGCGCGGCGCGGGCGTGGGATAATCCTTCGTGCCGATCCTTTTGACCCGCACCGGCGCGCGTCCGTGTTTCTGACCTTCGGCGAAAATCGCTTCGGCGAAATCGGCCCAGGAAGCTTCCCCCGCCCCCGACATATGGAACAGGCCGCGCAGCGACGGCGAGGAATCGCCGACCATGCGCCGGGCAATGGCCAGAACGGCGTCGGCGATGTCGAGCGCCGAAGTCGGATTGCCGAGCTGATCGGCGACCACGCCGACCTCCTCGCGGCTCTGCCCCAGCCGCAGCATGGTGCGAACGAAATTGGCCCCCGTCGGGCTGTAAACCCAGGCGGTGCGCAGAATGGCGTGATTGTCGTGGATTTGCGCGATTCTCTGTTCGCCGACCAGTTTCGAGCGCCCATAGGCGCTGGTCGGGCCGGTCGGGTCGTCCTCGCGATAGGGGCGGTCGAGCTTGCCGTCGAAGACATAATCGGTCGAAATGTGCAGCAAGGGCTTGTGCAGTTCGGCCGCGATCTCCGCGACATAGCCGGCGCCGTCGCCATTGACCCGCAGCGCGACATCGGGCTCGCTTTCGGCCTTGTCCACGGCGGTATAGGCGGCGGCGTTGACGATCGCGTCGCAATGGGTGGCGCGCAAAGCCGCCAGAACCGCCTCGCGCACCGAAAGGTCGAGGCGCGGACGGCCCAAAGCGATCAGTTCGACATCGGGCGGCGCCCGCTCGATCAGCGCGCTCACGACCTGGCCCGTCAAACCTGTGACAACAATCCGCATGTGGCTCACGGCGAAAAACTCCCTAAAATCCTGCGCCAATTTCGCCATCGCGCGCATGGCGGGCGCCGGGCGATGATGATAACTTTTGCCGAACTTGTGAAGGGAGCGGAAGGTGAAAGCAATCCCGCGCGTCGCCGCGGCGGCCTTTTTCGCTTTCAGCCTCGCGGCGCCGGCAGCGGCGGCGCCGGCCAATGATCTGCGCGCGCTGTTCGGCTATCTCGGCGCCTGCATGAAGGGCGTCGGGGGGGAGCCGGGCGCCGAGTTGACCATCGCTTTCAGCCTCAAGCGCGACGGCTCGCTGTTCGGCAAGCCGCATGTGACTTATTCGAGGCTACCCTCGGACCCAGGCGATCGGGCGCGCTTTCTCGACGACGTCGCCGGAAAATTCAGCGCCTGCTTTCCGGCGCCGATCACCGACGGCCTGGGCGGCGCCATCGCCGGGCGGCGGCTGACCATGCGCTTCGTCCCGCCTCGCCGCGAAATTTAGGGCGACGCGTCGGGCGTCCAGTCCTTCTCGACCAGATGGCGCAGGTTGCGCGCCTCGCGCAGAACTTCGTCGCAGCGCTGGAGCAAGGCCAGAAAGACCGGCGCCGCGTCGTCCGGCGCCTGCGGCAGGCGGCGCTGCGCGCGCGGGCCGGCGATATCCAGCTCGGCCAGCGCCGCGCGGCGCGTGTCGTCGAGCAGCGCGCGGCTCGCGGGCGCGCCGAGATCGTCGCGGCGCTGGCGGATCATCAGGCGGACGGTGACGATCTGGGCGGCGGCGACATAGGCCGCGGCGATCAAGGCGCTGTAATGCGGCCAGAGCTCGCGCTGGCTGCTGGGGTCGGCGCGCATGCGCGTCACCGATTCGCCGAGCGCGGAAAAAGCCTCCAGCAACTCCTTGCGCGCGAGGCGGTAATCCTGCTCCGGCGCGTCCCAGCGCAGGGCCCGGTCGGCATAGACGCTGAGCGCGCCGAGAAAGCCCCTGGCGAGGTCCAGCGCGGCGTGCCGCTCCCATTGCGGCAGCAGGAAAGCGAACAGGAAGGCGACGCCCGCGCCAATCACGGTGTCGACGAGACGCGCCGCGACCAGAGGCGCCTGCGTCGGCGCCAGCAGATGCAGGGCAAGCAGCGCCGTCACCGAGGCGGCGAAGGAGCTCACGCGGTAGTCGATCTTCACATAGGCGTGGGCGACGGCGATCGCCAGAAGCTGCGCCGCGATCAGCAGACCCGGCGAGCCGGTCCATAACAAGGCGCCGGCCGCCCCGCAGCCCAGCAATGTGCCGACCAGCCTCTGGTCGCGGCGCTGCCGGGTCGCGGCATAGCTCGCGCGCATGATCACGGCGATGGTCAGCAGAATCCAGTTGCCATGCTCCAGCCCCGGAACAATCTGGGTCAAGGCGTAGCCGCTGCCGAGCGCGAGCGAAAGCCGAACCGCATGGCGGCAGACCGGCGACGACAGGCTCAGCGCCCGCCGGATCGGGACGAGCGAAATGCGCAGCGGCGGCGCGAAGGCGCGCATGTCCACGCCGGCCAGGGATCTGGCGGCGGCCTGCTCGTTCGCCAGCAGCGCCGGCAGGCCCGCGAGCTTCGAAATGGCCAGGCCGACGCGGGCGCGCGTGAGCCGGGCCGCGCGGAGAATTTCGGGATCGGCGTCCTGCGCCTCCAGGGCCGCGATCGTCTGCGAAAAGCCGTCGAGCTCCGCCGCATGATCGGGAAAGGACAGGCTGTCGCCGCCCACCACCAGATCGAGCGCCAGGGCGTCGAGGTCGTGCGCGGTCTTGCGCAGCAAACGGTTCATTTGCGCCGCAAGCGAAACGCCCGACGCGGCGCCGGCGCCAAAACCTTGCGCCAGCCGCAACGGCGAATGGTCCGCCAGGGTCGAAACCACGCCGTCGAAGGCGTCGAGCACAGCGGCCAGCGCGGCGATGAGACGCGTCGCCTCGGCGCGGTCGGAAGCGGAGACGATCAGACTGCGCGCGGTCTGGAGATGATCGGCGAATGACGCCTGCTGCTCGACCACTTTCAGGCAGACGGCGCCCTCGTCGGCGTCGCGGCGGTAAAAGTCGGCGACGCGGCGCAAAAAGGAGGCGAATTCGCGCAACACCTCGGCGAGGGTGATGCGCCGCCCGGAGGCGTCGGAGATCCGGGTGAGCGCCAGCGCGACCGGAATGTAGAGCAAGCCGCCGAAGGTCGCCATGGCGGCGTAATCCAGCCGGCCGGCGAGCGTCGCGGCGGGCGCGCCGAGCGTGAAAACCATCGAAATCAGGGTGACCACGGAAAGCGGGATCGCCCAGCGCCCGAGCGCGATCAGGAGACCGCCGCCAAAGCCGGTCAGAACCACCACGGCGCCCTCCAGAAGCGGCGTTCCGCCCGCGAAAGCCGTGGCGAAAGCCGCGACCGAGGCGCAGCCCCAGGCCAGCGGCAGGATGCGCAATTTGGCGGAAAAGGGCGCGGAGGCGTCGGCGCTCGAAACGCACAGGGCGCCGAGCGCCGCCGCCATGCCGGGCGCAAAGCCGAACAGGGCGACGGAGGCGAGCGCGACGGCCAGCACGGAAATGGCGACCGTGACGCCATTGAGGATGTGGTAGCCGAAAAAATATTTCAGGAATTTCGGCTTCACGCGCATCGGCGGAACCGTGTCATCCCTTGGCGTCGATCAGGCGGGCGAGGCGCAGCAGGGCCAGTTCATAGCCCTGCGCGCCGCAGCCGGCGATGACGCCGTCGGCGCGGCGCGAAACGAACGAATGATGGCGGAACTCCTCGCGCTTGTGGATGTTGGAAACATGGACCTCGATCACCGGCCCTTCAAAGGCGTTGAGGGCGTCGAGAAGAGCGACCGACGTATGGGTGAAGGCGCCCGGATTGATGACAATGCCGCCCGCCTTGCCGCGCGCCTCGTGGATCCAGTCGATCAGCTCATATTCGCGATTGCTCTGATGGAAATGGACTTCCAGCTTCAACGACAGCGCCAGCGCGTGGCAGGCGCGCTCGACGTCGGCGAGCGTCTCGGCGCCGTAAATCTGCGGCTCGCGCTGACCGAGCAGGTTAAGGTTGGGGCCGTTCAACATTGTGACGAGGCGGCTCATCCGGGCGTCCCTTTCGCGCGCAGGAGTCCGGCGGCGAATCCCGCCGCCGCCGCGCCGAATTTAGGCGCGTTTCGCGAAAAAAGCCAAAGCCGCGTTCGACGGCGGCCTTTGTCCGCCCACTGGACGCGCCTTGAACAGGCGTGCGATCTGAAGACGACGAAAAAACGCGTCAAAGCCAAAATTTCGGGACCTCCCGCCATGAGTGACCAAAAGCCGATGCTGTCCGTCGCAGACGCCCTCGCCGCCATCCTCGCCGGCGCGGCGCCGTTGGAGACCGAGGATGCGCCGCTCGCCGCCTGCTATGGACGGACGCTGGCGCGCGACATCCTCGCGCGCCGCACCCAGCCGCCCGGCGCGCTTTCGGCCATGGACGGCTACGCGCTGCGGGCGGCCGACGCCGCGGGGCCGTTGCAGGTCATCGGCGAATCCTCGGCGGGACATGGGTTTGCCGGGGTCTGCGGCGCGGGCGAGGCGGTGCGGATTTTCACCGGCGCGCCGATTCCCGCAGGCGCCGACGCCGTTCTGATCCAGGAAGACGCCAGGCGCGACGGCGACCGCCTCATCGTCGAGGGGCCGGTCAAGGCGGGCGCCAATATCCGCGACGCCGGCGGCGATTTCACCGAAGGCGCGATCGTGCTGCGCGCCGGGCGGCGTCTCAGCCCCGCCGATGTCGCGCTCGCCGCCTCGGCCGACCATGCGACCTTGCCGCTCGCGCGAAAACCGCGCGTCGCCGTGCTCTCCACCGGCGACGAACTGGTTGCGCCGGGCGCCCCGCGCGGCGCGGACCAGATCGTGGCCTCCAATGCTTTCGCCGTTCTGGGGCTGATCGCGGCCGCCGGCGGCGAACCGCTCGACCTCGGCGTCGTCAGCGACCGCCTCGACGCGATCGAAGCGGCGATCCAGCGCGCCCGCGCCGAAAGGGCCGATATTCTCGTCACCATCGGCGGCGCCTCGGTGGGCGACCGCGACCTGGTGCGCGGGGCCCTCGCTCGCGAGGGCATGGAGCTGAGCTTCTGGAAGGTCAGGATGAAGCCGGGCAAGCCCCTGATCCATGGCCACATCGGCCCCATGCGCGTGCTCGGCCTTCCCGGCAATCCGACCTCGGCCTCGGTGTGCGGGCAGGTCTTCCTGAAACCGCTGATTCGGCGCTTGAGCGGCGACCCGGAGACGGACGCCGAAAGATCGGAGCCCGCGCTGGCCGGCGTCGCCCTGCCGCCCGGCGGCGCGCGTCGCGAATATTTGCGCGCCACGCTGACGCGGGACGAGGACGGCCGCCTGGTGGCGACGGCGCATGAGAATCAGGATTCTTCGCTGAGTTCGGTGCTGGCTTATTCTCAGGCGCTGATCGTCCGCCCCGAAAACGCCCCGCCTGCCCCCGCCGGAGCCCGCGTGCGCGTCATCCGTCTCGACTGACCGGGGGAAGCCAATGGAAAGGGGCGACGCGGGCCTTGCTTTGGACCCGGTCGCCCCCGCGCCTTCTCTGCCGTGTCTCGCGGTTCAGAGAAGGAATGCTAAAGCCCCGCCAGAAATTTGGAGGGATCGACCGGCTTCGAGCCCTTGCGCAGCTCGAAATGGAGCTGGGGCGAGGCGACGTCGCCGCTCTGGCCGGACAGGGCGACGGTCTGGCCGCGCCGGACGGTCTGGCCGCGCTTGACCTCCAGCGAGCCGTTGTTGGCGTAAGCCGAGACGAAGCCGTTGGGATGGCGGATCAGCACGAGATTGCCATAGCCCTTGAGCTCGCTGCCGGCATAGACGACCGTGCCGCTTTCGGCCGCCTTGACCTGCGTGCCCTCGGGCACCGCGATATTGATGCCGTCATTGCCGCCCGACCCGAAACCCTGGATCACGCGGCCGCGCGCCGGCCAGCGGAATTCCGGATCGGCGGAGTCGGACGAGGCGGACATGGCCGGAGGCGGCAAGCTCGCCGTCGCGCCGGTGTCGTTCTTGACGACCGGCATGTTGTCGACCGGGGCGGCCGAAGCGGTCCGCGCGAGTTTGGCCGGAGCGGCGGGCGGCGCGGCCTTTGCGGCGGCGGCGACGTGGGTCTTTTCCTTTGCCGCCTTGAGCTGGGCGAGGCGAGCCGCCTTGGCGGCCTTCGCCTGCGCCGCCGTCTCTTGGGCGGCTTGCTCTTGGGTGGCCTTCTCTTGGCCGGCCTTCTCTTGGGTGGCTTGTTCCTGCGCGAGGCGCGCGGCCTTCTTGGCCTTGCGGGCGTCGGCGGGGGACAGCGCCGCGGTTTTGGCGGATTGTTTGCCCTCGCTCCAGCGCAGGTGTTCGCTTTTCCTGGTCTGGGCCAGTTCCTCGCCGACCAGCGAACGCGGAGCGATGCGCCGATTTTCCACCCGCGCGACCCGTTCGGGCGCATGGCGCGCCACGGGCGCCACAGGCGCAGGAGCAGCCGCCGCGATCCGCCCGCCCTTGGCCCGATAGACCGGGATGGTCAGCCGGGAGCCCGGCGACAGTTGGGCGTGGGCCGAATAGCCGTTGACCGTGAGCAGGGTCGCGACCGGCACGCCATAGCGCTGGGCGATGATCTCGGCGTTTTCGCCCTGGGCGACGACGACCGGCGTGCCGCCGTCGGCGGTCCAGCCGCCGACGGAATTGGGGTTGGCGCGCAGGGCGTAGGTCGCATGCGGCGCCGGAGCAGCGACCGGCGCGGGCGCGGAGTAAATCGCGGACCGGGTCGCCGGCGCGAGGGGGGCGCTGGCGATCGGCTCGGGCGGAACGGGATGATCATTTTCCGGCGCGCGATAGGCCGCGGCGCGCCTGGACTGAGGCATGGCCGGCGCCGGCGCGGAATCGAAGGGCCGGAACGTGTCCGAAAAGAAGTTCGAGACCTTCGTCATCGGCGACGGCGCGGAATCGATGGAGCCTGTCGGCGTTCGATCGACGCGCGGATTGGAACTGGCATATGGCGTTCCGAACGAATTGCCGAATTGGCCGGTGTCGGAACACCCGCCCAACAGGATCGTGGCCACGCCGACCAGGGCCACCCGGAACGCGCTTCCGGAAATCTTAATCCCAGCACTCATTACGCATCCCACCCACGCTTTAACCAACAGACGCAATCTAAGCGCAGGGCGGTTAAAGGAGCGTTTAAGATGAATCTTTATTCAGCAAATCCGAAATCGAAAGCAATTCGTTAGACTTTGAGCCTTCTCCGACCAGACTGGCGCAATCTGCCGAGGGGATTTCGCGCCGTGGCAAGGAGGGTGGCGACGGCCGTGTCGGGGACACGGCCGAGCCGCACGACGCGGCTACGGCGCGAAAGCCCCCGGCCCGAAGGGTTCGCTTTCGGCGGACGCCCGGTGCGGCGCGCGCCTCGACCGCATCCCCGATGCGCTCTTCGGCGCGCGCCTGCCGGATCGTCTCCCCGAAAGCGAACAGATTGCGTCAGTCTGGTCGGAGAAGGCTCCCACGATCGCTGAACACGCCGCGCAACAGGCGTTGCGCCCGCCAGGCGCCGAGAATGCGCTCTTCGAGGGCGCCCGAGGCGACGCGGTCGAGGCGGACCAGTTCGCAAGCCTCCTGCCCCGCACGAAAGCGCGGGCCGACCAGAACCCCGCCTTCCGCGAGCGCGCCCGCGATGGCGGAAGGAATCTCGTCGAAGGCGGCTGTGGACGAGGATGCGGTCGAACAGGCCGTAGGACGGGGAAAGCTCGAAACCGTCGGCCCAGATCACCGCGACATTGGCGACCCCAAGCCGCTCCAGCCGCGCCCGCGCGTCCAGCGCCAGACGCTCGAAGCAATCGACGCTCACCACCTCGCGGCCGAGCATCGCCAAAACCTTGGCCGAAAAGCCGGAGCCTGCGCCGATTTCCAGGATGCGGCTGCCGGGCCGGGGATCGAGCGCCACAATCATCCGCGCCAGCGAGGACGGCGATTCCATGGTCTGGCCGAAGGACAAGGGAACGGCGACATCGCGCAAGGCGAGATCGGCGAACGCCGGGCCGACGAAATTTTCGCGCGGCGCGGCCTCCATCGCCCGCAACAGCGCCAGATCGACGTCGCCGCGCGCGCGCAGCCGCATCAAGAGCTGGGCCTTGGCCTCCGCTCGCGCCGAAGGCATGATCGAGGGGAAGGCACTGGGCGGCTGCGCCATCGGGGGGTCAGCCGAAAGCGCCGGCGAAATGGGCAAGCGCCGGATCGTCGGTCAGGTCGAGCCGCAGCGGCGTCACCGAAATGCGGTTCTGCGCCACGGCCTCCAGATCGGTGCCTTCGCCCGCCTTGAATCGCGGCCGCTCGAAGGCGATCCAGTAATAGGGATTGCCGCGCCCGTCGAACCGCGCCTCGATCTTCATCAACTCCTGCGCGCGCCGGCCCTGCCGCGCCAGACTCACGCCCTGCACCGCCGAAGGCTCGCAAGCCGGAAAATTGACATTGATCAGCACGCCGGGCGGAAAGCCGCGCGCCACGATTTGCCGGATCAGCTCGGGCGCGAGCGTCTCGGCGCATTCCCAGGGCGTGCCCGCCGGCGAGTAGCATTGTGACAGCGCGATCGAGGGAACGCCAAGCAATGTGCCTTCCATCGCCCCGGCGATGGTGCCGGAATAGGTCACGTCCTCGGCGACGTTCTGGCCCTTGTTGACGCCGGAAAGGATCAGGTCCGGCGGGTTGTCGATCATCAGCTTGCGGACGCCCATGATGACGCAGTCGGTCGGCGTGCCCTTCACCGCATAATGACGGTCGGTGATCTTGCGCAGGCGCAGCGGGTCGGACAGCGACAGAGAATGCGCGACGCCCGACTGATCGCTCTCCGGCGCAACCACCACGACGTCGTCGGTAAGGCTCTTGGCGATGCGTTCAAGCACTTTGAGCCCCAGCGCGTGGACGCCGTCGTCATTGGTGATCAGAATGCGCATCGCTGTCCGTCCGATTCGAAATCCGGATGCCTTATAGCGCGGGCGTCGGCGGGAAACAGCTTTTTTGGGCGCGAACAGCGCATCGGCGGCGGCGTCGTTGCGAGCGGAGCGAAGCAATCCACCTTTCAGCCTGTTGAAATGTCCCTTGGATTGCTTCGTCGCTTCGCTTCTCGCAATGACGCAGCCTGTCTCAAGAGATGTCGGCTTCTGCTGTGACGGCAACGCAGCGGCGCTCACGCCGGCGAAATTCTCTCCAGCCCGCCCATATAGGGCCGCAAAACCTCCGGCACCGTCACCGAGCCGTCCGGATTCTGGTAATTCTCCAGCACCGCGACCAAAGCGCGGCCAACCGCCACGCCCGAGCCGTTGAGCGTGTGGACGAAGCGCGCGCCTTTGCCTTCCATGGGGCGATAGCGCGCGCCCATGCGCCGCGCCTGAAAATCGCCGCAGACCGAGCAGGACGAGATTTCGCGATAGCGGTTTTGCCCCGGCAGCCAGACCTCGATGTCATAGGTTTTCTGCGAGGCGAAGCCCATGTCGCCGGTGCAGAGCAGCACCACGCGATAGGCCAGCCCGAGCCTTTTCAGCACTTCCTCGGCGCAAGACGTCATGCGCTCATGCTCGGCGAGGGATTGCTCCGGCGTCGTGATCGAGACCAGTTCGACCTTGGTGAACTGATGCTGGCGGATGATGCCGCGCGTGTCGCGCCCCGCCGCGCCGGCCTCGGCGCGAAAACAGGCCGTGCCGGCGGTCATGCGCAAGGGCAGCGACAGCGTCGTCCAGATATCTGCTCGCGGACCAGATTGGTCAGCGGCACTTCGGCCGTGGGAATGAGCCAGAAATGTTCGGTGTCAAAACTTTCGGCCTTGGGCGTCGCCGCGACCTGCGCCGCGAGGTCGCCGCCTTGCGCCGCCGCCTCGACGCCGGCCAGCGCCTCCTTCAATCCCTCGACCGGAATGAGGCCGAGCGCCGCGAACTGGTCGTCCTTGAATTTCGGCAGTTGCGCCGTGCCGAACATGGCCTGGTCGCGCACCAGCAGCGGCGGCGCGACTTCCTGATAGCCATGTTCTTCCGTGTGCAGGTCGAGCATGAACTGGGCGAGCGCGCGCTCCAGCCGCGCCAGTCTGCCCTTGAGCACGACGAAACGCGCGCCGGACATGCGCGCCGCCGCCTCGAAATCCATCATCTTCAGGCTTTCGCCGATCGTCGAAATGCTCTTTCGGCGTAAAACCCTCGGGAAAGGCCGGCTTGTCGCCAACCTTGCGGATTTCGACATTGTCGTTCTCGTCGGCGCCTTGCGGAACCTCGGGCAGCGGCCGGTTGGGAATCGCGGCAAGCTCGGCCTCCAGCGCCGCGATGGCGGCGCGCTCCTGCGCCTCGATCTCGCCCATCGAGCTCTTGAGATCGGCGACTTCCTGCTTCAGCTTCTCGGCGAGGGCCATGTCCTTGGCCTTCATCGCCGCGCCGATTTCCTTTGAAGCGGCGTTGCGGCGCTCCTGCGCGCCTTGAGCCTTGGCGATCGCGGCGCGGCGGGCGTCGTCGAGCGCGAACAGGCGGGCGATCAAGGCGTCGGCGGCGGCCTCGTCCGGCTTGCGGCGCAGAAGGTCGGCGCGAAAAGCCTGCGCGTCGTCGCGGATCGATTTGATGTCGTGCATGCCACTACTTCCGCAGTCTAGGGACGAAGACCGAATGAAAATGGGTCAAGTCGAGGCGAAAACGGCGGTTTAAGAGCACCGAAGCGGAGCGTACTTTTGTACGTGAGCATCGGAGCGCAGAAAACCGCAGTTTGCAGCCCGACTTCACCCATTTGGATCGGGCTTCGCAGCGGCGCGATTCTTTTCGATCATCCCCACCGCGAATACGGCGCCTTCGTAAAGAAGCGCCATGGGAAGGACAAGGGAGATCATCGAAATCAGGTCGGGCGGCGTCAGAATCGCCGCGACCACCGTGATCAGGACGATCGCATAGCGCCGCTTCGCTTTCAGAAAAGCCTGGTCGATGATTCCGGCCTGGCCGAGCAAGGTCAGGATCACCGGAAGCTGGAAGGCGACGCCAAAGGCGAAGATCAGGGTCATGATCAGCGACAGATATTCGTCGACCTTGGGCAGAAGTTCGATGGTCGGCTCGCCCTTGACGTTCAATTGCTGGAAACTCACCGAAAAGCGGATCAGAAAGGGCATGACCGCGTAATAGACCAGCAGCGCGCCGAGGAAGAACAGGGTCGGCGTCGCGACGAGATAAGGCGCGAAGGCGCGCCGCTCATGGCCGTAGAGGCCCGGCGCGACGAATTTATAGATCTGGAGCGCGATGATCGGAAAGGCGATGAATCCGGCGCCGAACATCGACAATTTCAACTGGGTGAGGAATTGCTCCAGGAAATGGGTGGCGATGAGCTTGGCGTTCTCGACTCCGACCACCCGGACATAGGGCTGGAGCAGGATGTTGTAGATCTGGTGCGAGAAATAGAAACAGACGACGAAAGCGATCAGAAAGGCGACCAGAGCCTTGATCAGCCGCGCGCGCAATTCGATCAGATGATCGATCAGGGGCGCCTTGGTGGCGTCGATATCGGCCTGGGTCATGCGGGCTTCCCGGCCTGCGGCGATTCGGGCGCCGGCGCGACGGGCTCCGGCGCCGGCGCGACAGGCTCCGGCTGATCCTCGACAATGATGAGCCCCGTGGGAGCCGGCTTTTCGGTCGCGGCCGGCGTCTCGGCCGAAGCCTCGGCTTTTGGCGCGGCCGGCGCCTCCAGCATGTCGGCGACGCGGCTGAGCGCGCCTTCCATCGACGTCTTTTGCTTCAGGTCGTTCAGCCCGTCGCGAATTTCCGTCAATTCGGCCTCGCGCAGCGCTTCATGGAACTGGCTCTGGAATTCGGTCGCCATGCGTCGGGCCTGTCCGACCAGGCGGCCGAGCATGCGCAAGGCCTCGGGCAGGTCCTTGGGCGGAATGAAGATCAGGGCCACGACGCCGATCAGCAGCAGCTTGCCCACATCGAAATCGAACATCGAAGCCTCGCCGGCGACCGCGCCCCGCGCCGATCGCTAGAGGGGTAAAAGCGCGTCAAATCTTTCGCGATTGACGAAATGTAGCGAAAAAGCCGGAATGGGCTCAACCCGCCTTGTTGACGTCGCGCGAAGCCTCCATCGGCGTCGTCGCCTGATGTTCGATCGTGTGCGGCGTCTCGGCGGCCCGGGCGGGGGACGCCGGCTCGTCGTCGGCGAGGCCCTTCTTGAAAGCTTTGACGCCCTTGGCGACGTCGCCCATGATGTCCGAAATCTTGCCCTTGCCGCCGAACAGGATAAGGACGACCGCGCCAACGAGCAGCCAATGAATCAACGACATACCGCCCATGACGGCGAACCTCCCAAACAGCCTGCGTCCCTGCGGGGAAACGCACTCTTTCCCTGTCAAACTAGTGCGCGCACCCCGCAAAAACAAGCTTCGCTTCAACTGGGGATAAGTTCCGCGCGGCGCGATGCGCGATTATGACCCTTCAAAAGCCGTGCTAAACAGATTAAGAGCAGACGCCGAGACTCCCCTGGTGCGAAACAGTCGCGCGAATCTGTCGCTTTTTGCGCCTCGCGGGACGCGCCGAAGGCCCGTCAAATTTCACGAAGGCCCGAATTAATGAGCAGAACAAGCGCCTCCGCCGCCAAAACCACGCGAGCCGGCCAAAGCTCCGAAAAGATCGACTCCAAACTGGTGCGCGAAATCGCGACCCTGTTGAGCGAGACCGATCTGACCGAGATCGAGGTGGAAAAGGGCGATCTGCGGATCAGGGTGGCGCGCCAGGCGAGCTTCATCGCGCCGGCAGGTGGTCCATGCGCCGACGCATGTTCCCTTCCATGCCCCCGCGCCCGCCGCCCATCATCACGCGCCCGCCGCAGAAGCCGCGGCGCCGGCTTTCGACCACGCCGACGCGCTGAAATCGCCGATGGTCGGCACGGTCTATCTGCGCCCAAGCCCCGACGCCAAGCCTTTCATCGAGATCGGCCTGCATGTGACCGCCGGCCAGAAAGTGCTGCTGGTCGAGGCGATGAAGACCTTCAACGACATTGTCTCGCACAAGACCGGCACGGTGACCGCCATTCTGATCGAGGACGGCCAGCCGGTCGAATATGACCAGCCCCTGCTGGTAATTTCCTGATGTTCGAAAAGATTCTGATCGCCAATCGCGGCGAAATCGCCCTCCGCATCCTGCGCGCGGCGAAGGAGCTGGGGATCGCCACCGTCGCCGTCCATTCGACCGCCGACGCCGAAGCCATGCATGTGAAGCTGGCCGACGAATCGGTGTGCATCGGCCCGCCGGCGGCGCGCGAATCTTATCTCAACATCCCGGCTTTGCTCGCGGCCTGCGAGATCACCGGCGCCGACGCCGTCCATCCCGGCTACGGCTTTCTCTCGGAAAACGCCAAATTCGCCGAAATTCTGGCCGATCACGGCATCGGCTTCATCGGCCCCAAGGCCGAACATATCCGCATCATGGGCGACAAGATCGAGGCCAAGCGCACCGCCCGCGCGCTCGGCATTCCCTGCGTGCCGGGCTCGGAAGGCGGGGTGACCGACGACGACGAGGCCATGCGCATCGCCGGGGACATCGGCTTTCCGGTGCTGGTGAAGGCGGCGGCCGGCGGCGGCGGGCGCGGCATGAAGGTCGCGCGGACCGCCAAGGATCTGCCGGAGGCCCTGGCGGTCGCCCGGGCCGAGGCCAAGGCCGCCTTCGGCGACGACGCGGTCTATCTGGAAAAATATCTCGAAAAGCCGCGCCATATCGAAATCCAGGTCCTCGGCGACGGCCATGGCCGCGCGGTCCATGTCGGCGAGCGCGACTGTTCGCTTCAGCGCCGCCACCAGAAGGTCCTCGAGGAGACTCCCTCGCCGGCGCTGAACCAGGACCAGCGCAACCGCATCGGCGAAATCTGCGCCGAGGCCATGCGCAAGCTGAAATATTCGGGCGCCGGAACCATCGAGTTCCTGTATGAGAAGGGCGAGTTCTTCTTCATCGAGATGAACACCCGCATTCAGGTCGAGCATCCGATCACCGAAATGATTTCCGGGCTCGACCTGCTGGTGGAGCAGATCAAGATCGCCAGCGGCGCGCCGCTGAGCTTCGCCCAGGCCGATCTCGAATTGCGCGGCCACGCCATCGAATGCCGCATCAACGCCGAAAACCCGGCGACCTTCCGCCCCTCGCCCGGCAAGATCCTCTATTACCACCCGCCGGGCGGCGTCGGCGTGCGCGTCGATTCGGCCGTTTATCAGGGCTATACGATCCCGCCCTATTACGATTCTCTGGTCGGCAAGCTGATCGTGCAGGGGCGCACCCGCATCGAGGCGCTGATGCGCCTGCGCCGCGCCCTCGACGAATTCATCGTGGACGGAATCGAGACCACTCTGCCCTTGTTCCGCGCTCTGGTGCGCAACGCCGACATTCAGGACGGCGCCTATGACATCCATTGGCTGGAGAATTTTCTCGCCAACGGCGGCATGGAAGGCTGAGTGAAAGTCGCTGTCGTCCTTCTGACCTTGTTCGCGCTCGTCGGCGCGGCTTTCTGGCTGTTCGGCGCTTCGGCGCCGCCTCCCGCCCTGGTCGCCGGCCTGCCCGACGACGGGATGCGCAGCGCGCCCTGCCCGGCGAGCACGCTGCAGGAAGAAAGGGCGCTGCTGAAACGGGGCGTCCCGCCGCCCGCCGCGCTCGGCGCGAAATTGCGGCAGAACTTTCCGCTCGGCTCCGATGCGGGCGCGCTTTCAGCGCTGCTGACCGCGCAAGGATTCGAGCTGTTCCCCCCCTGCCCCAATGACGACAGCGTCTTCGGCGCCCGCTGGATCAGCCGGCGCTGGGGCGAGCCGGACGCCTATGTTTTCTGGCGCGCCGACGACGCCGGAAAGCTGACCTTCCTCGACGGGCAGGTCAGCCGGACGCAATGAATCTCCGGCAGGACCGTCACGATTTCAGGCCGGCAGGGCCATGATCGCGCTTGAGGCGGCGCCGACAAGGGCTTAGACCAAGGCGACCGCTCTTTTCTCCCGCGCCGCCATGACCTTCCCCGAATCGACCGAAAACCTGCTGGCCCGAATCGCCGAGGCGCTGGAGCGCCTGAGTCCGCCGCCACCGCCCCGGCCCGATTTCGCCGCCGCCGACGCCTTCGTCTGGCGCGCGGAGACGGAAGCGCTCGTTCCGGTGCAAAGGGTCAGCCGCGTCGACATCGGCCTGCTGCGCGGTGTCGATTATCTGCGCGACCAGCTTCGGGCCAATAGCGAGCGTTTCGCCCGCGGCCTGCCGGCCAATAATGTGCTGCTGTGGGGCGCGCGCGGCATGGGCAAATCGTCGCTGGTCAAGGCCGTCCACGCCGACGTCAACGCGCGGCTTGCCGGGACGCCGGGTTTTTCCGGCCTCAAGCTGATCGAAATCCACCGCGAGGACATTGAATCGCTGCCCGCCTTGATGGCCCTGCTGCGCGACGCCGACCGGCGCTTCATCGTCTTCTGCGACGACCTGTCCTTCGACGGCGGCGACGCCTCCTACAAGTCGCTGAAGGCGGCGCTCGAAGGCGGGGTCGAGGGGCGGCCCGCCAATGTCCTGTTCTACGCGACCTCCAACCGCCGCCACCTCCTGCCGCGCGACATGGTCGACAACGAACGCTCCACCGCGATCAATCCGGGCGAGGCGGTCGAGGAGAAAGTTTCGCTGTCGGATCGTTTCGGGCTTTGGCTCGGCTTCCACAAATGCAGCCAGGACGATTATCTCGCCATGGTCTTCGGCTATGTCGATCATTACCGGCTCGAGGCGCCCGAGCAGCAAATTCGCGCCGAGGCTCTGGAATGGGCGATCACCCGCGGATCCCGGTCGGGCCGCGTGGCGTTCCAATATATCCAGGACCTCGCCGGCAGGCTCGGCCGCACGTTGGAAGGCTAGCTCGCCTTCTTGCGGCTGCTCCGCGCAGCTTCGCGAGTCGCGCTCTTGCGCGCCGGCGCCCTTGCCCGTTCGAGATCGTTGCGGGCGCGCGCTTCCAGCGCCGCACGCACTTCGCTTTGGATCGCCGGAAGCTCGGCGCTCAACTGGTCGCGCTCCGCCGTCGCCGCGCCGAGATCCGCCAAAATATGGTCGTAAAAGGCCGCGAGCCCAGAACAAAACACGCTATCTCCGACGGCAAGCAGCGCCTTGAGGCGCTCGGCCTCGGCCAGGCGGGCTTTGACGCGTTCGCGGTGACGGCGCTGCTTTTCGGCGCCGGTGAGAGGCAGGGAGCCAATTTGACGCATGAGTGGGCCTTGCAGGGATTTTGCGAGCATAAAGACGCAACTCAAATCGTACGTCAATCAGATGACGTAGACGACAAGGTGACGAGTCTGCCGCCCCAATCGGCGCTTTTAGGCGCTAAATATCCTTGATTGTCAAATAGTTGTATCGATGGCCTGTGCTGCGCGCCGGTCGTGCTCAGGATTTCGAGCCGTCATCAAATTTTCTTGCGCGGCCGGCGACGGACTTCGCCGGGCCTTTGCGGGCGTCTGTCGCGAATTTTCCATTTCGGCCTTTTCAATCGGATTCTTCGCTGCTATACGGCGCCCATCGCAAGCGCGATCCCTGATAGCTCAGCCGGTAGAGCAAGCGACTGTTAATCGCTGGGTCGCAGGTTCGAGTCCTGCTCAGGGAGCCACTTTGCCCCTTGATCGCGCCGGCTTTCCCGTGTCCCTGAATCGGCAAGAACGCGCTTATCCCGATCGTCCGGGGAGAGCATGATCTACGACAATCTGTTCGGCGCGCCGCCGCCGGAACTCGCCCAAACGGCGCCCGCCGCGCGCCAGTTCTCGCCGCTGGCGCCCGCGGCCGGCGACCTTGACGGCCACTTGGCCGGCGACCTTGCCGCCGTCCCGCCCGGCGCGCTGGCCAATCTCGTCCTGCTCGCCCCGCCGGGCGCCGTCGAGCGGCGTTACGCGCTCGCCCTCGCCCTGCGGGCGCTGGCGCCCGGCGCGCCCTTCCTCGTCATGGCGCCCAAGGACAAGGGGGGCGGCCGGATCGCGAAGGAACTGGCGGGGCTCGGCTGCCCGAGCCATGAAAGTTCGAAGCGCCATCATCGGCTGTGCGCCGCGAGCGCCCAAAGCGACCCCGCCGCGGTCGCCGCGGCGATCGCGGACGGCGCCCCGCGTTTTTCGCCATCGCTTGGCCTGTGGACCCAGCCCGGGGTCTTTTCCTGGGACCGGATCGACCCCGGCTCGGCGCTGCTGATCCGCCACTTGCCGGATTTTTCCGGCCATGGCGCCGATTTCGGTTGCGGCCTCGGGGTCGTCGCCCACGGGATTCTGGCCTCGCCAAAAGTGAAATCGCTTGTTTTGGTCGATATCGACCGGCGCGCGACCGAGCTTTGCGCCCGCAATGTCGCCGATCCGCGCGCGACGATTCTCTGGGCCGACGTGCGCGGCCTCAACAACGGGCCGTTCGATTTCATCGCCATGAACCCGCCCTTCCACGAGGCGGGCAAGGAAAGCAAAGAGCTTGGCCGCGGCTTCATCGCCAGCGCCGCGGCCAATCTGCGCCGCGGCGGGCGGTGCTGGCTGGTGGCGAACCGCCATCTGCCCTATGAGGCCGCGCTGGCCAAAAACTTCCGCTCCGTGTCGCCGATCGCCGAGGAAGCCGGCTTCAAGGTGATCGAGGCGATCCGATGAGCGGGAAAACCATCCGGCTCGACCGCCTGCTCGCCAATCTCGGCTATGGCTCGCGGCGCCAGATACAAATGCTCGCCCGCGCCGGGCGCATTCGTCTCGATGGCGAAATTCTGCGTGACGCGGAGCAAAGGATCGCCCTCGACCCGGCGCTTGCCGCGCGCCTCAGCGTGGACGGCGAAGAACTCGATCCCCTGCCCGGCGTCGTGCTGATGATGAACAAGCCGTTGGGCGTCACCTGCTCCCGCAAGGAATCCGGTCCGCTGGTCTTTTCGCTGCTGCCGGATCGCTGGCGCCGGCGCGACCCGGCGATTTCGACGGTGGGGCGGCTCGACAAGGACAGCTCCGGCCTGCTGCTGCTCACCGACGACGGCGCCCTGCTGCACAGGATCATTTCGCCGCGTTTTTCCACAGCGAAAACCTATCGCGCAACGCTCGACCGGCCGTTGAGCGGCGACGAGGGAAAAATTTTCGCCGCCGGAACCCTGATGCTGGAGGGCGAGGACAAACCGCTGTCGCCGGCGCAGATCGAAGTTTTGGATCAACGCACGGCCCTGCTGACCGTGCACGAGGGCCGCTACCATCAGGTCCGCCGCATGTTCGCTGCGGTGGGAAACCATGTGACCGCGCTGCACCGCCTCTCCATCGGCGCCCTCGCGCTGCGGGACGATCTGGCGCCGGGCGAATTTTCGGTGCTGGACGAGGCTGAAATCGCAAGGATTTTTGCGGCAAAGACGCCCTGATTCCTTCCGCGCCAAAGCCGCGTTGAGCGGTTCGAACGATTTTCGCGTAAAAGAACCGCGTCAAACCTTTTCCGCGCCGCCTCATGCCTCAACCTGCCGCCCTCGTCTGGTTCCGCAATGATCTCCGCATCTGCGACCATTCCGCTTTGACGGCGGCGGCCGGCAGCGGCCTGCCGCTGCTTTGTCTTTATATTCTCGACGACGAAACCCCTGGCCTGCGCCCGCTCGGCGGGGCCAGCCGCTGGCGGCTCGACCGCGCTTTGGCGGCGCTCGAACAGGATCTCGCGGCGCGCGGCGCGAAACTGCATTTTTTGCGCGGCCCGGCGCAAAGGCTGGTCCTTGAGGTCGCGCGCGCGGCGCGGGCGGAAAAGATTTTCTGGAGCCGGCGCTATGGCGGGGCGGAGATCGCGCTCGACACGCGGTTGAAGACGGCCTTGCGCGAAAGCGGTTGCGAGGTCCACAGCTTCAACGCCTCGCTTCTCGCCGAGCCGTGGCAGGTCAAATCCAGATCGGGCGGCGCGTTCAAGGTCTTCACCCCGTTCTGGCGCGCCTTGCGCGAGCAGGTCACGCCGGCCCCGCCCCTGCCCGCGCCGCAGAAGCTCGACGCCGCGCCCTGGCCGGCCGAGGCGCCTGCGCCGCTTGCCCGCGAGGCCTTGACACTGGCGCCGGTCCGGCCGAACTGGGCCAAAAATTTTCCCGATCCCGACGCCGGCGAAGCGGGCGCGCGGAAACGACTCCTGGACTTCCTCGACCGCAAGATCGACCGATATCCGGTCGAGCGCGACCGCCTCGACCTCGACGGGACCTCGCGCCTTTCCGCCCACCTTCATTTCGGCGAAATTTCGCCGCGCCAGATTCTCGCCGCGACCCCGCCTTCCGTCGGCGGCGACAAGTTCCTGGCCGAACTCGGCTGGCGCGAGTTTTCGCACCATTTGCTCTATGCCCATCCGGAATTGAGCTGGCGCAATTTCAACCCGCGTTTTGACGGCTTTCCTTATCGCAAGGATGAGGCGGCGCTCGAAGCCTGGCGGCGCGGCAAAACCGGCTATCCCGTGGTCGACGCCGCGATGCGCGAATTGTGGACGACCGGCCATATGCACAACCGCGCCCGCATGGTCGTCGCCTCTTTTCTCACCAAACATCTGCTGATCGACTGGCGCGAGGGCGAGAAATTTTTCTGGGACGCGCTCGCCGACGCCGACGAGGCCAATAATGCCGCCAGCTGGCAATGGGTCGCCGGCTGCGGCGCCGACGCCGCGCCTTATTTCCGCATTTTCAATCCCGTGCTCCAGGGCGGGAAATTCGATCCCGAAGGCGACTATGTCCGCCGCTTTTGTCCCGAACTGGCTGGCCTGCCCGCCGCCTATATCCATAAACCCTGGGCCGCGCCGGAAGCCGTGCTCGCCGAAGCCGGCGTGAAACTGGGCAAGACTTATCCGCAAAGAATCGTCGATCACGATTTCGCCCGCCGCCGTGCGCTCGCCGCGCTTGCCGCCGGCGATACGCATCGTTAGCTTGGCCCAAAGTTCATAGGGTAGGTCATGAAAGTCACGTCATCTGTTCTCGACGCCATCGGCGGCACGCCGCTCATCAAATTGCGCGCCGCCTCAAAAGCCACCGGCTGCGAGATTTACGGCAAGGCGGAATTCATGAATCCCGGCGGCTCGATCAAGGACCGCGCGGCGCTGGCCATCATCCGCGACGCCATTGCGAACGGCGCGCTCAAACCCGGCGGGACCATCGTCGAAGGCACGGCGGGCAATACCGGCATCGGCCTGACTTTGGTCGCCAGCGCCCTGGGCTTTCGCACTGTCATCGTCATTCCCAACACCCAGTCGGAAGAAAAGAAAAGTTTTTTGCGCCTGCAAGGCGCCGAGCTGATCGAAGTCCCCGCCGTCCCCTATGCCAACCCCGACAATTACGTGAAATATTCCGGCCGGCTGGCCGAAGAACTGGCGGAAAAAAATCCCGCCGGCGCGGTCTGGGCCAATCAGTTCGACAATGTCGCCAACCGGCAGGGGCACGAGGAAACCACCGGCCCGGAAATTTACGACCAACTTGAGGGAAAGCTCGACGGTTTTATTTGCGCGGTCGGCACCGGGGGCACCTTGGCCGGCGTCGGCCGGGCGCTGAAACGCCGCAATCCGGCGATAAAGATTGGCCTCGCGGATCCGATGGGCGCCGCGCTTTATGCCTATTACACCACCGGCGAGCTGAAATCCTCCGGCTCCTCGATCACGGAAGGGATCGGCCAGGGCCGCATCACCGCCAATCTCGTGGACGCGCCGATCGACATCGCCTACCAGATTCCCGACGAGGAGGCCCTGCCGATCCTGTTCGACCTCGCCTTGCACGAAGGCCTGCTGCTCGGCGGCTCCTCCGCGATCAACGTCGCGGGCGCGATCCGCCTTGCCCGCGACCTCGGCCCCGGAAAGACCATTGTGACGATCCTGGGCGATTCCGGCGCGCGCTACGCGTCCAAGCTCTACAATCCCGAATTCTTGCGCGGAAAAGGCCTGCCGGTTCCGGGCTGGCTGGCGTAACGGGCCGCGATGAGGCGACGGGCGCTCCCTCTCCCCGCCTGCGGGGAGAGGAGCCCGCACCCTTCAAGACCTTCTCTGCCACGGCCAAACCCTTTAAACTGTTCCGAGAAAAGGGAGGCGCTTTTGACCGAGACCCATCTGGTTTCCACCGACTGGCTCGCAGAGCGTCTTGGCGCGCCGGGGATTGTCGTCGTGGACGCCTCCTGGCACATGCCCGACGCCAACCGCAACGGCGCCGAGGAGTTTCGTGCGCGCCACATTCCCGGCGCGGTGTTCTTCGACATCGACGCCATCGCCGACAAATCGACCGACCTGCCGCATATGCTGCCAGATCCGGTCGCCTTCTCCAGCGCCATGCGCAAGCTTGGGATCGGCGACGGCTTTTCGATCGTCGTCTACGACAGCCACGGCCTGTTCTCGGCGCCGCGGGTGTGGTGGACCTTCCGCGCCTTCGGCAAGCGCGACGTCTTCATTCTCGACGGCGGCCTGCCGAAATGGATCGCGGAAGGCCGCGCGATCGCCGAGGGCGAGGCTTTCCCGCAGCCCCGCCATTTCACCTGCCGGCTCGACCACGCCCTGGTCGCCACCCGCGACGACGTGAAGGCGGCGAGCGCGCGGGCCGGCCAGACCGGCGCCCCGCAGATCGTCGACGCGCGTTCGGCCGGGCGCTTTCGCGGCGAGGAGGCGGAACCCCGCCCCGGCGTGCGCGCGGGCCGGATTCCGGGCTCATTCAATCTCCATTGGGAGGCGCTGCTGACCGACGGCCGGCTAAAGCCGGCGCACGAACTGGCGGCCGCTTTCGCCAAGGCGGGCGTCGATATTTCGCGTCCGATTCTGACCACCTGCGGATCGGGCGTCACCGCCGCGATCCTGTCGCTGGCGCTCGCCACGCTCGGCCGAGAAACCGCGCCGGTCTATGACGGCTCCTGGTGCGATTGGGGCGGCTGCGCCGACCTGCCGCTCGCCACAGGCCCTGCGAAAGTCGAGTCGGGGGCCTGAAATGAGCGATTTCACAGTGTTTCTTATCAACCAATGGTCAATTTGCCGCCGATTCGATCAAAATGACGCCAAAATGTCCGCGCGGGCGCTTTCTTGTCGCGCGACGCGGTGCTATGACGCTTGCGTCGAACGCGAAACGGCGCGACAAGCCGGCGCGCGCGAGATCTGGAGAACCGCCCAGGCATGAAAAAAGTCGAAGCGATCATCAAGCCCTTCAAGCTCGATGAAGTGAAGGAGGCCCTCCAGGAAGCCGGGCTTCACGGGATTACCGTCACCGAAGCCAAGGGGTTCGGCCGCCAGAAAGGCCACACCGAACTTTATCGCGGCGCCGAATATGTCGTGGACTTCCTTCCCAAGGTCAAAATCGAACTGGTTCTGACGGACGACGCCGTGGACCGCGCCGTCGAAGCCATTCGCAAAGCCGCCCAGACCGGTCGCATCGGCGACGGCAAGATTTTCATTTCGAATATCGAGGGCGCGATCCGCATTCGCACCGGCGAGACTGGTCCCGACGCGGTCTGAGCCCTCCGGTTTCCGAACTTCTCTCCTTCAACGGCATCTCAAAAGAAGAGGCGCATCAATGACGACTGCCAAAGAACTTCTGAAAAAGATCAAGGACGAAGACATTAAATATGTCGACCTCCGCTTCACCGACCCGCGCGGCAAGTGGCAGCATGTGACCTTCGACATCTCGCTCGTCGACGAGGAGTTCTTCTCCGAAGGCCAGATGTTCGACGGCTCGTCGATCTCCGGCTGGAAGGCGATCAACGAATCCGACATGAAGCTCATGCCCGATCCGACGACCGCCACGATCGACCCCTTCTTCTCGGCTTCGACGCTGTCCATCGTCTGCGACGTTCTCGAACCGATGACCGGCGAGCCCTATAACCGCGACCCGCGCGGCATCGCCAAGAAGGCCGAAGCCTATCTCAAGAACACCGGCATCGGCGACACCGCCTTTTTCGGTCCGGAAGCCGAATTCTTCGTCTTCGACGACGTGCGCTTCAAGGCCGACCCTTACAACACCGGCTTCGTCCTCGACTCGACCGAGCTGCCGACCAATTCCGACACTCCCTACGAGGGCGGCAACCTCGGCCACCGCGTCCGCACCAAGGGCGGCTATTTCCCGGTCCCGCCGGTCGATTCCGCCCAGGACATGCGCGGCGAAATGCTCGCGGCCATGGCGGCCATGGGCGCCAAGGTCGAGAAGCACCATCACGAAGTGGCCTCGGCCCAGCACGAACTCGGCCTCAAGTTCGGCACGCTGACCACCATGGCCGACCACCTGCAGATCTATAAATACGCCATCCATCAGGTCGCCCATTCCTACGGCAAGACCGCGACCTTCATGCCGAAGCCGATCTATGGCGACAACGGCTCGGGCATGCATGTCCACCAGTCGATCTGGAAGGGCGGCAAGCCGGTCATGGCCGGCAACAAATACGCCGACCTCAGCCAGGAATGCCTGTGGTACATCGGCGGCATCATCAAGCACGCCAAGGCCCTGAACGCCTTCACCAATCCCTCGACCAACTCCTACAAGCGTCTGGTCCCGGGCTTCGAGGCCCCCGTTCTGCTCGCCTATTCGGCGCGCAACCGCTCGGCCTCCTGCCGCATTCCGTGGACGAACAACCCGAAGGCCAAGCGCGTCGAGGTTCGCTTCCCCGATCCGACCGCCAACCCCTATCTCGCCTTCGCGGCCATGCTGATGGCCGGCCTCGACGGCATCAAGAACAAGATCGATCCCGGCCCGGCGATGGACAAGGATCTTTATGACCTGCCGCCGCGCGAGCTGAAGAAGATCCCGACGGTTTGCGGCAGCTTGCGCGACGCGCTCGCCAATCTCGACAAGGACCGCGCCTTCCTCAAGGCCGGCGACGTCTTCAACGACGACTTCATCGACAGCTATATCGAGCTGAAGATGCAGGACGTCTATCGCGTGGATATGACGCCGCACCCGATCGAGTTCGACATGTATTATTCCTACTGAGTTTTCGCTCGGAGAAAAGAAAAGGGCGGCCGAACGGCCGCCCTTTTTGTTTGATTCTTGGAATTATTGCACCGGCGCGGGCGTCGGCGCAGCCGCCGGAGCGCCCTGCTGCTGCTGTTGTTCCTGCTTCGCCTTGGTCTTGTAATAATGGCGCGCGGCGACGCATCCGGCGACCGCGCCGATGACCCCATGGTGAACCGCATGGCCGGCGAGGCCGCCGGCGACCGCGCCGCGAATGCAACCCTTCGCCTCGGCGCCGGGCGCCGTGAGCGCGGCGACGCCGCAAAGGGACAGAACCGCGCCGATTTTCGTCAGTTTCATGAGCTCGCCCTACTCCAAAGGCCGCGCGAAATCGCGCGCCAGCGGAATATAGGAACGGTCCTGGCCGCCTCGCCAGAGGCTGCCCGGAGAATCAGGCGCGTCAGGCCTTCTCGATCCCCGCCTGCACAGCTCCCGTCCGGCGCTGGCGCTGCGGCGGACGCGGCATGAAGGCCGCGACGGCGAGCCAGATCAGAGACAGCGCGACGGTCAGGCCAAGCAGGCCGGGCGCGCCTTTGGCGTGATGGATCCAGCCCCCGGCGGCGCCGCCGACGAAAATTCCGAGAAATTGCGAACTGGAAAAGACGCCGGTCGCGGCGCCCTTGGCGGAGGGAGGCGCGAATTTCGTCACCAGCGACGGCAATATCGCCTCCATGACGTTGAAGGCGGTGAAAAACAGGATCATCGCGCCGACGGCGGCCGCGCCGCTCGCCGGGGCCGCCACGAGAACCGTCTGACTGGCCAGGATCGCGCCGATCGCGGCGATGAAAACTTCCTTCATCCGCCCGCGGGTCTCGGCGACGATGACAGCCGGAACCATCAGCGCCATGGCTCCGCCCATGACCGGCAGGTAAAATTTCCACTCGTCCGCCGCCGTCAGGCCCAGCGCCTGATGCAAAGCCGACGGGATGATCAGGAAGCTCGCCGTCAGAATGGCGTGCAGGATGAAAACCGAGAAATCGAGCCGCAGCAATTCGCCGTCCTGCAACACACGCTTGAAGGTCGACCCGCCGACCCCGCGCGGAACGGCGCGATCGGGCGTCGGCGTGACCAGCAGCGCAATCGCTATGCCCGCGAGAGCGAAGACGGCGGTCGCCCAGAACATGCCCGACAGGCCTGCGGCGGCGGCAAGCGGCGGCCCGACGAGAACGGCGAGCGCGAAGGAAAAGCCGATGGTGATTCCGACCACGGCCATGGCGCGGGTTCGCACCTCCTCGCGGGTGAGATCGGCCACCATGGCCAGGACCGACGAGCCGATGGCGCCCGCCCCCTGCAAGGTTCGGCCGAGCAGAACGCCGTTGATCGAGGTGGACATGGCGGCCACGACGCTGCCGAGCGCGAACAGGAGCAGGCCGCCGACGATCACCTTCTTGCGGCCGATACGATCGGAAAGAAGCCCGAAAGGAATTTGCAGCAGGCCCTGCGTCAGTCCATAGGCCCCGAGCGCGAGGCCGATCGTCCGGTCGTCGGCGCCGGACAGGCCGCGGGCGTATTGCGCGAAGATCGGATAGATCATGAACAGCCCAAGCAACCGCGTCGCGAAGATCGCGGCGAGCGAAATGGTGGCGCGAAGCTCGGTTCCATTCATCGGATCGTCCCTTGCCGCGCGGAAAACCATTGGCGCGCCAACGATTTTCGGCCCGGGTTCCTGATCTTGGCAGGATTGTCGTTTCCGGAAAAGGCGGCCCGCGCCTTTTCCGGAAAACCTGGCCGGTTGCCGCTCCTCTAGCGCGCGGATGCGCGGTCAGGCAAATTAAATCCGTTTCATGGCTGTCGCTTGCGCGCTTTCGGCCAGGGTCGTCGCCGTTTTTTTTCGCCTGGATCGCGACTGTTTGGGATTTGCGCGCGTATATTGTAAAATCAGCCGTTCCCGGACGACGGGCCGTTCCATTATGCTCGTTTTTTCGGTCGAGCGTTTTTTTATTGAGTCATTTGGGCAGGTGAAGCGTGCGGCATGAGGCGCAAACTGAGTTCGCCACCGGCGATCCCAAGGATCCCGACAGGGATGCGGGCGACTGGCTGATCACGGCGCGGGCGTCGCTGGCCAAAATCGCCGCCCTGCGCCGCCGGGCGCCGCTTGCCTTCCCGCTCGGCGTCGGAGTCCTTGCCGCTTCGTCCGGCGTTGCGGGCCAGGCGGCCCTGATCGCGGCGCGCGCCGCCTCGTCGCCGTTCCTGGCGCTCTACCCGGCCGTGATCGCCGCCGCTTTGGCCGGCGGCTTTCGCGCGGGTCTTGCGGCGCTGATCGTCGGCGGCGCCGGCGCCGAGGCCCTGGCCTATACGCTGAATTCGCCTTTCGACGGTCCGGCGCTGCTGGTCTTCGTTCTGTGCGGCCTCGCCGTCGCCTTTGCGGCCGAGGCGCTCTACCGCCTTTTCGACGAGCTTCACGCCGCGGAGGCGCGGCTGGAGCTTCAGGGGCGGATTTCCGCCCTCGACGAACACGCCATCGTCGAAGTGACCGACGCGAAAGGCGCGATCACTTACGCCAACGACAAATTCTGCGCCGTTTCGCAATATTCGCGCGCCGAACTGCTCGGCCAGAACCACCGGATCATGAGCTCCGGCGTCCAATCCAGGGAATTCTACAGCCGGATGTGGCGCACGATCACGGCGGGCAATGTCTGGCGCGGGGAGGTCTGCAACGCCGCCAAGGACGGCTCCCATTATTGGGTGGACACGACCATCGTGCCCTTCCTCGACGCGCGAGGCCGGCCCCGGCAATTCGTCGCCATCCGCACCGACATCACCGAACGCAAGCGCGCGGAATTCGCCCTTCTCGAAAGCGAAGCCGCCCTTCGCCAGAGCCAGATCCGCCTGCGCCACGCCGCCGACGCCGGCGGCCTGACCTATGCCGAATTCGACATGGTCGAAAACCGCGCCCATGTCGCCTATAATTTCGCGCAGGTCCTTGGCTATGCGCCGGGGACTTCGGCCGACGGCCTCGCCATGGCGGATGTCGTCAACGGCCTGCTCGACCATGTGCCCGCGGAAGACCGACGCCGGCTCACGCTCGCCGTTCAGCAATGCCTCAACGGCGCGGCGAGCGGCGGCATCGAATATCGCGTGATCGGCGACGACGGCCGGGAACGCTGGATCGAAAGCGTCTGGAGCAGCGAAATCGGCGCCGACGGCAAGCCGGAGCGCATTTTCGTCACCGATCTCGACATCACCCGGCTGCGCGCGGCCGAAAACGCCCTGCGCGAGAGCGAGAAGAATTTCCGCTCGCTCGCCAACGCCATTCCGCAATTGGCCTGGATCGCCTCCCCCGAAGGCGAAATCACCTGGCTCAACGAACGCTGGTACGATTATGCCGGCGGGCCGCCCGACCAGCCCGCGCCACTCGGCTGGATATCCTGTCTCGATCCCGACAACCTGCCCGCGATCTACGAGCGCTGGGCGGATTCGCTCGCCACCGGCCGGCCGCTGGACATGACCATTCCGCTGCGCGGCGCCGACGGCAGGTTCAGGCCGTTCCTCACGCGCGTCATGCCGCATCGCGACGCTGACGGCCGCATCGTGCAATGGTTCGGCACCGGCACCGAGATCACCGAGCAGAAGGAACTCGAGGAAGCCCTGCGCGCGGCGACGCTCGAAGCCGAGCGCGCCAACAAGGCCAAGTCCAAATTCCTCGCCTCCGCCAGCCACGATCTGCGTCAGCCGGTGCAGTCGCTGGTCCTGCTGCTCGCCCTGATCGAGCGTCAGGTCGCCGCCGTTCCCAAGGCGCGGGAGACGGCGGGGATGATGAAACAGGCGCTCGGCGGCCTGAACGGGCTGCTGACCGCGATCCTGGATATTTCCCGCCTCGACGCCGGCGTGGTCGCGCCGGCGATCGACTCGGTCGATCTCAGCGCCCTGCTCGACCGGCTGTCATCGGAATATGAGGCCAAAGCCGCCGACAAGGGCCTGGAGCTGCGGCTGATCAAGCGCCCGCTCCACGCTTTGGCCGATCCCTCGCTGCTGGAGCGGGCCCTGCGCAATCTGATCGAGAACGCCTTCCGCTACACCCCGAACGGCGGCGTGCTGATCGGCCTGCGCCGGCGCGGCGACCGGGTGCGGATCGACGTGGTGGACACCGGCGTCGGCGTGCCGAAGGAGAAACAGCAGGAAATTTTCGAGGAATTCATCCAGCTCAACAATCCGGGCCGGGACCTCGGCAAGGGGCTCGGCCTGGGGCTGGCGATCGTCGCCCGCCTCGCCGCTCTGCTCGACGCGCAGATCGAGGTCAGCTCGCGGGTCGGGCGCGGCTCGCGCTTCTCGCTGTCCCTGCCCGCCGCGGAAGGCGCCCCGACCGTCGAGGCCCAGCCGACGCATTACGAGGATCCGCGCGGCCGCATCCTGATCATCGAGGACAATCTGATCCTGCGCAACGGATTGGAAAACATCGTGAGCAAGTGGGGTTGCGAAACCCTCGCGGCGTCCAGCGGCGAAGAGGCCCTGGAAATCGCGGCCTCGCGCCGCTGGCGTTTCGACGCTGTGTTGAGCGACTATCGGCTCGGCGCGGGTCTGAGCGGGGTCGCGGCGGCCAAGGAAATCGCACGGCGCGCCGGCCGCGATTTTCCGACCCTGATCCTCACCGGCGACACCGCGAGCGAACATATCGCCGAAATCGCCTCGAGCGGCTTCGAACTGCTGCACAAGCCGGTGAGCGCGGAGCAGTTGCGCCGCAAACTCTCGCGCCTGCTCGCGCCTGCGGCGTCCCCGTAATCAACGCCGCCCACGCAGCCTGACCAGCCGGTCGATCATGCGCTGCAAATCCTCGGATTGGAATGGCTTGGTCAGGATCGGCGCGTTGCGGTAGGCGGGCGCGAGGCCGCCCAGGCCATGGCCGGTGACGAAGGCGTAGGGCACGCCCTGAAGCGCCAGGGCGTCGGCGACGGGATAGGAATCGCCGCTTTCGAGCACGACATCGAGCAGCGCGCCGTCGAGCGCCGCGCCTTCTTTCTCGACCAGCTCCAGCGCCGTCTTGACCGACCGCGCCGGGCCGACCACCTCGCAGCCGCATTCCGCAAGCCAATCGGCGACAAGGATCGCCAGGATCGGATCGTCATCAACCAGCAGCAGACGCGGCCCCATCACAGCTCCCCCATCACACCTGCCGCGCGGGACTTTAGCCTTATCGTTAGCATCTCTTTCGCCGCACGGCCATGATCGAGCGAAAAATTGTTTTCGTTCTGTTCGCATCGGGCGCTATTTCGTGCTAATCACGCGGATCAAAAGCGGCGTCCGGTCGCGCCTTCCTCGATTCGCCCGGATGGGGGAAGATGGTTTTGCCGGCGGCGATTCGCCGCCCCCAACGACTTTCGCGAGAACATGGCCGAACAGGACCTTTTTGGCGCGCCCAAGCCGGCGCCGGTTAAAAAAGCCGACGTGAAAAAACCGTCCGCCGCCGTTTCGCCGGGCGAGGCCGGCTATACCGCCGCCTCGATCGAGGTGCTGGAGGGGCTGGAGCCGGTGCGGCGGCGCCCCGGCATGTTTATCGGCGGGACCGACGAGACCGGGCTCCACCACCTCTTCGCCGAAGTGCTCGACAATGCGATGGACGAGGCTGTTTCCGGCCATGCGACCCGGATCGAGGTGGCGATGGACGAGGAAGGCTTTCTGTCCGTGACCGACAACGGGCGCGGCGTTCCGATCGATCCGCATCCGAAGTTTCCGAAGAAATCGGCGCTCGAAGTCATCATGACCACCCTGCACGCCGGCGGCAAATTCGATTCCGGGGCCTATCAGACCTCGGGCGGCCTGCATGGCGTCGGCGTTTCGGTGGTCAACGCCCTGGCCGAGCGGCTCGAAGTCGAAGTGGCGCGCGGACAGACTCTTTACCGCCAGATTTTTTCACGCGGGATTCCGCTCGGCGGCTTGGAAACCGTCGGCCGCGCCCCCAATCGTCGCGGGACCAAGGTGCGCTTCAAGGCGGACCCGGACATCTTCCGCGAAAAATCCACTTTCTCCCCGGCGCGCATTTTCAAAATGGCGCGGGCCAAGGCCTATCTGTTCGGCGGCGTGGAAATCCGCTGGAAATGCGCGGAATCCCTGCTCGACCCCAATGGCAAGACGCCGCCCGAGGCGGTGTTCCATTTCCCCGGCGGCCTCAAGGATTATCTCGCCGCCGACATCGAGGGAAAGGCTCTGGTCGCCGAGCAGTTCTTCACTGGCCGGGTGGAGAAGCCCGAGCGCCATGGCTCGCTCGAATGGGCGGTGGCCTGGCTCGCCGAGGACGACGGCTCGATCCATTCCTATTGCAACACCATTCCGACCGTCGACGGCGGCACGCATGAATCCGGCCTGCGCCTCGCTCTGCTGCGCGGCCTCAAGGATCACGCCGAGCGCATCGGCCAGGGCAAGCGCGCCTCCGCCGTGACGGCGGAGGACCTGATGGCCGGCTGCGCCGCCATGGTCTCGGTCTTCATCCGCGAGCCGGAGTTCCAGGGCCAGAACAAGAGCCGGCTGATGAGTGTCGAGGCCTCGCGCATCGTCGAGAACGCCATGCGCGACGCTTTCGACCATTGGCTCGCGGGTTCGCCCGCCCAGGCCAAGGCCCTGGTCGAATGGGCGGTGGAGCGCGCCGAAGATCGCCTGCGCCGCCGCGCCGAAAAGGATGTTGCGCGCAAGAGCGCGACCCGCAAGTTGCGCCTGCCGGGCAAGCTCGCGGATTGCGCCAACAATTCCGCGCAGGGCTCCGAACTTTTCATCGTCGAAGGCGATTCGGCGGGCGGCTCGGCCAAACAGGCGCGCGACCGCGCCAATCAGGCGATTTTGCCTTTGCGCGGAAAGATCTTGAACGTCGCGAGTTCATCGCGCGAGAAAATGGCGGCCAACCAGCAGCTTGGCGACCTGATCCAGGCGCTCGGCGTCGGCACCGGCTCGCAGTACCGCGCCGAGGATCTGCGTTACGACAAGGTCATCATCATGACCGACGCCGACGTCGACGGCGCCCATATCGCCTCGCTCTTGATCACCTTCTTTTACCGGCAGATGCCCAAGCTGATCGACCAGGGCCATCTCTATCTCGCCGTGCCGCCGCTCTACAAGCTCAGCCAGGGCGCGAAGATCGCTTACGCCCGCGACGACCTCCATCGCGACGAATTGCTCAAGAAAGAGTTTTCGGGCCGCGGCAAGGTCGAGATCAGCCGGTTCAAGGGCCTGGGCGAAATGCTGCCGGCCCAGCTCAAGGAAACCACCATGTCGTCCCGCTCGCGCACCCTGCTGCGCGTCGGCATCATGGATGAGGACCGCGAGGAGACGGCGGAATCGGTGGAGCGCCTGATGGGAACAAAGCCGGAGGCGCGTTTCGCCTTCCTCCAGGAGCGCGCGGCCTTCGCGGCGGCGGCGGACCTCGTGGATCTCTGATTCCAGGCGCGGAACATTCACGCATTACTTCATATTCTGGAGCCAATCATGCAACAAACCACGGAAAACAATAAATTTTCGGCGCCGGTCATCGTGCTGCATTGGCTGATGGCCCTGATGGTCTTCGGCCTTTATGCCGTGGGATTGGCCGTCGATTCTTTCGCCAAGCCGATACGCCCCATGGTGATCAACATCCATGCCGTCGTCGGGCTGGCCCTGCTCGTCCTGCTCGTCCTCCGCGTCGTCGCCCGCTCGGCGACCGCCACGCCGGACTATCCCGGCAGCATGGGTCCGATCTTCCGCCTCGCCGTCGCCGCGGGCCACGGCCTGCTTTATCTGCTGATGCTCGTCGTCGCGCTGGTCGGCGTCGCGACTTTCCTGAGCGCGGGCCGGACGCTCAATTTGGGTCTGTTGCAGATTCCCTCGCCATTCGCCGCCCATCGCGACCTCGCCCATCAGCTCCAGGAAATCCATGGGCTGCTCGCGCATCTGCTGATCGCAGCCGTCGTCGGCCATGTGCTCGTCGCGCTTTATCATCAGTTCATCCTGGGCGACGGGATCCTCGAGCGGGTCAAGCTGCGGTAATTCGCCGCCTTCCGCTAACCTGCCGTTTACCTTGAAGGCCGATAAGGAGTTTCGGGCCAGGTCGGGAGCGCAGCATGTCCGCCATGAAATCGTTCAGAGAGGACAATCGAGGATCAGCCGTCGACAAGGTCGCGCTGTTTTGCGCCATCGTCGCGATACTCAGCGTGCTGGGCGCCCATGGTCTGGACATGCTGGCGCAGAACGGGACCCTGCCGGTGATCGCCTTCCATCATACCGGCGCCCATCCCGACGTCGATTACAGCGCGACCGGTTCGATCCCCGACGACGCCGAGCGGACCCGGCTCAATCCCTGCGGCCAGAATGGCGGCGACCGCTGAAATTGCAGAAATTCATTGACTTTGGCGCGGCTTGGCCTAAAGGTCGCCGTGGCGCTTTGGATTCGCGCGCGCCCGTCGTTTCAAATCTATTCGCCATTCAGCGGGAACTAGCTTCCGCGCAGGGCAAACGGCGTCATGATCCCATGGCGGCCTCGGGCCGCTGTTTGCTCTAGGGACGCGATCGTCAGGATCAGCGTCCAGGGGCGTCAAGAAACACGCGATCCGCACAACCCGATTTGGACCCATAATGCAATTTTCTGACCTCGGCCTCAGCGAAAAGGTGCTGCGCGCCGTTGAAAAGTCCGGTTACACCACGCCGACGCCAATCCAGGCGCAAGCGATCCCCCTTGCCCTCGCCGGCCGCGACGTGCTCGGCATCGCCCAGACCGGCACCGGCAAGACCGCCGCCTTCACCCTGCCCATGCTGTCCCGGCTGGAGCAGGGCCGCGCCCGCGCCCGCGTGCCGCGCACCCTCATCCTGGAGCCGACGCGCGAACTCGCGGCCCAGGTCGAGGAAAGCTTCAATAAATATGGCGCCGACCACAAGCTGAACGTCGCCTTGCTGATCGGCGGCGTGTCGTTCGGCGATCAGGAAGCCAAGATCATGCGCGGCGCCGACGTGCTGATCGCCACGCCCGGCCGGATGCTCGACTTTTTCGAACGCGGCAAGCTCCTTCTGACCGGCATCGAAATCCTGGTCATCGACGAAGCCGACCGCATGCTCGACATGGGCTTCATCCCCGACATCGAAAAAATCTGCAAGCTGGTGCCCTTCACGCGGCAGACCCTGTTCTTCTCGGCCACCATGCCGCCGGAAATCACCCGGCTCACCGAGCAGTTCCTGCATAATCCGGCCCGCGTCGAAGTGGCGCGCGCCGCCAGCACCCTCGAGACCATCACTCAGGTTCTGGTCGCCTCCCATAGCGGCGGCGACAAGCGCGAGACCCTGCGCCGCCTGTTGCGCTCGGCCGAGGGCCTGAAAAACGCGATTGTCTTCTGCAATCGCAAGCGCGATGTCGGTATCGTCAGCAAGAGCCTGGAAAAGCACGGCTTCCCGGTCGGGGCTCTGCATGGCGACATGGATCAGGGGGCGCGCATGGCCTCGCTCGACGCGTTCAAGAACGGCGCCGTGGATATTCTGGTGTGTTCCGATGTCGCGGCGCGCGGGCTCGATATTCCCGATGTCAGCCACGTCTTCAATTTCGACGCGCCGACCCATCCCGAAGACTATGTCCATCGCATCGGCCGCACCGGCCGCGCCGGGCGCTCCGGCCACGCTGTCACCCTGGTGACCGACCACGATCTCAAATATATCTCCCAGATCGAGTCGCTGATCCAGAGGCAGATCGACTGGGCCGGCCCGCGCCTCGAAGAACTGGCGCCGGCCGAATATGTCGAGCGCGACCGCGAGCGCGCGGCGCGCGGCGGCGAACGGTCGCCGCGAAGCGGTCGCGGCGGCCGTGGCGAGCGCGAAAGGACCGGGCGCGAACGGACCGGAGGGCGCAAGCGCGCCACCGAAAAGTTCGAGCCACGCCCCACGCGAGACCGCCTCATCAAGGGAGACTGCCTCGCCACGCGAGACCGCCTCATCACGCGAGCCCGCTCCGCGCGAAACGGTCGCGCGCGAGACGGCCGAGCGCGCGGAGGCCCCGCGTTCGCGCCGCGCCAGCCGTCCGCCGGAAGACGAGCCCCGTCGCAAGGCCCCGCGCCGGCGCGAGGAGGATGACGCGCCGGTCGTCGGCATGGGCGATCACGTCCCCAGCTTCCTGCTCCGCTCGACGCGTACGAAAAGCGTCAAGACGGCGGAGTGATCCTTTCCAGCAGGTCGAGGCGCAGTTCCTCGCAGCTGGGCAGTTCGATCGCCGCGCCGGTCAGGTCGTCGTCGCTCGAAAAGGTCGAGCGCACGGCGATCACGGGCAGTCCCGCGCCGCGCGCCGCCAGCACGCCATTGCGCGAATCCTCGATCGCGACGCATTGTTGCGGCGGCTTGCCCAGTTCGCGCAGGGCCAGCTCGTAGACATCGGGCGCGGGCTTCTTCTTCTTCACCATGTCCCCGGCCCCGACGACGGGAAAGATGTCGCGCCATTGCGCGCCAAGCGCGCTGGTGAGCAGCGCGTCGATATTGGGCATGGAGGTGGTGGTGGCGATGGCGAGGGTCAGGCCGCGCGCGCGAGCCGCCTCAATGAACTCCCTGATCCCCGGCCGCAGCGGCACGGCGCCCCCGTCGACCATGGCGGTATAGATGTCGGTCTTGGCCTTGTGCAGCTTCGCCACGAATTCGGGATCGGCCACACCGCCTTCGCGCGTGATGAAATGGGTGATCCTTTCCTTGCCGCCGGTCACTTTCAGCAATTGGCGATAAAGCGGGACGTCCCAGTTCCAGCCGAGGCCAAGATCGGCGAAGGCGCGGTTGAACGCCTGGCGGTGAACTTCCTCCGTCTCCGCCAAAGTGCCGTCCATGTCGAAAATCACCGTGTCGATCGTCGCCTTATCGATCACTTGCGCCTCCCCAAAGAAAACCCGGCGAAGATGCAGCTTTCGGCGCGAAAAGGAAATTTAAAAAATCGACAGAGATCGTCAGATTGACTTTCTTTTCCTCTCAATTCGGCAGAACGCCGAAGATTTTCCTCAAGAATCCGGGCGCGATCGCGGAAAGCGGATTGATCGAGAGCGTCGGCGCGCTGGTGGAGCCGGAAACGCGGAAATTCACGCCGATAAGCCCCTCCTGCTGGCCGCCGCCGAGCACCAGGCCGAGGACGGGAAGCTTGCCGAACAGATTGTTGACGCCATAGGCCGGCACGAATGTGCCGGAGAGATCGAGCGTGTCGCTGCCGAAATCGAACCAGCCCTCCAGCGTCGAGCCGATGTCCGAATTGGCGATGACGGCATCGCTGACGGAGAGCCGGTTATCCGATTTCTGAAGTTGGGCGTGCAGGCGGACGAAGGCCACCGAATTGGGGTCGAGCTTGACCTTGTTGACGATTTTCCCGGCGTCGGCCGAACTGGCGAAACTTTTCAGGGCGGGTTCGCCGCGCAGGACGAAATTGCTGATATCGACCACGCCGGTGAAGGAGCTGTCGGCGAGCCGCAACTGGGCGCGCAGGTCGCCGCCCTGCATGTGGCTGTAGAAGTCGAAGAAGGCGAGCAGCGCGCCGCCATCCGTCGTGGTCAGCGTGAACAGCGGCGCTCCGCCGTCCGGTCGGCTGAGCACGCCCTTCACGGCGTCGGCGCCGATCTTCCCGGACAGGCCCAGGGCCTGGAACTGCCCGCTCGCCTTGCGCGCCAGTTGAAATTCGGCGTTGGAGATGATCTGGCGGTTCGCGCCCGTCAGAAGCGTGGATTTGAGGTCGAGATCGAAATCGGTCGAGCGGCCGCTGCGTGGGCCGCTGCTGGTGAGGTCGCGCAGGAAGGGCCGCGCGTCCAGCGATTCGCCGCGCGCCGTGATCTTCATCACGTCGCCCGTTTTCTGGATGTCGAGGCGCAGATCGTCGCCGGGCGAGAATTTCACGCCGGAAAGCCTGGCCCCGGCCACGCTGCCGTCCGGCGCCAGTTGCAGAACGCCCTTGGCGCTCTGGCCCGAGCCGTCGTAGACGAAATTGTCCAGGGTCGACGCGCCGCGCGCGTCCTCGGCATAGGAAAAGGACGCTTTCGCCGCGCGCCCCGCCGGTTTGAAGAGGCCGGGAACCGGAGCGTTCAGGCCCGTCCTGGTGAAATCGAGATCGACCTGGGCCTTGGGCGGCGCGGCGCCGACATCGCCGGCGATTTTCACCGCGACCGGCCCGGCGACGGTCGTTCCGAAATTCAGCCCCGCCTTGGCGCGCGCCCCTTCGTCCATCGGGAAGGTGATGACGCCGCGCGCCGGCTGGCTGTGGTCGCGGGTGACTTCGAGCGTCGCCGGCGCGCCGAAGATTTTTCCGGTCCCGACCACATGGATGATCCCGTCCGCCAAGGTCACGGCGAGCGCGCCCTGATCGAGGCCCGCCTTGCCGAGAAGATGGTCGGCGGCGAAATTGGCGACCGTGGCGTTGACCTCGATGCTGGCGAGGCTCGGGTCGTAAACCGGCGGCAGCTTGGTGCGGAAGGTGAAATCGCCCGAGACCTGGCCCCTGGTGGTCCTGGGGTCGAGCGGCAGGCTCGCCACCGGGGCAAAGCCGGGCGTCGAGAGCACCTCGCCCAAAGCGTCGACCCCGCCCTGGGCGTGGGCGCTGATGATCAAGGCGATCGGCCGGGTTTCGAAATCGGGCGTCGTGTAGACGCCGTTCGACAGGTCGATCCTGTGGCCGTCGCGGGCTTCGATATAGCCGGTCTTCGCGTCGATGCGCGCCGAGCGGCCGCTCGAGTGGCCTTTTGCCGCGACGCCCTGAACCGGCGGCGCGCCGTCGAGAAAGGTGAAGGCGGCGTCGTGGAAGGCGTAATCCATCGAGATGCGGTCATCCATCGGCGCGTGCTGGGCGCGCATCATCCGCAGATCGAGGTCGTCGAGATCGACCGCCATGCGAAAGCTTTCCAGGGTTCCGCGGATCAGATGGTCGCCCATCCAGCTGCGCAGGGGCGCGCCGAAGGCGTTGGGCCAGACGGCGAGCGCGCCGGCCGCCGTCATGTTGCCGGCGGAGAGGCCCATCCGGATATGAGGACCGTTGGCAAAGTCGACCGTCCCCTGCGCCGCGGCCGCCACTTCCGGGCCGACGATCTCGACCCGGTTGACGGTGAGTATCCGGTTCGGCGGATCGAGCGCGATATCGCCCTTGATCGAGGCGATGGCGACGGTTTTTCCGCCCTTGCGGTCCGGCCCGATGACGCAGGGCTCGGCCTGTTTGAACATGAGGCTCCACGGCGCCGCGTCCCGGTCCGGCGGGGTGATGACCGCGCTCAGGAAGCAGCGCGAATCGCCGGAAAAGATCTGCGCCTCGTCCACGATTGCGCGATGGTTCGAGGCGTCCCAATGGGCGGCGGCGAAAAATTCATCGAGGAAGACCGGCGCGAATTCCGGATCGTCGAAGCGCCAGAAGCCCTGTCCAAGCGCGAGGCGCGCGTTGGCGTCGAGCACATGGCCGTCCCCCTCGAACGAGGCGGCGGCCTTGAAGGAAATGGGAATGTCGGAATCGATCGGCAGGCTGGTCTTGCCGGCCATCAGCGCGATTTCGTCGATCGAGAAGCCGTCGCCCTGGATGGCCAGTCCATGCGCCTCGTCGCGCGCGCCGCGCGCGGCGCCGGCGACCGACCAGCGCCCGCTTGGGCCCTTGGCCGACATTTCGATCTGGGCGACGCCGCGCCCGTCTTCGGTCCTGCGGTCCAGCGCGAATTCAAACCCCTCGAAGCCGCGTTTCTGGCCGGCCGCGCGGTCGTCGACAATCAGCCGGCCGTTCTCGATCCCGAAATGATCGAGCGTGGCGATCGGGCTGTCGCGGCCCTGGGCGATGTCGAAAACCCGGTTGATCGCATTTGCCGCCTGCCGCATCACTTTCGCGCGGCTCCCGGGCGCCGGCGCGCTGGTCGGCGGGGCCACGCTCGGTCCGTTCGCCATAGGCGGAGCCTGCTGGGCGGGTTGCGGCGCGGGCTCGGGCGCGGCGGGAGCGGATTCGTCGGCGGCGGTGAGGTCCAACGAGCCATCCGGCAGCACGCGCAAGGTGACGTCCAGCCCGTCGATATCGACGCGCGACGGCTTGATCCGCCCAGCGAGCAGCGACAGGGGATCGAAGATGAGGTCGGCCTTGGGGGCGGAAACCACGCGCCGCCCGTCGGTGCGGCTGATCGCAAGGTTCCCCACCGCCAGGGCCAGGCCGTGGGCCTCGCGCTCGATCCCCAATGCGCCGATGGAGAGAACGTAATTGGGGCCGAGCCGGTCCTGGAGCGCCGACACCACGATCGGCTTGAAGACGTCGAGATTGACGCGGCCGAGGCCCAGCGCGACGACGCCGCCCGCGAGCATGACCAGCGTCGCCATCAAGCCGAAGGAAAGCCCCGCGCTCGCCGCCCGGCGCGTCCGGCGAAAGCGCCGGGATGGCCGGGAAGGCGGCGGCGGCTCCGCAGGAATGTCCGGCTCTATCGATTCGACCAATACGACCGCTTTCCTTGCCGATTCTTCTTGGCGCCGATCCGCGCCCGGCGTTCGGCCGCTCCAGATCCAAAGCCCCTGGGTTTGCGTATCTGCGCCAGCGGCCGCCGGCCGCCGAATCGGCATTCTATAGCATGATCCCGCCCTCTCCGACCAAAGGTAAGGCCCTTTGGAGTTCGACGCCATATCGAAAAAAGGCAGACATTCGCGACCAAATTAAGCAGAATTGGCGGCATGAGAAAGTCGGTTCACGGCGGACGCATCCAGCGACAGGAGACATCATGACGAAACTTGTACAGGCGGGCGACGCCGCCCCGGATTTCACCTTGCCGCGCGACGGCGGCGGCCAGTTGTCGCTCGCCGATTTCAAGGGCAAAAAGCTCGTCCTCTATTTCTATCCCAAGGACGACACTTCGGGCTGCACGATTGGAGGCGCAGGACTTCACACGGCTGGCCGGCGACTTCGCCGCGGCCGGCGCCGCAATCGTCGGCGCCTCGCCCGATCCGGTCAAGCAGCACGACAAGTTCCGCGACAAATATGAACTGACCTTCCCCCTGCTCGCCGACGAATCGAAGCTGGTCCTCGAAGCCTATGGCGTCTGGGTCGAGAAGAGCATGTATGGCCGGACCTATATGGGCGTGGAGCGTTCGACCTTCCTGATCGGCCCCGACGGCAGGATCGCCAGGGTCTGGCGAAAGGTGAAGGTTCCCGGCCACGCCGAAGAGGTCCTCGCGGCGGCGAAGTCCCTGTAGAATTAATTTCCCTTGGTTCAGTGGGGATCCGTTTCCGCCGGCCCGGAAGCGGATCCCGACAGATTGGCTTTCCACGGTCAACAGGTTTACGCACGATGAACTCGACCAAAAAGTTGAAACCTCGGCGGCGGCGAATTTTCCAAACATTAACCACGCCCGTTTACCTTGATCCGAAATCGGCCGCGCCTTGCCGGCGCGCCCTTTCGGATGGTGGGATATGCGTGCTGCTGTTTCCGCGAAGCCGCCCAGGCCGGGCCTGACGCTTCATCTGGCTTCCCATAGGTTCACGCGTCAGGTCCACCTTTCTCCCGTGCTCGCCGCCGGCCTGTTCGGCGCGGCGCCGCTTCTGCTGCTGGGCTGCCTCGCCCTCGGCGGCTATTTCATGTTCCGCGACGACATGCTGGCGTCGCTGATGCGGCGGCAGGCCAATATGCAATTCGCCTATGAGGACCGGATCACGGCCTTGCGGACCCAGATCGACACGCTGGCCTCGCGGCAAATGCTCAACCAGGACAGTTTCGAGGGCAAGGTGGCCCAACTCGCGGTGCGCCAGGCCGAACTCGAATCGCGCTCCGCTTTGCTGGTTTCGCTCGCCGCCAGGGTGGGCCCCGACATGACCTCGGTCGCCGCGACGCGTCCCGCCGCGCCGGAGGCCGCAGCCGCCGCGCCTGCCCCATCGCTCGATCCCAAGCCCGCCGTCGCCAACGAGGGCTTCAAACCGGTTCCCGAGGGCCTCGAACTGCGCGCGACCGACGGCGGCGGCGCCTCCGGCCCCGGCCTGTCCGAAAACGACGATCCGGGCTCGCCGGACCAGCGTCTCAAAACTCTGGCGTCAAGCTTCGACCGGGTCGAACGGCGCCAGATCGGCGTGCTGAACGCCCTCAAGGAGCCGGCCGTCGAAAAAACCGAACGCCTGCGTGAAGCTTTCGCGGAGGCGGGCCTTCCCGTCGATCGCATGGTCCGCCATGCCGACTCCCGCGCCGCGGGCGGCGTCGGCGGTCCCTTCGTTCCGGCCGATCTTCCCGGCGTCCGCGGCGATTTCGCGCGCGCCTACGCCAACCTCAGCCGCACGATCGACCTGATGAACGACCTGCGCGGCGCGCTGCCTTTTGCGCCCCTGCGCAAGCCGCTGTCCGGCGAGATCGCGGTCACCTCGCCCTTCGGCTATCGCATCGATCCCTTTTTCGGCCGGCCCGCCCTTCACACCGGCATGGACCTCCACGGCGAATATGGCGAGGCGGTTCACGCCACCGCCGCCGGGCGTGTGACCGTCGCCGGCCCGACCGGGGGCTATGGCAATATGATCGAGATCGACCACGGCGCGGGGCTCAGCACCCGCTATGGACATTTGTCGCGCATCGACGTGGCGCCGGGGCAATGGGTGACGGCGGGACAGGACATCGGCGCGATCGGCTCGACCGGACGTTCGACCGGGCCGCATCTGCATTATGAGGTCCGCATGGACGGCGCGCCGGTCGACCCGAGCCGCTACCTCAAGGCGGGAAGGCTGCTCAGCGCAAGCCAGTGAGCGTTTGAGGCGCCTGCCCTCGCGTCAAATGCAACATCGCGCCCGGCGTCGCGGAAGCGCAGGAGCCGGGGCCCGAGGGCCCCGCGCCGTTGTTCGCCGATCAATTCAGGTGATCGTCAGCCGAACGTGCCCATGGGGCCGGGGGTGCTGACTTCTTCCAGTCTGCCGGTGTCGACGTCGTAGATGAAGCCCCGCACGCTGATGGCGTCCGACCCGCTGGTGGGCATCCAGGGGTGGTTGAGAATCGCCGAGACGCCGCGGCGCACGTCCCATTGCAGACGCTCGGTGCTTTGCGCGCTGCGCGGCGCGTCCAGCGGTTCGATGGCGCCGCGGAAGGCGCGGAAATGCGCGGGGCTGTCCGAGCACTTGCATGGACTGACGAAATCACGGGCGGTCGCCTGGCAAAGCAGCTTGCTCGCGGCCGGGTCGCCCTCCAGGCCCGCCTTGAGCAGATCGTCGGTGAAGGCGAGCATCCCGCAGCGGGTGTGGTGGATGAGGATGAACTCCCTGGTGTTGAGGAGATGATGCGAAATCAGAAGGCAGCGAATGGCGTCCTCGGTGACAACGCCGCCGGCGTTCCGGATAATATGCGCCTCGCCGGTCTGCAGGCCGAGCAGGTCCTCCACGTCAAGGCGCGCGTCCATGCAGGCGAGCACCGCCACGCGGCGCGAAGGCTGGATGGGCTGCTGGCCGGGATGGGCGGAATTGTGCGTCGCCGCGCCGCTGGCGTATTTCTGATTATTGGCGAGAAGTTCGTCCGCGACTGAGCCGGCCATATTGAACCCCCTTGACGATGGATCGATCGGAAATTCCCACGGTAGATGACGCGCGCATTGTCGCTGTCAGGCCAGTCATGGCCAGGAGTTGTTGCGACAAGCCACGGCTTAACAACCGTGAAATCCTCAAAAAGTTTCGCCAGTCGGATCCTGCTGCGGAAAATTTCGTAAGTCTTGGGGCGTGGAAGCGCAAAACATTCCCGGCTCAGGCCGGCGCAAGGGCGCGACGGACCCTGTGACCAGGCTTTCCGCGTCCTTGGGCTTGATCGCGTAACGATGGCGTTATTTTCGCCCTTGGCGAAGAAGATCCTGGAGCCAGCTCATATCCATCGTCGCCGGCTGGAGCCACATTTTCAGCAGGGCTTCCGGCGAGTAGCGCTCCAGCGATTCCATCATGCGCTTTTCCATCTCCTCCATCGCGCGCTTCTGCATCGGCTCGAAATCCGGCAGGCCCATGAAGGCCCGCGCCTCGGCGGGCGTGCAATCGATGTCGACGGTGATCTTCATGAAGGAGCCTCCGCGCCGCCCGCAGTTTGATATGGCTCCCGCAAGATTGCTTCGCAATCCGCAAAAACGCCCTGGCGCGACAACCCTATGGGCCGCGAGCGGATTTCCGCGCCAGCGGAAACGGAATTCCGAATGACCCATTCGAAATTCCGATGACAATTCCTTGACCGATCATAGCGGCGCCCCGCAAAAACGCCATGCCCACGACCAATGATGATTAAATGCGGGTTCAACTTCAGCCGATCGCGTCCGTCGAGCGCGCCTTTTCGCGCAGCAGGAATTTCTGGATCTTGCCGGTCGAGGTCTTGGGCAGCGGCCCGAAGATGAAGATTTTCGGAACCTTGAAGCGGGCCAGATGGGCGCGGCAATGTTCCAGCAATGCTTCCTGGGTCGGATTGGCGCCCTCGCGCAATTCGACGAAGGCGCAGGGTACCTCGCCCCATTTCTCGTCGGGCGTCGCGACCACCGCCGCCGCCAGCACGTCCTTGTGCTTGTAGAGCACGTCCTCGACCTCGAGCGAGGAAATGTTCTCGCCGCCGGAGATGATGACGTCCTTGGAGCGGTCCTTGATCTTGATATAGCCGTCGGGCTGGATCACGGCGAGGTCGCCGCTGCGGTACCAGCCGCCCGCGAAGGCTTCCTGCGTCGCCCGCTCGTTCCTGAGATAGCCCTTCATCACGATATTGCCGCGGAACACGATTTCGCCCATGGTCTGGCCGTCGTGGGGAACGGGCTCGAAATGCTGCATGTCGAACACGTCGATCCCGTCCAGCAGCAGCGAGCGCACGCCCTGGCGGCCGTTGAGTTCGGCCCGTTGCTCCAGCGGCTCGCGGTCCCATTCCGTCTGTTTGGCGCAGACGGACGCCGGGCCATAGGTCTCGGTCAGGCCATAGACATGGGTGATGGAGACGCCGATCCTTTCCATGCCCTCGATGATCGCGATCGGCGGCGCCGCGCCCGCGACGAGGGCGTCCACCCTGTGGTCGAGCAGGGCCTGATCGGCCGGATCGGCGTTGATCAGCAAGGAATGGACGATCGGCGCGCCGCAATAATGGGTGACCCGGTGCTCGCGGATCAGGGCGAAGATCGCCTTGGCCTCGACGCGGCGCAGGCAGACATTGACGCCGGCGTTGGCCGCCATGGTCCAGGGGAAGCACCAGCCGTTGCAATGGAACATCGGCAGGGTCCAGAGAAAGACCGAATGGGGCGGCATGCCCCAGCTCAGGATATTGTTGACGGCGTTCAGATGGGCGCCGCGATGGTGATAGACGACGCCCTTGGGATTGCCGGTCGTGCCCGAAGTATAGTTGAGCGAAATGGCGTCCCATTCGTCTTCGAGCGGCGCGGGCTCGAAAGCCGGATCGCCCTCGGCCAGAAAGGCCTCATATTCGATTTCGCCCAGAAAGCTCCCGCCTGTGTAGCTCGGGTCGTCCACGTCGATCAGCAGCGGCTTTGCGCCCTTCATCAATTCGAGCGCCTTGGCGATGACCTTGGAATATTCGCGGTCGATGAACAGGACTTTCGCCTCGGCGTGATCGAGCATGAAGGCGATGGCCTCGGCGTCGAGCCGGGTGTTGAGCGTGTTCAGCACCGCGTCGGCCATGGGGACGCCGAAATGGACATCGAACATGGCCGGGACATTCGGCAGCATGACCGCCACGGTGTCGTTCTTGCCGACGCCGCGCTTTTTTAGGGCGGAAGCCAGCCGACGGCAGCGCTCGGCCGTCTGCGCCCAGGTGTAGCGCAAATCGTTGTAAACGATGGAGAGCTTGTTCGGATAGACATAGGCCGAGCGCAGGAGAAAGCCGATTGGGGTCAGCGGCGCGTAATTGGCGCGATTGCGGTCGAGGCCGGCCAGATAAGCATTCCCCATCATTTCCTCCCACGGACAGGCAATTCGTCGGCGCGATTTTAGCGCATCGCGCGCCAAGGTCACCTTAACCCTAAGCAGCAATTCGTCGGCGCGCCAACGAATTGCTGCTTGGGGTTTTTTGATTTAGCAGGATTTTTGTCGGAAAAGCCGGCGGCTGCTTTTCGGAAATCCTGCCTGGGGCGAAGGGGAAAGAATTTACGCCCCGGCCAGTTTCGCCGCGCGAAGGGTGTTGGCCATCAGCATGGCGATGGTCATCGGCCCGACGCCGCCCGGAACGGGGGTGACGGCGCCCGCGACATCGAGCGCCTCGTCGAGCGCCACGTCGCCGACCAGCCGCGTCTTGCCGGGCTCGGCGCCCGGCACGCGATTGATGCCGACATCGATCACCATCGCCCCCGGCTTGATCCAGTCGCCGCGGATCATTTCGGGCCGTCCGACCGCCGCGACCAGAATGTCGGCCCTCCGCGCGACCGAGGGCAGGTCGCGGGTGCGCGAATGGGCGATGGTGACGGTGGCGTTCTTCGACAGCAGCAATTGCGCCATCGGCTTGCCGACGATGTTGGAGCGCCCGACGATCACCGCCTCGGCGCCGGAAATGTCGCGCTGAAGCGCCTTCGCCGCCTCCTCGATCAGCAGCATGGCCCCGGCCGGGGTGCAGGGAACCAGCGCCCGCGCGATCATCCCGGTCGCCAGCAGGCCGACATTGACCGGATGAAAGCCGTCCACGTCCTTTTCCGGCGCGATCGTCTCCAGCACTTTGGTCGAATCGATCCCGGCCGGCAGCGGCAATTGCACGAGAATGCCGTGAATGGCCGGATCGGCGTTGAGCGTCTGAACGAGACGGATCAGTTCGGCTTCGGAGGTCGTCGCCGGCAGGTCGTGCTGCAGCGAATGGAAGCCGCAGGAATGGGCCGCCTTGCCCTTGGATTTGACATAGACCTGGCTCGCCGCGTCCTCGCCCACCAGCACGACGGCAAGGCCCGGCTTGACCTTCAATCCCTGCGCCTCGCGCGCCACGCGCTCCAGCACCGCCGCCGAGGCCGCCTTGCCGTCGATCAGCAGCGCCTTTTTGGCGGAAGGTTTCACGATCGTCTGGGTCATGTGCTTTCCCCATAAATGTCCTCCGCTTGTCGCAGAGCCCGGGCTTTTTGTTAACCCCCGATCGAACGGGAATGGCGAATTGAATTCGGGATTCGACCCGTCTTAGTCGGCGCGCGCCCAGCGCGGCAGCGCTGCCAGCCAGCGTTCATCAGCTTAGTGACGGCGGCCTTGACGCCTTCATGGGCGTCGGCGATCACGAGTTGGACGCCGAGCAGGCCGCGCCGGCCTCGACGATTTGCGCTCACGCTGACCAGCGCGGCGCGGCCACGCGGCGCCTCATCGGGCGCGCAGCGAGCGACCGCCGAGCAAGAAACCTGCCCCAGGCCAGAAAATCGCCAAGGGCGAGGCGTTTTTCGCCAGGCTTCTCAGAAATATCGCCATCTCTGCATCAAGCACCCTCCTTTGGAGGATCAACGCAGCGCGAGTAACGCCCCGACCGGCTTCTTGTCTTTTTTGATATTCTTAAATCATAATATATGAATGTATATCAAAATGGCGTTTTTCTGCAACACGCGTCAGCAATCGCGCCAATTCATATGCGACTGTCCGCTCGACTTCGGTGTTCGTCCCCTTACCAGAACACCTCGCGGTAACTGGTCAGGCGAGGTTGGAAGGCTTAACCCCTGCGTCAAATATCGAAGCTAATCCCTCGCGGGTTGACAAATATCAAAGACAAACTCAATCGTTCCGTTGGATATACAAGGGGAGCATGTCCAATCGACGAGTTCTGGCAATGCGATCCGCCCCGCGCGGAACCCAGCTTTTCCATTCTCGACGGCGCCGACCCAACCGGAACCGAATTGCGCAGCGCTCGGCGGCGCTGCTTGACCCCCTGAAGGTCCGGCTGCACGGCGCCCGAAACGTGATGACGCTGTGGTCGAGGAAACGCCGTTGTTTGCCCGGTTAGGCCGGCGATCATTGCATAGACGCAAAGACGGGACCGGCGCATCCGGCCGCCCAAAAGTGAGGAGCAAAGCAGACGATGCTGCGTCATTTGATTCCATGCGTTCTCGCCATCTGCGCCAGCGCGCCTGCGTTTGCCCAGGAACCCGCCCATTTCAAGACCCGCTGCGAAATGACGCCGGCGGATTGGTGTCAATGGGGCGATCTTCGCAACCGGAATTTGAACGGCAAGGATCTCTCGGATTCCAATTACGAATCCGTAGATCTCCGTGGCGCCATGCTGCGGGGCGCGAACTCTAGAGCGGCTGAACCTCCACGTCGCCAATATCGCGGGGGCTGATTTTTCCAAGGCAAATCTGGCCCACGCGACATTGTATGCCGTCAGGGCGGCAGGCGCGAATTTCTCCGGCGCTCAGCTCAAAGGCGTCAATTTCACTCGCGCGGATCTGAGCGGCGCCGACTTTCGCGGCGCGCAAATTGGCTCTGACACATGGTTCATCGGCGCGAGACTCGGCGGCGCAATCTGGACCGACGGGCGCAAATGCGCGCCCCAATCCGTCAGCCAATGCGACTGAACATCACTTCGCAATAAAACTGGGGCGCGATTGGCTGATCAATGTCTGGATAGACTTCGCATTTGCCAAGGCTGGCGCCGATCGTCTCCCCGGCGGTGGTGTAGCTGAGGCGGGGCCGCCGACAATGAACTCCGCCATGCCGCCGCCCCGGTTCTGAAGTCATTTCCCCGGCGCGGGCGACCCAATCGCTTGGCCAAAAGAAAAGCAGTACTGCCGTCGATCGCACGGTGGCGCCCGTCTACGGCCGCCAGAGAAATCTTGCGGCGGAGCGGGCCCCCTCGCCCGGCGCCAGAACCCGCATCGAAGGCTTGGCGAAAATGTCGCCGTCGAAATCCTCCGGGTCGCCGTGGCCGGTCCAGGCCTCCAGACAGAGGAAGGGCGCGTGGGGGCGGGACCACAGCGCGATATGGGGAAAATTGTCCAGCTCCATGCGCAGGCTCGGGCCTCCTTGCGCCGCGAATTCCACCCCCGCGCTTCGCGCGTCGAGAAAACACAGCGCTTCCTCGAACAGTTCCGGCGTCAGAACCAGCTCCCGCCCGCGCAGCGGAACGGTCCGGCGCCGCGCCGAAAACAGCCCGCCCGGCGCGATCACCGGAACCTCGGCGCGCTCCTCGGCGTCGAAGCGCACGACATGGCCGCCGCTCGCCCCCGGCAGCGGCCAGTTGAAGCCGGGATGAAAGCCGCAGGCGAAGGGCATCGCCCCATCGCCTTCATTCATGACATAAACAAGTAACGACAATTCATTGTTATTAATTACATATTCTACATCAAGGCGGAAATCGAAGGGATAGAGCGACTGCGTCCGCTCATTGGCGCGCAGCCGCAAGAGGACGCGGTTTTCCGTCTGTGAGACCAACGAAAATTCTTCGCCGCGCGCAAAGCCGTGCAGGCCGAGCGGGTAACGCTTGCCGCCCGCCAAAACGCCGTTGCGCGTCCAGCCGACGACGGGAAACAGGATCGGGGCCGATTCCGCCCAAAAATTCTCGTCGCCGGGCCAGATCAACTCGTTCCCGCCGACCCGCCAGCTCTTCAGTTCGGCGCCGCGCCGGGCGATGCGGGCGGAACACGGGCCGGACGAGATTTCCAAATGCGCGCTCATTGTCTAATCATTTCGCCTGCCGAATTTCTTCTCCGACCGGACCCCCGCATGACCGAAGCCGCGATTCGCATGATCGGCGTCAACAAATGGTACGGCGAATTCCATGTGCTGCGCGATGTCGATCTTGAGGTCGCGCAGGGCGAAAAGGTCGTGCTGTGCGGCCCCTCGGGCTCCGGCAAATCGACCCTTCTTCGCTGCCTCAACCGGCTGGAAGCCCATCAGGGCGGCCAGATCTTCGTGGACGGACTCGAACTGACCGACGATCCGCGCGGCGTCGAAAAGGTTCGGCGCGAGGTCGGCATGGTGTTTCAGCATTTCAACCTCTTCCCGCACCTGACCGTGCTGGAGAATTGCATGCTGGCGCCGGTCCATGTCCGCAAGCTCCCCCAGAAGGAGGCGGAGGCGCTGGCGCGGAATTTTCTCGAAAAAGTCAGGATCGCGGAACAGGCCTCAAAATATCCCGACGCCCTGTCGGGCGGCCAGCAGCAGCGCGTGGCCATCGCCCGCGCTTTGTGCATGAGGCCCAAGATCATGCTGTTCGACGAGCCGACCTCGTCGCTCGACCCCGAAATGGTCAAGGAAGTGCTCGAAACCATGACGGCGCTGGCCGGCGAGGGCATGACCATGATGGTGGTGACCCATGAGATGGGCTTCGCCCGCCAGGTCGCCGACCGGGTGATCTTCATGGATCAGGGCCAGATCGTCGAAATCGCGCCGCCGGAGCCTTTCTTCACCGCGCCCCGGCACGAGCGGACGCAGAATTTCCTGCGGCAGATCCTGCGCTAGTAGGACGCTGAAAAAGGGCTTTTGCCCGCTGTCAAAATGACCAACCCGGCGGAAAGTCGGAGGGGGTTCGTCAGCGACAGCGCTGAATTTCGACCCGCGGTGACCAATGGCCAGCTTCTTTCGCCACCTGTCTAGCTGGATCCTGACGGCCGTAGCTTCATGAGCGACTCAACCGTCGACCGGTCGCTCGCGCCGGACTCTAAGCGCCGCGAAGCTTGAGCGAAGCGCCAATGTCCGGTGAAATGATTGGCGCCGTTCTTGAGTTGGTCTCGGCGTCCGCATTTGCCTGTATCAAAGAGGGATAAGGGCATGGCGGGGCTCGGAAAAGCGCGCCTGGTTGAAATCGATCGTCAGAGTTTCGGGACCGTCTGAACGGGACGCAGTCGTAATACCATCGGCCCTCGAAAAGGACCGATGGTCTCCGCGCCGACCGGCCTGATGAACCAAAACTTGGCCGGCTGACGCCACGATAAGATTGGTTGGTAGCGTCATGCCTGATCATTCCAAGGGGGAAAAACCTGAGCGGCGGAAGATGGCGTTGATCAGCGCCAGCGATCTCATGCGCGATAGCCTGCTTGCGGATTTTGGTGAAGGTGTGGACGCCGACATTGCCTGCTTTCGGTCTGTGGAGGACTGGATGCGGCAAGATGACGCCGCAACCTGCTCCCTGATCGTTTTCGATGCTCACGGCGACCACGTCGGCGACAAAATTGCGCGTCTGGGTCATCTTCGGGAGTCCTTGGCCGGGCGCCCGCATTTCGTGGTGCTGGCTGATTCTGAACAGCCCGCCGACATCGTACAGTCAATCGAATGCGGCGCGCGGGGCTATATTCCGACAAGTTTTTCGCCCGACCTTATGATCGAGGTGATCAGCTTCGTCTTGCGCGGGGGCGTTTACTGCCCTTCCTGCGATCGTCAGGGTTGACGATAAGAACGCAAAATTGGAACGCGCGCCTTCGCTTGGACTGATCCCAAGGGAAGCCCCTGTTCTCGAGGCGGTTCGCCAAGGAAAGGCGAACAGGGTGATCGCGAATGAGCGGGTTGGCTCGTCGCCGCAACGGCAGGCTCGACAAGATATTGCGGCTGTTTGCGCGGCGATTCGCACTGACAGTTGTGTATCGACTTGGGACAGCCAAAGACGGGCGTAAAGCTCCGCTTCGAACTGAACGCTTCCATCTCGCGAGAGCGCCGAGTGTTCGATTTTGACGACCAGGCGGCCTGCGAAAAAGCGGACGCCGGCTTTTCGGCAAAACGCGCCGAAAGCAAGCGACAGGCCTCGATCGCCATTCGACCGAACCGCAATCGCCTCTTGGGCCCGCTGAAAATGTGACGCGCGCGGAGAGCCCAAGCCCTCGCATCATGGCCCTCGCATCATGGCCCTCGCGTCATGGCACCTCGACGGCATTGCCGACCGGCCCCGATCCGTCGCCATGGGACAACCCCTACGCCCCAACCGCCTGTCGCGCACGAAATTTTGATTCCAAAATTTTATTAACAAAATCTCGCAACTCGCCTGGATTTACACAGCTGTAATAAAAAGCCTTTCGTGACACAGTTTAACTGTATCCAATCGCCTCAATATTGAGTGAATTACGATTTTATACATATTTTTAATATTTTATTTACCTATCTATCCGCATTCTTAACGCACTGACATTGCGGAAGTTAACATTTTCACATCAGGCGCACCATTCAGCTCCGCGCCCCGGAAAGCATTCGGGGACGCCCAAAACCGTGCATCTGGGGGGCGGATTTGGTCAAAAGGGGACGACAATGAAACATCGTCTTACGATGGCGCTCTACCAATATTGGCTGGGCGTGCGTTCATCACTGACGATTCCCAGCGTCAGGAACATGGAATACGCGGGCATGGGCGACATATTGCCGAATGTCTTCATTCTCGAGGGCGTGACGCTGGAAACGCTCACCATCGATTTTTCCGGCGCGATGATGAACCGCATCTGTTCGTTCGACCGGTTCGGAACGAGTTTTTTCGACCTCTGGAATGAGTGGGACCGTGACGACGTCCGGAATACGATCCAGACCGTTTCAGCGCTCAAGCTTCCGATGCTGATCGGCGCCGCCGCCATTTCAGACAATGAAAGGGCGATCCATTTCGAGGTCTTGCTGCTGCCGTTCCGCAGGAACGTCAATATTCTCGGATCTATCGTTCAGATCGACGAAGCGCGCTGGATCAAGGCGCCGCTCGGCCCATTGCAGGTGACGTCCACGCGCATCCTGCACACGGAACTCGAATTGCCGAAACGTCGCTTCGGAACGAAAACCTCGCTGCAAGGCGGAAAACCGATGCTCGTCGTTTACGACGGGCTCAAACGCAAGTGAGACCATCGGGCCTAAGGGCCGATGGTCTACATTTCTCCCACTCTCCTTTTTTCACCTTTGCCGTTGCATCCGCGACACAGTCTGTGGCGCAGAACGCGCAGCTTGTCGATTTGGTTGGTTTCGTGGTTCTCCGGTGGTTTCAGGCGATGCCGCAGTTCAGCCACGCGCCGTTCGTCTGCGCCGTAGCACGTCCCGCGGCCGCCAGTCGTGCCGATGGACAGGCCGAGGCGGGCGATCTTCACGCGGCGCGCGCTCACCTTCACCGCGCGCCGTTGGCTTCAGGCGGATCGTGCGCAGGTCGCGGTGGCGATTGGGTGTGGGCGAGGCCGATGCGGCGCAAGCGCAAGCGCACATAGGCCATCGACGCGCACAGGCGCAACTGGTTCGCCGCATCGTCGCCGTCGAGTGCGGTCGGCGAGGTCGCCTTGCGCGTCCTTGCGGTTCTCCATCTCGCCGCGCGCGCCATAGAGGTCTTCATAGAGCGCGCGGGCGCGCCAGGCGTCCGGTTCACGAGGTGACGATGAGCGCGGATTGGCTTCGCCGCGCGTCCATTCCGCCTTGCCGATCACCCGGCGCCGGCGCGACCAGCTATCCTCGTCGTCCATAGGAAGTCGCGGCCCGCGCCGGGGCCGGCTGGCCTCCGACAGGCGGGGCTCGGCGAGGGCGTCCGCCACGCGCGCTCGCCGGGCGTGCGGGCGGGCCGGACGTGTCGCCTCTCGCCCCGCCTCGGCCTCGCGGCGCCGTCGGCGCGCGCCGTCTCCCCTGCCGCGCGCCCGGTGCGCGCGCCGCGCCATCTCCTCCGCCCCGCCCGTCGTATGGCGCGCGCCGCCGCGGCCCCGCACGTGCGCGTAGCGTCGTCGTAGCCTCCCTCCCCGCCCCCTCCCGCTCCGCCCCCCGCCCCGCTCCGCCCCCTCCCGCTCCCCGCAGCCCCACCGCAGCCCCGCGACAGAGCCCCCCCGAGCGCCTCAGCCGCGAACCTAATTCGGCAAGCGCGTTGCCGGTCTTGGAAAAGTCCGGTGGTCAAAGCGCCGCCGCCGGCCCCGGACTTTTCCAAGACCGGCTTCACCCCAGCTGCTGGAGCATGGCGCGAGTCTGTTCCGCGGCCGCCGCCAGAACGCCCGCGTCGCGGCCGCGCAAAATGATCTGGTTGTAGAATCTTCCGTCCCGCAGAGACGGATAGGAGCCGATCGACACTTGCGGAAACGCCTTGGCGATTTCGGCAAGACCCGCGGCGTAAGCGCCTTCCGGCAGGCCGCGGACGTCGATGGTTTCCGACAGGATGGTTGCGCCGCGGACGAGTTTCGGCGCCACGTCGTCGAGCATGGCCTGCATCACCGCCGGCACGCCGGCCATGACGATCACATTGCCGATCCAGAATCCGGGCGCCATCGAGAGCGGATTGGCCACCAGTTCGGCGCCGTGCGGGATTCGCGCCATGCGCCGGCGCGCCGCGTTGAGGTCTTCCGGACGAATCCGCTGCAGCAGCAGCGCGATCGCGCGCGGGTCCTCGGAAAGTCCGACCCCAAAGGCCCTGGCGACCGCGTCGGCGGTGATGTCGTCATGGGTCGGGCCGATGCCGCCGGTGGTGAATACATAATCGTAGCGCGCGCGCAAGGCGTTCAGCGCGGCGACGATTTCCTCCTCGACATCCGGCACGACCCTTATTTCGCGCGCCTCGACGCCGATCTGGAGCAGGTAATGGACAATATACTGGCTGTTGGTGTCGCGCGTGCGCCCCGAAAGGATTTCATCGCCGATCACCAGGACGGCGGCAGTGACGCGGCGGTCAGTCATCGGTGGCGGCCTCCCGTCTGGAGCCCCTGCGCTCATACATGACATAGACCCTGGTTCGCGCGACGGGGACATAGCCCCGGCTTTCCAGCAGGCCGAGCAGGTCGACCTCCCATTTCGCCGGCGAATAGGCCAGCACCAGCGCGCGCGGCCACAAGAAGTCCGGCTCGCCGGTCAGAAAAGGCTCCAGAACCAGATCCTCGGCGCCCTCGACATCGAGCTTCATCAGGTCAATCCGGCGCAGACCTTCGTCGTGGACGAGCGTCGCCAGAGATTTGGCCTCCACACTGAAGCAGGATCCGCCCGTCTCGGCGTCGACGATTCGCATCGAGGTCTGGGCCAGGTCGCGCGGATTGTCGAACAGCGTCGCGCGGCCGTCGACATCGGCCACGGCGCAGGCCAGCGCCTTGACGGTCGCCGCCGGATTCTGGCCGAGATTGTAGACCAGCCGCTCGAACAGTATCGGCTGCGGTTCGATTGCGAGAATCCTGGCGCGCGGGCCGGCGCGCAAGGCGACGAACAGGCTGCCGGCGCCGCATCCCGCGCCGATGTCGAAAAAAATCATGCCCGGCGCGATTCGCTCGGCAAGAAAGTGGCGCTCCTCGCGGTCGGAGAACTGCGGCGTGAACAACAGGCGCTTTTCGCAGGCGTTGTTGAAGGGATAGAGCCGCATGCGCGCCTTGAGCGTGTCCACCGTCACATCGACCGGACGGGCGCGCAGGCGGCGCAGCCCGATCCGCCGCACCAGCAGCGCCATGCGCCGGCCAAGCCAGTGGCCGCCGGCGTTCCGGGTGATATGCAGCAGCGAACGCAGAGCGCCGCGGGGCCGGTATTGCCCGAAAGGCGACAGGTCATTGGCTGGAATCGCGCGCATGAAGGTTTTTACCAGCCGCCGCCCGGCGGGCCAAGTTGGCGCGAGCGCCGGCCGAACGGTCAATGGCCCGTCGGGTAATTCGGGCTTTCCCGCGTGATCGTCACGTCGTGGACGTGGCTTTCGCGCAGGCCCGCGTTGGTGATGCGGACGAAGCGCGCGCGCTGCTGGAACTGAGGAATGGTGGCGGCGCCGACATAGCCCATGGCGGCGCGCAGGCCGCCCGCGAGCTGGTGCAGGATCGGCCCGACCGGGCCGCGATAAGGCACTTGTCCTTCAATGCCTTCCGGCACCAGTTTCATCTGATCCTTGGTGTCCTGCTGGAAATAACGGTCCGCCGAGCCGCGCGCCATGGCGCCGACCGAACCCATGCCGCGATAGGCCTTGAAGGAGCGGCCCTGATAGAGAAACATTTCGCCAGGCGCTTCTTCGGTTCCGGCGAGCAGCGAGCCGATCATCACCGAATCGGCGCCGGCCGCGATCGCCTTGGCGAGATCGCCGGAAAATTTGATCCCGCCATCGGCGATCACCGGAATATTGGCCTTCTTCGCCTCCGACGCCGCTTCGAGCACCGCGGTGAGTTGCGGGACGCCGACGCCCGCCACGATGCGGGTGGTGCAGATCGAACCCGGGCCGATGCCGACCTTGACCGCATCGGCGCCGGCGTCGATCAAGGCCTTGGCGCCGTCGGCGGTGGCGATATTGCCGGCGATCACCGCGACTGCGTTGGACAGCCGCTTTATGCGCGCGACCTGGTCGAGAACGGATTGCGAGTGGCCATGGGCCGTGTCCAGCACGATGCAGTCCACACCGGCGTCGATCAGGATTTCCGCGCGCTCGAAACCCTTGTCGCCGACGGTCGAGGCGGCGGCGACCCGCAGGCGGCCAGCAGAATCCTTGCAGGCCGAGGGGTGAAGGGTGGCCTTTTCAATGTCCTTGACCGTCACCAGCCCGACGCAGCGGTAATCGGCGTCCACCACCAGCAGCTTTTCGATGCGGTGCTGGTGCAGGAGGCGGCGGGCCTCGTCCTTGGTCACGCCTTCGCGCACGGTGACGAGGTTCTTCGTCATCAGTTCCGAGACCGGCTGGGCCGGATTGTCGGCGAAACGCACGTCGCGATTGGTGAGGATGCCGACCAGCTTGCCCGGCTTGCCATCTGCCCCGCGCGCGACCACCGGAATGCCGGAAATCGAATGGCGGCTCATCAAGGCGAGGGCGTCGGCCAGCGTCTCGTCGGGGAAAATGGTGATCGGATTGACGACCATGCCGCTTTCGTAACGTTTGACGCGGCGGACCTCCTCGGCCTGGTCGGCTGGATCGAAATTGCGGTGGATGACCCCGATGCCGCCGGCCTGGGCCATGGCGATGGCGAGCCGCGCCTCGGTCACCGTGTCCATCGCCGAGGACAGGATCGGCAGGTTCAGCTCGATGTCGCGCGCCAGACGGGTCTTGATCGCGACCTCGGACGGCATGACCTCGGAATGACCGGGGCGCAGCAGCACGTCGTCAAAGGTCAAGGCTTCGGTCAATTGGGGAAAAACGTTCATTGCCAGCTCCATCGGCGGAAAAGGCGCCGGACAAATTGCTTTGGGGCGGCGGCCACGAGTTGGCGCGTGCTCATAGCATTTCTCGCGCAGGTTTCAAACCGCGGCAGTGCGATAATAAAATATTATCGGGCTTGGCGTTCAACATCTGACGAAGGTCGGCAGAGTCGACACTTTTTCCGCCGTTCGAAGCATTGCCCTTCAACCGCCCGAATGGCTGGCGACGCCGGGCGCCCCCGCGGAAAAGGCTCTAATCGTTCAATCCAAGGCCGTCGAGAATTTTCGCAATATTCTTTTCGATCCGCGACTTCGCGAGTCTTCGCCTGTTTGGGCGCGGAAAAATGCAGCAGATAGGCGCGTTGCCTTCCCGGCGTCAAAACGTCGAAGGCGGCCTTCAAAGCGGGAGTCTCTTCCAATTTGCGCCTGAATTCTTCGCAAACCGCGAAATCGGCGGTCTGCCTGACGCTGACCCGGACTCCGGATTTTTCCACTTCAACCGCTTCGAGAATATAGGATTTCAGGATCGCCTCCCGCTCGACGATCTGCTGGACATTGGCGAACCGGACCTGCCGCCCGGCTTGAACGTTCTCGGTTTGCCGGGTGAGAAGGCTGTTCGCGTCCTTCATCAAAGCGCCCTTGAAGAACAGCAGCGCGCAATAGTCCTTGAACCCATGAATCAGGACGATGTTCCGGTCCTGAAACGTGTAACAGGGCTGGCCCCATTTCAGCTCTTCGGCCAATCCGCAGTCAAGCGCGATTATTCGCAGCTTTTCAAACTCTTCTCGCCACTTTTTGGCGTGCTGCAAAAAGGCGTCGACCTTGGGGTTCGCCGTCATGTTCGTCATGACTTTCTCCGCTGATCGCTCCGGCCCCACGCGGGCGGGATCGGACTGTTTACGATTAAAGCTAACCAGTTTTTAAGGCTTCCGCCGAATTCGATGTCGATTTGAGGCATGATCATGGCCATGACCTTTCCGTTTCCGGAAAGTCGAGAAGCCAGTTGGATTACGCTCATGTCCGACCATTTGCTCGATTGGCGCGCGGAGGATTCCGCGCATTTCGGCCGCCGCCCATTGGCCATGCGTCACCGGGCGCATTTGAGCTCGCTCTTTTCCGACGCCGCCCTGACCCGGTTGATCGACGCGACGCCGCGCGAAAAAATCCATGTCAACACCATGCCGCGCGACGTCCGCAACCCGCGCCAGTGGCGCGAAGGCGATCTTGGCGGCCTTTCCGGCGCAGAGGTCGTCAAGGCGGTCGCCACGGGCAATCTCTGGCTTCATCTGCGCCGCGTTCAGGAGACCGATCCGGCCTATGGCGCGCTTCTCGACGCCCTTTTCGGCGAAATCGCCGATCACGTTCCGGGCTTCCGCTCCTATCGCCGCTCGATGAGCGTGCTCATTTCCTCGCCGAAAATGTCGGTCGCCTATCACAGCGACGTGCCCGGCCAAAGCCTGTGGCAGGTGCGCGGGCGCAAGCGCGCCTTTATCTATCCCGCCGCCGCGCCTTTCCTGCCGCAACGGGCGCTGGAAAAAATCGTCCTCAAGCGCGACCGCGACACCGACCTGCCCTACAACGCCTCCTTCGACGCCCAGGCCATGGTTGTGGACCTCGATGCCGGCGACTGGGCGACATGGCCGCGCGCCTGCCCGCACCGGATCGTCAACGAGGATTGCGTCAACATATCCTTCACCACCGAACATTGGACCGACGAGTTGCGCGCCGGCTATGCGGTGGATTACGCCAATGGCCTGTTGCGGCCCTGGTTCGGCGACCGCGACCTGTCGCGAAAAGCCCGCGGCCCTGCCGCGCTGGTCAAGTTCGGCGTCGCCGGAGCGCATAAGGCGCTGACCGGGCAACTCAGGCGCCGCCGGCCGGCGCGGCTCGATCTGAACGTCGATTTCCGCGTCGATCCCGTCGCCCCCGGCGGCTTCGTCGACATTGCGCCCTACCGGGTGACGCGATGAGCGGTTCTTCGATCACGGCGCGCACGCTGGCGAGTTGGGCCGCGATCGAAGGCGTCGCCGCCGAATGGCGGGCGCTGGAACAGGCAACGCCGGAGGCGACCGGCTTCCAGACGCCGGCCTGGCGGCTCAGCTGCGAATCCGCCGCATCGACCGCAAGGCTTGTCGCCGTGCGCGAAAATGGCCGGCTGGTCATGCTGCTGCCCCTGCAAATCCAGCGGTTGTGCGGCGCGACCGTCGCCCGCTGGCTGGGCGAGCCGCTCGCCCAATATGGCGACGCGCTTGCTCTCCCCGACCCGCGCCGCCCGGCCTGGTTCGCCGCCGCCGAAGCGGAGATCGCCGGCTGGAGCGACATCGACCTGCTGGCCCTTTCCGGCCTGCGCGCCGATGGCGTTCTCGCCGCCTGTGGCGCCCAGATCGTCGCCGCCGACCCCTCGAGACTCGCCGCGCCTTATGTCGATCTCGGCCTCGGACTCCGGCGCCATCGCAGCATCGAGCGGCGCATGAAAAGGCTCGCGGCGCATGGCGACCTGCGCCTCGAGGCGGTCGCCGGCGCGTCCGCGCGCCGCGAGGCGGCCGAACAGGCGCTGGCCTTCAAGAGCGAGTGGCTGCGCCGGCGCCGGCGCCATAGCGCCTCGCTGTCCGACGCCGATGTCGTCGCCTGCGTGCTCGCGCTCGCCGGAAAAGGAGTTCTGCGCGCGCACCGGCTGTGGGCCGGCGCGCGTCTCTGTGCGGTCGAGATCGGCCTGCGCCGCGAAGGCGCCTATTGCTCGCTGATCGGCGCCTATGACGCCGATCTGGCCGAGGGCGCGCCCGGCCACGTTTTGACCGTGATGCTCCTGCCCGCGCTCGCCGCCGAGGGAATCAGGCGTTTCGATTTCCTGCCGCCGGCCGATCCCTATAAATTGGCCTTCGCCACCGGCGCGACGGCGATGGGCGCGCTTTATCGCCCGTTCAACGCACGTGGCGCCGTGGCGGCCTTCGCCTTTTCCCGCCTGCGCCCGCTGGCGAAACACGCAGTCCACGCGCTGGCCGATTGTGGCCTTCCCGTCGATTCGCTCCTGCGCCGTCTCGCCCGCGCCAAGGCGGCGCCCTGCCCGCCTGGCGGCGATTTGCCTGACCCGACGGAAAAGAAGTTTCCCTGCCCCACGCCGACGGCTATCTAGAAACAAGCGTTCCCGTCGCCGGTTGCCGCCTTGCGCCCTTTCATTCTCACGCCGCTGATCGTCGCCGTCGCGCTTTTCATGGAGAATCTCGACTCCACGATCATCGCGACGTCGCTTCCGGCCATCGCGCGCGATCTGAAACAGGACCCGATCGCGCTGAAACTGGCGATGACCTCCTATCTTCTGGCCCAGGCGGTCTTCATCCCGGCCTCGGGCTGGGCGGCGGACCGATTTGGAACAAGGCGGGTCTTCCGCTCGGCGATCGCCGTTTTCACCCTCGGCTCGATCTTCTGCGGCCTGTCCAGCACCCTGCCCCAATTCGTCGCCGCCCGGATTTTCCAGGGCTGCGGCGCGGCGATGATGACCCCGGTCGGGCGCCTGACCTTGCTCCGCTCGGTCGATCGCAGCGAGATCGTGCGCGCCATGGCCTTTCTCACCATGCCGGCCCTCATCGGCCCGATTCTGGGGCCCCCGCTCGGCGGCTTCATCTCGACCTATTTCCACTGGCGCTGGAATTTCTGGATCAATGTGCCGGTCGGCGTGGCGGGCGTGGTCCTCGCGAGCCTCTATATCCCCGACATCCGCGACGAGAACGTCACGCCCTTCGACCGCAAGGGCTTTGTCCTGTCGGGATTTGGCCTTTCGAGCCTGATTTTCGGCCTGACGGTCCTGGGGCGCGATTTCATCGCGCCCGGCGTCAATCTGGCCCTGATCGGCGCCGGCGCGATTCTCGTGGCCTTCTACATCCGGCACGCCGTGAGCTTCTCCAAACCGATTCTCGATTTGCGCCTGCTGCGCATACAAACCTATTGGGCCAGCGTCGTGGGCGGTTTCCTGTTCCGAATCGGCGTCGGCGCCACGCCTTTCCTCTTGCCTTTGCTGCTCCAGCTCGGATTCGGCATGACGCCCTTCCAGTCCGGGCTGACCACATTCGTCGCCACCGCCGGCGCTCTGGTGATGAAAGCGACGGCTCAGATCACCCTGAATTGATTCGGCTTTCGCGCCACGCTCTTGTTCAACGCCCTGATCAGTTCGGCCTTTCTCGCCCTCTATGGCTTTTTCCACCCCGGAACGCCCCAGTCGATTTTGCTGATCGGGCTTTTCGTCGGCGGGTTCTTCCGCTCCCTCCAGTTCACCGCCTTGAACGCGCTGGCTTACGCTGATGTCGCGCAGGAGCGCATGAGCAGCGCCACGAGCCTGTCGTCGGTCGCCCAGCAACTGGCCCTGTCCTGCGGCGTCGCCGTCGCCGCCGCTGTCGTCGAGGCGACGCGCCGTTTGTCGCCGGGCGGCGCGATCGACTATCACGACTTCCCGCCGGCCTTTTTCGTCGTCGCCGCGATTTCCGCCGCCTCAGCGCTGATTTTCTTTCGCCTGCCTCACGATGCGGGCGCCGCGCTCGCCGGCGCGCCGGCCGTCAGGAATCGTACTGAAGCAAGAAACGGGCCATTTTGACGCCACGAATTTCGCGAAAATTTTCCACAATCAGCAATTCGCGTCCCGCGATCGAAGATTGTTTCATATCTCCGCCCCGGCCGCAGCGGCCGCGCTTACGCTCCCGAAAGGTAAATTTCGCAAAAGGCGGCAGGAACTGGCTGCCGAGGGATCGCCTTTTTGCAGCCACAAACGAATCTCGCGCGCCGCGTGCGCCGCATTGAAAGAAATGGAGCCATTTATTTTTTCGGTATGGCTAACAAATGGCAAATGTTACATGCGGACTGCCGTCCTTAATGCTTTATCAAATTTTTGTCATCGATTGTCCTTAGGCGGCGTCTCCGCCACCCCCGGCGAATACGCTATCCGAGTGAGGCACTTTTGCAACATGCCACGACAATCAAGCCGACAGCGGCTTTTTCGGCTGGCTTTGAGCCATAGGCCGAATTAAGTTCCCGGCACGATAGCGGCTTGCGGTCGTTACTGGCTTTAACAAGGAAGGAAAATTCAATGCGCACTCTTCTTCTCTCCACGGTCGCTTTTGCGGCTCTGGCCGGATCGGCTTTCGCGGCTGACCTGCCCTCGCGCAAGGAAGCCCCGGTTTATATCGCTCCGACCCCGGTGTTCTCCTGGACCGGCTTCTACGTCGGCGCCGACATCGGCGGCGCGTTCGCCTCGAGCAGCCTGGCTAATGTGGCCAACGGTTGGACCTCGAACTCGATGAACACCTCTGGCGTCATGGGCGGCGGCTACGTCGGCTATAACTACCAGATCAACCAGAGCTTCGTCGTCGGCCTCGAAGGCGACTTCCAGGGCACCTCGAACAACCAGAACCGCACCTATTTCGCGCCGGTCAGTTTCGGTCCGATTCTCGCGGGCGACGTGATGAACCAGAAGTCGGCCATGAACTGGCTGGCGTCGATCAACGGCCGTGTCGGCATCGCCTATGACCGCGCCCTGTTCTACGCCATCGGCGGCGCGGCCTGGGGCGGCGCCACCGCCTCGCTCACCGACGCGACCTTCCCCGTCTATCTCTCGCAGAGCACCACGGCCTCCGGCTTTGACGTCGGCGGCGGCGTCGAATACGCCTTCACCCCGAACTGGGTCGGCCGCGTCGAATATCGCTACTACGATTTCGGCAACAACAACATGTTCGTGAGCCCCGCCTTCACGCCGTTCCGCATCCAGAACTCGGTCAACAGCGTCCGCATCGGCCTGGCTTACCTGTTCAGCTCGCCGGCGCCGGTCGTCGCCAAGTACTGAGATCCAAAAGGATCAGGGAATTTTCCCGATCGGGCCCGGTCTAAGGACCGGGCCTTTCTTTTGCGGCGAGGCGTAATGCCGCAAGGATTTGAAACATAACAGGCTTTACGGCCGCGATGCCCAAATTCGAGGCATTTTTGCAACACCGGTCAGCAATCTGCTCCGATATGCCTCTCCGTTCTGGACTCATCGTGCGACGGGGGCTAAATTTTGATCAATGTTCATCATTGGCGTTTGGCTATTTGTCCATATGAAGGAAAATCAAATGCGCGCTCTTCTGCTTTCCACGGTCGCTTTTGCGGCTCTCGCCGGATCGGCTTTCGCGGCTGACCTGCCCTCGCGCAAGGAAGCCCCGGTTTATATCGCTCCGACCCCGGCTTTCTCCTGGACCGGCTTCTACGTCGGCGCCGACATCGGCGGCGCGTTCGCCTCGAGCAGCCTGGCTAATGTGGCCAACGGTTGGACCTCGAACTCGATGAACACCTCTGGCGTCATGGGCGGCGGCTACGTCGGCTATAACTACCAGATCAACCAGAGCTTCGTCGTCGGCCTCGAAGGCGACTTTCAGGGCACCTCGAACAACCAGAACCGCACCTATTTCGCGCCGGTCAGTTTCGGTCCGATTCTCGCGGGCGACGTGATGAACCAGAAGTCGGCCATGAACTGGCTGGCGTCGATCAACGGCCGTGTCGGCATCGCCTATGACCGCGCCCTGTTCTACGCCATCGGCGGCGCGGCCTGGGGCGGCGCCACCGCCTCGCTCACCGACGCGACCTTCCCCGTCTATCTCTCGCAGAGCACCACGGCCTCCGGCTTTGACGTCGGCGGCGGCGTCGAATACGCCTTCACCCCGAACTGGGTCGGCCGCGTCGAATATCGCTACTACGATTTCGGCAACAACAACATGTTCGTGAGCCCCGCCTTCACGCCGTTCCGCATCCAGAACTCGGTCAACAGCGTCCGCATCGGCCTGGCTTACCTGTTCAGCTCGCCGGCGCCGGTCGTCGCCAAGTACTGAGATCCAAAAGGATCAGGGAATTTTCCCGATCGGGCCCGGTCTTAAGGACCGGGCCTTTCTTTTTGCGCCGGCGCTGAAGCGCGGAAACCCATCGCAAGCACGTAAAGTTCCGCCGAACCGGCGCGGCTCGCGCTCGGCTTGATATGGCGGACGAGCGCGTAATCGCGCTTCAGCTGCGCCACCAGTTTGCCCGTCTCGCCGCCCTGAAACAATTTGCACAGGAAGAATCCGCCCGGCTTCAACACTTCGCCGGCGAATTCGGCCGCCAGCTCCGCCAGATCAACAATGCGCAAATGGTCGGTCGCCTTGTGGCCCGTGGTGTTGGCGGCCATGTCCGAAATCACCCCATCGGCTTCGCCGCCCAGCATCGCTTTCAGCCGTTCCGGCGCCTCGGGGGCCAGAAAATCCTGCACTGCGAAATCAACGCCCGCGATCGGTTCGATGTCGAGCAGGTCGATGCCGACGACCTTGCCGTTCCCGTGCGCCGACTTGACCTTTTTCGCCGCCGCCTGCGACCAGCCGCCGGGCGCGGCGCCAAGATCGATGATTCTCTGCCCCGGTTGCAGCAGATGATGTTTCTCATCGATCTCCAGCAGCTTGAAAGCGGCGCGCGAACGCCAGCCCTCGCGCTTGGCGCGCGCGACATAGGGATCGTTCAACTGCCGCTGAAGCCAGAGAGTCGAAGAGAGCGTCCTTTTGCGCGCGGTTTTCACCCGCGTCTTCAATTCGCGGCCGCCCGATCCGCCGGGCCCCTTTGTCGTCTTCGCCATTCCCCGCCCCTCTTGCCCGCGCTGTCACCCCGTAACCGCAAATGCGCGGAATGAACAGGCTCGAGGAGTCACTCGGCCGAGCGGTCGGCGCCCATCAGTTCGAGCAGCATGCCCTCGCGCAGGCCGCGGTCGGCGATTCGAATCCGTTCTGACGGGAAACAGCGCCGAATCCCCTCAAGGATGGCGCAGCCGGCGAGCACGAGGTCGGCCCGGTCCGGCCCTATGCAGGAATTCTGGATTCGCTCGGCGTAAGACATGCTCCGAAGCCGTTTCATCACGGCGTCGATTTCGTCGCGCGACATCCACAGGCCGTCAACCCGGCGGCGATCGTAACGCGGCAGATTGAGATGGATCCCCGCCAGCGTCGTCACCGTGCCCGAAGTGCCGAGCAGATGGAATCTCTGGCACCTTTCCTCGTTCGACGCGCGTGCGAGAAACTGCTGCAACTCCGCCTCGACGAGATCGGTCATCGCCGAAAACTGCGCAAAGGACACCTCGGCGCCGCCGAATCGTTCGGCGAGCGTCACGACGCCGAGCTGGAGCGAAGTCCAATGACGGACGCGCTCCGCGCCCGGCACGCCATGGCCCGACGCGAGCCAGACGATTTCCGACGAGCCGCCGCCAATATCGAACAGGACCACGCTTTTTGCGCTGGAATCCGCCAGCGAGGCGCAACCCGCCGCTGCAAGCTTGGCCTCGGTCTCGCGGCTGATGATTTCAAGCTCCAGCCCCGTGCGCTCGCGCACCCGCTCGATGAATTCGGCCCCGTTCTCCGCCGCGCGGCAGGCCTCCGTCGCAATCAGGCGCGCACGCGTCACCCCGCGCAGGTCCATTTTCTCGCGGCAAACCAGCAAGGCGTCGATCGTGCGCTGGATCGCCGGCTCGGAAAGCCGGCCCGTCTGGCTCAAGCCTTCGCCAAGGCGCACGATTCTCGAAAAGGCGTCGACGATTCGAAAATTCTCGCCGGAGCCGCGTTGGTCGTCGCGAACCGGCCGCGCGACCAGGAGGCGGCAATTATTGGTGCCAAGGTCGAGCGCGGCATAGATCGCCGACCGCCGCGCGAAGCGCGGGCCGCCCTCCGGGGGAAAGCCGCGTGGATGCGCCGCCTGCCCTACGGAACTCTGACTCCTCGTTGCCTCGATCGACGGCACAATTCCTCCCGCGCCTTGGCGCTTTCAAGAAGCCACCATACGCACCCGGAAAGAGACCCGACAAGGGTTTATGTCAAACATCGTCGCATTGCGCGCAGCAGACCCAAGGTTGGCCGTTCGCGGCCCTGAGTCGGCCTTGGAAAGCGCGATCCAAACGCCCCTTGGAAACGCCCTTTGGAAGTGTGGCGCCCAGCCTCGCGGACCTCATCCGACGATCTTCGCCAAGCCGCCTTTTCGGGGCTGGACAAGCCGCTTCACGCTTTCTATAAGGCGACCACTGCGACGGCCCCGGTCGTTGCGGCAAAAAATCGCCCAGGTAGCTCAGTTGGTAGAGCATGCGACTGAAAATCGCAGTGTCGGTGGTTCAATTCCGCCCCTGGGCACCATCCCTTCCCCACGAAATCATACGATAAACCACGATAAATCAAGTGGTTGTAAGCGCCGCCTGCGCACTCAGCTCTAGCCGTTTCTACGCCCCGATATCCCCGACTTTGCTGCCTTGCCATTGCTGAGCCATTGCTAGCGCATTGCTAGAAAGGCGCACCGGCGCTAATTTTATGCGATCCGGGTGACGCCCTTCCAGCCGAATGGAGCGAGGCCATGCGCGACAAACTCACCAAGCGGACGGTCGAAGCGATTGAGCCTTCGCTACGCGACGCGTTCCTCTGGGACGCGGAGATTCCGGGATTTGGCTGCAAGGTGACCCCGAAGGGCGCCCGCATCTACCTCCTGCAATATAGCCGAGGCGGCCGAATTCATCGCGTCACGATCGGTCGACACGGCATTGAATTCACCGCCGAACAGGCGCGGAACGAAGCGCGACGCTTGCGCGGCTTGATCGCCACGGGAGAAAACCCCGCCTTGGCGCGATCCCACGAGCGATCCATCCCGACCATCGCCGATCTCGGCGCGCGTTATCTCGAGGAATATGCGCGCCCATACAAAAAACCCTCGGCGTTCGCCCAGGACCGGCGCAATCTTCAAAATCATATCATTCCGCTGATTGGAACTTTGAAGGCGTCCGAGGTCGAACGCCAGGACATCGCCCGCGTGATGCGCGACATCGCGGCGGGCAAGACGGCCAAAGATGAAAAGACGAAAATGCAGGGGCGGCGCATTGTTCGGGGCGGCGAAATCGTCGCCAACCGCGTGCATGCGCTGCTTTCCAAAATGTTCCAACTGGCCGAGGACTGGAAATTCCGCCCGGCCGGCTCCAATCCCTGCCGAGGCGCGAAGCGCTTCGCCGAGCACAAGGTCGAACGATACTTATCCGTGGAGGAGCTCGACGCGTTTGGGAATCGCCTTGAACGCCGCAAAAAACGGGCAACTCGTCGTCAATCCGAGTGCAAAGGCGCCGGAAAAGCGCAAGCGCGGCGGTCAACAAAAGATTGGGCCGCGTTCTGAAAATCTTCGTGCGATCGCCGCCATCGAGTTGCTGCTCTTGACCGGGTGTCGGCTTGGCGAGGTTTTGAACCTGCGCTGGTCCGATGTCGACTTCGAACGTCGCTTTCTGCTGCTCCCCGACAGCAAGACGGGCGCGAAGACCGTCTACCTCTCCGAAGCTGCTTTGCGCGTGGTGCGGGACATCCAACGGCGCGACGACTCTCCATACCTCTTCCCGGGGAAGCGGCCTTCGGAGCCGTTGGGCTCCATTCGTGTGTCGATTCCGACGAAGGCGCCCGGCAATTACGAGATAATGGCGCCCATCGATTCCTGGATGATGCCGCCCCCCGTAACGGGATGATGGCGCCCGGGTCGTGGGGCTTGCTGGCTGACAATTTCTTGGCGCCTGAGACGGCGCCTGGTCAAGAGGTGATCGTGCTCCTGGCGCGAGCGCGCCGCATGCTTTCTCCGGTCAGTTCGATGCGGTGGGCGTTGTGGACCAGACGATCAAGGATGGCGTCGGCGTAGGTCGGGTCGCCGATGATTTCGTGCCAGCGATCGACGGGAAGCTGCGAAGTGACGAGGGTGGATTTGCGGCCATAGCGCTCTTCGAGGATTTCCAGAAGGTCATGGCGCGCCGCGGCGTCGAGCGGTTCAAGCCCCCAATCGTCCAGCACCAGGAGATCGACGCGCCCGAGCGAGCGCAGCAAGCGCGCATGGCGACCGTCGCCGCGCGCCAGGGCGAGTTCCTCGAACAGCCGGGGGACCCGCTGATACAGGACGGATCGATTATCCCGGCAAGCCTTGTGGCCAAGCGCCGAGGCGAGCCAACTTTTGCCGACCCCGGTGGGGCCGATCAGAGCCAAATTGTCGTGGGCGTCGATCCAGTCGCCATTGACGAGTTTTTGCATCATGGCGCGGTCGAGGCCCCGTGGGCTGCGATAATCGATGTCTTCAACGCAGGCCTGTTGGCGCAATTTCGCGACGCGAAGCCGTGCGGCCAGTCGCTTGTCCTGGCGCAGGGAGGCCTCGCGATCGAGCAGAAGACCCAGCCATTCCGGATGACTGAGCCCGCCGGCCTCACTGGAGGCCGCGACTTCGACGAAGGCCTTGGCCATGCCGTGCAGGCCGAGGGTGTGGAGTTGGTCGAGGGTTGGATGTTTGAGCAAAAGCTTCTCTCCTAATTGTAATAGCGCGGGCCGCGGATGTTGGCGTGCAGGATCGTCGGCGCCTCCGCGGCGCGCTTTTCGGCGGGCCGACGATCAAGCTTCTTGTCGAGGATGGATTTCACGGAGGAATAGGTGCGCGCGCCGATGGCGATGGCGCGCTCGGCCGCCGCCTCGACGCGCTCATCGCCATAGGAGTTGGCCAGGCGAACGATGCCCAGGCAGGCGCGGAAGCCCTGTTCGGGATGGGGGCGACGCTCGATGATCTGCTCGCACAAGGCCGCCGTCGCCGGCCCGACCGCTTGGCGTCGGCGCGGATTTTGTCGATCGTCCAGTTCTCGTGCGGCGATGGCTGGACGGCATGTGGTCGGCCACGGTGGTGTGGCCGTGATTGCCGCTCATGCGAAGATGCGCGGCGATTCGCTCGCCCCGGAGGAATATCTCCACCGTCCTGACGGTGAGCCGGGCTTCGACCTCGGCGCGGGCGAAGCGGTGGGGAACCGAGTAATAATGGCTGGCGACTTCGACATGGTAGTCGACGCCGACGCGGCAGGTTTTCCATTGCGTGAACTCGTAAGGTTCGACCGGCAAGGACTTGAGCGCCGGTCGATCGACGTCCTCCAGCAATTGCCGGCGGGTGACGCCAAGGCGACGGATCGCCCGCTCGTCATTGAGCTTTTGCAGCATTTCGACGATGGCGGCTTCAGTTCGGCCAGGCTGTAAAAGGTGCGTCGGCGCAGCCGTCCGAGCAGCCAGCGTTCGACGATCAGCACCGCCCGCTCGACTTTGGCCTTGTCGCGCGGCTTGCAGGGCCGCGTCGGCAGAATGGCGGTTGAGTAATGGGTCGCCATCTCGGCATAGGTTCGGTTGACGTCGGGATCGTAGAAGCAGGCCTTGATGACCGCCGTCTTCGTGTTGTCCGGAACGAGAAGCTCAGGAACGCCGCCAATCGCCGAGAAGGCGCGGACATGGGCGTCGATCCAATCGGGCAGCGCCTGCGTCCAGCTGGCGCAGGCGAACGTGAAGCTCGACGCGCCGAGAACGGCGACAAAGACCTGAGCCTCGCGAACTTCTTCGGTCAGACGATCGATCACGACGGGCACGGTGTCGCCGGCGTAATCGACGAACAGCCGCTCGCCGGCGGCATAGGTCTGCCGCATTGTCACCGACAGCGTCTTCGCAAAGCCCCGGTAGAGGTCGCAAAACCGCGAGTAGCTGTAGCCGCCCGGATTGGCGGCGATATATTCGTCCCAAAGGATCGTCAGGGTGACGTGCTTGCGCTTCAGCTCGCGATGGACGGTCGCCCAATCCGGCTCGGCGACACGCCGATGCCCCCGCCTGCTGCGGCGATTGGCGTAAAGAGCGCCTTCCAATGCGGCGTCGCTCATGCCTTCCGCCTGCGTCCATGAAAGCCCCGCGCTTTCAGCTCTTTGCAGCATCTCGCGCACCGTCGAACGCGCCATGCCGAGCCGCCGGGCGATTTCGTGCGCCGAGAAAGAAGAAAATTTCAGTCGAATGATTTCGCGCGCCTGGCGCATGGAAATTCGCTCCGCTGGCATCGATTGCTCCCTTGGATTGCCAAAAGAGCGACTTCAACATGCCAGCGGCGGCCCCCGTCCTTCACGAAATCACCCGGGCGGGATCATCTCGGAATTGGGGGCGCCATCATCTCGGAATTGGGGGGCGCCTTCGTCAGGAATCTACAGTTTGGCTATATGCAGCTGAAACAGCCGGACGTCTTCAGCCGTGGCGGTATCCGGCGAGCGGCCGAGAAGACGGCGAAGTTACTCACGTGGCGGACGTAATCCTTCTGAGTGCTCTCCTTGAACGGCGCGAGGTCGATATCTTCGATCATGCGCTGGCGCAATGCGCTGTTGGGCTTGTAGAGCCGCGCGCCACGAATTCGGACAGTAGCTTGAGTGGATTTTCTGCCTGACGGCGGCCAAGATGTGGGCCGCATTTCAGGAGCAAAGATGACAAAGAGAAGCCGCCGGACGCATTCTCCGGCATTCAAAGCGAAAGTGGCGCTGGCCGCCATCAAGGGCGAGAAAACGCTGTCGGGATTGGCGCCACAGTTTGACGTGCATCCTAACCAGATCACGACGTGGAGGAGCCAGCTTTTGGAGGGCGCCGCCGACGTGTTCGGTCAGGACAAGGCGGGGGCAGCTGAGCCGACGGTCGATTTGAAGGCGCTGCATGCGAAGATTGGGGAGTTGGCGCTGGAAAATCATTTTTTGTCCGGCGCGCTCAGCAAGGCCGGCCTGCTGAGCGCAAAGAAATGATCGACCGCAACCATGACCTTCCGGTCGTGCGCCAGGCGACGGTTTTGAACCTCGCGCGCAGCACGGTCTACTACCAGCCTCGACCGGTTTCCGCTGGGACATTGGCGTTGATGCGCCGGCTCGACGAACTGCATCTCGACTATCCGTTCGCCGGGGCGCGGATGCTGGCCTTGCTGTTGCAGCGCGAGGGCGTCGCGATCAGTCGTCGCCGCGTCTCGACGTTGATGAAGCGCATGGGCATCGAGGCGATCTATCGTCGCCCGAACACCAGCAAGCCTGCGCCGGGACACAAGATTTATCCCTACCTGCTGCGCGGGCTGAAGGTCGAGCGTCCGAACCACGTCTGGGCGATGGACATCACCTACATCCCGATGCGGCGCGGCTTCGTCTATCTCGCGGCGGTGGTGGACGTCGCCAGCCGCCGAGTGCTGGC
>CAVSEY010000010.1:0-77320 GCA_963727035.1 uncultured Pseudomonadota bacterium | reverse complement strand
CGGCTTGCGCCTCGGGGCGGCCCGCGCCCCTTTGCGCATTGTCATTCTTTGGGTCTAGACTGCGTCCGGCCCGGAGCCCGCCATGACCAGAAAAAAGCCTGCCGCAGCCGCCGAAACCCCGAAGCCGGACGCGGAGGGCGCCGCGCCCTCGGTCGCGCAGGCCCTCAACGCCGTCCAGAAGGCGATGGAGGATCTCGCGTCTCTGTTGGGCGCCGATCCCGAGGCGGCGGCGAAGGCGCTGAAGGAGGCCGGGCGGGCGGCGACGGACAATCTCGCCGAACTCGTCTCAGAGGCCCGCGACATCGGGCAGGGCGGGGCGGACGAGCTTGCGGATTCGGTGCGGCGCAATCCCTGGCCCTGGCTCGCGGCGGCGCTCGGCCTTGGCCTCATCCTCGGGCTGTGGCGCAATCGGGCGCCCCGGGCATGAGCGGCGTCCTTTCCGCCCTCGGTCTGGAGACGGCGGTGCTTTCGCGCCGTTTCCGGCTTTTTGCCCTTGGCGCGCTGGCCGGCGTGGTTCTCGTGCTTCTCTCGCTTGGCTTCTTCGCCTTTTCCGCCTATCTCGCCTTGCTGCCCCATCTCGCGTCCTGGCAGGCGGCGCTCTGCGTCGGCGGCGGGACGCTGGTTCTCGGCGCGATCCTTCTCGCCGTCGCGATCACGGCGCTGAACCGCGCCGCCAATCAGGTCGAGGTCGCGGTCAGGACCAACGCCCTGGTGCTTGCGGCGCCCGTCGTCGCGCGGTTCGTCATCCGCAGCCCGCGCCTGATCGCCGGGGTCGCGGCGCTTCTGGCGGCGGTCGTCGCGCTGATGCGCGCGCTGAGCGCACGTCCCACCAACACGGAGAGCTAGCAGGATTTCCGAAAAGTGGCCGCCGGTTTTCGGACAAAAATCCTGCTAAATCAAAAAGCTTCTTAGCCGCGCCTTCGCGAGAACGCCCGGGCGAGGGCGCAAAAACCCTCGACGGCGATCTCTTCCGCGCGCCGTGTCGGCTCGATTCCGGCTTCCTCCATCAGCGGCGCGGGATCGCTTGTTCCCGGCAGGCTTTTGAGCGCCTGACGCAGCATCTTGCGCCTCTGGCCGAAGGCGGCGAGCGTCACCGCTTCGAGCGCCTTGACCTCGCAAGGGATCGGCGCCGGGCGCGGGCGCAATTCGACCACGCTGGAGGTGATGCTGGGCGGCGGCGTGAAGGCGGAAGGCGGCACGTCGAACAGAATCCGCGTCGCGCAGCGCCAATTGGCCAGCACGCCGAGGCGGCCGTAATCGGCGCGCTCGCGCGGGGTCGCCACGATCCTTTCCGCGACCTCGCGCTGGAACATCAGCACCAGCCGGTCATAGAACGGCGGCCAGGGGTCGAGCGTGAGCCAGTTCGTCAGCAGTTGCGTGCCGATATTATAGGGCAGGTTGGCGCAAATGCGGATCGGGCCTTCGGCGGCGCGCTCTTTGAGGAACGCGGGATAATCCAGCGCCAAAGCGTCGCCGGGAAATATCTCCAGCCGGCCGGGAAAAGCGGAAGAAATTTCTTCCAGCGCGGCGAGGCAGCGCTCGTCGCGCTCCACCGCGATCACTTTTTTCGCGCCATGCGCGAGCAAGGCGCGCGTGAGGCCGCCGGGTCCAGGGCCGATTTCCACAAACGTCGCCTCGTCCAGCGGGCCGGCGGCGCGGGCGATTTTTCCGGTGAGATTGAGATCGAACAGGAAATTCTGGCCGAGCGATTTTTTCGCGCTCAAGCCGTGCCGGGCGACGACCTCGCGCAAGGGGGGCAGACCGTCGCTCATGCGCGCGCGGCGTTCCTGCGCGCGCGGGCCATGCGCGCGGCGAGCGCTGTCGCCTCGGCGAGGCTGGTTTCGCTGGCCTGACCGGTTCCGGCGATGGCGAAGGCCGTGCCATGGTCGGGCGACGTGCGGATGAAGGGCAGGCCGAGGGTGACATTGACCCCGCTGTCGAAGGCCAGCGTCTTGATCGGGATCAGCGCCTGATCGTGATAGGCGCAGATCGCGACATCATAGGTTTTCCGCGCCGCGGCGTGGAACATGGTGTCCGCGGGCAGGGGGCCGCGAACGTCGAACCCGCGCGCCGCCAGCCGCGCGACCGCCGGCGCGATGATCTCGATATCCTCGCGGCCGATGGCGCCGTCCTCGCCGGCGTGAGGATTGAGGCCGGCGAACACCAGCCGCGGACGCGCCACGCCGAAATCGCGCTGCAACGCCTCGGCGACGATCACGCCGATCTCGACCAGGTCGTCGGTCTTGAGAAGGCTGGGAACCTGCGCCAGCGGCACATGGATGGTCGCCGGGACAACGGCCAGTTCGCGCGACCACAGCAGCATGACCGGCCGCGCCGGCCGTGCGAAAATTTTTTGCGCCAGTTCGCCCAAAAATTCGGTATGGCCGGGGTGGGCGAAACCGGCGCGGTAGAGCACGGATTTCGCGATTGGATTGGTGACGACGCCCGCCGCGCGGCCGGCATGGACGAATTCCACGGCGCGGGCGATCGATTCGATCGTCGCCGCCGCGTCGCCGGGATCAGGGCGCCCCGGTTCGCCGCGGACGCGCGCGTCCAGGGCGACGACCGGCAAAGCGGACGGAAAGATTTTCGCCGCCTCTTCAGGCGCAGCTTCGGCGATTTCGACCGCAAGCCCGAGCTGGCCGGCGCGCCGGCGCAGCAGATCGGGGTCGGCCAAAACAAAGAAAGGCTCGCCCTGCTCACGGGCGCGGCGATAAAGCGCGAGCGTGATATCCGGCCCGATGCCCGAAGGGTCCCCTTGAGTCAGACAGAGCGGGAGCGGGATTTCGCTCATTTTTCCGTCTTGACGATCACGGCATGGCTGCGCAGATCGGCATAAAGCTCCTGGGCCTGCTTTTCGACGATGCGTTGCAGGATCTTGTCCTGCGCCTCCTGGCGCTGCGCGTCGCTGTTGGCGGCCTTGCGCTCGCAAACGGCGACCGCGGCGAGTCCGTTCGAATCGCGGCTCGGCGGCGTGAGATGGCCGATCGGCGTCTTGTCGAGCATGGCCGACAATTGTTCGCCGAGTTGCGACGACGTTCGGGTGACCGCATCTCGGACGACAAAATCTCCAGCTTCGGCGGCGATCTTCGGACCCGTGTCGCAACTGGTGAAACGCCCGCGCAGGGCCTCCATCTTCTTGGCGCCCGCCTGCAGGCCGGCCATCCCCTGCGAAGGCGGCACGATCAGGAGCACCTGGCGAAGGCTGTAGGTTCTTTCCTGGGCGATCGATTTGTCGCGCGCCAGTTCGGCGTCCACGTCCTCGCGGCTCGGCTCGACGGCGCGGTTGCGCGCGCGCGCGTAGAGATCGAAGGCGGTGCGGATGGAGAAGAAGTTTTCGACGTGCTTGGGATCGACATGCGCCGCGACGATCCGCTGCTGGAGCTGCGCATCGGTCACATGGGCCTTTTCGGCGTAGTAATGAATGGCCGGGCCCATCTGGCTCGCCGTGACGTGAATATTGTATTTGTTGACTTCGGTGGCCTTCACCCGCGACTCGATCAGGCTGTCCATCACCGCCGAGGGCGACGACGGCAGGCCCATGGCGCGCAACAGCTTGGCGCGCTCCGCAACATCATAGGTTGTGATCGGATCGCCATTGATGCTGGCGACAATCGCCTGGGCGCGCGCGCCCTGCGCCGGCGCAAACGCCGCCAGGACGAGCAGACCGAGCGCGATGGCGCGCGCCGATCCGCCGAAATTTGTTCTGAACCGCAAAGCCATGTGCATGATCCGTGACAGCTTGTTTCTCGACGCCGCGCGTCGCCGCCGCTCCTCCCATTTCCGAAAATTGCGGCGGCAATCCGATCGAAGCATCATGCTCTAACCGCATAAGGCCTGCCAGGGCAAGACGCTAAGTCTACGCCAGATCGACTCGCGCCGGGCGCCGAGCCCGGCCAACGCTCAATTGTAGGTATAGTGGAGGCCGTCCTGAACCACGCTGGGGGTGAGCGTGATCGGCGCGTTCACCCGTCCGAGCGTGCGCAGGTCGAGCGTCACCATCAGAACCTGGTTACGCATATTCATCGGCGGATTGAAGAAAGTGTCCGAGATCGTGTTATAGTAATTAAATATCAGCTTGGTACAATCGTCTGTATATCCGACGCCAACTCCCCACGTTGCAATGGAGAAGACAGGCTGCGGCGTGGGGAGGTAAGCTGGATAGTAGTAATGCCGGCTCAGGTCGAAATTTATATTGCCAGAGACGTAATAATGCTCGGCGAAATCATATTTCGTGGTGAACTGAAGACCCTCGCGCCGATAGATATAGCCGATCAGCGGCTGTTGTTCATAATCCGCGAACTGGCCGCTGAAATCGAGCGGGCCGTATTTGGCGTGCGCCGAGACGTCGAGCCGGGCGAGCGCCCAGGTCGCCTCGTCGAACTGCGCCTTGGTGATGAAGCTGTAGTTGCTGTTGGGCACGTAGGAGACACGCGCCACATAATTGGACATGGGCGTGTTGAGTCCGGATTGAAGCCCGATATTGGCGGCGTCCGGCGTATTGAAGGAATTCACGCCGGCCACCTGGGTGGATTGGCCGAACATGGCGTTGACATAGCCGCGCTGGTCCATGTCCAGGGTGAACTGGGCGCCGTAATTGGCGCGTACGCCGGTCTCGAAGCGGTCGTAGCCTGAATATTTGTTCCATTCGAACAGGTTCGAATCGTCGAACACGAGGCTTTGGGCGTCGAGGTTGACGAGCAGGTTCGAGGTCGGGGCGTTGGGGCGCGCGATGATCTGGCCGATCGGCTCGATCACCAGCGAGCCGATCGGCAGGCGCGTCAGCAACGGATAGCGCCATTCGAGGCCGACGCCCGGCGTCACCGTGCCCTGGAACTGGTTGTTGTATGAGAAATAATTGCTCTGGTAGGCGTTGGCGATGGTGTCCGAGCCGAAGGTCGCGAAACCGGAGGTCGAATAATCCAGATAGTCGCCATGGGCGCGCACGAAGGCGAAGGGCGTGAAGACCTCGCCCAGCGGGTCGATGATTTTGCGCTCCCACGACACTTGGACCGTGCCCGTCGTGTAGCTGCCGCCGATGCCGCGCAGGATACAGGCGCCGGGGGTGTAATCGGGGAGGCCGGTGACCGGATTGTTGCAGACCGGATGGAGGCCATAGAGATTGTCGACCTCGAACGCATTGGTCTGCTGGAACGAGGCGAGCGCCGCCGAGGAACTCGTCAGATTGGCGTCGACCTCGATCTGGCCGCCGACGCCATAGGTCTTTTCGGGCGGAAGGTCGATGGTCTTGTTATAGTCCAGCATCGGCCAGACGGCGGCGAGCTGCGGCTGATAGTCGAAATTGGTCAGCCCCTGGAAGGAATAGCCGCGCAGGTCGAAATAGCCCCGGTCGCCCTGGCCGTTGAGATAGACGGTCGACGCGGTCTCGCTGAAGACATTGCCGGGCAGGGTCGGGACCAGAACCTGGTTCGGAATGCCATAGTCGTAGAGATACCACTTGTCGGAGAGACGCATCACGTCCCAGCCGAATTTCCAGTTCTGGCTAAGCCATATCGTGCCATCGGAGGTGATCGATCCGCGATCGGTCTGCCCCCCGGCGCCCCAGGGTTGAGGCGCGAAGGCGGCGTCATCTTGTTGATGGATGCCGGTGGCGTCGAAGTTGATATAGCCGTTGTCGAAACGGTAGCGCAAATCCGCCTCGCCCCACAGGCCCTGACGAACGTAATATTTCGGCGTCAGAGTCAGATCCATGTTCGGGGCGATCGCCCAGAAATAGGGAATGCCAAGTGCGTAGCCGGTCGTGCTGGCGAAGGAGGGCGTCGGCATCAGGAAGCCCGATTGGCGCTTGACGCTGGGATCGGCCGTCGAAAAGAACGGGAAATAGGCGATCGGGAAGCCATAGAGATCGAAGGTCGCGTCTTCGAAATAGAGCATCTGCTCGTTGTTCTTGTGGATGATCTTCTTGGCGCGCAGCCGCCACAACGGCGGGCGCTCCGGATGTTGGGCGCAGCTCGGGCAGGCCGTGAAGGTGCCCTTGTGGAACACGGTCGTGTCCTGATCCACCTTGTCCGAGCGGGTCGCGCCGAGATGCGTGCGATCCGTGGTGTCGGCGCGCAAAGTATCGACAAAACCCTGCTTGAAGTCGCCGGACAATTCCATCCTGTCGGCATGGGTCACCGAACCGTCGGGTTCGGTCAACTTGACCGAGCCTTCCGCCAGCACGCGCCCGGTGTCCTTGAAATAGGTCACCCGGTCGGCTTCGAGGATTTTCCCTTGATAATAGATCTGGGCGTCGCCCACCGCCGACACCGCATGTGTCTTGTCGTCGTAGACGACCTGATTGGCCTCGACGACCATCGGTCCCTTCTTGCCGCTGCTCGCGCCGGCGATGCGGTCGCCCAGAGTCTGGGCGACGACGCCCGTGGGAAGCGACGAGGCGGCGGCGGCCACCAATCCGGCGGCGAGCACGCCGAAAACGCCCAGGCGCAAGGCATGCGCCCGGGTGCGACGGCAAGTGCGGCGGCCAGGACGGTTCAACGCCATCAGCCATCCTCGCGATTAAGAAGAGCCAGCGCGCCCAACATGTTCGCCACGACCGCAGGCGACCACGCGGCCACGGGCGCGCTGAGCACGCCCGCGGCCCCGAGGTCGGATACGAGTTTCCTGGCGACATAAAGCACGAAGCCCGCTCCGACGCCACCCAAAACCTGCATGCCGACGCCTCCCATGCGGGACAGTTTCAGCGAAAACGAGGCGGCGATCAACACCATGGCCGCGAGCAGCGCGGGCAAAGCGAGGAGAGACTGGAAACGCAAACGATACCCCACAGCGTCGAGACCGGCTTCCTCCGTGTCCTTCACCAGTCGCGGCAAGGACCAGAATGGAGCCGATTCAGGCGACACGAAACTCTGTATGACCTGACTGGGGAGCAGATTAGTCGCAAGATGGTAAACATCTGCTCTCCGCGGCGCGACTCCGGGCGCGGTTATCATGACATGCGAGAGCCGCCATTCGCCATTGCCCATGTCCGCCTCGTCGGCGTCGGCCCGCTCAAGGAAGGCGCCGGCCTTGTCGAACACATAAGCCGAGACATAGAACAGGCGCAGACCGGAATCCGCCGAAGCGGTCGCGCGCAGGATCGACTGGCCGGCCGGGCTGGTCTGGCGGATCCACATGCTGGTGTCGTTGGCGAGCAGCCTGTTCTTGAGAACCCGCGCCTCCGCGATTTCGGCATGCTGCTTCATCGTCGCCGAGAGCGGATTATAGACGCCGATTGCGATCAGGCCGAGACCGAGCGCGGCAAGAGCCGGCGGCGCCAGGAACTGCCAGACCGAGACGCCGGCCGCGCGCGCCACCGCCAGTTCGAGCTTGCGGGTCAGGCTGATGAAAGCCGCCATCGCTCCGAACAGCACGACGAAGGGCAAAATCTGCTCGGCGACGATCGGCGTGTCCAGCAAGGCGAGCCAGGCCATCAAGGGCGCGCTGGCGTTGGGGCTGTCGCTGGAGCGGCGCAGCAACTCAACGAAAGTCACCATGTAAATCAGGGCGAAAATCGTGAAAAAGACCACGCCGACGCTCTTGACGAAGCGTGAGCCGAAATAAAGGAAGAGCGTGCGTCCGATCATTCAGGCCGCCGCGAGAATCGCGCGCGTGCGCCGGAGGTTGAGGCCGAAAGCGGGAGCGAAGGCGTAAAGCCCCGCCGCGGCGCAAACTGCGAGCGGCAGGATATAGGCGAGCGGCGTGGCGGAGGGCTGGCGCGCCAGCAGCGCCGTGGCGCCGAAGCCGCCGACCCGCACAAGCAGCGCCGCCAGGACCGCTCCGGTGATCGCCAGGCCGCGATTCTGCCGCGTGGTGCGGGGCGCGCCCAGCGCGGCGAAAGCGATCATGCCGAACGCCAGGGCATAGAGCGGCGCGACGAACCGCTCGTGCAGTTCATCCCGGAAATGACCCTCGTCCAGCTTCACATAGGCGTTCGACGGATCGGAATGCAGCAACTCCCAGGTCGTGCGCTCCCGGGGGCGCAACGGCCCCTTGTCCAGGCCGGACCCGAAATGGCTCAGGTCGAGAGCGTAGGAATCGAACACCACCATGGCCGGCGCGACCGAACTCCTTGTCCTGACGCTGGATCGTCCCGGTTTCAAGAATCAGATAGCTCTCGTCGCCGACCTTCGAGGCGATTCCCTTTTCCGCGATATAGACGTTGCTCTGGCTGGGATCGCGCTGGTCGAACATGAAAATGCCGAGCAGGGCGCCGCCCGGCCCGCGCGCGCGATAATGAAAATAAAGCCCGTAATCGATGGGAATGAAGGCGCCGGGCCGGACGATTCGGGTCAGGAAGTCGGAATGGACCTCGGTCAGCGCGAATCGCAAGGCGCGGAAGCTCGATGGCATGGCCCACAGCGACATGAAACCGCATAACAGCGACCCGATCACGATCAGGGCGGCGAAAGGCCTGAACAGCTGGAAGGGCGACAGGCCGGCGGAGGCGGCGACCACCAGTTCGCTGTCGCCGTTGAGCTTGTTCAGGGCGAACAGGATGGCAATGAACAAGGCGATCGGGGTGATGACCATCAGCAGGGACGGAATGATCAGGCCGGTGATATGGAAGAACACGATCAGGGACTGACCCTTGGTGGTCATCAGGTCGAAATCGCTCATCGCCTGGGTCAGCCAGATCACGGCGGTCAGCACGCCGAGCGCGATCAGGAAGGCCGTGGCGGCGATCTTGAAGATATAGCGTTCGACCAGGGTCATGTTCTGCTTTCGATCGTGGCCGCGGCCCCGACATAGATCAAAACGCCCGCGACGCAAAGGGCGCGGAACCAGATTGCAGATAGCCGCATCAGTTTGGCCTTTCCAAGGCCGCCTTTTGTCGCGCCCGGACCGCCAAGTTTTTGCAGGACCGCGATTTTTCGGGCGGCGCGCGCATTGACCGGATTCGCCGCGCGGGCGCATAGTCTGGCGGTCTGTTTCGAAAGGTCCTGGCGCGCCGCCGCGCGCCCAAAGCGAGGTGTCCATGTCCGCGTTCGTCACGCTAGGCGTCATGTCCATAGCGGAGGCTCTTGCCCCGCCGCCCGAATCGGGCGGCTACGCCCTGGTGGTTTTCGTCGATGGCGCGCTGGCGCTCGGCGCGGCGTCGGCCGCGGCGCTCGGCGACGCGGCCGGGGTGATCCCGCGCGCCGCCGAGGCGGCCTCCTTCAAGGGCAAGATCGGCTCCGCCCTCGACATTCTGGCGCCCGCCGGCCTCGCCGCGCAAAGGCTGCTGGTGCTCGGGACCGCGCCGGAAAAGGAAGGCGAAAAGGTCGATTTCCTGCGCCTCGGCGGCCTGACCATCGCCAAGCTCGGCAAGGCGGCCCAGGCCCGCGTCCTGTTCGATTTCGCCTCGCCGCCCGGGGACGCCTCGGCGGCGGCGGCGGATTTCGCCCTCGGCCTGCGCCTGCGCGCCTATAAATTCGACCAGTTCAAGTCCAAGAAGCCGCAGAAGGACGAGTCGGAAAACGGCGGCCCGGCCGACCTGAAGATCGCCGGCGCGGACGAAGCCGCCGTCGCCAGCGTCGCTGGCCTCGCCGATGGCGTCGATCTCGCCCGCACCCTGGTCAACCTCCCGCCGAACCTGCTCTATCCGGAAACCTTCGCGGAAAAGGCCAAGGAGCTGGAAAAGCTGGGAGTCGCGGTCGAAATCCTCGACGTTCCGGCGATGGAGGCGCTCGGCATGCGCGCGCTGCTCGGCGTGGGGCAGGGCTCGAAAAGGCCGAGCCGGGTCGTGATCATGCGCTGGAACGGCGGGCAGAAGGACGTTCCGCCGGTCGCCTTCGTCGGCAAGGGGGTCTGTTTCGATTCGGGCGGCATATCGCTCAAGCCCGGCGCCGGCATGGAGGACATGAAGGGCGACATGGCGGGCGCCGCCTGCGTCGTCGGCCTGATGCACGCCCTCGCGTCACGCAAGGCGGCGGTCAACGCGCTCGGCGCCATCGGTCTGGTCGAGAACATGCCCGACGGCGCCGCCCAGCGCCCCAGCGACATCGTCACCGCCATGTCGGGCGCGACCATCGAGATCATCAACACCGACGCCGAAGGGCGGCTGGTGCTCGCCGACGTGCTCTGGCATGTCCAGGACGCCTACAAGCCGGCCTTCATGGTCGATCTCGCCACGCTCACCGGCGCGATCCTGATCGCGCTCGGCCAGGAATACGCCGGCCTGTTCAGCAACAACGACGAACTCGCCCAGCGCCTGACCGAGGCCGGGACCAGGACCGGCGAAAAGGTGTGGCGCATGCCGCTCGGCCCGGCCTATGACAAGCTGATCGAGTCGAAATTCGCCGACATCAAGAACACCGGCGGGCGCCACGCCGGTTCGATCACGGCGGCGCAGTTCCTGCAGAAATTCGTCAACGACACGCCGTGGGCCCATCTCGACATCGCCGGGACCGGCATGTCGGCGCCGACGAACGACCTCAACCAGAGCTGGGGCTCGGGCTGGGGCGTCCGCCTGCTCGACCGGCTCGTCAAGGATTACTACGAGCAATAGAGCGCTCTCAATGCCCGACTTCTGGTTCTACCAGCTGCAGAGGCGCACGCTCGAACAGGCGCTTCCCGCCCTGATCGAGCTGGCGCTCAAGCGCGGCTGGCGGGCCGTGGTGCAATGCCGGGGGCCGGAGCGTCTGGCGGCGATCGACGACCTTTTATGGACCTATGACGAGGAATCCTTCCTGCCGCACGGTTCGCAAAGCGACGGCGACGCCGCCTTGCAGGCGGTCTGGCTGACCTGCGGCGAGGATAACCCGAATGGCGCGCGCATCCGCTTTCTCATCGACGGCGCCGAGGCCGGGCCCTTCGCCGGCGCGGAGTACGAACGCCTGATCCTGCTTTTCGACGGACGCGACGAAACCTCGCTCGCCGCCGCCCGCGAACAATGGCGCTCGTTGAAGCAAGGCGGCGCCAGCCTGTCCTATTGGCAGGAGACGGACGAGGGCGGCTGGCGCAAGCAGGCCTGATCAATCAAGCGTTAACCGCGATCTAACTTTTCCGGGCCATGCTGGCGCCATGGTCGTCCGCACGCGTTTCACCTCCATCGCCATCCCCTTGCTGTTCCACCTCTTTTCCGGGGCGGTGGGCGGCTTTTTCGTCTGGCACGCCTTCCACGGCGGACGCGGCGTCGCCGCGGACCTTCAAACTCGTCGCGAAATCACCGCGGTCGAGGCCAAGTTGAAGCAGGTGCGCGCCGAAAAGGCGCTGTGGGACAAGCGGACCGCGCTGCTGCGCGGGCCCATAGTCGATCGCGACCTGCTGGATGAAGAGGCGCGCAACCAGCTCAACCGGGTCGGCAAAGACGATCTGGTCGTCATCCTGCCGCAAGAGCAAAACTGACCTTGCAGGATTGACGGGCGCGCTCGCTTTTTCCGCGCCGTCACGCTAGCCTGCGGCCAATCGCCGCGATTCCGCGACGCGTGAAACGCGGCTGGTGATCTGGCGCGGAAGGAACCATGGCCGCTTCCCCCTTCGATCCGCAGGACGGCGAATCGCGCCTGTCCGCCTTTCTCGGCGACGGCGACGATCTTTCGGTCTATCGCGCCATGCTGCTGATCCGCCGCTTCGAGGAAAAAGCCGGCCAACTCTTCGGCATGGGGCTGATCGGCGGCTTCTGCCATCTTTACATCGGCCAGGAGGCGATCGTCGTCGGCATGAGGCTCGCGGCGCGCGAGACCGACCAGTTCATCGCCTCCTACCGCCATCATGGCCATCTGCTCGCCTGCGGCGCCGACCCGCGCGCGGTCATGGCCGAAATGGCGGGCCGGCGCGGCGGGCTCTCCGGCGGCAAGGGCGGCTCGATGCACATGTTTGCGCCGGAACTCGATTATTTCGGCGGCCACGGCATCGTCGGCGCCCAGGCGTCGATCGGCGCGGGGCTGGCCTTCGCCAACGCCTATCGCGGCGACGGGCGGGTCTGCGTCTGTTTCTTCGGCGACGGCGCGGCCGACCAGGGCCAGGTCGCGGAAAGTTTCAATTTGGCGGCGCGCTGGCGGCTTCCCATCGTTTATGTCATCGAGAACAACCGCACAGTCCCCGTTCACGGGGGTGAACTCGCCCGGCGCGGCGCCGCCTTCGACATTCCGGGCCAGGCCATCGACGGCATGGACGTCGAAGCCGTGCGCGAGGCGGGAACGGAAGCGATCGCGCGCGCGCGCGCGGGCCACGGGCCGGCGATCCTGGAGATGCGCAGCGAGCGCTATCGCGGCCATTCGCTGGCCGATCCCGCCAAATATCGCCGCAAGGACGATCCGCGCGCCATGGCCGCGCCCGATCCGATCGAGCGCCAGCGCGAGCGGATTCTGGACGCCGGGCAGGCCGACGAGGCGTTGCTGAAGCGGGTCGACGCGGACGTTCGCGCCATTGTCGCGGACGCCGCAGAATACGCCGCGCAGAGCCCGGAGCCCGGCGCGGCGGAGCTTTTTTCCGAGGTGTTGAGGTGACGGCGGGCCGCAGGGAGGGCGCGGGAATGGCGACGCAGGTGCTGATGCCGGCGCTTTCGCCCGAAATGAAATTCGGCAAGCTGACCCGCTGGCTGAAGCGCGAGGGCGAATTCGTCGAGGCGGGCGACATTCTCGCGGAAATCGAGACCGAAAAGGCGACCATGGAGGTCGAGGCCGCCGAATCCGGCGTCATCGAGCGCATTCTGGTCCCCGAAGGCGCGGAGAAGGTCGCGGTCAACGCGCCGATCGCCGTCATCGCCGCGGTGGAAAAGGCCGCCGCGGCGCCCGCCGCAATCGAAACGGCGCCTGTTGAGGACGAGAATTTCCCGCCCATGCGCCTCAGCGTTCGGGACGCCTTGCGCGAGGCGCTGGCCGAGGAAATGCGGCGCGACCCGCTGGTTTTCGTGCTGGGCGAGGAGGTCGGCGAATCCCAGGGCGCGGCCAGGGTCACGCAGGGCCTGGCGCAGGAATTCGGCGCAAAAAGGGTGGTCGACGCGCCGATCTGCGAACATGCCTTCGCCGGGCTCGGCGTCGGCGCGGCCTTCGCCGGCCTGAAGCCGGTGATCGAATTCATGAGCTTCAATTTCGCCCTTCAGGCGATGGACCATATCGTCAATTCGGCGGCCAAGACTCTCTACATGTCGGGCGGCGCGCTCCAGGTCGGAATCGTCTTTCGCGGCCCGAACGGCGCGCGGGCGCGGGTGGGGGCCCAGCACGCCCAGGATTTTTCGGCGCTGTTCGCCCATATTCCCGGCCTCAAGGTGGTCGCGCCCTACAGCGCGGCCGACGCCAAGGGCTTGCTGAAATCCGCGATCCGCGATCCCAATCCGGTGATCTTCCTGGAGCATGAAAAGCTTTACGGCCAAACTTTCCCGGCGCCGCGCGAAAAAGACCATCTGGTTCCGATCGGCGCCGCCAATATCGCGCGGGCCGGCCGCGACGTGACGATCGTCGCCTTTTCCCACGGCGTCGGCCTCGCGCTGAAAGCGGCCGAGCGGCTGGCGGAGGAGGACATCGAGGCCGAGGTGATCGATCTGCGCACCCTGAGGCCGCTCGACATGGCGACCATTCTCGGCTCGGTCGCCAAGACCGGGCGCTGCGTGGCGGTGGACGAGGGCTGGCCGCAGGGCGGGATCGCCTCCGAAATCTCGGCGCGGCTGATGGAGGAGGCGTTCGACGATCTCGACGCCCCGGTGGCGCGGGTGACCGGACAGGACGTTCCCATGCCCTATGCCGCCAACCTCGAAAAGCTCGCGCTGCCGACCGAGGCCGACATTGTCGAGGCGGCGAAAAAGACGCTATACTTAAAGACTTGAGGGACAAATCGCATGTCCAAGATGAAGCATGAATTGGCGATCCCGCCCGATGTCGAGGCCCATGGCGGCACCGAAATCCTGCGCCTGTTCATTTCCGGCGGCGCCATGTCGCTGTCCATGCAAAGGGCTTTCGCCGAGCCCGAGGCCTGGGGCCGGCTGCTGGCGGAACTGGCGCAGCAGGCGGCGACGCTCTATGAGCAGGAGACGGCGCTTTCCGCCGTCGAAGCCCTCGCCGAAATACGCATCGCGCTCGATTCCGCTCTGGATCAAATCGAGTCGGGTCTGCGGCCGAAAAACTGAAGGCCCGCCATGGCGATTGCGATCCTGATGCCCTCGATCGAGCCGTCGATGCGGACCGGCCGGCTGACGCGCTGGCTGCGCCGCGTGGGCGATTTCGTCGAGGCCGCCGAGCCGGTGGCGGAAATCGCCGGCGCCCACGGGACCATGGATGTCGAGGCGCCGCAGGCGGGCGTTCTGACCCATATTCTGGTCGCGGCGGGGGCCGAGGCGATCGCGGTCAACGCCGAAATCGGCCGGATAGAGCCCGGGCCGCCGCCGCCCGCGCGGAGTCCGGCCTCGCCGCGCGCGCGGCGGCTGGCGCACGAAGCGGGCGTCGACCTGTCGCAACTCGCGGGCCGCGGAACCGATGGCCGCGTCGTGGAGGCCGACGTGCGCGCGGCGCTGGAACGGCGCGCGGCGGAAAGGCCGACGCGTGCGGGGGGCGGGGACTTGCGCCCGCGGATCGAGGCGGCGGAAGGGTCGCCCCAGGTCCATCTGGAAGTGGAGTGCCGGCTCGACACTTTGCAAGAGTTCCGCGCGCGGCTCAATGCGAACGGCTTGACGAGCGGTTTGGCGACAAGGGTTTCGCTGCTGGATTGCGCGGTCAAGGCGCTCGCCCTCGCCTTGGCGCGGACGCCGGAAGCCAATGTCGCGCGCACGGGCGGCAAATATCAGCCGGCGCGCCGGGCCGATGTCGCGGTCGCGCTCAGCTACGGCGGCGAGATCGTCGCGCCGACTTTTGCTGCGGCGGATGAAATGGCGCTCGACGAGATCGCGGCCGCCCGCGCCGATTTCCTGGCCGGGCGCTTCGGTTCCGATTCATTCGAAAAAGGCGCCTGCCTGATCGCCAATCTCGGCGCCTTGGGCGTGCGGCGCGTTCTTCCTGCCGTCATTGCGCCCTGGACCAGCGTGCTCGGCCTCGGCGCGGCGGAGCAAAGAATGATCGTGGAGCAGGGCAGTCCGGCGGTCGCGACCATGATGTCCGCTACGCTCGCCATCGACCGCCGCGCCATCGACGAACCCGCCGCCGCCGCCTTGATCACCACCTTCAAGACGCTGATCGAGGAGCCCGAGGGACTGGCGGAGCGGTGAGTTCGAGCGGAGGTATCGACCGAACGCGCGGTTCAAGATTTCTCCCCAATGGCCGTAGCGATGCCGTCAACGGTCGTTCCGGGGGGCGATCGAACGCGTATTCATGGCCCTGAGACTTCGTTCGCTTGACTTCGCTGAGCGCGACAATCGACCGCTCGAAGCGGACCTCCGAAACTCGACCGCGACGCATATTCAGCCCGCCACGTCGTCGCGCGGCAAGGCCGCCGTCTCGCTGCGGTCGGAACGTCGCCAAGTTCCCAAATTACGCTGGAGGGGTCGGAAGTCCGGCCTCTTGCAATTGTTTCAGCTGGCGCGCGCGCAGTTCCGGATCGCGCGGATAAGAGTTGGCGACGAAGGGCGTGCGCGTCGTCACGTCCGGGCAAAACCGCAAAAGTCTGGCGATCCGTTCGGCGGCGGAATCCGTCCGCCCCAGGGCGATGTCGCTTGCGGCGCCGATCGTGTAACAACTCGGGAAGCCCGGCTGAATGTCGGCGCACACGCTCTGCGCGCGCGCTGCTTCTTCAAAGCGGTCGAGCGCATAAAGCGCGATCGCCTTGAACGGCATATAATAGACGGGCGTGTTCGGGTTCAATTCGATCGCGCGTTCGATCGCTTCGAGCGCTTCCGCATAGCGGCCGGCGTTGGACAGGGCGTACGACAGGAAGGCGAGATTTTCGGCGTCGCCAGGCCCAAGGGCCACCGATCGCTCCGCCGCCCGCAATTGCGGTTCGAACAACCCTGAGAAGCCGAGAGCCAGGCCGAGGGCCTGGTAGCCGACGCCGAGCGAGGGATCGAGTTCTATGCCGCGCTGAATTTCGGCAATGCCAGCCGCCATGTCAGCCGGACCCTTGGACCCGGAGATTCCGAGCCCGACGTCGATGATTTCGAGATAACCGCGATAGATGTGCGCCGGCGCAAAATTGGGGTCGAGCGCCACGGCCTGCGACAGTTCGGCCCGCCCCGCCACCAATGCATCCCCGGTGAATTGATGCTTATGCGCCATGCCACGCAAGGTCAGTTCGTAGGCATCGAGATTGGACGGCGGACGCCGCAAGGATTCGGCTTCTTCGCTCTGGCGCATTTCCGCCAGCAGCGTGGCGGCGATTCTGGCGCAAAGGGCGCCTTGCGATCGGTAGATGTCGCTCGCGCCAAATTCATAGCGCTCGGCCCAGACATGGCGGCTGTCATGGCCGTCGATCAGCTGGGCGTTGACGATCAACCTGTCGCCAGCGCGCCGCACGCTGCCTTCGAGCAGATAACGGACATCGAAAAGGCGCGCTATGTCCCCCGCCGTTTTGCCCTGGCCCTTGACGCTGAAGCTGGTGTGCCGAGCGAGAACGGTAAGATCCCTGTTGCGCGCCAGTTCGGTGGTGATGTCCTCCGCCAGGCCGTCGCCGAGCATCCTTTGCTCGGGTTCGGCGGAAAAGCTGTCGAAAGCGAGAACGGCGAGCGAGGGCCGGTCCGGCACCCGGCCGCGGCCTGCCGCCTGTTCACGCGGCCGTTCATGCCCGGGCGACGGCGCATTGGCGTCGGGCATAAGCACGTAGCCCTTTCGCGGCGCCGTCCGGACAATGTCGTGTCCGACATCGCCGATCACCCTCCTGATGTCGGAGACGCATTGGGTGATTGAATCCTCGGTGACGCAGACATCCGGCCAGACCGCAGCCATCAATTCGTCTTTCGTCACCATATGGCCGGCGTTTTCCGCCAGGCGGAGCAGCACGTCGAGGGAGCGCGCCCGGAGATCGACGCGCGCGCCCGCCTGATCGAGCAGTTCGCCGCGTCCGAGATCGACGACGAAATTTCGCAGCTGAACGAGGCGCTTGGCGGAATCTCGGTCCTGGCGCGCGGAAACGGACGATCCATCCATGGCTTGCCCCAAATTCGCCGGAGTTGGCGATGCAATGACGATTCAGCGCAATTTCAGAATGTTTCACCGCCCGTTCAGGACGCCGTTCCACGTCGATTGTACCCTAATGCCGCTGAAAACAAAAACGTTCGTCCAATCCTCTCAAACAGGGACAGGAGCGGACGGCCGGGGCGGCGGTCTCCGCCAATAATAGGGAGGAAAAAATGTGGATCAACCAAATCCTTGGCCGTGGTCGCCTGGCTCTCGCTGTCGCCACGTCGCTCGTTGCTTTGACCGGCGCCGCCGGCGCCGCCGATCGGCCGGACTATGGCGGGAAGATGTCGCTGACCGTGGTCCAGCAGGAGGCGCGTCCGCTCGACGCCAAGGGCCATGTCGCGGTCGCTTCCATTTACAAGGGAACCAACGCCAGCATCGGCCGCCTGCCGTGGATGGACGGCGCGGAGATTCTGATGACCGATGTGGCCGATCTCGACCGCGGCAACGGCGTGGCGCATGGCTCCGGCTTCGACATCAAGGACGGCGCCACGAGCAGTTATACCTTTGTCAACGCGATCAAGACCGTGCTGGTCGACGGCAAGCCGATGACCACCGTCGAAGGCGAGGTCTCCAAGCCGGGCGGCCCGATGAAAGACATTCGCGTCAAATGCAACTTCACTTCGCAGACGACTCTCGAATGCGAATGGACGGCGCGCGCGACCAAGGCGGCCACGCGCTAAGCGCGGCGACACGCCTTCAGCCGGCGGTCGCAATGCAGCGGTCGCTGTCGAGGTTCAGTGCGCCGACCTTTCGCGCAGAAGACAGCCCGGCAGACACAAAACTGCCGGTGAATCGACACAGCAAAATCTCACGGAGGCCAAGATGACCCATTCACGCATGATTTCCCTGTTCGCGGCCGCCGCTCTCGCTCTCGGCGCCGGAGCCGCATCCGCCGCCTCGCCACTACGCGTCGTGGGCTTTGGCCCGCCGGTGACCGGCGATGCCTCATTGAACGCCAATATCGGCGTCCTCACGCAAACGATCGCCTGGTATAGGTCGCCTGAAAGCGACGTCTTCCATCTGGCGATCGTCACGCCCGAAGAAGGGGCTTTCGAAAATGTGGCTCTGGCGACGGACCCGATGCATGGCGCCAGTTTCGCGCCAGCCGTGCATGGCGACCGCTCTTTGAACGCCAACCAATTGGCGCTCGCCCAATGGATCGCCTATCGCAATTCGCCGCAAGGCGATGCCTACCATCCCGCCGAGCCGGAGCCGGTCGTCGCGAGCGCGGACTTCCTTAGGGTCGCCCTGGCGTCGGTCCCCAGGGGCAGCGTCGATTTGCGTGGTCAATGAGGATCGCGGCGGCGCGCGGCGGACCCAGCCGCCGCGCGCCGCGACTTCGAATGGGCGGCGCCGAAGCCGCCCGCCCTTGCGCCGTGGACGGGCAAAGGTGGGACGCCTGCGTGGACTGGGCGGTCAAGGCGCACAGGTCGGCGCGAGCGAGGCGTTCATGCAAACGAATGGCCCGCGTTTCGTTCCAACAATGACTTCGGAAAGGACGAACGTCCGCTCCCCGTTAAAAGCAGGGGTTGTTTGGAACAACGGCGAATTTCCCCTTCTGGCGTGCGCCGTGAAAAGGCGGCGCTTTCCAGTGGGTGCAAGCCCCACCCGGCGACCCGCTCCAGCCGGAAGCAACCGGAGCAGACATGGAGGCAACGAAATGTCTGAAGCCCCCGGATAGCTGTCGCTTATAGGTGACGGCGCGAGTGTGCGGGCCGCAACGCGAGTGAACGTCGAGCAAGCCTCGAAAAGGACGATGTGCAGGCCGACCCGACTGCCAGATCGGGGAAGGCTGATACGACTGGATGAGATGAGCGAAGTCGACGTCCAGTCGCTGCACCGGGGTACTGACGGCAGCACGCACACAAGGAAAGCGTACGCAACACGGGAAGCCCCACGGCGTGGTCAGGGATGACCAACCGGACGCCCGCGAGGGACAGGCCGGGCACTGTGGGGTGACGGAGAGGTCCGTAGTACCGCTGAAGCCGGGTAACGCCGGGAGAGGGAAGGGACCTCAGTTCAAGACAGACGCAGCAAGCGATGAAGGACCTGGAGATTGGGAAACCTATCAACTCCGAAAAGTGTTCAGAAATTGCAGATGGCGTTGCACGCGAAAGCGAAGGCAGAAGCCGGCTATCGCTTCTACGCCCTGTACGACAAGCTCAGCCGCAAGGATATTCTGGCGCACGCCTATGCCCAGTGCCGCTCCAACAAGGGCGCGCCGGGCGTGGACGGTCAGGACTTCGCGGATGTCGAGGCGTATGGGGTTGATCGATGGTTGGCTGAACTGGCGCTTGCGCTCAGGCAGGAGGCTTACCAACCGGCTCCTATCAGACGTGTGTTCATACCGAAGGGTAGCGTCCACAGACGTGGTGGAGATTTTCTGATTGAAGCCGGCGGGCGGAGCTCCGCTTAGCGGAGCCCGCCGGCGGGCCGGGGGCGGTCACCGCGTCCTCTTCGGTTATAGTCGAGTTGCTAAAGCTTGACCCAACCGAAACGAGGAAACGATGACCGACGACACAATGGCATTTCTTCATCAAATTCGCGAGCGCGGCGGGGAGGACCTGCTGAAGGATCTTGCCGAAGCGGTGTTGCAGAAGCTGATGGAATTCGACATCGAAAATCGGGTCGGCGCCGGGCGCTACGAGCGCTCGGACGCCCGCACGACCCAACGCAATGGCTATCGCGAGCGCGATCTGGAGACGCGGCTCGGCACGCTGGAGCTGAAAATCCCGAAGCTGCGCAAAGGCAGCTATTTCCCCGCCTTCCTGGAGCCGCGCAAGACCGCCGAGCGCGCGCTTGTCGCCGTCATACAGGAAGCGTGGATTCAGGGCGTCTCGACGCGCAAGGTCGACGATCTCGTGCAGGCGATGGGCATGTCCGGCATTTCGAAAAGCCAAGTTTCGAAACTTTGCGAGGACATCGACGAGCGGGTGAACTCGTTCCTCGACCGCAAGCTCGAAGGCGACTGGCCCTATCTTTGGCTCGACGCCACTTATCTCAAGGTGCGCGAAAACGGTAGGATCGTCTCAGTCGCCGCAATAATCGCCTCGGCGGTCAACGCCGAAGGGCGGCGCGAAATCATCGGGCTCGGGCTGGGGCCATCCGAGGCGGCGGTGTTTTGGCTCCGCTTCCTGCGCTCGCTGGAAAGCCGTGGACTCAAGGGCGTCAAGCTCGTCATCTCCGACGCGCATGAAGGCCTCAAGGCGGCGATCTCGCAGGTCTTCAAGGCGAGTTGGCAGCGCTGCCGCGTCCACTTCATGCGCAACGCGCTCGCCCATGTTTCCAAAGCGCATCATGGGATGGTGTCGGCGGCGATCCGCTCGGTCTTCAGCCACGAGGATCAGGATCACGTCCGTCAAGGTGGTGGAAATTCAGGGGCGGTCACTGGCGCCTCTTCAGGCTGCGATTTTTGGCGGCGGGGCGGCTTCGTCGGCGAGGCCGGCCATCGTCTCCAGGCTCATGTAGCGATGTTGTAATTGCCACTCGTCATTCTGTTCGAGCAGGATGGCGCCGACGAGCCGCCTGATCGAAGCTTCGTTGGGGAATATGCCGACGACGTCGGCGCGGCGTTTGACCTCCTTATTGAGACGTTCGATTGGGTTGGTGGAGTGCAACTTCGGCCAATGCGCGCGCGGGAACGCCATGAAGGCGAGGACGTCTGCCTCGGCGTTGTCCAGCAGGCCAGCCAGTCTGGGAAAGCGCGCCCGCAACTGATCGGCGACGTGCCGCCAGGTCCGTGACGCGGCGGCCTGATCCTCGTGGCTGAAGACCGAGCGGATCGCCGCCGACACCATCCCATGATGCGCTTTGGAAACATGGGCGAGCGCGTTGCGCATGAAGTGGACGCGGCAGCGCTGCCAACTCGCCTTGAAGACCTGCGAGATCGCCGCCTTGAGGCCTTCATGCGCGTCGGAGATGACGAGCTTGACGCCCTTGAGTCCACGGCTTTCCAGCGAGCGCAGGAAGCCGAGCCAAAACACCGCCGCCTCGGATGGCCCCAGCCCGAGCCCGATGATTTCGCGCCGCCCTTCGGCGTTGACCGCCGAGGCGATTATTGCGGCGACTGAGACGATCCTACCGTTTTCGCGCACCTTGAGATAAGTGGCGTCGAGCCAAAGATAGGGCCAGTCGCCTTCGAGCTTGCGGTCGAGGAACGAGTTCACCCGCTCGTCGATGTCCTCGCAAAGTTTCGAAACTTGGCTTTTCGAAATGCCGGACATGCCCATCGCCTGCACGAGATCGTCGACCTTGCGCGTCGAGACGCCCTGAATCCACGCTTCCTGTATGACGGCGACAAGCGCGCGCTCGGCGGTCTTGCGCGGCTCCAGGAAGGCGGGGAAATAGCTGCCTTTGCGCAGCTTCGGGATTTTCAGCTCCAGCGTGCCGAGCCGCGTCTCCAGATCGCGCTCGCGATAGCCATTGCGTTGGGTCGTGCGGGCGTCCGAGCGCTCGTAGCGCCCGGCGCCGACCCGATTTTCGATGTCGAATTCCATCAGCTTCTGCAACACCGCTTCGGCAAGATCCTTCAGCAGGTCCTCCCCGCCGCGCTCGCGAATTTGATGAAGAAATGCCATTGTGTCGTCGGTCATCGTTTCCTCGTTTCGGTTGGGTCAAGCTTTAGCAACTCGACTATAACCGAAGAGGACGCGGTGACCGCCCCCGGCCCGCCGGCGGGCTCCGCTAAGCGGAGCTCCGCCCGCCGGCTTCAATCAGAAAATCTCCACCACGTCTGTGGACGCTACCAGGATCAGGCCGCCGCGTCACGGACCTGGCGGCACGTCGCCGATCAGTTGCGGGCGCGCTTTCCCAGACTGGCTGGCCTGCTGGACAACGCCGAGGCAGACGTCCTCGCCTTCATGGCGTTCCCGCGCGCGCATTGGCCGAAGTTGCACTCCACCAACCCAATCGAACGTCTCAATAAGGAGGTCAAACGCCGCGCCGACGTCGTCGGCATATTCCCCAACGAAGCTTCGATCAGGCGGCTCGTCGGCGCCATCCTGCTCGAACAGAATGACGAGTGGCAATTACAACATCGCTACATGAGCCTGGAGACGATGGCCGGCCTCGCCGACGAAGCCGCCCCGCCGCCAAAAATCGCAGCCTGAAGAGGCGCCAGTGACCGCCCCTGAATTTCCACCACCTTGACGGACGTGATCTACCGAAGGCCAACGGCAAACTCCGGCCGCTGGGCATCTCAACCCTGCGGGATCGAGTCTGCATGACAGCAGCGATGCTGGTGCTGGAACCGATCTTTGAAGCCGACCTTCCACCGGAATTGTACGCCTACCGTCCCGGGCGAAACGCCCAACAGGCGGTGGTCGAGGTGGAGGAGCTGTTGTTCCGCGGCCATCCGGAAGTGGTGGACGCCGACCTCGCGGACTACTTCGGGAGCATTCCGCATGCCGAGCTTTTGAAGTCGGTATCGCGCCGGATCGTTGATCGGCGCGTGCTGCATCTGATCAGGATGTGGCTGGATTGCCCCGTCGAAGAAACCGACGATCGAGGACGGAAGACGCGCACGACCGAGGCGCGGGATAAACGGCGCGGCATTCCGCAGGGCTCACCCATCTCACCGCTGCTGGCGAATATCTACATGCGGCGGTTTGTGCTGGCCTGGAAGATGTTCGGGCTGGAGCGAAGCCTCGGCTCTCGCCTCGTGACCTACGCCGACGACCTCGTGATCCTGTGCAGAAGGGGCAAGGCCGAAGACGCCTTGCAACGGATGCGCGAGGTCATGAGCAAGCTGAAGCTGACGGTGAATGAGGAAAAGACACGCATTTGTAAAGTGCCAGAAGGGGAGTTCGACTTCCTGGGATACACGTTCGGGCGGATGTATTCGACGAGGACCGGCCAAGCTCGTATCGGCCACCGGCCATCAAAGAAGAGCATCCAGCGCGCGGTCGAGAAAGTCCACGCGCTGACCGTCCGATCATGCACATGGCAAGAGACCACAAAGCTGGTGGGCAAGTTGAACCGCACGCTGCGCGGATGGGCGAACTACTTCAGCGTAGGCGCCTTCAGCAAGGCGTATCGGGCGCTCGACACCTACGCGGCGATGCGGTTGCGCCGGTGGTTGCGCTTCAAGCACAATGTCAGGCGAAGAAAGGGCGGGAGCTATCCACTCTCGCAACTCTACGAGCAATTCGAACTCGTACGTCTGTCCCGGCTTGGGCGCGACGGGCCGTGGACGAAGGCGTGAGGTCTTGTCCGAGAGCCGGATGCGGGAGATCTGCATGTCCGGTTCGATGAGGGGGGTGTGGAAACGGGAGCTATGGACGAGCCACTAAGGCACCGCCAGACGAAAGGGGCGGAAACAGACATGCTCGGCCTAATGCCACCGCGCCACACTCCTACTCTACGCATCTTTGCCATAGCGCCTTCGAGCGCTCATCTTACGAAGCCGGCGCTTCGATCCACGACTTCTTGCCGCCCATCCCGCCCCGGCGTCCCGATTTTCCGCGCGATACCCTTGCCAAACCGGCCTTCCTGCTGTACGAGGGCCGCCCATCCCACACGCGAACTGTCGCGCCGCCTGATTCAAGGTTGCGCTCCGGTGGCCGGAATTCCGGCCCAAAAGGTTCGCGGAGGCACAACCGGAGAGAAAAGAACATGGCGCTTCCCGATTTTTCCATGCGCAGCCTGCTTGAGGCCGGCGCTCATTTCGGCCACCAGTCGCACCGCTGGAACCCGAAAATGGCTCCCTTCATTTTCGGAACCCGCAACAATATCCACGTCATCGACCTCGCCCAGACCGTTCCGCTGCTGCATCAGGCGCTGAAAGCGGTGTCCGACACGGTCGCCAAGGGCGGCCGCGTGCTGTTCGTCGGCACCAAGCGCCAGGCGCAGGAGCAGATCGCCGACGCCGCCAAGCGCTCGGCGCAATATTACGTCAATTCCCGCTGGCTTGGCGGCATGCTGACCAACTGGAAGACCATTTCGGCCTCGATCCAGCGCCTGCGCAAGCTCGACGACCAACTCGGCGCGGGCGCGAGCGGCCTGACCAAGAAGGAGCGCCTGATGCAGTCGCGCGAGCGCGACAAGCTGGAAAAGGCGCTCGGCGGCATCAAGGAGATGGGCGGCGTCCCGGACCTGATCTTCGTCATCGACACCAACAAGGAGCAGTTGGCGATCAAGGAGGCGGCCCGCCTGCACATTCCGGTCGCGGCGATCCTCGACACCAATTGCGATCCGGACGGCATCACTTTTCCGATCCCGGGCAATGACGACGCCGGCCGCGCCATCGCGCTGTATTGCGATCTGTTCGCCCGCGCCGCGCTCGACGGCATTTCCCGCAGCCAGGGCTCGATGGGCGTCGATATCGGCGCCTCGGAAGAGCCTGCCGCCGGCGAACTGCCCGCCGAGGCGGAAGTCGCGACCGCCGGGGCTGAGCATTTCGAGCTTCTGTCGGCGCCGCGCGGCGCGCCGGACGATCTTTCGAAGTTGACGGGCGTCGGTCCGCAGCTCGAAAAGAAGCTCAATGACGCCGGCCTGTTCCATTACTGGCAGTTCGCGGCCATGTCCGACGACGACGCCGGCAAGATCGGCGCGGAACTCAAGCTCGGCGGCAAGGTCGGCGGCTGGGTCGAACAGGCGCGCGGCTTGATCGCCGGCTGACCACCACCCCCACACTGACGCTTCCGCCACGTGGGGGAGCGAAAAGGCGGGTGGCGCCGGGAGCGCCGGTTTTCGGTGATCGCGCGCCTATCGATGTCTTTCGCGGCGCGCCGGCTCACCACTGGCGCGCCATCTTCTTGGCGAGAAGCTTGTCGTCGAGTTTTCACATTTTCCCGTCTTAACGTTCGGCCCGAGGCGCGGGAGCGCCGGCCCAAAACCTGAAGGAACCCCCCATGGCCAATATCACCGCCGCGATGGTGAAGGAACTGCGCGAAATGACCGGCGCGGGCATGATGGACTGCAAGCAGGCGCTCAATGAAACCGGCGGCGACATCCAGGCGGGGGTCGACTGGCTGCGCAAGAAGGGCCTGTCCAAGGCGGCCAAGAAATCCGACCGCGTCGCGGCGGAAGGCCTGATCGGCGTCGCGGTGCGCGACGGCAATGGCGTGGTGGTCGAAGTCAATTCCGAGACCGATTTCGTCGCCCGCAACGAGGAGTTCCAGGCCCTGGTCAAGACCATCGCGCTGGTCGCCGTCGAAAAGGGCGTCGCGGATGTGGAAGAGCTGAAGAAGCAGCATTATCCGGGCGACGCCGGCACGGTGGCCGACGCCATCTCCAACGCCATCGCCACCATCGGCGAGAACATGAACCTGCGCCGCGCGGCTTCGCTCAGCGTGCCCCATGGCGTCATCGGCCATTATGTCCACAGCGCGGTGAGCGAGGGCGTGGGCAAGATCGGCGTGATCGTGGCGCTGGAATTGACCGGCGACACCGACCAGCTCGCCGAACTGGGCCGCAAGGTCGCCATGCATGTCGCCGCCGCCAATCCGCTGGCGCTCGACGCCTCCGGCCTCGATCCCGCGATGCTGGAGCGCGAGAAGAACGTCCTGCGCGAGAAGAACGCCGGCAAGCCGGCCCATGTGCTCGACAAGATCGTCGAGTCCGGCCTCAAGACCTATTACAAGGAAGTCACGCTGGTCGAGCAGCCCTATATCCACGACAGCGCCAAGACCGTCGCGCAGGCGGTGGCGGAAGCCGCCAAGACCGTCGGCGCGCCGGTGGCGCTCAAGGGCTTCGTCCGCTATATGCTGGGCGAGGGCGTCGAGAAGCAGGAAGCGGATTTCGCGGCCGAAGTCGCCGCCGCCGCTTCGGGCCAGGGCTGAACCCTCGCGCGCTTGAAGCCAGGAATTGCGGAAGGGCGGCCCTTGGGGGCCGCCTTTTTCATTTGCGCAGATCGGGCGCGAGGGAGTCGCGGCGGACGTGGATCACCGCATGGGCGTCCTGATAGAGCCTGACCCAATCGGAACGGGAGTCGAGCGCGCGGACCACGGGAAGGCCGGGCGGAAAAATCGTCCAGGCGATGTTCCACTTGTCCAGCGCCGCGTCCAGCGCCTTGGGGTCGCCGGCGATGATCTGGTCGTAATCGGCGAAGAAGCCGTCGCCGAACAGGTCCGTCCGCCCGTCGACATAGGGCCGCACGCCGGAAAAGATCAGATAGCCGCCGAAATCGTAATGATTGAGGGCCGGCGCGCCGCGCAGGCTGGCGGGAACGGCGGCGAGGGCGGAAACCGGCGCGGAGGGATTGTCGCGCCGCTCCAGCGGAACGGCGAGGCGTATCCCGGCGAGCGCGATGAACAGCGCGGCCAGCCCGGCGCCCTGCGCGCGGGTCAGGCGCAGCGGGCCGATAGCGGTCGCGCCGAGGGCGCGCGCGATCGGGCCTGCGAGAATCATCGGCCCGACCACGCCGAGAACCATGCCGTGGCGGGCATGGCGCAGGGCGAGGTGGATCAGCACGATCAGCAGCGCGAGTCCCAGTGGCCCGACCCGGATCGGGCGATGGAGCGCAAAGCCGACCAGGGCCAGCAAAGCGATTTCCAGCGGCCCGATCTCGGCGAAGGATTTGGGGCGCCATTCGGCGACGGCGGACAGGCTTTTCATGCCCATCAGCTTGAAGGGAAAGATCAGCGCCTCGACGCCGTGGGGATTGATCAGGGCGGCGCCAACCGCCAGCAGGCCGAACAGCATCCAGTCGCGCGCGGTTTCGACGCGCCTTTCGGCCGGGGCCTCGATCACGGCCTGCAGCGCCAGCGGGGCAAGCAGGGTCAGGCCGAAGATGAAACTGCCGTGCAGATTGACCCAGAGCGTCATCAGCGGAAGCAGCGCCACGGAGGGCGCGCGGCCGGAATCGCGCGCCGCGAACAGGCCGGCCGCCCAGGCGGCGAAAACCGGCAGCGCCAGAATATGGGGCCGCGCAAGCAAGTTCTCCAGCAGCAGGGACAGTCCGAGGGTCGCCAAGATCGCGAGGGCCGGGCCCTGGAGGTCGCGCTGCAGCCGCCTCACCAGGAGATAAGCGGTCGCCGCGGCGGCCGCGGCGACGAGAATCACCACGCCGTTCCAGCCGCCCAGCCGGTAGGACAAGGCGAACAGGACCTCGGACAGCCACTCATGCGCGGTCCAGGGCGCGCCCGCCATGGAAAATGTGAAGGGATCGGCGGTCGGGATCGCGCGGTGGGCGAGAATCCAGTCGCCTGAGGCGATATGCCAGAAAGTGTCGCCGTCGTTGAGCGTGGCGAGGGAAAACAGCGGAATGACGAAGAGCAGGACCGCGGCGAGCGCAGGCGCCCACTCGGCGCGCCGGGCGTCGTCCGGCGCGGCGTCGGCGAGGGCGGCGGGGGCTAGGGTCATGGCGGCTTTCCCGCGGGAAGGATCCGGCGAGAATAGCCGGCCAGGGTAAAGAAACGCTGTCGAAGGCCTGTTGCGAATCCTTCGCGGCGGCCGGGCTCCGGTCGTCGCGCCGTCGCGAGAATCCGGGTTTCCCTTTTTCGCCGCGCGCTCTAGAAGCAGGATGCGAGCGCCGCGAATCGCGGCGCGGCTGAAGGAGCCGCCAAGGGAGCCTCGATGAACGCTTCGCCGCAAGGCCCGAAATGGAAACGCGTGGTCGTCAAATTGTCGGGCGAGGCCCTGCAGGGCGGCCAGACCCACGGCCTCGATTCCGCGACCCTCGACCGGATCGCCGACGATCTGGCGGCGGCGGCCGAACGGGGGACGGAAATCGCGGTGGTGGTCGGCGGCGGCAATTTTTTTCGCGGCATTCGCGGGGCGGAAAAGGGGATCGAGCGGGCGCGGGCCGATTCCATCGGCATGCTGGCGACCGTGATGAACGCCCTGGCCATCGAATATGCGGTCGAGAAGCGCGGCCGGGCGGCGCGGGCGCTTTCCGCCGTGCCCATGCCTTCGGTTTGCCAGCCCTATTCGCGGCAGGCGGCGCTCCATCACCTTGGCAAGGGCCGGATCGTCATTCTCGCCGGCGGCACCGGCAATCCGTTCTTCACCACCGACACCGGCGCGGCCCTGCGCGCCGCGGAACTGTCGTGCGACGCGATCATGAAGGCGACCCAGGTGGACGGCGTCTATTCCGCCGACCCCAAGAAGGACCCGACCGCGACCCGCTACGAGCGTGTGAGCCAGGACGAGGCCATCGCCAAAAACCTCGCGGTAATGGATACGGCCGCCTTTGCTCTTGCGAGAGAGAACCGGATTCCGATAATCGTCTTTTCCATCGCGGAGCCGCGCGCCATCACGGCGGCGCTGTCAGGCCAGGGCAGGGCGACCCTCGTCACGCCTTGACCGGCGGCCGCGCAAGACAAACATCCGGCGCGCCGGCGCCGACCAGGACAGGTGACTTATGAGCGCGCAATTCGATCTGGCGGAAATCAAGCGGCGCATGCATGGCGCAATCCAGGCGCTCAAGCACGAGCTTGGGGGCTTGCGCACCGGGCGCGCCTCCGCCGCGCTGCTGGAGCCGGTCATGGTCGAAGCCTATGGCCAGTCCATGCCGATCAACCAGGTCGCGACCATTTCGGTGCCGGAATCGCGGGCGCTTGCGGTCCAGGTGTGGGACAAGGGCATGGTCGGGGCGGTGGACAAGGCGATCCGCGACGCCAATCTCGGCCTCTCGCCGACCGTCGAGGGCCAGATCCTGCGCATCCGCATTCCCGAGCTGAACGAGCAGCGCCGCAAGGAACTGGTCAAGCTCGCCCATAAATATTCCGAGGAATCGCGCGTCGCCGTGCGCCATGTGCGCCGCGACGGCATGGACGTGCTGAAAAAGCTCTCCAAGGACAAGGCGCTCGGCGAGGACGAGGAAAAGCGCCACGAGGGCGAAGTCCAGAAGGCCACCGACGCGGCCATCGCCGAAATCGACGGGGTGCTGGCGGCCAAGGAAAAGGAAATCATGCAGGTCTGACGCGCGGTCGCCGGGCGGGCGTCGTGTCGGAATGGGAATCGTGCTAAAGCGTTCAGGCGCCGGGCGGGCGGCGCGGGCTTCAGGCGACGGGCGGATTTGATGAGCGAACAGCGAACGATCGACGGCGCCGGCGGAGCGAAGCGTCCTTCCGGCGCCGGCGGACTGCATGTCGGGATCATCATGGACGGCAACGGCCGCTGGGCGGCCGCGCGCGGCCTGCCCCGGTTCGAGGGCCATCGGCGCGGCGTCGAGGCCTTGCGGCGCGCGGTGCGCGCGGCGAGCGACCTCGGGGTGCGCTATCTCACCGTCTACAGCTTCTCCAGCGAGAACTGGGCGCGTCCGCCCCAGGAAATCGCCGACCTGATGGGCCTGCTCAAGCTGTTCATCCGCAGCGACCTGCATACGCTCGAAGAGGCGGGCGTGCGGGTGCGGGTGGTCGGCGAGCGCGGCAATCTCAAGCCGGAAATCGTCGCCCTGCTCGAAGAAGCCGAGAACCGCACCAAGCGCAACAGCAAGCTCGATCTCATCGTCGCCTTCAACTACGGCGCGCGCCAGGAGATCGTCGAGGCGGCGCGCGCTTTGGCCCGCGACGCGGCGGCGGGCCGGATCGATCCCGACGAGATCGACGAAGACGCGCTCGCCACGCGGCTCTGGACCGCCGGGACGCCCGATCCCGACCTCATCATCCGCACCTCGGGGGAGATGCGCCTGTCCAATTTCCTGATGTGGCAAGCGGCCTATAGCGAACTGGTTTTCCTGCCGATCCACTGGCCGGATTTCGACCGCGCCGCCTTCGAGGAGGCGATCGCCAGCTTCCGCTCGCGCGAGCGGCGTTTCGGCCGAGTCGCCCAAGTCCCGAGCCACGCCCAAGTCCCTGGCCTCGCCCAAGTCCCCAACCTTGCCCAAGTCAAGTCCGCGTCATGAGCGGGTTACGGCTCACTCATGGATAAGTCCGGCGCGTCGCCGAATCCGGGCGAGACCGCAAGCGCGCCGGGCCTGATGGCGCGCCATCGCCTCGACGACCTGTGGGTTCGCGCGGCCTCGGCCCTGTTCCTGGCCGGAGCGGCGGTGGGCGCGCTCGCGCTGGGCGGCTGGTTTTTCACCCTGTTCTGGCTGATCGCGGCGCTGGCGGTGAACTGGGAATGGCAGCGCCTGATCGAGGCGCCGCTTCCCCTGCTGCGCGCTCTGGCGGGCGCGAGCCTTGTGTTCGCGATCGCCATTCTCTTCCGCCTCGGGCGAATCGAGTTCGCCTTTCTGCTGGCGCCCTTCGTCGTGGCTTTCGTCGCCTGGGCGGCCGGGCCCGGGTTCCGTCTGTGGGCGGCTTCCGGCCTGTTCTACGCCGGCGGGTTGCTGCTGGCCGTACTGTCCCTGCGCAATGATCCCGTTTTTCGGCGCCCTCGCCATCGGCTGGCTGTTCGCGGTGGTCTGGGGCACGGATGTCTTCGCCTATTTCGGCGGCCGGCTGATCGGCGGCCCAAAACTCGCGCCGCGCGTCTCGCCCGGCAAGACCTGGTCCGGTTTTCTTGTCGGCGTGTCGTGCGGCGCGGCGTTCGGGGCGGCCGTGGCCCATGTCTGGCCCACCACCCAGGCGCCGCTCGGCCCGGTTTTCGTGCTCGGCCTTGCCGCCGGCGCGCTGGCCCAGGCCGGCGACCTGTTCGAATCCTGGGTCAAGCGGCGGTTCGGGGTGAAAGATTTCGAGCCGGCTCATTCCCGGCCATGGCGGCGTCATGGACCGGATCGACGGCTTCATCGCGGCGGCGATCTTCGCCGCCTTGTTCGGCCTGTGGCGCGGCGTGCCGCCGAGCGCGGCGGCCGGCCTCTTTTATTGGCAATAGAGCAGGATTCTCATGACCGCATCTCCGGCGCCCATGCCGCTCGCGCGCCCGCGCAAGCTCACCCTTCTCGGCGCGACCGGCTCGATCGGGCGTTCGACCGAGGCGGTGATCCTCGGCGCGCCGGGCGCGTTCGAGACGGTGGCGGTGGCTGGCGGGCGCGACGCCGTCAATCTCGCCCGCGTCGCCCGGTCCCTGAGCGCGAGCTTCGCGGCCGTCGCCGACCCTGCCGCCTATGGAGCGTTGAAATCCGAACTGGCCGGCTCGGGAATCCGCGCCGGCGCCGGCGCCGAGGCGCTGAAGGAAGCTGCGGGGATGGACGCCGATCTGGTGGTTGGCGCCATCGCCGGGGCCGCCGGCGTCATACCGACCTACGCCGCGATCGAGGCGGGCCGGGATGTCGCCCTCGCCAACAAGGAATGCCTGGTCTGCGCCGGCGAACCCTTCATGCGCCGGGCGCGCGAAAAGGGCGTTCGCGTTCTGCCGATGGATTCGGAGCATAACGCCATCTTCCAGGCCCTGGGCGGAGAAAGCCCGAAAACGATCGAAAAGATGTGGCTCACGGCCTCCGGCGGCCCGTTCCGGACCTGGAGCGCCGAGAGAATCGCCGCCGCGACCCCGGAGCAGGCGCTCGCCCATCCCAACTGGACGATGGGCCCGAAGGTGACAGTCGATTCCGCGAGCCTGATGAACAAGGGGCTCGAACTGATCGAGGCCTTGCATATTTTCGGCAATCGAGGCGCGCAAGCTCGACGTTCTCGTTCATCCCCAGTCGATCGTTCACGGACTGGTTTCCTTCGCCGACGGCGCGGTGACCGCCGGCATGGCGGTCCCCGACATGAAGGTTCCGATCGCCCATTGCCTCGGCTGGCCGGATCGGGTGGCGACCCAGGCGCGCCGCCTTGATCTCGCCCAGATCGGGTCGTTGACTTTCGAGAAGCCGGATCTGCAACGCTTTCCCGCGCTTCGGGTGGCGATGGACGTGCTCGCGGCGGGCGGGGCCATGCCGACCATCATGAACGCCGCGAACGAAGTCATGGTCGCTGCGTTTCTGAATAATGAAATCGGATTCAATGACATAGCGAGATATGTTCAAGAGATTTGTGAACTATTCGAGAAAGAAGGCGCGGCGCGGACGCCGGCGGATATTGAGACCGCGCTCGCCGTTGACCATATTGTGAGAGAAAGGTCGCGGGCGCGGCTCGCGGGCCTTGGCCGCTAGGCGGCGATACGTCATGGTAAAGAAATCGTAAACATTCGCGCGGCGCCCGGGCCGCGCAGCCAGGATGCGCCATGTTGCTGTTCCATTCCTTGTGGACGTTGGGCTCCTATATCGTGCCCTTCATGTTCGTCCTCGGCCTCGTCGTGTTTTTCCATGAATTCGGCCATTTCATCGTCGGCCGCATGTTCGGGGTCAAGGTGGACGCCTTTTCCATGGGGTTCGGGCCGGAATTGGCCCATTACACCGACCGCCACGGCACGCGCTGGCGGCTCGCGGCCCTGCCCTTGGGCGGCTATGTGCGGTTTCATGGCGACGCCAGCGCCGCCGGCGAAATCGATCCGGACGCCGCCGACCGCATGCCGGAGGCGGAGCGCAAGGTTTCGTTCTTCGCCCAGAATGTATGGAAACGCGCTGCGGTGACCGCGGCCGGGCCCTTTGCGAATTTCGTCCTCGCCATCCTGATCTTCACGGCCTTGTTCTATTTCCAGGGGCGCGACGTGCTGATCCCGCGCATTGCCGGCGTCGTGGCCGATAGTCCGGCCGCCGCCGCCGGCTTTCAGACGGGCGATCTGGTCGTCTCGATCGACGGGCAGGCGCTTGACAGTTTCGCCGACATGCAGCGCATCGTCTCCACTTCCGGCGGCATGAAGCTCCATTTCGTGATCGATCGCGCCGGGAAACGGCTGGAGCTGGACGCGGCGCCGGTCGTGAAGGACAGCATGACGCCCTTCGGCGCGGAGCACGGCGGCGTGCTCGGAGTCATGGCGGGCGGAGCGCGGGAAGATTGGCGCAAGGAAACCTTCAGCGCGCCCGCAGCGGCGGTCGAGGCTTTCCATGAAACCTGGAGCGTGATCGCCGGGACGGCTGCTTATCTGGGCAATCTGTCGGTCGGCAAGGAATCGCCGAAGCAATTGTCGGGTCCCATTCGCATTGCCGAAGTGTCCGGCGAAGTGGCGAAAGCGGGCATATGGCCGCTGATCAATCTGACGGCGCTGATGTCGATTTCGATCGGATTCCTGAACTTGCTGCCGGTTCCGCTGCTCGACGGCGGCCACCTGCTCTATTACGCCGTCGAGGCGGCTCGCGGGCGGGCGCTGACCCGGCGCGTCCAGGAATTCGGGTTCCGCATCGGCTTGGCCTTCGTCGCCATGCTGATGCTGGTCGCCACCTACAACGACATCGTCCGTCTGACCCGGACCTGGCTGAAGCTCGGTTGAAAACGGGGTTTATTTGCTGTCGCGCCGGAAGGGGCGTTGGGGCCGGAAATCCCGGAATTGCGGCGAAAATGCGCCACGACAGCGTGGCTTCAGAGCCACGCCGTCGTAAAAAAACGGGACTCGGATCCAAAGGCATTTGCAGGATTCCGTAAACCTTGTAGAAGCAGAGTTGAAATGGACAGGCTTGGTTTATGCTATCCATTCGCAGTCTGAAGTTTGCGGCCGGATCCTTGTTGATTCGGTCCCCCGTCGCCAAGCCAATTCGGGACGGGTTGAGTCACGGAGACCGGGTTTCAATGACGTTTCGCCAAGGTCTTATGAGCCGAACCGCACTGGCGGTGGCGCTGATGGTCGGCACGATCGCGGCTCCAGCCCACGCGCTGGCCGAAACCGTCGTCGTCGAGGGCAACCATCGCGTCGATTCCGAGACGATCCGGTCCTATTTCGTTGGCGTCGACGCCAATGAGGCCATCAAGAAGCTGTACGGCACCGGCTATTTCTCCAATGTCCAGGTCAGCCATCGCGGCTCCGAACTGGTGGTGCGGGTGGTCGAGAATTCGACCGTCATCAATCACGTGGTTTTCGTCGGCAATTCCAAGGTCAAGTCGGAAGACCTGCAAAAAGAGGTTCAGCTGAAGGACCGCGGCGCCTACAGCCAGGCGGTCGCCGACGCCGACGTTCAGCGCATTCTCGATGTTTACCGCCGTTCAGGCCATAGCGCCGCGTCGGTCACCGAGCGGACGGTTCAGACCCCCAATAACGCGGTGGACGTCGTCTTCGACATCAATGAAGGCGACAAGACGGGCGTCAAGCAGATCCGCTTCGTCGGCAACCACGTCTATTCCGACGGCAAGCTGCGCGGGCTGATGGAAACGACGGAAATGAACTATCTGTCGTTTTTCAAGACCTCGGACGTCTATGATCCGGATCGTCTGGCGAAGGACGCCGAGGCGATCCGGCGCTATTACCTCAAGAACGGCTATGCCGATTTCCGCGTCATCGGCGTCGATCCGGTCTATGACGCTTCTGCGGGCGGCTATATCGTCACGATCACCGTCGAGGAAGGCGCGGTCTATCGCGTCAGTGCGGTCAATGTCGAATCGCATGTTTCCGGGCTGAACGACGCGGCGTTGAAGTCGGCGCTCGGTATCCATGGCGGCGACGTCTATGACGGCGATGCGGTCCAGAAGACCGAGACGCGCATGACGAAGGAAGTCCAGAAGATGGGCGCCACCTTCGCGCAGGTGCGTGTCCAGGGCGACAAGGATCAGGCGAACCATACCGTCAACATCGCCTTCATCGTCGAGGAAGGGCCCCACGTTTACATCGAGCGGATCAATATTCGCGGCAACACCGCGACGCGCGATTACGTCATCCGCCGCGAGTTCGATATCGGCGAGGGCGACGCCTACAACAAGGTTCTGATCGACAAGGCGGAGCGCCGCCTCAACGCGCTCGGCTACTTCAAGAAGGTCAAGATCTCCAACGAGCAGGGCTCGTCGCAGGACCGCATCATTGTCGATGTCGATGTCGAAGAGCAGTCCACCGGGTCGTTCTCGATCTCGGGCGGCTATTCGACCGTCGAAGGCTTCATCGCCCAGGTTTCCGTCACGCAGAGCAACTTCCTCGGTCGCGGCGAATTTGTCCGCGCCGCGGTTTCGGCCGGCCAATACGCGAGCGGCGTCGAACTCAATTACACCGAGCCGTTCTTCCTCGATAATCGCATGGCGGCGGGCTTCGATCTCTATTCGAAGATCAGCGAAGCGTCCTATTTCTCCTATTATTCGAACTGGGTGACCGGCGGCACGCTGCGCCTGGGCATTCCGCTGACCGACGAACTGACGTTCGCGCCGCGCTATACGCTCTATAATTCGCGGCTTACGATTCCCAACAATCAGAGCCAGCCCTATAACGACTGCAGCTATCCGCAATGGTTCACGCCGCCCCTCAACGGCTATCCGGTCAGCTTTTTCAACAGCTGCGTGAGCAATGGCGAAGCCTCGCTGGCGCTGAAACAGGCGCAGGGCGACTGGGTGACGTCGATGATCGGCTATACCCTGAGCTATAACAATCTCGACAATCCGCGCGACCCGCGTTCAGGCTTCCATGTCGACCTGAAGCAGGATTTCGCCGGCCTCGGCGGCTATTCGGACTTCCTGCGCACGACGATCGATATGCGCGGCTATCAAGGATTGTATTTCGACGATGTCGTCGGCCTCGTCCATATTCAGGCCGGCAATGTCTTCCAGACCGGCAGCAACCCGCTGCACATAACGGACAATTTCAATCTCGGGCCGAGCCTGGTGCGCGGCTTCGCGCCGGGCGGCATCGGGCCGCGCGACATCACCAACGAGCTTTACAACAACAACGGCAATGCGCTCGGCGGCACGGATTACTGGGGCGCCTCGGTCGAAACCCAGTTCCCGATCTGGGGCCTCCCCAAGGACATCGGCCTGAGGGGCGCCCTGTTCTTCGACGCCGGCAGCCTGTGGAACTACACGGGCGCCACCAATTTCGGTCCCTATCTCGGCTATGCTCCGGGGACTCCCTGCGCCGTAATGGACGCTGGCAAGAGTCCGCTAACCTCGCAGCTGGCCTGCATCACGGTCGGCAGCAACAAAATGAACATCGACTCGTCGGTCGGCGTCGGCGTGATCTGGAACTCGCCCATGGGTCCGATCCGCTTCAACTACGCTTTCGTGCTGTCGAAATCCCAATACGACATCGTGCAGCAGTTCAGCTTCAGCGGCGGCACGACGTTCTGAGCGATTTGCATGCTCATTCAGGGGCGCGGCGTTCAGCCGCGCCCTTTTGTTATGTCATAGGTCGCATGTTTGCGCGCCCGGCGGGGCAGCGCCATCCGGGCACAAAGCACTGCTTTTGGGGGATTGTCGCTTGGAAGAAATGAAATTCTTTCGCCGCGCCGCCACGCCGACCCTCGCCGAGATCGTGGAATGGACCGGCGCCCGTCGCGATCGGCGAGGTGGACCTTGGCCAGAGGATTTTCGACGTCGCGCCGCTCGACCGCGGGCGTCCCGGCGACCTGGTCTTTCTCGACAATCCCAAATATGCGGACCAGCTGGCGGAAACCCGGGCCACGGCCTGCCTGGTTTCCGAGCGTCATGCCGACCGCGCGCCGCAAGGCGTCGCGGCGCTTGTGGTCCGCGAGCCTTATCGCGCCTGCGCGATCGTGGCGGCGAAAATCTATCCCGAGGCGGCGCGGCCTGGGTCATGGTTCGACGGCCATGGCGTTTCGCCGGGCGCCAATGTGCATCCGCTGGCGCGGCTGGAATCGGAAGTCATCGTCGATCCCGGCGCGGTGATCGGCCCCCACGCCGAGATCGGCGCCGGTGCGGTCGTCGGCCCCAATGCGGTGATCGGGCCTTATGTGCGGATCGGCCGCAATTCTTCGATCGGAGCGGGCGCGACGGTCTGCAACGCCCTGATCGGCGACAGGGTCATCCTTCATCCCGGCGTGCGCATCGGCCAGGATGGTTTCGGTTTCGCCATGAGCCCGCGCGGCCATCTCAAGGCGCCGCAGGTCGGCCGGGTGATCATCCAGGACGACGTCGAGATCGGCGCCAATAGCACGATCGATCGGGGCGCCAATCGCGACACGATCGTCGGCGAGGGGACCAAGATCGATAATCTGGTGCAGATCGCCCATAATGTCGTGATCGGTCGCCATTGCGTGATCGTCAGCCAGGTTGGCGTTTCCGGTTCGACGGAATTCGGCGATTTCGTCGTCGCCGGCGGGCAGGCGGGGATCACCGGCCATTTGAAAATCGGCATGGGCGCGCAGATCGGCGCGCAGGCGGGCGTCATGGCCGATGTCGCGCCGGGGGCGCGTATCGGCGGATCGCCGGCGCGCGACGCGCGGCTCTGGCTCAAGGGCGTCGCCATGCTTGACCGCATGGTCCGGCGCAAGGGCAGGGAGGATTGAATCCATCCCGCGGTTGGCGCACGCCAGAGCCAAAAAAAGGACCGCGGTTGGCGCACGCCAGAGCCAAAAAAGAAAGACTCTGGTTGGCGCATGCCAGAGCCAAAAAAGAAGAACTCTGGTTGGCGCACGCCAGAGCCCAATAGAAAAGACTCTGGTTGGCGCACGCCAAGACGCGATGGACGGCGGAAAAAAGCGTTTTTCGCTGGCCTTCGGCCCGAATGTGTCGTTAAAGCGGGCCGATAAAAGCACTCATTCGATATTTGTGGAACGGGATATGTCGGATCAGGTCCAGACCTTGGAAGCGGTCGATATTCAGCGGCTGATGCAATTGCTGCCGCATCGTTATCCTTTCCTGCTCGTCGATCGCATCGTTCAGGCGCGCGGCGACGAATTCGGGATCGGGATCAAGAATGTCACGATCAACGAGCCGCAATTCACCGGCCATTTTCCGGACCGACCGGTTTTTCCCGGCGTGCTGCTGATCGAAGGCATGGCGCAGACGGCGGGCGCGCTCTGCGTCATGGCGAAACTCGGCGGCTCCAAGCCGCCGCTGGTCTATTTCATGACCATCGACAAGGCCAAGTTCCGCAAGCCGGTGGTGCCGGGGGATCGGGTGGAATTCCACATGACCCGCGTCAACCAGCGGCGCAACATCTGGTGGTATCAAGGCAAGGCGATGGTTGACGGCGCCCTGGTCGCCGAGGCCGAAATCAGCGCCATGATCATCACCGACGCCGACCAACAGGGCTGATACATGTCGATCCATCCCACTTCGATCGTCGAGGACGGCGCGCGCCTCGGCGACGGCGTCGAAATCGGGCCGTTCTGCCATATCGGCCCCAAGGTCACGCTGGGCGACGGCGTGAAGCTCAAATCCCATGTGGTGGTCAACGGCCGCACGACCGTCGGGCCGCGCACGAAGATCTATCCCTTCGCCTCGATCGGCTATGAGCCGCAGGATTTGAAATATCGCGGCGAGGACACGAGCCTCGCCATCGGCGCGGATTGCGTGATCCGCGAAGGCGTCACGATGAATCCGGGCACGGCCAGCGGCCGGGTCGAAACGATCGTCGGCGACCGCTGCTTCTTTCTCGCCAATGCCCATGTCGGCCATGACAGCCGCATCGGCAACGATTGCGTGTTCTCCAACAATTGCATGATCGCCGGCCATGTCACCATCGACGACTGGGTGATCTGCGGCGGCGGTTCGGCGATCGTCCAATATGCGCGGATCGGGGCCCATGCCTTCGTCAGCGGCATGACCGGCATCGGCGCCGATCTCATCCCCTTCGGCCTCGCCTTCGGCAGCCGCGGCTACCTGATGGGGCTCAATCTGGTCGGCCTCAAGCGCCGCAATTTCGGGCGCGAGATGATCCACGACCTGCGGCGCGCCTATCGCGCGCTCTTCGCGCCGGAAGGCACGCTGAAGGAGCGTGTCGAGGACGTCGCCGAGGAATTCGCCGCCAATGCCGAGGTGATGATGATCGTCGATTTCATCCGCGCCGGCGGCGACCGCGCCCTGTGCGTGCCGGAAACGGAGCGGGTCGCGTCGTGAGCGGCCAGATCGCGCTCATCTGCGGCGCGGGGCAGTTTCCACTCGTGGCCGCGCGCGCGGCCACGGCGCGCGGGCGGGATGTTTTCATTCTCGCCCTCAAGGGGATCGCCAGCGAGGGCGTGGCGGAATTTCCCCATATCTGGCTCGGCGTCGGCCAGCTCGGCGCGGCCTTCCGCGAGATCGAGGCGCGCGGAATCGAGGAAATCTGTTTCATCGGCGGCCTCGGCCGGCCGGAATTCGCCGATCTGCGGCCCGACTGGGGCGCGATCAAGCGCCTGCCCGAGATTCTCCGATTGCTGAAGGGCGGCGACGACCATGCCCTGAAAGGCGTCTTGAGACTGTTCGAATCCGAAGGGCTGCGGGTCATCGGCGTCGAGACGCTGGCGCCGGAGCTGCTTGCCGCGCCGGGCGCGATGAATCGACTGCCTTTCCCGAAGGAAATGGAGGAAGACCTCGCCTACGGCCATGATTGTCTGGCGGCGCTTTCGGCTTTCGACTGCGGCCAGGCCCTGGTGCTCTCCCATCGCCGCATCGTCGCGCTCGAAGCCGCCGAAGGCACCGATTCCATGCTCCTGCGCGTCGCCGAATTGCGCGAGAGGGGACGCTGGCGGGCCAAGGGATCGGCGGGAATGCTGATCAAGGCGCCGAAACAAGGCCAGGATCTGCGCGTCGACCTGCCGGCCATGGGGCCGGAGACGGTCGCCGCCGCCGCCAAGGCCGGGTTGAGGGGAATCGCGGTCGAGGCGGGCAAGGTGCTGATCCTCGACCGCGACGCGGTGGCGGCTCTGGCCGAAAAGGCCGGGCTGTTTCTCCATGGCTTTACGCGGGAAGCCAGCCGATGAAGATCTTCATGATCGCGGGAGAGCCTTCGGGCGACCTGCTCGGACAGGGCCTGATCCGCGCCTTGCGGGCGAAAATTCCGGGTGTCGAGATTTCCGGCGTCGGCGGCGAGGCGATGATTTCGGAAGGCTTCGCCAGCCTGTTCCCGATGCACGAGATTTCGCTGATGGGCGTGCTGCCGGTGCTCGCCAATCTGCGCAATGTTTTGAGGCGGATCGACCAGACCGCGCGCGCCGTGATCGCCGCGCGGCCCGACGCCCTGGTGATCATCGACAGCCCGGATTTCAACCATCGCGTGGCGCGACGGGCGCGAAAAATCCTGCCCGATGTGAAGATCGTCAATTATGTCGGACCGACGGTCTGGGCGTGGCGGCCGGGACGCGCGAAGAAGATGCGCGCTTTTGTCGATCTGATTCTCGCCATTTTCCCCTTCGAGCCGCAGGTTCACGAGCGCCTCGGCGGCCCGCGCTGCGTCTATATCGGCCATCCCCTGATCGAACGGCGGGCGGCGCTGCAAGGCGATGACGAGGCCAAGAGACAGGGCCCGGTCCTGGTCCTGCCGGGCTCGCGCGCTTCGGTGATCCAGCGCATGGGCGCGGTGTTCGGCGAGGCCGTCGCCCGACTCGACGCCGCGCATCCGGGGCTGGATTATGTTCTTCCCACTTCGCGCGGCCTTGCGGAAAAGGTGGAGGCCCTGATCGCGTCCTGGCCGGTGAAGCCGCGCGTGGCGGTCGGCGACGAGGAGAAAAGCGCCGCCTTCCGCGCCGCGCGCGCCGCGCTCGCCGCCTCGGGCACCGTGACCCTCGAACTGGCCCTGTCGCGGACGCCGACGATCGTCGCCTACAAGGTTCCGAAAATCGAGGAATGGATCGCGCGCCGCCTGATCCAGGTGAATATGGTGGCGCAGCCCAATATCATTCTCGGCGAAATGGCCTTCCCGGAAATGCTTCAGGACGAGGCCAACGGCGCCGCCCTTGCGGAAAAACTCGCCGAAATCATCGAAGACGGCCCCGAGCGGCGGCGGCAGTTGGAGGCGGTCGGCCGGCTGGGCGAAAAACTCGCGATCGGCGACGAAAGACGCCCGAGCGAAAAGGCCGCCGAGGCGATCCACGACCTGCTGACGTCCTGATCGGCGGGAAACGCCGCTCAGCGTATGTTCATGATCGCCAGCGTCGTCTTGCCGAACGTCGTCAGCGCAACCACGCGCGCTTTGGCGGCGCCGAGGCGCGGCTCATATTTGAGGTATTGCGTGCTCGGATTCTCGTTGCCCGCGAAAGCGAAACCATCGGCGCCGAGGCAGGCGTCGGCGGTCGCCTTGATGTCGGGGATGTTCAACTTCTTCGCCGCGCAGGAATAGATGACGTCGCCGATCTTTTTCTTGTCGATGATGTCGCAGATCCCGAACAGGGTTTCGGTCGCGCCATAGGTGGTCACCGCGTCGGCGTCTTTGGTCACCGGGCCGCGCATTGCCTTGAATCCATCGGGCGCGGCGGCGATCAGCTTGCGGAAGACGTCGCAATCGAAAGCCTTGTCGTCGATGACGGCGGCCTCGCCGCGCTTTTGGCCGAAACCGCCTTCCTCGAGCGGATTGGCTTGGGCGACAGTCTGGGCGAAAGCCGCGCCGCTCCCCTGGGCGAACCAGAGGAGGGCGGCGCAGGCGGCCGCGCCAAGTCGTGCGCCAAGTCGTGCGCCAAATCGGGAGCGCCGGCGGTTCACCGCGAACCCGTCATCACATAGTCGCGGCGCGGCGCGCCGGTATAGAGCTGGCGCGGACGCCCGATCTTCTGGTGCGGATCGTCGAGCATTTCCTTCCACTGGGCGATCCAGCCGACGGTGCGGGCGACGGCGAACAGCACGGTGAACATCGAGACCGGGAAGCCAATCGCCTTGAGGGTGATGCCGGAATAGAAGTCGATGTTGGGATAGAGCTTCTTCTCGATGAAATAGTCGTCGTGCAGCGCGATGCGCTCCAGTTCGACCGCCACGTCGAGCAGGGGGTCGTCCTTGATGCCAAGGTCGTTGAGCACCTCATGGCAGGTGTGGGCCATGATTTTCGCGCGTGGATCGTAATTCTTGTAAACGCGATGGCCGAAGCCCATCAGGCGGAACGGATCGTTCTTGTCCTTGGCCCTGGCGATAAACTTCGGAATATTGTCGACATGGCCGATTTCGGTCAGCATCTTGAGCGCCGCCTCATTGGCGCCGCCATGGGCCGGGCCCCACAGGCAGGCGATGCCGGCGGCGATACAGGCGAAGGGATTGGCGCCGGAGGAGCCGGCGAGACGCACGGTCGAGGTCGACGCGTTCTGTTCGTGGTCGGCGTGCAGGATGAAGATCCGGTCGAGCGCGCGCGAGACGATCGGATTGACCTTGTACTCTTCGCAGGGCACCGCGAAACACATGCGCAGGAAATTCGACGTATAGTCGAGGTCGTTCTTCGGATAGATGAAGGGCTGGCCGAGGCTGTATTTATAGGCCATGGCCGCGAGCGTCGGCATTTTCGCGATGATGCGCAGCGTCGCCAGCACACGCTGGTTGTGGTCCGAAATATCGACCGAGTCGTGATAGAAGGCCGACAGCGCGCCGACCGAGGCCACCATCACCGCCATGGGATGGGCGTCGCGGCGGAAGCCGGAGAAGAAGCGCGCCATCTGCTCGTGGACCATGGTGTGGCGCGTGACGCGATAATCAAAATCGGATTTCTGGCGCGCCGTCGGCAGCTCCCCATAGAGCAGGAGGTAGCAGGTTTCGAGAAAGTCGCCATGTTCGGCGAGCTGTTCGATCGGATAGCCGCGATAGAGCAGCACGCCCTGGTCGCCGTCGATATAGGTGATCTTGGATTCGCAGCTTGCGGTCGAGGTGAAGCCGGGATCGAAGGTGAACATGCCGGTCTGGCTGTAGAATTTGGAAATATCGGCAACGTCGGGGCCGACCGTGCCGTGCTTGATCGGCATTTCCATCGTCTTGTCGCCTGAGGTAAATTTGGCCGCTTCACTCATGGGGATCGCCTTCTCGCTGCCGGCGTAATCCACGCGCCGCCGAGCCCCGGGAAGCCATGCGCCCCAGGCGCCATGCGGCAAAACGCGTGAAAATTGTGCGCTGCACATCAGTAGCTTAATGTCCAGGACGGTTCAAGGTCGCGACGCCTTAAACCATAGAGGCGCCCCGCGACGCCCGGCAGAGAGCGCCCGATGGGGCGCCCGATGGGGGCCCCATGGAGCGCCTGTTGGTCACGCCGGGCGCGCGGCGTCGGCGATCCGGCCCAGGCTTTCCTCGCGGCCGAGCGTCTCCAGCACGTCGAAAATGCCCGGCGACGTGGCGCGGCCGGTCAAAGCCGCGCGCAACGGCTGGGCGACCTGGCCGAGTTTCGCGCCCGATTCCGCGACATAGGCGCGAACCGCGGCTTCGGTCGCGGCGGCGGTCCATTCCGGCAAGGCGGCGAGTTTCGGCGCCAGCGCGGCGAGATGGGCGCGTCCGCCCTCGTTGAGCAGGTCGCGCGCCTTTTCGTCATAGGACAATGGCCGCTGGGCGAACAGGAATTGCGCGCCCTCGGCCAGTTCGATCAAGGTCTTGGCGCGCTCTTTGAGGCCCGCCATGGCTTTGGCGAGCTGGCGCTTTTTCACATCGTCGATCTTGCCGGCCATATCCTTGCCATGGGGCAGGTAGGGCAAAGCGGCGAGGAATTGCTCCAGCAAGGCCGCGTCGTCCATCGCCCGCATGTAATGGCCGTTCATGTTTTCGAGCTTGGCGTAATCGAATCGCGCCGGCGAACGATGGACCTGGGCCAGCGAAAAAGCCTCGATCAATTCGTCGGTGGAGAAGAATTCGCGATCGCCCTGGCTCCAGCCGAGCCGCGCCAGATAATTGCGCAAGGCCTCGGGCAGATAGCCCAGCGCGCGATAGGCGTCCACGCCGAGCGCCCCGTGGCGTTTGGACATTTTCGCGCCGTCCGGCCCGTGGATCAGCGGAATATGGGCGAAGGCGGGAACGTCCCAGCCCAACGCCTGATAGATATGGGTCTGGCGCGCGGCGTTGGTCAGATGGTCGTCGCCGCGAACGATCTGGGTCACCCCCATGTCGTGGTCGTCCACCACCACCGCGAGCATATAGGTCGGCGCGCCATCCGAGCGCAATAAGACAAAATCGTCGAGATCCTTGTTGGGGAAGGTGACGGTCCCCTGGACCTTGTCCTCGATGGTGGTCTCGCCCTCGCGCGGCGCCTTGAGGCGGACCACCGGCTTGCGGCCCTCCGCGATGGCTTTTTCCTCGGCCTCGCCGCCGCCAAGGTCGCGCCAGCGCCCGTCATAGCGCGGCGGGCGGCCTTGGCTGCGGGCGAGTTCGCGCATTTCGTCGAGTTCCTGCGGCGTCGCATAGCATTTATAGGCCGCGCCTCTGGCGAGCAGCTGCTCGGCGACCTCGCGATGGCGCCCCGCGCGCGCGAATTGATAGATGGTTTCGCCGTCCCAATCGAGGCCAAGCCATTTCATCCCGTCGATGATCGCCTCGATCGCCGCGTCGGTCGAACGTTCGCGGTCGGTGTCCTCGATGCGCAGCAGCATCTTGCCGCCGGTCTGGCGGGCGAGAAGCCAGTTGAAGAGAGCGGTGCGCGCGCCGCCGATATGGAGATAGCCGGTGGGCGAGGGCGCGAAACGCGTGACGACGGTTCTGGACATGGTTTGCGAAACCTGATGGGCCGCGCGGGAGAAGGACGCGAAGGAGGTGGCGAAGATGCGGCGCGCTCGTGTAGCATGGGCCGCGCGCGCTGAAAAAGGGGCAATCGCATGGCCTCGCCGCCCAAGAGGCTGACCGAGGGACTGACAGACAGGCTTGGGAGCGTCGCGGCGGCCGCCCTGTCGCCGCGCGCCGCGCTTGCCGCCTGGCGCCCGCGCTTCGCCGCCGCGATCGACGAGGAATGGGATCTGCGCCGGCCGTTCCTGTGGCTCCCGGCCGCCGCCGGCGCCGGCGCGATCTTTTATCTCGTTGCGCCGACCGAGCCGGTTCTGTGGATCGTTGGCGCAACCGCGGTCCTGTTCGGGGTTCTGGCCTTTCTTGCGCGCGGGCGCCGGGCCTTGTCGGGCGCCTTCATCGGCCTCGCGGCGCTGGCGGCCGGCGAGTTTTCCGGCGGCTGGCGCGCGGCGCGGGTCGATGCGCCCGTGCTCGACCACATTTACATCGGCGAACTGGCCGGCTTCGTTGAAGAAGTCGATTTCCGGCCCCAGGGCGCGCGTTTTTTGCTTCGCGTCACCGAGGCTGAAAAACTCGCGCCGGAAAGGACGCCTTATCGCGTGCGCCTGACCCTTCGCGGCGCGCCCGATTTCGTCGCCGGCGATTTTCTGACCTTCAAGGCGCGGCTGCTTCCGCCTGCCCGCGCGGCGCTGCCCGGGGGATATGATTTCGCCCGCGACGCTTATTTCCAGCGCATCGGCGCCGTCGGCAATGTTCTGGGCAAGGCGGAGGCGCTTCCGGCGCCCGAGGCGGCGGATTGGCGGCTGCGCTTCACCGCCGGCGTGGATCGGGCGCGCAACGCGCTGGCCCTGCGGGTCTACGACGCGATCGGCGGCGACAATGGCGCGATCGCCGCCGCCATGGTCACCGGCAAGCGCGACCTGCTTTCCCAGGAGGCAAGGGAAACGATCGCCAAGGCCGGCATTTTCCACATCATCACCATTTCCGGCGTCCAGATGACTTTGGTCGCGGGAATTTTCTTCGTCGGCTTCCGCAGTTTCCTGGCTTTGTTCCCGTTTCTGGCGCTGAACTATCCGATCAAGAAATGGGCCGCCGCGCTCGCCATGCTCGGGGCGCTGGCCTATGGCCTGTTCACCGGCTCGCGGGTCGGGTCGGAACGCGCCCTGTTCATGACTCTCATCCTGCTGGGCGCCGTCATCGCCGAGCGGCCCGCGCTCTCGATGCGCAATCTCGCCTTCGCGGCGCTGGCGGTCATCCTTCTGGAGCCGGAAGCCTTGCTTGGCGCGAGCTTCCAGCTTTCCTTCGCGGCGGTCGCGGCGCTGGTCGCGGTTTATGAATCGCGTGGCGCGGCGCAAGGACGCCCGGCGCCCCAGCCCAAGGCCGTGGGGACCGAAGCGGAGCGCGAGGCGAGGGGGCTTGCCGATCACATGGCCGAAGTGAGCCGGCATGGGATTTTCGGCGCGCTGGTCGCGACCTTCTGCGCGACTTCGGCCACGGCTTCCTTCATGGCCTATGACTTCCACGAGCTGAACCCTTATGTGCTCGTCGGCAATCCGCTGACCCTGGCGATGATCGAGCTGTTCGCGGTGCCCGCGGCGCTGGTCGGATCGCTGCTCGCGCCGTTCGGCGCGGATGGCTGGGTGTGGTCCTATCTCGGCGCCGGCGTCGGCCTGATCATGACCATCGCGCGCTGGATCGGATCGGCGCCGGGATCGACCATCGCCTTGCCGGCTTTCGCGCCCTGGTCGATCGTCTTCCTGTCGCTTGCGGCGCTCTCGGCGATGTTGTGGCGCACATGGCTGATGAAGCTCACGGCCCTGCCTTTGGTCGGTCTCGGCCTTATCGGGGCGGCGAGCGGCGAGAAATTCGACCTGGCGGTCGCGCCGACCGGGGAATATGCGGCGCTGCGCCAGGCCGACGGGCGCCTCGCCGTTCTCGGCAAACATCGCAACGCCTTCGCCGCGGAACAATGGCTGCGCGCCGACGCCGATCTGCGCGCGGGGCCCGAAACGGAAGCGGCCGGCCGCTGCGACCAGTTCGGCTGCGTCGGCATGACGCGGGATGGCGCGGCGGTGGCGCTTGTGCTCGACGGATTCGCCTTCCACGAGGATTGCGCAAGGGCCGAGGTTGTGATTTCGCCGCTCTATGCGCCAAGCTATTGCGCGCCAAAAATCCTGCTCGACCGCCGCAAGCTCGCCGAAACCGGGGCTGTGACCTTGGCTTTCGGCGCAACGGGCGTCGACTGGCGCACAGCGCGCGCGCCGGGCGAGGACCGGCCCTGGTCGCGCGCGCCGCGCCGCCGCGCGACCGCGCATTCTGGCCCCGATTCGCCGGAGGCGGCCAACGACGCGGCGCATGAATAGCGGCCGCAAATCGCCTTAGCCGCCCTTGGCCCCGTTTGGTGGCGCGCCTTCGCCGGCCCCGTAATATTTGAAAGGCAGGAATTTGCCGGACATCAAAATCTTGACCCGGTCGCCTTTCGGATCTGGCTGGCGCTCGATCGTCATGTCAAAATCGATCGCCGACATGATGCCGTCGCCGAATTCCTCCTGGATCAGTTCCTTGATCGCCGGGCCGTTGACCATGACCAGTTCATAGAAGCGATAGAGCAGGGGATCGGTCGGCGGCATGGGCGAGTTCTGGCCGCGCATCGGAACTTCGGTCAGCATGAGCCGTTCGGCGTCAGTCAGGCCGAGAAAGGCCGCGGCCTTGGCGGCGAGGGCGTCGGGGAGGCGCATCTGGCCGAGCAGGGCGCCGACGATCAGAATATCCGCCATGCCGCCGATCGCTTCGACGATCTGTCGCCAAGTGAGCCGTTTTTCGCGCTTGATGTCGAGAATGCGTTCCGTCAGCTGTTCGCGCGTCATGCCAATCTCCTCTTCCGATGAGCCGCAAGGGCGCCGCCGAGGTTAACCGATCGGGCGGATGACGGGCGCAGAAATTGCGCTCAATATTTGCGCAACAAGCTGATCAGCTTGCCCTGAATGCGGACACGGTCCGGTCCGAAGATTCGCGTCTCGTAAGCCGGATTGGCGGCCTCCAGCGCGATCGAGGCGCCCTTCTTGCGCAGCCGCTTCAACGTGGCCTCCTCGTCGTCGATCAGGGCGACGATGATATCGCCGGAATCGGCGGTCTCCTGCTTCTTGATCACCACCGTGTCGCCGTCGAGAATGCCGGCCTCGATCATCGAGTCGCCGCGCACTTCGAGCGCGTAATGCTCGCCGCTGGACAGGAGATCCGGGGGCAGGGCGATGCTGTGGGATCGCGTCTGCAACGCCGAGATCGGCGTGCCCGCCGCGATTCGGCCCATGACGGGAATGACGACATTCTGGTTCGAATCGAAGGGCTCGCCCGCGACGACGGGGCGGGTCTTGCCGAGATTGCCTTCGATGACGCTCGGGGCGAAGCGCCCATTGCGCGGCGTCGCGGGAGTCGAGGATTCGGGCAGGCGCAACACCTCCAGCGCCCTGGCGCGATTGGGCAGGCGGCGGATGAAGCCGCGTTCCTCAAGCGCCATGATCAGGCGATGGATTCCGGATTTCGAGCGCAAGTCGAGCGCGTCCTTCATTTCGTCGAAGGAGGGCGGAACGCCGGTCTCCTTCAGGCGCTCATGAATGTAACGGAGCAATTCGCTTTGCTTTTTGGTCAGCATGGCCGCGCCTTGTCAGGTCTTGCCTTCGCCCTCCCGCGCCGGAATCGCGCCGAAGAATCGCCCAAAGACAAATCATGAACGAGACATATATGTTCCTGCTTGGTTCTGCAAGAGGCAAGTTCAAGCACGGTTGATGAAGCGCGAATACATTATTTGCAAATCCCGGAATTAAATAAATGCGAATAAGAGGGGAAAATGTGGCACTAAAACAAACGGATAGGCTGTGAAGGTTCGTCAAACTGGTTGGCGAACACTATCAGATTTTGCGGAATAGTTAGAGCGTTGTTCTATAACGGCAATTTATTGGACGATTGGCGAACATGTCGCGCCGAAAGGGGCGATTGGCGAACATTTTGGCGAACATCAGTCACCCCGTTCCCGCTGTCCAAAGGGAGCGGACGAAACGATCGCGCCGAAGGCGCTTTCCGAGCGATAGCGATCGTAACGGGCTTCCAAATCAGCGGTCATGCGTGAGATCAACACAAGGGCTTTTTCCCGATCCGCCTGGGGTGTCTCAGGGCCTAAAGAAGGGATCAGCCCTAATTCTTTCAATGAACCGGCTACGGCATCCCGAAGATCGTAATGACGCGGCCGAAAATCGCCATAGACGAAAAAATCAGCGTCTATTCGGAGAAAGTGAACCAACTTCAAAAAGAAGTCGGCGGGAATACGGTTTTCACCATTTATATAATTTTGAACGCTGCGATATGAAATATTTAGATGCTCTGCAATGCGCTTCATCGAGACGCGCTTTTTCTTAATTGCAGCGCGGAGCGCCTCCGCCAATCTGGCGTCGTCATATTCGCTTGCCATATACCAAAACGTGCGATATTATGACGCATAATGCACCATTTAAGGATAATGGCGGCACAATGCCCAAAATCGTTCGCACCCTCCCTCTGACGATCGCCGGATCGGGCGACCTATATCACGCCATCCGCGCGGCGTTGGTCGCGCGGAATTCGAGCCTTCATGCTTGGTGTAAAGCGGCCGGGGTCAATAGGCAAACCGCCGAAAAGGCCCTCAAAGGTGAGCGGCACAGTTTGCGCGCGGAGCAACTTCGTCAGCGGCTCCTTGGGGAACTGTTTCCCGAGAAAGCCGCTTGACGGACTTCCTTCCTATAGGCGCCATCGCCGAGGCTGCCGGGTTATCGCGCCGGGCAGTCGAACGCGCCATCGCGCGGGCGTCCAAGAACAGCTCGGCAAACCTGGAACTGCGCCCGCACGACTCAGCGAGCTTCCTTTCGCCCATGAGGCGCGCATGGGCGAAGGAAGCAAGCTTCTTGTGCTCTCCCCGCACATATTGGCGCAATCCGCGCCGATGCGCGCGATCGTCTTTTCGTCCGCGCCGCGACCCCGCGCCGCCCCGTTAAATTTTAGAGTGACGATCACGCGCACTTTCCGGCATCCGGCCGCCGAGAGCGTGCCAGGCCCGCTTCGCCACGTTTTCGTAGCGTTTCACCAACATGCGAGCGTCGAAATCGAGACGCGTTCAGGCAGTTGGCGCGAGGGTTAGAGATCGGAAGCCGCGCCTCTTCCTTATAAGCTTCTGCCCTGTCTTCCGACCCTTTCGGATGCGCGCGAATGCGGCTGATGATGCGAAAACGAATATCGCGCTTCGGTGCGAGAGTAATCGCCGGCCGCGTTCAACCGGGCTTCAACCGGCTTTAAATGGCCCTTTAATCGCGCCTGAATTTTCGGGGGAAGGCTGTCGACCTTCACCTGATGCATCCGCCCCGATCGGCCGCCGCGCCCGCGAGCTTCGCCGCAGTTGTCCAGCGAGCTGTTCCAGGTTTTCCGGTCGATATCGCCGCTTGCGCGTTGCCCGACAATTTCATCAAGGTGGAGCGCGTCGCGCGCAAGGTCGGCGTTTTCCTTCGCGACCGGAAAAAGCACGAGGATGACGCCCCCGGAATCCTGCGGGGCGTGGCCGGGGTTATGCCCTGTGACATCGTTTACGGCGACGTGCATAGCGCCGACATTCTCTTGCCCAGGTCGATGGATTTCAACGCCATGCGAAATTCATCGCTTGGTAGACGCCGGAACGCAAAGGGCTTGGATCGATGTCGTTTTCCTTGAGCAGGGAAGGGGCGTCACGAATGCCCACGTCATCGAAAGCTTTCGTCGTATGGTTGGGGCCTGGGGAATGCCCGGAACGCTCTATCTCGATAACGGATCGGAATATAACTGGGCGCAATTTGTTGATGATGCGATGAAATTGCTTGGCGCGCGGATTTTGTTCAACCGCGAAAGCAATGTCGTGAACGCACGGCCTTACAACGCCCGCGCCAAGGAAATCGAAGGGTTTTTCGGACGTTTTGAGCGCCATTTCCTCGCGCCGATTATTGGTTGGATCGGCGGCGATCGTATGAAGTCAAAAACCTCCAACGTCGGCAAGGCCCCGACTCCCTATCGCGGCGACTTCGATCAATTCGTACGAATGGTCGACGCCCAACTGAACCTTTATCACAATCGCCCGCAAAACGGCCGGAAGCTCAAAGGGCTATCGCCGTTCGAAGCCTATAAAAAGGCGATTGACGCCGGATGGACAAAAACCGACGTCGATCCGCTCGCTTTTCTGACGGCGTTTTCTTCGAAAGAGCGCCGGCGCGTCACGCAAGGACGAATTCAATTCGGCGGCGACCTTTGGACGTGCCACGGCCTGCAAAGCTATCTTGAGGAATGGGCCGTCGTTCTCGCGCCAAAATATCAGATTTGGGACGGCCTTCCCGTCTATGACCTCCGGGACGGATTCTTGGGCGTCGCGGAGCGCGAGACGGAATTTCATCCCCTGGACGCTGCCGGCGCGCGGGAAGCCGGCGCCAGGCGCGGGCGGGCGCCTCCGGGCGATCAAGGCTCTTGATCGTTCAATCTCGAATATCGACACCGAGGCGGAAATCATCGAACTGGCTGCGGTCTTTCCACGCGCCCCGGACGCGCCGATCGGCGCGCGCATCAGGCCGTCCGACGAGGCCAAAGCCATCGCTTCGAAGCTCAAGGAAACGCCACAGCAGCGGCGGGAACGCGAGCAGGCGGAGGCCAAGCGCGAGACCGAAAATCGCCGCGACGTGATGAAGCAAATTCTAGCCAATAAAACGGGCGGGGGATCATGAACGAAAAGAATTATATCGAAACATCCGTCTGCCGGGATATTTTCGACGCTATTTCCTATTCGAGGGCAATGCTTCGCGCTGCGGCAATTATAGGCCCTCCGGGAATTGGCAAAACTGTTGCGCTTCTTCGTCACGCCGCGAAGGACAGAACCGCGATTTATGCGCGCGTCTCAACGGCGCAAAGTTACGGGAAGGCGGCATTTCGGCTTTTCGCCGACACTTTCGGCGTCGGACAGCAGGGGCGTGAGACTGCGGATGGGCTCTGGCGCGGCGTGGAAGATTATTGCGAAAGCGCCGTTGAATACAAAACCGGCGAGCATTTGCTTATCGACGAGGCGCAGGCGCTTGATTTGAACATCCTCAAAGAGTTTGTCGATCTGCCATCACGCATTGGTTTTCCCGTCGTCATTTGCGGGAACGCCGAACTGCTCAAGCGAACCCGAGTCGGTCGCGGCGATTACGAGCAAATCGCCAGCCGGTGTTCCAAGCGTCTCATTCTGACGGCGCCTCTTGACGAAGATTTGGCCGCGATCGCGGCGGATTTCGACGTTTACGGGGCTGACGCGCGCGCGGCGGCCGTCAATTACGGCCGAAATTCCTCGATTCGCGAGCTTGTACAACTCCTTGAAGAGGCCCGGGCCTTTGTCGGTCGCGGCCCGATCGGGCTGGACGCCCTTCGCCGGACCGCCGTCAGCACCAAGGGTGGTTCGCAGGCCCTCAAGCTTTTGTCCTCCGCCGCGTAAATGGCAATCACCCAAAGGAAAAAGAGGCCAGAATCATGAGTGATCAAAATGAAACACCGAAATTTAACCTATCAGAAATTCCCCGTGAAGAGCTTGATCGCCTCGCCATTCATTTGTTGGAGGCCGATCGCGCGCGGGAAGCTTTGAACGTCGGCCTGATTGACCGGCTGAACGTCGCGAACGGCGACGCACACCCGATCTTCGCGGAATGGTGCGCCGTCAATAAGCAATTGTCTGACGCTTCCAACCGCGAAATATCCCTCATCCTCGCGGGTCTTTCCCGCCGCGACAACCAAAACTGAAGGAGGTTTAAATGATCCGGCAAATGATGAAAGAAGACGCGCACCGGTTATTTTCATCCATCACGCTGCTCAAGGAAATAATTCGGCTGGCCGAAAACGTTGAACTTTACACCGAGGAAAATTGGACGGCTCCAAACCACGGATTCAAGGAAGTCGAATATTGTCGGCCAATTGAATACGCCGTGAACGCGATGTTGACGACTTCAAGAGAGCTTTATGCAACTCTCGAAAAAATGAAAGAGAGATGCGAACTGGCGGAAATTCATAGCATTAAGGAGCAGTTGGCGCGCGAGAAGCGACTGAAACAGCAAGTTTCAGAGATGGAGAAATGTCCCGTGCCTGCTAAGCAAATTAGCAAAGCGAGATGATTTAGAGGCTTCCAATTGCCGGGACGCCCCGGGCCTTTCTTTTATGGAGATAGCATGAAAATCGACACTGCGATGCTCACTAGGGCGGAATTGGAGTCTCTGGTGGAGGCGCACCAGCGCTTCTACGCCCGCATAGAAAATTCCCTCGGCGCCCTAAAAACAAAACTCATCCCCGCGCAAACGCCGATCGACGCGAACCGCCTCGTGGAGACGTTAAATCAATGGCTGGCCGATTTCATCGGCTCCATGCAGTACGCCGACGCGGAAATTTCGGAGATTGCCGCTGAAAGCGACGACGCCCCGCGCTTGAATTGACGGCGCCGGCTGCGGATAGGGCGAGGCTCCCGCCAATAGCTTCGCCGTTAAAGGGGTATTGAACGCCTTGGTCGGCAAAGGGTGACACGGCGGCTACCCTCGTAGCCGCCGTGTTCGTTTTTGAACTCCTGGGCCTTCTCTGTCGATTTGCAAATTTTGCGGGTTGCGCCGATATTTGCCCTGCGATCCGAGCAAGCATAACCGTGCATCTGCACGCGGGGACATTGCGGCCCCCCGGATCGCGCCCCCTCTCCTTCAAAGACAATGCGGCTGGGTGACTGCTGTCACCCTTATGTCTGCTGTCACAGCGGATAGATTTTCATCGTCGGCGCTGAGGTCCTGGCGCTCGCGGGCGTGTTGAGGGCGCCCGCGACGGGCGCGCGGCGTTTGAACATCGGACGCGCGCTCGCGACATTCGAAATATTCGCCGGGGGGCGTGTGACAAAATTTCCGGGCATTCTCGCGGAGATCGCGGAAGCAGCCGGCGAAGAGGCGGCTATTGCGGTCGCCAGGGCGCGCGGCGGCCGGTTTTGTTATTTTCCTTGCATTGCCACTCTTGGCGAAGAGCGGCACAAAAATAACTGGCTGGCCAAGGCCGTAGGGATGGAGGCGGCCGTTAATATCGCTGCTGCCTGTTGCCCCGCCGAGGTTTTTGGGTCGATATGCCGCTCGGACCTATGGCGCGCGGTTTCAGGATTCAGGAAGCCATCGACAAAGAGCTGCGAAGTGGCAAAAGCGTCAATGAAATAGCCCGCGCTTTGAGATGCACGCGGCGCTCAGTTTATCGGCGCAAGGCAAAAATTTGGCAAAATAATAATCCGGAGGCTTAGGCCGCCAAAGATCCACCGAACGGCGCGCGACGCCGAAACATGAGAAATTGAAAAATGATTATCACCCCGCAAACCATGAGCGTTTTCTTCACCACGGCCAAGACGCTTTTCAACGACGGATGGGACAACGCGCCGAATTACGCCTTTGAAGTGGCGATGAAGATTTCATCCGGCTCGTCCATCAGCGAATATGGCTGGATCGGTCAATTCCCCGATGCGGGAATGGGTCGGGGATGGATATTTTCAAGAGCCTGAACGCCTACGATTATTCGATCAAGAACCTGCCGTTTGAAAGCCCGGTCAAAGTTCCTCGGGCAATGATAAAGGATGACCAATACGGCGTCTTCTCGCCCATGTTCCGCAATATTGGCCGAATGACGCGCCTTGATCCGGATACTCTGGTCTTCAACCTTTTGAAGAACGGCTTCGCGACGCCCTGCTACGATGGCCAGCCGTTCTTCACCGGGTCATGCGTCCTTCGACAGCAATGGCACCGAAATTACGGTTTCCAACCTCCAGGCGGGGGCGGGGCCGGCTTGGTTCCTGCTGGACACGACGCAGGCCGTCAAACCGATCATTTTTCAGGAACGAATTCCCTATGAATTCCAGACTGTCGTCCAGGACACTGACGCACATGTCTTTCTCAACGACGAATTTCTCTATGGCGTCCGCGCGCGCCTCAATGTCGGCTTCGGCTTCTGGCAGATGGCCTTTGGCTCGCAACTGCCGTTGAACGCCGTCAATTACGCGGCGGCGCGCGCGGCGATGAACGCTGATGGGCGACCAGGGGCAGTATCTGGCGGTCAATCCCAACCTTCTTGTCGTTCCCCCGCGCTGGAGGCGGACGCCCGCATGCTGCTCAAGGCCACGTCGGTCACGTCCGACTCCTCTTTCGATACCGGATCGGGGGTCTGGCGGCATCGCGGCGGTTTCCAATATCTGGCACCAAAGCGCGGACCGTATCGTTACGCCCTTCGTGGCCTGACGCCGGAGCGGGGTTTCCCCTATCAGCGAACTGTCCGTCTCGATGATCCTGAAGTGGTCGATCAGGTCAGCAGGCCGGCGCGCGAGGCTGAAAGCGCGTTGGAGAATGAAGAGCTTGTTCAGGCGTCAATGACATCCGCTCGGGATCGGCCAGCTCCACGGCGAGCGCGATCGTCGCCGCCAATGAAGAGATCGCGGCGAGCGAGGGCAGAACTCTGCGGTGATCGAAAAGTCGCCGGCCAGCAGAGCGCCGCGATCGAAGGGCTCGAAAGGCAGCGCGAGAAATGGATGCAGCGTCGCGCGCGGGCGGACGCGGCAACCGCGACCATCGCGGCCAATGAGAAGATCGCGCTTAGCGAGCGCGAAACGGCCGCGGCAACCGAAAAATCGGCGGCCCGGCAGGCGCGGCGGTCGAGAGACTGCAACGCCAGCGCGGTCGCAAGCGAGTGGGCGGTCAACAGCAAGCCCAGGCGCGCCAGGGTGTCGGCGCGCGGGCGGGGCGCAAAACTTCCTCCGCGCGCGGCGTCCGCCGATCGGTCCATATGGTTATCGAGGGGGGGATTCTTCGCGTGGCGACGCTTTTCCTCTGCCCGGCGCACATTCGCCGGATATCAAGGGGCCTGGATGGGCGCGCACCGGATGGTTGGGTTCTCCATTGCCTCGGCGCCGTGTCGAATATGCCTCAGACGCCCTAGGAGTGGAAAAAGCAGGGTGAGCACAACGACGCGCTCCAGGCCGTCGTTGACGCTTGGATGAAAGAGCATCTGCCGAAGCGGTTGTTCCCCGACAAAACCTACACCCAGAAGGCGATCGATTGACTGAATAAAGCCACCGACCAACTTCAGGGCTTCCGCCGACTATGCGGAACATATAAGGCGATGGCGGACGATATTGACCGCGCAAAAACGAAAACAAGGGAAGTCCATACTGAGCTTCAATCGCTTAATCAAACAGTATCGCCTAAGTTCGACGCGGCCGGCTTGGACGAATATTTAAAGAAAGCTCGTGAACTGAGCACGCTTCTTGGCGGTATTTCCGGGAAAGCGTCGTCGTTTCGCGGTCACTCTTTTGCGCCGTCGAGCGGCGCGCTCCATGACGGACCGGAGGCGTGTTGAATGACAAAAACCACAGGTAAAAAACAAGCCTTACGCCTTGTGACCATCCCGAAAGTCGAATACTTGCGGCTTTTGATGAAAGTCGCCATTGGGGGAAATCGAAGGGAAACGAAGCCTCATTTTATTGCCGCGCTCCCCGATCGACCGTATTCCTGCCCTTCGCCAATTCGTGCTCGCCCGCGCCGGTAAAATGTTCATCAAAGACATCGTGCGCGCTTGCGCCGACGAGTTTGGGCCAGGGGTCACCAGCCGGTCATCAATTCATCGGTTTTTCAAGCGTCAAGCGCAGCTTTGAGGCTGGCCCCTTACGCCATAGACCAAGCCCTCTTGCAAACGCTCCTGACCTCTCTCGCGCGCCCCCCAGGACCCGCGAGATTTAACGTAATCCCGTCAATTACCGATTTCTATCCGCATTTAATTATTCCGGGTTCATTGACACGGGCAACGCGAACAACTAGAAAACGCCCCACTTCGGGGGCGGTCGCGAGAATGTCGTCGCATCGGCCAAGCCGAAGTCCGAAAACTCCAGAATTTCAGGAGTTTTGGTGGGAGATAGTTCAACGGTAGAACAGCGGACTCTGACTCCGTTAATCTTGGTTCGAATCCAGGTCTCCCAGCCAATCTACTGAATTAGTGAAAAAACAAGCACTTAGATCGTCGGATTCGCAGCCAGTGTAGCGATTGTGTGTGCCGATCGAGCGTATCGATTTTCGCCGCCATGTCAAAGCTCAGCGACAAAACGATTTTCGACATTTGCGCCCCTTCCCTATAGCCCCCAGCTTGCAAGAGCCGCCGCCGCTGCGGCGGGATCGTCCTTGATGCGATAGACCGTCTGACGGGACAGCCCAGCGCGCTTTGCTATGGTGCTGATGCCGGCGGCTTGGCCTAGCATGTCCTGAACCAGTTTGAACTGCTCCGTCGTGAAACTCGGCTTCCGACCAAGGTAACGACCATCCTCTGCTGCCTTGGCATGAGCAATGCCCGCCTTTTGAGCCTCTTTTGTCGCTTCGGCCTGCGCCTGGGCCGTCGCGGCCATGAATGCTATCAGAGCATCCCTGACGGCTTGCTGCATCGGGTCTTTCGTCGCTCCGTCGAAGGTCATTCGGTTGATGACTGTCTTGACGATGACGCCCCGGCGCATGAACTCCCGGATCGTGTCGCAAACGTCGGCATAATTTTCGGCCCAGGCGGTCGACCCAACGAACGACAAGCACGTCACCATCGCGGAGCATGTCGAAAAGCCGCTTCCCGTTCTGCCGTTCATCGAGCCGCGTGCTCAGGCCGCTCTCACCCTTGTTGGCGACGACGCCATCGATCAAAAACCCCGCCCCTCGCGCGTGAGCTTCCTGATGCTCGATTGTCTGATCGGCGGTCGAGACGCGAGCGTAAAGGATCGTCCTGGTCATGTTTTCCTCTGTCCGTAAGGATTATGTCCGTATATAGACACGTCCGAAAACATAAATCAACCCGTACGGACACACTTTCACGAGCTTGGCGGCGCGTCCGAAGGGCTATACCCTTGAGGACACGTGCGGTTTCGCTTGAGCATCACTGTTCAACGCCTCGCACGAATGCAATACACAAGGGGCCGGCGCGGATGTCGGCTGGAGAAATCTGGAATGCGTATCAAGTCCTTAACAAATGCCGTGATCGCTGGCGCAATCGCGCTGATACTCGCAGGCTGCAATTCTGCTCCCCATGACATTTTCAGCATTCCAGTTACAGGTCAGTTGAGCAATGGCAGCGCCGCTTTCGGACAGGCAACAGCTCGAAGCGACGGTTTGGGAACGTTTTGGGTTAAAGTCCCTGGGGCCGAGCGATGCGGCGGAAATTATCGAGTTGGTGACAGCAGCCCGACATTGGTAGTTCCCGTTCTGTGCAATGATGGCCGGTCGGGCGAAGCAGTTATCACTCGCCAAGCTGACTTGATGTCAGGTAGCGCGATAGTAAAACTTAGCGACGGGACAAAAGGTCAATTCGTATTCGGTGATATTCATTTTGATCAAACCTTCGGAAGAGGTGGCACCGCGCACACTTATTAACCAACGCTGCAGTACTATATGAGGGTGTTACGAGCTTATTATGATAAAAAATCTGACGTACATCGGTATAAGCATAACAGTCGCATTTATTGCCACTGTTTCAAGTGTGATGGCGGGCGACGTGCATATTGTTCGTGGGGTTTGCAGTACAAGCAGCCACACCGCCGAAGGCGCCATCGGTTCCGATCTTACAAAGCGACAGTCTCGCTTTTTCTGCAACTTAGCGGTGATAGCGGTCTTCGATAATAATGCGCAGCATATGATTGTGCAGTTCACGCAGAAGGAAGCGCACCAGGTTAGAATATTAGGCTTCGCTGGCCTAATGGGTGCCGGCGGGCAAATGATGGCTATTAACAATCTCTATATCGATGCGGGAAAAAAGCCCATCCCCGTTACCGAAGGCGTGTGCAAATTCTTTTTCAAAGGCAAGAACATGTCGGGCATCATGTGCGGAGCCAAAGTTGATGAAGGCGCGCGGAGAATGACGGCAATTGTTGCGTTTGACGCTGCCCCAGGACAGTGAGGGCCCTTGCGTCAATGTCACGTATGATCGGCGAAACACTCGGAACCCGAATTACTGACGCCCGAAGCCTTCGTCGCTAAGTGGAAAGCCGTCGAGGTGAAAGAGCGATCGGCGGCGGCCTGGTCGTCCTGTTCGCCCTGGCCGGAAACCAGATCCTCGCGAGGTTGAGGCGCTACTGGAAGGTCGAGCTGCGTTTTCCTTACGGCTGGCGAAGCGTTTAACAGCGGCACCATACGGCCCAGTTCACGAAGGTTCGCGCTATACCCAATATTGTTCCACCAATATCATGCTGTTAGGTAGATGGCAGGTCGCACTCATTCGGGTGCGAGGGTTGAAACTAGTCGGGGCGGTCGCGGACCATCCCCCGGACATTGTCGCACTCCACACGGGTGCGTGGGTTGAAACGACCACCTGGCGCGTGATACGGCGGTGCTTATCAGCGTCGCACCTCATGCGGGTGCGTGGGTTGAAACAACCAGCACGCGATCACCGGCACCCCGACCTTCGGTGGCACCTCATGGAGGGTGCGTGGGTTGGCCGAACCGAAACCGCCCTGGAAGTATTCTACCGTCGATTGTCGTCGCGCGTCGGCAAAGCGAAAGCCATCACGCATTCGCAAAAACCCGGACATCGCCGCCCGCCTGCGTTCCTTCGCCTACAACCTGCTCAGGGCCCAAGGCTGCGACAACATCAAAAACGCACGCTGGCGCGCCGCCCTCGACCTCGATCTCATCCTTGCATTGCCGGGGCTGTAAAGAGAACTAAACAACCCTGTGACTTGGCCCCCGCCGCTTTCTTGCTCGCAACGACCTCCAGAAAGGCGCGATAACGATCTTCAATTGCCAGGGCGACAACCTCGCCCAAGGTCCGGCGCTCGGCGTGAGCGAGCTTACCGATAAGTTCTCGCGTCAGCTTCTTGATGCTGACGGCCGTATACTCAGACATGATACAACTCCAAAATTGTCGATTGATAATTATCTCATGGTGTCGATGATTTTCCAAGTCTAAATATTTCGTTCTTAACAAATACTGGACCCCCATGCGCTCGTTTTTGATCTTCTACGACTTCGACTCCTCAGCGTTCCCCTCATTTTCAGATGATGCCAAAAGCCTCGGAAAACGCGCGATTTTCGCGTAGGAGTTGCTGATATCGCTCAATGAGGGGCTTAAGTTTTTCGTCCGGCATGTTGGGGATGAGTTCGTAAAGCAGGCATCCCTGGCGAAACAGGGAATGAACGCGTCGCTTGGCGGTGCTGGTTCTCAACTGCCGGTCCATTCCGAGGCTTTCGCCAGCGGCGCCCAATACCGTCAGCAGCATGATGGCGAAAGCGTTGAGCAGCAACAGGCGATCTCGGCGCTGCGGGTCATCGATCCTCAGCGTGCTCATGCCCATTCCAAAGCGAAGGTCCTTGCTGTCCCGGAAGCTGGGCTCGATGGTCCACCTTTTCGAGTACAGATTGACGATCTGCGCCGCAGAGAGCGCGCCATCGCTGGCGGCAAGATGCCAGGCTTCCTTCATGCCCGAGGCTTTCACGCATACGACCGCCCCGACCTTCTGGCGGGCGGCGGAGATTTCGGCGTCGCGCAATTTCCGCGCTCGTCCGCCCTTGCCGACCCAATCGCCGGCTTCGCGCGTTTCGCCATCGGCGGCCCTGACATGGGTGCTGGAGCGAAAGCGGATGACATATTGAAAGCCAAGGGCGTCGAGGAATTCGAACAGCTTGACGTCGCCAAAGCCGCGGTCGGCCAGAATGGTCGCGGTCACCCCCTCGGGCAGCAGCGCCTTTAATCGGGCCAGGCACAAATCCTCGAAATCGTTGCGCTGGTCCTTCAATTCGTCCTTGTCGACGGTCAGCCAAAGCAGCGGCGTCGCCCTGCCGTGGTTCGTGACGAGATGCAGCGCAAGCGTGCACTGGTTGTCGCGATCGAAATCCGTCCAATCCATCGCCACGACGATCTCGCGGCGCTCTCCGACGACCTCGGCGATCCAAGACCCGAACAAGTCCCAAGGCGCCACGCCCGAGTTGCTGAGCAACCGGTCGACCTGTTTGATCGCCGACTTGGCGATCAAGCCACGCGCTGTGGCCAGAGCCTGTCCAATCAAGGAAACAGCGAGCGCCGCTCCGGTCATCACCCCGAGCGTGCCGTTGGCCAGCGACAGGATGCGCTTGGCATGCAGATCGTCGCCGAACACGCGCTTCAAAAATTCCTGAATGAAATCAAATCGCTCCTTCGACGCGCGCATGGCTCCCCCTGCCGGCTGATTCTCCGTCCTACAGCTCGGGGATAACGAAAATTTAGGCTTTTCCGAATTGCGCAAAAATGGGGGGATTCATGAGCTTCGACTCCTAATGCGTACACCTTGCTGCTGGGTTGAGTAGCGGCGTTACCGCGTTTAAAAAGGCATTTACCCACCCCCTTGCCACGGGCGGCAATCTCTGAAATCCATGAGGCATGGACCGCAGTGATTTGCAGCAGCTCAGCAAAGAGCAATTGATCGAGTTGGTGCTTCGGCTTCAGCGGCCCGACAAGAATTCGCGCACGTCGTCCAAGCCGCCTTCGACGGACAAGAAGGAGAAGCGCGAGAACTCTCGACCCGGCGGGGCGAAGCTCGGGACATGAGCCGCACAATCGCCGGCTGGCGGACGATCCCGACGAATTTCGCGACCACATGCCGAGCGTCTGCCAGGAGTGCGGCGGCGCTTTTTCGACCGACGCCGCGAGGGAATTGATCGGCGAATACGACGAGATCGAGATCCCGCCAGTCAAACCCTATATCATCCGCCACCGCCGCTTCGCGTGCCGATGCGCGCATTGCGGCCTTGAGGCGAAAGCGCCGGCGCCCGCGGTCGCGACGACGACGCCGTTCGGGCCGCGCATCCATGCGCTGGCGATTTATCTCAAGGGCTTCCAGGCGCTCTCCTATGAGCGGCTGCGCGGCATGTTCCGCGATGCGTTCGGGCTCGGCGTGAGCGAGGGCGCGCTGATGAACATGTTCATCCGCTCCCACCCGCGGTTCAAGATCGAGGCCGAAAAGGCCAAGGCCATTCTTGCGCGCCGCCCGCGTGGTCGCCAGCGACGAGACCGGCGTTCGTATCGAGGGGACGAACTCCTATCATTGGGTCTTTCATTGCAAGGACGCAGTGGTTCACCAGCCCGATTATTCCCGCGCGGCGCGCGTCGTCGACGAGGTGATGGCCGGGCGCGTTCCCGAGGTCTGGATTTCCGACCGCTATTCGGCGCAGCAGTCGCACGGGATCGGCATCAGACCTGTCTGGCGCATCTGGCGCGCGACACGGCTTTCGCGCTGGAGCATGGCTCGGACGATCTGCCCTTCCGGTTCAAGCTTTGGCTCGGCAAGGCGTTCGATCTCGCCAGGACCATCGCCAATTTCGCCGCTTCGACCGCTGAAGAAAAAGCGCGATCTGGAAAAACAGCTCGCCGCCCTTTGATCGCGGCGACCGGATGCGACCTCGCCCGCGAGTTGCAAGCCAAGATCGGGCGCGCCCGAGACCAGTTTCTCACCTTTTGCGATTATCCCGGCGAGGTCGACGTCACCAACAACACCTCGGAGCGCAAACTCCGCCCCTGCGTCATCCAGCGAAAAGTCACAAACGGCTATCGCGCCATGTGGGCCGCCCAAGCCGAAGCGGACGTGCGCACGACCATCGACACCGCACGCCTTGACGGCGGAAATCCCTTCGACGTCATCATCGGCATCCTGGCCTGAGCGCCCCGCGAACCGCAATCCCCACACTCATGGCCGGGGGCTGGGTAATTACTTAAAAAGTCCTTTAAAATGAGGCAAAATTTATTGTTTCGCCGATTGTCGCCTATTTTTTAAACGGATTTAAGCGGATAAGCGGCCGCTTACATATCAACGTAATCACCAAACATGCCTACGGCCCAGTGTTGCTTGACGTCGTAATCTACAAGTGAATAGGATGACAGCGCGGGAAGCCAAAATGAGCGTCGAAGCGATTTTTTGGCTGATTTGCTCAGTCGAGCTATTCACAATCGACAAGGCTCAGGAAGTCCAACGCCAGGATACTCGACCGCATCAACCATTTCCTTCCGCTTGAGGATCGTGCCGGCTCTCTCCTTCCCATAACTCGCCGTCGTGATCCTTTCACGAGCATGACCGAGCAAGAGTGCAATCTCCGCGTTGAGGTAATCCGCCCTCCGCAAAGCATCGGTGAATGAATGTCGAGACGAATGAAAGCAGAGATGAGGCACCTTGATCTTAATCCTCACAAGATAGCGTCCAAAATTGCGGCTGTAATTCGCAGCAATTTGGCCGCCCTCTTTATCGCCGTCCCTCATCAATGGAAATAGCAGGCGGCTTTTTCTGCTCTTCATCAGCGCAATATACTCATTAATACCATTTTTTAGCAAAGCTTTGTGAACAGGGACGACACGAACTGAGTTCTTCGTCTTCGTCGTTTTGCCGTCATCGCGGTTTATGTCGAACACGAGGACGCCGTCGACCTCGCGGATATCTTCAAGGCGAAGCTGCGCAATCTCCCCCAACCGCAACCCGCCAAATAGGCCGATCAAGGGCACCCAATACCGATGATCGGAATGAAGCGTGTCTCCGGGCTTATGACAGGAAAATTCGTCGTCAACGCAGCCCGTATAGAGCGGCGATGCGAATAACTGATTGAGCTGCACAATCGAAAACGGCACTGGGTCGTATTCGTCGTTGTCCACCTTTTGAAGCATGTGTTCGACTGGATTTGAGTCGAGCCAGCAATTTTCAACGAGCCAGCCGCAAAATCCTCCAATGAAGCTAAGATGCTTATTGATTGTCTTATTCGATATGCAGGGCTTTTTGATCAGCTTATTCTTTTCGACTGCTTCTAAAAACGATAGAGACTCAAATTCATTCATGTGGGTGGCGCGAACTGGATATCCAGTTAGCAAGAATTTCCAATCTCGAACGTGCGTCTTCTTAAGGCCCTGTCCAGGGAAGTCGGGGCTTGGAAGGGTCGAAAGGAAAAGATCAAAGCTCTTCTGAGCAGCGCCAAGAGACGCCGGCTTCATTCGACTGGGGTTCTGCGTGACATATCTCCTAAAAAGCCCCGTAATCGAATTGCCAGCCTTTTCAGCGACGGATACGGGTGCCGGAGAAGCCTGCATGATAGGCGCGACAATTGGCGGCGGGGCTTGGACTGGCGTCAACAGCGGGTCAGATGGAACGCCGCTGAAGTCGCCGGCGTCGCGCTCCACCTGACGTCGATAGCCCTCCTGCAAACCCCTTACGATTGCGCCCCTCACCTCAATGAAATCCGCGCTACCCTCTTCAATGGACAGACCCAAGCTCGCGATCGTCTCACGGGCCTTCCCGTCGACGAACGCATCCCCGCCATGATCGCCGGTCGCGAGCATCGTCAAGACGCTCGCATAGGCCCGCCGCAACTCTTTCGCGCGCACGTGGTTCTGACGCTTCTGAACGCCTCCGTGTCGGCGCGAATCGTCCTGGTGCAGGGTCTCTTCATAAAACTGCCGCGCAATGGCGCGGCGCATCTCTTCGTCCATCTCGGCCCTAACCTGCAAAAACAAAGCGTTGATTTCGGCCGTTATAGCGATGCAGCGCTGGCGAGCAATCACGGGATCAGAGGTGCCAAGCGCCCGAACGATCTCCTTTCTACCATCGAAGTCGTCCAGCAGATCGCGAGGGATGCGGACTCGCGTCCAATAGCGAGCGCCGCGTCTTTGGAGATAGTTCTGACGCGCCATGTGTGCCGGTCCCGTGTAGCAACGACCGGCGGCGTAACCCATTGATTAGCATGTTGTTTATTCAATTCAGGAGCTTAGCCCATCTTGGCTGGGAATCCAGGTCTCCCAGCCAATCTAAACCACTGACAAACCAGCATATTCTTAAATGATGGCGCCTCGGTGAACGGCGTGCGCCACTGATGTGTCACCGTTCGGCTGTTGCGCCTTTGCCGTTTGTCGCCCTTTCGGCGGCAGCGATTTCAACGCGTTGGCGAGGAGAATTTTGGCGGTTCGGTTGAGGAAAAAAGTCGCCGGTTCAATTGATCAGACTTTTTTCGGGCGCCAGCCCGGCCCCTCCCCGTGGCGTGCTCGACAAGCGATATCGATGTGTTGCGGGTCAACGGTAGGAGACAAGAAAGGTCCAAATCGCGAGTGAGTCATGGCGGAGTTGGGAGCAATCCGCGCCGGCTGACGCCGGCGCCTTTGTTTCCGACGAGTTGGAAGCAAGGGCCAATGGATTGCGCGGTAACGCTGAAGGACGTCCGGATCCCACGCAAAGTCCGTGAATTGTAACCAGAGGCGGCTTTATCGGCTCGGCACGCCATACAGGGCGCTCCTCCAGAACATGGCCATTGGCCGAGTTCATGCGAGAGACCTTGACCGCCCTTCGCGCGGCCAACAAACAACAAAGGCGCCCGTCGGCCGCCTTTTTCATTGCTTCATGACAAAACGTCCCTCGTCGACCTGGAAGCCCGAGAGCTGCCTCAAAAAACTCATGCCCAGCAGGCTGATGCGCAGCGCGCCGGGCAGGGCGACGACGGCGTCGACGTTATCGACCGTAATGTCGCCGATGCTGATTTTGCGCAGGCGGACGTGAGCGACCCTGGCGGTCCCATTGGCCGTCCGCGCCGAAATATTGAATGCCGAGGGCGGCGGGTCGATGTCGAGTTGGCGCGCGTCTTCCGCCGTCAGAGCGACAAAAGTCGCGCCGGTGTCCACAAGGGCGCGGACAGGCGTCCCGTCGATTTCCATGTCGGTCTGGTATTGGCCGTTGCGGTCGGGTTCGATCTCGACCACGCCATAGTTCGGGTCCGAGGTCGCGGCGCGAGTCGGCGCGCTCCCGCGGGCCGGTGACGGCGGCGCGGCGACGGCGCGTGCGGGACGCGGCGGCGGGACGTAGCCGGGCGGCAGAGGAATGACGATATTCGCGCCGCCGAGAGTGTCGTCCTCCGAGGAGGACGCCTGCGCCTTTTTTGGCGCGGCGCGCGTGCGTATAACGCGCACATGGTCCCTCAATGGAGCGCGGCGCCGCATGGACGTGTCAGGGTTCGCGCGCGGCTGAGCTACAGGCGGCGCGACCGACGCGCCTGGAGCAGCGGAATGACCGGTGTGAGATCCATCTGGCGCCTGCGCGCTCGCCAAGGTCACGCTGGCGAGCAACCCAACGGCGATTGCGAGGGGAATGCCCCACGGCGCCGTTGTGAGTTCCCGCGCGCCGTCCGCCCTCCTGATGATCGGCGTCGGGCAATCGGGAAAGACGGCGGGCATCGCCGGCAAATTGCCCGTCCGATCTTTCGTGACGCGAAACAGCGACCGCATCGCGTCCTGCGTCTTGGCCTTGGACAAGAGATTGCACATGCTGCGATTATGCGCCGTGCGCGTAACCGCGCCAAGTTTTGCCCGAGAGCGGGCGAGTGGGGACTTTTGCTCATACTTGAGCAAATGGAAAAACCCCGCGTCGGTTTTCACCGTGCGGGGCCTGATCCTTGGCGGCTGTACATCCGAGCTCGCCTTGGACTTGCAACCATAATAGCCGGAGCTTGTGTCAAACCGGTGGCGCCGCGACGTTGAAGCTGGCGAACCTCACAGACAGCCAGAGGGCGGATTGCACCTCGGCAAATTTGCCGAGTTTCGACTCGTCTGACGAGTCGCCCAACGATGAAAGCCAGCGAAGCATCGTCGCCGGGAGGGCAGGGAGGCTGGCGAACCTTTCCCGGTGACAAAATCAGTACATCGTGAATGCTCCCGCCAATTGGCGGGACCGGCCCGGCGAGGAAATCGATTCGGCTCAAGAAATTCGTGATAATGTAGCCCACCGATCATACTTCGACGCGCAGGATTGAACGTTGGCTCATCGTGACAAATTCGGGCGGCCGACTTTCGGCCGCAAATGGGTTCGCAGAGACGAGGCGGATGAGGCCATGCCGAAATTGCCGATCACGCTCCCGCTGAAAATTCGCATCTCTACGGAAGCCTTCGCCATCGACGACGCGGCAGGCCGCACCGTCTCCTACGTCTATTTCGAAGACGAGCTTTCCCGCCGCATTCAAACCCGCCGATTTTCGAAAGACGAGGCGCGCGCGATCGCCCAAATGATTGCGCGATTGGTCACGGACGTTGAGAGCGACGACGATATTTCCGCCGGCAAGATGATCCCACTTGAGGATTTGAGCGCGGAGAACGATGAGTGATGGCCGGCGTCGAGCTCCACGCCCCTGCCGCGCCAAATCCGCCCGCAACGCCGCGCTTCGTCGCTGGGCGCAATCGCTCATAGATCGCTTGCCGACGGACTCGTCGCCATTGATGCGCTCAAGCCGCCGAACGGCGCCGTGGCCCGACGCTATATGGCTTGCCGAACAGAGTGCGCGAAGCGTGATAACCGACGTCTTCAGCTTCCCGCGACAGCCCTCGCTTCAGATCGCGCCCGACGGGTCAGCGCATAGCCGTTTCGGCCGGGAGCGCCTCTGTCAATTCGGCGACCTTGATCCATATTCTATGACCTTCGTGGTCGCCCACAGTGGCGAGTTGGCTGGCTTTCTCGCGCGCCATGCGCGACGCTTTCGCGCCATGCCGGTAACGCAGTGCTTTCGCGTGGATTTCGATGGCTTGATCTAGGCTTATCTGCATAGGGCGGACCGAGGAACGTCACCCAACCAACATGCAAGCAAAGGCGCAGTCACGAGGTTGACGCTGCCGGCAATCTTATCGGAACCCCAGCAAGAGTTCAAATATGCGCATGCTCTCCGTCGGGAATGTCAGCTATGCGCAGGGCGCATGGCTGTTCGCTCGATGGCGCCTGGCTTTCGCTTCATTCGCAGCGCCGTCTTTCGCCGCAAGCCGACTTTTTCAAGAATCCTCCATCGCGAAATGTCAATTTCCAGGGCTTGTATGTTTCGTGTTGGCGTGGCTACGCTTGTAATGTTTCCGGAATGAAAAAACGGCGGAGGTTGGTCGTGAGCGACGAAAAATTGAAGTCGAAACCAAACTTTGACGAACGCGTCCGCGCGGAAATGCTGGACAGTTTCGACGAGGAGCTGGAGGAGGAGCTCGACGATCAGCGTCTCGCCGGCCTGTTGGACGAGGCTGCGGAAAATCCCGACCATGTCGGCTTGAGCCGTTCGATCTATTTCAAGGAATTGTTCCGGCTGCAGCGCGAACTGGTCAAGCTGCAGGATTGGGTCGCCCAGAATGGCGAAAAGGCGGTCATCATTTTCGAGGGCCGCGACGCCGCCGGCAAGGGCGGCGTGATCAAGCGCATCACCCAGCGCCTCAATCCGCGCGTCTGCCGCGTGGTGGCTTTGCCGGCGCCGAGCGAGCGCGAAAAGGGCCAGTGGTATTTTCAGCGCTATGCGCCGCATCTGCCCGCGCGCGGCGAAATCGTCCTGTTCGACCGTTCCTGGTACAATCGCGCCGGCGTCGAGCGGGTGATGGGTTTCTGTTCGGAAGACGACGTCGAGGAATTCTTCCGCAGCGTGCCCGAATTCGAGCGGATGTTGGTGCGCTCCGGAATCCGGCTGATCAAATACTGGTTTTCGATCAAGGATGACGAACAGCATTTCCGCTTTCAGATGCGCATCCACGATCCGCTCAAGCAGTGGAAACTCAGCCCGATGGACCTGCAGTCGCGCGTCCGTTGGGAGGCCTACACCAAGGCCAAGGAGGACATGCTGGAGCGCACCCATATCGCCGAGGCGCCGTGGTGGGTGATCGAGGCCGACGACAAGAAAAGGGCGCGCCTGAACTGCATCTCGCATCTGCTGAGCCAATTCCCTTACAAGGAAATTCAGCATCCGGAAGTCGCCTTGCCCGCGCGCGCCCGCAATCCGGATTATTCCCGCGAACCTATTCCTGAGGAGATGTATGTCCCTCGAAAATATTGAGTTCAAACGCCAGCGGAATGCGGATGCCGCATGAATCATGCGGAATCCGCATCGTTCCTCCATTCCAGAATGATTTTGCTTTCGGGCGCGCGTTCGAATGCGATTTCGCGCCGGCCCAGGGTGATTTCTCCCGAGGCGCCATTCAGGGCGATCCAGTCGCCCTCGCGCAGGGGCTGGCCGCCGATCGTCGCGCCGCGCTCGTCGGCGTCGATCGCGAGCGCGCCGCAGCCGACCAGACAAACTTTCCCCATCTGCCGCGCGACGACGGCCGCATGGGAGGTGCGGCCGCCGATCGCGGTCAGAACGCCGTCCGCCGCGGCGAAGCCCGCGACATCCTCGGTTGATGTGTCGCGCCGGACCAGGATCGCCTTGTCGCCGTGACCGACCAGAGTCTCGGCCTGCGCGCTGGTGAAGCAGGCGCGGCCGCAGGCGACGCCCGGAGCGGCGACAATGGCGCGCGCGACCGCCGGGGCCGGTTCGACAAAGGAGGTTTCGCCAACCTTGGCGACATCGATCGCGGCGACGCGCCGCAGGGCCTCGGCCCGGTCGATCAGTCCTTCGGCGACGAGATCGACCGCGATCTTGAGCGCCGCGCGCGGGGTGCGTTTGGCGGTCCGGGTCTGCAGCAGATAAAGTTTGCCGTTCTCGATCGTGAACTCGATGTCCTGCATGTCGCGCCGCGCCTTTTCCAGCGTCTCGGCGCTTTCCGCCAGTCGCCGCGCCGCCTGCGGCAGCCGATCGCGCAATTGCGCCGCGTCGAGCGGCGTGCGCCGTCCCGAAACGACATCCTCGCCCTGCGCGTCGAACAGGAAATCGGCATAGAAGGTCTTGGCGCCGGTGGCGGGATCGCGCGAGAAAGCCACGCCCGAGCCGGAAGCGCCGCCGGCGTTGCCGAAGGCCATGATCTGGACAGTGACCGCAGTGCCGAGCAGATGATCCAGGCCGTTCATCCGCCGGTAGGTTTCGGCCCGCGGGCTGCGCCAGGAGAGATAAACCGCGCGCGCCGCCCCGAAAAGCTGCTCCATCGGGTCCGACGGCGGCGCGGAATCTTCGGCGAGAACGAGAAATTCCGCGACCAGCCGCTCCAAGGCTTCAGAATCGAGCTCGCCCTCATGGGCGACGCCTTCCGCCTCGACCATGCGCGCCAGCGCCTGGTCGAAGCGCGCGACCGCCATGCCGCCGACGACTTCGGCGTAAGCCTGGATGAAACGTCGCCGGGAGTCGAAAGCCAGTCGCGGGTTTCCCGTCGTGCGGATCAGGCCGTGGAGGCTGGCCGCGTTCATGCCGACGTCGAGCACGGTCTCCAGCATGCCGGGCATGGATTGTTCGGCGCCGGAGCGCACCGAAACGAGCAGCGGCGCGCGGGCGTCGCCGAGCTTGCGCCGGGTGGCGGCCTCGAGTCTCGCGACGCCTTCGGCCAAACCATCCCGCAGAGCGGCTTGCGCCCTTTCATCGCCGGAGAGGATCGGGGCGCAGAAAGTCGTCGGCAGCACGAAAGCGGGAGGGACCGGCAGGCCGAGCGCGGTCATCCCGGCCAGTTCCGAGGCTTTGGAGCCATATGCCGCGGCAGGCAATTCGGCCTGCGGGACGTCGAGGCCGATCCAGCCGAGCTGAATCTTGTGCGCGCTCATGCGGACAACTCCTGCAACAGGCGAGCGCGCAGCGACATGGCCGCGTGAGCGAGCCGGTCGGTCGCCTCCTCCAATGTCCGCGCGATTTCGAGTCCGAGCACGACGACCCGCGCCTCGGCTCCCGAAAGCGCCGGCCCCAGCAGCGCGGCCATGGCGGCGCGTTCGGCCGCGTCGGCGGCGCGTTCGGCGTCGGCGACCGCGTCGATGCATTTCAGGGCGAAGGCGGCGTCCTCGCGCTTGCCCCCGGGCACGAGGAGCGCTCCCTCGACCGCTTTGGTCATTTGCGCGACGGATTCTGTGGCGACCGACGCCAAAGGCGAGAGTGGCGCGCTGATCCGGTCTGTCCCGTCTCCCTCGGCCAGACTGATGAGGAAAGCCGCCTCGTCGAAATAATCCGTCGCGGCCTCGACCTGATCGATCAAGGCGAGAAGGTCGCCGGCGTCGCGCAGGCGGGATGAAATTCCGCGCGCCTCGACCGTCAGCCGATCGGCCTTCGCCTCCAGCGCCTTGGCGCGCGAGGCCAGAACCCGCCGCTCGTCAAGGCTCGCCAGCCGGTCAGGCAGAAAGGCCGTTTCGATCATGCCTGCCAGCATCCGCGTCAGGCCGAGATGGCGCAGCGCGACGGCAAGGATTTCGCGCTCGGCCGTATCGAGCCTTTGCGACAAATCCGCCTGGATTTCATCGCGGATCAGCCGCGTCGAACGGCCATCCTTCAAACCCGCGCAGGCGACGTGAAGAACATGGCGCAGAAAGCCTTGGCATTCCTCCTCGCCCAGCGCCTGGTCGAGCGGCACGCCATAAGCGATCCGCCCGCTCGCGGCGTTGCGGATCGCCTCATAGACAAGTTCCGCGCCGCCGAGCTCAAGAAAGGCGCGATGGCCTTCGTCGCGCCGGGCCGCGTCGGTCAGAATGTCGATCGCCGCCCTTTTGCCGGTGAACAACTGAAGGGCCTTGCGCCCCTTGTTCCAGTCGATCAGAAAAACGATGCGCGAGCCGAGCAGTTCGAGAAAGCGATCCAGTTCCGTCGTGTCATGGGCGTGAAAAACGCCGGTGAGCAGATAGAAAACCTCGCCCTCGGCAAGATTGCGCTGCCGCTTTTCTCCCAGCGGGCTCCACTCGACGCCCGATCCGTCGAACAAGGACATGAAGAATTTCGCGCGCGGACGGTGGACGTCGGTATAGGTCGTCGTCGCCGTCAGGCCTTCGACGCGGACAACCAGCACATGCGCGTCCGTCGTGCCGATATCGTTCTGGATCGAGAGGCGCGCGCCGATCCGTCCGGCCGTGGTCGCCAGGCCCGGATGGCCAAAGGCCAGGTTTTTTGTGCGATTCAAGCCGCGCATGAAGGCCTTGACCCGGGCGCGGGCGGAATTGTCGAGGCCCGCGGCGCCGGCGCCGTCCACATCTTCCACGGCGGTTAGCGACGCGAGCCGGTTGATGGCGCGATGAAGGTCCATCACCAGGAGATGCAAGCTGTCGCCGGCCTCGCGCCGCGCGGAAGCCAGCGCCAGAACCTCGGCGTGAGAAACGCGATCCTCGGCGAAGGAGGGCAAACCGGCGACAATCGCCTCCACGCGCTTTTTCAGCGCGGCGGCTTCCTCGCCGCCCGCGACGTCGAGAGGCGCGATCATGGCGGCAAGGTCGGCCGCCATGCCCGCGGTCAAGGCCGCCGCGCCCGGCGCGATGAAATGGCCGGCGTCGAGTGGCCGAGCGCCGGAGAAGATCGCGTCGAAAGCAACGTCATCCAGTCCGGCTGCGCGGCGTTTCACGCTCCAGTGATGGCGGCGCGCGGCCCGGCTCGGAAGCCTGAGCGGAGGCTTCCTGCAAAAGGGTCAGCCGAATCTTCAGGCGATCGTTGGCCGCCAGAGCGGTGGCGATCAGGCTCGGCAGCAGCACGGCCTTTTCGCCCAGGGATTCGACGATCGCAACCTTGCCGACCATAGGTCTGTTCGTTCCTGTTCGTTCAAGCGAAACAGATTATAGCCGCTGAAGACACTTCATGCGATTGCGTTGAATCAATCCCATCTCCGACCATTGAAGTCGTCGCATGGCATGATCAGCGTTTTCATTCCACCTTCAGGAAGGCATTGTCATAAAACCGACATGCATAAATTGGCGGAGCGAATTGCAGCGACCGCGCAAATATTGCGCCGAAAGGCGTCCTTGACCAAGGATGCGAGCCGATTAGGACGCTTTTCTTCCGCAATCCATTTGAAGGCGCGACCGAACGGCGCGGATCCCATCGGCCCTTTTCAAGGGCCGATGTCATGAGGCCGATCAGACATGTTCGGGAACCTCAAGGCCGAGCAATCGCTCGATCGTCAGCGGAACGCCGGAAGCCAGCGCCACCTTCATCATGTTCCGCTTGTGGAATCTCGGGTCGTCGGTCACTTCCCTGCCGATCCAGGTCGGGAGAGGGAATTCCTGGTCCGCCCGGTCGAGTTCGATTTCCGCGAGCGCGATTCCGGCGAGTTGCTTTTCATAAATATCGACCGACCATTCGAAGCCGAGATGAAAAACGCGGTAGCGCAATTTCTCGACGATCAGGTCGCCGCTTATCGTCGCCAGCAGGGATTCGGCGTCAGTCCGCGGGATAGGATATTCGAATTCGCGTCGCGCCAAGCCGGACGCAGGGCTTTTGATCGCAAGCGATGCGCCGGAATCCGCAAGCCGGACGCGAATTTTGCCGCCGTCGAATAAGCCGATGAGCCCATCGCGCAGGCGCTCGACGCTGACGACTTCGTCGCGCCATCGGTTGGTCCGAAGCAGAAATTTCCGCTCGATTTCAATGTTCATGGACTGAGATCAGACATTTTCCATCCGGGCTTTGTAGCGTAAATCCCAGAAAATGATGACTGTTTCAAAACGCCGCAGGCGCAGGTGACGGGGACCCGCATCCCGCTTTCATGCATGCCCGTCCGCGAGATGCAATTTTCGCCCGTTTACTTGCAGGTCGCTTGCTGGCGATTTAGACGTTATACCAGATCTCTCTGATCAGAACCCCTGCGCCCAGTCACGCAATCCGATGGACATGATGCGCCACGGCTGGTCGACGAGCTTGTTCCAGGCAAAGCAGCATTGGTCGAGGACATCGGCGTAGGACTTGAACACGCGATTCGACAGCCAGTTGTCGCGCATGAACTGCCAGACGTTTTCCTGCGGATTGAGCTCCGGGCATTTGGGCGGCAGCGGCACGATCGTGATATTCGACGGAACGATGAGCCGGCCCGACAGATGCCAACCGGCCTGATCGAGCAGGAGAATGGCGTGTTTGCCGGGCGCGACCTCGGTGGCGATTTCGGCAAGATGCAGGCTCATCGCCTCGGTGTTACAGGCGGGCAGGACGAGCGCCGCGCCTTTGCCCTCCTTCGGGCAAATCGCGCCGAATATGTAGGTCGAGGCGGTCCGCTGGTCGTGCGGCGCCGATGGCCGCGTTCCGCGCTTGGCCCAACGCCGCGTGATCTTGTTCTTCTGGCCGATGCGCGCCTCGTCGGCGAACCAGATTTCTATCGAGCCCAGATCGAGGCGCTTCACCCCGCCGATCTCGGCCGCCTGCGTGCGGGTGGCTCCGTCATAGATTGCGGCCAGAGCCAAAAGCCGGCGCGCCTGCGGCCCGTCCATGGACCGCCTGGCGGCGGCCCGCGTCATCTGTGCGTCGAAATCAACCCGAAGCGGAATGGGCATGGCGAACCTCCTTCGTTCGCCACGTTGAAATCAAATCGCGCCTGATTTGAAAAGCCGCCTCGAGTCACGCTCTCCGAGACTTGGTATTAGCCGTCGAGGGCGTGCAAATGAGTATGACAGGCTGATTTTACTGGTGCGTTTGCAGGAATCAAAAAACTAACGTAACAGTTTGAAAACACTTATAAAAATGTATGGACAATAAAATGATGCCAATATTTGCACCAACAATCTCCGGCGCTAGCCCGGATTTCTCAGTGCGCCCCGACGGCGCGTGTTGCCAGTGGAGGAAGGTTCCACCCAGAGAGTTGTCGACTGGTCTGGTAGCTGACGAGCGGTCTGGCTGGGCAACTGGGCGGGCCGAAGCCTCGTGACAACGGCCGCCTTGGGCGGTCGAGCGATCCGGCGGGCCGTAACGCGAGTGAAGTCCGAGCAGGCCTCGAAAGTGAAGGTATGGACGCCGACCCGCCTGAGTAACGGGGAAGGCCGCGCGAACGGGGAAGCAGTCGACACGAGCTCCTGTTTCGGTCCATCGGGGTAGTGGACACGGCACGTCGGAAAGGTAGCGCGGGTAATCGGGGGAGGCCCATCCGTTCGGAGGTTGCGGCTTCAACGTCGCGTTGGGCGACGGAACGGGCGGGCGTCGGACAGGGCCATAGTACCGTTGAGGCCGGGTAATTCCGGCGGAGGGAAGGGCCCTGACTTCCGGCATGCTTTCGAAGACGGCAAGGAGAGGGTGATTGGCGATGAGCCTGGCAACGCCCGAAAAGATCAGGAGCCTTCAGAGAAAGCTCTATTGCAAGGCGAAGGCGGAGCCCACCTTCCGCTTCTATCTGCTCTACGACAAGATCTGCCGCGAGGACATTCTGCGTCACGCCTATGCGCTGGCCCGCGCGAACGCGGGCGCGCCGGGCGTGGACGGAAAGACCTTCGAGCAGATCGACGCGGCGGGCATGGAAGCGTGGCTGGCGGGTTTGCGCGAGGAACTCGTCTCGAAGACGTATCGGCCCGATCCGGTGCGGCGGACGACCATCCCGAAGCCGGGGGGCGGCGAACGTCCGCTCGGCATCCCGACGATTAGGGATCGGGTGGTGCAAACCGCCGCCAAGATCGTGCTGGAGCCGATCTTCGAGGCGGACTTCGAGGACAGCGCCTATGGCTATCGTCCGCGCCGCAGCGCGGTCGATGCGGTTAAGGAAGCGCACCGGCTGATCTGCCGGGGCTACACGGACGTAGTTGACGCCGATTTGTCGAAATATTTCGACACGATCCCGCACGCGGAGCTGCTCAAATCGGCAGCTCGGCGCATTGTCGACCGGCATGTGCTGCGGTTGCTTGCGGATTCCGACGAAGCCGGCCATGCATTCCAATAGGAAGCCGGCCACCTATTCCGATCTGAAGCCGGCCAGCGTTCCGATTTGAAGCCGGCCACTTGCAGTTTGCCGCCGCAGGTCAGGATTGATGATGTTGCGCTGTTTCTGATTGGTCAAGAGCGGATGGATTTCGGCTGGACGAGCGCGTCTTGCGCAGGCTCTCGCCGGTCAGATCGATCCGGTAGGCGTTGTGAATGACGCGGTCGAGGATCGCGTCGGCGAGCGTCGGGATCCCGATCATGTCGTGCCAGCGGTCGACGGGAACCTGGCTGGTGATGATGAGAGAGCCCTTGTCGTAGCGGTCTTCGATGATTTCGAGCAGATCGCGCGCCTGTTCGTGCGTCAGGGCTTCGGGCCCCCAATCGTCCAGAATGAGCAGTTTGGCGCGGGCGATCGAGCGTAAAAGCCGCGGGTAACGCGCATCGCCATGCGCAATCGCCAGATCGGCGAACAGCCTCGGCATTCGCGTGTAGAGAACGGAGATGTTTTCCCGGCAGGCCTTCTGTCCGAGCGCACAGGCCAGCCAGCTCTTGCCCAGGCCGGCGGCGCCGGTGATGAGCAGATTGCGCCGCTCGGCGATCCAGTCGCAGGCGCCAAGTTTGAGGAACAGGGCGCGATCCAGCCCGCGCGGGATTTGGTAATTGACGTCCTCGACGCTGGCCTGATGGCGCAGGCGCGCGGCCCTGGCGCGCGTTTCGAACTGTTTCTGCCGGCGCAGCGTCGTCTCATATTCAAGAAGCAGGCCGAGCCATTCGGCGTGATCCAGGCCGCGCGCTTCTGTTCTGTTTTCAAGTTCCTTGAATCCCTTGGCCAAGCCGTGAAGACCCAGGGCGTGCAATTGTTCAAGCGTCGGATGAGCAAGCATGAGGATTTCCTCTCAATGGTAATAGCCGGGACCGCGCACATTGGCGTGGTCGAACAGGGAGGCCTGGCCGCCGTCGTTGGCCGCCGCCTTGTCGCGCTTCTGGGTGAGAAGTGAGGCGATGCTCTTGCAATTGAGCGCGCCGAGTTCGAGGGCGCGGGCTGAGACGGCCTCGACGCGGGCCGGATCGACACCGCGATAGGAGCGTAAAATACCCAGGCAGGTGCGGAAGCCCTGTTCGGGATGCGGCCGGCTGGCGAGCACGGCGACGATCAATCCCTCGGTGTTCGCGCCGATTTTGGCGGCCCAGCGGCGGAACCGGTCCGGCGTCCACTCGGCGTAACGCCGGTGCGAACTGGGCATGTGCTCAGGGTTCGTGCCGTGCTTGCGGCCCATGTAGCGCCGCTGATGGGCGCCGACGCGCTGGCCGCGATGGAAAATCTCGACGGTGCGGGCGGTGATGCGCACATCGACCTCGGCGCGGATCAGCGTGTGCGGAACCGAATAGAGAAAGTCATGCGCTTCGATGTGATAATCGAGATTGACCCGAGCGCGCAGCCATTCGGCGAACTCCCACTCCTCGGCGGGCAAATCGTTGAGGGCGGCGCGCTCGATTTTCTCGAACAGTTCCCGCCGGCTGACGCCGAGCTTGCGCATGGGGCGCTCGTTCATGCGTTGCATGACAAGCACGATGGCCTCATTGCATTCGGCGAGCGAGAAGAAGGTCAGTCGACGCAATCGCCCGAGAATGTACGTCTGGGCGAAGCGCACGCCAGCCTCGACTTTTGCCTTGTCGCGCGGCTTGTAGGGCCGCGCCGGCAACACGCCGACGCCGTAATGGTCGGTCATTTTGCCATAGCTTCGGTTGATCTCGGGGTCGTAGAACGAGGCCTTGTGGACGCCGCTCTTCAGATTGTCGGGAACCAGCAGCCTCGGGACGCCGCCGAAAAACCGGAGCATGCGCACATGCGCGCCGATCCAGTCCGGCAGCTGCTGCGTCCAGGTCGCCTCGGCATAGGTGAGGTTCGAGGCGCCGAGCACGCCGACGAAAATCTCGGCCTCGCGGATCTCGCCGGTGGCGGGATCGACGATCCCGATCCGCTTGCCTGAGTAGTCCACGAACGCCTTGTCGCCCGCGACATGGTGCTGCCGCGTCACCGGCGTCAGCCGCCGTTCGAACCCGCGCAGCAAATCGCAGAACCTTGAGTAACCATAGCCTTCTGGATGGTTCTCTCGGTATTCCTCCCACAGGATCACCATCGTGACGCCGGGGCGCTTCAGCTCGCGCGCCAAATCCGCCCAGTCCGGCTCGACCCGCCGTCTTTGGCCGGGCACAAATCCGGCGCGGCCAAAAAGCTGACGTTCGAGAGCGTCGTCGGAGACATCCTCCGGCAAAGGCCATATCAGCCCCGCCGCCGCCGCCCGTTTCAGATTGTCCTGGATCGTGCTGCGCGCCACGCCCAGAAGCCGGCCAATCTCGCGCGCGCTCACTCCATCGTGGTGAAGCCGTAACAAGTTTCGGATTTGTCGCATGCTCAGTTCCCGCTTCGCCGGCATTCCGATCTCCCGTCGGTCATCGACGAGGCAGGAATGCCGCAGTTGCTGGCCTGCGGGGAGCAAACTTTCAGAGCCGAAAATCCGGCTCAGGTGGCCGGCTTCATTTCGGAATGGTGGCCGGCATCAAATCAAAATCCCGGCCGGCTTCAAATCGGAATCAGTGGCCAGAT
>CAVSEY010000009.1:0-82575 GCA_963727035.1 uncultured Pseudomonadota bacterium | reverse complement strand
TCCTCCAGCGCCACCTAGAATTTTCCCGGCGCGTTTTACATGGCGGGCTCGTCGGCGACCTTCGGTCCGGGAACCTATAATTTCGCCGGCGGCTACACCATGAATGGCGGGTCCACAAATACATTCACGGGCGGGGGAAGCTATAATTTCGGCCCCACCGCATCCTGCAACGGCTCCAATTACTCGATCTGCGCCACCTCGGCCCTCTCCTTCACCGGCTCCTCGACCATCAATCTCTCCAACGGCCTTTATGTCGGCGGCGGCACGACGGTCACCATGGGCTCCGGCTCGGCCAACACATACGACTTCGGCGCCGCCGGCAGCGGCGCCGCCATCTATCTCGGCGGCGGCGCCAAACTCACCATGGCCGACGCCACCAGCGGCGCTTTCAATCTCGCCGGCAATTTCGACGCCGCCAGCGGAGGCGGATCCTGCGCCACCTTTCCCGCCGCTTCGCTCCACAATATCTCCGGATGGTTCAGCACCGCCGGCGGCGCCATCCTTGGCGCCGGCCTCTACGCCATCGGCGGCTATTTCGCCGCCGGCGACAACGGCGGCGGCTCCGTCTGGTGCAACAACGCAACCGTCGGCGTCCGGGGCTCCGGCGTCACCATCGCCTATGCGGCCGACAGCACCCCCATCGGCTCAACCTGCAACAACGACGGCGTGTGCTTCGCCGCCGGCTTCCATTACGTCAACATGACCGCGCCGACCAGCGGCGCCTATGCCGGCCTCCTCTTCGTCGGTCCGCAATCAAACACCACCGCTGGAGCCATGCTCACCGGCGGCGCTGGCGCCGTCATATCCGGCGCCTTTTACCTCCCGACCGGCGCCTTCAACCTCGGCGGCGGCGCCTCCATCGCGTCGCCACAAGGCGGCTGCCTCGAGGTGGTGGCGAACACCGTCACCCTCGCCGGCGGCGCCGCCGTCGCCTCCAACTGCGTCGCCTCGAACAACGGCCCCGCCACACCCAAATTCGTGGAATAAGATGAAAATCGCGCTCCGCTCCCTGCTGTTCGACGTCAAGGCCATAGCCGCCACCGAATTTGCTCTCATCGTCCCGGCCTTCATCGCTCTCCTGGTTGCGAGCGTCGATATCGGCGACGCCATCCGCACCAAATTCAAGCTCACGGAGTCCGTCTCCAGCGCCTCGGCCTATGTGCTCGCCAACGCCGCCGATGTCGACTCCGATGAAGGCGCGCAGCTCGCCTCGACAACAGCCAGTCTCGCCGCGTCGACCTATGCCGCGAACTGGGCCAACGTCCAGGTCGTCGTCAACCATGGACCTCAAACATCGATCGCCTCCGGGGTCGTCTCCTCGTCCGGAACGGCGTCCAACGCCGACAACACCTATTGCCCCACCGGCGCGGGGGCGAATCTCGTTTGGGGCGACGAAACGACCTCCACCTGCGCCAGCAAAGCCCCGCCCGGCAAATTTGTCGTGATCACAGCCAGCCGAACCTTCGTCCCGCTGTTCCTTCCGGCGAGCGTCTTTCCTTCCCCGCTGACCGAAACCTCGGTGGTGCAGGTCCAGTGAACCGCCAACAAAAAAAGTCGACCCCGACGAAAATGCGAGAACAGAACGATCAAGCAAAAGCGCGCGCCTTAAATGATCGGCCAGTCGACGCGGAGTCCATCGGTCCTTTTCATGGGCCGATGGCGTTAGTGACCAGGGCCTTGCGCGACCGCGCCGCGAGCTCCGGCGTCGAATTCGCCATTCTCGCCCCGCTTCTCATCGTCGTCGTCTTCGGAATCATGGAATTCTCCCGCGCGATCTGGACCGACGAGGCGCTTGCGAATGTCGCCGCCAAAACCGCCCGCTGCGTAGGTCTCAGCCTCTCCTCCTGCGCTCCCGGGGGCGCTTATAGCGCGACGAATACGGCTCAATACGCCAGGCAAGTGGCGGCTGGATGGGGAATCACGCTCCCCACAGGCGATGTTTCAATCTCTACCGCCAGCTCCTGCCCGGGCCAGACCGGTCAATCGTCCTACGTCACGGTCGCCCTTTCCTATAGTTTCACCACCATCGTCCCGAAGCTGCTGCCTCAGATCGGCAGCCGGACGCTTTCCGGAACGTCCTGCTTCCCACAGGGCTGAACGACAGCGAAAGACATTTATCGACCGTCGGACGAAAGCTCCGGTCTCGTCGCGGTCAATCCTCCGTCCATAGCCGGTAGCCGACGCCGGGTTCGGTCAGGATCAATTTTGGCGAGTCCGGTTTCGCTTCGATCTTGGCGCGCAATTGTCCGACGAAGACGCGCAGATAGGGCGTGTCCTGGGCATGGGCCGGTCCCCAGACATTGAGGAGAATCTGGCGATGCGTCGCCACGCGGCCGGCGTGATGGACCAGGAAGGCGAGCAGGTCATATTCCTTGGGCGTCAGTTTCACCGCGCCGCCGTCGCGCGTCACGAGGCGCCGTTCCAGGTCGATGCGCAGGCCGTCGGCCTCGAACACGACCGGCTTGGCCTCCTCGCGACCGGCGAGCCGCGACGCCACGCGCAGCCGCGCCAGAAGCTCGCCGATCTTGAACGGCTTTTCGACATAGTCGTTGGCGCCGCAGTCCAAAGCCTCGATTTTCTCCGCCTCGCGGTCGCGCGCCGACAGCACGATGATCGGGCGGTTGGAAAAAGCGCGCGCCTTTATCAAAACCTCCTTGCCGTCCATGTCGGGCAGGCCGAGATCGAGGATGACCAGGTCGGGCGCGGCGGTGGCCATCATGTGCAGCGCCTCGCGGCCGGTCCGCGCATGAATGACCGCATAGTCCGACGCCTCCAGCGCCGTGGTGAGAAATTTCAGGATCTGTTCCTCGTCGTCGACGATCAGGACGCGCTGTTTCATGCCGGCAGCCTCTCCCTCATCTCGGCCACGGGAAAGCGCAGCACGATCCGGGTTCCGCGCCGGCGCGCCGCCGGGCTCTGCGCTTCGATCGTTCCGCCCATCGCCTCGACCAGCCCCTTGCAGATGGAAAGACCCAGCCCCGTCCCGGCCTTGCGCCCGTCCGCCTTGCCGCCGCGATAGAATTTCTCGAACACGCGGGTGAGGTCAGCCGGCTTGATCCCCGGCCCGTCGTCGGTGACCGTGATCGCCACCTGAGCGCCCTCGCGGCGCGCGTGGACGACGGCCTTGGAGCCGCCGCCATATTTATGGGCGTTGTCGAGGAGGTTGAACAGCACCTGCTCCAGCAACTGGGCGTCGCCGCGAATAGAGGGCAGATCGGGCGCCAGCGAGGTTTCGATTGAGTCCGCGCCAAAGGCTTTCCGGCCGCGTTCGACCGCGCTGCGGATGCAATCGGCGGCGTCGAGATAATCCTGCCGCGCCTTCAGCGCGCCGGATTCGATGCGCGACATGTCGAGCAGATTGGCGATGAAACGGGTCAGCCGCTCCGTCTCCTCCTCGGCGGACGCCAACAATTCCTCGGTTTTTTGCGGCGACAGCCGGTCGCGCAACTGCCGCAGCGTCGAAATGGAGCCGGAAACGGTCGCCAGCGGCGTGCGCAGATCGTGCGACAGCGAGGAGAGCAGCGTGGTGCGCAGCTTTTCGTTGTCTTCGAGCGCCGCCGCGCGCACCGCCTCGCCGACCAGCAGCGAGCGGTCTACCGCAAGCGCGGTCTGCTCCAGCAGCGCGGTCAGGGCGCGTTCGAATTCGGGCGTCGGCGCGTCGCCGCGCGCCATCGGTTCGAAGCCGAACACGCCGACCGCGCCGCGCGGGGTGACGAGGGGCCGGAATTGTTTGGCGAGAGTCGGAAGCGTATTGGTGCGCCAGCCGGCGATTTCCCCTTTGCCGAAGGCCCAGCGCGCGGCGCTCATTTCGCCCTCGTTCAGCTCGACATCGGGAGGCCAGGCGATGCGAAGCTGCAAATCCCCCTCTTCCGGTATCAGAAGGGCCACGGCGCCGCCGACGACTTTCTGGAGATGGGCCGCCGCGGCCCACAGCACATCGTCGAGCTTGGCGGCGCCGGCCAATTTGCGCGAGAAATCATAAAGCGATTCCGAATTCTGGGCGCGTTGCCGCACCGCCTCGGCCTGGTCATGCACGCGGCCGGCCAATGTGCCGGTGAAGACCGCGACCATGAGAAAAACCAGCAGGGACAGCAACTCCTGCGGCGATGCGACGGTGAAGGTGTAGATCGGCGGAATGAAGAAGAAATTATAGGCCAGAAAGGACAGGAGCGAGGCGACGACCGCCGACCACAGGCCGTAGGAAACCGCGCAGCCGAGCACCGCCAGCAGGAAGACCATCGACAGGTTCGACAGTTTGATGAACAGCGAGAGCGCTTCGCCGACGCCAACCGCCAAAGCGACCGCGACAAAAGCCGCGATCAGGCCGGGAACGAGACCCTTCGGCTTCGGCGCCGCCCATCGGAAAGCCGCGCGCGGCGTCTCCCGTTCCGGCGTCGTAATGACCTGAACCGCGATATCGCTCGCCCGGCGCACCATTTCGTCGGAAAAGCTGTTGCCCAGACGCCGGCGCAGCCAGCCGGCGCGCGAGCGTCCGACCACGATCTGGTTCACGTTTTCGCGCCGCGCAAAGCGCAGAACCTCGCCGACGATGTCGCTGGCGCTCAGGCGCTGGCTTTGCGCGCCCAGCCGCTGCGCCAGTTGCAGCGCCTCGTCGATCTTCTTGAGCCGGACCGGATCCGTCTCCTCATGGCCCACGCGCTCGACATGGACCACGACCCAGGAGGCGTTGAGCTTGGTCGCCATGCGGCCCGCGGTGCGCACCAGGATTTCGGCGCGGTCGTCGGGGCCGATGCAGACGAGCAGATAATCAGAGGTCTCCCAGGGCCCTTCGATGGCGTTCTGCCGCAGAATAGCGACCATCTGGTCGTCCACCCGGTCGGCGGTGCGGCGCAGGGCCAGTTCGCGCAAGGCGGTGAGATTGCCGGGCGTGAAAAAATTCTGCACGGCGCGGCGCGCGGTCTGCGGCAGATAGACCTTGCCCTCGTGCAGACGCTCGATCAGTTCGGCCGGCGTGATGTCGACCAGGACTACGTCCTGGGCGTCCTTGAGCACGCTGTCGGGCACGGTCTCGCGCACGGCGACCCCGGTCACCCGGCTCACCACGTCGGCGAGGCTTTCCAGATGCTGGATGTTAAGCGCCGTCCACACGTCGATCGACGCGTCGAGCAATTCCTCGACATCCTGCCAGCGCTTGGGGTGGCGGCTTTCCGGCGCATTGGTGTGGGCGAGTTCGTCCACCACGATCAGCGCCGGGCGGCGCTTGAGCGCGGCGTCGAGGTCGAATTCGTCCAGCTCGCGCCCGCGATAGGGGATTTTTTTGCGCGGCAGGACCTCCTGGCCCTCGAGCAGAGCGGCGGTCTCGGCGCGGCCGTGGGTTTCGGCGAGGCCGATCACCACGTCGCTCCCTTCGCTCTTGAGGCGCCTGGCCGCGGCCAGCATGGCGTAAGTCTTCCCCACGCCGGGCGCGGCGCCGAGGAAGACTTTGAGCTTGCCGCGCGTGTCGTTGCCCGTCAGCGCCAGCAGCGCGTCGGGGTCGGGGCGGCGATCGAGTTCGCGCTCCGTCGCCATGCCTTATTCTAGCGCGTCATTTGAGGTCGTCGAGCGCGAGATTGAGCTTGAGCACATTGACCCTCGGCTCGCCGAAAAAGCCCAGCCAGGGATTTCGGATATGGGCGAGAACGAGATTGCGCACTGTTCCCGCGTCGAGACCACGCGCCCTGGCGACGCCCGGCGCCTGAAGAAGCGCGTTTTCCGGCGATATGTCCGGATCGAGCCCCGAGGCCGAAGTCGTCAAGGCGTCGGCGGGCAGAGGCCCGGCCCAGCCTTCCGCGCGCCTGGCCTCGACGCCCGCCTTGACCCGGTCGATCAGCGCCTTGCTGGTCGGCCCGAGATTGGAGCCGCTGGAATTGTCGGCGTTATAAGGGGCGTCGACGGTCTTGCTGGGGTCTTTCGGATCCGGCGCGCTGGTCGCCGAGGGGCGCGGATGGAAATAGTTCGCCGAGGCGAAATTCTGTCCGATCAGCGCCGAGCCGACGACCTTGCCGTCGCGCAGGATCAGCGAGCCGCCGGCCTGTCGGGGAAACAGGATGGACGCGGCGCCGGTCAGGACGAGCGGATAGGCGAGGCCGGTGAGCAAGGTGAACAAAGCCAGCAGAACCACGGCGGGACGGAAATGAGCGAGCATGGCCTTCTCCTCAGGCGAGACGCAGCGCGGCGACGACGAGGTCGATCGCCTTGATGCCGACGAAGGGCGCGACCAAGCCGCCGAGGCCATAGATCAGCAGATTGCGGCGCAGCAGCGCCGCCGCGCCGACCGGGCGATAGGTCACGCCCTTGAGCGCCAGCGGGATGAGCAGCACGATGATCACGGCGTTGAAGATCACCGCCGACAGGATCGCCGATTGTGGCGACGACAGGCGCATGACATTGAGCGCGCCGAGTTCCGGATAGGTCGCCAGGAACAGAGCTGGCAGGATGGCGAAATATTTCGCCACGTCATTGGCGATCGAGAAGGTGGTCAGCGAGCCGCGGGTCATCAGGAGCTGTTTGCCGATCTCCACGATCTCGATCAGCTTGGTCGGGTCGCTGTCGAGATCGACCATATTGCCGGCCTCGCGCGCAGCCTGCGTGCCGGTCTGCATGGCGACGCCGACATCGGCCTGGGCGAGCGCCGGCGCGTCATTGGTGCCGTCGCCGCACATGGCGACGAGGCGGCCGCCGGTCTGCTCCTTGCGGATGAATTTGAGCTTGTCCTCCGGCGTCGCCTGGGCGAGGAAATCGTCGACGCCGGCTTCGGTGGCTATTGCCGCAGCGGTCAGCGGATTGTCGCCGGTGATCATCACCGTCTTGATGCCCATGGCGCGCAAGGCGGCGAAGCGCTCCTTGATGCCCGGCTTGACCACGTCCTTGAGGTGGATCAGGCCGAGCAACATGCCATTTTCCGCCACCGCCAGCGGCGTACCGCCGGTGCGGCTGATGCGGTCGACGCCCTGGCGGAATTCCGGCGGCGCCTGATCGGGGGTCTGCCCGACGAATTTCAGCACCGAATCGACGGCGCCCTTGCGCAGGCTGTTTTCGCCGAGATCGACGCCCGAGAGCCGGGTCTGGGCGGCGAAGGGAATGACCACCGGCGATTTGGCCGACAGGTCCGGCTCGGCGAGACCGAAATCGCTCCTGGCGAGCGCGACGATCGAGCGCCCTTCCGGGGTTTCGTCGGCGAGGCTGGAGATCAGGGCGGCCTCCGCCAGCCTGCGCGGCTCGACGCCCGGCAGGGCAATGAATTCGCTGGCCATGCGGTTGCCGAAGGTGATGGTGCCGGTCTTGTCGAGCAGCAGCGTGTCCACGTCGCCCGCCGCCTCGACGGCGCGGCCGGAGGTGGCCAGCACGTTGAAGCGCACCAGCCGGTCCATGCCGGCGATGCCGATGGCCGAGAGCAGGCCGCCGATGGTGGTGGGGATCAGCGTCACCAGCAGCGCCACCAGCACGGTCACGCTGACCGTGGTGTTCGAATAAGCCGCGAAGCTCCACAGCGTGACCACGGCGATCAGGAACATGATCGTGAGGCCCGCGAGCAGCACCGACAGGGCGAGTTCGTTCGGCGTTTTCTGGCGCTCCGCGCCCTCGACCAGCGCGATCATGCGGTCGATGAACGTGTTCCCGGGCTGGGCGGTGATGCGCACCTTGATCCAGTCGGACAGGACCGTCGTGCCGCCGGTGACGGCGCAGCGGTCACCGCCCGCCTCGCGGATCACGGGCGCCGATTCGCCGGTGATCGCGCTTTCATTCACCGAGGCGACGCCTTCGATGATGTCGCCGTCCGACGGGATCAGATCGCCGGCTTCGACCAGGACAATGTCGCCGACGCTCAGGTCCGGCGCCGCGACAGTCGAGTAGGCGTCGCCGAGATGACCGCGCCCGTCCGGGTCGAGCAGCCTTTTGGCCAAGGTGTCGCTGCGGGTGGCGCGCAGGGTCGCCGCCTGGGCCTTGCCGCGCCCCTCGGCCACGGCTTCGGCGAAAGTGGAGAACAGCACGGTGAACCACAGCCACAGCGCGATCTGGCCGGAAAAGAACGGCGAGTCGCCGTGGCCGAAGAAAAGCGCGCGCAGCCAAAGGAAAGTGACCAGGGCGGCGACGACCTCGGTGACGAAGATCACCGGATTGGCGGCCAGATGGTGGGGGCTGAGCTTCTTGATCGCGTCGATCGCGGCCGAGCGGATGATCGCCGGATCGAACAAGGAGATCTGGTGTTTGGATTGCGATTTTTTCGACATTTCGGATGACCTCAAAACGTCTTGCCAGCGAACATCAAAAAATGTTCGACGATGGGACCGAGGGCGAGGGCGGGGAAGAATTGCAGGCCGCCGACGATCAGGATGACGCCGATCATCAGGCCGACGAACAGGCCGCTGTCGGTCGGGAACGTGCCAAGCGAGGCCTTGGCCTTCTTCTTGGCGGCGATCGAGCCGGCCATGGCCATCAAGGGCGCGACATAGCCGAAGCGGCCCAGGATCATGGCGATTCCGAGGGTAACGTTATACCATGGCGTATTGGCGCTGAGGCCGGCGAAGGCCGAACCGTTGTTGCCGGTCGCCGACGTATAGGCGTAGAGAATTTCCGACAGGCCGTGCGGGCCGTTGTTGGCGAGGCTCGACAGGGCCGAGGGCAGCACCGCCGCCACGCCCGCGAAGCCGAGGATCGACAGCGGCAGGATCAGCACCGCCAGCATGGCGAGCTTGACCTCGCGGGATTCGATCTTCTTGCCGAGGAATTCGGGCGTGCGGCCCACCATCAGCCCGGCGATGAACACCGAGAGAATGGCGAAAACGACCATCCCGTAGAGACCGGAGCCGACGCCGCCCGGCACGATTTCGCCAAGCTGCATCAGGAACATCGGAATCATGCCACCTAACGGCGTGAAGGAATCGTGCATGGAATTGACGCCGCCGCAGGACGTGCCGGTTGTCGCCGCCGCATAGAGCGAGGACAAGGCGAGTCCGAAGCGGGTTTCCTTGCCTTCCATATTGCCGCCCGCCGGGTCGAGCCCGAGCTGGGTCAGCAGCGGATTTCCAAAACTTTCCGCCGCATAGACGATGGCGACGGCGCTCGCCAGAACCACGGCGATAATTTTGAAAAAGGCCCAGCCCTGTTTTTCCGACCCGACCATTTTGCCGAAGGTGATCACCAGGCCGAAAGAAACGGCCAGCAGCGCCCAGATCTGCAGCAGATTGGCCCAGGCGTTGGGGTTCTCGAACGGATGCGCGGCATTGGCGTTGAAGAAGCCGCCGCCATTGGTTCCGAACTGTTTTATGGCCTCCTGGCTCGCCACCGGGCCAAGGGCGATGGTCTGCTTGACGCCTTCCAGCGTGGTCGCATCGACCGAACCGGCCAGGGTCTGGGGAACGCCGGTCGCGATGAAGGCGAGAGCGATCAACAGGCTGATCGGCAGAAAGACATAGAGCGTCGCCCGGGTCATATCGACCCAGAAATTGCCGAGCGTCGTGGCGCTGTGGCGGGCGAAGGCGCGCGTCACCGCTATGGCGAGCGCGACGCCGGTCGCGGCCGAGAGGAAATTATGCACCGCGAGGCCGGCCATCTGCGAGAAATTGCTCATGGTCGTCTCGCCGCCATAGGCCTGCCAGTTGGTGTTGGTCAGGAAGCTGATCGCGGTGTTGAAGGCGAGATCGGGCGGGACATTGTCGAAATGCTGCGGGTTGAACGGTAAAAACGCCTGCAGCCTCAGGATCGCGTAAAGAGAGGCGAAGCCTGCCGCCGAAAAGACCAGCATGGCGATTGTATAGGCGAGCCAGTTCTGCTCGCGCTCCGGCGCAACCCCGGCGAGCCGGTAGAAGGCGCCTTCGACCGGGCCTAGGACCGGAGAAAGCAACGTGCGCTCGCCGGAAAAGACGCGCGCCATATAAAGGCCGAGCGGACGCGTGGTGAGCGCGACCAGACCGAGGATCAGGCCAATTTGCAGCCAGCCGGCAAGGGTCATGGCGAACTCCAGGGGATTTCAGAAGCGCTCGGGATTGAGCAAGGCGAAAACGAGATAGATCCCGAGCAGGACGGCCACGATCAGGCCGAGGATCGGTTCGAACATTTTTGGCTCCGTCACGCGCGCGTCAGCGCTTTGGCGTAAAGAATCATCGCGCCGATCAGGCCAAGGCCCGCGGCGAGATAAATGACATCCAACATGGGCGCGCTCCTTTGCGGCTTATATCATTGGCCCTTGTTTCCGACGAGTCGGAAACAAGGGCGCCCGCCGGCGTCAGCCGGCCAAGTTTTGGTTCATCCGGCCGGTCGGCGCGGATACCATCGGTCCTTTTCAAGGGCCCGATGGTATTACCTGCGCGAATCTGGCGCCGGCCGCGATAAGGGCGCAATGGAAGAAGCAGGCGCGCCGCATAAAGCGGTCATAAAGATTTCGGGACCGTCAGCCTCAGCGCCGCGCTTCGCGCCGCCTCGCGCATGCGCTCCCATTGTCCGGGGCGCGGAACGGTCCAGCCGATCTGCCGCGCCAGCGCCGCCAGCGGCCGGTTTTGCGCCCGCGCGCTTGCGATCCGCGCGCTCAAGGCGTCGTGGTCCTCGGCGCGGACGAAATCGCCGGTTCGCCGCACGCAGATGCCGAGACAGTCGCGCGGCGCCTCGACCATGCCGCAGGCGGAACACAGCCAGATTTCCGCGCGCTCGTCCTCCGGGACGGCCAGCGGCGCATTTTCGCGCGGCGCCCGCGCCAGCAGGTTTTTCGCCTGGCCGCGCAAATCCGGGAGGGCGCGCTCGAAGCTTTCCGGCGTCGCCGTTTCCATAGCGAGTTCGCGCGCAAATTCTCGCAACGCCTCGTTATATTCACGCAGGTTCAAAAAATATTCGAGCAGGTCGGCATGGCTGGCCGCGTCAACGACGAAAATGCGCTTGAAAGCACAGGCCGCGACGCAATCACTGGCGTTTCCCATCGCGCCGCAACCGACGCACCGCCATAAAGTCAGGGCATCCGGCGATGTTTCATCGACCTCGGCCATGTTCCGTCCCGCTGGCAAGCCGCTCGATCGCCTCGTCGAGCGCAGGGCCGGAAAAGGCGAAGCCGAGCAACGCGTCGTCGCCCTGAATCGAGTCCACTTCGGCGTCGAGAAAGCCCAGCAGGCAGGCCATGCTTTCCGAACTTTCGCCAAAGCGCAGGCGGTCGCCGGCGCGGACCCGCTCCGCCGGCTTGATCCGCGCCCGCCAGCGACAGGCGTCCATTCTTTCGAGCAGCACCGCCTCGACCGGCGCGCTTTCCTCGCCGCGAAACCGCAGGCCGACCAATCTGGCGTATGCGCGCATTCGGTTTCTCCCGGCCTTGCTGAACATGAAGGCGCGGGCTCGTCAATGGCTTCGCGCCTTTCGCGGGCGAGTCAAAGCCGCGCGCGAAACAGTGACGGCCCGTAGATCAGAGCAAAGCCGAGGAAGGCGGCGAGCCAGGCGAAGGCCGCGACATGGAGCAGAACGAAACTCCATTGCGGCGCCAAGGCGGCGGCGATCCGCGCCAGAGCGGCCAGCAGAATCGCGGCATAGAGGAATAAGGTCCCCCGCCCCGCCCGCAACGCGTGGCCGGTATGGCCGAGGCTCGCCCGGGTCATCACGGCGATGGTCATGCCGCCGATCCCGCCCACCGCCCAGGCGTGCAGCCCGGCGCTCGGAGAGATCGCCGGACTCCAGGCCGCCAGTCCGCTCAGGATGAAGCCGATCGGAATGAAGGCGAAGGCGACATGGAGGATCAGCACCAGCGCCTCGCCCGAAGTTTTTTGGCCGGCCCAGCGCGCCAGACGCGCGACATTGAGCAGGCCGGCGCCGACCAGCGCCAGGCCGACCGCCTTGTTGTCGGGGGCTGCGACCCAGCCGGCGAGCGCCGCGATCGAACCCGCCATGCATAAAACGTCGAACCGGCCGAATTTCTGCGGCAATCGCCCGCCGACGCGGCGCTGCAACAGAAAAGTATGGGTGAAGCTCGGAACGACCCGGCCGCCGATCAGCATGATGAGGGCGACAAAGAGGGCGATGGCGAAGCGTCGGCTGAAAGCCGCGTCACCGCGAAAATGCGCCTCGACATGGAACGCGACATTGGCCATCGCCAGCAGAACAACGATGATCAACACCCGAAGATTGCGCCTGTTCTTTCCGGCGACGATTTCGCGGCCGATCAAGAAGGAAAACGTGAAAAGGAAGGCGCAATCGACCATGGCCGCCGCCAGCCAGCCGATCGGACCGGACAGCGCCACGGCGAGGCGGCCGGAAAGCCAGACCAGGAAAAGGAAAAGCAATCCGTTGCCGCGCAGGGGAAGCCTTCCGGTCCAGTTGGGAACCGCCGTCAACAGGAAGCCCGCGACCACGGCGACGCCATAGCCGAACAAGGCCTCGTGCGCGTGCCAGTCCATGGGCTGGAAGGCGTTGGAAAGCGTCAGTTCGCCGAAATATTGCGGCAGCCAGAGCATGACGGCGACGACCGCCCACAACGCGCCGGCGAGGAAAAACGGCCGGAAGCCATTGCTCAAAATGGCTGGACCGTCGTCCTTGCGCCGGATTCCGAGGTCGGACATGATGGCTCCCTGTTCGCCTGATCCGCCATGGCTACACCCTGCGCGAAGCCGCGACTTTGCCCCAAAGCAAACAGGCGACACGAACGGGGATGAGAACATGACGCGGCTCGACCGCTCACTGATCGCCGGCGCGCCGGCTTTTGCCAATTTGAGCGCCGCGGCTTTGGACGACATTCTGTCGCGCGCGCAAATCCTGCGCCTGCTCAAGGGCGAGGCGGTGTTTCGCCAGGGCGAGACCGCCGACCGCTTTTTCCTGCTGCTGCACGGCCGGTTGCGCGTGACCCGGATCAATGGCGAAGGCGCGCAGATCCTGGTCCGCTTCGTCGCGCCAAACGACATGTTCGGCGTGGCCATGGCGATCGGCGCGGCGGCCTATCCCGGCACGGCGACCGCCGCCGTCGAATCTTTGGCGCTGTCCTGGCCCAACGCGGCGTGGACGGAACTGATCGCCGCCTATCCCAGCCTGGCGGTCAAGGCGATGCAATCCCTGGGCGAACGCTTGCAGGACACGCAGGATCGCGTGCTCGACCTCGCCACGCAGAATGTCGAGCAGCGCCTCGCCGGCGTGGTGCTGAAACTCGTGCGCCAGGCCGGCCGCAAGACCGAGGGCGGGCTCTTGATCGACTTCCCGCTGTCGCGGCAGGACCTCGCCGAAATGACCGGCGCGACGCTGCACACCGTCAGCCGCACCCTGAGCGCCTGGGAGGCGAAAGGCCTGGTCGATTGCGGCCGCCAGAAAGTGGCCGTGCGCGACGAGCAGGGGCTTGCCGCCATCGCGGCGGGGGCGGAATAGAAGCGTCTGGACACGGACGCGAAAGGCTTGCCGTTCAGGAAAAAGTCTCGCGCCTTTGCGCCGCGACCGGAATCGAAGCGCGCACCTTGGCCACCAGCGCGGGATCGAGCCGCGCCGACGCAAAACCGGGACCATCCGAGACCATGGCCAGTTTGTGCCCCCAGGGGTCGCAGATCAGCGAATGGCCATAGGTCAGCCGCGTTTCGCCGTTCTGCTGATGCGCGCCGATCTGGGCGGGCGCGAGAAAATAACATTGCGTCTCGATGGCCCGCGCCCGGCACAGAACCTCCCAATGGTCCTTGCCGGTCTGGAGGGTGAAAGCCGAGGGCAGGACCAGCATTTGCGCGCCGCGCGCGGCGAGAGCCTGAAAAAGCGCGGGAAAGCGCAGGTCGTAGCAGATGGCGCAGCCGAAGGTCAGGCCCTCGGCCAGATAGGTCACGACGTCGGTTCCGGGCCTGAAAGTCGCGCTTTCGCGGTAAGATGCGCCGTCCGGCGTGGTGACGTCGAACATGTAAATCTTGCGATAGACCGCGATTTCGCACCCCTGTCGGTCGAACACCACCGTGGTGTTGGACAGGCGGTCGCCGTCGGCGTTTTTTTCGAGCAGCGAGCCGGCGTGAAGGAAAATTCCGTGCTTTTTCGCCAGCTCGGCGCCAAGCGCATAAGCCGGCCCCTCGCGCAGGATTTCGGCGGCGGCGAATTTTTCTTCTCTGGAGCCGCCGAGGAAATCGAACACTTCCGGCAGGCCGATCCAGTCCGGCTTTTCCTGCGCCACAGCCTCCTCGACCAGCCGCCGCGCCTGCGCCAGATTCTTCGCCTTGTCGGCGGTGGAATTCATCTGGATCACGCAAGCCTTCATGTCGCCCCGCCGGTTTCACGCCAGCAGAGCAAGTTTTGCGTGACGAAACAAGCGAAGCTTCTTCCGCGCCCGCCGCCGCACCCCCGCGACCCCAGCGTTTGTCATGAACCGATCGCGCGGAAAGGGACAGGCCCGGCGCGGGGCCTGTCCCACTTTTCAGCTTCCTATTGCGCCGCGACCGACGGCAGGCCGGCCAGCGCCATGGCGAGTTCGCCTTCGTCATAGGTCTGATCGACGAGTTTGCCGGCGAAATAGCTGATATAGGCGCCCATGTCGAAATGGCCGTGGCCCGACAGGTTGAAGACGATGGTTTCCGCCTTGCCCTCGGCCTTGCAGCGCAAGGCTTCGTCGATGGCGCAGCGCACGGCGTGGGTCGATTCCGGCGCGGGAACGATTCCCTCCGCCCGCGCGAATTGCACGCCGGCCTCGAAACAGGGGATCTGGTGATAGGCGCGCGCCTCGATCAGGCCGAGGTCATAGGCATGCGACACCAGCGGCCCCATGCCGTGATAGCGCAGGCCGCCGGCATGGAAGCCGGGCGGAATGAAGGTCGAGCCGAGCGTATGCATCTTCACCAGCGGCGTCAGATGCGAGGTGTCGCCGAAATCATAGGCGAATTTGCCGCGCGTCAGCGAGGGACAGGCCGCCGGCTCGACCGCGATGACGCGGCGCTTGCGGCCGCCGCGCAGCTGAAGGCCGAGGAAGGGAAAGGCGAGGCCGGCGAAATTCGAGCCGCCCCCGGCGCAGGCGATCACCACGTCGGGATCGTCGCCCGCCAGTTCGAACTGCTCGATCGCCTCCTGACCGATGATGGTCTGGTGCAGCATGACATGATTGAGCACCGATCCGAGCGCGTATTTCACGTCCGGATTCTTCGCGGCGACTTCGACCGCCTCCGAAATGGCGATGCCGAGCGAGCCGGGACTGTCGGGATGTTCGGCGAGCACCGCGCGGCCGGACTCGGTTTCATCGGACGGCGAAGGGATGCAGCGCGCGCCATAAAGTTCCATCAAGGCGCGGCGATAGGGTTTTTGGTCAAAGGAAACGCGCACCTGGAACACGGTCACGTCGATGTCGAACAGCGAGCCGGCGAAGGCGAGCGAAGAGCCCCATTGGCCGGCCCCGGTCTCCGTCGCCAGTTTTTTGACGCCGGCCTGCTTGTTGTACCAGGCCTGCGGAACCGCGGTATTGGGCTTGTGCGAGCCGGCGGGCGAGACGCCCTCATATTTGAAGATAAATCTTCGCCGGCGTGTCGAGCGCCTGTTCGAGGCGGCGCGCGCGGATCAGCGGCGAGGGACGCCACATGCGGAAAATATCGCGCACGGGCTCAGGGATTTCGATCTGCCGCTCGGTGGAAACCTCCTGAAGGATCAGTTCCATCGGGAAAAGCGGTTCGAGATCCGACGGGCCGACCGGCTGTTTGGTGCCGGGATGCAGCACGGGATGCGGCGGTGCGGGCAAATCCGCGACAATATTGTACCAGAATTTCGGGATCTGGCTTTCATCGAGCATATATTTGACCTGGCCGGACATGGCTCCCCCTTACGTTATTTTTTCCAAGACAAGAGCAAAGACGCTTTTCGGTCCTTGATCTGCGTCAGCAGCATGTTGCGAAACGCGCCGCGATCGAGATGGTCGCATGTTGACCGAATTCCGCCGCCGATCAAATTCGTCGATTTTCCGAGGGCAGGCGCGGTCGGACTATGATGATGCGACAGTCGATTTTTCAGGGAGGTCAATGAATTGGGGGATTGCCGCGACACCCGAATGGCGATATTATCGCTTGCTGGCCACGATAATATCGCCATTCGGGTTTCATGAAGACAATCATTCTGACGCACCGCGCGGCCAAGGATTTGGATGCTCTGCCGGTTGATGCGCGCGCGCAAGTGTCAGAGGCGCTCATCGCCTACGCCACGACGGGGCAAGGCGATGTCAAGCGGCTTGCCGGGCGGAATGGCTTTCGCATGCGGGTCGGCGCCTACCGTGTGCTGTTCGACGAGGACGCCGCGACCATCCTTGCGATCTATATCGGAAAACGCGAGACGACCACCTATAAAAGGCACTGATCATGAAGGCGCAATTCATCACCACCCCCAGCGGCGAAGAACTCGCGATCATGCCGCGCGCCGAATACGAGGCTCTGGTCGCGCTCGCGGCCGAGGCCGAGGAAGACGCCGCCGACCTTGCCCGCTACGACGAGCGCAAGGCCGAACTCGCGAAGGACCGGGCCGCCGCTCTTCCCCCCGAAGTCTCGGCGCTCATGCTGCGCGGCATGAGCCTGCCCCGCGCGCTACGCAAATGGCGCGGACTTACGCAGCAAGCTGTCGCGTCGAAAATCGGCGCGGCGCAGGGTTTTGTCTCCGATCTCGAAAGCGGCAGGCGGCGCGCAGCGGCCAACACGGTCCACGCCCTCGCGGAAGTCTATGATGTGCCGGTCGAATGGCTGATGGACGCCGTGGGGCCGCGTGGCGGGGGTGATTGAGGGCGTGACGCGAGCTGTCTGGTTTTTCGCGCCTGGAAACACATGACATGAATTTGTGGATTTTGTTTCGCCGAATCCGCGTGTGGCGGGCAGCCTGCGCCGCGAAGTTTAATTGGGGATTTGGCATCATGTCACCGTAACTACCACCGTAACACCAAAAATTTGCGTGTGTGCTCGCCGGTCGGGAGAAATTCGCATTTAATGGACCTGAGCGTCGCGCGGCGAACTTCTTGCAATAGACTTCGACCGATGACAATGCCAAGCTGATCAAGTCTGGCCGTTATTGCCCCGGGGGAGCGACCAAACCGTCTCGTTTGATCTTCCAGGTATCGGTTCATTCCGCTCCCGAGTGCGTTGTTCAATTCCGCGATCGAGTTCCTGCTTCCACGGCTCGCCCGAATTGATCTTTCTGAGCACATAGTCTTTTCTTCTGGGAGCGCGGGTGGCAGCCGACGATTCGTCGCGAAGCAATGCGTTGAGCGGCTTTCTGAGGTTCTTGCCAACTCGTGACGCGCGTCTAGTCTTCAACCGACTGGCCATTCCGGCGTCCGCAACTCGCCCTCGCCTGCCATGGGAAGTGTTCGAGCGTAGAACGCGTTGCGCAGCGACAGCGGGATGATCCGACTTCGAGAATGCCTAGCGCAAAATAATCCATCATCATCATTCGACTTCGCTGCGGCCAGACAGCTCAAAGCGTCAAGCGACAAGAATCACATCATACTTGACAGCGCCCCAGATGGCGTCCGTAATGATATTTGTCGACGACAGCCCTTTTGGCTGCCTGACGATCGCAACTGCTTAATCGTCGAGCCTCTGATGTAGCCACGGCCGATCCCGGCCAAAGTTTCGTCGGCCTTGCGGCCGGCTACAGGGCTACCAGGGCTGCGGACTCCATACGAAATCCTCAATTCCCGCGCGGGCGTAAGCGGCGATCTTTTTGAGCGAGGCCTTCTTCCCCCGTCCCGCCCGGCCTAAACTCGGCGAAACGAATCGCTTCTCGCCGCCATGAACTTCACCTTTCTCCACGCCGCCGATCTCCATCTGGGCAGCCCTTTCAAGGGCCTGAGCCTGCGCGACGAGGTTTTGGGCCAAAAGCTGGCCGGGGCGAGCCGCGAGGCCTTTGTCGAATTGATCGACCGGGCGCTGGCGGAAAAAATCGCTTTTGCGATTTTCGCCGGCGATATTTTCGACGGCGACTGGCGCGACGCCGCCATCGCCCTTTTCTTCAACCGCCAGATCGCGCGGCTGGCCAAGGCGAAAATTCCGATTTTCCTGCTCAAGGGCAATCACGACGCCGATTCGGTCGTCACCAAAAGTCTGGTCCTGCCCGATCTGGCCCAAAATTTTCCCACCGGCCGGGCGGGAACTTTCGAATTGCCCGATCTGCGCGTCGCCCTGCACGGGCGCGGCTTTTCCCATCGCGCCGAAAGTGAGAATCTCGCCCGCGCGCTGCCGGCGCCGAAGGAAGGTTTTTTCAATATCGGCGTGCTGCACACCTCGCTCGACGGGCGCCCCGGCCATGCCGCTTACGCGCCGTGCAGCCTCGACGATCTGCGCGCCAAAAACTACGATTATTGGGCGCTCGGCCATGTCCACGCTTATGAGCTGGTGGCGCGCGATCCCACCATCGTCTTTCCCGGCAATCTTCAGGGCCGCAGCATCCGCGAGACCGGCGCCAAAGGCGCGGTTCTGGTCGATGTCGCCGACGGCCAGGTGAAGGACGTGCGGCGGCTGATCGTCGATCGCGCGCGCTTTTGCGAAATCGCGCTCGACGCCGCCGGTCATGACGACATGACCAGCCTGCTGCGGGCGCTGGAGGCTCGCGCCGGCGAGGAAGTTTTGCTGGCCGAGGGCCGCCCGCTCGCCCTGCGCGTCCGTGTCAAGGGCGCGAGCCCGCTGCATGCCGAATTCGCCGCCGACCCGGCGCGCTGGCGCGACGAAATCGAGGCGGCGGCGCAGCGCGCCCAGGAAGACATCGCCATCGAGCGCCTCGTGCTGGAAACCGAAGCGCCCGTCGCGGCCAAACGCCTCGACCGGGAATTCGACTTCGCCGGCCTGCTCGACGCCTGTCTCGCCGATCCGGACTTGCGCGAAGCGGCGCTGGCCGCGCTGGCGAATGTGGAGGCCAGAATTCCGGCGCCGGGCCTCGATCTCGGCGCGGAGCTGGACGCGCTGCTGCGCGAGGCGCGCGATCTCGCCGTGGCGCGCGCCGAAGGCGAGGCCAGATCATGAGGCTCCTCGACCTCACGCTTGATGTTTACGGCCCGTTCAACGGGCTGCGGCTCGAATTCGACGCGAGCGCCAAAGTCCATATCGTCTATGGCGCCAACGAAGCCGGCAAATCCTCGGCGCTCGCCGCGATGGGCGATCTTTTCTTCGGCGCGCCGCGGCGCGAAAGAATTTCCTTCCTGCGGCCGAAAGACATGCGGCTCGGCGCGACCATCCGCGGCCGCAATGGCCAGATGCTGCAATTTTTCCGCCGGCGCGGCGACCGGAACACGCTTCTCGACGCCACCGGCAGTCCTTTGCCCGACGATGCGCTGGCGCCATTTCTCGGCGCGGCGACGCGCGAGATTTTCCACCGCGCCTTCGGACTCGACGCCAAAAGCCTGCGCGAAGGCGGCGACGAAATGCTGCGCGCCGACGGCGAAATCGGCGCCAGCCTGTTCGCCGCCGCCTCTGGCCTGCGCGGTCTCCTCGACCTGCGCAAAGGATTCGAGGACGAAGCAGATAAAATCTTTAGCGACCGCCGCGCCGGCCATCGCGCCTTCTACCAGGCGCTCGACCGCTATGACGCGGCGCGGGCGCGGGAAAAGACGGCGCAGGTCTCGGAAAGCCAGCTGAAGGCGGTCAACGAGGCGATCGAATCCTCAAGCGCGCGGATCGCGGACATCGAAGCCGCGGAAAGGGAGGCCCAGGCCGAAAGACTGCGGCGGGAGCGGCTGCGCAAGGCCGCGCCGATTCTGCGCCGCCTCGCCGCCCTGCGGGCGGACGCGGCAGTTTTTGCTGATCTCGCCGGCGTTTCCGCGGAGGCCGCCGCGCATTTTTCGCAAAAAATCGCCGCCCGCGACCGCGCCCGCGAGCAGGTGGCCCAGGCGCGCAAGACTCGCGAGGCGGCGCGCGCCGAACGGGAGGCGGCCCAGCCGGACGCTGATCTTCTCGCGCAAGGCGAAAATATCGAGGCGCTGATCCGCGCCAGCGGCGCGTTTGAAAAATCCTCCGCCGACCTGCCCAAACGCGAACAATCCTTGCAGGAGGCCCGCCAAAAACTCGATCTGCGCGCGCAGGTCTGCGGATTGGCGACGCTCGACGAATTGCGCGCCGCCGCGCCCGATTCCGCGACGCTTCTGCGCGCCGAGAAAATTTCCGCGCGGGGCCGCGACCTGGCGGTCAAGCGACAGCAGCCGGAGCGCGACCTCGCCGAAGAAGAAAGCCGGCTGGCCGCGCTTGGCGCCCAAACGGGCGAGGCTCTGCCCGAGGCGGAAGCGCTGCGCGAAAAATTGCGCGCTTTCGGCGAGATTGAGCGGCTCGACGACGCGCTTCGGGACGCCTTGCGCCTGCGCGACGAAAACGCGCGGCTGCTCGCCGAGACGCTGGGGCGGCTGTCGCCGCCGCTTCCCGACCTCGACCTTTTCGCCCGCAGCCCCAGCCCCGAGGCGAGCGCGATCGAGCAGGCGGCGCGCGCCTTCGACGATTTTTTCGCCCGCGAGACGGTTTTGCGCGACAAGGCGCAGCAGGCGGCGGAAAAACTTGCCCTGGCGCAAGGCCGGTTGCGCAAGCTGGAGCTGCAAGGGCCGATCGCAAGCCTGGCCGACCTGCGCGCCGCCCGCGCCCGGCGCGACGACGCCTGGCGCGATCTGCGCGGCCTGTTCGGCGCAGCCCCGCCCGATCCGGCCCGGATGCAAGACCGCGCGCAGGTTTTCGAAGCGTTTTCCGCCGAGGCCGACCGCAACGCCGACGCTTTGATCGCCGGCGCCGCCCACGTCGCGGCGGCGGAAGCCGAGCGCGAGAAAATCGGGCTTCACCAGAGCGAAAAGGACGGCGGCGAGGCGACGCTGGCGCAATTGCAACAAGAAGGCGCGCGGCTGCGGGACGATTGGGCGCGGGCCTGGCAAGCCTGCGGCGTCACGCCTGCCGCGCCGCGCGACATGCTGGCATGGCGCGCCAAGGCCGACCATCTGCTCGCCGCGCGCGAGGAACTGGCGCGCGAAAAAGCCCGCGCCGAGGAATTGCGGCTTGCGCTCGAAGAAGCGCGGCCCGGCCTGGAGGCTCTGGCCGGCGAATGCGGCCTGCCTCCCCTGCCGCTACGGCCCGGCGCGCTCACGCGCCGGATCGCGGCGCGGATCGACGAGATCGCCAAGGCGCAAGGCGCGGCGCGGGAGGCGCGCGCCCGGCTCGCCGACGCGCCCGAGCGCATCGCCCGGCTGAAAAGCCAGCTGGCGCGGCTGGCGGAGGAAGACGTCTTGTGGCGCAATGACTGGCGCGAGGCGCTCGTCCGGCTGCGGCTCGACGACGATGCGACATTCGAGGAGGCGCGTCAGCGGATCGCGCTTTTCCGCGCCTTGCCCGCCGAACTGGACGACGAGGAAGAAAAAGCCCGGCGGGTCGCGGCGATCCGCGACGATCTTTCATCTTTCGAACAAAGGCTCGACGCGCTGCTGGCCTTGTGCGGCCGCGACATTCCCGCGCGGCCGGCGCAGGCGGCGGTCGCACGACTGCGCGACCGGCTGGCGCGCGCCAGAGAAACCGCCGCCCTGCGCGGGCGCGCCGAACGCGCCCTGTTCGAAGCCGAGGAAACCATGGGCCAGGTCGACGAGGCCCTGGCGCAAGCCGAACGGCAGGTCAAGGATCTTGGCGCGGAATTCGGCGCGACCGGCGAGCCGGATGTTCTGGCGGCGCGTCTTGCCGCGCGGGAGGCGACGGAGCGCGAGATCAGGGCGCAGCGCGACAATCTGGCCCTGGTCTCGGACGGGATGGACGAAGCGTCGCTGGCGAGCGAAATGGAAGGCTTTGCGGCGGATGCGGTGGAAATCCGCCTCGCCGAGATCGCGCGCCAAAGCGAGGAGCGCACCGACCTCGCCCGCAAGATCTACGCGGAACAGAGCGCAAAAAAAGCCGAGTGGGAGCAATTGCAGGAAAGCGCCGGCGCCGAGGCGGCGATCTTCGCCCGCGAGAGCGCGCGCGCCGAAATCCACGAACAGGCGCGGCGCTGGGCGGCCCTGAAGCTCGCCGCGCTGGTGGTCGACGCGGGTCTCGCCCGCCATCGCGCCGAGCGCAAGGACCCGCTGCTCGCGCGCGCCGGCGCCCTGTTTTCATCGCTGACCGAGGGCCGCTACGCCGGTCTCGACCAGACTTTCGGCGAGGACGGCGAACTGCGTTTAAGCGCGCGCCGCGCCGGCGGGGAGGATCTCGAACTCCGTTTTTTGAGCGAAGGCGCGCGCGACCAGCTTTATCTCGCCTTGCGTCTTGCCTTTCTTGAGGATTATGCAGCGCGCGCGGAAGCGCCACCCTTCATCGGCGACGATCTTTTCGCCAGTTTCGACGATCGCCGCGTCGCGGCGGGTTTCCATGCCTTGGCTTCGGCGAGCGCGACAATTCAACCCATTCTCTTCACCCACCATGCGCATATATTGAGCATAGCTGAAACCGCGTTGCGCGGCGGCGCGCAGGTGTTGCGCCTTGAACCGGCAAGTGCATGAATTATCCGCTGGCGCGAATCCGGTTTTGCGCTAGAGTGCCAGGCAGAGAGAATATGGGAACTGCGCCATGACCCAGAATCGCAATTGCGCCAAACCGAATCGGCTGGTCCGTCTGATGGTCGCCAACTGGGCGCTCGGCTGGGCGGTGGGCTTTGCTTGCGCTTCCGCCATTCTGCTGTCGAACCTCGCCGGCCTTCGCGATCTGATGATGTCGTCGCAACTGATGCTGCAAGGCCTCGCCCTGCTGTACGGCGGCTTCGGCTTCACCTTCGGCGGCGTGGTCGCCGCGACCGCGATCATGCTGCTGCCGACCGACGAAGAATCGTGGGAAGGCGGCGGCGGCGCCCGGGCGCCGATCCTGCTCCCGGCTTATGCCCTGGCCAGGGTCCGCGGGTCGCGCGCCTGATTTTCTGGCGCCGGATCGACATTGGGCGATTGAACGGCTAGACAGCGGAAGAGCCGCCGGTATTCGGTTTCGGGCGCACCGCTGTGGAAGCATTTTATGGCTGCCCTCTCCCGCTCCCAAAAATCCAGATCCGCAAAAGCCAAGCCGGGAATGTGCGCCTCGACCCCGCCGCCACCCTCGTCCGAAGCGCAAATCTATCGGCTGCTGTTGAGCTGCCCTAATCGCCCCGGCATTGTCGCGCGGGTCGCCGGCCATATTTTCGAGGCCGGTTTCAACATCGGCGATTCGCGCCAGTTCGACGAATTGGACACCAACCGCTTTTTCATGCGCATCGAATTCAATCCGGTGCGCGCGGACGCCGATGTCGAGGCCTGGCGCGCCAGTTTCGTGAAGCTCGCCGAGGAATTCGGCATGGACTGGACTCTTTGCGCGGCCTGGCGCCGGCCCAAGGTGATGATCCTGGTCTCCAAATTCGACCATTGCCTGGCCGACCTGCTCTATCGCTGGCGGATCGCCGAACTGCCGATCGATATTGTCGGCATCATCGCCAATTATCCGCGCGAGGCCTATCCCCATCTCGATTTCGGAAAAATCCCGTTCCACTATCTCCCGGTCACCCGCGAGACCAAGATGGAGCAGGAGGCGCAGATCTGGGCGCTGGTCCAGAAAACCGGCGCCGAACTGGTGGTGCTCGCCCGCTATATGCAGATTCTGTCCGACGGCCTCGCCGCCAAGCTCATGGGCCGCTGCATCAATATCCACCATTCCTTTTTGCCGGGCTTCAAGGGCTCAAAGCCTTATCATCAGGCCCATGCGCGCGGGGTGAAGGTCATCGGCGCCACCGCCCATTACGTGACTTCCGACCTCGACGAGGGGCCGATCATCGAACAGGACGTGGAGCGCATCTCGCACCACCACACGCCCGACGACCTGATCCGCAAGGGGCGCGACATCGAACGCCGCGTGCTCGCCCGCGCCGTGCGCTACCACATCGAAAGCCGCGTGCTGATCAACGGCCGCAAGACGATCGTGTTTACGGAATAGGCCCGGCAAGCCCATTCGCGCAAGAGAGCGTTGCGCGGGCGCCCTTGCGCTTCGGCGCCGTCGAGCCGCTCGACACGGCCGCGGGAAGGCCTGAGCAAACCCGGCTCAAGTCCGCTGCGGACCCGCATGAACTGTCGGATTTTGGGGGGTACAGTGCTGGCCGGAAATTCGGATAGTAGCTTTCGCCATGGCGCTCGAAAAGCCCAGGTCGGACAGGTCCAGCGCTTCGACAAACACCTCGATCACATAGACCGCGTTGTTCTCGTCCACCCAGTCCTCAAGGCATTCCGGCAAAAAGTTCAGCGGCGAACGGTCGGCGCCTTCCACGAACCGGCCCATGAAATTCTCCCGCCCAGAAGCAGGGAGATTCTACCAGACTCGCACTCGTCTGACTCGCGATTTCACACAGCCAGGATCGACAGCAGGATTTCCTCAATGCCTCGCCTATGTAGGCCTGATGGATCGGCCCGTCGCGTCGATGCGGCGCGCCCAGATCGCGCAGAACAGGGTGGGAACCCGACGCGGGCCGAAGCGGGAGATCGAAAGCTGGCTTCGCTTCTGTCTTGCGTAACCTGTTCCTGCGGGCATTTCGTGAGCGCGACGGCGATAGTTGCGACCGGCGGCCAGGAGAGCCGCCGGTCGCGACGTTCAAGAGCCCCGTTTGGTCACACGTGCGCAATGATGGTTGTGTTTCCCGCTCCCGCGGTGAGGGTGAAGTCGCTCTTGGCATAGACGCCATTAAGGAGGAGATGATCGGTCAGGGAGCCGCTCGACAGCGTCAGCGTCGCCTGGGTCTGCGCGGCGTTCTCGGTCACGCTCAATAATGACCAGGCGCCCGCGAAGTCGATCATGTCGGTCTTGATGAAGCCGCTGACCGAGCCGCCAAACCCGGTCGGAGCGGTCAGGTCGAGCACATTGTTCGAGCCCGAGAAGGCGATGGTCTGGCCCGCTCCCACTGTCGCGTTGAACTCCAGCGTCGCGCCCCCCGAGATCGTATCCGTTCCGGTTCCCGTGACCGCCCCCGTAAAGTCCAGCGTTCCGGAACTGACCGACACGGCATGCCCGTTATAAAAACGCGGCGCGATCACGCTCGTTCCCGTCCCGCCGGTCTTCTCGAACAGGCCGTTATTGGCGAACAGCGAGGCGGTCGACGTTCCCCGGGCGATCCCGCTGTTGTCGGTGATGTCATAGATTCCCGTCGCGGCGTTGAACAGGGTCGCGACGTTGCCGGCGGAATCGCCGACCGTCACCGTACCGCCGCTCTGCGTCAGCGTGCTGGTGTTTTCAAAGGTCGTGGTTCCGCCGATCTTCAGGCCGGAAGCAGATGACGCGGCCATGTCGAAAAGCGTGTGCGCGCCTGTCACTGTGGCGCTGCTGAAGCTGTTCGCTCCGGTGAGGACGAAATTCCCGCCCGACAGATTCACCGTCGCGCCGCCGTTGGCCGAGAACACATGCGCAAAAGTGAAGGCCTCGCCGATGGCGAGGGTCGTCGCCGCGCCCGTGACCGACAAATTCGTCACCGAAACCGTTGCGGAGGGAACAATGCTCGTCGTTCCTCCGGTGATCGCCAGGCTTCCGGCCCCGGTGACCTTGGCGCTCAGCGTCGCCGTCCCCGAAAGGCTCAATTTCGCGCCGCTCAAAATCGAGAGCGTCGCGCCCGAAGCGTCGGAGAAGCTTCCCGCATAGGACAGGTTGCCGGCGATATACAGCGTCGTTGACGCCCCGGTCGCCGTCAGCGAAGCGACGCTGACCGTCGTCCCGGCATTGATCGTCGACACGCCGCCGGTGAAGCTGACCGCGCCGGAGCCGCCGATCGTCCCCGAGAAATTGTTGGTCGCCCCGGAAAAGGCGATCGTTCCCGTCGCCGCCGTCACGGTTCCGGCGCTGGTGAACCTCGGCAGCACCGCGCTCGTTCCCGTCCCGCCGGTCTTCTCGAACAGGCCGTTATTGGCGAACAGCGAGGCGGTCGACGTTCCCCGGGCGATCCCGCTGTTGTCGGTGATGTCGTAAATTCCCGTCTTGGCGTTGAACAGGGTCGCGACGTTGCCGGCGGAATCGCCGACCGTCACCGTACCGCCGCTCTGCGTCAGCGTGCTGGTGTTTTCAAAGGTCGTGGTTCCGCCGATCTTCAGGCCGGAAGCAGATGACGCGGCCATGTCGAAAAGCGTGTGCGCGCCTGTCACTGTGGCGCTGCTGAAGCTGTTCGCTCCGGTGAGGACGAAATTCCCGCCCGACAAATTCACCGTCGCGCCGCCGTTGGCCGAGAACACATGCGCAAAAGTGAATGCCTCGCCGATGGCGAGGGTCGTCGCCGCGCCCGTGACCGACAGATTCGTCACCGAAACCGCTGCAGACGGAACAATACTCGTCGTTCCTCCGGTGATCGCCAGGCTTCCTGCCCCGGTGACCTTGGCGCTCAGCGTCGCCGTGCCCGAAAGGCTCAATTTCGCGCCGCTCAAAATCGAGAGCGTCGCGCCCGAAGCGTCGGAGAAACTTCCCGCATAGGACAGGCTCCCTTTGACCGAGACCGCGGTTCCCGCTCCCGTCAGCGTCCACTGGGCCTGCGTCAGCGCGGCGCCGGCGGCGATCGTGGTTGAGCCGCCGCTCAGCGTCAGGCCGCCCGCGCCTGAGATGGACCCGGTCAGGGTCGATGAACCTGTCAGCGTCAGCGTGTCGCCCGACGATATCGAAAGCGTCGGGTTGGCGCCCTGCAAGAAGGTCCCCCCATAGCTCAAATTCTCGTTGAGCGTGACCGCCGTTCCTACGCCGGCAAGCGTGAGCTTGGCCTCAGTCAGCTTGGCCCCGCCGTTGATCGCGACGGCCCCCCCGAGCGTCAGGCCGCCCGCGCCTGAGATGGACCCGGTCAGGGTCGATGAACCTGTCAGCGTCAGCGTGTCGCCCGACGATATCGAAAGCGTCGGGTTGCCGCCCTGCCAGAAGGCCCCCCCATAGCTCAAATTCTCGTTGAGCGTGACCGCCGTTCCTACGCCGGCAAGCGTGAGCTTGGCCTCGGTCAGATTGGCCCCGCCGTTGATCGCGACGGCCCCCCCGAGCGTCAGGCCGCCCGCGCCTGAGATGGACCCGGTCAGGGTCGATGAACCTGTCAGCGTCAGCGTGTCGCCCGACGCGATGATGACCGAACCGGCATTGACGAATGTCAGATGGGCGTCGCCGATCTGGCCGGAGGCCAGGACTTCGATCGTGCTCGCATTGGTGAACGTCGCCGCCGTTCCGTCGCTGGTGATGCTGCCGCCGGCGCCTTTGATTGCGACGTCGCCGCTACCGGCTATCGTGTAATTGCCACCTATCGCCAGGTCGCTGCCTCCCCAAATATCGACGAACCCCGTGTTGTTCATCGACCCCGCGCCGCCGTCCAGGCCAAGGTCGACAGTCCCGGTCGATGCCCCGTTCGAACTCGACGAAGACGTGCCCGCCGAAATCGTACCTTGATTGTTGGCGTTAGAGATGATGGCCAGGGTTGCGCCGTTTGCAGCCACGAGCGTCCCGGTGTTGAGGATGGTGTTGCCGCCCGTGTTGATCGTCAGGGCGACGCCCGAGCCGGACGCGCCCGCAGTGCCGGAATTGTCGAACGTCAGATCGTTGGACGCTAATATGCCTTGGTCGCCGATCTGGCCGGAGGCGAGCGCCTCGATCGTGCTGGCGTTGGTGAACGTCGCCGCCGCCTTGCCGTCGCTGGTGATGTCGGCGCCGGCGCCTTTATAATACAGTGTGCCGCTGCCGGTGATGGTGTAGGCGCCGCTGATCGCGAGATCGCTTCCGGCATAGATCGCGATCGCTCCGGTATTCGTCATCGATCCCGTTCCGCCGTCCTGGCCGAGATCGACCGTTCCGGTTGACGACGAGTTCGTCGCGCCGACGTCGATCACCCCCTGATTAGTGACGTTGGAGACGATCGCCAGGGTTGCGCTGTTCTCGGCTTGGAGCACGCCCCCCGAGGCGTTGAGGACGGTATTGCCGCCGGTGTTGATCGTCAGCGTGACGCCCGAACCGGACGCGCCCGCCGTGCCGGAGTTGTCGAACGTCAGGTTGCCGTCGCCAATCTGGCCGGAGGCGATCCCGTCGATCGTGCTTGCGTTGGTGAACGTCGCCGGACTGCCGTCGCTGGTGATGCTGGCGCCGGCGCCCTTGAACCAGATGGCGCCGCTGCCGGCGACGGTGAGATTGCCGCCGATCGCGAGGTCGGCGCTGCCGCTGACGGCGCCCTGGCCGACAAGGATCGATCCGGTATTGGTGAGCGTTTCCGTGACGCCGTCGCTGCCCAAACCGAGCGTCCCGCCCGCGTCGGCGGTCATTGTGCCTGAGTTGGCGAAGGAGCCGCTGGCGCCTCCGTCCGCGTTGAGATTGAGCGTCGCGCCGGCGTCGGCCGTCATCGCGCCTTCATTGGTCAAGGTTGGGGCGATGATCTGAAGGAAGCTCGCGGACACCACCTTGCCGCCTGCCTGATTGTCGAAGCCGAGGCCGAGATTGATCAGACCGGTGCTTCCCGATTGGGTCTGGATCGTGTTGTCCACGTTGACCAGGCTGCCGTTGACCACTCCGCCGTTCCCGTCCGAGGCGTTCAGGATGTCTCCCCCGGTGCCACTCTGACCCAAAGTGACCGTGCCGCCACCGTTCAGGGTGATCGTGCCAGCGATGTTGAGGTCGCCGACGCCGCTGCCGCCGGCGCCCTTGCCGAGGAAAAGAGTGCCGCCATTGTCGAATGTGTCGCTGAAATAACCGACTTGTAGCGCGGATCCTGTGTAGACGATAATCTCGCCGAGATTTCCGCTCGCGACGCTGGAGGAGTCCGCCGTGTTCAGATCCGTCCCCCTGACCGCAGTCAACGTGGTCGCCGCGGCGTCGCCGATGCTGAGGATGGCGCCGGAGCTGGTGGCGATGCTGTTCACGATCACATTGGAGTTGAGCGTCACGTCCGCGCCGTTGATGTAAGCGTCCTGCGCCTCGATCGGCATGGAGCCGGCGCTCCAGTCGGCGGGGGTCTCCCAAGTCCCCGATGTCGCGACGACGTCCTGCGTCAGCGTGAGCGTCCAGCCAAGCGCCTGCAGGACCCCGAGTTCGGTCTGGGTCAGAGTCAGGGTCTCGCCGGTTCCGGTCGACCCGAAAACGGATTGTTGGGTCCAGTCGGCGGTGTCGCCGGTGTTGTTGACCGTTCCGTTGGAATTGTATTGGTTATTGTATGAAAGGGTGGGCGCTCCTTTGGCGGGGAGGGCCTGGTTGGACAGCGTCGAGCCAGTGGGAGAAAAGTAAGTCGTGGTTCCGTCCCGGCCATTGTTGTAGTCTGTAACGCCCGGCGCGCTATAGCGGAACAGATCCATCGTGCCCCAATAGCCCGTGTTGTCGAACGGGCTGGCGGCGCCGCCGAGTCCGCCGATGCGGCCCATGCCGCCCTCGGACAATTCGTGGGTGACCCCATTGATGACGTCCTGACCGAAGGACCAGTTGTAATAGCTGTTCAGCGTGACGCTGAGGTCAGGGGACCCGGTGGTTGTATTAAGGCCCAGCATCCTTTCGTAAGAGTTGGGGACGTACCAGCTCGAGCTTCCACCCGAAGGGTCCGAGGGCAGGACGTCGTTTGGCGCGGCGGTCTGGAGCGCGCTCGCCAAGGTCCCGTAACTATAGAGGTGACCAAAGGAAGAGTTGCCGAGGGCGACGCCGTTGTTGCCTGAGTTTTGCTCGTCGAATGTAACAACGATGGTGTCTTGTTTTGCGTTAAAGGTGGTGAACAGGCTTTCGATCTGGCTCTCGGCAGCGACGATGCAGTTCATATAGGATTGGGTGCAATTTGCAGTATAGGTATTGTCGAAGACGATCGCGCTGCTGCCGTTGCTCACGATTTGAGAGGAGCCGCTGAATGACGACTTCGACGCCGCGTTGCTCGCCGCGCCCCCGGAGCCAGCGGCCGATGCCCCGGATCCAGCGCTCGTCAGCGTCAAGCCGATGGATGGCGGCGACACCGAGGCGGCGCTTACCGATCGCGAAGCGGAAGCCGCGGATGCGAGCCCCGGCGATGAAGCGGGACCGAAGCCCCAACCGAAAGGCGCCAACGCGCCCGCGGCGACACCATAGGCCATCGGGACCGAGTACAGTGGATCCACGCCGATCTGGTCGAAAGAATTGAACGACGATTGATCGCCGGCTTGATTGAACTGGCCGGTAAGAGATGGATTGTCACCGTCCTGGCCGTTGGAATCAGACTGCTGGGGGTTGAACAATTTAAACATCTGACACCCTCCCCTTTGACGCTAATTTATGCTGACATTTCCTGCGTTTCCCGACCGCGTTCCGGGCCATAGACAATGCCAACTCGCCCCCGGTATAGCCGGGGGCTTTGAAATGTGAGCCGCCCAAAGCGGCAGGAGGAGGACGCTGACGCGTCCCCGGTTAACTGGCCACCTGAAGGTGGCCCTCAGCGCCAGACGATCAGTTGATCGAGACGCTGGTTCTCTTGTTCCTGATTCCTGATGTATTCCGGAACGACCCTCTCGTCGCGACCGACCGCCGACACAATCCGCGCGCGCAAAAACGCTCGCCTTTTACATACACACCAAATGGACCGCGCTCTTGCCCTTGATATATCCGATGCCTTGGCCCACCGCATATTTTGGCGTGATCGACAAGATCATGGGAACATGATCGGGCATCAAATCGCCCTCCTCCACCTTGCTCTCATCCTGCTTCGCCAATTTTCGCCGAATTTTTCCGATATGCTTCCGTAACTCGCGGAAAAAAACGCGTACTATTTGCGCTCCCATTTCGATTGACTTAAGCTCTCAAACTTGCTCATCGTCATCTTTGTCTTTGCTTCGCGGCCCACAGAAGCAAAATCGCGATCGGCTTCCGCAGACGTCAACCCCCTGTCACCACCCTACAAATCCCTGATAAACCCCAAAATTATCGATACAATTATACAATTTCTACTGTTTATGGTCGCACATTTTCTCTCGTTTGTAAATGAAGCTGCTTCGTGCAGGGCAATCACACCAGGTCAACGGCAGGGGCGGCGGCTGGCGAAATATGACCATTGAGTTTCGATTATTCGGAGTCTTCCACGCCGATTTCGCTGCGATCCGCGTCCGTGCTCGACCATTTTTCGCTTTGTCGGACCGCGCCGGCGCGGGCGGAAGTTTTGTATCCCTTGCCGGCCATGGAGCCCGGCCTTGAGATCACGTCCGTCAAGGTGGTGGAAATTCAGGGGCGGTCACTGGCGCCTCTTCAGGCTGCGATTTTTGGCGGCGGGGCGGCTTCGTCGGCGAGGCCGGCCATCGTCTCCAGGCTCATGTAGCGATGTTGTAATTGCCACTCGTCATTCTGTTCGAGCAGGATGGCGCCGACGAGCCGCCTGATCGAAGCTTCGTTGGGGAATATGCCGACGACGTCGGCGCGGCGTTTGACCTCCTTATTGAGACGTTCGATTGGGTTGGTGGAGTGCAACTTCGGCCAATGCGCGCGCGGGAACGCCATGAAGGCGAGGACGTCTGCCTCGGCGTTGTCCAGCAGGCCAGCCAGTCTGGGAAAGCGCGCCCGCAACTGATCGGCGACGTGCCGCCAGGTCCGTGACGCGGCGGCCTGATCCTCCTGGCTGAAGACCGAGCGGATCGCCGCCGACACCATCCCATGATGCGCTTTGGAAACATGGGCGAGCGCGTTGCGCATGAAGTGGACGCGGCAGCGCTGCCAACTCGCCTTGAAGACCTGCGAGATCGCCGCCTTGAGGCCTTCATGCGCGTCGGAGATGACGAGCTTGACGCCCTTCAGTCCACGGCTTTCCAGCGAGCGCAGGAAGCCGAGCCAAAACACCGCCGCCTCGGATGGCCCCAGCCCGAGCCCGATGATTTCGCGCCGCCCTTCGGCGTTGACCGCCGAGGCGATTATTGCGGCGACTGAGACGATCCTACCGTTTTCGCGCACCTTGAGATAAGTGGCGTCGAGCCAAAGATAGGGCCAGTCGCCTTCGAGCTTGCGGTCGAGGAACGAGTTCACCCGCTCGTCGATGTCCTCGCAAAGTTTCGAAACTTGGCTTTTCGAAATGCCGGACATGCCCATCGCCTGCACGAGATCGTCGACCTTGCGCGTCGAGACGCCCTAAATCCACGCTTCCTGTATGACGGCGACAAGCGCGCGCTCGGCGGTCTTGCGCGGCTCCAGGAAGGCGGGGAAATAGCTGCCTTTGCGCAGCTTCGGGATTTTCAGCTCCAGCGTGCCGAGCCGCGTCTCCAGATCGCGCTCGCGATAGCCATTGCGTTGGGTCGTGCGGGCGTCCGAGCGCTCGTAGCGCCCGGCGCCGACCCGATTTTCGATGTCGAATTCCATCAGCTTCTGCAACACCGCTTCGGCAAGATCCTTCAGCAGGTCCTCCCCGCCGCGCTCGCGAATTTGATGAAGAAATGCCATTGTGTCGTCGGTCATCGTTTCCTCGTTTCGGTTGGGTCAAGCTTTAGCAACTCGACTATAACCGAAGAGGACGCGGTGACCGCCCCCGGCCCGCCGGCGGGCTCCGCTAAGCGGAGCTCCGCCCGCCGGCTTCAATCAGAAAATCTCCACCACGTCTGTGGACGCTACCGGCCTTGACGACTGTTCGCGACTGCTTTCAAATGCTGGCGATTGTTATCGATCGACAGGCCACTCTGCGACGCAATCCAATGAAGGAGAGGCGTCGCCGGTTGGGCGGGCGGGAAACACATGACCGTCGACGCAGCTAATCCTTCGACAGGGCCGGCCCTCTCGGAAGACGGCGGAGAGCCGGCGGCGCTGCGCGAGCGGGCGTTGCAAAGTCTGCGCGCAGGCAAATTGGCGGAAGCGATCGACCTTCTCAGCCGCGCCAGAGCGTGCGGTCCCGACGATCCCCGGACGCAGCTCGATCTTGGAATCGCGCTGCAAGCGGCGCGGCGCCATGCCGAGGCGTTGGCGCCTCTCGAATGGGCGCAGAAATCCCTGCCGAAAAATCCATTGCCGTTCCTGCACGCATCGCTCTCGTTGTTGGCGCTCGGCAAGGCCGAGGACGCGCTTCGAGCCGCAGGCGAGGCTTGCGCGCTCGCGCCGCAGCTCGCGCAAGCCCACTCGGCGCGCGGCCAGGCGTTGATGGCCCTCAACGAGCCAGCGCGCGCCGAAGGAGCCTTCGCGGCTGCGCTTCGGCTTCATCCCCAGTGGTCGGACGTTTGGGTCTTGTGCGGCGCCGCGCGGCGGCGCCAAGGAGCGATCGAGGGCGCCAAGGCGGCCATGCGTGAGGCGCTTCGCTACGCCCCCGACCACGCCGTCGCGAAAGACAATCTCGCCGCTCTGGAGCAGATGAGCGGCGGCGAATTTGCCGCCGCTTCGGCGGCGACGGACGCTCGAGCCCTTGCCGCCAACGACAGAAAGGGGATGGAACACAATGTCGTCCTCAGCGCATGGAGGCCGAAAGACCCGGCGGCCGCCCTGGGTCTGGCGGTCGAATATCTCAGTAAGAAGCCGGCCTTCGCCAGGCTTCAATTCGGCGAATGGTCGCTAGTCCTCTACTATCAGGTCGCCCGCGGGCACTTTTTCTTCGTCGTCGATCAAGATCGGAGAGTCCGGGGGTTCCTCGGTTGGGCGCTGACGACGCGGGCCTTGGCGGAGCAGTGGGTCGAAGGCCACGCCGGGCTGCGCGATGACGAATGCCGTGAGGGTGACTGCGTCATCGTCAACGCCTTCGCGGCTGAAACGGGCGCCGCCAATCGCTTCATCGTCAACACAATGCGCAAACTCTTCGCGAAGACGCGCACCCTGTACTTCAAACGCCATTATCGTGACGGCCGGACGCGGCCGATGCGCCTCAACACGAATGAATTCGTCGCCGGCCATCTCGCCCGCGAGGGGGGAGGGGCGCGAAACCATGGCGGCGTCCAGCCCACAAACGAGTGAGGCATGAGCGAGCGCAGAGCTGGCGCCGCTTGTTTGGACAGCGCCCCGCGGAAATTAAGTGGATTCCTGCCGGGTTATGCTGAACGCGGGGCTGTGAGATTTTGCCGCGACGTCGGGAGGGCGTAGCCCGAACAGAGCTGCGGCAAAATCGCTGGCGACGATCATGCGACCGCCGCCAGCGTTTGCCAGTTGAAATCAGCTTCATCAGGCGTACGGCCGTCAAGGCTCGAATGCGGGCGGTTCAAGGATCGGTGATTGAGATGGGTCTTACCGTCGTTGTCGGCGACATCCACGGTATGGCGGATAAGCTGCGGCGATTGCTGTCCAAGATTGACGACTGGCTATCTTCCGTGAATTGCAGAGAGCCCGTCCAATTCATTTTCCTGGGCGATTATGTTGATCGGGGACCGGACTCGAAATGGGTCATAGACAAGGTCCGCGCAATGCAGAAGGCTGGCGCAATTTGCCTGCGAGGCAACCACGAACAACTGATGATTGATTCCACTGAATCTCCAATCGGAGAGCAAAATTTTCTGCTCAATGGCGGCGGCAGCACGCAGAAATCTTTCGCGTCTGCTGAGTCGTTCGAGGAAGCGCAAGACTGGATGAAAACGTTGCCGACTTTCCATGAGGATGAGTTACGCTACTATGTCCACGCCGGGATCAGGCCACGAATTCCGTTAGACCAGCAAGACGACTATACGCACCTATGGATCAGGGATGAGTTTCTTCGATACCCAAGGCCGTTCCCAAAATACGTCGTCCATGGTCATTCACCGACGATAATGATCAATCCCGCTCAGATCACGCCCGAAGTACGGGACAATAGGTGCAATGTAGATACTGGAGCCGGTTGGGGGCAGGCTTTGTCGGCGGCGATATTCGACAATCAACAGGCTAAGCCGATTCATACCATCAGCACTTTGTGATTTCTGCGGTGAGCGCCGCCATCAATCGCCCGGCGACGCCGGTTCAAAATCCAATCGAGCGCTCGGCTTCTTCGGCGGCTTCGTCGAACTTTTCCTCAAGCCACTTGTTCGCGCCGCGTAATCCCTCGACGACATCACCAGCCCACTTCAGGTATTCGACCCTGCGCTTGATCGACCAGTCCGCCGCCGGGCTGGTGGCCAGCGCCCTGAGGTTGCTGGATTTGTCGGCCAGCTTCAGAATTTTTGTGCGGGCGCTCTTGCGCGAGGCGTTCTTAATCTGAAGACGTTTCCGTTCGGCCTTGTCCAATTGCTTGTCGTCGGTCACTTCGGCGACGATCAGCGCCACGTCCTTTCCAAATCGTCTTTCGATCATTTCCAATGGCGCTTCACAATCCTCAACGGCGTCGTGCAGGAGGGCCGCCACGACCAGATCGGGGTCTTTGCCGTCCGTCGCCTCCGCGACGAGATGGGCGACCTCAAGAAGATAGTTGATGTACGGCTCGGCTGGTCCAGCATTTCCGGGAGAGGCCGGCGACGCGAATTGCCGTCCGACATTTACGCACGATGGGCGGACTACGCGATCGACGCTCAGCGTTCATGAGCGAGCCGCCTTACATTGTCCCGTTCAAGCCGGGATGGGCGAAGCGTGAAAAGGCGCTCACCGATGGGCGATTGCGCGCGCGATTTGCGCAACCGCAGACCTCAACGCATACCCTTGCCTTGAGCCGAGCCTTTGCGCGCGGTGCGGGATTTGCCGTAAGCCTTTGATTTCAATGGTACCGCCACCCCGGCTCGAACGGGGGACCTCTAGATCCACAATCTAGCGCTCTAACCAACTGAGCTATGGCGGCTGAAATTTCGGCGGAACCTATAGCGGCGCTCGCGCGAACGCAAGAGCGGCGCGCTCAAAATTTACGCCCCCTCGCTCTCCATCCGGGGAAGCGAAGCGGCGAGGCCGGAGGCCTCGCCTTATCCGTTCAACGCGACTTGAAGGTCTTGTCGATCTGCTCCATCAGCGGCGCCGCGGCTTCGGCGGCGACCTGCTGGGCCAGCGCGGCAAGCTCCCTGGCCTGCGACGTCAAGGTCTCATATTGCTTGCGCATATGTTCGCTTTGCAGGGCGATGGCGTCGCTGACGCTGCGGACGCTGGCCAATGCCTGGACATATTCGGCCGAGGCGGCGGCGTTGGCCTGATAGGACTCCATCGCCTTGCTTGAAAAAGCCTGGAGGCTTTTGCTGGCGACGGAGAAAAAGGGACTTTCCAATGCGCCGGCCGCATGGGCCGCGGCCGGCTTCTCGGCCTGCGCGGGCTTCTCGGCCTGCGCCGGCTTGGCGGCGACCGGCTCCGCCGGCTTGGCGGCGACCGGCTCCGCCGGCTTGGCGGCGACCGGCTCCGCCGGCTTGACGGCGACCGGCTCCGCCGGCTTGGCCGGGGCTTCAACCGCGGCGGGAGCCGCCGGCTTGACCGGGGTCTCGGCCACAGGCGCCTTCGCGGCAGGAGCGGCGAAAGATTTGGCGCCGGGCGCGCCGGCAAGCGCCGGCGCTTTGGTCTTGCGTGGTCCGCTCGCCATTATTTCGTTTCCGTCGTATGGGTGACGACCTTTTTCACGGCCTCGCCGAGGGCCTTGGCCTGCTCCTGCACCGCCGAAACCTGGTTCTTCAGATATTCGGACTGGATGGCGAGAATTTCCTTCGGATCCTTGGCGTGAACCATCTTTTCAGCAAGGTCGAAGGCGGCTTTCACATTGGCTTCGGCGAAGCCGATGGCCTTGGAGCTGACTTCCTTGGCGCTGGCGGCCATCGATTCCGCGGCGGCCTCGGACTGGGAAGTCGCCTTCTGCGCGGCGACGACGAAGCTCTCGAACGCCTTGCGGGCCTGATCGACCGTCTTTTCCGCGAATTCACGAACTTCGGAAGGAATTTCGAGATTGAGATTGCTCATGGTTGGTCCTCGCTTTGGCGGCCGGGCCTAAACAATCCCCTTGCCGCTCGTGATCCGGCATTACGCCTTGTGTTATACCGAGGATTTTGTTGCACCGCAATACTCATTGTGCGCCGCAGCATCGCTTTTTAACGCCGATCACCACCCAAATTAATCATAAGTTAATGGCGTAGGGCAAGAAATGGATCAAATATGGATTCGCCGCGGCGGACGTGGTTTAGTTTTCATTAAGCGCGTTATCCCGCTGCGCCGAGTTGCAGGCGCGGGGAAAGCGCTTTGAAGGGTCGACGAAGATGGCCGGGGGTCATGGCTGACGAAAACGTCATAGGACGCGACGGCGGCTGCGTTCGCGCGGATGTCGCGGCGGCCTTGGCCGAACCGGCCGTCGCGTCGCTCGCGCGCGCCGGCGCGCCCGTTGTCGTCGCCGAAGGCGCGCCGCCGCGCGTCATCCACGCCAGCGCCGCCGCCCTCGATTTGTTTGGGGTGGGAGACGCGGCCGATCTGACTCTCCCGCTGTTCGGAGCCGATTCGTCGGGCGCCCGCCGCCTCGCCCAACTGGCGTCCGACATCCTTCCCGGCGCCGCGGCCCGGCTGGAGCGCGTTCCCCTGGGCTGCGCCGCCTCGCCCGGCGCGGTCACCTTCCTGTGCCGCCGCACCGCGGGCCACAATCCTCTGTTCGTCCTCGCCGGCCTCGGCCTGCGCGCAGCGCCGGGCGCCAACCGCCGCGCGCCGCAACCGAACGCGCCCGCCCGGACGACCGTGGACCATCGCCCTGCCGGGATCGAGGCCTTGCGCGCCCGATTCGAAGAACGATTCCCCAGGCTCGCCCCGGCGCGGTTCCTTTGGCGCGTCGACGCGCGAAATGTGGTGATCGAACTCACGCCGCCGCTCGCCCAAATCGTCGGAACCGGCTGCTCGGATCTCATCGGGCGTGAGTTTCTCGACGCGGCGCGCATTCTCGGGCTCGACCCGCGCGGCGAACTTGCCGAAGCCTTGCGCGGGCGCGTCACCTTCAGCCGGATCAATATCGATTGGCCCATCGAACAGGCTGGCGCCGTCGCGCCGGTGACGCTCGGCGGCCTGCCGCTTTTCGACCCTCGCGGGGCTTTCGACGGCTGGCGCGGATTCGGCGTGATCCATCTCGACCGTTTGCGCGAGGGGCCTTTGGTCTCGGATCCGTTTCAAACCGCGACCGCCGCGCGCTCCGAGCAAGCCGCGCGCGCGGAGCAAACGGTCGCCGACCCCCTGGAAGAAGCGCCGCCGCCGCCTTCGCACGATTTTTCCGGCGTCGTCGTCCCTTTGCGCCCGCACGCCGCGGCGCGGCCCGAGACCGGCGCGGGGCCGCGTGACGACGGCGAAGACGATTCCGCCCTGATCGCGCTTGCGCCGCACGAGCGTTCGGCCTTTCGCGAAATCGCACGGGCGCTCGGCGCGCGCGGACCGAAGGCCGCCGCCCCCGATGGCGACGGCGGGCGCGGCCATACCGCCTCGCCTGCATCCGTCTCGCCCTTTCCCGCGCTTCCCTTGCCCGCCCTGCCCTTGCCCACCCTGCCCTTGCCCGCTCCGCCTGCGGCCGTCACGACGGAGGGCGGCTTTCTCGACGACGGCCGCGAACCTGCGGCCCTGGCCGAAGCTGCGCCTTTGGGCCTGATCGTGACGCGCGGCGACCAAATGCTTTACGCCAACCGGCTGGCGCTCGACTGGCTGGGCTACGCCGACGGCGCGGCTTTCGCCGAGGCTGGCGGGCCTCGCGCCGCCCTGGGATCCCTGGCCGACGAGCTTGCGCCCGGCGAGAAAAGGAGTCTCCAGGCGCGTCAGGCCGGCGGCGGGACTTTCCTCGCGGAAGTTCATCGCGCCCAGTTCGAATGGGACGGCGCGCCGGCCGAACTCCTCACTTTGTCGCGGCCTGCGACTCCAACGCCGGAGCAGCGCGTCGCCGCGCTGGAGGCGAGCCTGCGCCAGCGCGAAGCGGAAAGCGAGGAATGGCGATCCATGCTCGACGCCGCCGCCGACGGCGTCGTGCTGCTCAACGCGGATGGCGTCATCCTCGGCCTCGACCCCAAGGCGGAGGCCCTGTTCGATTACGACCGCAACAAGGTCGCGGGCGAAAACCTCACCCTTTTGTTCGCGCGCGAGTCCCAGGTTTCGGCGCTGGAATATTTCACCCGCGCCAAGGCGGGGGCGCAGAGGCAGGGGCGCGAGGCGCTCGGCCGCGCGCGCCAGGGCGAGACGATTCCCCTCCATCTTTCCATCGGCCGCCTGGGGCGCCCTTCAGACGGCAAATATTGCCTGATTCTGCGCAATCTCAAGGATTGGACGCAGACCGAGCGCGCGATGGACGAGGCGCGCGAGAGGGCGGAGCATGACAATCAGGCGAAATCGGCATTCCTGGCCAAGGTCAGTCATGAAATCCGCACCCCGCTGAACGCCATCCTCGGCTTTGCCGAAGTCATCATGGACGAGCGGTTCGGCCCGGTCGGCAACGAGCGCTACAAGGATTACCTGCGCGACATCCATGCCTCGGGCGAGCATGTGCTGAGTCTGGTCAACGACCTGCTCGACCTTTCCAAGATCGAGGCGGGCAAGCTGGAGCTGAACGTCACGGCGGTCGACGCCAATCGCGTCGTGTCGGAATGCGTGTCGCTGATGCAGCCCCAGGCCAATCGCGAAAAAGTCATCACCCGACTGGCTCTGGCGGCGAACCTGCCTCCGGTCCATGCCGACGAGCGGTCGCTCCGACAGATCGTGCTTAATCTGCTCGCCAACGCGGTGCGCTACAACGAACCGGGCGGACAGGTCATCGTCTCGACCGCGCTGAGCGATTCCGGCCATGCGGCCCTGCGGGTCAAGGACACCGGCGTCGGCATGAGCGAAAGCGAATTGCGCACGGCGCTCGAACCGTTCCGCCAGGTTGCGCCGTCTCGCGGCGGAACCGGACTCGGCCTGCCGCTGACCAAGGCGCTCGCCGAGGCCAATGGCGCCGGCTTTTCGATCAAGAGCCGCAAGAACGAAGGCACTTTGGTCGAAATCGTCCTGCCGCTCGCGCCCGGCGCGGCCGAGGCGGCGGCGGCCGGCGGACCGCGTTGAGGCAAGACGGCGAGCCAGCGAACGCCCATCATCGATCAAACGAATGGCCGCCTCGCGGCGGCCATGGGAGCGCAGAGCCCTGTCGCCAGACGTCGCGGCGGCGACGTCGGCTGAAGGCTCAAAGGTCGGGCGTCAGACGCACGCCGGCGCGCACCACCTGGGCGGAGACGCCCGAACCCAGGTTCTTGTATTCATAGCCGATGTCGAGCTTCACATGCGGACCGATGTCGAAAGCGACGCCCGTCATCAGCGCCCAGGCGAAATTGATGCGATTGTTGGACGGCCCACGGTTGCCCGGATAGCCGTAATAGGCGCAGATGGGAGAACCCGTCGCCGTGACGCCGATATTGCAATTATTGTTGTGCCCGTTCGTGCCGTAAGGCACGCCGCTCAGGAATTTGTAGTCCACATTGGAGGAAGCCTGTACGTTCACAAGGCCCGCGCCCGCGCCGACATAGGGCGTCATGCTCCACCAGGTCCCGAGATCCAGATAGCTGTTGAGCAGATAGGTTTGCGACGTGAACGAGCCATAGGGGCTGGCGGTGCATGTCGTATATTGTGGCGCGCCGAGCTGATTGATCGAGAACAGGCACGCCGTGTCCCCTATGCCCCCATCCCAGGCGGCCGGCATCGGGGTTGTGCCGTTGAACACGACCGTCGGGGCATAGCGCTTGAAGTACGGATCGACGCCGCCGGTGAAATCAATGCGGAACCAGCTGTTGAACTGGTAGCCGACGCCGAGGTCGCCGCCGACGCCGGTGAACCAGCTTGACCCGCGCACCGTCGGAAGCCCGCTGGCGGCAAGTTGCGCCGACGGTTCGAGAAGGCTCGCCGGCAATTGGGAAAATTCGGTGTTCAGATCTGCGCGCAGATACCAGCCCGTGCCGAACTCCACCATCGGGCTCGGCTCGTCGTCCGCCAGGGCGGGCGGCATGTTCAGGTCGGCGGCGCGAGCGGTCAGGCTGCCCGCCGGCCAGGCAAGAAGCGCGACGACGGCCGCTTGAATCGTTTTACGCATTTCGTACCTCTTCGCCTGTCCGGGCGCGAAGCCGCGCCGATCGTGCAAAGAGTGTGAAGGAAGATGGTTAAACGTGACTTAACCTTAATGAGTTCTGCAAAAAAAATATGTCTATACTGTCAGCCTCGATGGAGCGGGGACCGCGCGAGGGCGAAAGAAAAGGGCGAAAGCCTTGCGCTTTCGCCCTGACAGCATGGCCGCCGAGGCGGAATCGCCTCAATATTTGGCCACGACGACCGGCGGGGCATAGGCCGGCAGCAGCCAGCGCATGCCGAGCGTCAAATAGTTGGACGCCATGTTGAAATGCTGGGTCTCGAAATGGCACCCGGTCGCGGCGCCGCCGTTGCAGGCGATCGCGCCGGTGCTCATCGCGCCCATGTTCACGTAGCGATAGCTCAGGTCGAGCAGAAGATTGGGCGTGACATGAAAGGCGAGGCCGGTCGTGAGATCCCAGGCGAAATTCGTCCCGTTGGCGTTGGGCGCCATGCCATAGGCGTTGGCCTGGCTCATGCTGATGTCGGTCAGGCCGTTCACGCCATAGACCATGAAGCCGACGCCGCCGCCGAAATAGGGCGTGACGCCCATCCAGGTGCCGACGTCGAGATAGCCGTTGGCCAGGAACAGGCCGCCGCGGACCGCGCCGGTGTAATTATCGCCGCAGTTCGCGGCGCCGCCGACCGGGCAATTGCTGCCGGCGCCCGTGAACTGATAGAAGACTTTGGAATTATAGGAGGCTCCCGAGAGATAGCCCAGGGTCATGTCGGCGCGGAACCACGAATTGAATTGATAGCCGACGCCAAAATCGAACACGCCGCTGTCGCCGACATTGACCGGCCCGTCCCAGGCGCCGAGGGAGGCGAGGGTCGAGCCGTCGCTGAACGTCGAATTCAGGCCGGACGCCCCATTGATTCCGACGCCGACGTCGCCGCGCAGATAGAAGCCGCTGTCGTCGACGGGGCCGCGCAGCGGAGTCGGGTCCAGTTGGGGCGGAGGCGGCAGGAGGTCAGCCGCGCGGGCCGCCGGAACAACAGCGGTCGGCGCGGCGAGCATCGCAACGGCGCCGGCCAGAGTGAGGGCTTTCAAGCTGCCCATGGCAAAATCCCTTCGTATGCAGGGCGCGCACGGCCCCAATTCGCTTTGACGCGAGAATTTGTGCCATCAAAAATTTAAGCAGGTCTTAACCGTAAGCTTTTACTGCGAATTTTAAGCATGCCGGTCCTTTTCCGCCAGCCTTGACGCTTTACTTCATCGTCCCGATCCGTTACGCGATCCTGATCCCCCGGCGCGAGCCGGGCTTTTTGTGTTGCGGGCAATTCGCGAACCAGCTGAGAGTCCGGCGCGGGCCGGAGCGAGGCGTAAAACACTTCAGCCGAGCGGTTGGCGCACGCCAGAGCGAGGCGGTAAAACAAACCAGCCAAGCGGTTGGCGCACGCCAGAGCGAGGCGAAAAAAAGGGAAGAACGCGAAAGATGGCGAATGTGGTGGTGGTCGGCGCCCAATGGGGCGACGAAGGCAAGGGCAAGATCGTCGACTGGCTTTCGGTCTCGGCGGATGTCGTGGCGCGCTATCAGGGCGGGCACAACGCCGGCCATACCCTGGTCATCGACGGCGTCACCTATAAATTGTCGCTGCTGCCCTCGGGCATCGTGCGGCCCGGCAAGCTCGCCGTCATCGGCAATGGCGTGGTGCTCGATCCGCGCCATCTGGTGAAGGAAATCGCCGAGCTGCGCGCCAAGGGCGTCACGGTCAGCCGCGACAATCTGCGCATCGCCGAAAACGCGCCGCTCATCCTCTCGATCCATGGCGACCTCGACGCCCTGCGCGAAAATTCCGCCGCCGCGGGCAACAAGATCGGCACGACCAAGCGCGGCATCGGGCCGGCCTATGAGGACAAGGTCGGGCGCCGCTCGATCCGTGTCATGGACCTCGCCGAGCCCTCGACCCTCGACGCCAAGATCGACCGCCTGCTGACCCACCACAACGCCCTGCGCCGGGGCATGGGGATCGAGGAAATCAAGCCTGAGACGATCCGCGCCGAGCTGGACGAAGTCGCGCCGCACGTCCTGCCCTATATGGACCGGACCTGGTCGCTGCTCGAGGATTTGCGCCGGCAGGGCAAGCGCATCCTGTTCGAGGGCGCGCAGGGCGCGCTGCTCGACATCGATCACGGCACCTATCCCTTCGTCACCTCGTCGAATACGGTGGCGTCCAACGCGCCGACCGGCGTCGGCCTAGGACCCAAGGCGGTCGGCTATGTGCTCGGCATCGCCAAGGCCTATACGACGCGCGTCGGAGAAGGACCGTTCCCGACCGAATTGCACGACGAGATCGGGCGCACGATCGGTGAGCGCGGCCGCGAGTTCGGCACCGTGACCGGCCGCGCGCGGCGCTGCGGCTGGTTCGACGCCATTCTGGTGCGCCAGACCGTGAAAACGTCCGGAATCGACGGAATCGCCTTGACCAAGCTGGACATTCTCGACGGCTTCGATACGCTCAAGGTCTGCGTCGGCTATCGCCTCGACGGCGAGACCATCGATTACCTGCCGGCCTCCCAGGCGGCGCAGGCGCGGGTCGAGCCGATCTACGAGACGATCGAAGGCTGGCGCGAGCCGACCGGCGGGGCGCGTTCCTGGGCGCAATTACCGGCGCAGGCGGTCAAATATGTGCGCCGGATCGAGGAATTGATTCAGGCGCCGGTCGCCTTGCTCTCGACAAGTCCCGAGCGCGAGGACACAATTTTGATGCACGACCCGTTCCAGGACTGACGCCGGCCCCGGATCGTAACGACGGGGATTTGGCGACCAACATGAAGGCGCGCGATGGCTGACTATTATCCGCTGCTGTCCAAGGCCGTATCCGGCTTGAAGACTTCGACGCCGGAAACGCGCGGCGCGATCTACGAACGCGCCCGCAAGGCCCTGCTCGGCCAGTTGCGCAACATGCAACCGCCCGCGCCAGAAACGGCGATCGAGCGCGAGGCGCGCGCTCTGGACGAGGCGATCGCGCGGATCGAGATGGAGCTCGCCGGCGTCGGCGCGCGCCCCGAGGGAGGAGCGCCCCCGACGGCGGCAGAGGCCGAGGAAAGCGGGCCCGCGGAAGAAAAGCCGCCCATGAAAAAGCCCGCGCAGGCCGCTCACGAGCCGGCGCAGGCCGCCTTGGAAAGCCCGGAGGAATCGGCTTCCGCCGAAACCGGGGAAGGATTTTCCTCATCGCGCGAAAACCTGCGCCCCGCCGCGCCCAAGCCGATCACGAATTCCGGCGGCGGCCTGCGGCGTTTCGTCATCCTCGCCAGCGCGCTTGCCGCGGTGGTCGTTCTGGTCGCGGGCGCGGCGTGGAAGCTGCGCGACCGGCCGGAGGAACTCGCCAAGCTCGCCCCGGCGTCCCAGAAGGCTGAACAGCAGGGCGGCGGCAAGATCAAACAGCGCGTCGGCGAAGCCTCGCCCGCGCCGCAACCCGCGGCCCCGCCCGTCAGCCCGGCGTCCCAGACTCCGGCCCCAAGCGTTCCGATCGCCTACCGCGCCGCCTTGCTGATCCAGGCGCCGTCAGAGCCTGGCGGCATCAAGACCTATGTCGGCGCCGTCGTCTGGCGGCGGGAATCGGTCAATAGCGGGCCAAACCAGCAACTGACGCCGGTCATACGCGCCGACATCGACGTCCCCGACGCCGGACTCAAGGCCTCGATGACCATCGAAAAGAATTACGACACGACGCTTTCGGCGAGCCACACGATCACGATCCGCTTCGATCCCGCGGCGAATTCGATCATCGGCAAGATACGCGCGATCAACGTGCCGGAAATGCGCCGCGATGACGCGCCGCGCGGCGCGCCGCTCCAGGGCATGGAGGTCGACGTCGCGCCCAACCTCTTCCTGATCGGGCTCTATTCCGCCTCATTGGCTCAAAATGTCGAAATGATCCGCAGCATGGCGTGGCTCGACATTCCGATGAGCCTCGCCGATGGCCGCATCGCCAAGGTGACCTTCGAAAAGGGCGCGGTGGGAACGCAACTGATCGACGACGTTTTCACCGCGTGGCAGAACCCGACTGACGCGCCGCCGGCCAAGCCGTAACGCGCTGGCGCGGGTCAGACCCGCGCCGGAGCGGCCAGCGGCGCCGGCCGCGCGACGGCCTCGACCCGGGCGACGCGTTCCTTGGCGGCCTGCTGGACCTTCTCGAAGGCCCGCACCTCGATCTGGCGCACGCGTTCGCGCGAAATGCCGAATTCGGTCGAAAGGCCTTCGAGCGTCACGGGATCGTCGGCGAGACGGCGGGCCTCGAAAATCCGGCGCTCGCGCGGATTGAGGACGCCGAGCGCCTGGGCCAAAGCGGCGCGACGGTTTTCGGTTTCCTCGCTCTCGGCCAGAATGCTTTCCTGATCCGAGGACTCGTCCACCAGCCAATCCTGCCATTCGCCGTCGCCCTCTTCGCGCAGCGGCGCGTTGAGCGAGGCGTCGCCGGACAGGCGGCGGTTCATGTCGACCACTTCCTGCTGGCTCACGCCGAGCTTGGTCGCGATCGCGGCGACGTTCTCGGGCTTGAGATCGCCTTCCTCGAAAGCCGAGATCTGGCCCTTGGCCTTGCGCAGGTTGAAGAACAATTTCTTCTGATTCGCGGTGGTGCCGAGCTTCACCAGGCTCCAGGAGCGCAGGATATACTCTTGAATTGACGCGCGGATCCACCACATGGCGTATGTGGCCAGGCGGAATCCCTTGTCCGGCTCAAACCGTTTCACCGCCTGCATCAGGCCGATGTTGCCCTCGGAGATCACTTCGCCGATGGGCAGGCCATAGCCGCGGTATCCCATGGCGATTTTCGCCACGAGCCGGAGGTGGGAGGTGACCAGTCGATGCGCCGCGGCGGGATCGGAATGTTCGCGCCAGCGTTTGGCGAGAACATATTCTTCATCCGGTCGCAGCATCGGAAAACGGCGAATTTCATCGAGATAACGCGACAGGCCGTTTTCGCCAGCGAGAATAGGAAGCGCGGCAGCCATCAAACCCTCCAAAATCCGGGCGCCCAGGACTGGCGCGCCCGAGACGGTCGCCTATGCCGACCGTTAGCGTGAACATATAGGGACCAGAAACCGTGGCCGAAAGAGGGCGGAGCCCTTAAAGCTCGATTACAATTCGGTAACCCCCGCGCCTTGGAGAAGTTCCAACCTCGCCACGGCGCAAATGCAACTGGCGTTCGACGGTAAAAATGCGCTAACAAGCGCGCCAGTTCAAACATTCGTCGAGCGCATCCATGCAAAACAGTCTTTTCGCCGGAGTCGCGGAGCTTCCCCGCGACCCGATCCTTGGCCTCACCGAAGCCTTCGTCGCCGACAAGTCGCCGAACCGCGTCAATCTTGGCGTCGGCGTCTATCAGGACGCTTCCGGAAAGACGCCCTTGCTGGCTTGCGTGAAGCAGGCGGAGGAGGCGCTGCTCGCCAGGGCCGCGCCCCATTCCTATGTTCCGATCGACGGCCTCGCCGCCTTTGACGCGGCGGTCGCCGCCATGGTTTTCGCCGATTCTGCCGATCTCGCCAAGGTCGCGACCGTCCAGTCGCTCGGCGGCACCGGCGCGCTGAAGCTTGGCGCGGAAATGGTCCGTGTCGCCTCGCCCAACGCCAAGGTCTGGATCAGTGATCCGAGCTGGGAAAACCATCGCGCCCTCTTTTCCGCCGCCGGCTTCACGGTGGAAACCTATCCCTATTACGGCGCCGACGGCGAACTGGATTATTCCGGCCTGATCAAAACCCTTTCGTCGATCCCCGCCGGCGACGCGGTGCTGCTGCACGCCTGCTGCCATAACCCGACCGGGCTCGACCTTTCGCACGACCAGTGGCGCGAGATTGCGAAAATCGTGCGCCAACGCGGCCTGATTCCCTTCCTCGACACCGCCTATATGGGTTTTGCCGAGGGGTTGGAGGCCGACGCCTTTTCGGTCAGGCTTTTCGCCTCCGATGGCGGGCCTCTGTTCGTTTCCTTCTCCTTCTCCAAGTCGCTGTCGCTCTATGGCGAGCGCGTCGGGGCGTTGTGCGTGCTGACGGCCAGCGCCGAAGAACGGTCGCGGGTGCAGAGCCAGCTCAAGCGCATCGCCCGCGTGACCTATTCGTCGCCGCCCGGCCATGGCGCGGCGGCGGCGGCCATGGTGCTGACCGACGCGTCCTTGCGCAAGCAATGGGACGACGAACTCGGCGCCATGCGCGAGCGCATCAAGAAGATGCGCAAACTGCTGGCCGACGAACTCGCCGAGCGCATGCCCGGCCGCGATTTTTCCTATATCGTGCGCCAGAACGGCATGTTCTCCTACTCGCGCCTGACCAAGGCGCAGGCGATCGCCCTGCGCGAAAAATACGCGGTCTATGCGCTCGACAGCGGCCGCATCTGCGTCGCGGCGCTGAACGAGAAGAACATCGACTATGTCAGCAAATGCATCGCCAAGGTCATGACCGAGGCGTGAGCTAGGCGATCCGCCCGTTTTGAAGCCCGGCCCACGCTCCCGCGGGGCCGGGTTTTTATCTTATGGCGTCGGGACGATCACCTGCCGGTCCGCCGGCCATTTCATCTGGTAGGCGAGGTCGATGTCCTTGCTCTCGCTGGGCCCAAGATCAAAGCGCCAGCGCAGCAGGCCGCGCTTGCCGCCCGGGTCTTTTTCGTCGGGCGGCGTGGTCTGCGGCAGAAGCTCGACCACGATCTCCGAATTTTCCGAATAAGGCGTCTGGTCGGTGACGACCGCGTGAACCGGGAAGTCGTGCAGGTTGCGCACGGAAGTCTTGAATTCGCGGGTCTCGACCTTGGTCCGGCCGAGCCAGCCCGGCTCGTTCTCCTTGCGCCGGACCGGCTCGCGCCGCACCGTGACGCGCTCGTCGGCGCCGAAGCCGAGGTCGCCGCCCTCGTGGGGCGCGACCAAGGGCAGCCTCCCCTGCCCGATCAGTTCGCCATCGCGGTAGAGCGCGACCGCGCCCGGCAGCAGGGGCGCCTCCTCGGCGTTTTCATAATGGACCGAGAGGAAGGCGCGCGGGTCGAGCGCCGGCGAAACCCGCCAGGTCAGCTCCGCCTGCGGCGTCTGGATCGACAGCGCGATGTTCTTGGCGTCGCCGCCGGACGGCAGGCTGACGCGGCCCGGCGCGGAAAATGTCGCCTGATAGGGGCCGGCGTTCAAACGCGCCTGGACGGTTTCGGCCGGGATCAAGGGCGCCGGGGCCTCAAGCGCGCGCATCATGGCGCCCTCGGGAACCGACATGGCCTTCGCGGCGACGGGAGTTGGCGGTTCGTAAAAGGCGATCAGGCGCGGCTCGACCTCGGGCGCCGCAACCGCGCCCGTCGCCGGAAAAGTCGCCAGACTCAGTTTCACATCGTTCCAGTCCTCGCCGGTGGCCTGCGACACCAGCGCGCGGCGGACCAGTTCGAAATGCGGCTTGCCGTCCTTGCCGCCAGCGGTCAGATGCGCCTCATAGGCCGGCGTCCAGCGCGCCCCGGCGACGCGATAGCTCAGAACAAGCCGGATTTTTCCCGCCGCCGGCGCCGAAAAGTCCAATGCGACATCCTCGGTCGCGCCACCCGGCCCCGGCGCCGGCCGGGCGGCGTCCAGCGCCTTGATTTTCTCGTCGATCGCTTCGCCGGCCAGGCGGGCGGCGCGCAATTCCTCGCCGGTCTTCGCCATGCCGGCGCCGACCGCGTCCCAGGCCGCGCTCCAATCCTCGGGCTTCATGCCCTTCTCGCCGACCTTGTCCGGCGCCGTCCGGCCATAGAGGCGGGTCATGTCGAGTTTGGCCGCGAGCGCGTCGATCCCGACCTGGGCGGCGGCGCGCTCGGCGCGCAAGGCTTTCATCTGCTTGTCGAAGGCGCTTTCGCCGGCTGCCGGCGCTTTTTTCAGATCGACCGCTCCCAGCAGGACGCGGCCTTCGCCCTCGCCGCGCACGCGCAGAGTCGCGGGATCGATTCCGGGCGGAAGCCCGCGAAAGATCAATCGGCTGTCGCCGGCCGGCGCGTCGGCCTCGGCGACGCGTTCGACGCTCGCCCCGTCGGGATAGACGGTGACGGCGTCGATCCGCGAGGCGGCCTCGATATCCGCGGCAAGGGCGGGGACGGACGCGCAAAGAGCCGAGAGCGAAAATGCGAGCGGCAGGATTCGGCGCATGGGGCCTCCGGCGAGCGAACATGAGCGGGGCGGCATGATGAGCAGGGAAAAGCGAATTTTTTTCGACGCCAATCGGGCTTTCTGTTCCTGCAAGGCGCTTTCTCTGGACCGGCCCGCGAATCTCGGCGAAAGAACGCGCTCCTGCCGCCACGAAAGATGACGATTTGCGCGCAATTCTCGACCGGGCCGCACAAAGCCTCAACGAGCGCCCGGTCCTTCTTCTCGTTCTGACCTCGGCCATGTGGGGCGCCAATGGCGTCGTCAGCCGCGCGGCGGTCGGCGCCATCGCGCCGATGACCCTGGTGGCCTTGCGCTGGCTGATCGTCTGCGCGGTTCTCCTGCCGCTGGTGCAAGAGCCTTTCATGCGGAACCTGCCGGAGTTGCGCCGCCACTGGCGCTTTCTCGTCGCCATGGCGCTCGCCGGCTATACCGGCTTCAATGTCCTGTTCTATCTTGCCGGCCATTGGACCAGCGCGGTGAACATCACGCTGCTGCAAGGCGCGATCCCGCCGATGGTGCTGGCCGGCGCGGCTTTGTTCAAGGGCGAAAAGGTCGCTCCCCGCCAGGTTCTGGGCATGGCGGTGTCCTTCCTTGCCGTCGGCGAGATCGCCACGCGCGGCGACCTCGCCCATATCGGCGAGATTTCCTTCAATTTCGGCGATCTGCTGATGCTGGCGGCCTGCGCGCTCTATGCCGGCTATACCGTCGCCTTGCGCGGACGCCCCCACCTGCCGCCGATGGTGTTTTTCTCCGGCATGGCCATCGCGGCCTTCGCCGCCTCCCTGCCCTTCTTCGCCGCGGAGGTCGCGCTCGGCCAGGCCTTCTGGCCGAGCGGCAAAGGGCTTGCGCTGGCGATCTTCGTCGCTTTGGCGCCGTCGCTGCTCAGCCAATTGTTCTTCATGCGGGCGGTGGAGCTGATCGGTCCCGGCCGCGCCGGGATTTTCACCAATCTCACCCCGCTTTTCGGCGCGCTTTTCGCGATTCTTTTGCTCGGCGAGCCCTTTCGCCTCTATCATGGCGTCGCCATGGCGCTGGGCCTTGCCGGAATCGCTTTGGCGGAATCCGCACGGACCCGAAGGACGCAAGCGCATGAACCGTCGTGAACTGCTCGCCGTCGCGGCCCTGTTCGCGGCCTCGCCGGCAGGCGCCCGCGCCGCCACTGATTTTCCGAGCTTTGTCGAGGGTTTTCGCGCGGCGGCCTTGGCCGCGGGCGTCTCGGCGGCGACGTTCGACTCCGTCGCCTCCGGCCTCACGCTCGATCCGACGCTCACCGGAAAACGCGCGGCGCAGGGCGAATTCGTCCAGCCGCTGAAATCCTATGTCGACGCCGCCGCCTCGCCCGCGCGGGCCGCAAAAGGGCGCGCGATGGCGCAAAAATACGCCGGGCCTTTGCACGAGATTTCCGCCCGCACTGGCGCGCCGGCGTCGATGGTCGTCGCGCTCTGGGGCATGGAAAGCGATTTCGGCGCCGCGCGCGGCGATCGCGACATTCTGCGCTCGCTGGCGACGCTCGCCTTTCTCCACCCGGACAATCCCGTCTATTCGCAAGAGTTCGTCGCCGGACTGGTCCTGTTGCAGCGCGGGATTCCGCGCGAAAAATTGCGCGGCTCCTGGGCGGGGGCCATGGGCGACCCGCAATTCATGCCCTCGGCCTATCTGAAATACGCCCGCAGTTTCGATCACGCCGGCGCGCCGGACATCTGGACCAGCGCACCCGACTCGCTCGCCTCGATCGGCAATTTTCTCAAGGAATCCGGCTGGGCGCCGGGCCTGGCGCCCCTGATCGAGGCGACGATCCCGCAGGATTTCGCTTATTCCACGTTGCGCGGCGATTTCGGCGCCTTCGCCCGCGCCGGAGTCACGCCGATCGAGGGCGCGCCCTGCCCCGCTCCGGCGAGGCCATGCTGTTCTTCCCCGTCGGCGGCCCGAGCCCGGCTTTCCTGCTGTCGGGGAATTTCTTCGTGCTCAAGGCCTATAATTTCTCGGATTCCTACGCTTTCGCGGCTTCGGTCCTGGCCGACCGAATCGCCGGACGCCCGGTTTTGCGCGCGCCCTGGCCGAAGGAGACGCGGCCGCTGACTTTTGCGGAACGTCAGGCGATTCAGCGCGGCCTGGCGGCGCGCGGCCTCTATGACGGCAAGATCGACGGCCGCTTCGGGCCGGTGACCCGCCTCGCCATCCACGAATTACAAAAAAAGGCGGGCGTGGCCAGGGCCGACGGCTATCCGTCCCGCGCCGTGCTGGAGATTCTGGACAAAAAATAAGCGCGGCCTCAAGGGCCGCGCTCGCATTTCTGGCCGGACAAACCCGCGCTTTATTCGGCCGCGCGTTTCATCGCCGGACGTAGCGCGGCCTATTCGGCCGCGCGTTTCATCGCGGGATAAGTGCAGTCGGCGTCATTGGCGAAGGGCGCCTCGACCTTCTGCGGCGCGACGAAGGGCAGGCCCAGGGTCGTCCAGACATCGACCAGCGACTCGACCAGATGGGTGACATGGGCGTCGCTGTGATAGGGGGTGGGGGTGATGCGCAGGCGCTCGGTTCCCGTCGGCACGGTCGGGTAGTTGATCGGCTGGATATAGATGTTGTGGCGGGTGATCAGCAGATCGCTGGCGGCCTTGCACAATTGGGCGTCGCGCACCATCACCGGCACGATATGGGAAGGATTGGGCAGGACCGGCAGGCCGGCGTTCATCAAGGCGTGCTTGGTGAGCCAGGACTGGCGCTGATGGGCCATGCGCAGCTGGGGCTGGGTCTTGGCGATGCGCACCGACGTGGCGGCGGCCGCGCAGACCGCGGGCGGCAGGGCCGTGCTGAAGATGAAGGCCGGCGCGAAGGAGCGCACCGCGTCGCAGATCGCGGCGTCCGCCGCGATATAGCCGCCGACGACGCCAAAGCCTTTCGCCAGCGTGCCCTCGATGATGTCGATGCGGTGCATCTGGCCTTCGCGCTCGGCGACGCCGCCGCCGCGCGCGCCATACATGGCGACCGCATGGACCTCGTCGATATAGGTCATGGCGTTGTATTTTTCGGCGAGATCGCAGATTTCCTTGATCGGCGCGATGTCGCCGTCCATCGAGTAAAGGCTCTCGAACACGATCAGCTTGGCGCGCTCCAACGGCTGGGCGGCGAGCAGTTCTTCGAGATGGGCGACGTCGTTATGGCGCCAGATCTGGCGCTCGGCCTTGGAGCGGCGGATGCCCTCGATCATCGAATTGTGGTTGAGGGCGTCGGACAGGATCAGGCAATTGGGCAGGAGATCGGCGATGGTCGAGATCGCCGCGAGGTTGGAGATCCAGCCCGAGGTGAAGACCAGGGCGGAGTCCTTGCCGTGGAGGTCGGCGAGTTCGACTTCGAGCTTCACCAGCGGATGGCTGGTGCCGGAAATGTTGCGGGTGCCGCCGGCGCCGGCGCCGTGCCGCGAGACGGCGCTCTTCATCGCCGCCATCACTTCCGGGTTCACGCCCATGCCGAGATAATCGTTGGAGCACCAGATCGTAATGTCGTGCTTTTGCCCGCTGTCGTCATGCCAGAGCGCTGAGGGGAAACGTTCGGCGTCGCGCTCGATATCGGCGAAGACGCGATAGCGCTTCTCGCTCTTGAGCTTGTGGATAGCGTTCTCGAACACCTGCCGATACTGCATTTTCTCAGCCCTCGTCGCCCTCTCGTCCGCGCCTTGTCCCGGCGCGGCTCGACCTTAATCCCCGTGTGACCGCCTGCTATACAGGTTCTTCACCGTTTCGGCGAGCGTCTCGTTGTCGCATCCTGCCGCAAGCGCGCCCCGGGTCCGGGATCAATTCACCAAAACACAAGGAAATGGCGCCTTGTCTTTGCGCTGGATCATTTTTGCCGCTTTTTCCGTGCTTTGCAAGCTTCGCCGCGCGATGGCGGCGCAGTATCTCTCGCTGCAATGCGAAAGAACGCAGGGCGCAGCCGCGTCCCGCGCATCGGAAACAATCCGGCTTCGCCTATTAGACTTGAGTATGCGACAGAAAGAAGTAGGATTGTCGCATTTCCTCCGGCGGGACCTTCCCGCGCCGGTCGGGGCGGGGATTCAGGCCCAGGGTGAAAAGAGTGGAACATCAGACGACGCGTATTTTGATCGCCGACGACCATCCTCTCGTTCGTGGCGCCCTGCGTCAGGCGGTCGCCAATGCGGTCGCCGGAGCGGATATCGTCGAATGCGGCAGTCTCGACGAGGCGATCAAGTCCCTCGACGCCAACCCGGAAGTCGATCTGATCCTGCTTGATCTCGCCATGCCCGGCGTGCGCGGCTATTCCGGCCTGATGATGCTGCGCGCGCAATATCCCAGCGCGCCGATCGTGGTCGTCTCCGCGCGCGAGGAGCGCAACGTCATTCGCCTGTGCCTCGATTTCGGCGCTTCCGGCTTCATCCCGAAAAGCACCGACATGGAGACGATGCAATCCGCGATCCGCACCGTGCTGGCGGGCGACGTCTGGGCGCCGCCGGATGTCGATCTCAACGCCCCGATGGACCGCGAAGCCGCCGAGAACGTGCGCCGACTCGCCTCGCTCACGCCGCAGCAGGCGCGCGTCCTGATGATGCTGTCCGAAGGCCTGCTCAACAAGCAGATCGCCTATGAGCTTTCGGTGTCGGAAGCGACCGTCAAGGCCCATGTCTCGGCCATCCTGCAAAAACTCGGAGTCGAAAGCCGAACGCAGGCGGTGATCGCGGCCGCGCGCATCGAAGCGATGACCGATCTTTCCGCCGACGCCCCCGGCGATTAATTTTCGGCCCTGTTCTGGCGCCCGCGCCGGTTCAGCTTATCTAGTGGGCGCGCGGCGCCTTTCCCGCCACCCCGCCTGAAACGAGGATTCGACCATGACCGACCAGAACGGCCCGGCGCGCCATCCCTTCGAACCCCGCCCCGCCGACCTCGCCGTCACCCGCCGTTCCCAACCGGGCGAACTCGAACGCTTTCTCGGCGGCAGGCCGGTTTCGGTCGCGGTGCGGCTGGTGTTCCTGTCGCTGATCGTCGGCTTCTTCCTGGTCTGGCTCGACATCAGGCCGGCCGATATCTTCTTCAGCCTCCGGCTCATGGTCCTGCGTTTCTGGAACATGGGCTTCCAGGCGCTCCACGACATCGCCGCCTATGTCATTGCGGGCGCGGCCATCGTCGTCCCGGTCTGGCTGGCCCTGCGCCTGCTGACCATGCGCGGAAAGGATTGACGCCTTCGTCGTTCCCGCCGTCACGGGCTGAAAGAATTGAGGCTTTAAATTTCGGTCACATCGGGCTGCTAGACGGGCAGCATGAGGATCTGCATCGTTACGGACGCTTGGCGCCCCCAGGTCAATGGCGTGGCCGGCACGCTCGCCAGCCTGATCGCGGCGGCCGAGAAACTTGGCCATGACTTCGCGGTCGTCGGGCCGGACCTCTTCCCCACCATCGCGGCGCCGTCCTATCCGGAAATCCGGCTGGCCCTGACCGGTCCAAAAGCGATCGGCGCAAAGATCCGCGCGCAACGGCCCGACCATATCCATATCGCCACCGAAGGGCCGCTGGGGGTGGCGGCGCGTTTCTGGTGCGCGCGCAACGGCGAATTGTTCACCACCTCCTACCACACCCGCTTTCCCGAATATGTCGAGGCGCGCTGGCCGATCCCCGCCGCCTGGTCCTATGAGGCCCTGCGCCGGTTTCACGCCGCGAGTTCCGGCCTGATGGTCGCGACGCGGACGCTCGCCGACGAGTTGACCGCCCGCGGCTTTCCGCCGCCGATGCTGTGGCCGCGCGGGGTGGACCAGACCATGTTCCGCCCGGTCGCGGACCTGCCGCCCGAGTTGAAAAATCTGCCGCGCCCGTTCTTCCTCTATTGCGGCCGGGTCGCGCCGGAAAAGAACATCGAAGCCTTTCTCGCGCTCGACCTGCCCGGCTCGAAGATCGTGGTCGGCGACGGGCCGTCCCGCCTCCCGCTCCAGCAACGCTTTCCTTCCGCTGTCTTTGTCGGCGTCAAGGCGCGCGAAAAACTGGCGCCCTATTATTCGGCCGCCGATGTTTTCGTCTTTCCCAGCCGCACCGACACGTTCGGCAATGTGATGGTCGAGGCGCTCGCCTGCGGCGCGCCGGTCGCGGCTTTTCCGGTTCCGGGCCCGATCGACGTGATCACCGACCCGCGCGTCGGCGTTCTGGACGAAGACCTGCGCGCCGCCTGCCTCGCGGCGCTGAAGCTTTCGCGCGGCGATTGCCGGCTTCACGCCGCCCGCTACAGCTGGCCCGAAAGCGCGCGCATTTTCATTGAAAATGTCTTGCGCGCCCGCGCCGCCGCCTTGGCGCGGCTGGCTTCCGCCTGAGGCCGCGCGCGTCTCGCCATCTTCATGCGATCCTGACGCCGGCGCCGGTCAATCCTTATGGACTCCTTGCGCCGCACCGGATTATCCCTCCCGCATCGCATTCTGCCGGGAGGCTGAGATGAGCGTTTCCTGTCACGACCGACGAAGGCCTGTCGCCGCGTCGGCTTACCAGGCCGGAGCCCGCCGCATGGCGCGCGGACCGGCTCCCAATGCGTTGGCCTTCATCGCCGCGCTGATCCTTTGGAGCGGCCTGCTTTATCTGAGCCGGCCGCCGCTGTTTTGGTCCAGCCCGCCGCAATCGTGCCAGAGCGCCGGCCTTGGCGCCCCTTGCGCCGAACTGGCCGCCTCGCGCCCGCCGCCCGCGCCCGCTTTGCCTTTCTGAGCGGAAAATCGTCGGCGCGCGCCCAGCGTCAAAAGAGTGCACTGGAACCGGAACCCCGGAACCCAGATCACAATGCGCAAAGTCAACGGCTGGGAAAGCCTTTCCCAAAAGCCAGCCGATCAAACCATTGACCTCGCAGCCTGAGCGGCTACCATCAACCCGCTCGGAGGCCGCGCCGCCAATTTCAACACGATTCGCGACGGCGCTTCACGCGGAACCGATGTATATCATTGCGCGTATCGGTCGCGACCTTACGCCTCAGGGCATCAATGGCAGGAAAGACACCCAAATGGACGACGACTAACACAACGACTCAAATCATTTTCAGAGATTGTTCAACGAACGTCCGATGCCGACCGTTTATCGGAAGAATTTAAGCGTTTCTTATCCGCACATGGTTCGACCCCTACTCTCGTACAAGAGATGATAAAAGCTCTCGCTACCTGGAAGCGTAAGGATGTATTAGAGCGCGTTACTAAAAACGTTTCGCCGCATTCTGCTCCTGATATTTCACTAGTTCTTGAGATTGCTAATTCGTTTTCCTTGTTGAACGATAACGCGAGGGCAGAAGAATGGTATGAAGGAGCAAAAAAGCTTTGTCCGAATAATTATTGGGTGTATTATTGGTACGCGCGTCACCACGAACGTGCTGGGAACAATCGGGACGCTCTTGCTTGCCTTCACGTTGGGCTATGGGCATGCCGAGATCGTGTCTTGGCTCAAGAATGGGAAAGCCTGACCAGCGAGGCAGTTCGACTAACGCTCCTCGGAGAGCGCGCCGATCGTTGGTACGCGCGGCAGATCTTGGAAAAGCATGGGTTCGAGGGACCTCCCGCCACCACTGCGCTTTATGTTTGCATGGCAAAAAACGAGGAAGATATCATCGGAGCGTCGCTAGAAGCTGCATATAAAGCTGGATTTCGTAATTTTGCGATAATAAATAATGATAGCCGCGATACTACTGAGGAAAAGATCAGCGAGTTCTCATCAAATAAACACGACGCCGTTCTTCTATACATCAAGGACCCTACGATTGCGTACTATCAAGCGTCTAAAATGAACGCTTTCTGGCACTTTGGTGTCGAATATTTCGCGATTAGGGGGCAAAAAATTGATTGGATTTTTCCAACGGACGCAGATGAATTTTGGCTTCAACTAGATGCTGAAAAACCTCTGAGTCGTATTCTTGATTCTTATAGCGGCTCTGACGTAACAACGCTGATCTCAATGTGGTGCACCGCCACGGCTAAGACGGTTAAAGAAAGGAGTGAACCATCTTCCAATGTCAGTGAATTGTTTGGCGTCGTATCCGGGTATGACACCGCTCCATCTGTAAAAGTTGCGATTCGCGCCGATAGAAACACGAGTTTTATGATGGGTAACCACCACGCGGCGGGGAGCATTTTTTCCATGGATAATATTGCTAATATTAATTCACAAGGCTTTTTTATGTATCATTTTCCGATTAGGAGCGCAGAACAGTATCGTTCTAAAATAATACAAGGCAATGCGGCTCTCAACGCTGCCAAAGATTTAGAGCCTGGGAAAGGCGGACATTGGCGGGAGCAATTTTCTGACTATACTCGTGAGGGGGACGAATTTATCAGGAATACAATAGAACGTTTTATTTTGATGAATAAAGCGAACCAGGAGTTGCTACGAAAGTATGCGTAGCCCGGCGTCGCTCGTCAGACCGCTGACCACATTTTAAAACTATCGGATTCCATGTTTACCGTAAAGCCAGGTTGAAGCCGTCGCCTTCCCGTGCGGCGCACGAAAAGAAGAAACTAGTTTGTCACAAAAACGCCCTCGAAATTAACAGGCTCTGAAACGTCGATCAACTCACCCCCTTGTTTGTTACACGTCATGCGTTTCTCGCATCATGGATGGTTTGGATGGTGGAAAGCACAGCGGCACGGGCAAAATCGTCGAGATTTCTGATCGACGCTCTCCACCCGCATTGGCGGGGGACGCTGGAGCTGTTTCCAGAAAGCAGCCGCGTCGTTCTGCTCGGACACGAATCTTGGGGAAATTTCAAGCTCGATAACAACAAGCTGTTCATCGCCTGGGACAAATTCCAACCTGATACCTTTCTGCGGACTGACGCCGGTCTTTTTATTCAGGAGTTGATCCTGCCAGCGCCGATTCGCAATATCAACGTCGCAAATATTGGCGGCCGCACGTTTCAAGTGAAGCGGATCGGCGTGACGGTCGCGCCCGAAATCGCGGTCGGGATTCGCGCCAGCACCTCCGACATTCCGACGTTCGAGCAGATTTTCGTCAAACGGGAATATGAATCGGAAAATCTGCCCGATCGGGCCGCGACAATCATGGATCTCGGCGCCAATGTCGGCTATGCGAGCGTCTTTTTTGCCCTGAGATATCCCGGGTCGCGGATTTTCGCCGTTGAACCGGACGCCGAAAATTTTTCAGAACTCAAGCTCAACACGCTGCGTTTCGACGACCGGATTGCGCTGCTTCACGGAGCCGCCTGGGTCTATGACGGGTCCATCCATTTACGCACGGAAAACGATGAAGGTCGCTCCCTTGGCGCTTGGGGGGTGCAGGTTTGCGAAGACGAGACGGCCTCACATTCATGCGTCAACTGCTACACGATGGCGCGGCTTCTCGAGTTGAGCGGCTTCGACGCGATCGATATTCTCAAGATCGACGTCGAAGGCGCCGAACGCGAGCTTTTCGCCCAAGCCGCCCAGGCCTGGCTCGCCAAGACGAAGCTCGTGATCATCGAAACCCACGACCGTTTCCGCCCAGGATCGGAGGCGTCCGTGCGCGCGGCGCTGGCTTCGGATTTCGACGAATTGCCACGCTGCGGCGAGAACCTCTTCTTCCGCCGCAAAGCAGCGAGACGCCTGACAGGATGCTGAAAAAGGGTTTTTAACCCGCTGAAATTGCCAATCGCGCTCGGCATGCCAAAACACGTAGTCAACAAAATCAGCGTGTTAGGCGGCCGCGCGAATTCCAGATTGGCCGTGTCGGGACGAAAAAAGCGCAATTCCTGCGAGTTTTTCAGCAGCCTGCTAAATGATCTTGCCACCGCGCCAGGCCCATAGCGAACCCGTCGCGAACCGAAGTCGCATTACTTCAGCCCGGCGGTCGGATTCGAAAATTTGATTTGTATGCGCATCAGGTCACGATCGAGGCCTTTGTGAAACTTTGGTCGTGTCCCAACGAGTGGCGTAGGAAGTCGGGAGAAAGCCGCTCGCGAAGCGCGCCCTAGATAGCGCTGTAGCGAGCGAGCGGCTTTCGGCGGCCATCGACGAACTCCGGGTTCCGCAGGTTCCGGTGACACTCCACATAACCGCCTTCACATGGCCTTTGAAAGGCCAACGCCACGCGCGCGCCAGCGTCAATACAGTGCGCTTTCACCGTAGCCAAGCGCGCCCTGCGTCAATAACGCGCTGTGACCGTAACCGCGGACGCGGCGGCCTTCCGCCTGAAATTCAGCTCCGGCGAAAGATCGCGCTCACATTGTTGGCGGGCATTTCGACGATTTCCGGCGCCAAAAATCCGCTTTCGCGCGCCAGCGCCGCGACGGCGCCGAGGTCGCGCAGGCCCCATTGCGGATTGTGCGCGCGCAGCCAGGCGTCGAAGGCGAGATTGCTCTCCGCGGTCTCGACGCCCTCGCGCATATAGGGGCCGTAGAGATAAAGCATCGCCCCCGAGGGCAGAATTTCGCCGGCCTGACGCAAAAGGCCCTCGGTCGCCGAAAAGGGCGAGATGTGGGTCATGTTGATGCAGAGCACCGCATCGGCCCGCGCCAGAGGCCAGGGCGCGCGCGCCGCGTCCAGCGCCAGCGCCGGCCGGATGTTTTCCAGGCCGCTTGATGCGCTCCAGGCGTCGATGCTCGCCCGCGCTTTCGGGTCGGGATCGGAAGGCTGAAAAACCAGATCGGGAAAGGCGGCGGCGAAATGCGCGGCATGTTCGCCGGAGCCGCTGGCGATTTCGAGCACCAGCCCGCGCGAAGGCAAGACCCGGCGCAGAACGTCGAGAATCGCGTTGCGATTGCGGGCGACGGCGGGTGCGCGAAGGCGGGTGTCGGACATTCTGCTCTCTCAAACCATGACGCGCGCGATCACAGCCAGTCGTCGACCGCGCTTCCCACCGCCTGTTCGATTCGCGTCATCCTGCGCGCCTGCACATGCGCGACCAGCCCTTGCTTGATGCGGTCGACGAGGCCGAGGCCCTCATAGACCAGCGCGGAATAGAGCTGCACGAGGCTCGCGCCGGCCTCGATCTTGGCCCAGGCCGCTTCCGGCGAATCGACGCCGCCGACCCCGATCAGCGGAAACTGCTTTTCGACGCGGACGAAGGTTTGGGCCAGCATGCGGGTGGACAGAGCGAACAAAGGCGCGCCGGACAGGCCGCCGGTCTCCTTGCGGGCCTCGTCGCGCAGAAAATCGGGTCGGGAAATGGTGGTGTTGGAGACGATCATGCCGTCGATTTTTTGCGCGCGCGCGGCCCGCACCACATCGTCGAGTTCGGCCAGGGAAAGATCGGGCGCGATCTTCAGCAGCACCGGGCGGCGCGGCTCCGCCTCGGCCATGGCGTCGCGGGCGTCGAGCACGCGGGCGAGCAGGTCGTCGAGCGCGCCGGCCTGTTGCAGGTCGCGCAGGCCGGGGGTGTTGGGCGAGGAAATATTGACCGTGAAATAGGAGGCGACGTCGGCGAAGGCCTCGATCCCGGCGACATAATCGGCGGCGCGGTCCGAAGAGTCCTTGTTGGCGCCGATATTGACGCCGACCACGCCGCCCCGCGCGCTGCGCGCCGCGAGGCGATCATGGGCGGCGGCATGGCCGGCGTTGTTGAAGCCGAAGCGGTTGATGACGCCGCGATCCTCGTGCAGGCGGAACAGGCGCGGCTGGGCATTGCCGGGCTGCGGGCGCGGCGTGAGCGTGCCGACCTCGGTAAAGCCGAAACCCAGGTGAAGCAGCGCGTCGGGAACGCGGGCGTTCTTGTCGAAACCCGCCGCCATGCCGACCGGATTGGGAAAATCGAGGCCGAACAGATTCTGGCCGAGCGCATCGTGATCGGCCGGCAGCGGCGGCAAAGGCATGCGCTCCAGCGCGAAAATCGTCAGATTATGCGCGCGCTCGGCGTTGAGCGCATGGAGAAAGGGCAAGGCGAGGGAATCGAAAAATCCGATCATTCCAGCAATCCGGCAAAATCATGCGCGCCGTCGGCGCGGCGTTTGAGGGGAAAGGCGGATTTCGCCAGCGCAACGGGCAAGGGCGCGTAAAGGTGGGGAAACAAGCGCGCCGCCGCGCGAGATTTCATGGACGAGCTTGCCGCCGAGATCCTTTTCCTCGACCGCGACCAGCAGCAGATTATCCTGGCCGGCAAAATGTCTGGCCGCCGTCTCCACGACCTGGGCGGCGGTCGAGAAATGAATAAATCCGTCGGCGCGGTCGACCGTCGAGCCTTCGAACACGCCGCTCTCCTGCGCGCGCGCCCATTCGTCGGCCGCGACGATTTTGTAAACCAACGCCAAATTCCGCCCCCTTTTGGCCCAAGTTACAGCATTTTTTTTGCCCTTCCGCCAGCGCCGCGCAACCGATAAGAGAAAACCGCAACGCCGCCGCATTGGGCGGCCCCCCGGAACTTGAAGGCTTCCCGAGAAAAAATGTCCGAAACCGCGTCTGAGCTCGCCGAATTCGCACTTCAATCGAACGCCTGGCCGTTCGAGGAGGCGAAGAAACTCGTCGCCAGGGTGGAGCGCACGGGGCAGAAACAGGTGCTGTTCGAGACCGGCTATGGCCCCTCGGGCCTGCCCCATATCGGCACCTTCGGCGAGGTCGCGCGCACCACCATGGTGCGCCACGCCTTCGAGACCCTGACCGAGGGCCGGATCGCCACGCGGCTGCTGGCTTTTTCCGACGATCTCGACGGGTTGCGAAAAGTTCCCGACAATATTCCCAACAAGGAATTGGTCGCCGCCCATCTCGGCAAGCCGCTGACCCAGGTTCCCGACCCTTTCGGCGAATATGGCAGTTTTGGCGAGCACAATAACGCGCGGCTGCGCGCGTTCCTCGACGCCTTCGGCTTTGAGTATGAATTCGCCTCGGCGACGCAATATTACCAGTCCGGCCGTTTCGACGCGACGCTGCTGAAGATGCTGGCGCGCTTTGACGCGGTCCAGAACATCATGCTGCCGTCGCTTCGCGCCGAACGCGCGTCATCCTATGCGCCCTTCCTGCCGATCCATCCCCGGACCGGCATGGTGATGCAGGTTCCGCTCGACGAAATCGATGTCGCGCGCGGGCTCGTCGCCTGGCGCGACCCGGAAACGGGCTGAGCGTTTCGAGACTCCCGTCACCGGGGGCCATTGCAAGCTGCAATGGAAGCCGGACTGGGCGATGCGCTGGTGCGCGCTTGGGGTCGATTACGAAATGGCCGGCAAGGACCTGATCGATTCGGTGAAACTGTCCGGCGAGATCGCCCGCGCGCTCGATTGCGCGCCGCCCGAGGGTTTCAACTATGAATTGTTCCTCGACGAGAACGGCCAGAAAATTTCCAAGTCCAAGGGCAATGGCCTGACCATCGATGAATGGCTGCGCTACGCCAGCCCGGAATCGCTCGCCTTCTTCATGTATTGGAAGCCGCGCGAGGCGAAGAAGCTCTATTTCGACGTGATCCCCAGGGCGGTGGACGACTATCTCGCCTTTCTCGACGCCTATCCGCGCCAGGACTGGAAATTGCGGCTCGGCAATCCGGCCTGGCATATCCATGCCGGCGACCCGCCGCCGCCCGAATTCATCGCGCACGAGGGCGAAGCTAAAGGAACCGCTATTTCCTTCGCCATGCTGCTCAATCTCGCCGCCGTCGCCAACAGCGAAGACCCGGCCGTTCTGTGGGGTTTCCTGCGCCGCTATGCGCCAGGCGCGAGCCCGGAAAAATTCCCTCGGCTCGACCGCATGATCCATTACGCCGTGGTCTATTTCCGCGATTTCGTGCGGCCCAAGAAGGTTTATCGCGCGGCGGACGAGGTCGAGCGCGACGCGCTCGAAAAACTCTCCCAGGCGCTCGCCGCCTTGCCGGCCAATCCGAGCGCCGAAGAGGTCCAGACCCTGCTCTACGACGTGGCGCGCCCGATCCCGCGCTACCAGAACTTTCGCGCCAAGGGCGCGACGCCGGAAAAGCCGGGCGTGTCGAACGACTGGTTCTCCATGCTCTATCAGGTGCTGCTCGGCGAGGCGCGCGGCCCGCGCTTCGGCTCCTTCATCGCGCTCTACGGCGTGGACAACGCCCGCGCCTTGATCGCCGACGCGCTTGCCGGGAAATTCCTTGCGCCGGCCGCCGTTTGAGGCGGGCGCGCGACATGTTCGGTCTTGGTCCACACAAAAGGCCGGCGCGTCCATTCCCATAGAGCGCGCCAGGCGGCGGCGCTCAGCAGCAGCAGATAGAGGGGCGCCAAGCAGGAGAAACGGCGAGGCTTTCAGACCGCGCCTTTTCATGCCGAGGATCAAAGGCGCGATCAGCGCGGCAAGGCCGTAAATTCCGACGCTCAGGTTCAGCACGGCCAAGGCGAGGCGCGTCGCTGTCGTCGGCGCCAGCAGGTCGCCCCAGAAGAGGTCGTGGACGAAGCGCACCATGTAAAAGGGGCCGAACAGCGGGCCGGCGATCAGGCTCGTCATGGCGGCGAGCGCGGCAAAGCTCTGGACCACGCCGATCTTGCGGACCTGCCCGCGCGGGCGGCGCACGAACACCGCGAGCGTCTGCACTGAAATTTTTGGCGACCGCCGCCCCATCGTGACGGCCATGTCGGGATGTTATGGTGGCTAAGGACGGCATCTTCCGTGGCATTCCTGGCTTCCCAGCAGACCACCGTGTGCGACATATCGGTGTGGAAATGGGGCGTTCGGTAGCAGGCTCACCACGGGGAAGTTCGCCTGAAAAAGGCCGCCGACGCGGCTTTTCTTGGGTGCGAGTTCTTTTCCAGCACTATTTCACGAGTTTCAAGATTTCAGCGTATTTCGTAAGCATTTCTTGCAAGGTCGCGAGACCAGCCGCATCCACATCCGCAGATATCTCAAGCCGCTTTCCGCGCATCAAAACGCTAACGCTGCCTTTCGAATCGCTTGTCGCTTTGATGCGCGCTGTTCGCGGTGACCGAGCCAGCCGGACCGGGCTTTGGCGGAGCGACAACAATAAGATCGTTCGCAGGAATTCCAGTCATTTCCCCATGCACGCGGCATGAGAACCATCATCGGATATCCACGCGACCTGACGAGGCGATTTAAACTGATCAACGCCTCCCGATGTCCATTGCACATAATCGCCAACCACAATTTTTTTATGTGCGTCAGAGCTATGAAGCTCAGTTTTTATCGTATCCTTATTGACCTGATGTCCGCCAAATCATTAAAATCCGTAGTCCTGCAAACACCAATGTCGATTTGTATGTCTGGATGACCTCCGTTGCCGACAATTCGCTGTACGAGATTCCCAGCTTCTTTCCGGTCAATCGTGAGATACACCTTCAAAACCGCGTCGGAAAGGCCGGCAGCGTGCAAATTTATTCCATAATTCATTGTAAATCATCGCGACAATGCAGCGACCTTGAGCGCCTCTTTTCGTTTTTGCGATGTCGTCGGTATCTTGGATGATGCGACGCGCAACATCGGTGATCTGAAACTTTCGTGCCTTCCCGGTCCCAGAGTCGGCCACGAGGCCGTATTCGATTAACGTCGCCAGATAGCGCCAAACAGGGCCTGCATCAGTCCATCCCCCAAGCAGGCAAAATAACCTGAACGCCAACAGCATGATGGTGGGCGACCTTCATCAAGAGCGCTGCACGCTCAATTGCTTTAGCTAGGTCTAATGCCGGGTATGGCGGGCTACGAATCGTTTTGTCTTCGCGGAAACAGCGTCTATGTCTAACATGCAGAATTCCTCGCCATCATATAGGCACATAGCGCCGCCGAAATCAAGGACAGGAACGCCAACCTTGTCTGTTTTTTAGCTGTTGTGTAGAGAATAGGAAGGCGATATAGTTTGGCTATCGTGATTGGAGTGTGTCTTGAGCAGGAGGGATAGAGCCCCGCAGCGGCAAAGCCGACGCGGACGGGGCCAGGAAATGGAAGGGCCGCCACTCTGCCCCGCGAAGGAAGAAGTGACGGCCTTGGAATTGGCTTTGAAAACCAAACTGGCGGTACGCCGCCAGCCCCGAACTGGGCTAGAGCCGGTGCTGGGCGCTCGCCTATCCACGGTTGCTCCCGAGGTCCGACCCCCTCCTAGTTCGCCTTTCTTTTAATCGAAATCAGCAGAATTCGTCCAGAAAAATGCGGAAGCTAACGGCTTCGGCTCCTTCATCGCGCTCTATGGCGTGGACAACGCCCGCGCCTTGATCGCCGACGCCTTGGCCGGGAAATTCTGGCGCCGAGGCTGTGTGAGGTCGTCGCGCGACATGTTCGGTCTTGGTCCACACAAAAGGCCGGCGCGTCCATTCCCATAGAGCGCGCCAGGCGGCGGCGCTCAGCAGCAGCAGATAAAGGGGCGCGAAGCAGGAGAAACGGCGAGGCTTTCAGGCCGCGCCTTTTCATGCCCAGGATCAAAGGCGCGATCAGCGCGGCAAGGCCGTAAATTCCGACGCTCAGGTTCAGCGCGGCGAAGGCGAGGCGCGTCGCTGTCGCCGGCGCCAGCAGGTCGCCCCAGACGAGGTCGTGGACGAAGCGCACCACGTAAAAGGGGCCAAACAGCGGTCCGGCGATCAGGCTCGTCATGGCGCCGAGCGCGGCAAAGCTCTGGACCGCGCCGATCTTGCGGACCTGCCCGCGCGGGCGGCGCACGAACACCGCGAGCGTCTGCATCCAGCCTTTCATCCAGCGCGCCCTTTGTCCCAGCCAGCTCGCGATATCGGTCGGCGCGTCCTCGAAAGTCGTCGACGCGAGCATGCCGACGTCATAGCCGAGCCGCGCGAAACGCAGGCCGAGATCGGCGTCCTCGGTGACGTTCCAGGCGTCCCAGCCGAGGACCCGGCGCAGGATGTCGGTGCGGAAATGATTGGAAGTGCCGCCGAGCGGCAGGGGCAGGCCGAGCGCGGCGAGGCCGGGATTGATCACGTCGAACAAAGCCGCATAGCCGAGGGTAAAGAAATAGGACAGCCAGCACTCGTCGCCATTGTCGATCGCAAGCCGCGCCTGCAGGCAGGCGAGGCGAGGCCCGGCCGCCGCGAAGGCGCCCGCCGCCGCCTGCAATTGTCCGGCCTCGGGCCGGTCCTCCGCGTCGAAGATCGTCAGCAGTTTTCCGCGCGCCAGCGGAAGAGCGACGTTCAGGGCGCGCGGCTTGGTGCGCGGCGCCCCGCGCGGCGCGACGACAATTTCGGCGTAAGGCGGCAGGCCGGCCGCGCGCAAGGCCAGCGCGGTGTCCTCGTCGTCATGTTCCACAACGATTTTCACGTCGAGCTTCGCGGGCGGATAGTCGAGCGACCGGATCGCGCGCAGGAATTGCGCGCGCGACTCCCGCTTCGCGATACATCGGCGCGACGACGGTGTAGGTCGGCAGGTCGCGCGCGCGCAAGCGCGGCGGCGGTCCGTCCAGCGGAGGGCTCGCGACCAATGCGCAAAGACGCACATAGATTCCGGCGAGGAACATCAGCGAGAGAAAAAGCGAGGTGAAGGCGAGCAGTTCCGGCGACAACGCCAGAAGGCCGGCCATGACCATCAGGGCGAACAGCACCGTCACGCGGTTGCTCCAGCGCAATTGCGGCGCACTGGCGCTGAGGCGCAAATCGGCGCGCGACAAGGCGAAACTGGCGTCGTCGGACAGGGCGCGACGACCCGCGGCGCGAACCAGCGCGGAGAAGATTTTTGGCGCGCAAATGGCCACGCGGCTCGCGCCGCCGGCGCCAAGCGCGAGCAATTTGCGGATTTCCTCGCCGCGCGGGGCCATCACCCAGTCGAAACTTTCGCGCCGCGGGTCGGCGCGGGCGACGCTGGCGCGCAAGGCGGCGCGATAATCGAAGCCGCGGGCCAGCGCCGCCGCCCGCTCCACATAGGCGCAGTTGAGGCGGCGCGCGAGCGCGCGATAATAGCAACCCTCCTCGACGAGTCCTTCGGCGATCAGAACCTCGTCGGCGCCGACGCCCTGGGCGCGGGCGCCGCGCGCCGCGCGGTCGAGCAGATCCGCCCCGACGCCCTCGGCGGCGAGGAAGGCGATTTCAGGCGGCCAATCGGCGACTTCGGCTGCAAAACGCCGGCCATCGCGGTATAAGGGCCCAGGACTCATGAGCGCATCGGGACGGAACGTGGCCAGACGCAGAATTCTTATCCGCCAACCCAGGCGCGCGGCCAGCGTTTTTTGGCTATGTATTTGTTTTTTTTCGTGTTTTCAACCTGACGGTTGCATCGCGCGGGCCGAGACGCCAAATTCTTCAATCTTTTTGCCGCGCCTGTTCGATCCCCACAACCGGCTGGATGCGCCGGCAATCGGCGCGGTGAAGCAAATTCGCTTCCTGACCGCCGACGATTATCCGCCGTTCGAGTTTTTGGCTCCCGACGGGACGCTCGCGGGCTTCAATGTCGATCTGGCGCGGGCGATTTGCGACGAGCTCAAGGCGAGCTGCACCATCCAGCCGCGCCGGTGGGACAATCTGCTCGATGCGATGAAGGAAAAGGACGGCGACGCGCTGATCGCTTCGCTCGGGGAGAACTCCCGCGGCGCGGGCGCGCCTGCGTTTCACCGCGTCCTATTACCTGACCCCGGCGCGCTTCATGTCGCTCGCCGGCGCCGGAAGGCTCGATGTCCGGCCCGAGGCTCTGCGCAACATGACTGTCGGCGTCGAGGCCGGCAGCGCCCATCAGGCCTTCCTGAAACGCTTTTTCGCGGCGGCGACGGTCAAAAGCTTTCCAGACCGCGCCGCTTTGCTGTCGGCCCTGCGCGACAAGAAAATCGACCTCGCCTTCGGCGACGCGGTGACCTTCGCGATCTGGATGAACGACCCGCGCTCGGGCAATTGCTGCGTCTTTCAGGGCGGGCCGTTCCTCGAACCGGATTTTTTCGGCCAAGGCGTCGGCATAGGGGTGCGACCCGAGGACGAGACCCTGCGCCAGGCGCTGAACTGGGCGCTCCAGCAACTCGACGACAACGGCAAACTGAACGAGCTTTACCTGAAATATTTCCCGATCGGCTTTTACTGAAAACAGCGCCGCTTCAACGAAATTAAATCGGCGACGACACGTTATGGACACGCGTTTGCGCTCTCATGTCCTGACACTGCAACGGCGCTGTCGCAAGCAGCGGCGCTCTCGGAAATTTGAAACTACTTTTCGATTGCGCGCCGCCATATAGGCCATGCATGATCGATCGCGCATTGCGCTGGGTCCAGACGTCCGACACAGGCAGTACATGAACAAGACGACAGATTGCCGTGACATTTTCGGGAAAGTGGAGGAAACAATGATTTTGTTTCGAAAAATTAAGGCGCTGGGAGCGGCGATGACCGTTCTGGCGGCTACGGCGCTCACCGCGCCGGCTGCTGCAGCCGATGAGAAAAAGCCCAATATCGTCGTCATCATGGGCGACGACATCGGCATGTGGAACATCGGCGCCTATCATCGCGGCATGATGGCGGGCAGGACGCCCAATCTGGACAAGATCGCCAAGGAAGGCATGTTGTTCACCGATTATTACGCGGAGGCCAGCTGCACCGCGGGCCGCGCCAATTTCATCACCGGCCAGTTGCCGATCCGCACCGGCATGACCACGGTGGGTCAGGCGGGCTCCAAGATCGGCCTGCCGGCCGAGGCGGTGACCACAGCGACGATCCTGAAGTCGATGGGCTACGCCACCGGCCAGTTCGGCAAGAACCATCTCGGCGACCTCAACGAGTTCCTGCCGACCGTGCACGGCTTCGACGAGTTCTTCGGCTACCTGTATCACCTCGACGCGATGGAAGACCCGGCGCATCCCAATTATCCGCAGAACCTGCTGAACGTCGTCGGCCCGCGCAATATGGTTCACAGCTGGGCGACCGACGTCGACGACCCGACCGTGCAGCCGCGCTGGGGCAAGATCGGCAAGCAGAAGATCGAGGACGCCGGCCCGCTTTATCCCAAGCGCATGGAAACGGTGGACGACGAGATCCGCGATCTCGCCATCGACTTCATGGACAGGGCGAAGAAGGCCAACAAGCCGTTCTTCGTCTGGCTCAATCCGACCCGCATGCACATCGTCACGCATCTTTCGCCGAAATATGAGGCGATGCGCAATTCGGAAAACGGCTGGTCGGAAGAAGAAGCCGGCATGGCCCAGCTCGACGACGACGTCGGGCTGGTGATGAAGAAGATCAAGGACATGGGCGAGGACGACAACACCATCGTCGTCTTCACCACCGACAACGGCACCGAAGTCTTCACCTGGCCCGACGGCGGCCAGACGCCCTTCGCGCAATCGAAAGGCACCGTGCTTGAAGGCGGTTTCCGCGTCCCGGCGCTGCTGCGCTGGCCGGGCCATGTTCCGGCGGATTCGGTGCAGAACGGCATCTTTTCCGGCATCGACTGGCTGCCGACCTTCTCGGCCATCGCGGGCGATCCGAACATCACCGAGGAATTGCTGAAGGGCAAGACGATCGGCGACCGCACCTACAAGAACCATCTGGACGGATACAACCAGCTGGCCGCCATCACCGGCAAGGGGCCGTCCGCGCGTCACGAAATCTTCTATCTCGGCGAAAGCACGGTCGGCGCGGTGCGCATCGACGACTACAAATACCGCTTCATCGACCAGCCCGACGGCTGGCTCGGCGAGAAAACCCGTCCGGACGTTGCCCTACATCACCAACCTGCGCCTCGATCCGTTCGAGCGCACCGGCTGGCCGAACAACGGCACCAAGGACGGCGCGCAGCAATATTTCGACTGGTTCAAGTATCCAGTTCTGGCGCTTCGTCTTCGTCCAGCAGCTGATCGGCAAGGAGACTCCAGACCTTTATCGACTACCCGCCGATGCAGCGCGGCGCGAGCTTCAATCTCGACGCCGTCAAGGCGGAGATGCAGAAGAAGATGGAGGCGGCGCAAGCCGCGGCCAAGGGGCCGAGCCAATAAAAGGCGAGCCAAAAGAAATCGGCCTTTCCTGGGGCGGCTTCGCAAGAGCCGCCCTTTTTTCGTGGCCGGGCCACGCTTACAACAGCCGCCTCAGCTCCGCCGCGGCCTCTTCCGGCGGGCGCTGGAGGTTGAAGGCGTGCAGGAACTTGCCGTCGCGGCCCATCAGATAAATGAGTGCGCTATGGTCCATCGAGTACGCGCCGTTCTTCTCCGGGACTTTCTGGGCATAGACGCGATAGTCCTTCATCACCTTGTCTATTGCCGCGCGGTCGCCGGAAAGGCCGATGACATTGGGACCGAAACTGCCGGCGTATTGCGCCATCAGCCTGGGCGTGTCGCGTTCCGGATCGACGGTGATGAACAGCACCTTGAGCTTCGTGTCAGGGCCGAGCGCCTGAAAAACCTGCGTAAGCTGCGCCAGAGTGGTGGGGCAGACGTCGGGGCAATGGGTATAGCCGAAGAAGACCAGAAAAGGCTCGCCGATCATGTCGCGGTCGGTGACGATCCTGCCGTCGCCGGTCTGCAAAGCGAAAGGTCCGCCAATGGCCGAAACCGAAGACGCGCCCGGATTTTGCTTCGCCAGCATGCCGAGACCGATCGCGGAAAGCGCGAGCGCGACGGCGAAAGCCGCGAGAAGCAGGAGAAGCGCGCGCGGGGTTTGGGGCGGAGACTTTTTCGTGTTCGAAGCCATGACTTTGCAAGCGGATCGAGGAAAGACAGGTTCGCGCGGCGAACAACACGTTCTATACGACAATTATGAGGCGGGCGCCTCGGGATCGGGAATGCGGAACCAGGCGAGATAAAGGGCCGGCAGGAAGAGCAAGGTCAGCACCGTGCCGACGACAATGCCGCCCATCATCGCATAGGCCATCGGCCCCCAGAAAATCTCGCGCGAGATCGGGATCAGCGCCAGGGTCGCGGCGGCGGCGGTCAGCATGATCGGCCGCATGCGGTGCTGGGTCGCCGCGCGCACCGCATCCCAGGGCGCGACGCCGTCGTTTCGCAATGTGTCGATCTGCACGATCAGGATCACCGAATTGCGGATGAGAATGCCGATCAGCGCGAGAACGCCGAGCGTGGCGACGAAGCCCATCGGCGCATGGCTCGACAGCAAAGCGATCACCACGCCGATCACCGCGAGCGGCGCGACGGCGAAGACGAGGACCAGTTTGCTGAAGGACTGCAACTGGATCATCAGGATCGTCGCCATGATGAACAGCATCAGCGGCATGACGGCGTTGATCGGCCCCTGCGCCTTGGCGCTCTCCTCGACCGCGCCGCCGACCTCGACCTTGTATTCCTGCGGCAAAGCGGCGGAAAAAGCCTTCACCTTGGGCGCCAGTTCGTCCACCACCGTCGCGGGCTGGACGTCGTCGGTGACCGCGACCTTGATGGTGATGGTGGGCAGGCGCGAACGCCGCCAGATCGTCGGCTGCTCCAGCCCGTAGCTGAAGCTGGCGACCGCCGCCAAAGGCGCGGACTGGCCGTTGGCCGCCGGCAATTGCAGGTTCTGCAAGGTCTCGACCGACCCGCGCTCCCGGCCGCGCGCCCGCGCGACGACGTCGACGAGATAGATGTCGTCGCGCACCTGGGTGACGTCGACGCCATTGATCACGCCGTTGATGGTCGCGGCGATGTCCTGCGAGGACACGCCCAGGGTGCGGGCCTTGTCCTGCAGCACATTGACGCGGACCATGCGCGCCGGCTCCATCCAGTCGAAGGTCACGTCGCCGAGATGGCGGTTCCCGGCCACGATATTGCCGAGCGCCTGGGCATAGTCGCGCACCTTGTCGAGGTCCGGGCCGCTGACGCGATATTGCACCGGGCGCCCCACCGGCGGCCCGATGTCGAGCAGGTGGACGAAGGCGTCCGTGCCGGGAAAGGTCTTGCGCAGCCAGTCATGATATTTCCCGCGCAGGCGGTCGCGGGCGGCGATGCTTTTCGTCAGGATCACCATCTGCCCGAAGGCGATATTGGCCGGCTGCACGTCGAAGGACAGGACGAAACGCCGGGCGCCCTCGCCGACATAGGTGGACCAGTGATCGACGTCCGGCTCTTCACTGAGCATTTCGCGCTCGAAGCGCGCCATCTGGTCGTTGGTGTCTTCGATCGAGGCGTTCTGGGGCAGGTTCCAGTCGACGATCAGTTCCGGACGGTCGGAGCTGGGAAAGAACTGCTGCTGGACCAAAGCCATGCCGGCCACGGCCAGAACGAAGGCGCCGAGCGTCGCGCCGATGGTGAGCCAGCGATGCGCCATGCAGAAATCGAGAGTGCGGTCGAAGCTGCGCGCGAACCAGGATTTGCCGGTTTCATGATGGCCTTTCATCGTCGCCGGCAGCAAGGCGACGCCGAGCAGCGGCGTGAACAGCACCGCGACGATCCAGGAGACGACCAGCGACACCGCGATGACCACGAACAGCGTGAAGGTGAATTCGCCCGCCGCGCTGTCGTTGAGCCCGACGGGTATGAAGCCGGCGACCGTCACCAAAGTGCCGGTGAGCATGGGAAAGGCGGTGCTGGTATAGACATAGGTCGCCGCCTTGCGCAGGTTGTCGCCCGCCTCCAGCCGCGCCACCATCATCTCCACCGCGATCATGGCGTCGTCCACCAGCAGGCCGAGCGCGATGATCAGCGCGCCGAGCGAGATGCGCTGGAGCGAAATGTCGGTCGATTCGCATGACCAGGAAGGTGATCGCCAGCACCAGGGGAATGGCGATGGCGACGACGAGGCCCGCGCGCCAGCCCAGACTGATGAAGCTGATGCCGAGCACGATGACGATCGCCTCGAACAGGCCGCGGGCGAAGCCGGAAACCGCCTCGTCCACCACCGCCGGCTGATCGGACACGCGAGAAGATGTCGACGCCGATCGGCAGTTCGCTTTTGAGCAGCGCGATCTTCTTGTCGAGCGCCGCGCCGAATTCGAGCAGATTGGCGCCCTGCTTCATGCCGATGGCGAGGCCGATCGCCGGCTGGCCGTTGCATGCGAAAGAGCTTGGTCGGCGGATCGACATAGCCGCGCCGGATCCTGGCGACGTCGGTCAGCGGAAAGAAGCGGTCGTTGACGCGCAGGTTGATCGCGCGCAGGGAATCCTCGGAAGAGAACCCGCCGCTGACGCGAATGGCGATCCGCTCCGGCCCCGCCTGCACGAAGCCCGAGGGCGTCACCGCGTTCTGCGCCGCGAGCGTGTTGATCACCGATTGCAGATCGAGGCCGAGCGCCGCCAGTTGCCGGGTCGAAAATTCGAGATAGATCGCCTCGTCCTGCTCGCCGATGAGATCGACGCGGCCGACATTGGGCGTGGTGAGGATTTGCGAGCGCGCGAATTCGACCTGATCGCGCAATTGCCGCAAGGTCAGGCCGTCGCCGGTGAAGGCGTAGATATTGCCGAAAACGTCGCCGAAACGATCGTTGAAGAAAGGCCCCTGCACGCCGGAGGGAAACTGGCCCTTGATGTCCGCGATCATGTTGCGCACGCGCACCCAGGTCGGCTGCACGTCGCGGGCCTTGGTGGTCGGCAGCAGATTGACGAAGACGGTGGTCTGGCCGGCGGTGGTGATCGACTTGGTGTAATCGAGCAATTCCAGCTCTTCGAGCTTGCGCTCGATGCGCTCGGTGACCTGAAGCGTCGTCTCCTGCGCGGTGGCGCCGGGCCAGTTGGCCTGGATCACCATGGTCTTGATGGTGAAGTTCGGGTCTTCCTCGCGGCCGAGCCTGACATAGGAAAAGACGCCCGCCAGCAGGAAGACGATCATGAAATACCAGACGAGCGAGCGGCGATCGAGCGCCCAATCGGAAAGATTGAACCGGCTCACGGCGCTTGGCTCCCGTAAATTCTCACCTGTTCGCCCGGCTTGAGGCGATGGACGCCGGCGGTGACGATGCGCTCGCCGGTCTTGAGCCCGCCGCGCACGATCCAGCGCTTAGGCGTGCGATCGGGCGCGATGTCGACGTCGCGCAGGGCGACGCGCGAGTTCGCCGGATCGACCACGAAGACCTGCGTCCGGTCGCCGTCGCGCAGCACGGAAGAGTCGGGAATGCGGATCTTGGCGTTCGTCCCCGTCGTGGGACGCGCGAAAATCGTGGCGCCGATGCGCAGGGAATCGGGCGGATTGTCCAGGGCGATCTTCACCCTCCGGGTCCGCGTCACGGCGTCGGATTCCGGCGCGATTTCGCGCACGGTCCCGACGACCTTTCGCGTCGGGTCGATCTGAAGGGCGATGTCGAAATCCTGGCCGACCCGCAGGTCGTCAATGATTTTCTCGGGCGCGTCGATCACCGCGTCGCGCCGGGTCGGCTCGGCGATCGCCAGGATCGGCTGGCCGGGAGAAACGGTCTGGCCGACCTCGGCGTAGGTCGCGGTGACGATCCCGGAATAATCGGCCTTCAGCACCGCATAGGAGAACTGCTCCCTGGCCTTGGCGAGATTGGCTTCGGCCTGCTCCATATTGGCCTGCGCCGCCGCGCGCTCCTGCTCGGCATTGTCGAAGGCGGCCTGCGAGGTGGTCTTTTTCTCGAGCAGCGCGGCCTGGCGAGTCTCCGTCGAGGCGGCGTTGTCGAACTGGGCGCGGGCGCTGGCGAGATTGGCTGCGGCGGTGCGCGTCGCCATTTCCAGCGCCACAGGATCGATCGCGGCGAGAGTCTCGCCCTTTTCCACCCGGTCGCCGGCGTTGACCGGGCGGGATATCATGCGGCCGATCACGCGGAAACCGACCGGCGTCTGCACCTGCGGCTGAACCGTGCCGGAGAAAACCATGTCCAGGGCGGCGCTGGGCTCGACCAGCATGGTGAAGGCGGGACGCGGCGGCGCCGGCGCCGCCTGCTCCTTCTTGCAGCCGGTGAGCGCCGCGACCATGGCCAGCGTCAGAACAGCCCCAGGGCGAATCCGACGTTTCATGGCGCGCCCTCCTCGCGCGGCGCGACAATCTGCCCCTCGCGCAGGAATTTTCCGCCCTCGACCACGACGTTTTCCCCCGCCTTGAGCCCATCGCCAAGGACGATCTGCTCCTTGGCGTAGATCGCGATCTGCACCGGGCGCAAATGGACGACGTGGTCGGCGGGATCGACCACCCACAGCGCCGGCTTGCCGTCGCTGGCGCTCAGGGCGGTCCAGGGCAGCACGAAGACATTGTCGAGTCGCAGCCGGCCGCTGCCGGTCACCGCCGCGCCGAGCGGCAGAACAGGACCGTTCGGATCGATCTGGACCTTGACCTGCACCGTTCCCGTCTTCATGTCCACCACGGGCGAAACCTCGCGCACCCTGCCCGTGGTTTTCACCGAAGGATCGCTGACCGGAGCGAGCGCGATGACGGGCGAACTGAGCTTTCGGGTGAAGGCGGATTCATAGAGGGCGAAAACCGCGTCGCGCGGTCCGTCCTGCGCCAGGGTGAAAGCCGTTTGCGCCGCCTGCGCCACCTGCCCCACCTCGATGTTGCGCGCGGTGATCATGCCCGGATGACCGGCGCGCAGCTCGGTATAGGACAGGGAATCCTTGGCCATGGCGACCTGCGCCTGGGCGGCGTCGAGCGAGCCGGCCGCCGTGCGCTGGGCGCGCTGGGCAAGGTCGTAAGCCGCCTGGGTGGCGTAGCCATTGGCGAGCAGGGTTTTCTGGCGGGCGAAGGCGGCGTCGGCCTGGCGCATCGTCGCCTGGGCGCCGGCCAGCCCGGCTTGAGCCGCCTTGAGGTCGGCCTGCTGCTCGGTGGGGTCGAGCCGGGCGAGCATGTCGTCGGCCGCCACATGCTGGCCGACATCGGCGTTGCGCTCGATCACGCGTCCGCTGATGCGGAAGGACAAATCGCTTTGCACCTGCGCGCGCACGGTTCCGGTCAAGGTGACCAGGCTTTCATAGGATTGCGGCTCCGCCTTCTGCGTCACCACCGCAAAAGGCGGGCGCTGCGCGCGAGGGGCGTCCTTGCCGCAAGCGGCGAGCGCGAGAGCCGTCAGCAAGGAGGAAATGACACGCGGTCTGGCCGGCATGAGGGCTCCTTCCGGCCCGACGGAAATTTTGAGCTTTATTCTCGGCGAGAGAGATATTATTGACTGACTGGGAAGTCAATAAGTCCAAAAGTCGGGGGAGCGGGGCCATGAAAGCGCGGGCGCGCCGCAAGGCCGAGCGGCCGGGCGAAATTCTCGAGGCGGCTTTCGACGCTTTCGCCGCGCGCGGCTTCGCTGCGACGCGGATGGAAGATGTCGCGGCGCGCGCCGGCGTGACCAAGGGCGCGATCTATTGCTATTTCGAGACGAAAGAGCGCCTTTTCGAGGAGACTGTCTCCCATTATTCCCACAACATGCTGGCCGACGCCGGCGCCATGCTTGCCTCGGCCGAAGGCGGCAGCGCGGAAAAATTGCGCGCCTTCCTTGTGTATATCTACAGCCGCTGCGCCCAGGATCGTTATGGCCGCGCCCTGATCGGGCTCATGGTTTCGGACGGCAGGAATTTTCCGCAACTGGTCGAGCGCCATCGCCGCGATTTTTTCGCGCCGGCCATGGGCATGGTCTCGGATCTGCTCGCCGCCGGCGCCGCGAGCGGGGATTTTCGACCGGAAATCGTCGCCCACGGCGCGGAGATCGCGGTCGCGCCCTCGGTTTTCCTGAGCCTGATGCGCCTGATTTTCGGCGCCAGCCTCGCCCTGGACGAAGAGGCCTATATCGCCTGCCATGTCGACCTGTTGCTGCATGGCCTGCTGACGCCGAACGGGCGCGCAAACTTGTCGGCGGGAAAGGCTTGCGGCGACGGCCGCGCCCCGATATAGAACGAATTCCGCTACAGCTCCCTTCGTCTAGCGGTCCAGGACGTCGCCCTCTCACGGCGAAAACAGGGGTTCGAGTCCCCTAGGGAGCGCCAGTAAAATCAATAAGTTAGTTGCTGTTTCGCTTCCGGCTTCCGCCGCATACGGAAATTATACGGAAAAGGCGTTCCTGGTCTGCTAGCGACTTGGCAAGCGGCATCTTGCAAGCCGTCAGGCGGCTGAGAGCCCTAATGGTCATGCTGATGTTCAACCTCGTGTTCATGATCGTGAGGTGTAAATTTGCCCTGGACGACGCCTCCGATCCGCGTCGTTATCTGAACGGCGCCCTCGATCTGCGCCGGAAGCGGCGACGGTGAAACGCCCGTCAGTTCATTGTTTTCAGCCGGTTCTAGTGGAATGCGCACGGGCTTGCCGCCGGCGTCCTTGAAAATGGCGACGCCTTTAAATCCGGCCGACGCGACGGGCCTGGACGAATGGTCGTGCAGATAGACTTCGAGCTTCGTGTCTTTGACCACAACCTCGACATGGAAGATGTTTGCGTCGGTTTGCTGGCCGCCATGCTCGCCGATCTTGGCCGCATGGGCGAAGGCCAGCGAAGGCGCGCCAAAAAGGGCGGCGGCGAAAGCGAAAGTCTTCAATTTCATGAGGTTTCTCCTGTCAAGCTAGAAAGTCGCGGGTTCGAAGGCGGCCGCAGCGGGCTGGACCAATGATTTTTCCTGATGGTCGTTGACGAGTCGCTCGAAGGACTTGCGCCCGAACAGCAGGACGAGCGCCGGCGTCACGAAGGCGTCGAGCGCGGTGGCGCTGAGTAGGCCGCCGAAGATCGTGATAGCGACCGGATGCAGGATTTCCTTGCCCGGCGCCTGCGCGTCGAACATCAGCGGCGCCAGCGCCACGCCGGCTGACAGCGCCGTCATGAGAACCGGCGTCATGCGCTCCAGCGAGCCGCGGATCGCCAGCGCCCGGCCGAAGGCGACGCCTTCGTGCAAGCCGAGATTCAGCATGTGGCTGATCTTCAGGATGCCGTTTCGCGAAGCAATGCCGGTCAGGGTGATGAAGCCGATCATCGAGGCGACGGACAGGGGCTGGCCGGCGATGGCGAGCGCCGCGACGCTGCCGATCAGGGCGAGCGGAACGCCGCCCATGATGATCGCGGCGAAGGTCGCCGAGCGATAGCGCGAATAAAGCAGCGCGAAGACGACGCCGAGCGAAATCAGGGACAGCAGGCCGATAGTGCGGCTCGCCTCCTCCTGCGCCTGGAATGCGCCCTCAAGGCTGGTGAAATAGCCTTGCGGCAATTTCGCTTCCGCCAGCCTGTCTCGGATATCGGCGATGATGCGGCCCATGTCGGCGCCCGGCGCGGCATTGGCGAAGACGACAATGCGCCTCTTGCCGTTCTCGCGCTGGATCTGGTTGGGCCCGTCGGTCTCGCGCACATCGGCGATCTGGCGCGCCGGAACCCAGCCGTAAGGCGTCTCGACCAACATGTCGCCGAGCGCCTGGGTCGTGCGCAGCCGGTCGTCGAGCCGCTCGACGATATCGAAACGGCGCACCCCGTCGACGACCCGCGACAAAAGCTTGCCGTTCGACAGGCGCCGCAGCTGATCGACGATGCCGGCGGGCTGCACGCCGTAAAGCGCCGCCCGCTGGTAATCGACGGCGATTTCGAGCTGCGGGACGCGAACCTGCCGCTCGACCTGGAGATCGACGAGGCCAGGAATGGGGGCAAGCTTTTGGCGAAGATCCTCGCCGATGCGGGTGAGCCCGTCGAGATCGTCGCCGAAGATTTTCAACGCGATCTGGGCGCGAACGCCCGACAGCATGTGGTCGAGGCGGTGCGAGATCGGCTGGCCGATGTTGATCGCTACCGGCAGGACGCCGAGCTTTTCGCGGATATCCGCCAGGACCTGGGCTTTGTTCCGCTTTGACGGCTCCAAATCGACCTCGATCTCCGAGGAATGGACGCCCTCGGCATGTTCGTCGAGTTCGGCGCGACCGGTGCGCCGCCCGACAGATTTGACCTCGGGAACCTGCAACAGCAATTGCTCGGCGACCAGGCCGACGCGATTGGATTCCGCCAGGGAAATACCCGGCGCAAAGGTGGCGTTGATCGTCAGCGTTCCCTCATTGAAAGGAGGCAGGAAAGCGCGCGGCAAGCTGAATGCCGCAAAGCCTGCCCCGATTGCGCCAAGCGCCGCCAGAGCCACTAGGATCGGCGCGTGATTGAGCCCATGATCGAGCCCTTGTGCATAAGCTGCCTTGAGCTGTCGGACGAGCCACCCTTCATGCTCGTCGAGCCGCTTCAGACCGGGCAGAAGGTAGAAAGACAGAACCGGGGTGACTGTGATCGAGACCATGAGGCTGGCGAGGATCGAGATGATGTAGGCCTGCCCAAGCGGCGCGAACAGCCGTCCCTCAATGCCTGACAATGCGAAAAGCGGCACGAAAACCAGGACGATGATCGCCGTCGCATAGACGATGCCGGACCGCACCTCCTGGCTCGCCGCCACGATGACGTCGAAGACGCGCCTCGGGCTGCCGGCCTGCCGGTTCTCACGAAGACGCCGAAAGATATTCTCGACGTCCACCACGGCGTCATCGACGAGTTCGCCAATGGCGATGGCGAGGCCGCCGAGCGTCATGGTGTTGATCGACAGCCCCAGCCAGTGGAAAGCAATGGCGGCGACAAGGATCGACAGGGGAATGGCGGTCAGGGAAATCGCTGTGGTGCGCCAGTTCAGCATGAAGGCGAACAGGACGACCGCCACGACCACCACGGCCTCCATCAGCACATGCTCGACGTTCTTCACTGACGTTTCGATGAAATTGGCCTGGCGGAACAGGATCTGGTCGGCCCTGATTCCGTCAGGCAGCGACGGGCCGAGTTCCTTGAGCGCGATCTCGATGTCCTTCGTCAGCTTGATCGTGTCGATGTCGGGCTGTTTCTCGATCGAGACGATGACGGCGGGCTTGCCCATATAGCCGGCGTCGCCGCGCTTCGGCTTGGCGGCGAACGAGACCTCCGCCACCTGCTTGAGCCGCACCGGCTTGCCGTCAGGCGTCGCGACGACAAGGTCGGATAAATCTTCGAGCCGCAGCGTGCGCGCCAGATTGCGGATCAGATACTCGCTCGCATGCTGGTCGGAAAAGCCGCCGCCGGTGTTGACGCCAAATTGCGCGAGCGCCTTGTCGAGCTGGTCGAGCGTGATTCCGAGCATTCGCAGGGCGGCGAGATTGGGCGAAACCCGAAACTGCCGAACTTCGCCGCCCATCGGAATGACCTGGGCGACGCCGGGAATGGCGAGCAAGCGGGGCCGCACCACGAAATCCGCGGTTTCGCGGACCTCCATGGGCGAGACGCCTTCCGGAGCCGTCATGGCGAGAAGGACGATCTGGCCCATGATCGAATTGACCGGCCCCATCTGCGGCGTGACGTTCGGCGGCAGTTGGTCGCGCACGAGAGCAAGGCGCTCGGCGATCTGCTGGCGATCACGGAAAATGTCGCTCTTCCATTCAAATTCGACATAGACGATCGACAGTCCGACGCCGGAGACCGAGCGAACGCGCGTGACGCCGGGCACGCCGTTCATCTGGGTCTCGATGACGAAGGTGACAAGCTGCTCGACTTCGGGCGGAGCGAGCCCCTCCGCCTCGGTCATGATGGTGACGGTCGGACGGTTCAAATCCGGCAGCACGTCGACTGGGAGCCGCGTCAGGGTGGAGGCGCCATAGACGAGCAGCACGGCGGCGAGCGCCAGCACCAGCAGGCGGTTGCGCAGGGATCGCGAGACAAGGAAGGTGAACATGACGCTTACCTCACCTGATCGATGAGGGAGGCCGCCTGCGTGACCACGCGCTTGCCCGGATCGAGGCCGGCGACCACCAGCATGGTGTCGCCATCGAGCGGCTCGACGCGGACTTCGCGTGCGGCGAAAAGCTCGGCTGTCACATGCTCGAAAACGACGCTTTGTCCATTGCTGCGCCGGATGACGCTGGCGCGGGGAACGGCGATGCCGGTTTTCGTCGCGTTCGTCGTGGCCAAGACGGTCACGAACTGGCCGAGGCGCAGATCCGCTGAATCGGAATGCACTGCGAAATCGACGGGAATCGCCTGATTGCGGTCGGCGAGGCCGGAGCCGACGTAATCGAGCGCGAAGGACTTGCCTTCGGCCATCCGCGCGGAGCCCCTGCGGCTCAAGTCCTTCGGCTCGAAGGCCGTGGCCTCGACCCAGAGCCTCGCCGGGTCGACGATCTGGAAAATGATGCTATTGGGATCGGCGATCTGGCCAGCGGCGGCATTCGCGGATGCGATCACGCCGTCGACGGGGGCGACGAGCGCTTCTGGTTCGCGCTGGGCTTTGTCCACGTCGACGCGACGCCGGCGCAGTCCTTCCAGCTCCATGCGCGTGTCTTCCAGCGTCGCCTGGGCGACTGCCTGGGTTTTACTCAGCAATTCCTGGCGCGCGAACCGACGTTCGACGATCGATATCTGCTCGTCGAGATCGCCCGCCACCTGATGCATGGTCGACCGGTCGATGGCGAGGAAAGGCACGGCGGCATAGGCCAGGATGTCGCCCTTCTTCACGCGCTGGCCAAGGCGCGGGAAGCCGCCCTGCGGCGCGGACAGCCGACCTGCTGTCGCGGCCGTGACGATGCCGCTGGCGTTGGGATCGGGAACGACGCGGCCCGGCAGTTCGATCGATCGGCTATGGGAGCTGTTTTCGCTGAATTGCGTCCGCACCGCGAGGATGCGCTGGCTCGGTTTTGGCACAAAGATCAGGCCATCCGCTGTGACGCCAGGCCGGTCGCTGGAGACCGGCAGAGGGGCGGCGGCGTCATCGTGGCCCTCGTGGGCGAAAAGCGATGCGGCGCCGAACACGGCAATCAGCCCGAGGCCCAGCATCGGCGCCCAGAGGCGACGCCGGCTCCGCAGCAGGATTGGCACAGCGGCGCCCCCCATCAGGGCGAGCGCAGCGATCCAGGGAGAAATCTTGCCAATGTCCGCCGAAGGCGCGGCGCCCGCCGCCGGCCTGGCGTCAGCCTTGGGGTCGGGAACGGTCAGGCTGGTCGACAGGACGTCCATGTCGGTTCCGGCCGTCACCGTGAAGATCAGGTCGATGCGACCGGGCTTCGCGGCCCAGGGCGCTGGAGCGCTATAAAGGCCCGGGCCCTTCGACGCCGCCTCTATCGAGCCGGCCGGCGTCTCGATGGTGATGGATGCGCCCTCGACCGGCGCGTTTGTGTCGAAACGGTCGAGCCAGATTTCCAGTTCGCCGCCTTTTGGTATGGCGACGAGTTCGAAAGCCGCAGATTGCGCTTCGGCGCGCGGAGACGCATGGGCGATGGCCGGCGAGCGGAGTCGTGATCGTGCCCCTCATGGGCGAACGATGGCGTCGAGAAGGCGAGCGCGCTCATAAGGGCCGTCGCAAGGGCGGCAAAGCGGAAAGACATCGAGGTGAGACCTTTGACCGGAACAACAGACGGCGTCATGACCTGCCAAGGCAGGCGCGCGCCGGCGACGAGCGTTCAGGCGAAAAGTCTTGGCGGCCGCAGGAGCGAGACGGGATCGACGCCATCGGGCGCGCGGCCTTGCGGCGTGGGCTGACGAACCGCCAAGCCGACGGAAATCGGAACCATACGCACAGGGGCGGTCAAACAGGCGGAAGAGCAGCAGCCAGAACCGGAACAGCATACGCCGCCGCAGCCACTATGCTCATCCTGATCTTGCTCCGCAGGCGAAGCAATCATCGCAGCAGCCGTCAGCGTGGAGGTCGCCGTCGCCTTCAACGACGCCCCCGAAACGGTTGCGGTCGCGTCCTTGAAGAATGCCGGAGAACAGGGGAGGCAGCACTCGCGGCATGGTGGTGATGCTCATGGCCGGGATGAGCCGCAGCGGCGGTCGGGCCAAACGCCATCACGACTGCGACGAGCGCCGCCATGATCCAAAGCGTGAAGCGGGCCAACCAAAGATGCGGCATATTCATTCCTTACTTGATCTCCTTACCACAATCCCGGCGCTTGATCCATGCCGGAGCGTCCGCGGAACGATCTGGCAAGGCAGTCAAGGAAACATGGTTTCTGCGCATGAAAAGAGACCAAATTGGGGAAGTGAAATGGCTTTCCCCGAGCGGCGGACCGGTTGAAGCTCTGCTCGCCGCCGAATGCGCGGGCCGGTTGGACGAAGCGCTCACGCCTTGAATGAGTAAATTCCGAGCCTGCGGTCAAAAGCCACAACCGGCTAGCCTGCTCGCCATGACTTACCTTC
>CAVSEY010000008.1:0-94123 GCA_963727035.1 uncultured Pseudomonadota bacterium | reverse complement strand
TCGCTAAAAGGCCGGGGACGCGTGAGCCCGGCCGAGAGATTTCTCCGGCCGGTTTTTTGTTGGCCAGCGCAAGGTCCCGAAATTTGGCCCCAAAAATGGCGTTTTTAGACCATGCAACGTAAAGGAGGCCGTCATGCCCGCGTCCAAGTCGAGCAAAAAGACCTACCGCCCCGAAACCCGTCTGGTTCATGCCGGAACGCTGCGTTCGCAATTCGGCGAGACCTCCGAAGCGCTATTCCTGACGCAAGGGTACGTCTACCCGAGCGCCGAGGAATGCGAGGCGCGCTTCTCCGGCAAGAAGCCGGGCTACGTCTATTCGCGCTATTCCAATCCGACCATATCCATGTTCGAGCAGCGCATGGCCGCGCTCGAAGGCGCCGAAGCCGCGCGCGCGACCGCGACCGGCATGGCGGCGGTGACCACCGCGCTCATGGGCATGGTGCGCGCTGGCGATCATGTCGTCGCCGCCAAGGCGCTGTTCGGCTCCTGCCGCTGGGTGATCGAGGAATGGCTGCCGCGCTTCGGCGTCACTTCGACGCTGGTCAACGGCACGGACCTCGATGCGTGGAAGAAGGCGGTGCAGAAGAACACCAAGGCGTTCTTTCTGGAATCGCCGACCAATCCGACGCTGGAAGTCATCGACATCGCCGCGGTTGCCGACATCGCGCATAACGCAGGCGCCCAGCTGGTGGTCGACAACGTCTTCGCCACGCCGCTGTTTCAGCATCCGTTAGAGCTCGGCGCCGATTGCGTGGTCTATTCGGCGACCAAGCATATCGACGGCCAGGGCCGCGTGCTCGGCGGCGTCATCCTGGCTTCCGAAAAATTCATCATGGACCATGTGCACCAGGTGATCCGGCAGACTGGGCCGTCATTGTCGCCGTTCAATGCCTGGGTGCTGCTGAAAGGACTGGAGACTTTGTCGGTGCGCGTGCAGCGGCAGACCGACACCGCGGGTGCCGTCGCCAATGCGCTCGCCGGCCATAGGAAGATCAGCCGGCTGATCTATCCCGGACGCAGCGACCATCCGCAGGCCGCCGTGATCGCCAAGCAGATGAAGGCAGGCTCGACGCTGTGCACCTTCGAGGTGAAAGGCGGCAAGGACGGCGCGTTCCGCTTCCTCAATGCGCTCACGCTCATCGGCATCACCAACAATCTCGGCGACGCCAAGAGCCTGATCACGCATCCGACCACGACAACGCATCAAAGACTGACGCCCGCGCAACGCGCCGAGCTCGGCATTGGCGACGGGTTGGTGCGGTTCTCGGCCGGGCTCGAGCACCCGGACGACGTGATCGAGGATCTGCTGACGGCGCTGGATGCCGTTTAGTCGGCGAAGGCGTGCATGGAGGCCGACAAGACCGGCCGCTGCGCGGCTTCGGCAATCGCGACGCCGAGGCTCTTGGCCAGGCAGGCGTAGCTCCAGTCGTTCATGTGCAGCCCGTCGGGCGACACGAACGCCGTGAAGTCCATGTGATTTTCATCGTGCCAACGCCGCATCACGTCGAAGCGCGGATAGAGATCGATATCTTCCTGCTTGGCGGTCACGGCGATCAGCTCGACCATGCGGGCGGCTTCCGACTTGGCGATCACCTTCGGTGCGAATTGCGGATCGAGCAGCACAATATCGGCGCCGGTCGCGCGAATCTTGCCGATGCCCTGGCGGATGAGAGCGCCATGATCGGTGACTGCGTGATCGCGGATGACCGAATTGGTGCCGAGCTGCCAAATGACCAGATCGGGCTTGGCGGCGATCACGCCTTGGTCGAAACGCTTGAGCATGTCGGGGACTTCTTCGCCGCCGACGCCGCGGTTGATCACGGTGATTGCGTGACCGGGGAAACGCTGCGTGAGCTCGACCTGCAGCCGGCTCGGATAGGTCGCGGCCGGCGAGCTTGCGCCGGCGCCCGCGGTCGACGAGGAGCCGATGGCGACGATGGTGATCGGCTGGCCGGTCGACAATTTATGTCCCACGTGCGCCAGCGGAACGGCGAAGCGTACGAGATCGCGCTGCGCATCGCAGCGCGGCTGCTCGGCGCGCGCGGCGATCGGCAGAGTGACGGTTGCGACGAGCGCGGCGGCGGCGATGTGCTTTGCCGCGCGAACAGAGAAATAGTGTTGCACGTTAGTTTCCAGCCCCCGGCTTAACGGCCCTCGGTCGGAGAACCGCCCTGCTTGGCCGACACGGTAACGAGGTCCGCCAGCAGCCACCCGACGCAATTATGAACTCTTGCAGCGATATCAAGCTTGTTGGCCGCACCGGTCAAGTCGAATGTACCAAGGTCGGCCCATAATTTCATGATCTCGAAGCGGTCGAACAGCGGCGCTTCATGTTGCAGTGCAACCCAACGCATATTGTCGGCATAAGTCGTCAACGCGATCATCAATTCCGTTCGCGGGCTGTACTGGGCGTTGACCAAGATAACGTCAGCGCCTGCGGAACGGGCAATATTGATACCCTGATCCAGCGCCTGGTTGAATTGATCTGCGTCCACCGCCTGCATGGCATCGACCGTTCCGGTCTGCCAGACCATCAATGCCGGCTTGGCGTCGGAGAGCGGCTTGGCGAGCGATTTGACCATCTCGACGGCGGTTCGTTTCGCTTTGACGTCGGTCGCGACCGTCACGGTCACGCCCGGCAGCAATTCCGTCAGCGCTTTTTGCAGACGCGCGGGATAGGAGGCCTTGGCACCATTCGGCCCCGGCAGGATGGACGAACCGGCGCCGACCACCAGCACGTCGAATTTCTTTGCCGCGATCGCAGCCATGACGTGGTGCAGCGGAAAAGTTTGCTCAATCTGATGTTGGGCAATCAAGCATTCGGCCGGCTGCTCTGCCGTGGCCGTACCGGCCAGCAGCAGCAATGCCAGCAGCAATGGCAGGCGTTTCATTCTGCGCCCCCCGCGTAGCCCGGCGTGGCCGCCGGCGGACGCGGTCCCGGACCCCGTCGCTCGACCCGCTTATACCACGAAGTCAGGGCCGCCGCGCCAACCATGATGGCAATGCCGGCAAGGCTGACCGCGATCTGCACCGGCAGCCCGTTGGATATTTCGGTGAACACGAAGTGTCCGGCGAAAGACAGAAACACGCCGAGACAGAAGATCTCCAATGAATGCTGTCCGCACACGATCGCAGGCCAACAGACCGGCGACCGCAGCGCCGCCCAGTCGCGCGGCACAAACCAGACCGTGATCACGGCCAGCGACAAGAAATGCAAAATGCGCAGTACGTCGAGATTGGTCTTGTCTATCGGATAGATGACGTCGTTGACGACTTTAGGCACCAGCGCCGCCAGCCGCGGGAAATACCAACCCATGGTGATGAAGAGCGCGAAGGCGAGATAAAACGCCGCCAGCGTGATGACGACCGGGGAATCGATCCAGCGCGACAGCCGCTGCGCGCCGCCGAGCGCGCACCAGGCGCCGAACACGAACAGCAGCTGCCAGGCAAACGGATTGAACACCCAGACGCCCTTCGGATAGGCCGGAATGTTCCATTCGAACCACCAGGTGAGCGAATAGAATGCCGCCGAGGCGATCAGTGCGGTCGATGGCGCGCGCCGCAGCAGCCACAGGATCGGCGGGAACCAGGCGAGCAGCACGATATAGAGCGGCAGCACGTCCATGTTGACCGGCTTGAACTTGAGCAGCAGCGCCTGAACGATGGTGACGTCCGGCTCTTTCAGGAAATCGAGCACGCCCATTTCTTCGGTGTAGAGCGGATTGTCGAAGGAATGCGCGACATAGGCGATCTCGGCGAGATAGATCGCGAACAGGAACACATGCGCGATGTAGATCTGCCAGGCGCGCTTGAGCACGCGCGCGCCGGATACAACGAAGCCGTGCTGGTCCATGGCGCGGCCGTAGACGAAGGCCGCGGTATAGCCGGAAATGAAGACAAAGATTTCGGTGGCGTCGGAAAAGCCGTAATTGCGGATGGTGATCCAGCTCACCGCATTGGACGGGATGTGGTCGAGAAAGATCAGCCAGAGGGCGAGCCCCCGGAACAAGTCAAGCCGCAGGTCGCGTTCGATCGATACCGGGGCCAAGGCAGCCATGAACGGCTTTTCTTTCAGACGGCCTTTCGGCCATACTCGCGGGACATGTCATCCCGACTACGCCAATTGTACGGCATATAGATGTACCGCGCTGTCACCCGCAAGATCGAGGTCACAGTAACGCCCCGCTTTGTTTCGGAGCGCTCGTCGCCGAGCAACGGCTACTACTTCTGGGCCTATACCATCGACATCACCAATCTCGGCGGTGAAACCGTGCAACTCAAGACGCGGCACTGGCGCATCACCGACGCGCTGGGACGGCTGCAGGAGGTTAAAGGCCCCGGCGTGGTCGGCGAAGAGCCGGTGCTCAAGCCCGGCGAATCCTTCGAATACACCAGCGGCAAGACCACCACCATCCGCATGTTGTGCGGGCTGCTGACCCCGGACAAGGGCAAGGGCCGGTGCCTCGGCTTCGACATTCTCACCCAGCAGACCGAGATCAAGCGCCGCACCGGCTACATGACCCAGGCCTTCTCGCTTTATTCCGACCTCACCATCCGCGAGAATCTCGAATTCATCGGCCGCATCTACGGGCTCGACGACCCGGCGGCGCGGGCGCGCGAGGCGATCGACCAGCTTGGCCTGGCCGGCCGCGCCGACCAGCTCGCCGGCGAATTGTCCGGCGGCTGGAAGCAGCGCCTGGCGCTCGGCGCCTGCATCATGCCGCGCCCGCAACTGCTGCTGCTCGACGAGCCGACCGCCGGCGTCGATCCCAAGGCGCGGCGCGATTTCTGGGACGAGATCCACCAGCTGGTCCACGAAGGCCTGACCGTGCTGGTCTCGACCCATTACATGGACGAGGCCGAACGCTGCCATGAGATCGCCTATATCGCCTATGGCCATCTGCTGGCGCAGGGGACGACCGCCGAAATCATCGCGCAATCGCATCTCTCCACTTATGTCGTCTCCGGCGCCGATCTCGGCGGCCTTGCCGAGACCTTGAAACAGACCCCCGGCGTGGACATGGTCGCGCCCTTCGGCGCCAAGCTCCATGTCGCCAGCCGCGACGCCGCCGCGCTCGACCGCGTCGCCAGCGACTTCGCGGCGCCGGGAATCGTCTGGACGCGCGACGCGCCCAATCTCGAGGATGTGTTCATCGACCTGATGAGCCGGGCGCGGAGCAATTACCCATGAGCGCGACCCTGCCCGGCCGCCCTCCCCGCGAAGGAGCGGGATTCCAAGGCGTTGCGCGTTTTCGCGCGTCGCTGGAGCGGCTTTACGCCGTGTTCATCAAGGAATTGATCCAGCTGCGCCGCGACCGGCTGACTTTCGCGACCATGATCATGATCCCGGTCATGCAGCTGATCCTGTTCGGCTTCGCCATCAATTCCGACCCCAAGCACTTGCCCACCGCCGTGCTCGACAACGACCACAGCGCTTATTCGCGGCTGTTCATCGCCTCGCTGAAGGAAACCGATTATTTCGACATCATCTATTCGCTTTCCGGCCCAAGCCAGATCGACCCGCTGATCCTGTCCGGCGCGGTGAATTTCGCCGTCGAAATCCCGCAGAATTTCGCCCGCGATCTGGCGCGCGGCGAAAATCCGGCCATTCTGGTCGTCGCCGACGCCGCCGACCCCACCGCCGTCAACGGCGCCTCGATCGCCTTGACCGGCATGGCGGCGCAGGTTTTCAACCGCGAATTGCTGGGGCCGCTGCAAAATCTGTCGGCGAAGCCGGCGCCCTACGAGGTGCGCCTGCAAAAGCGCTATAATCCGGCAGGCGAAACCAGGCTGAACATTGTGCCGGGCCTCGTCGGCACCATCCTGACCCTCACCATGCTGATCTTCACCGCGCTTTCGGTCACCCGCGAGATCGAGCGCAACACCATGGAATCCCTGCTCGCCATGCCGATCAATCCGGTCGAGATCATGCTCGGCAAGATCCTGCCTTATGCAATGGTCGGCTTCTTCCAGATGACCCTGATCGCGACCGCCGCGCGCTTCATCTTCGACGTGCCGGTGGTCGGCAATCTCGGGACTTTCGTCGTCCTGACCATGCTTTTCATCGTGGCCAATCTCTCGGTCGGCTATACTTTCTCGACCATCGCCAAGAATCAGCTCCAGGCCATGCAGATGAGCTTCTTCTTCTTCCTGCCGAGCATTCTGCTGTCGGGCTTCATGTTCCCGTTCCGCGGCATGCCGGTCTGGGCGCAGAATGTCGGCTCGATCCTGCCGCTGACCCATTATCTGCGCATCGTGCGCGGGGTGATGCTGAAAGGGGCGGGTTTTTCCGATCTCGCCGCCGACGCCGGCGCGCTCGCCGCCTTTACCCTGGCGGCCATGGTCGTGGCCGTGCTGCGGTTCAGGCAGACGCTCGATTGAGGCCGGTTTTCGATCCGAAAACCGGCTAGGAACGACTGTGACGCCGAGCTTATGCGAGGAAATCGTCGATCGCGACTTGTCGCGATCGACGCAAACAAAGAAATAGAAATGAGCGAGAGCCTGCAAGACATTCTCTGGATTCTTTCGATCGCCATGCTGGTCGCGATCGTCGCGCGGCGGCTGCTGCTGCCCTATACGATCGGCCTTGTCGTCGTCGGCGGCCTGCTCGCGTTTTTCCGGATTGATGTCGGCCCCACCCTCACCTCGGAACTCATTCTCGACCTGATCCTGCCGCCGCTGCTGTTCGAAGCCGCGCTGGCCCTGCGCTGGCCGAGCCTGCGCGACGAATTGCCGCCGATCCTGACCTTTTCGATCCTCGGAACGCTCGTCGCCATGGCCGTGGTCGCCTTCGGCCTCGTCCGGCTGTTCCATTGGCCGCTTTCGTCCGCTCTGGTGTTCGGCGCGCTGATTTCCGCGACCGATCCGGTGGCGATCATCGCCATGTTCAAGGACAATAAGTTTCACGGCCGGCTGAGCCTGCTGGTCGAGGCCGAGAGCCTGTTCAACGACGGCGCCGCCGCCGTTCTGTTCGCGATGGCGCTCGCCTGGGCGCAGTCCGGCGGCCAGGCCCCGAACGCGATGGAAACCGCCTTGGGCTTCGCGCGCATCGTCCTCGGCGGCGTCGGCGTCGGCGCTCTTGCCGGCGCCGCCGCCATCCTGCTGGCGCGCGGGACATCGGAACATCTGGTCGAACTGACCCTTTCCGCCATCGCGGCCTTTGCCTCCTTCATCGCCGCCGAACGGCTTCAGGCCTCGGGCGTGCTGGCGACGGTCACGGCGGGCCTGATCGTCGGCAATTTCGGCATTTTCAGCCCCGCCGACAGCTCCTTCGTCAGCCGCAGGGGCCGCCAGGCGATGGTGAATTTCTGGGAATTCGCGGCCTTTCTCGCCAATTCCGCGATTTTCCTGCTGATCGGCGCCAATATCGCCGTCATGCATTACGAGACCTATGGCCCAATCGTGATCGCCGGCGTCATCGGTCTGGCGTTGGCCGCGCGCGCGCTCGCCGTCTATCCGCTGAGCCTGCCGTTTTTCAGGTCCCGTTACAGGATTTCGCTGAACGAACAGCATGTCCTGTGGTGGGGCGGCCTGCGCGGCGCGCTGGGACTCGCGCTGGCCCTCTCGCTTCCCGCCTCCCTGCCGCTGCGCGACGAAATCGTGGTCGTCACTTTCGCCGTGGTCGCCTTTTCCATCGTGGTCCAGGGCCTGACCATGCCCTGGCTGCTGCGGCGACTCGGCTTCCTGCCGCTGGAGCCCGCCTCGCAGCGAAGGCGGGAAGACGCGCCGCCATCAGCGTAACCCAGACCGCAAAGGCCGGAATTGATCTAGGTCGTTTCGTCCCGGCGGCCGCAATGCTATCCAAATATCATGACATTGGGCCAGCCCGCTGAGGGGCGTAAGCGAGGCGCGGTGTCTCAGTCGGGCAGAGGCGGGCGGCAGAAACCAAGTTGCAGAATCCGGCCGTGGCCCTGCCATAGCGACAGGGGAGCGTTATGGGTGAAAGGAAACTGCCTAGGATGAAAACCATTGCCGTGGCGGCGGGGCTCGGCCTCCTTGCGACGGCTGCTTTCGCGCAAACGGCCGTCGCGCCGCCGGCGGCGCCAGCCGCCGCGCCCGCCGCGCCATATTACGGCGGCTACGGCTATCCTTATTACGGCGGCTATGGCTATCCCTACGGGGGCGGGGGTTATGGCTATCCCTACGGGGGCTATGGCTATCCCTACGGGGGCTACGGCTATCCCTACAGGGGCTATTATGACCGCTATTATGACGACGACTGGGGTGGCCCATGGCGCCGTCGGCGCTGGGGCCGCAGCTGGTGGCGGCCGTGGGACTGGTTTGACTGATCGGCGCGCGCGATCGCCGCTTTGACGATTGACCCAAAGGACGGCCGCCATCTCGGCGGCCGTCGCTTTTTGAAGGCGCGCCGCGCGCCGACGACGACGGACCGCGCTTGCGGGCTTTGTTGCGCGAAGCTATGCACTCGTCATGAGGCCGTCGCTTCTCGATTCCCTTTTCGCCAGCGCCAGCGACCTGCCCGGCGTCGGCCCCAAGACCGGCAAGCTGCTCGACCGGCTGCTCGGCGAGGCTGACCGCCCGGCCCGCGCGCTCGACCTGCTGCTGCATATTCCCTTTTCCTGCATCGACCGCCGCAACCGGCCCAAAATCGCGCAGGCGCCCATCGGCGCCGTCTCGACGCTGAAAGTGCGGGTGGTGGAGCATCGCCCGCCGCGCGGAAAAGGCCCCTGGCGGGTGCTGACCGAAGACGAGACCGGCGACCTGACCCTCGTCTTCTTCCGCGCCAATGCCGGCTGGATCGAAAAGGCCCTTCCCGTCGGCGAAACGCGCTGGGTGTCGGGGCTGGTCGAGCTTTACGACGCCTTCCGCCAGATGGTCCATCCGGATCGCATTCTCGACGAGGCCGGCCTTGCCGCATTGCCCCCGGTCGAGCCGGTCTATGGCCTGACCGAAGGCTTGTTTCCGCGCGTGATGGCCAAGGCGGCGGCGGCGGCGCTCGCCCGCCTGCCGCAACTGCCCGAATGGCTCGACCAGAAATTCTTGCGCGCGACGGATTGGGAGAGTTTTGGCGCCAGCCTCCACCGGCTGCACCATCCCCAGACGCCGCAGGACCTTGCGCCGGAAGAAAATTTCGTCGCCCGGCTCGCCTTCGACGAACTCCTGTCGCACCAGCTCGCCTTGCGGCTGGTGCGCCGGAAAATGCAGGTTTTGCAAGGGCGCGCGCAAAAGGCGGCGGGCGCCCTGGCGGCGAAGATTCTTGGCCAGTTGCCCTTCGACCTGACCGGCGACCAGAAAAAGGCGGTCGCGGAAATCTTTGGCGATCTTTCCAGCGAAAAGCGCATGTTGCGCCTGCTCCAGGGCGATGTCGGCTCCGGCAAGACCGTGGTCGCCCTGCTGGCCATGGCCCATGTGATCGAAGCCGGACGTCAGGCGGCGCTGATGGCCCCGACCGAAATCCTCGCCCGCCAGCATTTCGCCACCATCGCGCCGCTCGCCCGCGCCGCGAACTTGCGCGTCGCCCTGATGACCGGCCGCGACAAGGCCGGCGAGCGTCGCGCGACGCTCGAAGCTCTGGCGAGCGGCGCGCTGGATATTGTCATCGGCACCCATGCCCTGGTTCAGGACGATGTGGCCTTCGCCCGTCTCGGCCTCGCGGTGATCGACGAGCAGCACCGTTTCGGCGTCCACCAGCGCCTGAGCTTGAGCGAAAAAGGCGAGGCCGTGGACGTGCTGGCGATGACCGCGACCCCGATCCCGCGCACGCTGGCTTTGGCTTTTTTCGGCGACATGGACCTTTCGACCCTGCAGGAAAAGCCGCCCGGTCGCCAGAAGATCGACACGCGGGCGGTCAATGTCGAACGCATCGACGAAGTGGTCGCCGGGCTCGGGCGGGCCATAAAAGCCGGCGCGCGGGTCTATTGGGTCTGCCCTCTGGTCGAGGGCAGCGAGGAGAGCGATCTGGCGGCGGCGCAGGATCGCGCCGAGGATTTGCGCAAGTTTTTCGGCGCGCAGGTCGGCCTTGTTCATGGCCAGATGAAGGGCCGCGACAAGGACGCGGCGATGGAGGATTTTTCTCGCGGCGCGACCAGAATTCTTGTCGCGACCACGGTGATCGAGGTCGGCGTCCATGTGCCGGAAGCGACCATCATGGTGATCGAGCACGCCGAGCGTTTCGGCCTCGCGCAATTGCATCAGTTGCGCGGACGGGTCGGGCGCGGCGACGAAAAATCCTCCTGCATCCTGCTCTATGCCGGCCCGCTGAACGAGACCGCCAAGGCGCGGCTCGAAATCCTGCGCGAGACCGAGGACGGCTTTCGCATCGCCGAGGAGGATTTGCGCCTGCGCGGCGAAGGCGAGGTGCTGGGCGCCAGACAATCCGGCGCGCCGGGCTTCAAGATCGCCCGCCTCGACCTCCACGCCGATCTTTTGCGCGCGGCGCGCGACGAAGCGGAAAAGATTCTGGACGCCGACCTCCGAACTTTTGAGCGAACGCGGCCACAACCTGCGGCTGCTGCTCTATATTTTCGAGCGCGATCAGGCGCTGAGACTGTTGCGGGCGGGATAGCAGTCGAAACCTGGCGCCTGGCGACCGCCTGAGCATGGTGCAAGACGGCGGAAGGCCGTCATTGATGGTCACTCCAGTTAGGCTAACCTGGCCCAGGCTGTGTGAAAACTCGCATCTGGTCTGAAAATGGGCTGAACGAAATGCGCCCGATCGCGCGCGACATGCCTGAAACGGCCCCGATCGCGCAATTCGATCCTGTCCCCGAATTCCCGCCGACACGCCTGCGGTCTTCCTTTGCGGCGTTACGACATTCGATCCGGACAAGATCCTCGCCGCGGGCAGTCCAGGGCGTCAAGCGTTCGATACGATCTATCCCTGTGGCCTCAATGCATCTGTAAAGTGAAAGTTTCGCATGCGGGACGCTTGTTAGAGGTTTGGTTAACAATCGCTTGCAGTCTGTGTGTCGTGATTCGCACCCAAAAGAGGTTTGACACGAATGCGCAGATTGCTCTCTTCAGCGGCCGTGATCGCCGCCTTCGCCAGTCCCGCTCTGGCCGCCGATCTGCCGTCGCAGAAGGCGCCGCCGGTTCTGGTTGAGCCGGTCCCGTTCTTTCTTTGGTCAGGCTTCTACGTCGGCGTCGAAAGCGGAGGCCAATGGTCTCGGGAAAACGGGCTTTGGGGCGACGCGGCGCGCAAAGGCCTGTCTCCCTACGCCAACGATGCGAACGGTGGCGTGATCGGCGGTTATGTCGGTTATAATTGGCAGTTTTCCAATCTGGTCGTCGGCCTTGAGGGCGACGCCAACGGTATTTTCGGCGGTAGCGGCGCGACGAACACCGTCTACAATTCGCTGGGCCTCAACGGCAATCCGGTAGGCGTCAATCTCTACTCGATCGACGCTCGCGAGACCTGGAACGCCGATATTCGCGCTCGTTTCGGCTATGCGGTCGATCGCGCCTTATTTTACGTCGCCGGCGGCGTCGCCTTCGGCGACGTGAGCATGTCCTACGCCGGACCCTTGAACGTTTCGAGCGCGCCCTTTCTGACCGAGACGACGCAGCGCGTCGGCTGGACGATCGGGGCGGGCCTGGAATATGCCTTCACCAATTCAATTCGCGGGCGGGTCGAATATCGCCACACGGACCTCGGATCGAGATCGTTCGTAGAGTTTCCGAGCTCCGGCGGCGGCAATACCGACACTATACAGTTCTACTCGGACACGGTGCTCATCGGGCTCACCTATGCGTTCGGCGGTCCTGAACCTGTCATCGTCGCAAAATACTGACGTTTAGATCCCGTTCGGCTTCTGACGCGGTCTTCGTTGTTCCAAATATGCTGAATCTTGCGCAAGCCGATGACTGCTTTGAGCCGAAACCGGGATTCCCGCTGGCGGCAAGCATGTGATTTTGACCACTCGCTTGACCGCTCGGCCTCTTTGGCGAAAGATTGCGCAAAGGGGCCGAGACCATGCGTCGCGTCTTTTCCGCATCCCTTCCGCCGCTGCTGCTCGCTTTATCCGCCTGCAACGCCGACCGGACTGCGCCGGAAGTGGCCATGCCGCCGCCGGCCGAGACCGTCATGCGCGTCTCGCCCGGAGCGGCCGAGGGCGGCTGCGCGGCGGGAATCGCGCGCTATCGCGGGATCGTGGACCATGACGCCGCGACCGGCTTTGTCGCTCAAGGCGTCCATGCCCAGATCCAGGACGAGATCGGCGAGGCCCAAGGCGCCTGCGACGCCGGCGACCAGTTGCGCGCCAGATATCTTTTGCGCGCGAGCCAGCAGCGCCACGGCTATCCGCCGGGCTGATCCGCAAAAGCGTCGCGCAGAAAAGGCTGGATGAAATCCGGCATTCTCTGCGTGTCGATGTCTTGCAGGCCGAACACGGCGAGGAGGCGGACAAGTTCCGGCTGTTTTTCGCGCGCCAGAAAATCACCGGCCCGCGCCAGAGCCTGTTGCGCCGTGAGCGCCAAGCGCCTTTGCTGGATACAGGCGATTTTTACGCCCGAGACGACGACGCTCCACCCCGGACCCGCCGGCGCCTCGTCGGGCGAAAAGCCGGTCTCCTCCGTCATTTCGCGCGCGAGGCTGGCGGCGAGATCGACTTTTGCGCCGAAAATATCGCTGCGGTCCGGCGTGCCCGCGGCGAAATAGATTTTTCCGGCGTTCATGGTGTGGGACGCCATTTCGCCGAGCAGAAAGGCGCCGTCGCGCGTGCGCAGCGCCGCCATGGAAAAGCAGTTATAGGCGTCCGCGGTTTCGTGTCCCCTTGGCGCGCCAAAAGCCAGCCAGGCGTGGAAATTGCGGAAATCGGTCTCGAAAAAGGCGCCGCGCAACACATCGCCCTCGGGCGCCGCAACAATCTCCGGATCGCGCAGCAACAAAACCTTGCCGTCGAACAACGCCGGCTTTTCGGCGAGCGCTTGCGCCCAATGGGCGTCGATCCGCGCGGCCTCGCGCGTCGCGAAATCCCAAGGCGCGGGGCGAAAGGCGGTTTCGAGCCGCGTGACGCGATGGAGGCCGTCGGGAAGGCCGGACATATGATCTGTCTCCAATAGGCGCGATTTGGCGCATTCGGCGAATCCGTTATCCTGTTTTCGCGGAGGGAAGCAATTGGCGGCGCATTTCGATCTGGAGCCCTACAAGGCGCCCCTGCTCTTTCTGGGCGTGGCGGGCGTGGTCGTGCCTTTGTTCCGCCGCTTGCGCGTCAGCCCGGTGCTGGGCTTCCTCATCGCCGGCATGCTGATCGGCCCCCATGTGCTCGGCCGGCTCGACGCGCTCTTGCCCTTCCGGGTTCCGGTCCTCGCCAATACCGAAAATGTCGCCGCCGTCGCCGCCTTCGGCGTGGTGTTCCTGATGTTCAACATCGGGCTGGAGCTGTCGCTGGAGCGCCTTGTCCTGTTGCGCCGCTTCGTGTTCGGGCTCGGCGCGCTCCAGGTCGGCGTCTGCGGCGGCGCGCTCTTTCTGATCGCGCGGGCGCTTGGCCTCGCCCAGCCGGCGGCGATCGTGACCGGCGCCGCCCTCGCTCTGTCCTCGACCGCGATCGTGGTGCCGGTGCTGGCGGAAAAGCGGCGGCTCAACACCCTGAGCGGCCGCGCGATCTTTTCCGTCCTGCTGTTCCAGGACCTGATGGTGGCGCCGCTGCTGTTCATGGTCGCGATGCTGTCCGACCCGGCCGCGCAGGCCTCGCCGATTCTCGACTTTGCCCCGGCCCTGATCGCGGTGGCGGCGATCGTCGGGATCGGGCGGCTCCTGCTGCGGCCTTTGTTCCAGCTCGTCGCGGCGACCCGGTCGACCGAGCTTTTCATGGCGGCCTGCCTGCTGGTGGTGATCGGCACCGCCGTCACGGCGGCCTGGTCCGGCCTGTCGATGGCGCTCGGCGCCTTCATCGCCGGGTTGCTGCTGGCGGAAACCGAATTCCGCCGCGCCATCGAAACCGCGATCGACCCGTTCAAGGGCCTTTTGCTCGGCCTGTTCTTCGTCTCGATCGGCGCAAGCCTCGACCCGCTGGAAATCATCGTCCACCCCGGCGTGACGCTGGGCGTCGCCTTCTTGCTCACTGTGGTCAAGGCGCCATTGGTCGCCGGCCTCGCGCGCGGCTTCAGACTCGATTGGCGCAAGGCGGGCGAAATCGGACTGCTGCTCGGCCCCGGCGGCGAATTCGCCTTCGTCATCCTGTCCTCGGCCGCCGCTTCGGGCCTCCTGCCGCAGGAACTGGCCGCCGAAATCCTGATCGGCGTGACCTTGTCGATGACCATGATTCCGCTGTTCGCCGCTCTCGCCGCGCGGTTCAGGGCCGTGTCCGGGCCTGTGCCGAGCGGCCCCGAACCGGGGGAACTCGCGCCGGCCTCGCGCGTGCTCATCGTCGGCTATGGCCGCGTCGGGCAAGTGGTGGGCGACCTGATGCGCGCGCACAAGCTCGACTATCTTTGTCTCGAAGGCGACTCCCGCATCGCCGCCCAGGCCCGCGCGCGTGGGGAGCCGGTTTATTGGGGCGACGCGACGAACAGGGATTTTCTGGCCCGCTGCGGCCTCGCCGACGCGCGGGCGCTGATCGCCACCATGCACACGCCGAGCGCGGTCGACGCGGTGGTGAAACTGGCGCGGGCCGAGCGCCCGGACCTGACCATCGTCGCCCGCGCCCGCGACGCCGCCCACGCCCGCGCCTTGTACAAGCTCGGCGCGACCGACGCCGTGCCGGAAACCATGGAGGCGAGCCTGCAATTGTCGGAAGCCGCCCTGGTCGATATCGGCGTGCCGATGGGCCTGGTCATCGCCTCGATCCACGAGCAGCGCGAAATCTACCGCAAGAATCTGATCGCCGACGAAAGCCGGATCGCGCCCCCGCGCCCGTTCAAGGCGCGGCGGATGAAAAGATGAAGCCGGAAGTCCAGCACGTTCAGGAAATTTTCCCGATATTTCGGGAATAGTTCCCCAATAATGTGTCATTGCCGTCACATTGCGCGAAAGAACGACTTTATAGGCTTGGTTTGTCGTTCAAATTTCGATCGAAAGTGTTTTGAATTGACGGTGAGGCGCAGCGAAAAAAATGTGGCGCGCCATCGACGATCTGGAAAACGACCATGAACCGCCTTCGCGCAGCCCTTCTGGCGAGCGTCGCCATCCTCGGCCTGCCGCCGCTGGCCGTGGCGCAGAGCGGTCAGCCGCTTCCCGATATCGACGTGACCACCGACGTTCCGACCGCCGCGCCGCGGGTCGTCGCGCCACAGGTGGCCGCGACGACTCCTGCGCCCGCTCCGGAGACTGGAAACGCAGTTGCTCCGTTCGATTTCACCCAGGACCTCACCCCCGCCAACAACACCCGCATCGACGCGCAGGAAATCCAGCGCGCCGGCTCGCCCGACGCGGCCGCCGTCCTGCAGCGCATCGTGCCGAGCGTCGATGTCCAGGGAGCCTCGGGCAATGAGCTGACGCCCGACGTGGTTTATCGCGGCTTCGTCTCCTCGCCGATCCAGGGCACGCCGCAGGGCCTCGCCGTCTATCAGAACGGCGTGCGCATCAACGAGGCCTTCGGCGACACGGTGAACTGGGACGCGATCCCGACCTTCGCCATCGCCTCGATGGACATGATTTCCAGCAATCCGGTCTATGGCCTCAATGCGCTCGGCGGCGCCGTCAATATCAAGATGAAGGACGGCTTCACCTATCAGGGCGGCCAGCTCCAGTTGGAGGGCGGCTCCTATGGCCGCCTGCAGGCGGCGCTGCAATATGGCAAGCAGGTCGGCGACTTCGCCTTCTATGGCGCGCTCGAAGGCATACAGGACAGCGGCTTCCGCAATTTTGGCGGCTCCGACATCCGCCGCTTTTACGGCGACCTCGGCTATCGCGCCAATGGCAATGAATTCCATCTGACCGCCAGCCTCGCCGACAATCTCTTCGGCGCGACCGGCCCGGCGCCGCTCCAGATGCTCCAGCAATATTGGGGCAGCGCCTATACCACGCCACAGAGCCAGCATTACCAGATCGGGCAGGTCGCGCTTTCGGGCGCTTTCAGCCTGTCGCCGAGCTGGAGCCTGACCACCGACGCCTATGTGCGTCGCTATGTCCAGCACACGGTGGACGGCAACGCCACCAATGTGCAGGCCTGCGCCAATGCGGCGCTGCTCTGCTTCGGTGACGGGACGACGCCGGCGAATGGACTGAACGGCCAGCAACTCGCCAATCCCTTCCCGCCGAACGCGGTGCTGGGCGAGATCGATCTTTCGCACATTCTCACCACCAGCGCCGGCGCCAGCGCCCAGCTCAGCAACAGCGACACTTTGTTCGGCCTGAAGAACCACGCGACGCTCGGCGCGAGTTTCGACTTCGGGACGACCAATTATTCCGCGACGCCTGAACTGGGATCGGTTCTGCCCAATTATTACACCGCCGGAACCGGCATTTTCATCGGCAATTCCGGCAGCCCGGTCACCGAAGGCCCGGTCGACGTCAATTCATACAATCGCTATTTCGGCCTTTACGCCCTCGACGCGCTCGACCTGAGCGACAAACTGACCCTTTCCGTCGGCGCGCGTCTGAACATGGCCTCGATCTCCTTGTCCGACCAGCTCGGCGGCAATGTCAACGGCAACGACCAATACAATCATCTCAATCCCATGGCCGGCCTGACCTACAGGATCACGCCCGACCTGCTTGCCTACGCCTCGTACTCCGAAGCCAATCGCGCGCCGACGCCGCTCGAACTCGGCTGCGCCAATCCCCGGCAGCCCTGCGTCATGGCGAGTTTCCTGGTCTCCGACCCGCCGCTCCAGCAGGTCGTGGCCCAGACTTTCGAGGCGGGCTTGCGCGGTCAAAAAGTTCTCGCCGACGATTGGGGCGCGGTCGGCTGGAAGGCCGGCGTCTATCGCACCCTCAGCACGAACGACATCCTCAATGTGCCCGACCCGTTTCTGCAGGGCTACGGCTATTTCGCCAATGTCGGCGACACCTTGCGCCAGGGCGCCGAGGCCCAGCTCGATTATCGCAAGGGCCCCTTCACCGTCAGCGCGACCTACGCCTATATCGACGCGACCTTCCGCAACTACCTGACGCTTGGCTCGAACAGCCCTTCGGCTAACGCCAATGGCGATATCCTTGTCGTTCCCGGCGACCAGATCCCCCTGATTCCGCATTCTCGCGCGAAGATCAGCCTCGACTGGGATATCGATTCCAACACGCGCGTCGGCGCCGCCCTGCTGATCACCGGGCCGATGCGTTTTTACGGCGACGCCTCCAACCAGCAGCCCCTGTTGCCGGGCTATGCGACGGTCTCGCTCAACGCGTCCTACAAGCTCATGAAGGATGTCGAAATCTTCGCCCGCGCCGAAAATCTCTTCAACCAGCGCTATTTTACCTACGGAACCTATTTCAACACCATTTCGCTCTACAACGCCTTCACCAATCCCGAAATGATGGCGCCCGGCCAGCCGCTCTCGATCTATGGCGGCGTGCGGGTGACGTTCTGACCGGACGCAAGCGTAAAGGACCGAGCCTCAATATCCGGCTTGCTTGACCGGCTCGGTGTAATAGGCGTTCAGGATCGAATGGCGCGGCTTGCCGTTGGCGACATGGATTTCGTCGCGGCCGTGCCAGCTCGTCTTGAACATGTTGTATTTCCAGTCGATCACCACGAAGGCGAGGCCGGTGTTGGGCAGGAAGGGCAAGGTCTTGTCCACCGCGAGGCCGTAATGCCTGCGGTCCAGCAGCCCCAGCGGCGAAAGCTTGAAGACGCTGGTGCCCAGATCCTTCTGGCTGTCGTCCTGCGGCATATAGATCAGCATGGTGAGCACCTTGCGGCGGGTGTCGGGATGCGGCTTGATCGCATAGCCGTCATAATCCGCGTAAAGCACCGGTCGCGAATACATTTTGACCGGCCAGCTCTCGCCGCTGCCCTTCGCCCTGATGCGCAGGCCCTCGTCGAGCTGCTTGCGCAGGGCGTCGGCGATTTCGGGCGAGGACAGCACGTCCGACACCCGTTTCCACAGCGCCCGGCGCTCGTCGTCGCCGGCGTCGCAGGAGCCGTCGAACAAGGTGAACTGGCGGCGCGTGTTATAGCCGTTCAGATTGACGTAACGATCTTCATCGGGCCGTTTGGCGATCAGCTCGCGGTAAAAATCCTCGGGCCAGAAATTCTCGAAAGCCATGTGCGGATAAGGTTTCGAATAGACCTTGGCGTTGAGAATCGACTGCACGCCATGGGCCACAAGCTCGTCGTATCGGGAATCGCTCACGCGCCGCCTCCGCCAAAAAACCGGCGCGGAACTATTCGCTGCGGTTTTTTCGGCGGGCATTGATTTGGATCATCTCGCGTCAGGGTCAGATCTCCTCCGCGACCATGGCGATGGCGCCGCAGGGGCATTCGCTGGCGCAGAGGCCGCAGCCCTTGCAGAAATCGTAATTGAACTGGAAGCCTTCCCCCGGCCCGAGCTTGATCACCGCATTGTCCGGGCACACGCCATAGCAATTGTCGCATTCGAAGCAATTGCCGCAGGACAGGCAGCGGCGCGCCTCGTAGAGCGCATTGCTTTCGTCCAACCCCTTGACCACTTCCTCGAAGGTCGAGGAACGGCGCGCGATCTCCAGCATCGGCCGCATGGTCTTGGGCGCCTCGCCGTAATACCAGGCGTTGAGCCGGTCGAAGGACGCAAGCTCATGGCGCGGCGGCGGCGCGAAAACCTCGCCGCGCAAGAAAGCGTCGATATTGCGCGCGGCCTGTTTGCCGTGGCCGATCGCCACCGTCACCGTGCGCTGCGAGGGCGCCATGTCGCCGCCGGCGAAGATTTTTTCCGCGCCCGTCATCATATTCGGGCCCACTTGCACCACACCGTCCTTGATTTCGAGGCCGGGGACGCCCTGGAGCAAAGACAGATCGACATCCTGGCCGAGCGCCAGCACCACCGAATCGGCCTCAAGCGTTTCGAATTCGCCGGTCGGCTGGGGAAAGCCCTTGTCGTCGAGCTTCATCTTCTCGACCGTGATCGCGCCGGCCTCGACATTCTTGATCGTCGAGAGCCATTTCATCATCACGCCTTCTTCCAGCGCCTCTTCCAGCTCGAAATCATGGGCCGGCATTTTCTCGCGGGTGCGGCGATAGACGATGATCGCCTCTTCCGCGCCCAGGCGCTTGGCGGTGCGCGCGACGTCGAGCGCGGTATTGCCGCCGCCATAGACGACGACGCGGCGCCCGAGCAAGGGCTTGTCCTCGCCCTCCATCGAGCGCAACACCTGCACCGCGTCGAGCACCCGCGCCGCCTCGCCTGCCGGAATATAGGCGCGCTTGGCGATATGGGCGCCGACGGCGAGAAAGGCGGCGTCATAGCCGCCCTCCTTCATGGTCGCCTGCAAGTCGGAAACCTTGGTGTTGTATTCGATCCGCACGCCGAGATCGGCAAGCCGCGCGACCTCCGCGTCGAGAATGTCGCGCGGCAGGCGATATTTGGGAATGCCGAAGCGCATCATGCCGCCCGGCGCGGGACCCGCCTCGAGAATTGTCGGCGCATGGCCGAACAGCGCCAGATGATAAGCGGCCGAAAGCCCTGCCGGGCCCGCGCCGACGACGAGAACTTTTTTGCCGCTTTTTTGCGCCGGCGGCGCGAAGCGCCAGCCCTTGGCGATCGCCATGTCGCCAAGAAAACGCTCGACCGAATTGATCCCGACGGCGGAGTTGATCTGGGCGCGGTTGCAGGCGCTCTCGCATGGATGATAGCACACCCGCCCCATCACCGCCGGCAGCGGATTGTTTTTCGTCAACGCCCGCCAGGCCGCTTCATAGTCGCCGGCCTCGGCGAAGCTCAGCCAGCCCTGGATGTCCTCGCCCGCGGGGCAAGCGTCATTGCAGGGCGGCAGCCGATGGACATAGGTGGGCCGAACGGTGCGCCACGACCCGGTGTGATTGGCGAGCGAGGTGCCGACATCCAGAGTGATCGCGAAATCATGATCCATCGGAGGGTTCCCTAAATCTCTTCGTCTTCGCCCATAAAGCCGTATTCGGCGATATGGGCGTCGCAGATCGCTTGCAGACGCGCCACGCGCGGATCGTCCACGCCGCCGCGGAACAGATGGGCGAAGCGTTTCTGCAGGATCAGATAATCGCGCACCGGAACCTGTTTCCTGATCTTGCGCGCGTGGGTGACGCGGCCGTGCTCGGCCTCGAAAATCGGATAGAACCCGCTTTCGACCGCGAGCCGCGCCAGCTTGATCGTGTCGCAGGAAGCCGCGCCCCAGCCAAGCGGACAGGGCACGCTGATCTGGATATAGCGCGCGCCATGGATCGACATGGCCTTCAGAACCTTGCGCTCCAGATCGTGCAGGTCGGCCACCGTCGCCGTCGCGACATAGGGAATATTGTGGGCGACGGCGATTTTCGGCATGAACTTGCCGGTCCCGAACACATTGCCCGGCGCCGGCCCCATCGCCGGCGTGGTCGCCGTGCGCGCCGCCGGCGGCGTGGCCGACGAGCGCTGGACGCCGGTGTTCATGTAGCCTTCGTTGTCGTAGCAGATGTAGAGCACGTCGTCGTTGCGCTCGAACATGCCCGACAGGCATTGGAAGCCGATATCGGTGGTGCCGCCGTCGCCGCCCTGGGCGATCACCCGGGTGTTTTTCTTCTTCACCCGCATCGCCGCCGCGACCCCGGTCGCCACCGCCGCCGCATTGCCGAAGAGGGAATGCAGCCAGGGCAATTGCCATGAGGTTTCGGGATAAGGCGTGGTGAAAACCTCGAGGCAGCCGGTGGCGTTGACGGCGATGAGGTCGCTGTCCGTCGCGCGCATGGCGGCGTCGATCGCATAACGCGCGCCAAGCGCCTCGCCGCAGCCCTGGCAGGCGCGATGGCCGCTGGTCAGGGCGTTGGAACGCTCCTCCGAGGCCTGCACCGCGCGCTCGTCCTCGGAAACCAGACGGTTGCCGACGGTGAACGTGCCTTTCTGGTAGAATTTCAGCTTTTGCCGCGCCTCATCGGGGGCGAGCGTTTTGGCTTCCGTCATGGCGCCCTCCCTCAAGCCGGCGGCAGCGGACTCGCCGCCGCGAGCTGCCGCAGAATATTCTCGGCGGTCGATCCCGACCGGCGAATCTTGCGCACGCGATGGATCTCGCGCCCGACCGCATGTTCGTTGAGATCGAGGAAATGCGCGCCCTGCCACGGGTTCTCGACCGCCATGTGGAACAGCCGGCGCAGGCTCGCGCGGGTGATCGGCCTGCCGCCGAGACCCGCTATGGCCGAGTGAAGCTTCGGCCGCCCATCGAGATTGCGCAAGGCGCCATCGATATTGTCGGCAAGCGGGCCGCCGACGCCCACCGCAATGCTTTTTTCGACCACCACCACGTTCCTGGCCGGCGCGAGGATCCTGCGCAACTCGTCGACCGGGAAGGGCCGGTAGGAGACGAGGGAAACCACGCCGATCCGGGCGCCCTCGTCGCGCATTTCATCCACCACGTCCTTGATCGTGCCGCAGACCGAGCCCATGGCGACGACGATGGTTTCCGCGTCCTCGATGCGGTAGGTCCGCAGCAGCCCACCGCAGGGGCGGCCGAAGGTCTTCGCCAGCTCGCTGGAAAAGGCGGGGATCAGCCGCAAGGCCTGCTGCTGCTTGTAATGAGCGAGGAAACGGACCTCGGTAAAGGCCTCGGGGCCGACCATGGCGCCGATCGAGGCGGGATTTTCGGGGTCGAGCACCTGCACCGGATCATAGGGCGGCAGAAAACCGTCCACCTGCGATTGGTCGGGGACATCGACGCGCTCGACGGCGTGGGTGAGAATGAAACCGTCGACGCAGACCATGACCGGCATGGACAGTTCTTCCGCCAGCCGGAAGGCGAGAATATGCAGATCGACCGCCTCCTGGTTGGTTTCGGCGAAGAGCTGAATCCAGCCGGCGTCGCGCATCGCCATGGCGTCGGAATGGTCGTTCCAGATATTGATCGGCGCGCCGATCGCGCGGTTGCCAAGGGTCATGACAATCGGCAGGCCGAGGCCGGCGGCGTTATAGACCGCCTCGGCCATGAACAGCAGGCCCTGCGAGGCCGTGGCGGTATAAGCGCGGGCGCCGGCGGCGGAGGCGCCGATCGCCACCGAAAGCGCGGCGAATTCGCTCTCGACATTGATGAATTCGCAATTTTGCAGCTCGCCGTCCTTCACCAGCACGCCGAGGCCTTCCACGATATGGGTCTGCGGCGTGATCGGATAGGCGCAGATGACTTCCGGGCGGCACAAGGCGATCGCTTGCGCCATGGCCTGGGAACCTTCAATTTGCTTCAGCATCGGCGCTCCTCAAACCGTCGCGGCGCTTTCATGGGAAATGACGAGATCGTATGCTTCCTGCGCGGCGGCGATATTGGCCTCGCCCACCTTGCCGGGAAAGGCCTCGGCTATGGCGCGCTTGACGCTTTCGAAATGGACGAGTCCGGTCAGCGCCGCGAAGGCGCCGAGCAAAGCGGCGTTGGGCGCCGCCCTCTTCACATGTTTCAGCGCCAGCTCGGTCGCCGGCACGATCACCGCATGGCCTGGCGGCAGTTTTTCGACCACGCCGCGCAGATGCAGGTCGTCGAAACTCTTGTTGGTGTTGACCAGCAGATAGCCTTGTGGGCTCAGGCCCGAAAAGACGTCGATCACTTTCAGCAACGTCGGGTCCTGGAGAATCACGCAATCGGGATCCTGGACCGGCTCGCGCAGGCGGATTTCCCTGTCGGCGATTCGGCAGAAGGCGACGACCGGCGCCCCGGTGCGCTCGGAGCCGAAACTGGGAAAGGCCTGGGCGTGGCGGCCCTCGACAAAGGCCGCGACCGAGAGCATTTCCGCCCCCGTCACGACGCCCTGCCCGCCCCGGCCATGAATGCGAATCTGGAACATTGCGCCTCCCGCATTGCCGGCGCGCCGGCCCCTCCTCGCCACACTCGATTCTCCGTGCGACGATTCTATGAAACTATCCTTCGTGGACCGGCGCGGCGCCTTGATATCCCGCAAAGGTTCGGGGCCGCGTCATTCCCGTCCCATCGCCACGGGAATCCGCTGCCGGCCGAAATTGCCGATCTTGGCGTCGAAACGGCCGGGGATGGCCGTCCCGCAGCCGGGACAGAAGCCGCCCTGCGCCAAAGCGTGACTCTCGATTTCATACCAGTCGCGCACGATCAGCGGCGCATGGCATTGCGGGCAGAACGTCGTGTCGCCGGCGGGGTCGTGGACATTGCCGAGATAGACATAATCAAGCCCCGCCTCCATCGCGATTCGTCGCGCGCGCGTCAGAGTTTGGGGCGGCGTCGGCGCCGTGTCCAGCATTTTATGGGCAGGATGAAAGGCCGAGAAATGCAACGGGACATCCCGCCCCAGTTCGCGCGCCACCCAGTTCGACAGCGCCGTCAATTCCTCGTCCGAATCGTTTTGTCCCGGCACCAGCAAAGTGGTCAGCTCCAGCCAGACGTCGGTTTCGTGCTTCAGGTAAAGCAGAGTGTCGAGCACGGGCTGCAGATGGGCCGCCGTCAGCTTGAAATAGAAGTCGTCGGTGAAGCCCTTCAGATCGATATTGGCGGCGTCGATCCTGGCGTAGAAATCGCGCCGCGCCTTTTCGTGCATATAGCCGGCCGAAACCGCGACCGTCTTGATGTTGCGCGCATGACAGGCGTCGGCGACGTCCATGGCGTATTCGAGGAAGATCGCCGGGTCGTTATAAGTGAAGGCGACGCTGCGGCAGCCGTGGCGGGCGGCGGCCTCGGCGATCGCTTGCGGAGAAGCCCGGTCCATCAGCAGGTCCATGTCGCGTGTCTTGCTGATGTCCGAATTCTGGCAGAACTTGCAGGCGAGGTTGCAGCCCGCCGTGCCAAAGGACAGCACACTCGATCCAGGATAAAAATGATTGAGCGGCTTCTTTTCGATCGGATCGATGCAGAAGCCCGATGAACGGCCATAAGTCGTCAGGACGATTTCATCGCCGGAGCGCATGCGCACGAAACAGGCGCCGCGCTGGCCCTCGTGCAATTTGCAATCGCGCGGGCAGACATCGCACTGGATGCGGCCGTCATCGGTCTTGTGCCAATATTGGGTGGGATGAAACTCGGACATTACGATGCGGCCGGCCCTGTTTCAGGCTCGCTCCATTTGGTGACGTGATAGCGGTAGAGGCGAAGGTCGTCGGCCCAGAAATCCTGCGGCAAGCCGGCCTTCAGCTTGAGATGGGCAAAAAAATCGCGCGGATTCGGCAAGTCGTCCCAAACCTGCGGCAGAAAAGTCGCGCGTTGGCCGCGCCAATCCAGCACCAGGCCGTCGACATGCGGGCGGACCTGCGTCAAAGCCTCGTCTTCCGAGCGCGCCGGAAAAGGCTCCAGCGGCGACAGCAGCGAGACTTCGACGCGGGTGCGGCCCAGTTCGTCGGCGTCGAGCGGCCGAAAACGCGGGTCGTGGAACGCCGCCGCGCGCGCATTGGCTGCGACATCCTCCAGCAGCGGACGCCGGGCCTCCAGACTGCCGATACAGCCGCGCAATTCGCCGCCCTGCGTCAGGGTGATGAAACTCGCGCCGGGCTCGCGCAGCCAGGGCGCGGACACGTCGGCCTGCGCCTTTCCGCCCAAGGCGCCGGCGATCGCCGCGCGGGCGAGCGCCAGCAGCACCGGGCCTCGATCTTCGATTTTCACGGCGGCCCCGGTCATTCCGCGTTCCCGCTTTCGAGAAATTCTATCGCCGCATAGCCGACGACCCTTTGCCGATCGCCGGCCGTATCGCCCGAATTGCACTGCGACACCAGCCTTGGCCTCAATCCATGCCGGCGCGCGGCCTGCAAGAGCCCGTCGATCGGCACGGCGCCGCAGGCCTGGTCGAAACTGTCCAGCAGTTCGCCGCGCAGGATTTTCTCGACCGTGTCATGGTCCTTTTTCCGGGCTGCGTCATAAGTCAGATAATGCGACAGGTCGGAGCTGATGACGATCAGCGTCTCCGGACCGCCCCACAGGACATCGAGAACCTCGGCGACTTCCTCCACCGTGGCGTCGCCCACCGCGAGCGGCACACAAGTGAAATCGCGCAGCGCGCTTTGCAGGAACGGCAGTTGCACTTCGAGCGAATGTTCGAGCGCATGAGCGGGGCCGCTCACCACCACCTGTTTCAGTCCCGCCAGAAGCCGCACCGCGTCCTGGTCGACCGCCACTTCGCCGAGCGGCGTCCGGAAACGATCGGCCTCGGGCAAGGCCAGGCCGCGAACGGCTACGCGATGCACGGGGCCGAGCAGGACCACGCGCCGGATGCTTTGGGCGAATGGCGCGAGACGGGCATAAGCCAGACCGGCGACGCGGCCCGAATAGACATAGCCGGCATGAGGCGCGATCAGGGCCTTGGGGCGCTGCGCCCCGGCCGGTGAGTTGGGCGGCTGCATCAGTTGGGCCAAGCTCTGGCGAAGCGTCGCCACGTCGGCCGGATAAAACGCCCCCGCAACAGCAGGTTGACGGATCACGGATCTTTCCCCCATGGGAAGCAGGCCGCTTCCCTCGTCCCGAATATAGGATCGGCCATTGGTAAAGTAAGAGTTTGGCGGATATTCGCCCATAAAAACCAATCGCGTCTTCGCGGCGCGAAGCTTCCGTAAAAGGCCGCACAGGGTTTCGTGGGTCGAATTGAGCTCCCCGCCCAGTTGCTCGCGCAACGCAATCTCGAAATCGCGCGCGCCGCCGTCGCTGCGCCGCCGCCAGCAAGAGGCGCGACACCGCGCTGGCCGAGGCGTCGATGACGGACAGGGAAGGATAAAGCCTCGCCTTGGCGGGAGTCATCTGCCCTTTCGGGCGGTTTTGGCGAACCCCAGCGCCTGGCCTTGAACGCCGCCGCGGGAAGGTTTAGGCTTCCGTTCAGCGGTGAGGTTCGCCTTTAAACGCCTGTCGGCCGATGACTCCTGCTGAAGTTGAACTTCGCGGGGAGTCCCATGGCAGCAAGACCCAAGGCGCGCCCATCGACTAAGGGCCGGCCGCCGCGCCGTCTCGACTTTTCCGCCCCGTTCCGTCTTGAGCGCCAAGCCGCGCGATTTGCGCCCCGCAGGGGAGCCGCGTCATGAATTTGCGCGATTACGAACAAAATAAATTCGCCCTCGCCGATGTGGTTCGCGCGATGGCCGGTCAGTTCGACTCAAAAGATTCCGAATGGCAGGAGCGGTTCCGCGAGCTTTTCGTCAAACTTGCCGAGGACCGATTCAATCTCGCCTTCATCGGACGGTTCAGCCGGGGCAAATCATCTTTGATAAACGCCATTCTCGGGCGCCCCTGCCTGCCGGTCGACGTCGTCCCGCTGACCTCGGTCATCACCACCGTCGCCTATGGCTTGAAAGACCACGTGGTTCTGCGTTTCGAGCGCTCCATGCTGACCCAGGAAATCCCCCTCGCCGCTTTGCCGCAATTTGTCACCCAGCAGGGTAATCCGGGAAACATGAAGCGGATCAAGGTCGCGGAAGTCCAGATCCGCGCCGAATTGCTGCGGCGCGGCTTTCATTTCGTGGATACGCCCGGCCTCGGCTCCGCGATCGCCGAAAACACCCGCGCGACGGAATCCTTCCTGCCGGAAGCCGACGCCTTTCTCGTCGTCACCAGTTTCGAAAGTCCGCTGTCGGAAGAGGAAATCCGCATCCTGCGCAAGGTTTCGACTTCGGCGCGCAAGATTTTTGTGGCGATCAACAAGCAGGATATCGTCGGGCGCGAAGAGCGCGACGATGTCGTGGCTTTCATTCGGGGCCAGCTCGCGGCGATTTTCGGCGAGGACGCGCCGCGGGTCTTCGCTTTGTCCGCGCGCGACGGGCTTGAAGCGAAGGCGCGGAAGGACGAGGCCCGCTTGAAAGACAGTGGCCTGATCGCCCTCGAACAAAGTCTGATCGATTTTCTGCTGACGGAAAAGGCGACGCGGTTCCTGCTCCGCATGTGCGCGCGCATCGCCGATGTCGCCAGCCGGCTGCCGAAAGCGAAACGGGGCGACATCCCGCAACGGCTCGACGCCTTGGCCAATCGGATCGCCGCCCAAGCCGCCGCCCAAGCCGCCGCCCAAGCCAAGGTCGAGCGCTTTCAATGCGAGTCGCCCCAGGACAGCGAAATGGCCCTGCCGGCGCTCAACCAGTTCAACCCGTGCGAGATTTGCGCTCACATCGGCGAGGCGCAGTGGGATTTCCTGCGCAAATTCCAGTTGCGGCTCAGCGTCGATCCACAGGAAGGGCAGCGTTTCGCCGAACATGGCGGCCTGTGCGGATTTCACGCCTGGCAGATGGAATCGGTCGCCGCCGATTACGGGCTGTGCATGAGCTTTTCCCCCGTTCTCGACCGGCTCGCCGCCCGGCTGCGCGCCGAGGCCGCCAATGTGGAACGGCTCGAAACGCCGAAACGGATTCAGGCGCTCGTGCCCAAACGCGGGAGCTGCGTCCTGTGCGATCTTCGCGCCTCGACCGAAACCGAGGCAATGGCCACGATCGCGGCGCGCCTGTCGCAAGATGAGGCGGATGCGCTGAAATCGCTTTCCGCGATCTGCCTCGCGCATTTCGGCAAGCTGGCCGAAGCCCTGCGCGACTCCGAACAGATCGCCCGGCTGCTCGAGCATCAGGCCACGCTGTTCGAGCGCCTTTCGGAGGACATGCGCCGGCATGCGCTCAAATACAATGCGCGGGGGCGCGGCGCCCACAGCGAGGAGGAGGAAAGCGCGGGGCACAGGGCCCTGCTGATCCTGGCCGGATTTCGCGATGTCAATCCATTCTGACCCCGCGCCCCGGTCTTGACGCAGGCCAAGGCCGGCAAGACTGTTCCGTCTTAAAAGAAAAACATGAGTCGATTTTGAACGGCTGACGCCGTCGCTTTCAGCCCCATCGCCAAGACTTTCAGACAGGAAACACGCCATGAGCAAGATCGCGTCCATCCAGGCCCATGAAATCCTCGACTCGCGCGGCAATCCGACCGTTCGCGTCCATCTCGCTTTGGAAAGCGGGGTCCAGGTTTCGGCTTCGGTTCCCTCCGGCGCCTCGACCGGCGAGAACGAGGCTGTCGAGCTGCGCGACGGCGACAAAAGCCGTTACGGCGGCAAGGGCGTGCTCAACGCGATCGCCAATGTCAATGAAACCATCGCCTTGGCTTTGATCGGCGCCGATCCGTCGCGCCAGGCCGAAATCGACGCGACCCTGATCGAACTCGACGGCACGCCGAACAAGGCGAGCCTCGGCGCCAACGCCATTCTCGGCGTGTCCATGGCGGTGGCGCGGGCGGCGGCCGAGGAGGCGAAACTGCCGCTCTACGCCTATCTCGGCGGCGCCGGCGCGGTCCGCCTGCCCGTGCCGATGATGAATATTCTCAATGGCGGCAAACATGCCGACAACAGCGTCGATTTCCAGGAATTCATGGTCATGCCGATCGGCGCGCCGACCTTTGCCGAGGCCTTGCGCTATGGCGCGGAGACGTTCCATGCGCTGGCCGGAATCCTGAAGAAGCAGGGCTATTCGACATCGGTCGGCGACGAAGGCGGCTTCGCGCCCAATCTGAAAAGCAACGAGGAGGCCTGCGAGCGCATCGTCCAGGCGATCGAGGCGGCCGGCTACAAGCCCGGCAAGGACATCGCCATCGCGCTCGACCCCGCCGCCAGCTCTTTTTACGGCAATGGCGCCTATGATCTGGCGAAATCGGGCGGCGGCCGCAAATCCTCCGACGAGATGATCGCGATCTACCAGAATTGGATCGAAACTTTTCCCATCGTCTCGATCGAGGACGGGCTCGACGAAAACGACTGGTCCGGCTTCGCCCGGCAAACGGCGGCGCAGGGCGGAAAGATTCAGATCGTCGGCGACGATATTTTCGTCACCAATCCCCAATTCGTGCGCCGGGGCGTCGCCGAAAAAACCGCGAATGCGGTGCTGATCAAGCTCAACCAGATCGGCACGGTGACGGAGACGATCCAGACCATCGACCTCTGCCGCGCCGCCGGCTGGCGTTATGTGGTCTCGCATCGTTCGGGCGAAACCGAAGACGCCTTCATGGCCGATTTCGCGGTGGCCATGGGCGGCGGCCAGATCAAGACCGGCTCCGCCTGCCGCAGCGAGCGCATCGCCAAATATAACCGCCTGCTCGAAATCGAACGCGGGCTGGGCAGGGCCGCCGTCTTCGCCTCGCCCTTCGCCGGCGGCTGAGGGTCTCTGCGGACCGCGAAGCAATCTTGCGGGCGCCGCCTTAACGGCGCCTTTACCATGTAGCGGCAAAGCTGGCCTGAATTTCGGGATCGAAAAGCCATGGGTTATCTGCATCCGCCGCCCGGCGACGGGCCGGTGATCGTGATGAAGGATGTCGGCGGCGACGTCCGCCAATATGCCGCGCAGACCTACGCCTATATCCGCAGCGGGCGCGAGGTGCGGCTGCACGAATGCCGCTCGGCCTGCACGCTGGCGCTGGCTGCGCCCAATGTCTGCGTCTATCCCGACGGCGTGCTGCGCTTCCACAAGGCCTATAATCCGATCACCAGGGCGACCAATGACGGGGTCTCCGACGCGATGATGCGGGCCTATCCGCCCGCCGTGCGCGAAAGGCTCGGCGCGCTGAGCCGCCAGTACAAATCGCTGACCGGCTCGGAACTGATCCGGCTCGGCGTTCGTGACTGCACGGCGCCGGCCGAGCCCAGAATCACCATCGCGCGGGCGAGCGCGCGACCCATCGGGGCGCAGGCTTCCTTGCCCAGCGGTGTTGGCGGGCTGTTCGCGGCCTTTGGCGCGCCCGACATCCCGGCCTACGCCGGATATGGCGCGCCGGTCCGCGTCCAGAGCGTCAAAGTCCAGGTCGCCGAAACGGTGGCCACGGGCGGATCGACGACCGCCGTGGCGCTAGGCGCCCCGGAACCAGCGCCGCCTTCGCCGCCGCCGCGTCCCGATGAAACCGCGGCCGCGCCCGAAGCCGCCGCAGCGAGCGCGCCGGACTCGTCGGCGCCGCAGCCGCCCGAACGCCCGCCCGCCTTCGTCACGTCGCCGTCGCGCCCTTCCGCCTGGGGCGCGCCCATTCGCGGCGCGGCGCCGGCGCTCGCCTCGGCGCGCTTTGCGCCCTTGCCCTATCGCAGGGTCCGGAAAAGCTGAGGCGTCGGCTAAGCGAGGTAAAGATCGTGGACCAAGGCCGGCTCGCCGACTCCGCGGAGGCGGGCCGGCGCCGTCGTCACGCCTTCACCCAGTTTGGCCCGCACGAACGCGCCGATCCGCTCGATCGCCTGGCGTCCCTCCGGGATGATCCGCGCATAATGGTGCCAGACATGCGGCATGCGCGGCCATTCTTCGAATTCGACTTCATTGCCGGCCATGCGCAATTTTTCCGCCATGCGCGCAGCGTCGTCGCGCAGAATTTCGTCGCTTCCGACCTGGATGAGCACCGGCGGGAGCCCCCTTCCATCGCCGTAAAGCGGTGACGCATAAGGATGCCGCGGATCGGCCTCGCCGAGATAATTGCGGGCGAGCGCCGGCAATCGCTTCGCGTCCATCATCGGATCGGATTTGGCGTTGCTGCGGAGCGACGGGCCGGTGAGCGCGAGATCGGTCCAGGGCGAAATCGCAACCGCCGCCCGCGGCAGCGCGAAACCTTCGTCGCGCATCTTGTAAAGCGTCGCAAGGACGAGGCCGCCGCCGGACGAATCGCCGACAAAGACAATCTGCTCCGGATTCATGCGGCCAGCCAGCCAGCGATAGACCGTGCTGGCGTCTTCCACTGCGGCTGGAAACGGGTGTTCGGGCGCCAGCCGGTAATCGAAATACAGCACACGCGCGCCGGTCGCGGCGCCCAGACGCCAGCTGAAATCGCGGACCAGCGGCTCGCTGCCGAAGGCATAGCCGCCGCCGTGAAAATAGAGCACGCAGCGATCGGGGCGCGCCTGGGGCGTCAGAATTTCGACAGCATGGACGCCATCGACATCGATCACCGTCTTTCTTGTTCCCGCCGGCGGCCGTGGCGCGATGGATTTCGAAGAGCGCCAGTCGGCGTCGAACCTTGGCCATGGGAACGTCGCGCCCCTTGCGCGCCGCTTGCGCGTTTTTGACCAGTTTGAGCGACAGGCGCAGAAGTTCGGCGCGCAAAGTCATCGAGTAACCTCGTGATGTCCCGCATTGTGAGGGAGTTTGGAACCACGTGGCGCGGGGCTCCGTCCACACGCCGTTCGTGCGCCCCGCCTTTGCCGGCCAATTCGGGATTTATTAAGACGAAGCAGGTTTTTGAGCGCTTCGAATGGCAAGATACTTGCCGCGGCGGCGGTCGCCTCCGCCTGCGGCCGTCCCATCCGCGGCTTGGCGCTGGCGCGCGAGAGCCGTTTGTTAAGGAGCCAAATGGTCGCTGGGCGCCTCACAGATGCGTGCTGAAGTCATAGCTGGATACCTTCAAAAACGATCATTGCGAGGAGCAAAGGCTAGAAAGCGATCGATAACACCTGGCGCCATCAGCCGCATCGCAGGAATGGATTGCTTCGCTTCGCTCGCAATGACGACGAGGTTCAGGTTTTGCCTTCAGCTTTTGACAACTCTTATATCTATCGTATATTTATTTTGCTCTTCATGCGCGCATTGCCGATGTTGCGGCTCATGAGCGCGGCTGAACCGGGAATCGAACTGGCGCTGCGCCAAGCCGCGCGCCATTCCCCCGTGGAACGCTCGCACGAGGCCTAAACAACGACGCCTAGAACAGGCTCAACTGGCGCTCGCCGCGCTCCGGCGGCGTGAAGAGATCGGTTCGCAGCCGGATTTTTGCCTTGCCGAAGCCGAGCCTTTCGCTCGCCAACTCAAAACGCCGGCCGATCATCCAGGCATAGGGGCCGGTCCCGGTCATGCGCCTGCCCCAGGCGGAATCGTAAAGCCTGCCCTCGCGGGTCGAGCGCAACAGCGCCAGCACCTTGCGATATTTGTCGGGGAAATGTTCGAGCAGCCAGTTGGCGAAGAGATCTTGCGTCTCCAACGGCAGGCGCAGCAGGATATAGCCGGCCTCGCGCGCGCCATGGGCTTGGGCGCGGGCGAGAATCGCCTCGATTTCGTGGTCGGTGACGCCGGGGATGACCGGCGCGACCATGACCGCCGACGGCACGCCGGCTTGCGAGAGTTTTTGCATCGCCTCCAGCCGGCGCGAAGGCGTTGTCGCGCGCGGCTCCATCGCCCGCGCCAGATCGCGGTCGAGCGTGGTCACCGAAAGCGCGACCTTGACCAGACCTTTTTCGGCCATCGGCGCAAGCAGGTCGAGGTCGCGCAACACCAGCGCCGATTTGGTGACGATGGCCACCGGGTGGCTGGTCTCATGCAGAACTTCGAGGATCCCGCGCATCACCCGATGCTCGCGCTCGATCGGCTGGTAGGGATCGGTATTGGTCCCGATCGCCAGGACCTTGGGCTGGTAGCCGGGCGCCGACAATTCGCGCCGCAGGGCCTGCGCCGCGCCGTCCTTGACGAACAGCCGGCTCTCGAAGTCGAGCCCCGGCGAGAGGCCGAGGTAGGCGTGGCTCGGGCGCGCGAAACAATAGACGCAGCCATGCTCGCAGCCGCGATACGGATTGATCGAGCGCTCGAAGGCGATGTCGGGCGAGTTGTTGCGGGTAATCAGCGTCCGCGGCTTTTCATGGATGATCTCGGTCCTGAAGGCCGGAAGGTCCTCGAGAATCCCCCAGCCGTCGTCGAGATCGACGCGCTGGCGCGCCTCGAAGCGGCCAGACGGATTGATGGTCGCGGCGCGGCCGCGCCGCCGCTTGGGCGCGACGGCGCCCGAAGCCGGGAACGGGGCAGGATACGGGGCAGGATATGGAGCTTCCGAAGCCATGGGCGGATCTCGGGAACAAATCGCGTACAAGAACAATTAGCGAACATTAACCTTCTGTCAAGGCGCTTGCCCAAGCCGCTTGCCCCAGCCGCTTGCCCAAGCCGCCTGCCCAAGCCGTGGACCTTGCCAAAGCGTGGAAAAGGACTAGAGCCTGTGCCATGGTCACAGCCATCGTCCTTTCTCCTTCGCTCAGCGCGCCCGCCGGACGCGCTCCGGAGGCCGTGGCGCGCAGCCTCGCCGCGCTGGTGCGCGCCTCGGTGGAGGGGATCGTCCGCGAGGCGCTGATCGTCGGCCCCGCCGGGGAGATGCTGGCGGAAATCGCGGACCATGCCGGCTGCGCTCACGTCGAAGCCTCGACCGTCAAGGAAGGCCTCGCGCGCGCCCTCGCCCAGGCCCGCAGCGAAATGGTGTTCGTCCTCGAAGGCGGCTTTGCGCCGCTGCAGGGCTTTGTCGAGGAAGCCGGCGACCTCCTGCGCGCCGACGACTTTCGCGGGGCGGCGCTGCGTCGCGCGCCCCACACCCTGGCGACAAGGCTCGCGCCGTCGCTGGCGCGCGCGGTCGGCGCCTTTGCGCCGCGCTCGGCCCTTCGTGGCGAATCCCCGCGCAGCCTCGACGAATTGATCCGGCGCCTCAGGATTCGCCAAACGCTCAATATTCGCGCGCAGAAAATCGTGTAACCTCCGCTTCGAACAGGCGGCAATCCAAAAATTGCGGCGGCGCGGCTATCTTCGCCCCGCCCGATCGTTTAAGGTTCCGCCCGGCAATGCAACGAAATCAATGTTTATGGTTGCGTTAGAGCAAAGGAGCCTGCATGGCGTCCGCGTCGACCCGCGAAAATTCTGGCCGCGTCTTCAACGTCGTGTTGATCAAGCCCACCCATTACGATGACCAGGGCTATCCGATCCAATGGCTTCGCTCCGCCATCCCGTCCAATACGCTCGCCTGCATATACGGCCTGGCGCAGGACGCCGCGCAGCGGAAAATTCTCGGCCCCGATGTCGAGCTGCGCCTCCACACTTTCGACGAGACCAACACCCGCATCCGCCCCAAGGAAATAGCCGCCATGGTCCGCGAGGCGGGCGGCGACGGCGTGGTCTGCATGGTCGGCGTGCAGTCGAACCAGTTTCCCCGCGCCGTCGATATCGCGCGCGTGTTCCGCGCCGAGGGGCTCCAGGTCGGGATCGGCGGCTTCCATGTGTCCGGCTGCCTCGCCATGCTGCCCGAACTGCCGCCGGAAATCCTCGAGGCGCAGGCGCTCGGCGTGTCGCTCTTCGCCGGCGAATCCGAAAACCACCGCTTCGACGGCTTCCTGCAGGACGCGTTCGAGCACAAGCTCCAGCCGCTCTATAATTACCTCGACGACCTGCCCTCGCTCGAAGGCGAGCCCTTGCCGATCCTGCCGCGCGCTCGCGTGCGCCGCACCATGGGCAAATTGTCGAGCCTCGATTTCGGGCGCGGCTGCCCCTATCAATGTTCGTTCTGCACCATCATCAATGTGCAGGGCAGAAAAAGCCGGTTCCGCAACGCCGACGACCTCGAACGAATCCTGCGCGAGAACCAGGCGCAGGGCGTCAACCGTTTCTTCATCACCGACGACAATTTCGCCCGCAACGCGCAATGGGAACAGCTGTTCGACCGCATCATCAAGCTGCGCGAAGAGGAAGGCATGTTCTTCGGCTTCACGATTCAGGTCGATACGCTCTGCCACAAGATCCCGAATTTCATCGAGAAAGCCACGCGCGCCGGCGCCAACCGCGTCTTCATCGGGCTGGAGAACATCAATCCCGACAATCTGATCGAAGCGAAAAAACGCCAGAACAAGATCACCGAATATCGCGTCATGCTGCAGAAATGGCGCGATCACGGCGCCCATACCGCCGCCGGCTACATTCTGGGCTTTCCCGCCGACACCAAGGAAAGCATTCTGCGCGATGTCGAGATCATCAAGCGGGAGCTGCCGCTCGACATTCTCGAATTCTTCTTCCTCACCCCCCTGCCCGGTTCGGAGGACCACCAGCGCCAGCTCGCCAAGGGCGTGTGGATGGACCCCGACCTCAACAAATACGACCTCAACCATCGCGTCACCCATCATTCGAAAATGTCGGACGCCGAATGGGAGGACGCCTATCGTTCCGCCTGGGCAGCCTATTACACCGACGACCATGTGAAGACGGTGTTGCGGCGCTCCGCCGTCCATGGGCTGCGCTCGATCAAGTCGCTGAAGTCCAAGCTGCTGATGTTCCACCTCATGATCAAATATGAGGGCGTCCATCCGCTGGAAGGCGGGGTCTTGCGGCTGAAATTCCGAAAAGACCGCCGTCCCGGGATGAAGCTGGAAAACCCTTTTGTTTTCTACCCGCGCTATGCGTTCAAGACGCTGCGCAACGCCCTGGGCTATTGGCTGACCATCCGCAAATTCGCCCGGTTCACCAAGGAAGCGATGGAGGCTCCGGATCGCGAGGCCTATACCGACATGGCGGTCGCGCCGCAGAACGCCGAGGAATTCGAGGACATGGCGCTCTACCAGGCCACCTCCGGCGGCGAAGCCGCGCTGGCGCGCAGAAAACGCGACGAGACGATCCGCAAGGGCGCGCATAAACCGGCGGATGTGGCGGCGGAATGATCGCGGCATGATCGACTTGCGCGATCCGGCGCTCAGCGCAGGTACCGTGCGCGAGGCTTTGAGGCTCGCCCCGCATCCCGAAGGCGGCGCCTTCCGCGAAATCTGGCGCGACGCGCCGAAAAGCGGCGGACGCGGCGCCGCGACCAGCATTTTCTTCCTGCTTGAAGCCGGCGAGCGGTCGCACTGGCATCGCGTGGACGCCGCCGAACTATGGATCTGGCAGGCGGGCGCGCCGCTGGCGCTCGAAATCGGCGGCGACGGTTATCGAAAATCGCAAATCCACCTCGGCCCGAACCTTTCCGCCGGCGAAATCCTGCAGGGCGTCGTTGCCGCCGGCCAATGGCAAGCCGCCAAAAGTCTCGGCGCCTGGACGCTGGTTTCCTGCGTCGTCGCCCCGGCCTTTGAATTTTCAGGCTTCGAACTGGCCCCGCCCGGCTGGGCGCCGGGTTAGGTCGCCCGGGATTAGGCGCGAGTTGAGCGGACCGCCAACGTATTCCCCGGCAACCCTTCGCGACGCTGGCGAAATTCGTCCATTTAGGGTTGTTTTTCGATTTAATGAACATTATTAATCAATTTTTTGTAGAGGGCTAAGTGGTCAAAAAGCCTAAGTGAACTGTAGCGCCATGACCAGGCATAATCGGCTACGCCTGCGTCACCACGCACGATCAATCATCGGATCAGCAAATCGAGAAGCTCAAGGCGGCGGGCTGCGCCGTGGTCCGAGAGGAAAAGGCGTCCGGCAAGAGCCGCGACGAGAGGTATGAACTCGCCACCATTATGGATTTCATTCGCCCCGGCGACGTGCTTGTTGTCGTCAAGCTCGACCGTCTGGGCCGCTCGACGCGGGACGTTCTGAACCTTGTGCACGAGCTTGAGCAGAAGCAAGCGCGTGCTTCAGCCTGATATCTCGAGCGTCTGGCTTATGCTCAGGCGAGCTTCGCGTGCTGGAGCCCGAAATCTCGACCGACGGGCCTATGGGTAAAACGGCGCTGACCGTTCTGGGCATGGTCGCCGAAATGGAGTTGGGCTTCATAAAAGAGAGGCAGCGCGAAGGCATCGAGGCTGCCAAGGCCCGTGGCGTTTACAAGGGTCGTCCCGTGACTCTGGATCATGACAAGGTGCGCCAGATGGCCAAAAACGGGTTCGGGGCAACCGCGATTGCGAGCGCCATCGGCTGCAGCAGGAGCGCGGTCTATAAGGTTTTGTATGGGATACTATAACAAAACAAAGTAGCTTTATGGCCCAAGACGGGTTTGGAGCATCCGCAATTATAACGTCTATCAACTACATCATTCCCATTTGTTAAAGCCGATTAGGAACGACGGTTACGCCACGGTTCCGGCGACAGCATTCATTCCCGAAAACCAACGCGATCTATCAGGTCCGTATCCCTTCCCATTTTAAAGCCGATTAGGAACGACGGTTACGCCACGGTTCCGGCGACAGCATTCATTGACACAGCGGGGACGCGGCCCGGCTATTTCGCCCGCGTGAATGTATTGCAATCGGCGATCTTGCCCGACTGCAGCCCGCGCTCCAGCCATTGGACGCGCTGGGCCGAACTAGCCGTGGGTGAAGGAATCCGGCACGGCGTAGCCCTGCGTCGCCTTCTGCAACCGGTCGTCGCCGATGGCCTGGGCGGTGCGAATAGCCTTTTCGACGTCGCCTGGCTCGATCACCTGCCATTTCTGATTGGCGTTGGCCGCCCAGACGCCGGCGAAGCAATCCGCCTGCAATTCGATGCGCACGGAAATCGCACTGGCCTTGGCGCCCGAAATGGCGTTTTTCTGCGCGGCCTGGGCCTTGGGCAGAATGCCGAGCAGGTCCTGAATATGGTGGCCCATCTCATGTGAAATCACATAGGCGTAGGCGAAATCGCCGCCGCCGCCAAATCTGGTCTTCATGTCGCGAAAGAACGACGTGTCGAGATAGATCTTGCCGTCGAGCGGGCAATAGAACGGCCCCATCGCCGATCGCGCCGCGCCGCAGGCCGAGCGGGTCGCGCCGTTGAACAGAACGATCGGGGCCGGCCTGAACTGCACGCCGGTCTGGGCGGGCAGCACGTCCTTCCAGACATCCTCGTTCTCGGCGAGGATGGCGGCGACGAAGCGGCCGACCTGATCCTTGGGGGCGCCTGTCTGGCGCTGGGTCGCAACCTGCTGCTGATGGGAGCGGTTGCTCACCTGGCTGACCATTTCGGCGCCGCCGATCAGCATGCGCGGGTCGATTCCGAAGGCGTAGCCGATCAGGCCAAGGACGATCATCGCGCCAAGGCCGAGGTGGCCCGACGAGCCGCCGCCCGCCATCATCGGACCGTCGCCGCGACGGTCCTCGATATTTTCGGACTGACGAAAATCTTCCCATCTCATCGCAATTGGCCTCCGCGAAAACGCGCGCGTCTTTTAGCAGTCCGCATCCCACTGGGGAAGCCTCGGCGCGAGATCTTGGCGGAGGCGGGAGCGAGGGCAAAAAACTCCCCGTCAATCATAAGCGACGTCGAGCCCAAGGCGGTCGAACGCGTCGTCTATGGCTTCAAGAATCTTCTGCAATTCGTGCATCTCGATCTCGGTCTCGTCGTTCGGCGGGTCCCAGCAGACGAGATCGTCGAGAATGACGATGAAATCCGCCGCCTCATCGCTGCCCGGGGGCGGCGGTCCCGGCAGGATGGTGCGGACGCGGCCCCGCCAGGTGACCCGGATCCCGCCCTCGGTCAGCTCCACTTCCGGCCTGTCGCCCCGCGTCCTGCCCATGTCCGCCTCCGGTCCCCGCATCATGGACTGATCCGCGCGTCAGGCAAGACTGCCCGCGCAAGAAATTTTCGCGCCTGCGCCTCCGCCTTGCGCATCACGCTCGGCAGCGCGGCGCCCGCCATTTCTTCCGCGCCGCGCCAGCGCCCGCCCGCCGGCGCCTTCGCCCCGCGCGGGGCCTCGCCGACGAAAACCGCGAGTTTCAGCGCGAAATGGGTGAAGACGTGATCGATTTCCCCGGCGAAGGCCAGTTCTACGCCGGGTATCGGCGCCAAAAGCTCCCCGGCAGGCGCCTCGCTCCAGCCGGCGCCGAAAAATTCCTCCATGCCGCCGAGCAGGCCGCGCGGCGGGCGCGTGCGGGTCAGCACGGCGCCGTCGGCGCGGCGCAGGTAGAAAATCGCGCCTCGCCGCAGGGGCCGCGGCTTTTTCGCCGCCCGGCGCGGAAATTTTTCCTCGGCGCCGAGCTTGTGCGCCATGCAATCCCCGCTCAGCGGGCAAAGGATGCAGGCCGGACGGCGCGGCGTGCAGACGGTCGCGCCAAGATCCATCATCGCCTGGGCGAAATCGCCCGGTCTTGTCCGCGGCGCGATCTCCGCGACCAGGACGGGAACCGCCTTTTTGGCCCCCGGAAAAGGCGTCTCCAGCGCCCGCAGCCGCGCCATCACCCGCTCGACATTGCCGTCGACCACGATCGCGGACCGTTGGTAAGCGATCGCCGCGATCGCCGCCGCCGTATAGGGGCCAACGCCCGGCAGGCGGCGCAGCTCCGCTTCGTCGGAAGGAAAAATCCCGCCATATTCGGCCGCCACCTTGCGCGCGCAGGCATGCAGATTGCGGGCGCGCGAATAATAGCCGAGCCCCGCCCAGGCGGACATCACCGCCTCGACCGGCGCCTCGGCCAGATTTTTCACAGATGGCCAAAGCTTCATGAATTTAACGAAGTAAGCCCCGACGACGGCGACGGTCGTCTGCTGCAACATCACTTCGGAGAGCCAGACCGCATAAGGATCGGGTTTTGCGCCCGGCCGCGCGCGCCAGGCCAGGTCGCGGCGATGGCGGTCGTACCAGCGAAGCAGTTTCTGGCCGATTTCGGTCTTGCTTTTGCTCATGGTCCTCCCACAATGGCTCATGCCGCCAAACCCGAAAAAGTCCCGTCCGGTTCCGCTCGCCGATCTCGTCGGCGGCGCGGTAGATCCGGTTCTGGCCAAGCTCGGCTTCAGCCAGTCGAGCCTCATTCTGCACTGGGACGACATTGTCGGCGAGCGAATCGCCAGCAGTTGCGAGCCGATCAAACTGCAATGGCCGCCGCGCCCCGCCAAGCGCGCCGACGATTCCGCGATCGAGCCGGCGACGCTGGTCCTGCGCGTTTCCGGGGCCATGGCGCTGGACGTCCAGCATGAAGCGCCGCAGCTGATCGCCCGGGTCAACGCCCATCTCGGCTGGCGCGCGGTCGGGAAAATCGCAATTCGCCAGGGCCCGCTGACCCGCGCCGCCAAGCCGCAGCGCCGCCCCCCGCCCGATCCGCGGGCCGTCGCCCGCGCGGAAAAAGCCGTGGCCGGGGTCGAGGACGAAGCCCTGCGCAAGGCGCTGGTGGAACTGGGCGCCCGCGCCCTCGGCGGCCCCCCCGGCAAGGCTTGAACGCCAACATCCTTGTGCATTGCGGCAGCGCGGCTTTGCGCCTCGCCGCGTCAGGCTATATGACTCTCCGGTCCTTTCCCTCAGGCAGGCTCGCCCCATGTCAATTTCCCGCTCCGGCGCCACGCGCCGTCACATGCTCAGCCTCGGCGCCGCTTTTGCGCTCGTCCCCGCCCTCGGTCCCTTGGCCGCCCGCGCCCAGCAGGCCGCCAGCCCGAATGCGGCGGCCGCCGTCAAGGCGCCGCTCGACGCGCTGATGGCCCAGCCGCCGCTGCCCGACGTCTGGCTCGGCGCCGCCAACGCCCCGGTGACGGTGATCGAATACGCCTCGATGACCTGCGGCCATTGCGCGCGGTTCGAGGCCGACGTCTTTCCGGTCCTGAAAAAGAACTACATCGACACCGGCAAGGTGCGCTACGCCATGCGCGAATTCCCGCTCGACCCGCTGGCCGCCGCCGCCGCCATGCTGGCGCGCTGCTCGGGCGACAGGCGCGAGGCGATGATCGAGCTGCTGTTCGCGCAGCAGGCGCATTGGGCCTATGTCGACAAGCCGCTGGAGGCCTTGCGCGATGTGGTCAAGCAGACCGGCATGGGCCAGAAAGAGTTCGACGCCTGTCTCAACGATCAGGCCTTGTTCAACAAGATCGACCAGATGCGCAGCGAAGCCGCCCAAAAATTCGGGATCGACGCCACGCCGACCTTCTTCATCAACGGCGACAAGAAGACCGGCGAAATTCCCGCCGACGCGCTCGACAAAGTGCTCGAACCCTATCTCAAGAAGTGAGATCGACATGCGTTATCTTCCGCTCAGCGGCCAGGAGCGTGACGACATGCTGGCGCGCATCGGCGTCGCCTCGGTCAACGAGCTTTACGCCGACGCGCCGCGCGACGCTTTGCTGACCGGGCTGCTCGACCTGCCTTTGCGCAAGACCGAGCTGGAGGTGGAGCGCAGGCTTTCGGCGCTGGCGGCGAGAAATGTCGCGGCGGGCGCGGTTCCCTTTTTCGTCGGCGCCGGCGCCTACAAGCATCATGTGCCGGCGACGGTGGACCACCTGATCCAGCGTTCGGAATTCCTCACCGCCTATACGCCCTACCAGCCGGAAATCTCGCAGGGCACGCTTCAGGTCCTGTTCGAATTCCAGACCCAGGTCGCCAATCTGACCGGCATGGAGGTCGCCAACGCCTCGATGTATGACGGTTCGACCGCGACCGCCGAGGCGATCCTGATGGCGCATCGCGTGACGCGCCGCCGCAAGGCGCTGCTGTCGGGCGGGCTGCATCCGCATTACGCCGAGACCGCGCGCACCCTCTCCGACATGGCCGAGGACGAGATCGCGCTCCTGCCGCCCGACCCGCGCGGGACAGAAGATTTGATCGGCGCCCTCGACGACAGCCTGTCCTGCGTCGTGGTGCAGAACCCGGATTTTTTCGGCAATCTGCGCGACCTCCGGCCGCTGGCCGAAGCCTGCCGCGCCAAGGGCGTGCTGCTGGTCGCGGTCGTGACCGAACCGCTGTCCCTCGGCCTGATCGAATCGCCCGGCGCCATGGGCGCCGACATCGTGGTCGGCGAGGGCCAGTCGATCGGCAATGGCCTGAATTTCGGCGGCCCCTATCTCGGCCTGTTCGCCACCCGCGACAAATATGTGCGCCAGTCTCCGGGCCGGCTGTGCGGCCGCAGCGTGGACTCCGACGGGCGGCCAGGCTTCGTGCTGACGCTCTCGACCCGCGAACAGCACATCCGCCGCGAAAAGGCGACCTCCAACATCTGCACCAATTCCGGCCTGTGCGCCCTCGCCTTCTCGATCCATCTGTCGCTGCTCGGCGAAACCGGCCTGAAACAGCTGGCTTTGATCAATCACGCCAACGCCGTGGCTTTGGCCGAGGCGCTCGAAACGACGCCGGGCGTCGAAGTCCTGAACCGCGGCTTCTTCAATGAATTCACTGTGCGGGTGAAGGGCTCGGCGGCGGATCTGGTCGAGCGCATGGCGGCGCGCGGCGTGCTCGCCGGCGTCCCGGTTTCGCGGCTTCTCCCCGGGGCCGGCCTCGACGACCTGCTGCTGGTGGCGTCGAGCGAAGTCAACACCGACGAGGATCGCGCCGCCTTCCTCGCCGCGCTGAAGCAGGAACTGAGCGCATGAACAGCGAAGGCCGCCCCACCCAGCCGCGCGCCGCGACCCCGCTCGCCACGCAAACCTTCACCGGCGCCAAAGCGTTGCAAATCCACGAGGCGCTGATCTTCGACATCGGCCGCCGCGATTTTACCGGCGTCGATCTCGATCCGCCAAAACCTTTCACGCCGCGCCTCGGCGGGCTGGAGCGCAACAGCGAAATCGGCCTGCCCGGCCTGTCCGAGCCGGAGACGATGCGCCATTACGTCAAGCTGTCGCAGAAGAATTACGCCATCGACATGGGGCCTTATCCGCTCGGCTCCTGCACGATGAAGCACAATCCGCGCCTCAACGAGAAAATGGCGCGCCTGCCCGGCTTTGCCGACATCCATCCGCTCCAGCCGGTCTCGACCGTCCAGGGCGCGCTGGCGCTGATGGAGGAACTGTCCTTCTGGCTGCTCAAGCTCACCGACATGGAGGCCGTGGCGCTGACGCCCAAGGCCGGCGCGCATGGCGAAATGTGCGGCATGATGGCGATCAAGGCGGCCATTGCCGCACGCGGCGAAGGAGCGACGCGCAAGGTGGTTCTGGCGCCCGAATCGGCGCACGGCACCAATCCCGCGACCGCCGCCGCTCTAGGCTTTTCCGTGCGCGCGATCCCGGCCGGAGCGGACGGTCTGGTCCACCCCGAGGCGGTCGCCGCCGCGCTCGGCCCGGATGTCGCGGCGATCATGCTGACCAATCCCAACACCTGCGGGTTGTTCGAGCGCGACATCGTGGAAATCGGCCGGCTGGTGCACGAGGCCGGGGCTTTTTTCTATTGCGACGGCGCCAATTTCAACGCCATCGTCGCGAAAGTGCGGCCCGGCGACCTCGGCATCGACGCCATGCACATCAATCTGCACAAGACCTTTTCGACGCCCCACGGCGGCGGCGGTCCCGGCGCCGGGCCGGTGGTTCTGTCGAGCCGGCTGGCGGCTTACGCGCCGGCGCCTTTCGTCAGGCGCGACGGCGAAAAGCTGACCCTGGTCGAGGAAAGCGAAGGCACGGAGTTCTTTGGGCGCATGGCCGCCTTCCACGGCCAGATGGGCATGTTCGTGCGCGCTCTGGCCTATATCCTGTCCCACGGCGCCGACGGCCTGGCCAAGGCCTCGGAAGATGCGGTGATCGCGGCCAATTATGTCCGGGTCTGCCTGAACGACCTGTTCTCCTCGCCCTTCGGCGACCGAATCTGCATGCATGAGGTGCTGTTCGACGACCGCTGGCTCAAGGACACCGGGATCACCACGCTCGATTTCGCCAAGGCGATGATCGACGAGGGCATCCATCCGATGACCATCTATTTCCCGCTGGTGGTCCATGGCGCCATGCTGATCGAACCGACCGAATCGGAATCGATCGTCTCGCTGACCTTGTTCATCGCGACCTTGCGCGATCTCGCGATCCGGGCGCTGCGCGGCGAAAGGGAGCGTTTTTTGGGCGCGCCATATTACGCCCCGCGCAAGCGGCTCGACGAGACCGCCGCCGCGCGCAAGCCGATATTGCGCTGGACCCCGCCCAAGCCGGTCGAGGCGTGAGCTGGCATGAAAAACCTGCCTGAAAGGGAAAACCCATGACCTTCATCGCCATGAACCGCTTTCGCGTCGCGCTTGGACGCGAGCAGGATTTCGAAGAGGTCTGGCGCAACCGCCAGAGCGACCTGCCCGCCATGCCCGGCTTCGTCGTCTTCCATCTGCTGCGCGGCCCGAGCGACGACGAGGCGACCTTGTTCGTCTCCCACACCATCTGGGAAACGCGAAAGCATTTCGAGGACTGGACCCGCTCCGAAGCCTTCCGCCGCGCCCATTCCGGCGCGCCCAAGACCCAGGGCCTCTATCTCGGCCCGCCCCATTTCGAAGGTTTTGAGGCGGTCGCCGAGACGAAGCGGCCGGGGTGACTTTCATATCTGTGGGCGTCCTCGAACGCCGCTCGCAGACGATGATGAAAGCAGCTATTCGGTGCGCGGGACGCGCCGCGAGCGGGCGGCGGTCTCCAGCGCGATGAAACGCCGTTGCAGCTCGGCAAAAAATCGTGGCGGCAAATAGCCGTAAGCGACGGAGCTGTCGTCGCGATCCCCGACGCGGCGCAGATCGGGGCCGGGCCATTCGAACAGATTGCTTTCCGAGACGACGACCCACGAGCGTTCGGAATCGAGACCGAGCAGCTTTTTGATCGCTTGCGGCAATTCGAGAGCCGCCGCCGGGTGGTCCGGCGCGCTAAGCGTCACCGGAACGACGACGACTTGCGTTTCGCCTTCCCGGTCAACGGTCGCGAGAATGATCGCGCAGGGCCGATCCTTGACGCCTTCCTCGCGGCCCTCGTCATGCTCGCGCGCCCAGAGATAGGAATATCGAATGACAAGGCCGGGTTCCGGCTTTGGCAAGTTCACGGCGTCCAATCTTTGATGAGTTCATCGAGATGGGCGTGGCGCTCATCCATTTTGGCGTCTTTGACCGCTTCGACCAGATCGTCGGGGAGTTCTCCCGCTCGATGGACGCGGCGGTCCCGCCGCTTGAGCCGCCAATATTCCTCGGCCGAAATCATGACGGTGCGATCCCGCCCGTTGCGGGTGACGATGACGGGCTGGCTCAGCGCCGCATCCTGATAGCGGCCGACTTCCTTGCCGAACTCCGTTGAAGTCACGCGCATCATATCAACTATGCTCACTTTCCGGATATTCTGGATTGTAGCCGGAACACGGAGACATTTCCAGTGCTGTTTCGGAGGGCCGTACCTATGATCGCGCCGGCTGTCTTGTTCGTATGGCATTGATTCCAGATGGCTAAGCTCCCGGCGCCTCCACCAAATGGGGCGCGCGCGATTCCAGACCGGCTTCAACAGCTTCGTTGAGCCGACAGATTTCGTCATCACCCCCGGCCTGACCGGGGTGGGGGGGCCGAACGGCGGCGGCGCGTCCAACCTCGGCGGTGGCCCTGCGCTGGCTCATGGGCGAGAATTCCTGCAAGCAGATGCGCGCCCGCGAGCCCGACGCCGTTCGGCCCGGTCAGCGCTGGCCGTTCAACCCCGCGTCACGGCTGGCGAGATCGGCGATGGCGGACCAGTCGAGGGCGGCGCCGCCATTGGCGATCAGCGTCAGGAAGCGGTCGCGCAGCAGGCTTGCCAGCGGCAGCGGGACCGACAAGGATTCAGCGGCTGCCAGCGCCAGCCGGATGTCTTTCTGCCCGAGTGTGGCGGCAAAGCCGGCAGGTTCGAATTTTCGCTCGGCGATCAAAGCCCCGTAAGTGCGATAGACCGGCGCGCCGAACAATGTCGATGTCAGCAGATCGACATATTGGCCGCGATCGACGCCCGCCTTGCTGACGAGCGCCATGGCCTCGCCCAGGCTTTCGATCACGGCGGCGATCAGGAAATTGCCGCTCAGCTTCACCAGATTGGCGGTTTTGGGGGTTTCCGCGACGATAAAGGTTCTTTGCCCCATGGCGTCGAACAAAGGCGCCATTTCGGCAAGGGTCTCCGGCGCGCCGGCGGCCACCACGAAAAGCTTGGCGGCGGCGGCCGCCTCCGGGCGGCCGAATACCGGGGCCGAGACGAATCTCTGGCCTGCCGCGGCATGGGCGGCCTCCAGTTCTTCCGCCAGCGCCACGCTGATGGTGCTTGATGAAATATGGACCGCGCCCTTGCCGAGATGGGCGACCAGACCGCCCGGTCCGAAAGCGACTTTGCGCAGCGCGTCGTCATCCGCAAGCATCGTGACGACCGTGTCGCCGCGACAGGCCGCCGCGATATCGGCCGCGACGTGCGCGCCCTGCGCGACAAGCGGCTCGGCCTTGGCGCCGGTGCGATTGAAAACGAAGACGTCATGACCGGCCTTCACAAGGTTGGCCGCCATTCCAACGCCCATTTGCCCCAGACCGATAAACCCGACTTTCATGTTCCGCTCCATATGCGAGGGCGCGTTGACCGCCGACCTGACTATTGTGACCAGGAACGGCAAGTCTGCAACCAGATCCCCCTGCCGCTTTTCCCCAACTTTCGGCATGGCCGCGCTTGATTCGTCGGGGCTTCTGGCGCTCTGATCCCGTCCCAGTCCAAGGAGCGCCCTCGCCCGGATATGCGATTCGAAAAGCTGCGACTGACCGGCTTCAAGAGCTTCGTTGAGCCGACCGATTTCGTCATCACCCCCGGCCTGACCGGCGTGGTGGGGCCGAACGGCTGCGGCAAGTCCAATCTCGTCGAGGCCCTGCGCTGGGTCATGGGCGAGAGTTCCTACAAGCAGATGCGCGCCTCCGGCATGGACGACGTGATCTTCGCCGGCGCCGGCTCCCGCCCCTCGCGCAACCACGCCGAAGTGGTCCTGACGCTCGACAACCGGGCGCGCTCGGCGCCCGCCATGTTCAACGACACGGACATTCTCGAAATCACCCGCCGGATCGAGCGCGAGCAGGGCTCGACCTATCGCGTCAATGGCCGCGAAGTGCGCGCTCGCGACGTGCAATTGCTGTTCGCCGACGCGTCTTCGGGCGCGCGCTCGCCCGCCATGGTGCGTCAGGGCCAGATCGGCGAAATCATCGCCGCCAAGCCGCAGGCCCGCCGCCGCATTCTCGAGGAAGCCGCCGGCATCGGCGGCTTGCATTCACGCCGCCAGGAAGCGGAGTTGCGCCTCAAGGGCGCCGAGGACAACCTCCTGCGCCTCGAAGACGTTATCACCCAGATCGGCGCCCAGGCCGAATCCCTGCGCCGCCAGGCCCGCCAGGCCGCGCGCTACCGGGCGCTGGCCGCCGAAATCCGCCGCCACGAAGCCCTGATCGCGCTGATCTCCTTCCGCGAGGCCTCGCGCGAGGCCGACGAGGCCAAACACGCCTTCGAGAGCAATGTGGTCGATGTCGCCGAGCGCACCCGCCAACAGGCGGAAGCCGCGCGTTTGCAGGCGCTCGCCGCCCATCGCATGCCCTTCCTGCGCGACGCCGAGGCCCAGGCCGCGGCCGCGCTGCAACGGCTGGTCCTCGCCCGCGAGGCCCTCGACGGCGAGGAAAAGCGCGCGACCGAGCGCAAGGCGGAGACCGAGCGCCGGATCGCGCAGGCGGCGGGAGACCTCGCCCGCGAACGCGCCCATCACGAGGACGCCGCCGCGACGCTGGCCCGGCTCGAAGCCGAGGAGGAGGAACTGGCGGGCGCGGGCGACGCCGAGGCCGATCTGGTCGAGGAGGCGCGGCTGCGCTGCGAGGCGGCGGAAGAAAAACTGCGCGCCTCCGAAGAAGCGCTGGAAATCGCCCAGAACGCCTTCGCCAACGCCGAGGCCCAGCGCAATGCGCTCGCCGATGCGGCGCGGCGCGAGGAACAGGCTTTTGCGCGCTTCGAGGCCGAATTGGCGCGCGCCGAGGACGACATCGCCGCCTTGCGCGCCAGCGCGGAAAGCGACGCCGAACTGGCCGAGGCTCTGGCCGAGGCGGAACGGCTGATGGACGCGGCGGCTTTGGCCGAAGAAGAGGCCGTGGCCGCCGAATCGGCGCTGGCGCTCGCCCGCGACGAGGAGAATTTCGTGCGCGGGCCGCTGGCGCAAGCCGAGAAACAGGCCCAGAAACTCGAAGCCGAGGTCGGCGCTCTGGCCAAATTGCTGCAAACCGGCGCCAGCGCCGGCTGGCCGGCGGTGCTGGAGCGCATCGCCGTCGCGCGCGGGCTTGAGGCGGCGCTGGGCGCGGCGCTCGGCGACGATCTCGACGCCGCGGACGACGACGACGCGCCGACCCATTGGGCGGTGACCCAAAGCTCCGGCGATCCCGCCCTGCCCGCCGGCGCGCGGCCTCTGACGGAATGGGTCGAGGCCCCCGCCGCGCTTGACCGCCGCCTTGCCCAGATCGGCCTGGTTTCGCGCGAAATGGGCGCGAGCCTGCGCCAGCATCTGAAAACCGGCCAGCGGCTGGTTTCGATCGAAGGCGATCTGTGGCGCTGGGACGGCTTCACCCAGGCCGCCGAGGCGCCGACCCCGGCGGCGCGGCGGCTTACTGAGAAGAACCGGCTGGAAGAGCTGAAAATCGAGGCGGCGCAGGCCCGCGCCGCGGTCGAGGAGGCGGAAGCCCGGATGGCGGCGGCGCAAGCCGCCGTTGTGGAGGCTTCAGAGACCGACCAGCGCGCCCGGCAGGCCGCGCGCCTGACCCAGAAAGCCTTGGCCGAGGCGCGCGAATCGGCCAACGCCGCGGAAAAACGGCAGGCGCAGTTCCTGTCGCGCCTCGCCAATCTCGAAGACGCGCGCCAGCGCGCGGAAGACATGCGCGATGAAGCCCGCGAGCGCCTGTTCGAGGCGCGCGAGGCCTTCGACAATGTCGCCGAACCCGCGACTTTGCTTGGCGAACGCGACGTGGCGCGGGCCGCCAACGCCCTCGACCGCGCCGAGGCTTCCGAGGCGCGCGCCGCGCTGCAGGCTTTTTCCCGCGAGGCGGAGACGCGGCTGCGCCGCCGCGAATCGATCGCCCGCGAGAAGAAAAGCTGGCTCGACCGCCGCGCGCGCGCGCAGTTCCAGACCGAGGAAATCGAATTCCGCCTGACCGAGGCGCAGGAGGAACTGGCGAAGCTCGAAGACGCGCCCGACGAGTTCCTGCTTCAGCGCCGTTCGCTCGCCCGGACGATCGAGGAGGCGGAAGCGGCGCAGAAACAGGCCGTCGACGCCCGCGCCGAGGGCGAAAACGCGCTGGCCGGGGCTGACCGCGCCGCCCGCGCGGCGCTCGAGGCGATGAGCGCGGCGCGCGAAATCCGCGCCCGGCTCGAAGCCCAGGCCGAGGCCGCCGGCTCCCGGCTTCAGGTCCTTGTGCGCGACATCGGCGACCAGATGAATTGCGCGCCGCAGGGCCTGCCGGCGCTCGCCGGCCTCGCTGACGGCGCCGAGCCGCCGCCGATGGAGGGCGTCAGCGCCCGGCTCGCCAGCCTCAAGCAGGACCGCGAAAGGCTCGGCGGCGTCAATCTGCGCGCCGAGGACGAACTGGCGGCGATCGAGGACGAACAAAGCAAGCTCGCCGCCGAGCGCGACGACCTCGCCGAGGCGATCCGCAAATTGCGCGCCGCCATCGCCGCGCTCAACAAGGAAGGCCGCGAGCGCCTGCTCGACGCCTTCGCCAAGGTGGACGCCCATTTCCGCGAATTGTTCACGGTGCTGTTCGGCGGCGGGGCGGCGGAGCTGCAACTGGTCGAATCCGACGACCCGCTCGAAGCCGGCCTGGAAATCCTGGCCAAGCCGCCGGGCAAGAAGCCCGCGACCATGACCCTGCTTTCCGGCGGCGAACAGGCGCTGACCGCCCTGTCGCTGATCTTCGCGGTGTTTTTGACCAATCCGGCGCCGATCTGCGTGCTCGACGAAGTGGACGCGCCGCTCGACGACGCCAATGTCGAACGATTCTGCGACCTTCTCGACGACATGCGGCAAAAGACCGACACCCGCTTCATCACCATCACCCATAATCCGATCACCATGGCGCGGATGGACCGCCTGTTCGGCGTGACGCAAGCCGAACGCGGCGTGTCGCAACTGGTGTCGGTGGAGCTGGAGCAGGCGGAACGGCTGCTGGAGGCGAGCTGAGCCTATAACTCGTTCAAGCGCAATTCGATGCGCCGGTCGGGCACGAGCCACATCGCCGCGACGGCGACATAGAAGGCGCAGCCGATCCAGGGATGCACGAAGGCGGCGGCGATCCCGAGCACATAGGCCGCGATCGACACCCAGCCCTTGATGTCGCGCCCGATCGCGTCATGGAGCAGGGTTCTGCCGCCCTGCGCCCGCAGCAAGCTCGCGACCAGGATCGAATAAGCCATCGCCGCGCCGAGCAGCACCAGTCCATAGAGCGCGACGGGATCGCGCGCGAAATGGGCGTCGCTCGCCCAGGCGGTGACGAAAGGCAGCAGCGACAGCCAGAACAGCAGGTGAATATTGGCCCAGAGCACGCCGCCATTCACCTTCTCCGCGACGAGAAACAGGTGGTGGTGGTTGTTCCAGTAGATGGCGACATAGACGAAACTCAGCACATAGGCGATGAAAGTCGGCCACAGCGGCCACAGCGCGGCGAAGCTCACGCCATGCGGCGCCCTCAGATCCAGCACCATGATGGTGATGATGATCGCCAGCACGCCATCGGAAAAAGCCTTCAGCCGCTCGCTGGTCACACCCCGAACCTCCCCTTTTCGGCGAAGTCTAGAGCACCGGGACGCGAGAACAAGGCGCCGCCTTTTACCGCAATGCAGCAAAGCCCCGCGACGCATGCGCGCATTTTGCACTTTTATTATTGTTTTACAATGTCTTATGGATGTCACAGAATTGCCGATGTTGTCTTGACACGACGCAGCCGCGCCAATATGGTGCGCCCGGTCCAGAAGGGTGGGATGGCTTCATTCCGATCCTTTTCCTCAAGTCCGGTCGCCGATCAGGCCTTTGCGGCGCTGCTTTCCTCAGGCGGCCGCCGACGGGTTCGGAAAGGCCATGGCTCCGGAGACAGGCTTTGGGGAATAGTCCGGAAGACCAAGAGAATTTGCAGGCGCGGCTCGCTAAATTGTCGGCCGACCTTCATGTCCAGCGCGAAACCGACCGCAAGGAGGCCGAGCGCAAGGCCGTGGCGGACTCGTCCGGGAAGAACCTCGGGCAGGCGATCAGCCTCGGCGTTCGCGTGTTGACGGAATTCGTGGGCCCGATCCTGTTGGGCGCGCTGATCGGCTGGCGCCTCGATGTGTGGCTCCGCACGACCCCGTTCCTGCTGATCCTGTGGATGGGATTTGGCGTGGCGGCGGGGTTTCGCAATGTCTATCGCCTGGCGGCGCCGCCGCCGAGGCGTTCCGGCGGAGATCCGCCGCCGCAGTGAACTGGACGAAAGCGGGTCGCTCCCGCGTGAGAAGTAAGGACGGAACATGTCGGAAGCTGGCGCCCCGGTGCTCGATCCCATCCATCAATTTCATGTCAAGGTGATCGCGCCCCTGCATATTTTCGGCGTCGACGCCTCCTTCACCAATGCCGCCCTGTTCATGGTCATCGCGGCGCTCGCTGTCGTCGTCGTCATGCTGATCGGCACGTCCGGCCGCAGCATCGTGCCGTCCCGGCTCCAGGCCGCCGCCGAGACCTTTTACGAATTCTCCACCGACATGGTGCGCCAGACCGCCGGCGAAGACGGCATGCGCTTCTTTCCGCTGGTCTTCACCTTGTTCATGTTCATCCTGGCCACCAATGTGATCGGCCTGTGGCCTTATACATTCGAAGTGATGGCCCAGATCTTCGTCACCGCGACCTTCGCGTTCTCGATCATCCTGCTGGTGGTCGGCTACGGCATTTACAAGCACGGCCTGCACTGGTTCAACGTCTTCAAGCCTTCCGGCGTCAGCCCGTTCATGCTGCCCCTCATCGTCCCGATCGAGATCCTGTCCTTCATTTCGCGGCCGGTGACCCTGTCGGTTCGTCTGTTCGCCAACATCCTGGCCGGCCATATCATGCTGGTGGTGTTCGGCGGCTTCGTCGTCATGCTGCTCGGCGCCGGCGCCTATGCCCTGCTCGCGCCGCTGCCGCTGCTCGGCATCGTCCTGCTGACCGCCTTCGAAGGCCTGGTCGCCGTGCTGCAGGCCTATGTCTTCGCCATTCTCACTTGCGTCTATCTGACAGACGCGCTTCACCCGGGCCACTGATAATCTCACTCAACAACAAATGGTCGCCCACATCACAAAATGGAGTCATCAATGGGTTCTGAAGCAGCCAAACTCATCGGCGCGGGTCTCGCGGCGATCGGCGTCGGCGCCGCCGCCATCGGCGTCGGCGTGATCTGGGGCAACTTCCTCTCGGGCGCGCTGCGCAATCCGTCGGCGTCCGACGGCCAGTTCGGCCGCGTCTTCATCGGCACAGCGCTCGCCGAAGGTCTGGGCATCTTCGCCTTCCTGATCGCGCTGATCCTGCTGTTCGTCTCCCATTGACGAGTCGTGCGGCCCGGCTCCACGCCGGGCCGAAAACATGCGCGCGCCGGCCTGGCCGACGCGCGCTGCTCCCCAAATCTTCGAAGGTTAGGAACGGCCATGGCTTCGCAAGCCGCTGAAGGGCACGTCGCCGGAACCGAGGTTCCGGCCAGCAACGCCCACGCGGATGTATTTCCGCCTTTCGACACGAATTTCTTCGCGCCGCAGATCATCTGGCTCGCCATCACCTTCGGCCTGCTTTATCTTCTGATGTCGAAAATCGCCTTGCCACGCGTCGCCGGCATTCTTTCGTCCCGCAGAAACGTGGTCGACGACGACCTCGCCGCCGCCGCCCAGGCCCAGTTCGACGCCAGCCAGGCCGCCACCGCGCATGAAAAGACCCTGGCCGACGCCAAGGCGCGGGCGCAGGCGCTCGGCCAGCAGGCCCATGCCGAAGCCACCCAGGCCGCGGGCGCGCGCCGCGCCCAGCTCGAAGCCGACCTCGCCGCCAAACTTGCGGACGCCGAAAAACAGATCCTCGAGAAGAAATCCGCCGCCATGGCCAATGTCGATTCCATCGCCGTCGAGGCGACCCACGCCATCATGCAGCGGCTCACCGGCAAGCCGGCGGCGGCGGACGCCGTCACCGCGGCGCTCGCGGCGGCCAAGGCCTAAGAGGAGGAATGAATGGACGCTGAATTCTTCTTCTTCGTCGGCGCCGTCCTGATGGTCGCCTTGTTCGGCTATCTCGGCGTGCACAAGATGATCGGCGCCGCGCTCGATTCTCGGATTGACCGCGTCAAGAACGAATTGGCGGAAGCCTCCCGCCTGCGCGCCGAGGCCGAGGCGCTGGTGAAAAGCTTCGTCGCCAAGACCACCGAAGCCGAAGCCCAGGCCGCGACCATCATCGCCCAGGCCAAGGCGGAAGCCGAAGCCTTGGCGAAGGAAGCCCAGACGCGGCTCGAAGATTTTGTCGCCCGCCGCACCAAACAGGCCGGGGACAAGATCGCCCAGGCCGAGGCGCAGGCCACCGCCGACGTGCGCTCGGCCGCCGTCGACGCGGCGATCAAGGCGTCGGAAAATATTCTCAAATCCGGCGCCACCGACGCTTCGGCCTTCGTTGAACAAGGCATCGCCAGCGTCAAATCGCTCGCCAATTGAACCCAAATTCCACCGTTTGAACAACGACTTGGCCGGGGCTCGCGCTCCGGCTTTTCTTTGCGTTGCAGAAGCGGGCCATGAACTTCGCAGCTTCACCCATGAAATTACATAACAATTCGAATGCAGCGATCGCGCAGCTCTGGCTTTTGGAAAAAAAAATGCTTTGCTGCCCGCGCGGTCATGCAGGGCGCCTGGCGCTTCGGCTCGACCGCGCCGGACAATCCGGCAAATCATCGAGGGTCGGGACGAGGCTTACGGTTCCGCCTCAAGTTTGGCTTGCGCTTCCCCGCATGACGGCGGAAACGCATTCGAGGGGTGAAACATGAAGAAGATTGCGATTTGCCTCGCATTAGGACTGGGCCTGGCGCCGACCGTCGGCTCCGCTCAGGTCATGATCCAGATGGAGAGGATCTCCTGTGGCGACATCACCGCCATGGCGCCCGCCGACCAGGACATGGTCGCGGCCTGGATGAGCGGCTGGTACAATCAGAAGCTCGGCTATACCCACGTCGACCTGATGGCCTTCCGCCAGAACAAGGCGAACATCATGAAATATTGCGCCAACAACCCGAAGGACCAGCTGATGGGCGTCATTCAGGCCTCCGTCAACCAGATGCAGAAAAAGCAGTGATCCTCGTCCAGCCATCGGGAGAAAAAGCATGAAGACCAAATTGATTCTCGCGGCCGCGATGTTTGCGTTCGCCGCGCCGGCCGCCAAGGCCCAGGTCGTCCTCGACATGTCGCTCATCACCTGCGGCCAGTACCTCAAGGCGCCGCCCGCAGACCAGGCGATGATCTCGTCCTGGCAGAGCGGCTATTTCATGTCGTCCAAGAACCTCCTCAACGTCGATATGCGCTACGTGAAGCGCAATCACGAGGTCATCGGGAAATATTGCAAGAAGAACCCGAACGCCAAGCTGATGGACGCGATCGCAAAGAACGCGAAGTAATGCGTCCCACTGGCGGCGCCACCACGCCGCCAGCCGTTCCCGGCCCCCTCGGCGCTGCCGCGGGGGCTTTTTCATCAGCGCCGTCACCCCGTATTGCGCAGACCGGCGGCAATGCCGTTGATGGCGATCAGGATGCCGACCCGCGCCTTGTGGTCGATCTGGCCTGCGCGCCAGCGGCGCAGCAGTTCCGCCTGGAGATAATTGAGCGGCGCGATATAGGGGAAGCGGTGGGCGATCGAGCGGGCGAGCGCCGGATTGTCCGCCAGCCTGTCCGCCTGTCCGGTCGCGATCTCCAGCGCCCTCACGGTGCGGCCCCATTCCGCCTCGATCGCCGAGAAGATTCGCTCGGCCGCCGCGCGGTCCGGCACGAGTTCGGCATAACGGCGGCCTATTTCGAGATCGGCCTTGGCCAGAACCATGTCCATGTTGGACAAAAGCGCGGCGAAGAACGGCCATTCCTTGAACATGCGGCGCAGCAGAACCTGCCGCGCCTCTTTGTCTTCGCGCAGAAAACCTTCGACCGCCGCGCCGAAGCCGAACCAGCCCGGCAGCGCGATGCGGCTCTGGCCCCACGAGAAGCTCCACGGGATGGCGCGCAAGTCCTCGATCCGCCGCGTCGCCTTGCGCGAGGCCGGCCGCGAGCCGATGTTCAGTTCGGCGATTTCGGCGATCGGCGTGGCGGCATAGAAATAATCGACAAAGCCCGGCGTTTCATAGACGAGGCCGCGATAGGCCTTCATCGACAACCGGGACAATTGCTCCGCCGCCTCGAGGAATTCCGCCGGCGGCGCCTTGCCGTCGAGCAGCAGGCTCGCTTCGAGATTGGCGGCCATGAAGGTTTCGAGATTGCGCTTGCCGATCAGCGGATTGGCGTATTTGGCGGCGATCACCTCGCCCTGTTCGGTGAGGCGGAACTGGCCGCGCACCGTGCCGGGCGGCTGGGCGAGAATGGCCTGATAGGAGGGACCGCCGCCGCGCCCCACCGCGCCGCCGCGCCCATGGAACAGCCGCAGCTTCACGCCAGGCAGCGAATCGAAGAAGGCGGCGAGCGCCGTCGAGCCCCGGTAAAGCTCCCAGGTCGAGGTGAAATAGCCGCCGTCCTTGTTGGAATCGGAATAGCCGAGCATCACGTCCTGGACGCCGCTGGAGCGCCGGATCAGGTCGGCGATCCCTGGAAGCGCGTAAAAGGCGCGCATGATCGGCTCGGCGGCGCGCAGATCCTCGATGGTCTCGAACAGCGGCGTCACGATGAGGTCGAGCCGCGCCGTGTCGCGGTCGGCTTCATGCAGCGTGCCGTGCATCAGGCCGCATTCCTTCTGCAGCACCATGACTTCCAGAAGGTCGCTGACGCTTTCGGTATGGCTGATGATGTAATGGCGGATGGTGGCGTCGCCGAAACGCTGGCGCGCGCGCCGCGCGGTTTCGAACACCGCGAGTTCGCTGCGCAGATTGGCTGAATATTCGACGTCGGGCGCCTGCAGCACACGCCGCTCCGCGAGCAATTGCAACAGAAGCGCGATGCGGTCGTGCTCAATGAGGGCCGAATAATCGGGAACGATGCGCACCGCCGCCAGCAGCTCCTTCAGCACGGCCTCATGCTGATCGGAGTTCTGGCGCAGATCGGTCGTCGCCATGTGGAAGCCGAAGACGTCGACAGCCCGGATCAGCTCCGCCAGCCGGCCGCGCGCCACCACGGCGCCGTGGTGCGCGAGCAGGGATTCGCGCACGGTGACGAGGTCGTGGCGAAATTCTTCCGGCGAGCCATAGGGCTTGCCGGAGCCGACCGCGTGGCGCAGGGCCTCGCCGCCGGTCAGCGCCTTCATCGTTCCGGCGAGCCGCGCATAGACGCCGATCAGGGCGCGGCGATAGGTTTCGTCGGCGCGATGAGGATTGACGTCGCCAGAGGCTTCGGCCAGGGCGTCGAGTTCCGCGGAGCAGTCGACCAGAACCCGCGACATCGACAATTCGCCGCCGAGCAGGTGAACCTCGAGCAGGTAATGGCGCAGGATCGTCTCGGCATGGGCCTTGACCGAGACTTCGAGCGTCTCCGCATTGACATTCGGATTGCCGTCGCGGTCGCCGCCGATCCAGTTGCCCATGCGGAAGAACGGCGCCACCGGACGCCCGAGCCTCTGTTCGAGATCGGCATAGAGCGCCGGAATGTCGCGGATGAAGGTCGAGTGGTAATACAGCAGCGCGTTGTCGATCTCGTCGCGCACCGAAAGGCTGGCCGTGCGAAGCAGCCGCGTCTGCCAGAGCTGGGCCACCCGCGCATAGAGCTGCGCCTCGTTGTCGCGCAACTCGGCCTGGGTCCGGCAGGCTTCGCGCGCGACCAGCAGGTCGCCGATGGCCCGCTCCGCGTCGAGCGTGCTGCGGCGCTGCACTTCGGTCGGATGCGCCGTCAGCACCGGCGAGACATAGGATTCCGCGAGGGTCTGCTCGATGCGCTCGGGGGCGACGCCGGCGGCGCGAAGCCGTTCGAAACTATAAGCGAGCCCGCCGGGCTGGGTCTGGGGCTCATGGGCCGCGCGACGGCGCAGGAAATGCCGGTCTTCGGCGATATTGGCGAGATGGGAGAAATAAGCGAAGGCGCGGATGACCGACGCGGTCTCCGCCGGCGACAGGCTTTGCAGCAGGGATTCCAGCTCGCGGCCGGCCTCGGACTCCGCGATGCCCTTGCCAGCGACCGAGAGGCGGCGGATTTTTTCGATTCGCTCGAAGATCTCCTCGCCTTCCTGCTCGCGCACCGTGTCGCCGAGAATCTGGCCGAGCAGCCTGATGTCCTCGAAAAGGGGCCGCTGCTTTTCCGCTTCGTCCTGCTCCGCCGTCATTTCCCGCTCCGCCGCGTTCCGCGCGCACTCCACCTCCCGCCGACTGAAGGTCTCACCGGCCGGCCGGCGCGGAACCGCATCGTCCCTGCTTAACTTCCCAAGGCATTACCATAAAGTCGCAGGTTCAGCCTTGCGTAAATATTCGTCGATGCGCGCCCTTGTCGCGGGCGTTGCGCCCTCCGGAAGGGCGTCGAGCGAAAAAAAACCGGATTCGACGATTTCCCAGTCCGGCGCCCTAGGCCTGTCCTGACGCACCCGCGCCAGATAAAGCGCCACATGATCGCGCCTGGAATGGCGCGGATTATGATAGAAACCCAGCAGGCGCGGCGGCTCCAGCGTCTCCAGTCCGCCCTCCTCGCGCAATTCGCGCCGCAGCGAACTCATCGCCGTCTCGCCGCTTTCGACGCCGCCGCCGGGCAGGTGGAAGCCTGAAATATAGGCATGCCGCACGAGGAACACCCGGTCCGCGTCGTCCAGCGCGATCGCCCGGACGCCGAGGGTCATCGGCCGCATGAACAGGCCGGCGATGCGCTGCCCCTGACGCACGCATTTTTGCCAGAAGGCCATTTCGGACATAAAAGTCTCGCGGCTGGATTCGACGTTCGATCCAAATTATAGCTTTGGCGCGGCGGATTGGCGAACGGGCGCGAGGGTTTTTTTATAATCTTGCGCCCCGGCGACCGCGCCGGCATCGGAGAAATCCATGAGTCTGAAGAACTTTTCCGATCTGACCCAGCGCGAAATCCTCGCCATCGCCATCAGCTCCGAGGAAGAAGACAGCCGAATCTACACCAGTTTCGCCGAAGAGCTGGCCGACCGCTATCCCGCGACGTCGCAAGTGTTTCACGAAATGGCCGCCGAGGAGGACGGGCATCGCCGCCAGCTGCTGGAAATGTACCAGTCGCGATTCGGCGCCAACCTGCCCGCGATCCGGCGCGAGGACGTCAAGGGCTTCTTGAGCCGCCGCCCGACCTGGCTCATCAAGAACCTGCCGCTGGAGACGATCCGCCGCCAGGCCGAGGCGATGGAAACCGACGCGCAGCGCTTCTACGCCCGGGCGTCGCAAGAAGCGCAGGATGTCGGCGTGCGCAAATTGCTCGGCGATCTCGCCATGGTCGAAAAGAGCCATGGCGAGAAGGCCAGCGCCTTGTCCGAGGCGATCCTCACGGAAAGCGCGCGCGAGGCCGAAAGCCACACGGCGCACAGGCTTTTTGTCCTGCAATATGTCCAGCCGGGCCTGGCCGGCCTGATGGATGGCTCGGTCTCGACCCTGGCGCCGCTCTTCGCCGCCGCCTTCGCCACCCAGAACAACTGGAGCACGTTCCTGGTCGGTCTCGCCGCCTCGATCGGCGCCGGGATCAGCATGGCCATCGCCGAGGCCCTGTCAGACGACGGCTCGCTGACCGGGCGCGGCGCGCCCGTCATCCGCGGCGCGGTCACCGGGCTGATGACCACCGCCGGCGGGCTTGGCCACACCTTGCCCTATCTCGTGCCCGATTCCTGGCCCCACGCCTTCTGGACCGCGACCAGCATCGCCGGAATCGTGGTTTTCTTCGAACTCTGGGCCATCGCCTATATCCGGGCGCGCTACATGGACACGCCGTTCCTCAAGGCGGCCGCCCAGATCGTGCTCGGCGGCGCGATCGTGCTGGCGGTCGGCATTCTCATCGGCCAGGCGTGAGGCGTTTCATGTTCCGCATTGCCCATCTCTCCGACCCCCACATCGGCCCGCTGCCCCGCCTCAAATGGCGCGACCTGCTCGGCAAGCGCGCGACCGGCTATCTTAACTGGCGGCGCGGCCGCGACCGCGCCCATGACATGGACGCCCTCGCCGCCCTGGTCGCCGATATGCGCGAGCACCGGCCCAACCATGTCGCCATGACCGGCGACATCTGCAACATCGGCCTGCCGGCCGAATATCCGCTCGCGGCGCAATGGCTGACGACGCTCGGGCCGCCGAAGGAGGTGAGCGTCGCGCCCGGCAACCACGACGCCTATATGCGTTCGAGCCTGCCGCACATGATGCGCGACTTCGGCCCCTGGACGCGCGGCGACGACGACGAACAGGGCTTTCCCTTCGTGCGCCGCCGCGACGGCGTCGCGATCATCGGCCTCAGCAGCGGCGTGCCCACCCTGCCCTTCGTCGCCTCCGGCAAATTGGGTTCGCAGCAATTGGGGCGCCTCGCCGAAATCTTGCGCGCGACGCGCGACGAAATGCGGGTGCTGCTGATTCACCACCCCCCGGTCGACGGCGGCGGCAACATCCGCAACCTGCGCGATCATCGCGCCTTGGCCGAAATCGTGCGGGAGGAAGGGGCGGAACTCGTGCTGCACGGCCACAGCCATTCCATCTCGCGCAAATGCCTGGGCGGCCCGCACGGACCGATCCCCGTGCTGGGCATCTGCTCGGCCTCGTCGATCGGCCGCAACCCGCGCCGGCGCGCCGGCTATTACCTGATCGACATCGACCCCTCGACCCGCAAGATGATGCTGGCGGTGCGTCAGCTCGACAAGGCCGGACAGTTCCATCAGGTCGCGGCGGCGGCGGTGGTTTGCGCCCGATAAAGTTATATTTCGTTGCGATGTTTCGCCGCAGCCCCGGCGCGGCGCGCAAATCGCCATTGCCAACCGTGCCGCGCCGCGATAGGAACGGGCTGCATAGCCCAGTCCGGCAGGTTTTTGCCGGGCGCAGAGCGCCGGATTTCGCTCGACGGCCGTCGAGCCTCGCGAGAATCCATGCGCGAGGGGGACGCGCGGGGCGTCGTTTCGTCCCGCCACGATCAGGTGAACTCGAGCGCCGGCGCCTCTCGCGCGAGCGATGAAGGGCGTCGAGCGCAGGGATCGCACGGAGAGACAGGCCAGATGACCGAAGCCGCCGACACCAGCACGATGACAGCCTCGCCCGCGCAAGCCGCGGCCCCGAAGAAGAGCGGCGGCGCCTTCAACCGCGAGACCGTGCTGGAAGTCCAGCACTATACCGACCGCCTGTTCCGTTTCCGTACTACCCGCGATCCGGCCTTCCGCTTCATCAACGGACAGTTCGCGATGATCGGCCTCGAAGTCGACGGCAAACCCCTGCTGCGCGCCTATTCCATGGCCAGCGCCAATTACGAGGACGATCTGGAATTCTTCTCGATCAAGGTGCAGGACGGCCCCCTCACCTCGCGCCTCCAGCATCTCAAGGTCGGCGACAAAGTGCTCGTCGGCCGCAAGCCGACCGGCACTTTGGTCCAGTCGAGCCTGTTGCCCGGCAAGAGGCTCTACATGTTCTCGACCGGCACCGGCATCGCGCCCTTCTCCAGCGTGATCAAGGACCCCGAGGTTTACGACCTCTACGACCACCTGATCCTGGTTCATGGCTGCCGCCAGATCGCCGAGCTGCAATATGGCTTCGATATTGTGAAGGCGGCCAAGGAGAACGAGTTTTTCGGCGAGGTCGTGACCGAAAAGCTCATCCACTATCCGACCGTGACCCGCGAGCCGTTCAAATATCAGGGCCGCGCCACCGACCTGATCGTGAACGGCAAGATGTTCGACGACATCGGCCAGCCGCCGCTCAACCCGGCCGAGGACCGCGTCATGATCTGCGGCAGCCCCGGCCTGCTGCGCGATCTGGTCAAGATGCTGCAGGATCGCGGTTTTCGCGAGGGCTCAAGCGGCGATCCCGCCACTTATGTGATCGAAAAGGCTTTCGTCGAGCAATAATACCGGTTCTCATTGATGAGAACCGGTTAGGAGCGAAGCGACGCCGAGCTGATGCGAGGGGTTCACCGATCGCGACGCGTCGCGATCAGTGAAAATTTGCTAATTTCAACGGACGCTCAATTCCCCGACCAGGCTTCGCCCCAGGTTCGCGGCAGGCGCCGCACCGGCGTGGTCTTGCCGGCTTGCGCGCGCGTGTCCATGAATTCGCGCAATTGCTCGGTGTCGAGGCCGGCCGCGCAGTTTCCGTCATGGCGGACCAGCGGCCCGTTGATCAGGCGCGGATCGATCGCGAGCGTCACCAGCGCTTCCTGGGCGTTCAGCTTGCCGGGGTCGATCTCGCCCGAAACCACCCGGGGCTCGGCCGGATCGAACCATTCCACGATCGGCCTTTCATCGAAAAAGGCGCGCAGGCTGGCGGAAGTCCAATGTTCCGCAGTCAGATCGCGCGCCTCGACCTCAAATCCGGCGGCGGCGAGCACGGCTTTCTGCTCGACATCCCTTACCGCGCCCGGCCTTGCATAAAACACAACCTTGCTCATGACGTCACCCTCCGCGACGGGCCACGAGTACAAGCAATTTTTAGGCCGGTTTGACGACAGCGCGATGAAGCAGGCGATGTCGGAAACGGCCAACCAACGCTTGCAAATGGATGCGCGCGAAATTAAATTAGACCGGTCAAACCGACTGGTCAAAATCATGCGTGAAATTCAAGCCTCCGAAGCGAAAACGCGCCTTCTGGCGTTGCTCGATCAAGTCGAGGCGGGCGAAACCGTCGTCATCACCCGCCACGGCCGCCCGATCGCCCAACTCGTTCCCGAAGCCGGTCAGCGGCAGGCGGCGCTGGAGCGCACTTTGGCCGAGATTGAAAAGTTTCGGCGCACGATGCCCCAAATGAGTTTGAGCGAGCTGCTGGCCGCGCGCCATGAAGGGCATAAATACTGATGGCCTTCATCATCGACGCCTCCATCGCCGCCGCATGGTTTCTACCGGATGAACGCGATCCGATCGCTGAACAAGCCTTGTAGATGATCAGGCATGATACGGCGGTGGCGCCGAGCCTGTGGCGCTTCGAAATGCGCAATCTGCTGCTGACCAGCGAAAGGCGCGGCCGCATCGGCGCGGAACAGACCGCGCAAGCCCTGCGGTTATTAGGCGCGCTCCCCATCGAAATCGACGGCCAATGCGAGGACGAAACCCTCCTGCGGATTGCGCGAAAACATCGTTTGACCGCCTATGACGCCGCCTATCTCGAACTGGCCCTGCGCCGCCGCGATCCCCTCGCGACCCTCGACGCCGAACTCGCGACGGCCGCCCGTGCGGAAGGGGTGGAGCTTATAGCGCCGTGAGTGCTTGGCGCCTGAATTAGTGGTTTCGTATCATGTCACCGTAACCCCGTCATGTTCTCCCACCGACACACCGCATGGGTCGTCCGACCGCCAGGGTTCCACTTAGCCTATTAAGCTGATTGGGAAAGCGCAGCTTTCGCAAACGATATGATTACGCTCATGCCGTTCCCTGGCGACGACTTCACTGCGACTTTTGCTGAAGCGTTTTCCCTTAGCGACCGGACAATGATCGCGCCGAGCTTTCCGGGCTTCGGCCAGATCGCACCATCGGGCAAACCAACACCATCGTCGGCGATCACAATGTGGCAGCCGTAATCGTCGATCAAACTGTGAAGTTTGATGGCGCCTCCTTCACCGCCTGCGAAGGCGTGTTTGAGCGAGTTAGTCAGCAGTTCGTTCACGACAAGTCCAGCGGGCATTGCCACGTCTACCGACACGGGCCAAGTATCGAGTTTCATGTCGAGACGAACGCCTTCGACAGCGTGCGCCTGCATGACCGCGGTCGCGATCTGTCCGAGATAGGCGCCAAGGTCGACGTTGTCGTTGGCATTCTCTCGAGTAAGCGCATCATATAAAACAGCTAGCGCGTTTATCCTGCCAGCAAGCCTATCGAAGCGTTCTCCAGTTGCATCGTCCGGCACATTCCGAGCCTCTGACCGGATCAAGGCCGTAATCATCTGCAGATTGTTCTTGACGCGGTGCTGGAGCTCCCGGAGAAGAATGTCGTTATCTTGAAACGCTTTTGCCCGCGCGCCACCGCCAGCCCCGTGCGCCGTCACTCCCACCAGAGCAACAAGACGGAATTTTGGCTTTCCAGTCTCGTCCTCGATCGTGTTGGACCAGGCGGTTACATTCACCGACCCCGTTTTTCGCTCGATCGTGAATTCACCGATATATTCGGCATCGTCCTTTACGGCATCGCGCAGCAAGCGGTTGTCACCGACGGAGGCGGCGATCCCAGGCAACGCTCTCCAACTCCTGCCCTCAATTTCTGCAACCGGTTGACCCGTCAGGCGCTCGAATTCGAGATTGGCATAGGTGACGATCTCGGAAGGGTGGAGTTCCGACACGGCGACAGCCACCGGCGCATGATCGAGGAACTGCTTGAACCGGTCACTTCCCAGCGACTCAGACAGATTGACTGTATCGAGCAGAGCTTCGATCCCATCGGCATCATCAGTCGTCATCGAATTTCCCTATTTCGCGCACAGGCGCAAGGTGCGGGCTGGCATCCGCCAAGAGCCAGAGTACGGGCAGCACGACCAGAACCAAGCCAAGAACGCCGCCGAGCCCAGCGCCGCCGTAAAGACCATGCGCATAATTCGGCCGCCGCCCACAGATTACAATCAGATTCGTGCCAATTTGCGGTCCTCTCGACAATTTGGGACCACTGGGACGCCGTCAAGCCTATCCAGGGTAATGTTTTTTCCCGGCGCTCGGGCAGTCGTTCCAAACAAATCAGAGAACAGAGCATTTTCCAAAATATAACGTGCGGCGTTCTGGCGCGGTAGCGTCGGAATTTACCTATGACGACTATCCGGCGCCGGCTAGCCGAAGGGGCTGTTTTCAATTCTGCGGTTTCATGGTGGCTGCCTTTGGCCAAAGACTGATCGCTCGCAGCGGACCGGGAAAAAATCCATCCCGAAAACCAAGGCCACGGCGGGAACAGTTATCGAACGCATTCCCCGGATTTTCCCCAAATAGCTGGGGAATTTTGGGGGAATTTTCGCGTTTCGTTCGCTGGGGAAAAGGGAGTGCCCGCCCCTTAAGCCCTGGAATTGTTGGCTTTTAATGGTGCTGCGAGAGAGGATTGAACTCTCGACCTCTCCCTTACCAAGGGAGTGCTCTACCACTGAGCTACCGCAGCTGATTTCGCCCCCGGCGCTTTGGTTCGGTCAGGCGCGCGGTTTCTGCCATAGCGAAACCCTCATGGCAAGCGCCAGTTTCGCCGCCGGCCCCCAATTTGTCGCAAATCCGCGCCAAAGGCTTGTTCGCCGCGCCTTTCCCGCATAGAACCGCCCGACATGAAGGATAACGCCACGGACCCGAAAGCCGAAGCCCCGCCCAAAAAGGCGCCGGAGGCCCTTTCCCCGGCCAAGCTCGCGGAAAAGCAGCGGTTGGCCGAGGCCTTGCGCGCCAATCTGCGGCGGCGCAAGGACCAGACCCGCCAGCGCAAGGCGGGCGACGACGGCGGTCCGCAGGACATTTGAAATATCCGAAAGCAATGGCGCCCATTGTCGCGGCGCCCAGCGAGGAACAATGGATCGCATCAGAATTGTCGGCGGCAAACCGCTGAATGGCGTCATTCCGATTTCCGGGGCCAAGAACGCGGCCTTGCCGCTGATGATCGCCTCGCTGCTGACCGACCGCACGGTCACGCTCGAAAATCTGCCGCGGCTTGCCGACGTGAGCCTGCTGGTGCGCATCCTGTCCAATCACGGCGTCGATTATTCCATCGACGGGCGCCGCCAGGGCGAAGACCCGGATTCCGGCCAGACCGTCCATATGACCGCGCGCGAGATCGTGGACACCACCGCGCCCTATGAACTGGTGTCGCGCATGCGCGCGAGTTTCTGGGTTCTGGCCCCGCTGCTGGCGCGCTGCGGCGAGGCGCGGGTGTCGCTGCCCGGCGGCTGCGCCATCGGCACCCGTCCGGTCGATCTGCTGCTGATGGCGATGGAGCGCCTCGGAGCCTCGATCGACATCGACGCCGGCTATGTCGTCGCCAAGGCGCCGAGCGGGGGCTTGCGCGGCGGCGAGATCAATTTTCCCAAGGTCACGGTCGGCGGCACCCATGTCGCCCTGATGGCGGCCTCGCTCGCTCACGGGACGAGTGTCATCCACAACGCCGCGCGCGAGCCGGAAATCGGCGATCTCGCCGACCTTCTGGTGAAAATGGGCGCCAAGGTCCAGGGCGCGGGCTCGCCGGTGATCGAGGTCGAGGGCGTCGCGCGGCTCGGCGGCGCCAAGCATCGCGTGCTGCCCGACCGCATCGAGGCCGGCACCTACGCCATGGCGGCCGCCATGACCGGCGGCGACGTGCTGCTGCAGGGCGCCCAGGCCGAACATCTCCAGGCCGCGCTCGATGTTCTGGCCGAGGCCGGCGCGAAAATCGAATCCACGCCGGATGGCCTGCGCGTTTCGCGCAACGGCAACGGCATCAAGCCGGTCGATGTCGCCACCGCGCCGTTCCCGGGCTTCCCGACCGACCTTCAGGCGCAGTTCATGGCCCTGATGACCCGCGCCGAAGGCGTCTCGCGCATCACCGAGACGATTTTCGAGAACCGCTTCATGCATGTGCAGGAGCTGGCCCGCTTCGGCGCGCGCATCAAGCTCGAAGGCGACAGCGCCATCGTCGAGGGCGTCCCGGCGCTGAAAGGCGCGCCGGTGATGGCGACGGACCTGCGCGCCTCGGTTTCGCTGGTGATCGCGGCTCTGGCGGCGGAAGGCGAAAGCATGATCCAGCGCGTCTATCACCTCGATCGCGGCTTCGAGGCGCTGGAGCGCAAGCTCAGCCGCTGCGGCGCCGACGTGACCCGCATTTCCTCGGGCGACTGACGCCGCCTTATGCCAATTTTCACTGGCCGCGACTCATCGCGACCAGCGAATCCCTCGCATCAGCTCGGCGTCGCTTCGCGCCTAACCGGCTCTCGTCAATGAGAACCGGCATTTAGCATTACAGAGCCGCCGCGGCGGCGGCGCCCGGCGCGGACGGCGCCGGGTCGTTGACCGCCGGCGACGGCGTCTTGGCGTGGAAGGCGGCGGCCTGCTTTTGCGCCTCCTGCAACGTGGCGGCGTTCAGCCGTTCGGCCACCTCGTCGCGCTTCCTGGACGCGCTGGCGTCGCCCTGCTGCGCCGCGATGGCGAACCAGACATAGCTCTGGCCCAGATCCTGCGGCACACCCAGGCCGCGCGCATAGAGAATCGCCAGGTTGAACTGGCTGTCGAGCACGCCATATTCGGCGGCGCGGCGGAACCATTGCGCGGCCGCCGCGTAATCGGGCTTGCCGTCCACGCCTTCCGCGAGCACGACGCCGAGATTGTGCATGGCGCGGACGTGGCCCTGGTTCGCGGCCTTCTGATAATAGTCGGCGGCCTTCCTGGCGTCGCGCGGCGCGCCGATTCCCTTCTCATAGGCGGCGCCCAGCCGATATTCCGCCTGCGCCATGCCCTTGGCCGCCGCTTTTTCGAACCAGCGGATGGCGGCGGCCTGATCCTGGGCGACGCCGTGTCCCGACGCGAGGCGGGACGCATAATCATATTGGGCGAGCAGGTCGCCCTTTTCGGCGCGCTCCTTCAGCGCGAGCGCCTGGGCGCCCGCCTGGATCGCGGCGATGGTGTTCGCGGGACCGCTGATCGAGCCGGTCGCCAGCGGATCGGGCAGGCTCGCGCCGTTCATCGGCTTTGGCGCGACGACGGCGCCGGGCAGGATGGGCGCGCCGTTGAGCGGCGGCGTCGGCGCGGCGACGGGCGCCGGCGGCGCGGGAGCCGCAATGCCGGCCTTCCCGGCCGAAGGAGCGGGCGAGGCCGCGGCCTCGCGGCTGGCGGGCCGGACGCCGTCGGCCTTGGGCGCAAACACGGCCTGCATCGGCGGCCGGGGCCCATCGAACATGCGATAGGCCTCATAGGCTCCGAACGAAAGCAGCGACGCCGCGGTCACCAGCACGGCGGGCAGGCGCCGGTTCGCGCCTTGTTCGCCGACCGCCAACGGGCGGACGAAGGCCGCGCGGGCATTTGTCCGCGGGATTGGATTCCGACGCGGCTGCGCGCCTTTTCTCGTCCCTGGCCTTATTGTCCTCGGATTCGGCGGCGATCCGCGCGGCGAGGGCGCGGCGGGCGATCTCGATATAATTGGCCGGCGCCGGCTGGGCCTCCCGGTCCTTGACGAGTCTCAGCCCATCGAGGACAGGATCGGCGTCGTCGTCGTCCATTTCCGCCACGCGCGGAAGCGGCGGGATCCCACCGGCCTTGGACCCGCGCGGATGGCCCGCGCCGGGCTCCAGCGGGAAGTCGCCGGCGTCGACCGCGGGTTTGGCCGGCCCCCGCGCCGCGAACTCGGCGCCGCCGCGGGATTCGATCACGTCCTCCTCGAGCATGGCGAGGCGATCGACGACCTTTTCGAGGGTCTCGTGAACGGCCGACAAGGTTTGCTGGGCGAGGCGGTCCGAAGCCTCGGTCTTTTCGCGCAAATCGCTGATTTCACGCGCATTGCGGTCATCACGCCCGGAATCGCGCAAGGTTTCAAGCCGCGCCGTCAAATCCTCGATGGCGCGTTGCAGGCGGACCTCGGTTTCCGAACCGCCCTGCTCGAGGCGCCGCGAGATCTCGGCGATGCGGCGGTCGAGCGCTTCGAGCGCGGCGGAGTCGAATTGCGGCCCCGGCTGGGCGCTCAATTTTTCAGCCACCGAGCGCAGCAGGGGTTCGAGCTGATCGGCCCCATTGTCCCGCGACGCCCCGCGCGAATTGTCGATCCGCGCCGCCAGCGTGTCGTGGAGTTCGTCGAGGCGGCGGGTCAGATCATCGAAGCGCGACTCGTCAACCGGCGCCGGCGCCGGGGCGCGGTCGATGCGCGAGGCGAGTTCGCTCAGGCGCGCCTCGATTTCGCTCCAGGGCAGCGCGACCTGCGCCGCGCTGGCGTCCAGGTTCTGGCGCGCAACCTCCTCCAGCCGCTCGCTCAGGGAGCCGACCTGGCGCTCCAGCCGCTCGATCGGAGCGATCCTGTCCATCGCCTCGGCCAGCATGGCGCGGATCTGGTCGGTCTGATCATGGACGTGAAGGAAGTCGGCGCGGTCGCCGCCGGCGCGGCGCAATTGTTCGAGCTTGTCCTCGACCTGGCGCAACTGGCGCGAGACGCCCTCGACATTGGCCGAGGCGCCGGCCTCGGCCAGCGCCTGGCGCACGTCGATCGCGAGCGTCTCGATCGGCGCCAGCACCGCCTCGCGCATGCCCTCCTCGCGCGAGCGCTCGATGCGCACGGTCAGCGCCCGCACCGCGTCTTCAAGCGAGGCCACCTGGCTGCGCGGGGCGAGATCGGCGAGCGTCTGGCCCATTGCCGCGACCTTTTCGCCCAGGGCGTCGATCTCGGCGGACGAGGTCGGCTCGGGACGCGTCGCGGCGGCGAAAAGCATCGCCTCGCGCGCGCTGTCCACGCGATCCGAAAGCGCGCGCACCGCGCTTTCAAGTTCCGTCACGGCGGCCCGCGGCGCCGTCTCGGCGACGCCGCGGCCCAAAAGCGCAATGTCGCGCGCCAGAGCGTCGAGGCCGTCCAGCTTGGCGGCAATGCTTTCGGCGCCGGCGGTTTGCGGCGCGGCGAGAGCGGCGTCGACGCGCGCCGCCAGATCACGCGCGAATCGCTCCAGAGCGGCGCGCGACTGGTCGCCGGATGCGGCGAAATCCCGGCGCATCGCCTCGATCCGGCCGGAAAGGGTGTCGATTCCGATCTGGAGGCGGTCGATATGGTCGGCGGCCGGCGCCGCGCCTTGGGCGGCGTCATCGAATTTGCGCGCCAGGGCGTCGAAACGTTCGTCCAGCAGCGCCGCGAGTTGCGCCGCCTGCGGCCGCAGCGACCGCGCGCCGGAATCGAGGTCGCGCTGCCGGGCCGAAATCTGGTTGATCGCGCCGGCGACCCCGTCCTTGAGCGCCGGCGCGGCGTCCCGTCCTTGCGCCGCGGCGGAATGCGGAGCCGGCTGGTCGAGCCGGGCGAAAATGGCGGCAACGCGCGCATCGAGCCGCCGCAAATGGGAGTCCTCGGCGCTTCCGCCGGATTGGCGTGACATCGCCTCGATCCGCGACTCCAGCCGCTCCAGCGCGCCGCGAAGGGAATTGTCGTCGGCCGGGCGCTCCTTGCGCGCCAGGCGCGTCTCGATTTCGCCAAGCCGGTCATGGACCGAGGCGATCATGCCCCGCAGCGGCTTGATCGCCTCCTTGTCGCCGCGATTCAATCTTTGCTCGATTTCGCTCAGGCGCGCGTCGACCTGGGCCAGGGTGTCGGCGCGGCCTTCCTCGGAAGCCTCGATCAGCTGGGCGACATTGGCCATGGCGCGCGCGGCGCGCGATTCGACCCGGTTCGCCTGCTCCTCGAAGGCGGCGACCGCCTGTTCGAGCAGAGCTTCGGCGTCGGCGCTTTCGCGAGCGGGCCGCCCGCGGCGAATTTCCTGCGAATTCCGGCGCATGAAAAGCTCGCCGGCGCTCGCGCGGCCCAGTCGGCGTTCCGGCGCGGCGCTCCGGCGGCTCAATCGCTCGCTTGTCCGCGCCCCATCGATCGAGCTGCTTTCATCATCCTCCGGCGCCTCGGCTTCGGCGCGCCGGCCAGACTCGCCGCGGCGCCGGCGCGGCGCGTCATCGGCGCGCGACGCCTGGCTGAGGCGCGCGAGCTGCGCGGCGACCGCCTCCAGCCTTTCGTCCACGTCGAATTCCTGGGCGTTGGCGCCGAGTTCGGCGGCGCGGTCGGCGATCGCCCGGTTCATCCACTCGCCCAACGACATTCCGTCGCGCCGCGCGGCTTCCTTGGCGGCCTCGCGCACGTCGAAATCCACGCCCTTGATGCTCCAGGGAGCCGCTTTGGTCATCTGTCGATCCTGCTGTCGAGCGGAGTGAAACCCCTTTGCCGCGGGCGGCCGGACCGGCGCCGTCGGCGAGATTCGGCGACGCCTTCCGGCCTCGCGTTAACTTTCCGGATTTAAGGTAAACATCCCGTTAACTGTGATCGATTTTGAGACATACCCGTTAAGGTTGTAGATTTTCGTTGCAGGTTGTCCTTACCTGGGTTACAACCCTGACGTGTGTTGCGTTTCGATTCCCTGCCCTTTCAGGATCTGACGAAAATGAAATCCTCCGCCCAACGCATCGAGCACGTCCCGCATCGCCAAGAAACACTCGCCGAAATGCTGACGATCGGCGAAATTGCGCGAATCTATGGGGTTACGCTCCGCGCCCTGCGCTTTTACGAGCAGCGCGGCCTGCTGAACCCACTGCGCCGCGGCGGCGCGCGATTCTACGATTCGACCCAGAAGGCCCGGCTTCAGCTGATCCTCAAGGGCAAGCACCTCGGCTTCACGCTCACCGAAATCTCCGACCTGCTCGACGCCGACGCGAGCGCCGTCAAGCCGTCCGAGGATTTCATCCTGGACGAAAAGATGGTGCTTTCCCAGCTTCGCCATCTCGAGCAACGCCGCATCGAACTCGATCAGGCGATCGAGGAATTGCAGGCGACTCATCGCCGCCTCGCCGGCGCGCCCGGTTGAGACCCCTGCGCCCGGCTGTTTGCACGCCAGGGCTGCATCATGCCGCGGCGACCGGAAAAAGCCGGCGAAACGTGACGGGACCCGATCGAAAATCGACGCACTCCATGGCCCGCCAATCGCGCGGGCCATTTTCTTTCATTTTCGAACCGCCTCGCCGCGTCGCGTTCCTTCCGCCGTCAGGCCATCGAACCCGACCGGAGCGGCCGCCCATTGCCGGCGCTCCGGGGTTGAGCCATGCTGGCGGCCAAAGAACCAACCGCATGCGAGCGCGCCATGGGCCGTCAAATCGCCGTCTACTTCTCCTTGCACAGTCCCTGGGCCTATGTCGGCCACGGCGCGTTGCAGGCGCTTGTCGCAAAGCACGAGCTTCGCGTCGATTACCGCCCCGTCTCGCTGCCCCAGATCTATCCGGAATCGGGGGGCCTGCCGCTCGCCAGGCGCCACCCGCTGCGGCAGAATTACCGGATCGTCGAATTGCAGCGCTGGCGCGAAAAGCGTGGCTTGAATTTCCACCTTCATCCGAAATTCTGGCCTTTCGACCCCGCGCCCGCCGACCGGATCGTCTGCGCCATGACTTTGGCCGGCGTCGACCCCGCGAAATTCATCTCCGCCGCCTTCGCCGGGGCCTTCGAGCGCCAACTGAATGTCGGCGACGCCGGGACGCTGGCGCAAATCCTTGAAGAATCGGGCTATGAGCCGGCCTGGCTGCGACGCGGCGCGAGCGGCGAGGCGGAAACCTGTTATCAGCGCAATCTGGCGCTTGCCCTGGAATCCGGCGTGTTCGGATCTCCATCCTACGTGCTTGACGGCGAGGTGTTCTGGGGGCAGGACCGCCTTGAACTGCTCTACGACGCGCTGGCCAGCGGCCGGGCGCCCTTCCGGCCTGACGCCTGAGGCTTCGGCGGATTTTCCACTTCCCTTTCGCGCCGCAAGATTCTAGGACTGTGCGGCTTTACTGAAAGGTCTTTTCGTGGCTCGCAAACATATCCTGGTTACTGGCGGCGCGGGTTTCATCGGTTCCGCGGTGGCGCGGCGCATCATCGAGCAGACGCCCCACGAGCTGCTGGTGTTTGACAAGCTCACTTACGCCGGCAACCTGGCTTCGCTCGAGCCGGTGGCTGGCGACCCGCGCTACCATTTCGTGCAGGGCGACATCTGCGACACCAAGGCGGTGCGCGCGGCCTTCGAGTCCTTCAAGCCCGACTGGGTGATGCATCTTGCCGCCGAGAGCCATGTCGATCGCTCGATCGACGGGCCCGGCGAGTTCATCCAGACCAATCTGGTCGGCACTTTCGTCATGTTGCAGGAAGCTCTGCGCCACTGGCGCGGGCTCGAAGGCGAGGCGGCCAGAAACTTCCGCTTCCATCACATTTCGACCGACGAAGTCTTCGGCTCGCTCGGGCCGGACGGCCTGTTCCGCGAGGACACGCCTTACGCGCCCAATTCGCCCTATTCCGCCTCGAAGGCCGGCTCGGATCATCTGGTGCGCGCCTGGACCCACACTTATGGCCTGCCGACCGTCGCCACCAACTGCTCGAATAATTACGGACCTTATCAGTTCCCCGAGAAGCTGATCCCGCTGATCATCCTCAACGCCCTGGATGGCAAGCCCCTTCCCGTCTATGGCGCGGGCGATAACATCCGCGACTGGCTGTATGTCGACGACCATGCCGAAGCCCTGCTGCTTGCGGTCGAACGGGGCCGGATCGGCGAGAGCTACAATGTCGGCGGGATCAACGAGCGCAAGAATATCGATGTCGTCCACGCCATTTGCGATCTGATGGACGAAATGGCGCCCGACGCGCAAATCGGGCCGCGCCGCAATCTGATCACCTTCGTTTCGGACCGGCCCGGCCATGACCAGCGCTACGCCATCGATTGCGCCAGAATCGGGAGCGAACTCGGCTGGCGGCCGCGCGAGACGTTCGAAACCGGCCTGCGCAAGACGGTGCGCTGGTATCTCGACAATCGATCCTGGTGGGGCGACATCCGCTCCGGCCGCTATCGCGGCGAAAGGCTCGGAACCTTGACGAACTGAAAGTAGGCGATCATGAGTTCGATCCTTGTCGAGGCGACCGCCATACCCGATGTGAAGATCATCACGCCAAAGAAATTCGGCGACCATCGCGGCTTTTTTTCCGAAGTCTATAGTCGCAAGGCTTTCGCCGAGGCCGGGGTCGCTCTGGATTTCGTCCAGGACAATCATTCGCTTTCCGCGCAGGTCGGAACCTTGCGCGGACTGCATTTCCAATCGGCGCCTTTCGCCCAGGACAAGCTGGTGCGCGTTCCGCGCGGCCGCATTCTCGACGTCGCGGTGGACATCAGGAAAAGCTCGCCAACCTTCGGGCGGCATGTCGCGGTGGAATTGTCGGCCGAGAACTGGCGGCAATTGCTGGTGCCGATCGGTTTCGCCCATGGCTTCGTGACCCTCGAGCCGGACACCGAGGTCATGTACAAGGTCACGAATTATTATTCGGCGGCCAACGACCTCGGTCTGGCCTGGGACGATCCCGATATTGGCGTCGCCTGGCCGCTCCCGCCCGGCGGCGCCGTACTCTCCGACAAGGACCGCAAGCATCCGCGCCTGCGCGACCTGCCCGGAATTTTCGACTGAGCTCCTTCATGCGTCGGCCCGTCGATCGGCCGGCGCTTGTTCTCCCGCGTCCTCGGCGCGGGTCTCCCGCAGGATTTTCTTTGAAACGGATGGTTCGATGAAAGGCATCATACTGGCTGGCGGCAGCGGCACCCGGCTGCATCCGATGACCCAGGTCATCTCGAAACAGCTGCTGCCGATCTATGACAAACCGATGATCTATTATCCGCTGACCACTTTGATGCTGGCCGGCATCCAGGAAATCCTGATCATCTCCACGCCGCAGGACCTGCCCTTGTTCCAGCGACTGCTCGGCGACGGGACGCAATGGGGCGTCGAACTGTCCTATGCCGAACAACCGCGTCCCGAAGGCCTGGCGCAGGCCTATCACATCGGCGCGGATTTCGTCGCGGGGCAGAAATCGGCGCTGATCCTCGGCGACAATCTCTTCTATGGCCACGGGCTCGCCACCATCCTGCGCAACGCGGCCTCGACGTCGCGCGGCGCGACCGTCTTCGCCTATCACGTTCATGACCCCGAGCGTTATGGCGTGGTGGAGTTCGACTCCGCCGGCAAGGCGATGTCGATCGAGGAAAAGCCAAAAAAGCCGCGCTCAAGCTGGGCGGTGACCGGGCTTTATTTCTATGACGAGCGGGCCGCCGAACTCGCCGCCGCCCTGAAGCCGTCTCCGCGCGGCGAATTGGAGATCACCGATCTCAATCTCGAATATCTGAAGCGCGGCGAGCTGCGGGTCGAGAGAATGGGGCGCGGTTTCGCCTGGCTCGACACCGGCACGCCGGACTCCCTGCTCGAAGCCGCCGAATTCATGCGCACGCTGGAAAAACGCACGGGATACCGGGTCGCCTGTCCCGAGGAGGTCGCCTTCGTCTCCGGATGGATTTCCGAGCGGCAATTGTTCGCCCTCGCCGAACCGCTCAGGAAAAGCGGCTATGGCGCCTATCTCAGGCAGTTGCTCCACCGGTTCTGATACGGTTTCGGCAAGATGGCGCCGCAATTCCCGCGGAAACCCCCTGGCGCGAAAATCCGATCAATCGCGGGGGGGTCTCGCGCCAGTGAATTTCAACCGCGGCGTTCCGCCGAGACGCGCGACCGAAAGGGGTCGATCAACCATTTGCCGCCGGAGGAGCCTTGCTCCCGCCCTGCGGGGTGATCCCCGAATCCTTGATCAGCTTCTCGCCGCGCGCGGGGTCGGGTTCGACGCCCATCCCTTGCATGAGCATCACGCCGAGATTGTACATGGCCATCTCATGCTGGTTCGTGGCGGCCAGTTCGTACCAGTGCACGGCCTCTTCGAGATTTTTCTCCACCCCTCGCGCGGTGCAATAAAGCACGCCGAGCTGGAATTGCGCGGGCGGGAAGCCGGCCTCCGCCGCGCGCCTGAACCATTCTGCGGCCTGGGCGAGCTGCGTGTCCGAGGCGTTGCCGGAAGACATCAGCGTGCCGACGATGTGCTGGGCCACGACATTGCCGGATTCGGCCGCGGCGAGATAATAACGCACCGCCTGGTCGGGCCGGGCCGACGCGCGATCGAATTGCCCTGAATAGAAATGGCCCAGGTGCAGCGAAGCTTCCGGCGAGCCGGAGGCGGCGGCGTCGAGCAGGAGCTTTTCCGCCTGGCCCAGGTCGCGCTGGCCGAGATCGGGCGACAGGAAAAGCAGGGCCAGATGGGTCTTCGCCGTGCGATCGCCCGCCTCGGACGCCTCGCGCAGGAGGTTCATGGCGCGCCCGAAATCGGCCGAGCCTGAAGTCCCGTTCATATGGATTTCAGCCAGCTTGACCTTGGCCTCCGGGACGCCCTCCGCGGCAGCGAATTCAAGCCAGCGCATCCCAGCGTCGAGATCTTGCGGAAGCCCAGTCCCGGAGCCGAGAAAAACGCCGGCGTTATAGGCGGCGATCGCATGGCCCTGCTCCGCCGCCTTGATAAACCAACGCCCCGCTTCGGCAAGATTGACGCGGACGCCGATGCCTTCGGCCGCGAAACGGCCCATCGTGAACTGGGCCTGAACGTCGCCCGATTTGGCCATGATGCGGTACCAGTTGGCGGCTTCGCGCAGGTCGGGCGGGACGGGGCCGCCCTGGCTGTAAAAGGCGGCCAAGGCCCGGATAGCGGGGAGATGTCCCACCTTTGCCGCGCGGCGCAGATAGGTTTCGGCGCGATCCACGTCGACCGGTCCGCCCTCGCCGTTGAGGCGCATGCGCGCATAGTTGTATGCGGCCAGAGCGTCGCCGCCTTCGGCGGCGCAGCCCATATAGAAAGCGGCGCGTTCCAGATCGATTTCGCGCCCCTTGCCGGAATAATAGATGGTCGCGATCGCGAGTTGCGCGCGCAGATGGCCGAGGTCGGCCGCCTTCTGATACCAATCTGCGCCGAGTTCGAGATTTGGCTCGACGCCGAGCCCGCGATAATGGATTTCGCCAAGTCCGAATTGGGCCGAGGCCTGATCGTGGTCCGCCGCCATCAGAAAATATTGGCGCGCGCGCTCGAAATCCTTTTCCACGCCGGCGCCGTCGAAGAAAATCATGCCCGTGAGAGCCCAGGCTTCGTCCAGGCCCTGACGCCCGGCCTTTTCCAGCCAGAACAGGGCCTGGGTCGTATCGCGCTCGATCTTCGGCGTCGCGGCGAAAATCGCCTCGGCCGTGGCCGAAGCCATTTCCTCATCCCGAGCGGTGCGCTCCCATTTTTCGTCGAGCCGCGCCGCCGACGCGCCATGCAGGAAAATCCGTCCCAGGCGCAACTGCGATTCGGCATGGCCGCGTTCCGCTGCGAATTTGTACCATGCCGCCGCGCGGGCGGGATTGCGATGAACGGCGCCGTAGCCGTTCTGATAGACATCGGCAAGGCGGAAGGCGGATTCGACATCGCCGACGTCGACGCCTCGCTGCCACAGGCGGAGCGCCGTATGGAACTTGCGCCGCTCGAAAGCGCGCTGGGCGCGGGCGCGCAGCCAGTCTTTGCCCGGCCGGTCGATCCAGGGAAGGACCGGCCGCATGAGTCTGTGCGCTACCCTTTTCATGGCTCGCGCATCGACTCGCCCCAGCCGCGCTGCCCGCCGCCGAACAGATAACTGGCCACGGTCCGCCGGCCGACATTGATGTCCGCCTTCAGGGTCATGCCCGGCATCAGGCGGAAGTTCTTGGGAACGCCGCGAAAATTCATGCGGTCGATGCTGACGCCGATCTTGTAATAGGCGTCGGTCGGCTGGCCCGTATTTTCATCGGTCCAGAACGCGCCCTCGGAAATCCATTTGACCTTGCCTTCGGCGGTTCCATGCTCAGTAAAGTCGAAGGCGTCAATCTTGAGCGTGACCGGGTCGCCGATCCTGACGAAGCCGACATCGCGCGAAGACACATCGATGTCGGCTTCTATCGGCTCATTCACCGGCATGGCGGTGATGAATTTGTCGCCAGGCTGAAGAACCGAGCCAACCGACAATTTCGCGATCGACAGGATGATCGAATCCTCCGCCGCGACGAGCTTCACCACGTCCTGATGAACGATGGCCTTCTTGAGCGAGGCGACGGCCTGGTCGCGATTGTTCTGCGCCGTCACGAGATCCTGGCTGTCCGTGGCGCGCCATTGCTGGATGAAGGCGTCCTTGTTGGCCTGGTAGGTATTGAGCTGCGCCTCGGCCTCTTTCAGCGAATTGGTCAGGTTCTCGACCTGCCGCTGCATTTCCACACTGCTGTCCTTGGATTCGAGCTCGTTCAGCACCGAACCAGCTCCCGAGGCCAGGAGCTTTGTCCTCATGGTGTCGATCTTTCCGGCGATGGCGTATCGTTCATTATAGCGCGTAATGTCGTTCTTGGTCTTGAAGATGGTCGCCTCGGTCTGCGCGATTTGCTGATCGAAACTCTTGACCTGGGCGTCGTATTGCGCCTTGCGATCGACATACAGCTTCTGCTGCAACTGGTTGTAATGGCTCTGTTCGGGATCTTCGGCGCCCGTAAAAACGGGGGGCTTGCCCGTCAGTTCCGCCTGGTCCCGCGAGATCTGCGCGTTGAGGCTCGCGAACTGCTGTCGAAGCTGGACGACGTCGGCGGTCGCGAAAGTCGGATCGAGAGTTGCGATCACTTCGCCCTTGCTGGCCAACTGGCCTTCACGCACATTGATGCTCTTGATGATCGACTGATCGAACGCCTGGTATACGTGGGCCGGGGTCAGGAGGTTGATCTGGCCATTCGTGCTTTCGACGACCTTGTCCAATTTTCCGAAAGTGATGACAAGACCGAAGGCCACCAGAAATCCGAACAGGACGTGGACAGTCGCCATGGCCGAACGCGGCGGCGGCGCCTCGCGGATCGCGGCGACGTCGGACTGGAAGCTTCGGACGACCGATTGAGTGGAGGCTTTAGTGGACACCGCGCGCCCCCTTCGAACTTCCAGCCACCGCGGCGCGCTCGATATGGCCGTTCTGCTGGTGCCATAGCCCCGCGTAGATTTCGCACCTTGCGAGCAGTTCCTGGTGGGTTCCCATGTCCAGGAACTTGCCGCGCTCCAGAATGAGAATGGCGTCGGAATGAACCAGGGACGACAGGCGGTGAGAAATCGCGATCACCGTGCGTCCCTTGGCGATCTTCCTGATGCTGGCGTTGACGATCGCCTCGCTGTCGGGATCGAGCGCGCTGGTCGCCTCGTCCAGGATCAGGATGCGCGGATCGACAATGAGGGCGCGCGCAATCGCCACGCGCTGGCGCTGGCCGCCGGACAGGTTGGGCGAACCTTCATAAATATGCGTGTCGTAGCCCCTGGGAAGACGATCGATGAATTCCTCCGCGCCGGCGAGACGCGCGGCGCGGATCACGTCGTCCAAGGTCGCGTCCGCCTTGGCCGCCGCGATATTCTCGCGAATGGTGCCGCTGAAGAGAAAGTTTTCCTGAAGAACGACGCCGAGGCTGCGGCGAAGATGCGCAATGTTATATTCGCGAACGTCGACGCCGTCGATCTTGATCAGGCCCTCATAGTCCGAGTGCAGGCGCTGCAGCAAGCGCGTCACGGTGGTCTTGCCCGAGCCGCTTCGCCCGACCACGCCGAGCGTCGTTCCGACCGGAACCTCGATACTGAGGTCGTCGATCGCCGGCGTCAGGCTGCCGGGATAGGAAAACCGGACCTTGCTGAACTCGACCTCGCCCTGAAGCGGCTTCCTTACGCCTTTCGCCCCATGGCCTTCCTCTTTCGGTCGATTGACCAACTGCCTGACGATCGCGACCGCGGCGCGCGCTTCATCGGCGTTGGTGATCAGGTTCGCCAACTGCATCAACGGCCCCGCGACACGTTGCGAGAGCATGAGGAACATGAAAAGCGTGCTGATCGTGGCGCCGCCGTTGGTGCTGTTCAACGCGATCAAGACGCCCACGGCGTAAGTGCCGGTGACGGCGAGACGTTCAAACGGAACGACCCCGGTCCTGGCGACGGCGCTCATCCAGGACAAATCGTTTCGCGCCTCGGCGCAGCGCGCGACATGCGCGTCCCAAAGCTTCCGCTGGCGGCTCTCCAGCGCCAGGGACTTGACAGTCCGGATGCCGGCCAGCGTCTGATAGAGAAACGAGCCACGCTGGGTTTCGGCGCGGATCACGGCGCCATTCGCCTCGCGGATGTGGGGTAGAATGATCAGGAGCCAGGCAACGATCAAGGCGCAGAAAAGCAGCACGAGCAAGGTCAGCCACGGGTTGATCGCAAACATCACCGGCAGGAAGATGAGCAGGACAAGAGAGTCGAGAACGACGCCGAACAATTGTCCGGTCAGGAACTCGCGAATCTTCCAGATCTCGTTGAAGTCATGCATGGTCTCGCCAAGCTGAACCCGTTCGAAATAATCGACCGGCAGCTGGATCACCCGCTCAAATATATATTCCGAAAGTCTCGTATCGACGCGTGCGGCCAGAAACAATAATAGAAAACTGCGCAAATAAGTGAACGCCGTCTCAAACAGGATGATGACGCCCATGCCGACGCAGAGCACCACGAAGGTGGACACCGACTTGTAGTAAAGCACGCGACTGCTGATCGCCGTCCAGAAAATAATCGGCGCCAAGGCGAAAATGCTCAGCGCGAAGGCGGAAAGAGCAATGTCGCGGACCAGTTTGCGCTCGCGCAGGATCAGCGTCCCGATCAGCCCCATGCCGAACGGCTTTTCCTCGTCGAGCACATGATATTGGCGACGCACCAGCGCGACATCGCCCGACCAGGCCTCCTGGAATTGCAGCCAGTCCAACGTCAAGAGGGCGTCGGCCGCCGCGTTCGGATCCCGCAAGGTCACCTGCCGCGGCTGCGGCTCGTGATGCGCGTTCATGCCGACCAGCACCATGCTGGCCCCCGACTTCAGCCGCACGATCGCGGGAAGCGCCTTTTCCAGATCAGCGAGTCCGTCGCCGTCGAGGTGCAGCGCCTTGGCCTTCAGGTCGGCGTGACGGGCGCAATGCACAAGCCGCGCGTAATCGACGCTCGTGCTTTCCAACGCATTGTCCTGAACCAGCTGCAGCACGGTCAACTGCAGCCCCTGCATCGCGCCGACAATCACCAGACACTCGAGCGCGGACGAATCGACGCGTTCGGAAACGCCTGGGGCGGAGGAAAGCGTCAAGGTCATGAAAGCTCCAGATCGAATTCCGAAAGTCCCTATTATTAGCTTACCATGTTTTTTGTCGCAAGGCGGCAAAAAACAACGCTTCGCGCTTTCGTGCGCCTATAGCGCAGAAAAACCGCCGAGGATCGAAGCAAGCCGATGCAACAGGCGGGTTGGCGCCGAGACGATCCGGCCGCCGCGCGCCGGGACGCAACGAAAAGCCGCGAAATAAGTTATGGTTAATATCGCATCATCGCTCGTTTACACAAGGCGACGGCCCCAATGTTCAATATGCGATCGCTTCCCAACGCTCCTCGGCGTCATTTTTGCGTCTCGTCCGCCTTTCCGCAGGGCGCCCCCGACGCGGCGGGAGCCATCTGGACAGGCGCCGGGGATTCTGTTATCGGCAACGGAACGGTCCGGCGCTCCGCAAGCGCATGTGGTTTTTTGTCACGCGGCCTACGGCCATCGCGCTCAGACGGCGCGGCGGCGGCGGCCTTTCAAACACAGGAATCAGGCGTGCAAGTTCTCGTTCGCGACAACAATGTCGATCAGGCTCTCAAGGCCCTCAAGAAGAAGATGCAGCGCGAGGGCATCTTCCGCGAAATGAAGCTGCGCGGTCATTATGAAAAGCCGTCCGAGAAGCGCGCCCGCGAACAGGCCGAAGCCGTGCGCCGCGCCCGCAAGCTCGCCCGCAAAAAGATGCAGCGCGAAGGCCTGCTGCCCATGAAGGGCAAGGTCGCCGCCCGCTGATTTCCAGGACTGGCCCCTCGCGCAGGCGGCTGACCGCCGCGGCCCGAATGTCCCGCGCCGCGGCGCTGGGCGGGTTTGGGTTTCCGACCAGCGCCATCTCGTGCGTTTCGCGTGCGGCCGGCTTGGCGTTTTTCACTTGAATTGCGTGGATGGGCCTTGGCGCGCTCAGACGCCGGGTAACAGAAAATACACCATGCGAGGTTAGCTTGCGCCTCGCTTTTTCCCGCGCCGGAACTCTGAACAGGGGCGGGAAGCGAAGGAAGCAGACCGGAGCCGATTGTAATCGCCATGGCCAGGAACTTCAGGGCGGGTCAACGCAAATATCTGATCGCTTTTGCGCTCTCGGCCCTCGCCGCGCCGCTTGGCGGCTGCGATTCTGTTCCCGGCGGCGGCCAAGGCCCCAGCTATGCGGAAGTGTCCAACAACGATCCCAAGGCGGCCGAAGCCAATATCGCATCGCTGGACGCGGTCGTCGCTGCCCATCCCAATGACGCCGAGGCGTATAACACGCGCGGCGTCGCCTATGCCAAGATCGGCCGCTACAGCCAGGCGATTTCGGACTTCTCTCAGGCGGTCAAACTCGACCCGAACCACGCCTCGGCCTATACCAATCGCGCCCTCGCCGAACGCCAGACCGGATCGAACGACGCGGCGATGCAGGATTTCAGCCGCGCCATCCAGTCCAACCCGAATCACGCCCCGGCTTATCTTGGCCGCGCCAATCTTGAGCGCGCCAATGGCCAGCTCGACGCCGCCCTGGGCGATCTCGACCAGGCGATCCGCCTCAACCCCGAAAGCGCCCAGGCCTTTCACGCGCGGGGGCTGATTTACCAGAAAAAGGGCGACAACGCCCGCGCCATCACCGATTTCGACAATGCGATCGACCGCGACCCCTTCCATTCCGCGCCTTACGAGGCGCGGGCCGAAAGCCTACTGGCGCTAGGCAAGCCGGACAAGGCGGTCGAAGATTTCAACGCCGCGCTGAACGTCAACAACCGCAATGCCCACGCCTGGGCGGGCCTTGGCCTCGCCTATGAGAAACAGGGCGACCGCGCCAAGGCTCTGCTGAACTACCAGCGCGCCCTGTCGCTCGACCCCAACGAGCCGGTCGCGCGCGAGGGCATTGGCCGCGTTCAGGGCTAGAGCATATTCCCGAAAAGTTGATAGACTTTTCGGACAAGAATATGGGTCAGAAAATGCAACAATAACGCGCGTTCGACTCTGCGATTTACGAACGCGCGTTAAACCGGCGCGGCGAACGAGGCAAAGCGCGCGCAGACCTCCTCATAGACCCGGCGCTTGAAGGGAACGATCAATTCCGGCAGGCGCTCCATCCGCTCCCAGCGCCAGGCGTCGAACTCCGGCTTGTGGCCATCCGGCGCGTCGATATTGATCTCGGACTCCTCGCCCGTGAAACGCAGCGCGAACCATTTCTGCGTCTGCCCGCGAAACCGTCCCCTCCAGGTTTTCTTGGTGATGTCGCCCGGCAGATCGTAGCTGAGCCAGTCCGGCGACTCGGCCAGAAAGCTCACGGTGCGCACGCCGGTTTCCTCGCGCAATTCCCGCAGCGCCGCCCGGTAGGCCGTCTCGCCGTCGTCGATGCCGCCTTGCGGCATCTGCCATTCATATTCGGCCTGTATCAACTCCGGCGAGCGTTTGGACTTGCGCCGTCCGACGAAAACCAGACCCTGCGCATTGAGAAGCATGATGCCGACGCAGGGACGATAGGCCAAAGCTTCGATCACAACGTCACCTCTTTTCGTTGCTGACCAGAGCCTCGGCGCGCAGCGCGGCCGAGACGGGGATGAGAACGACGCCATCGCGCTTGAGATCCGCGGCGAAACGCGCGATGCGGTCAATCGCCGCGGGCAATCCGGCGGCATAGCCGATCGCGACGCCATTCTGGCGCGCCAAGGTCTCCAGCCGCAGCAGGGCGGCGTCGATCGCCGCCGGGCCGCGCTCGGCGTCGAGGCGGAGATCGGCCTTGGCGAATCCGACGCCGTTGGCAAGCGCAGCCTCCCTGGCGAGGCTTTGCGGCGAGGAGCCGTCATCGACATAGTCGAGGCCGCGATGGGCCATTTCCTTCATCAGCGCCTGCGTCGCGGCCTCGTCGGCGGTGAAGCGGCCGCCAAGAAAATTCACCAGCCCGATATAGCCGGAGAAGCGGCTCATCTGCCAATGCAGATCGTTGAGCGCCGCGGCGGCGTCGCCGACGCGCAGAACGTGCACACCGGGCGAATCCGCGGGATTGAACGGCTCCATCGGCGCCTGCAGCAGGATTTCATGGCCCGCCGCGCGCGCTTGCGCCGCCTGGCGCCCCGCCGCGGCGCCATAGGGCGCAAAAGCCAAACTCACCTCCGGCGGCAGACGCCGGATCGCGTCGTCGGTCGCGTCGCTGTCCAGGCCCATTCCGGCGACGAGAATGGCGACGCGCGGCGTTCCCGGCTTGAAGGCGGGCTGGAGCGCCAACGGCCGGGCGTAGACCTGCGCCGGGGCGGCGCCGTCCCGGCCGCGACGCGGCAAGGAGCCAAACCGGCCTTTTTCGACAAGGCGATCGTCGGGCGCCGGGGTCAGGGCCGTCGCGCCTCCGGCGGCAGGCACATGGATGACGACTCCTTGCGCCGCGCCGTCGCCGCCGCGCACCACTCTGACCCCATTTTCGATCTCGTCCTGCGCGGCGGCGTCGGCGACGTCGTGGCGGGCGGCCGGCGGCGGCGAAACGGGCGGCGCCGGCGGCGCCGGCTGAATGACCGCAAAAGCCTCAGGCTCGCCGCCGTCTCGATCCCGAACCGAAAAGAGAAAAACGCCGCCGATGACCGCGCCCACGAGTCCCAGCGCAAGCGCACCCAGCCGCCAGCCGCCCCGCCCCGGATCGGGCGGCGGTCTGAGGTCCTGGCCCAGCGGGCGGTCGAGATCGTCGAGCATGGCCGTGTCGCGAAAGGGCCCGAATCAGCCGAGCCCAGCCTGCTCAGGCTAGTGAAGCAGGCTGGGCTCGTCGAGATGGCTGGTGATTCAGACCGGAATCATTTCGATTTGTCGTCGGAAGGCGCCGGCTTGAGCACCGGTTCGCCCTGCGAGCCGGCAGGCGGCGCGGGAGCGACGACCGGCTCGGGGGACTTGGGCTTCGGCGCGGCGTCCGCGCCCTTGCCCGCGGCCGCATCGTCGGACTTGGCCGCGGTCTTGTCGGCGTCCTTCTTGGCTTCGGCGGTCTTTTGCGCGGCCTCGACGGCGGCGGCCTCCTGCTTGAGCATGGCCAAGGTTTTGACGCCGCGCAGCAGATCATAGGCGGCGTGCAAGGCCTTGTCCTTGGACTCGTCCGCCGGGACATAGGCCTGCGAGCCGTGTCCCTCGTCCGTGCCGTTCTTGAGGTGACCCTGGAGCGACGCTTCGCCCTTGGTGTCGTCCTTGCCCTTGAGATCGGGCGGGGTGTCCTCGAGAATGGTGACGTCGGGCTCGATGCCCTTGGCCTGGATCGAACGGCCCGACGGCGTGTAATAGCGCGCCGTGGTCAGCCGCAGGGCCCCGTTATCCTGGCCGAGCGGAATGATGGTCTGGACCGAACCCTTGCCGAAGGAGCGCGAGCCGAGAAGGATCGCGCGCTTGTGATCCTGCAAGGCGCCGGAAACGATTTCCGAGGCCGAAGCCGAACCGCCGTTGATCAGCACCACCAGCGGCTTGCCCTGCGACAGGTCCATATTGGGACGCGCATTGTAGCGCTGGGTCTCGTCGGCGTTGCGGCCGCGGGTCGAAACGATCTCGCCATGATCGATGAAGGCGTTGACCACCGCGACCGACTGGTCGAGCAAGCCGCCGGGATTGTTGCGCAGATCGAGAACGTAGCCCTTGAACTTGTCGGCGGGAATTTCCTTTTGCAGCTTCTCGAAGGCCTCCTTGAGGCCATCGTAGGTCTGCTCGGTGAACTGGGTGATGCGGATATAGCCGATGTCGGGCTTTTCCACATGCGAGCGGACCGACTTGATGTGAATGATGGCGCGGGTCAGGTTGACGTCGAGCTTCTGCTTCTTGGGGCCGCGCTCGATGGTCAGCTTGACGCTGGTGTTGACCTCGCCGCGCATCTTGTCCACCGCCTGATTCAGGGTCATTCCCTGAACCTCCTGCCCATCGATGGCGGTGATCAGATCGCCCGAAAGGATGCCGGCGTTCGCCGCCGGCGTGTCGTCGATCGGCGCGACCACCTTGACCAGGCCGTTCTCCTCCATGACCTCGATGCCGAGGCCGCCGAAGGCGCCGCGCGTCTGGACCTGCATGTCCTGGAAGCTCTTGGGGTCCATATAGCTCGAATGGGGATCGAGCGAGGTCAGCATGCCGGAGATGGCGGACTCGACCATTTTCTTGTCGTCCGGCTTCTCGACATAATCCTCACGGACCTTGTCGAAAACATCGCCGAACAGGTTGAGGCTGCGATAGATCGCCGCCGATTCCGCCACGGCCGAACCGCCGCGCGAAATTCCAGTGTGCGAGCCGACGACGACAGCCGACGCGCCAATGGCGACGCCCAGCAGAACCAGCGATGTCTTGCGCATTATCCGCGAACCCTTTGCATTTCCGCCTTCGACCACCAGGGACCGGGGTCGATGGCCGCTCCATCTTTTCGAAACTCGACATAAAGAACCGGCTGCGTCGCGCCAATCGCGACCGCGGCGGCGGTCTTCGTCGCGCCATCCCCCATATTTCCGACGGGTTCGCCGGCAAGGACGAACTGTCCCACAGCGACGTCGACTCGCGCCATTCCCGCCAGGACGACATAGTAGCCGCCGCCGGCGTTGATGATCAAGAGTTGCCCGAAACTACGCCAGGGACCGCCGAAGGCGATATAGCCATCGCTCGGCGCCGAAACAATGGCGTTGGCGCGGGTGGCGAGCGAAAGCCCCTTCTCGACTCCGCCGAAATCGCTCGGCGCGCCGTAATATTTGATGATTGCTCCCTGGGCCGGCAGCGACAGCATGCCCCTGGCGTCGGCAAAGGCGATGGCCGGGGCGAGCCGGGCCGGGTCGCGCTGCGGCGTCTGGGCGAAGCGCTTCTTGGCTTCATCGATCTGCTCCTGGCTGAGCTTCGCGCGCTCCTCGTCCGCCTTGCGCGCCTCTTCGGCCGCCTTGCGCGCGGATTCGATCTCGGTCTCCATCCGCGCGATCAGATCCTTGAGACTGGCGGCCTGGCTGGCGAGCGCCTTTTCCTTCGCCTGTTCGGCGGCCAGGGCCTCGCGCGCCACGCCGATCGATTTCTGCCGCGCCGCGACGAGCGCCTCCAGACGCGCCCGCTCGTCGCGTCGCACCTGCAATCCGCCAGAGAGATCGGCCTTTTCCCGCGCGATCGACTCGCGCAGCGACACGAGGTCCTGGAGATCGCCGGCGAGCGCCTCGGTCTCCGAGCGCAACTCGGGCAAGACGGCGCCGAGCAGCATGGAGGCGCGAATCGCGCGCAAGACATCCTCCGGCTCGGCGAGCAGCGCCGGCGGCGGCTTGCGGCCCATGCGCTGCAAGGCGGCGAGCACCTCGATCAGCACGCCGCGCCGGCTCTCCAGCGAACGCCGGATCGCCGTCTCGCTGCCCGTGAGCGTGTCGAGCCGGCTCTGCGCCTCCGCGATCTTCGTTTCGGCGTCCTCGATCTTGTTCTTGGCGTCGATCAGCGCCGATATGAGCTTGGCGCGATCGTCCCGGTAGGAGGCGATCTCCGTCTCGATCTTCTTCTTCTGCGCCTCGAACTGGGCGATATTGTCCTGCACGCCCAGAAAGTCATGGCGCTTCGCCTCAAGATCGGCGGCCTTTTTGTCGGACGGCGCCGGCGGCGTTCGGCGGGGCCGGCGTTTGCGCGCGCGAAGGCGCCATCAAGCAGAAGCACGCAAAGGCGAAAGCGGGGCGAAGAGGCCGCATCCTGCCCTTCCGCAACTTTTCCCCGCCGCCCGCCATCGCCGCCCGTTCCGTCGAATCGCCAAAGGTCAGTTTAAAGAAGCGCGACGGCCGTGGGGAAAAAATCTCAGCCCATCAGAATTTCGGCCACCGGCGCGGAGAGGCGGTAGCGCAGGCCTTCGGGGGTGAAGTCGAGCCGGCTTTCGCCCTGGATGGCGAGCGGCGCCATGCGGGTCAGCACGGTTCCGCCGAAGCCCGAACGCTCGGGCTCCGTCACCTGCGGGCCGCCGCTTTCGCGCCAGGTGAGGGTGTAAAGCTTGCCGTCGCGGTCGAGCCGGAAGGAGAGGTCGACCTTGCCGTCCGGCGCCGACAGCGCGCCATGCCGCACGGCGTTGGTCGACAATTCGTGCAGCGCCAGGCCATAGGATTCCGCCGCGCGCGGATTGACCTCGAGAAAATCGCCCGAAACCTCGATCCGGTCGCGGGCCTCAAGGTCGAGCTGGCTGAACTGGTTCTGGGCGAGATCGGCGATGCGAACGCCGCGCCAGTCGCGCGAAACCAGAAGGTCGTGGCTGCAGCCGATCGCCGAGAGCCGCGCCATGAAACCGTCGATGAAGGTTTCCGGCGAGGAGGAAAGCCGCGCCGTCTGCCGCGCGACGGCGTGGACCACGGCGAGCAGGTTTTTCGAGCGGTGATTGACCTCGCGCAGCAGGAATTCGATATGTTCGGCGGCGCGCGTGAGCGGCGCCATGTCGCGGTAGATCATCGAAATCGCCGCCAGTTCGCCCTTGTCGTCGCGGATCGGCGCCGTCGAAATCGAAAAGTCGAGCGGCGTCCCGTCCTTGCGCCGGCGCCGCACGATCTGCGCCTTGCCGGAACCGAAGGCGGCGTTCGAAAGCTTCCTTTCATAGTCGCAGCGGCAATCTTCGGGCACGACCAGATCGCCGAGATTGGCGCCGGAAATTTCCGCCGGCTCATACTGGAAGATTTCGCTGAACGCGCGATTGGCGTTCAGCACCCTGCCCTTCGGATCGACGCTGACGATGGCGTCGGACGAACTGGAAACGATGGCGGCCAATTGTTCCGCCGCCCGCTTGCCGCGCTCAAGCTCGGCCTCGTGCAGGGCGCGGCTTTCGCCGCGCGTCGCGGCAAGATGGATCGCGACCGGCGCGCCAGATTCGTCGCGCCGCAGCGTGAAATTGACATAGGCCGGGAAAACCGCGCCCGTTTCGCCGCGCAAGAGGACGAAAACCTCGTCGAGTTCCGGCGCGCGCGCCAGCGCCGCCGAAAGTTCGGCGAAAAAGCGCGCGCCATCGCCTTCGATCAGGTCGGCGAAACGACAGCCTCCGACCGATCCGGTCGCGTCGAGACCAGTCCAGCGGCGAAAGACGCGGTTGGCCCGCCAGACGCCGCCGTCAGGCGCAAGGACAGCCAGCCCGCAGGGAGCGAGTTCGAAACTTTCGTCAGCGATCATGCGATGGGCGCGCTCCGGGACTGGTTTTTCTGTGCCCCAAAGGGGATTGCCATTTGTTGTCAGGCCTTTGTCGGGCGCCGTTCGAACGGCGCCTCACGCGCGATGATAGGGATGGCCGGCGAGGATGGTCAATGCGCGAAAGAGCTGTTCGGCCGCCAATGCACGCACAATTTGGTGAGGCCAGGTCATGGCCCCAAACGCCAAAGTCAGATCGGCCTTTTCACGAAAAGCGGGATCGAGCCCATCCGGGCCGCCGATGACAAGGGCGCAGGCCGGCGCGCCGGCGTCGCGCCATTCGCCCAGTTTCCGGGCGAAATCCTCGCTGGTCAGGTTGCGTCCGCGCTCGTCGAGGCAGATTTTCCGCGCCCCCGGCGGGATCAGCGCGGCAAGCGCGGCCGACTCCTCGGCCTTGCGGTCTTCCGGCCGGCGGGCGCGCGATTCGTCGATCTCGCGCAACTCGAAGCCCCCGAAACCGATTTTACGGCCGCCCGCGACGCAGCGCTCGGCGTAACGCGCGACCAGTTCGCGCTCCGGGCCGGCCTTCAGCCGCCCGACGCCGGCGAGCAGCAGTTTCATTGCCGCCGAACGCTCAAACCTCGGCCCGCTTCTCGGCCGGGCGGTCGACGCCCCACATTTTTTCGAGGTTGTAAAAAGCCCGCACGTCCGGCCGGAACAGGTGAATGATCAGGTCGCCGGCGTCGATCAGCACCCAGTCGCAGGCGGGCAGGCCCTCGACCGACGGCGTCCCCGCGCCGTTGTCCTTGAGCGCCCTGACCGCCCTGTCGGCGAGCGCCCCGACCTGGGTGGTCGAACGCCCGGTGGCGATGACCATCCAGTCGGCGATCGAGGTCTTGCCGGCGAGGTCGATCACGGCGATCTCCTCGGCCTTCAGATCGTCCAGGGCGTCAAGAACGGCCTGCATGTGCGGGTTGGCGCGCGCGGGGTCGACGCCCTGCGTCGGCGCGGGCTCCGCGCCTGTCTTCGGTTTGCGGGTCAGTTGGCGATCCTCGTTTTTCGCGCGGAAAAGGCGCGAATATCTCATGCCGCCTAAAATGCGGGGGCGCGAGGCAAGAATCAATGGGGCGCGATGGGCCTGATTGTCAACCGCCAGAATGAGCGGCGCAGGGCGCGATGGCGACGGATCGCCGCTCTCACCCCTCGTCGACCTCGCCGGCCCGCGCGCGATATTCGGCGCGCAGCTCGTCGATGCTGATGTCGGCGCCTTCATGGTTCGTGCGCCAGAAAGTCCAGCCGTTGCAGGCGGGAAGGCCCTGGGCCAGGGCGCCGATCTTGTGGATCGAGCCGACGATGTCGCCGAGCGCAATGGCGCCGTCGGCGCGCACGATCGCCCGCCAGCGGCGTTTTTCGTCAAAAAGTTCGGCGCCGGGCGCGATCATGCCCGCCTCGATCAGGCTGGCGAAGGCGACGCGTTTTTCGTGCCTTTTCGCCAGCGGCGTCGAAAAGGCGCTTTCGGGCAGGGGCTCGACGGCGGCGATGCGGGCTTTCGCGGCGGCGAGATAGGCGGGGTCGCGCTCGCATCCGATGTAGCGGCGGCCGAGCTTCTTGGCCACCGCGCCGGTGGCGCCGGTTCCGAAAAAGGGATCGAGCACCACGTCGCCGGGTTTTGACGCCGCCATGACGATGCGGGCGAGCAGCGCTTCCGGCTTCTGCGTCGGATGGAGTTTCCGTCCGTCGGGGCGTCTTCAGGCGCTCCGCCCCGGTGCAGATCGGAAAGAACCAGTCCGAGCGGACCTGGCGGTCCTCGTTGCCGGCCTTCAGCGCCTCGTAATTGAAGGTATAGCCTTTCGCCGCCGGGCCTTTCGAGGCCCAGATCAAGGTCTCATGGGCGTTGGTGAAGCGCCGGCCGCGAAAATTCGGCATCGGATTGGCCTTGCGCCAGACGATGTCGTTGAGGATCCAGAAGCCGAGATCCTGCATGATCGCGCCGACGCGGAAAATATTATGGTACGAGCCGATCACGAAAATGGTGGCGTCGTCCTTCATCGCCCGGCGCGCGGCGGCAAGCCAGCGCTGAGTGAAGCGGTCGTAATCGGCGAAAGAGGCGAATTTGTCCCAGTCGTCGTCGACCGCGTCGACTTCGCTCTGGTCGGGCCGGGTCAGGCCGCCTTCGAGCTGGAGATTATAGGGCGGGTCGGCGAAGATCAGATCGACGCTGGCTGCGGGCAAGCCGAGCATGGCCTCGACGCAATCGCCGTCGATGATCCGTCCGAGCGGCGCTTCCGCGCCCTCAGGCGCGGTCACCGCGACGGGGCGTCGGCCCGGCCCAAGTCCAGTACGCGAAACCAGTTTCTGGACTTTGTGGCCGGCCGCCCCGGCGCGATTGATACGCATGAACTCTAAACCGCAACGCAACTGACTGACGAGCGCGAGTTAAGCTTAACGGAGTAAAGGCCACGTTGAGGACAGGCGGGGACGGCTGTCTCTTTTCCGTACGGAAAGCTTAATGATGTCTTTAACGTGACTTGCGGCGGCGACGGAAAATTAAGCAGCGCCGTCCGCCACGCCCACGCCGTCGCGCCCCAGGAGGTCGCGCCCTAAGAGGTCGCGCCCCAGTTCGCGCCCAGGCGCGCAGGGCAAGAGCGCGCGCACCGGCGCGAAAGAGCGGCGGTGTTCGCGGCAGGGCCCCAAAGCCTTCAGCGCCGCGCGATGGGCCGCAGTGGGATAGCCGGCGTGGGCCTGGAATCCATAGCCGGGATGGAAAATGTCGAGCCGCGCCATCAGCCGGTCGCGGGTGGTCTTGGCGACGATCGAGGCGGCGGCGATCGACAGGCTGGTCGCGTCGCCCCCGATCACGGCGCGGCCGGGACAAGGCAACCCGGGCAGGTCGCGCCCGTCCACGAGGGCAAAACGGGGCGCGACGACGAGTCCATGCGCCGCGCGGCTCATGCAGGCCAGGGTCGCGCCCCTGATGTTGAGCGCGTCGATTTCCGCCGCCGGCGCGAGCGTGACCGAAACGGCCAGCGCGCGCGCGCAAATCTCCTCGAACAGGGCCGCGCGCCGGCGCGCGGAAAGTTTTTTCGAATCGTCGAGGCCGTCAGGAAGATCGGCCGGATCGAGAACGACCGCCGCGACGCAGACCGGCCCGGCGAGCGGGCCGCGCCCGACTTCGTCGATTCCGGCGACCGGCCCCAATCCTTGCGCGATCAGTTCGGCCTCAAGCGCGAAATGCGCGGCCATGATCAAAGCCCCGCCAAATCGGGATCATTTTTCAAGTCGGGGCCATATTTCAGGTCGAGCGCATGTTTGAGCGTGCGCAGATCGCGCCAGGCCTGGGCCTTTTTCAGCGGCGCGCGCAACAGATAGGCGGGGTGCAGCATGGGCAGGGCGCGGATGGTCCTGTCGCCGCAATGATAATCGCGCCAATGGCCGCGCAGCCGCATGATCCCTTCCTTCTCGTTGAGCAGGGTCTGCGCCGCCGAGGCGCCGAGCAGAACGACAAAATCCGGCGCGACCAGCTCGATCTGGCGGCGGACGAAGGGCAGGCAAAGCGCGAGCTCCTGCGGCGTCGGCGTGCGGTTGCCGGGCGGGCGCCAGGGCACGACATTGGCGATATAGACCTTCGTGCGATCGAGGCCGATCGCCGCCAGCATCTTGTCCAGCAATTGCCCGGCGCGGCCGACGAAGGGCTTGCCGATCCGGTCCTCGTCGGCGCCCGGCCCCTCGCCGACGATCATGATTTTCGCGTCGGGCGCGCCATCGGCGAAAACCAGCTGGGTCGCTGAATTTTTCAGGGCGCAGCCGTCAAAGGCGGCGAGCTTTTCGCGCAATTCGTCGAGGGTTTGCGCGCTCGTCGCCTGTTCGCGGGCGCCCGCCGCCGCCGCGTCCTGCGACAAGGCGGCCAGCGGCGCGCGCGGCGGTTGCCCCAATGCGGGCGCAGGCGAGGACGGAGTTTTCGGCGCGGGCGGGTCCGCGGGCGCGAGCAGCGCCGCCTTTTGCGCCGCCTTTTGCGCCGACTGGGCGAAGCGATCGACCGGCTGTTCGCCAAGCGCGCAATCGACGCCCATGGCGGCGTACCAGCGCAAAAGCGCGGCCAAAGTTTCCCGGTCCATGGCGTCGGCGTCGATCATGGCGGTTTGTAACCGCGCCGCCTTGCGGCGGCAATAGTTTATATATAAACTATATCCTTAGACCATCGGCCCTTGCAAGGGGCGATGGTGTCCGCGCCGACCGGCTGGATGAACCAAAACTTGGCCGGCTGACGCTGGCGGCCGCCCTTGTTTCCGACGAGTCGCAAACAAGGGCCAATGGTATTATTGGCCATTCGCCATGGTGGACAGCGCCGTTTCGCGCGCTATGAAGGGGTTTGAGATTTTGCCGGACCGCACGGGTCCGGCCCCGTTTCGGGAGACGCAGATGAGCGATGTGGAATTGGAGCCGCGCGAGGCGATGGATTATGACGTGGTGGTCGTCGGCGGCGGCCCGTCGGGCCTCGCCGCGGCGATCCGGCTCAAGCAGATCAATCCGGAGCTTTCGGTCGTCATCGTCGAAAAGGGGTCGGAGATCGGCGCCCATATCCTTTCCGGCGCGGTGATCGACCCGATCGGCCTCGACAGGCTCATCCCCGGCTGGCGCGAGGATCCGTCCCGCCCGCTGAAAGTGCAGGTCAGCCAAGACCATTTTTACCTCCTCGGCCCCTCGGGCGGCGTCCGCCTGCCCAATTTCGCCCTGCCCCCGCTGATGAAAAATCACGGCAATTTCGTCGGCTCGCTCGGCAATGTCTGCCGCTTCCTTGCGACCAAGGCGGAGGAACTCGGCGTCGAAATTTACCCCGGCTTCGCCGCGACCGAAGTCCTTTACGGCGACAAGGGCGAAGTGCGCGGCGTGGCGACCGGCGACATGGGCGTCGGGCGCGACGGCGCGCCGAAAGATTCCTTCACCCGCGGCATGGAGTTGCGCGGCAAATACACCTTGTTCGCGGAAGGCGCGCGCGGTTCGCTGACCAAGACGCTGCTTTCCAGCTTCGGCCTCGAAAAGGGCCGCCAACCGCAAAAATTCGGCATCGGGATCAAGGAGTTGTGGCGCGTCGATCCGGCGAAGCACCAGCCGGGCCTGGTCCAGCATTCCTTCGGCTGGCCGCTGTCTTCCGACACCGGCGGCGGCTCCTTCCTTTATCATATCGAGGACAATCAGGTTCTTGTCGGCTTCGTCCTCCATCTCAACTATTCGAACCCGACTCTCTCGCCCTTCGACGAGTTCCAGCGCTTCAAGACCCATCCCATGGTGCGCGAGACCTTCGAGGGCGGCAAGCGCCTCGCCTATGGCGCCCGCGCGCTGACCGAGGGCGGCTGGCAATCCGTGCCCAAGCTCGTCTTCCCCGGCGGCGCCCTGGTCGGCTGCGGCGCCGGCTTCATGAACGTGCCGCGGATCAAAGGCTCGCATAACGCCGTGCTGTCGGGAATCGAGGCGGCGGAAGCGGCGGCGGCGGCGCTGGCGGCTGGCCGCAGCCATGACGAACTGGCCGATTACGAGAATGGCTGGCGCGACGGACCGATCGGCGCCGATCTGAAAAAGGTGCGCAATGTCAAGCCCTTGTGGTCGAAGCTGGGAACCTATCTCGGCATATCGCTCGGCGGGCTGGACATGTGGCTCAACACGTTGTTCGGCGTCAGCCCGTTCGGCACGCTGAAACACGGCAAGCCCGATTACGCCACCCTGCTTCCGCTTGGCTCGGTGAAGCCGATCACCTATCCCAAACCCGACGGCGTGATCACCTTCGACAAATTGTCCTCGGTCTTTCTGTCGAACACCAATCACGAGGAAGACCAGCCCTGCCATCTGAAACTGGCCGACCCCGCGCTCCCGATCGCCAAGAACCTGCCGGTCTATGGCGAACCGGCGCGGCTTTATTGTCCGGCGGGCGTCTATGAAGTGGTCTATGGCGACGAGGCGGAGAAGAAAGACCCGCGCTTCGTCATCAACGCGCAGAATTGCGTCCATTGCAAAACCTGCGACATCAAGGACCCGTCCCGGAACATCACCTGGACGCCCCCGGAAGGCGGCGGCGGCCCGAACTATCCAAACATGTGATCCCGCCATCCGGCGGCTTTACGAAGTCTCAAGGGAACGCGACTAGGCTTCTCCCGCCGATGGGTCTGTCCATCGGCGGCAGAGGCGAGCATGCTGAAAAGATTTCCCAACCCTGCGCGGCAGCCCTTCGCGCCGGCGCCGGCGAGCATGGCCTTCCTCCTGCTCGCCGCCTCCCCCGCCCTGGCGAGCGCTTATGGGTTTGGCTCCTCGCACACATTTCTCGACTCGGTCATCGAATGGATCGGCTTTGTCGACATCGACGACGAAGCGGTGAGCTTATTCGGCGCCGCCATGCTCGTCTTCGCCGGTTTCTTCGGCTATTTCAGCAATATGGCGATCAAGGATCTTGGCTTCGGCATTGTGCTGAACGGCCTCATCGGCGTCGCTGGAATTTGCATCGCCCTTCACTTCGCCTTGCCGCGCTTCCCGCTGCTGATCGACGGTTCGGAGGAGGCGCGTTTCAGTCTGGGGATGATCGCCGCAATCGCCGGCGCCGGGCTGCTTCTGTTCGTCACGGCCCTGTTCAAGGCTGTCGCCACGCGCCAGATCAACGGCGCCCTGGCGCGCGTCACCACGCCGCCCCGCCCCCAGCCGATCCAGCGGGCGCCCGAGTTCAACCCTCGCATCGCCGCCGCCGTCCGCAGGAAAGGCGAAGGGTAGGCCTTTTTTACCGCTCGCTCTGGCATGCGCCAACCGCTCGCATGCGCCAACCGCTCGCGAAGTTTTGGAGCGCTCGCTCTGGCATGCGCCAACCGCTTGCGAAGTTTTGGAGCGCTCGCTCCGGCATGCGCCAACCGCTCGCGTGATGGGGACGCCCATTCAGGCCGGGAGCGGCGTGA
>CAVSEY010000007.1:0-23674 GCA_963727035.1 uncultured Pseudomonadota bacterium | reverse complement strand
TTTTCATGGCGCGCCGGGCATGGGCGAGCCCTTGAGTGTGGGAATCCTTCGTGACGCCGTGTCTCCTTCGCGGCCGGCGGCGCGCGGGGCGCATCGCGTCAGTGCCGACCGAAAGACTTGATTTCCCGTCGCCGCAATCGGCTGTCGACCGTCATGGCCTCGACAATTGCGGCGATTCTTTCCTCGGCCATGCGCTCTTCCAGGCGTTCGGCCAGTCCGTCGCGGACCTTGGCGACGAAATGTTCGAGCCCACGTTCGAAAACGTCATCGGGCGTATGGGCGAAAAGAAGCGCCAGGCCAGCGCCGGCGGCCTCGCAACGCGCAACAAATTCCTCTGGCTTCATTTGTCGTCCTCCCCTTCGGCGCAAAACGATTCTGCGCCTGTTGCGCGGGATGGCGCGGTCCTGGAAACCCGCTGCGGATATCCGCTCCGATTTCATGGCCGCGCCCCGCAGGCGGGGCGTGAGGACTCAACGCGGCACAACGCCTGACGTTCCCAAATCGCGCCGGGCTGCCTTTGGAAAAAGGGCCCGTCCTCGTCGCGCCAATTCGTTCCGAGCGGAGTGGCGGCACAAGCCACTGGAAAATCACGACGACAATCCGCAACCTGCAGGGGGGGATGGACGTTGAATTGGCGCGAAAGGAAGGCGCCCATGCCTTTGCTGGCCTTTCTCCTCCCTTACGAGCCGTCGCCGACGGTGATCGCCGCCTGTGGTCTCGCCGCATTGGCCTATTTGCGCGGCCAGGCGCGCGGGGCCGGCGGCGGCGCGGCGCGTTCGGCGGCCTTCTGGATCGGCCTGGCGCTGATCTATGTCGCCTTGCAGACCCGATACGATTATTACGCCCTGCACACGTTCTTCCTGCACCGGCTCCAGCATTTGGCGCTCCACCACGTCGCCCCGTTCCTGATCGTTTTGGCGGCGCCGGGCGGCGCGCTGCTCGCAGGCGCGCCGGAGCCCGTGCGCCGCCATATCGTCGCCCCGCTCGCGCGCAGCCGGACGCTGCGGGCCGCTTATCGCGGGGTGCAGCAGCCGGCGGTCGCGGGGCTGCTGTTCGTCGGCCTGATCTATCTGTGGCTGATTCCGCCGCTGCATTTCATCGCCATGCTGAACGTGCCGCTGTACAACGCGATGAACTGGGGCATGGCGATCGATGGGCTGCTGTTCTGGGGGTTGGCGCTCGGCGCGCGTCCGCAGCGAACGAGCGCAAGCCGCTACTACGGCGGGCGCGGGCTGTTGCTGGCGCTGGTCATGCTGGCCCAGGTTCCGATCGGCGCCGCCATCACCCTGAGCCGCCACGACCTTTTCTCGGTTTACGACGCCTGCGGCCGCGTGTGGCCAATCAGCACATTGGTCGATCAGCAGATCGGCGGCCTGATCACCTGGATTCCGCCGGGGATGATGTGCGTCATCGGTTTTCTGGTCTTGCTGCGCCGCTGGGCGCTGGAGGAAGTTCCGATCGTTCAGGGAGAAAAGCCGTGCCGCGAATTGGCCTACCCGGGTTGACGCTGGCCTTGGGCCTGACCTTGGCCGGCGCCGCCGGCGGTGAGTCCTGGCCCGCGCGCGACATCGCCGGGCTGATGCCCGACCTCGCATTCACCCTCACCGACGGCGCAGGCCGGACGGCGACCGCGGCCGACTATGCCGGCCAGGTGAAATTATTGTATTTCGGTTACACCCATTGCGCCGACATATGCCCGGAGACCGTCGCCGTGCTGGCCTCTGCGCTGCAGCGCCTGGGGAGCAAAGCCGACGGCGCGCGGGTCTTGTTCGTGTCCGTCGACCCGAAGCGGGACGATGCGGCGACGCTGAAACGCTTCGCCGCCCATTTTTCCCCCAATGTCATCGGGCTGACCGGAACCGAGGACGAATTGCAGGCGCTCGGCAGGCGCTATCGCGTCGCCTACAGCTACGGCAAGCCCGACGCCCAAGGGGATTACGAGGTCTATCACAGTTCGGTGGTGTTCGCCTTCGACCGGCAGGGGCGCGTCCGTCTGTTGTTCGACCGTGACGAGGGCGCTTCCGCCATCGCCGCCGATCTCGGCAGGCTGCTGTCAGAGCCGTAAATAATGGTCGAGCAGCATCAGGGCGAACAAAGCGCTGAGGTAAGTGATCGAATAGCGGAACAGGGCCATGGCGTCGCGATCCTGGTCCGATCGCAACAATCGCGCCGCCCGGAAAACGAAGGAGCCGGACAGCAGGACCGCGCCGGCAAGATAGAGCGGGCCGGCGATCCCGGCCGCCCCCGGCAGCAGGCTGACCGGAAACAGCGCCAGCGTATAGCCGAATATGTAGCGCTTGGCGCAGGCGACGCCCCGCACCGTCGGCAGCATCGGCGCCTTGGCCGCGGCGTATTCGTCGCGCCGCGCGATCGCCAGCGACCAGAAATGCGGCGGGGTCCACACCAGAACGATCAGGAACAGGGCGAAAGCCGGCGCATCGAGCCGGCCGGCGACAGCGCTCCAGCCGACCAGAGCGGGCACGGCGCCGGCCGCGCCGCCGAGCACGATGTTCTGCGGCCCGATCCATTTCAGCCAGCGGGTATAGACCACGGCGTAGCCGATCATCCCGACGAGGCAGAGCAGCGCGGTCAGCGGATTGACCAGCAGCCACAAAATCGCGATTCCCGCGGCGCCCGTGACGCAGGCGAAGGCCGTCGCCTGCCGCCATGTGAGGAGTCCGCTCGGCAGCGGCCGGTTGCGCGTGCGCCGCATCAGGGCGTCGATCTCGCGGTCGGCGACATGGTTGAAGGCGGCGGCTGACGCCGCGGCAAGCGTCAGTCCCAAAGTGGCGGCGAGGATGGTCCCCGCCGGCGGAGCTGAGGGCGGCGCAGCGAGCAGCATCGCGACCTGGGCGGTGAACACCAGCAGGGCGACCACCTTCGGCTTGCACAGACGCAGATAGGCCCGCCACCGCGCAACCCCGGCGGCGGTCGGGACGATAGCGAGGACGCGTCCGTTCATGGCGTTGTTCCTTTCAGCCTGTGGACCAGCGCCACCAGCGCAAGCAGCAGCACAGCGGCGCCGGCGGTATGGGCGACGCTGATTTCCGGCTTCAGCCCGCTCAGCACATTGGCGGCGCCAAGCGCGATCTGAAGCAGCAGCAGCAAGCCGACCGCCAAGGCGGCCCGCGACGCCGAGCGACCGAGCAGGGCCAGGCCGCCGAGGACGATCAGCAGGGTCAAGGCGCCGAGGCGGTGGCTCCACTGGATCGCCACCGGGCCGAAACTCAGGTCCGGCCACCAGCGGCCGTCGCAGGCGGGGAAGCCGAGGCAGGCAAGACCCGCGTCATGAGAGGAGGTCCAGGCGCCCAGCGCGATCTGCGCGAACAGCAGCGCCAGTCCGGCCGCCGCCAAGGGAAACAGGCGATGCCGGGGCCACCGCGGCGCGGAGGCTCCGGCGTCCAGCGCCAGCCACCATAACAGCGCGAGCAGGCTCATCCCGCCGAGCAGGTGGCCCGTGACCGCCAAAGGGGCCAGACGGCGCGTCACCGTCCACATGCCGAGCAGGGCCTGAAAAACGACCAGCAGGACCAGGATCGCCGCCATTGTCGGCCGGCGGCGCCACAGGAAAAAGGCCGAGGCCGCCACCAGCAGCCCCAGCGTCCCGGCCAGATAGCGATGAAGCATTTCCAGCGCCGCCTTGGCCGGAATCAGGGGCTGCTGCGGGTAGAGGGCGTCGACGCGGGCGGCGTCGCTCGCCGCGCCTCCCGCCGACAGATGGCCATAGCACGCCGGCCAGTCGGGACAGCCGAGGCCGGCGGCGTTGAGCCGCACCCACGCGCCGAGCGCCACGACGCAGAACGCCAGCAGGGCGGTCAGCAGCAGCAGCCCGTGGTCGAAGGTGGAGGCGGCGTCCGACTTCATGGCTGCTCCTACCACCAGTAGACGAACAGATAGAGCCCCACCCACACCGCATCGACGAAGTGCCAGTACCAGGACGCCGCCTTGAAGGCGAAATGGTCGTCAGGGCTGAAATCCCCGCGCAGCACACGCGCGAGGATCACCGTCAGGACCGTGGCGCCGAGGATGACATGCAGGCCGTGAAATCCGGTCAGAAGGAAGAAGGTCGAGCCATAGACCCCCGAATGCAGGGTCAGGTTGAGGTCGAGATAGGCGTGGAGATATTCGCGCGCCTGCAACGCCACGAAGCACAATCCGAGCGCTATGGTCAGCGCCAGCCAGCCGGCCAAAGCGCGGCGGCGCTCGGCCAGCAGCGCCCGGTGGGCGAGAATGACGGTGACCCCGCTCGACATCAAGACCGCGGTGTTGAAAGTGGGAATGCCGAGCGGCCCCATCGCCTCCTTGGGGACGGTGAACTCGGAAGGGTTTGGAGGAACCAGCAGCGGCCATTGATACACGAAATGGGGCCACAGGAGATGCGCCGCGCCCTTGGCCCCCTCGCCGCCGAGCCAGGGGCCGGCCAGGAAGTGGACATAGAACAGCGCCCCGAAAAAGGCGGCGAAAAACATCACTTCGGAAAAGATGAACCACATCATGCCGTAGCGGAACGAGCGGTCGGAGGCGGCGTGATAGACGCCGGCGCGGCTTTCGTTGATCACCACCCCGAACCAGCGGAAAGCCACGAACACCACGATCGCCGCCCCGATGGCGGACACCAGCGGACCGTCGCCATGCAGCCACAGGGCAAAGCCGCCGAGCAGCAGGAAGGCGCCCGCCGCCGCCAAGGGCGGCCAGGGGCTGGGCGGAGCGATGAAATAGTCGTTTGCGTGAGCTTCACTCATAACCATGCGGTCCTTCGGCAAACACGACCTCCGGCGAGGGCGGCGTGGCGAATGTGTGGGCGGGCGGCGGCGAAGGCAGGGTCCATTCCAGCCCGCGCGCGCCGTCCCACGGACGGTCTCCGGCCGGCTCGCCGCCACGGACGGCCTTGATCACCACCCAGACCAACAGGAGCTGGGAGGCCCCGAAAATGAAGGCGCCGATCGAGGAAGCGAGATTGAAGGCTGCGAATTGCGTCGCATAATCGGACACCCGGCGCGGCATTCCCGCCAGGCCGGCGAAATGCATCGGGAAGAAGAGGAGATTGACCGACAACAGCGACAGCCAGAAATGCCAGCGCCCGATCCGCTCGTCGATGAGATGGCCGGTCCATTTGGGCAGCCAGTAATAGACGGCGGCGATGATCCCGAACAGCGAGCCGGTCACCAGGACATAATGGAGGTGGGCGACCACGAAATAGCTGCGCGTATATTGATAGTCGGCGGGCACGTCGGCCAGCATCAGTCCCGACAGGCCGCCGACGGTGAACAGGAACAGGAAGCCGAGCGCGAACAGCATCGGCGTCTCGAAAGTCAGCGATCCCCGCCACATGGTCGCCGTCCAGTTGAACACTTTGACGCCTGTGGGCACCGAGATCAGGATGGTCGAATACATGAAGAACAATTGCGCCGTCACCGGCAGGCCGACGACGAACATATGATGCGCCCAGACCCCGACCGACAGCAGGGCGATCGCCGCTATGGCGTAAATCATCGAGGCTCGGCCGAACAGCGGCTTGCGGCTGAAGGTCGGCAGGATTTCCGAGATCACGCCGAACACCGGCAGGATCATGATGTAGACCTCGGGGTGGCCGAAGAACCAGAACAGGTGCTGGAACAGCACCGGGTCGCCGCCGCCGGCGGCGTTGAAGAAGCTGGTGCCGAAATGGCGGTCGGCGAGGACCATGGTCGCCACCCCCGCCAGGATCGGCATGGCCAGCAGCAGCAGGAAAGCAGTGATCAGCCACGACCACACGAACAAGGGCATGTCCATCATCCGCATCGACGGCGCCCGCAGATTGGTGATCGTGACGATGATATTGAGCGCCCCCATCACCGACGATATGCCCATCAGGTGGATGGCGAAGATCATGAAGTCCATCGACGGCGGCCCGTAGGTCGTGGACAAGGGGGCGTAAAAGGTCCAGCCGGCGTTGGGCGCGCCGCCGGGCATCAGAAACCCGGACCACAGCAGGATGGCGGCGAAGGGAAGCAGCCAGAAGCTCCAGTTGTTCACCCGAGGCAGCGCCATGTCCGGCGCGCCGATCATCAGCGGGATCTGCCAATTGGCGAGCCCGACCAGCGCCGGCATGATCGCGAGGAAGATCATGGTCAGCCCATGTTCGCTGACCATGGAATTGAAGGTGTTGGGTTCGACGAGCCGCATGCCCGGCTGGATCAGCTGGGCGCGAATTCAGCTCGGCCAGGATTCCGCCGGCGAAGAACATGATCAGGCTGAAGGTCAGGTAGAGCGTGCCGATGTCCTTGTGGCTGGTGGTGAACAACCAGCGGCGCCAGCCGCGCCAGGCGGGAGCCGCCCCGGGGGAGGAAGGGTGAAGGACGTCTGTCGTCATCGAGCCGACTCCACTTGCTCCGGTGTGACCAGGGTTCCGGTGTGGTTGCCCCAGGAGTTGCGTTCATAGGTGATCACGCCGGCGATCTGGCGGTTGTCCAGTTGCTTGCCCCAGGGCGCCATGGCGGCGTTGCGCGGGCTGCCGTGAATGACGATCTTCAGATGCGCCGCCAGCGGGCCGTTGGCGACCGGGCTGCCGTCGAGCGCCGGAAAGGCGCCGGGGACGCCCTTGCCGTCAGGCTGGTGGCAGGCGGCGCAGATGGAGTCATAGACCGTGGCGCCGGCGGCCATGGCCATGGCCTGCGTCCAAGGCGCCTGGGCCTGGGCTTTTTGCGCGGTGGCGGCCGCCTGCTGATCCTTGACCCAGGCCTGGAACTGGTCCGGCGCAAGCGCCTTCACCACGATCGGCATGAAGGCGTGGCCGGCGCCGCACAGGCTGGCGCACTGGCCGCGATAGACTCCCGGCTGGTCGATGGCGATGTCCACCCGGTTGATGTAGCCGGGAATGGCGTCGCGCTTGAAGCCGAGCGCCGGAACCCACCAGGAATGGATGACGTCGTCGGACGTGATCAGGAACCGCACATCCTCCTGCGTCGGCAGGATCAAGGGATGGTCGACGTCGCGCAGGTAATAGGCGACCGTCGTCGGATTCACGTCGCCCCGGCTCTCGGCGGCGAGATTGCTGAAAAAATCGATCCCCAACCCAACGTAGCTATAATGCCATTTCCACTGCGAACCGCGCACTTCCACCGTCACTTTCGGGGTCGGGTGGGTGTTCTCGATCAGCAAGACCCTGGTGGCGGGGACGGCTATGGCGATCAGAATCAGCGCCGGCCCCACCGTCCACAAAATCTCCACCCAAAACGAGCCGGAAAATTTCGCCGCCTCCGGCCTTTGCGAACGACGATGACGAACGAGCGACCACGCGATGACCGTGAACACCAATGCGCCGATCAATGTGACAACGGCTAAAACGAGCATATGCATCTGCCAGGCGAGATGGCTGTCCGCCGTAACTCCGTAAGGAATATTGAAGTGGAGGGCTTCCTCCGGGGCGGTCGCGTTCGTCGCCATCCAAACATCTCCATGAAATCCGCAAGCGATCGCCCTCTTTCGGCGAACGGGCGGTGGACGGCGTCGATTTTTCGCGTCCCCAGGCCCCTCGAACAGCGACGGATCGCGGAAAAAAAACCAAATCGTTATGGCGCAAGCTTTCGTCGCCCGAACCCGCCCCGGCCCGTTTCGCGGGCCGCATCCGGCGCCGCTGGTTCCCCCTTTCATACGAGAACTGAGCTTTGGGCCGGACGCCATTCCAACGCTTTCAAATCGATAAAGTTGCGGGTCGTTGGCGCAGAAACGAAAAAATTTAGAATTAGAACGATGAAAAAATGCCGCATGTGACGCGGCGGCGCGTTTCGGAGATGTTTCAGGCGGCGAAAGCGATCGCCAGGGAGCCGACGACGATCAGGCTCGAGGCCCAGACCCTGTCGAGGTTGAACCAGCCGGCCGAGAGCGCCTTGAGGCCGAGCCAGCCGTAAACGCAGACGGCGGCAAGGCCGCCCGCCGTCACCATGGCGAAAGTATGCAGCGCCGCGACCATCACCGCCTGGGCGGAATTCGCGCGCATGAGTTCGGCCATCGCCGCATGGCCTGCGCTGGCGTTGGCGGCGCACAGCCCCAGATAGATCGGCGCCAGCATCAGCGCGGCGCCGTGGGCGGTGGCGACCACGAAAGACCATAAAGCCAGCCGATGCGGCGGCACGCGCGTCAGGAAGCGCGGATGGCGGCGGTAGACCAGCAAGAAAATCCCGAGCGCGATCACCAGCACCCCGGCGGCGAAACGGATCTGCCTCTCCCACAACAGGAGGGCGGTCATCATCGAGAAGGGAACGAGGATCACCAGCATGGCGAGGAAATGGCCCGCGCCAAGGGCGGCGATCGCCTTGGCCAAGGCGTCGCGTCGGCGCTCCATCAGCGCGGCGGAAACCGCAAGCGGCCAGCCCATGCCCGGATTGGCCCCGTGATAGAGGCCGGAGAGGACGACGGCCGCCCAGAGGGCCGCCGTCGAATGCCATGCGAACATTGTCAGCGCACTGACGGGTAGCAGAAGCTGTCGGTGGAGCAATCGCCGCCTTCGAGCCGGATCTGGTGCGAGCGGTAGCCCTCCGGGAACTCGACGTAAAAATCCCTGTCGAGCGTCAGTTCGCCATTCGCTGCGACATTGGCTTTCACCATCGCCGCCGGCACGCCCTCCGGATAGAACTGGTTGTCCCAGGTCGAATAGAGCGAATTGGTCCAGTAGACACGCTTGCCGTCGCGGCTGATCTCGAGCATCTGCGGGCCGCCCCTGAACGGCCTTCCACTCGGATGATCGGTCCGGCGGACGATCCCGCCGATATGGACCGAGCCGGAAAATTTCGGATTCATCGGGTCGCTGACGTCATATTGCCGCAACTCGCCCGTGCCCCAGCAGGAGACGTAGAGATATTTGTCGTCGAGGCTGAGGTCGATGTCGGTGACGAGCGGCGGCACGGCGCCGAAGCCCTTGAGGAGATCGGGCAGAACGGCGGGATCGGCCGGCTCCGGCGCAATGGTCGCGGTTTTGCGGGCCTGGAACTTGCCGTCCTTCTCCCGCCACCAGGTCCAGATCGAGCCTTCGAGATTGGTCGTGTCCACGACGACGCCACAGAAGCCGTATTCCTTCACCGGATCGTGGGCGGGGCGCACCTCCAGCGCCATCTGATGGTTGGCGCCAAGATCGATGGTCTGGACGTTCTTGCGCCCATGCAGGTCCCAGAAATGCAGCTTGTGGCCATATTTGTTGCTCAGCAGATCGGCCGGCACGATCCCGTTCTCGAACTGCGGCGGCAAGCCCCATTCGGAACTGACCATATAATCGCGCGGCAGGTTCCACCAGAAATCGTAATGCTTGTCCTGGTCGCCGCGGTCGATCTCATAGCGGCCGACGATGTCGAAGCTTTCGCAGTCCATGATGAAAATGCCGGGGGGGCTCGCGGCGCCGTCCTTGCCGCCGCCCCCGAGCGTCGAGACATAAATGCCGTCGGGCCCGCAATGGATGGTGTGAGGCCGCGAATAGCCGGTCTTGGCGAAGACCTCTTCGGGCTCGATGATCTTGTGAATCTTCGCCGCGGTGGGGCCGCCCTTGACGTCCACCACATAGATCCGCGACGACCTGATGCCGGGAATGATGAGATAGCGGCGCTCACGGAACGGATGGCCGTTCATCGGCGACAGCGCGGAGGAACAGGCGTTCCAGCCGAAATGGTGAAACTCGTCGCCCACATAGGGCATGAACAATGTGTGGACGATCTTGCCATAGCTCGACGAGGCGGGATTCACATCGACCACCGCCAGCCCGTCCGGCTTGGCGGCGTCCGCGCTCAGCATGAGCGTATAGGCCAGAGTCTCCGGCGGGGCTTCGATGGCGAGCGCGGGCGAGGCGTAAAAGGTGGGGTCGGGTCTGACGGTCATCGCAAGCTCCTCCCTTGATGATTTTCGCGTAGCAGCTCGCACGTCCCCGCCACGCGGGCCGTCACGGCCGTCGCCGGCGCCGGAGCAGTCCGACCTGCAGCGAAATGCTTGTCTTCGCAGCTCCGGCGCCTTGCTGGATGAGGTTTGGACGATGGCGCCAAAAATCGAGGCCATTCACGATTTTCTGATCGATTCCGGGCTTTTTTTTCTTAAACGCCGCAGGAGCGGACTGCGAAGCGGGCGGGCGCGAGCCGACCGCGCCGCCGGAGGCTGGCGGGAACGTTTCGAATGCCCAGCGGTTAGGAGCGAAGCGACGCCGCACTGATGCGAAAGGTTCACCGGTCGCGATGAGTTGCGATCCGTGAAAATTGATATAAGGCCTCTGTCCGGACCACGGGCGCGTCGCATGTCTCGGCGAGAAGCGCGGAGTTCCCATGCAGCTGAACGACGATTTTTCCCGGCGCGCCGTGGTCCATGCGGCCCGCATGGAGTGGACGCCGAGCCCCGCAGCCGGCGTGGAGCGCCGGATGCTTTATCGCGTCGGGGAGGAAAAGGCGCGCGCCACCTCCATCGTGCGCTATGCGGCGAACAGCCATTTTCCGCGCCATGAACATCCCGGCGGCGAGGAGATTCTGGTTCTGGAGGGCGTGTTTCACGACGAGCAAGGCGCCTATCCCGCCGGCGCCTATCTGCGCAACCCGCCGGGAACCGGTCATGCGCCCGGTTCGGACAAGGGCTGCGTGCTGTTCGTGAAGCTTTGGCAGTTCCGCAAGGACGACAAGGAGCGGATCGTCCGCCGTCCGGACGAGGGCGTTTGCGAAAAAGACGCCGACGGCGTCGAGACCTTCATTCTTTACGACCATCCGCTGGAGCGGGTCAGGATCGCCGCGTGGCCGGCGCAGGCCGCGATGCGCGTCGCCAATGCGCAAGGCCTGGAGCTGCTCGTTCTGGCCGGTTCGTTTGAGCAAGGGGGCGAAGTTTTTGAACGCCTGTGCTGGATGCGCCTGCCCGCCGGCGCGGATTTTTCGGGCCGCGCCGGCGCCGAAGGCGCGCGGCTGTGGCTGAGGACGGGCCCGCTGCCCCCGCCTGACTTGTGCGAATTCGAAAATTGAGGGGCGCCGTCGCGAGGCCCCTCAACCGGCGCCGCTCAGTAAATCACCACCGAGCGGATCGACTCGCCTTTGTGCATCAGGTCGAAGGCGTCGTTGATCTTGTCGAGCGGCATGGTGTGGGTGATCAAGTCGTCGATATTGATCTTTCCCTCCATGTACCAGTCCACGATCTTCGGCACGTCGGTGCGCCCGCGCGCGCCGCCGAAGGCCGTGCCGCGCCAGTTGCGCCCGGTGACGAGCTGGAACGGCCGGGTCGAGATTTCCTGGCCCGAAGGCGCGACGCCGATCACGATCGACGTGCCCCAGCCGCGATGGCAGCATTCCAGCGCCTGGCGCATGGTGTGGACATTGCCGATGCATTCGAACGAGAAATCCGCGCCGCCGCCGGTCGCGTCGACAATCGCCTCGACCACCTTGTCGCGGCCGACCTCGTCCGGGTTGATGAAATGGGTCATGCCGAATTTCTTGGCGACCGCCACTTTGGACGGGTTGAGGTCCACGCCGATGATCTTGTCGGCCCCGACCATTTTCGCGCCCTGGATCACATTGAGCCCGATGCCGCCCAGCCCGAACACCACGACATTGGCGCCCGGCCAGACCTTGGCGGTGTAAACCACCGCGCCGACGCCGGTGGTGACGCCGCAGCCGATGTAGCAGATCTTGTCGAAGGGCGCGTCCTCGCGCACCTTGGCCACCGCGATCTCGGGCAGGACGGTGAAATTGGAGAAGGTCGAGCAGCCCATGTAATGGAAGATCGGCTTGTTGCTGGCGCCCTCGCAGGAGAAGCGGCTCGTGCCGTCGGGCATCAGGCCCTGGCCCTGGGTGGCGCGGATCGCCGTGCACAGATTGGTCCGCTGCGACAGGCAGCTTTTGCACTGCCGGCATTCGGGCGTGTAAAGCGGGATGACATGATCGCCCGGCTTCACCGACGTGACGCCGGCTCCGATTTCGCGGACGATCCCCGCGCCCTCATGGCCGAGAATGGCCGGGAACTTGCCCTCGGAATCGAGGCCCGAAAGCGTGTAGGCGTCGGTGTGGCAAACCCCGGTCGCCATGATCTCGACCAGCACCTCGCCCGCTTTCGGGCCCTCGAGGTCGACAGTCTCTATGGTCAGGGGCGCCTCGGCCTTCCAGGCGACGGCCGCACGGGTCTTCATGGCGACGGCTCCAGTTTGCGAATGCTCGTCGCATTAAATAGCGCCAGCGTCGCGGCGGGCAACGGCCAAATCAAACTATAAGGCAATTCTCAGAAATTGTTGCGACGCAACTGCCGACCAAAATCCGGGCGGCAAAAGGACAAGCCTTATTGGCTGTCCTCCCGCAGGGCGTTTTTGTTCCGGCGGCAAAGCGTTTTGACGTAATAGCCCTTGTCGAGATCTTCCCCGAGGGCGCTTCCGGCGACGATCTCGCGCCAGCCGGAATTGCACTGAAGCTCCGACTTCACGGACCGCGAAATCACGTCGATGGCGGTGTTTTCGTCGCAGGCGCCGGGGGGTGTCGTCGATAATTGGCAGACAAGCACGACAGCAGTGAAGATCGACATGAGGACTCCGGGACTGGGCTCCGCCTCAGCAGCAATTCGTTGGCGCGCCAACGAATTGCTGCTGAGGCTCTTTTGATTTAGCAGGATTTTTGTCCGAAAACCGGCGACCACTTTGCGGAAATCCTGCTTAGAATTGCGCTCCTAGCCCGCAGGCCTGCGCGTGTCAATGTTCAACATTGGCCTATGCAATATTATACGGCACGGCGCCCACCATATCCTCAATAATCACAATATCCATGCAGCAAAACTCGATGACGCCGCCAGGACGGTTCCGGCCATGGCGCGGTCAAATACTTGAGCGTGACCTTGGATAGCGTGGAAGCGGACTTGCGTGGGCGTCACGACTGTTCAAAGCACAGGTCGAGGCCGAATTTCGACCTGTGCTTTTCGGAGACGGGGCTTGCGCATACAGCAAAGCAAATAGCAAACGCAGCGCGACGCATTCAGTCGAAAAACGAATGCTTATAATCGTCTTAATAAGATTTTTATAAACGGCCGAGGTTTCGCGTTTCCGTTGTCGTCGTCGCGCGCCGACATTACAATTTCATTGCAACGGAAATTGCGCGCCAACCGCGTGAATGCAGTGGAGTTACTGCATCGCTCGCACCGACGGCGCGCCGAATTCCAATCGGCGGCGGTCAATGAGTCGTGCGTGACTTCATGGCGCATCGCCGCGCCGCAGCGGAGGAAGCGATGAAAATATTGGCAGCATCCCTGATCTCGGTGAGTTCGCTCGTCTTGGCGTGTCCGTCGTTCGCCCAGGACACGGAAATGAAGCTGACGCAAAATCCCGCCGACTGGGCCATCCAGGCGGGCGATTACGCCAACAATCGCTATTCCAAGCTCGACCAGATCACCAGCCAGAACGCGAGCAAGCTCGAGCCGGTGTGGACCTTCTCGACCGGGGTTCTGCGCGGCCATGAAGGCGGCCCGCTGGTGGTCGGCGACACCATGTATCTGGTCACGCCGTTCCCCAATAATGTCTACGCCCTCGACCTCAACCACAACGGCAGGATCTTGTGGAAATACGAGCCCAAGCAGAATCCGGACGTCATTCCGGTGATGTGCTGCGATACGGTCAATCGCGGCGTGTCTTACGCCGACGGCAAGTTGTTCCTCAATCAGGCCGACACCACTCTGATCGCGCTCGACGCCAAGACCGGCAAGCTGCTGTGGTCGGCGGTCAACGGCGACCCGAAGATCGGCGAGACCGCCACGATGAGCCCGCTGCCGGTCAAGGACAAGGTCCTGGTCGGCGATTCCGGCGGTGAATTCGGCGTCCGCTGCAACGTCACCGCCTATGACATGAACACCGGCAAACGGGTCTGGCGCGCCTATTCGGAAGGGCCGGACGACGAAATGCTGATGGACCCCGAAAAGACCACTGCGCTCGGCAAGCCGGTCGGCAAGGATTCGAGCCTCAAGACCTGGAAGGGCGACCAGTGGAAACAGGGCGGCGGCTGCACCTGGGGCTGGTACTCCTATGACGCAGATCTGAACCTGATCTATTACGGCTCGGGCAACCCCTCGACCTGGAACCCGAAACAACGGCCGGGCGACAACAAATGGTCGATGACCATTTTCGCCCGCAATCCCGACACCGGCATGGCGAAATGGGTCTATCAGATGACCCCGCATGACGAATGGGACTATGACGGCGTCAATGAAATGCAGTTGGCCGATCAGAATATCGACGGCCAGATGCGCAAGCTGCTGGTCCACTTCGACCGTAACGGCTTCGGCTATACGCTCGACCGCACCAATGGCGAACTCCTGGTGGCCGCGAAGTTTGATCCGGTGGTCAACTGGGCGACCGGAATCAACATGGACAAGAACAGCCCGGATTACGGCCGGCCGATCCGCGTCAAGAAATATTCGACCGAAGCCAATGGCGAGGACGTCAACACCCAGGGCGTCTGCCCGGCGGCGCTTGGCTCCAAGGATGAGCAGCCTTCGGCCTACTCGCCCAAGACCGGCCTGTTCTACGTGCCGACCAACCATGTCTGCATGGATTACCAGCCGTTCCGGGTGACCTATACGCCCGGCCAGCCTTATGTCGGCGCGATCCTGTCGATGTATCCGCCTCCCGGCCAAACCGAGATGGGCAATTTCATCGCCTGGGACGCCACCAAGGGCAAGATCGTCTGGTCAGATCCTGAAAGGTTCTCGGTCTGGTCCGGCGCGCTGGCGACCGCCGGCGATGTCGTCTTCTACGGCACGCTGGAAGGCTATCTGAAGGCGGTGGACGCCAAGACGGGCAAGCTGCTGTACAAGTTCAAGACTCCGTCCGGCATCATCGGGAATGTGATGACCTATATGCACAATGGCCGGCAATATGTGGCGGTTCTGTCCGGCGTCGGCGGCTGGGCCGGCATCGGCCTGGCGGCGGGCCTCACCGATCCGCACGCCGGTCTGGGCGCGGTCGGCGGCTATGCCGAATTGAGCAAATACACCTCGCTCGGCGGCGCGCTGACGGTCTTCGCCCTGCCCGAATGAGCGCGAGCCAATGACTGGCGCCGGGCGAATCCTCTCGCCCGGCGCGATCAAAAGCCTCTTTCAGGCCTGACGATCCAGAAGACAGCCGCCAGGATCGACAAATGGCTAAAACTCTCCCTGCCAAAAAAATAAAGGCGCGCCTTCGCGCTGTTCTGGCGACCATTCTCTTGTTCGCCGCCGGCGCGGCCCTTGCCGAAAACAAGAAGCCGGCGAGCAGCAAGAACGGCGAATATTTCAACGCCACCGGCGACCCGACCTACAATATTTCGCCCGATGGCAAGGTCGACTGGTACACATTTTCCGGCTATCTGCGCTATTCCGCCGAATGCCTGCGCTGCCACGGTCCCGACGGACTCGGATCGAGCTATGCTCCGAATCTGACCGATTCGCTCAAACGCCTGACCTATTCGCAATTCGAGGCGACCGTCGCGGGAGGCAAGAAAGACCTCAGCGCCGGTCAGGAAAAGGTCATGCCAAGCTTAGGCACGGACAAGAACGTCATGTGCTTCGTCGATGACATCTACGTCTATCTGAAAGCGCGCGCGGACGACGCGCTGCCGCGCGGACGGCCCGCCAATTACGAGCCCAAACCCAAGAGCTGGACCGATGCCGAAGACGCGTGCATGGGGCCGGAATAGTCTTTTCCCTGGCGCGGCGCTGGGCTTGTGCGCCCTGACGCTTCAGCCCGTCGCCGCGCGCGCCCAATATATGCCCGATCTCGTCACGCGCGACCGTCTCCGGGTCTGCGCCGACCCGGCCAGCATGCCTTTTTCCGACAAGGCGGGCGAAGGATTTGAAAATAAAATCGCCGAAATCGTCGCCGACGAACTGAAACGGCCGCTGCATTATGACTGGATGCCCGAAGGACCGGGCTTCGTCCGCAATACATTGGGGGCGAATCTTTGCGACGTGATCATCGGCTATGCGTCCGGCGCCGACATTGTCGATCACACCAATCCCTATTACGCCTCGACCTATGTGCTGGTGACGAAAAAAGGGGGGCCGCTCGACGGCGTCGACCGGCTGGAAGACCCTCGCCTCACGGGTCGCAGGCTCGGTTTCATCGCCGCCACGCCGCCGACCGACCATTTATTGCGGCTGGGACTTATGTCCAATGCGAAAATCTACGATCTTCTCGTTGACCACCGCTATTCCTCGCCGTCCCGGGACGCCATTCGCGACCTCGAATCCGGCGTGACCGACGCTGTCATCCTATGGGGGCCTATCGGCGGCTATTACGCCAAGAGCGCCTCGCCGCCCTTGACGGCGACGCCGCTGGTCGAAACGACCCGGCCCACTTTCGCCTTTCGCATTTCCTTTGGCCTGAGGCGCAACGAACCGGACTGGAAACACGAACTGAACGCCGTCCTGCGCAAGCGCCGGAACGATATCGACGCGGTCCTGAAGAGCTATGGCGTCCCGCTGCTGCCGATCCAGTCCGTCACGCCCGCCCCCGCTGGCGGAGCCGGCGAAGCTGAACAAATGCAATAGAGCTTGCTCATTCAAAGCAGCGGATTTCAGCCTCGGCCTGCGCGCGCCTCAGATCGGCGACCATGTCGTCGTAGACGCCGACGCCGCGAAAGGCGTTGGCGGGCTGGCCGATTCCCTGGCGCATCGACAGGACCGTCTCGGCGTCGACATAGCGATCATAGGGCAGGATCGAGGCGATGACGTCGATCGAGCAGGCGCATTTGTGCAGGGCCAGCTGGGTCTGGCCATTGGCCGCCATGCAGCCGAACACATAATCCGCCCGCGCTTCGGTCGGGTAATCGTTGGTCTCGGCGGCGCCCGCCGAGGAAATGGCACATCCGATGGCGATCGGCGCCGCCAACATCGCCGCCATCCGCCATGGCAAAGCACAAATTCCCTTCATGACTGCGGCGCGCATTTGTAGCCGGCCATGTCGAGCATGAAACCGCGCCCGCGAACCGTGCAGATGAAAGGTCCGCCGACGCGGGTGATATCGGTGAATTTGGCGCGCAGATAGCCGATATAGACGTCGACGACATTCAGCGACGTGTTCGGCTGGACGCCCCAGAGTTCGTCGTAGATTTCACCACGACCGATCGGATGATTGGCGTTGCGCATCAGCACGCCGAGGAGTTCCGCCTCGCGTTGGGTCAGCCTTATGTGGACATTGCCGAAAAACGCCTGGCGCAGCCGCATGTCGAGCAGCAGTCGCCCGACCTGCAGGCGCTCGCGGGCGTCCACGGCGATCGAATGATGCAGCAGATGCGCCCGCAGCCTTTCGACCAATTCGTCGAATTGGAATGGCTTGGCGATATAATCGTCCGCGCCGGCGTCCAGACCCCGGGCGCGGTCGCAGGCGTCGCGATAGGGGCTCAGGACCAGAATTGGCTCAGTCCGACCCATGCGGCGCAAGGCGCGGCAGGCGCCGAACACCCGCTCGCCATGGGTCGCGGTGTCGAACAAGACGGCGCAGGGATTGAGGGCGCCCGCGGCCTCGACCGCATGATCGTCGTCCTCAATCACGGTCACGTCGAAGCCTTCGGCTTTGAGACCTGTAGCCAGTTCCGGCGCAGCGAGAAGATCCTCCTCGATGATCAAGAGATTCATCGTCACCACCAAAAATGCATTTCCGCGCCGCGGCTTTATCGGAGACAGTCGTTTCGTCGTCCCCACGGCTTCCCGTTCGGCGTCCGCGCCGCCGCGTTTCTTAGAATCGCTCCACCTTATCGAATGGACACAACGCGGATCGCCACGAAAGGTTCCTGTGACCCGCGCCGCTTGCGTCCGCCACGGGACGAAAACGACCTTGCATTGAATCCTCCCCGAGCCGGCAACCTTGGATGGAATGCAACCTGCCGCGTTATGCCATTGGCCCTTTCCAAGGGCCGATGGTCTTATGAGCAATGAATTCCGGATTCATGCGTATCGGTCGAGACCGAGGCCGATCCGCCGCCCCCGATTTGCTTTATCCGGCCGCCTCAGCGCCTCACAGTTTCTGCTCGATGCGCCGCGCGATTTCGAAGGCGCGCTGTTCAAGAATGCCCGGTGTTTCGCACACATAGGTCAGGGACTGGCTTCGTTCGGCGAAAATCCTCTTGTCCCATGCGAATTCCACTTTCGCTTCCGCAAGCGCCTTGGCGCCCGCATCGCTCTTTTCCTCGTCGTCGGCGACCTCCTCGCTTTCCTTGCGCACTTTCTCGGCCAGCCGTTCCTGACCCTCGGCGAAATGGGCGATGCCGGAAAGGACGCGATCGCGCTCCCGGTTGATCGATGCCAGCGCGCCGGCGAAGACCAGGGTCAGGCGCTTATCCTTGTCGGCGCCGGCCTTTTTGACGAAATCGTCGAGCAGGCCGTCGATATCGGCCAGGGGCGTGCGGCGAGAGGCGAGCTTTTCCGCCAAAGCCGCCGCCTCGCTGTCCTGCTCCCAGTCGCCGGCCTTGGCGATGTCGGGACCCGCCCAGACGGCGGCGGCGCTGATCGTCGGCGTTCGCCGCTGGGCGCAGGGCCAAGGCGCGTCCTTGAGGGCGTCATTGGGGGCGTCATTGGCCGCCGTCTGCGCCGCGGCGGCGACGGCGAAGCCGGCATAGAAAAGGCCGGTCAGAAGCGCCTTGCCGGACATTGTCTTTCTCCCGCGATTTCTCCGCCGCGCTCAATGGAGCGAGGAGACCAGATCGTTCGGCTCCAGTCCGACGGGGATCGATTTGATGACCTTTTCCCGCGCCACGTCGATCACGGTGACGTCGTTGGAATTGCCGTTGGTGGCATAGAGCAGCTTTTCGTCGGGCGTGAAGGCGAGGTGCCAGACGCGCACGCCGACCAGCAGATATTTCTCGACGGCGAAAGTCTGCTGGTCCACCACCGCCACGCGATTGGCGTAGCCAAGCGCGACGAAGGCTTTCTTGCCGTCCGAGGTCAGGACCACGCCGACCGGCTGGATTTCCTCCCGGGTCAGTCCCGGAACGTCGAAAGTGATCTTCCGGATGATCTTGTGGGTGGCCGCATCGATCACCGAAACGTCGCCGCCCAGCTCCGAACTGACCCAGACCTGGGTCCCGCTCCGGTTGAAGACGGCGATGCGCGGCCTCTTGCCGACCAGCACGCTGTCGATCAGCTTGTAGCTCCGCGTGTCGATGAAATGCGCCATATTGGTGGTCTCGGAGGTGGCCACCAGCAGGTCGCCCTTCGGGCCGAGGCCCATGCCCTCCGGCTCGACGCCAACCGGAACCTGCGCCAGAATGAGGTTTTTGGCCAGATCGACCACGGTCACCTCGGCATTGTCCTCATTGGCGATATAGAGCAGGTCGCCGGCGCGATTGAGCGCGAACCGTTCGGGATCGGGACCGGATTCGAGCGAGCGCACGATCTTCATGGTGGCGACGTCGAGAACATTGATGGCGTTGTCGTCGCTGGCGCAGACATAAAGCAGCTTGCCGTCGGGGCTGATGCTGACGCCGCGCGGCCGCCGCCCGACCGGAACCGTCTCGATGACCTGCTGCGTGTCGGTGTCGATCACGCTGACCGAATTGCCTTTTTCGTTGGTGACGAAAATGCGATAGGCCAAGGCCGGCGCGGGCGCGGCCAACAGAAGACCAAGCGCCATGATGAGCCCCGACCCGCCGCCGCATTTCATCGCCGTCTCCTTTCCCGCGCCTCAAGGCAAGCGGCATTGCGTCTCCGGCTTGTCGATTCCGAGCGTGTCGAGAGCCGTGCGCTGGTGCAAGAAGCCCGGCAGCGGCGCCACGGCCACCAGGAAGGCCGGCTGCGCCAGCAGCAGCGGCTCGCGCAATTGATGGTCCCAGGGCCGGAAGCTCGCGGCCACGCCCTTGAAGACGGCGACGCTGAATTGCGGATCGACCATGAAGGCGGCAAGGGCGCCCGGATCGGCCGAACGGACATGAACGACCGCCTCGCCGATGGCGCGAACCGCCGTCCAGGCCTGATAATCGACCGGCCGCATGCGCCGGCCGGCGAGGCGCAGGAAACGATCCTGCAATTGTTCGGAGCCGAAGGCGAATTGGGTGCGATGCCAGGAGGCGGCGACGAGGCCCTGGGTGCCGCCGACCAATTTGGGATCGGCCGTGTGATAGGGAATATAATCGCCGAAATTATCCTCCTCGTCGGCGACGACGATCATGTCGCTGTCGGCGGCGCGGGTGAAGACCAGCGCGGCGTCCTGGGTGACGGCGTCGCCGCGCGCCTGGGCGAGCGGGCCGAAGGTCCAGGTCTTTTCGGCGGCGATGGTCAGTCCGAATTTTTTCGCGGAGGCGCGAAAGGACGCGGCATAGCTCGCGTCCGCCCTGGTCTCGCCGACGATCAGGAAGAGTCTGGACCATCGCTTGACCACGAGAAACTGGGCCAGGGCGTCGGTGAGCATGGCGCGGCTCGGCGCGACATGGAAAATATTGGCCCGGCAATCCTTGCCGCGCAGGACATTGTCCGGCGCCGACACATTGAAAACGGCCGCGTTGCGTCCCTTCAGAGCGTCGGCGACGGCGAGCAATTGCTCGGCCGGCAGGTCGGCGAGGATCAGGCCGGCGCCGCCGTCGGCCAGCTTGCGCGCGGCCTCGACCGGCGATTGGCCCGGCGGCAGGATCGCCTCGATCAGGTCGAAATGCTGGCCAAGAAAGGCGCCGCTGGTGTTGTTGTCCTCGATCGCCAGCCGGGCGCCGGCCAATCCTTGGTCCTGCGGCGTCGCCGTGAGGTCGTAAAGCGGGGGAGGTGGAATCTGGCGGCCGACATAGCCGATCCGGATTTCCAGCCGCGCGGGCGTCGCCTGGGCGCGCGCCGGGCCGACGCCCCAGGCGGCAAGGACAACAGAAAAAAAGAGCCAGGGCAGGCCCGATCTGAATCGATCAGTCATCAACGCAAACATAATCGCGGCGCCGGTTCGAATCAGACTGTTTCGCGATCATAAGCGATTATTAAGCTGATCACCGGGCGCGGAGGCGCGAAATCCGGCAAACTTGCGCGTAGAATGCAAATGTCGCCGCAAGACTATTGCATTGCGGCGAAGATGCGAAGGTCAGCGCATCTTGGTTGCTCGACGTGACGAAGGGCGCGGGTCGATTTCACGCTATCAGGCTTGTCGGGAATTTGACCGAACAGGTTCAACGCCCGGTCGTTGCCAAGGACCGGGCGATTCCTCGACAAGCAGCCGTCGGCAGCGACGGGAGAGGGCTTCCGGCAGGTTGGGATAATAGCCGGGGAGCGAACAACGGAGGCGTTGATGAGCGAACATCATTTCGGTCTCGGCAATATCACCAGCTTGTTCCGGGGCCGCAACGCAAAACCGCACCAAGAGGAGACGATGAAGATGACCGACATTCGACTTCATCCGGCGATCGACCAAGGCCTGAGGCGCGGCCGCGACGGTTTCGCCGGCGGAACCCTGGTCTGCAAATGCGCGACCAATCCCGTCCGCGTGGAAATCAGTGGCCAGGTGGCGCATAATCACGCTTGCGGCTGCAGCAAATGCTGGAAGCCCCCGGGCGCGATCTTCTCGGTGGTCGGCGTCGTGCCGCGCGACAAGCTGCGCGTCGTCGCCAACGAGGACAAACTCTACATTGTCGATCCCAGCGCCGTGATCCAGCGCCACGCCTGCAAGGAATGCGGCGTGCATATGTTCGGACGGATCGAGAAGACGGATCATCCCTTCTACGGCCTCGACTTCATCCATACCGAATTGTCGCGCGAGGACGGATGGGCGCCGCCGGAATTCGCGGCTTTCGTCTCGTCGATCATCGAACAGGGCTTCCCGCCGTCCAAGATGGGCGAGGTCCGCGACCGCATGCACGAGATCGGCTTGCAGACTTACGACTGCCTGTCGCCGCCGCTGATGGACGCGATCGCCGCCCACGTCGCCAAATTGGCCGGCAGGCAGGCGGCGTGAATTTTCGGCCGGCGCCGGTCTGCTTTCCGGCGGAGCATTGACGCGGGCGGCCGCAAGGCGAAAATGCGTCCGCGTTCATGCCTTTGTCTCGGGAGCGGCATATGGAGCAGGTATCGACCGCCAGATCGCATGGCGGCGTCCAGGGAAACTATCGCCACAAGGCGCGGACGACAGATTGCGACATGACCTTCTCCGTCTTCGTGCCGCCGCAGGCGGCGCGAGAGCAGGCGCCCGTGCTGTGGTATTTGTCCGGCCTGACCTGCACCCACGCCAATGTCACGGAAAAGGGCGAATATCGCGCGGCGGCGGCGGCGCATGGCGTCATCGTCGTCTGCCCGGACACCTCGCCGCGCGGCGACGACGTTCCCGACGATCCCGAGGACTGGCGCTTCGGCAAGGGCGCGGGATTTTATCTCGACGCGACGCAAGACCCTTATGCGCATAATTACCGCATGGCCTCCTATATCCTCGACGAATTGCCGGCGCTCATCGCCGCAAATTTTCCTGTCGACATGAGCCGGCAAGGGATATTCGGGCATTCCATGGGCGGCCACGGGGCTCTGACCATGGCTTTGAAAAATCCCGAAAGGTTCAGGAGCTGCTCGGCTTTCGCGCCGATCGTCCAGCCCATGACCAGCGGCTGGTCGCGCCCAGCGCTGGAAAAATATCTGGGGCCGGATGAAAAAACCTGGCGCGCTTACGATGCCACCGCGCTGATCGAGGACGGGCGCCGCTTCAAGGAATTTCTGGTCGATCAGGGGACGGCGGACCCGTTCCTGCAGGACGGGCTGAAGCCCTGGCTGTTGCAGGACGCTTGCGCGAAAGCGGGTATTCCGCTCACCTTGAACATGCGCGAAGGTTACGATCATTCCTATTATTTCATCTCGACCTTCATGAGCGACCATATCGCCTGGCACGCCGCCCGGCTCTGATAAGGATTCCGCATAACTCTGCCGCGGCAGTCGGTCAATCCTTGATGGCGCGGTCGAGATTGAGCGCGCGCGAAAAATCTTTCGCGGCGGCGGCGTCAATATGCGCCGAGGCCACGTCCGCCCCTTCGAGATTGGCGCCTTCGAGCCGGGCGCCGCGCAGATCGGCCCCGGCGACATCAGCGTGAGCAAGATCGGCGCGGGAAAGATCGGCGTTGTTCAATTGAGCGAATTCGAGATCGGCGCGCGAGAAATTCGCTTGCGCGAGATCGGCGCCGCGCAGGTCCGTCGAGCGCATCACCGCATGCATCAGGCCCATGGACTGGTTCTTCATGTCGGCGGATCCGTCGGCCCGCGCCAGCTTCGCCCCGGCAAAACTCGCTCGGTGAAATCGCCGGCAAGACGCGCGCCGGACAGATTGGCGCGGTCGAATCTGGCGGCAACATTTGCGCGCCAAACAGCCGCGCGCCGGACAGATCGGCGCCGGAGAAATCGGCGCCGAGGGCCCAGACGTCATCGAGCGCGGCGCCGCGCAGATCGGCGCCGGCAAGATTGGCGTGATTGAGCCGCGCGCCGCGAAGATTGGCGCCCGCGAGGTCGAGTTTCGACAGATCGAGATTGTTCAGGCTTTTACCGGCCAGATCGAGCTTTTGGCCCGGCTTGACTTTGGCGATCAGGCCCTCGATGTCGCCGCGCGACAATTCGGCCTGGGTGAAAGCAGGCGTAGCGAGGTCGACGCCGCTCATCATTCCCTGCGCCGAAACGCGTGCGGGAAAAGCGGCGCCGCTGCGCCGAGCGTAAGCGCGACCAGGCGGACCGCCCACCGCGATCGACTGAAAATCATCATGGCCGCCTCCTCCGGCGCATCGCCCGCCAGAGCGGTTTTCGGGCT